>NZ_JAFBIO010000027.1 GCF_021531255.1 Allofournierella massiliensis | reverse complement strand
GCCCACCCCCACCCCCGAACCGGAAGGCGGCGAGGATGGCGGGGAGAGCGGCCAGCAGGCCGACGGGCAGGCCACTGAGGGCTGAAAGGCCCGGAAAGTCTGTTAAAGGGGATTTTCCCGGACGAAAATCTCTTTGCAGGCATCTGCCTTTATAGTATGATAAAAAGCAGGGCGCGCCGGTCCCGGCAGGGGCGGCGTGCCGGCAAAACCAGAGCAGCCGGGCGGCTTTTCAAAAGCCCGGAGAGCCGGCCAGGCCGGCGGGAAGGAAACAGCTATGTGCGGGATCGCGGGATTTTCCGATAAACGGGATCAGCAGGAAAAAGAAGAGATACTCAAGGGAATGATGGGGCGGATCGCCCATCGGGGCCCGGACGGCGAGGGCAGCTTCTTTGACGAAGGGGTGGCCCTGGGCCAGCGCCGGCTCTCCATCATCGACCTGGAAGGCGGCCGCCAGCCCATGTTCAACGAGGACGGCAGCCTGGTGGTGGTGTACAACGGGGAGATCTACAACTACCAGAGCCTTACCGCCGAGCTGGAAGAAAAGGGCCATACCTTTGCTACCCACAGCGACACCGAGGTGCTGCTGCACGGCTATGAGGAATGGGGCAAGGGAATGCTGAACCGGCTGCGGGGCATGTTTGCCTTTGCCATCTGGGATAAAAAAACAAAGACCCTGTTCTGCGCCCGGGATCACTTCGGCATCAAGCCCCTGTACTATTACCAGAACGAGGGGACCCTCCTCTTTGCCAGCGAGATCAAGAGCTTTCTGGAACACCCGGATTTCAAGAAGGAACTGAACCGGGACCAGCTGGAACTCTACCTCACCTACCAGTACTCCCCCGGGGAGAACACCTTCTTCAAGGGGGTCAAAAAGCTGCTGCCCGCCCACTGGATGGAGTGGAAGGAGGGCAAGCTGCAGGTGGAACGGTACTGGGCCCCCCGCTTTGAGCCCCAGAGCGACCGCACCCTGGAAGATTGGGAAAAGGCCATCGAGACGGCCATGAAGGAGAGCGTGGCCGCCCACAAGATCAGCGATGTGGAGGTGGGCAGCTTCCTTTCCTCCGGCGTGGATTCCAGCTATATGGCCTGCCTGGCCCATGTGGATAAAACCTTTACGGTGGGTTTTGCCGACAAGCAGTATGACGAGACCGATTATGCCAAGGAGTTCAGCGAGCATATCGGGGTGAAGAATTTTTCCTACCGGATCACCCCCGAGGAATACTGGGAAAATCTCCACCGCATCCAGTACCACATGGATGAGCCCCTGGCCGACGCGGCCAGCGCCGCCCTCTTCTTTGTGAACCGGGAGGCAGCCAAGCAGGTGAAGGTCTGTCTGTCCGGGGAGGGGGCCGACGAATTCTTCGGCGGCTACAATATTTATAAGGAGCCCTTCACCGTATCCTGGTACGACCATATCCCTCTGCCCCTGCGGCGGGCCGTGGGCTGGGTGGCCGAAAAGCTGCCCCCGGTGCATGGGGTCAATTTCCTGGTGCGCCGCAGCCGCCCCCTGGAAGAGCGGTATATCGGCAACACCAACCTGATGAGCGAGCGGCAGAAAAAACAGCTGCTGAAACAGTACAGCGGCCGGGTCAAGCCCACCGACCTCTCCCGCCCCTATTTTGAAAAGACCAAGGGGCAGGACCCGGTATTGCGGATGGAATACACCGACCTGCACCTGTGGATGGTGGGGGATATCCTGCTGAAGGCCGACAAGATGAGCATGGCCAACAGCCTGGAACTGCGGGTCCCCTTCCTGGATAAAGAGGTGTTTGAGCTGGCCCGCCATATCCCCACCCAGTACCGGGCCAACGGCCAGAGCACCAAGATCGCCCTGCGGGGGGCGGCCCTGCGCAGCATCCCCGAAAAGGTGGCCGACAAGAAAAAGCTGGGCTTCCCGGTGCCGGTGCGGGCCTGGCTGCGCCAGGAAAAATACGCCGCCATTGTGCGCCAGGCCTTTGAGAGCGAGGCTGCGGCCCAGTTCTTCAAACCCAAGGCCCTCAAAAAGCTGCTGGATGACCATGTGAGCGGCAAGCGGGACAACTGGCGGCAGATCTGGTGTGTATTCGTATTTCTGGTGTGGTATGACGAGTACTTTGTCCAGCGCTGAGCGCGGGGCAAAGCGGTGTTGAGGGCGGGGCTTCCCCGCCAAGGAGGCAGAAGATGAAGCTGGTCGATCTGGTAAAGGAACTGGACTATACCCTGCGGCAGGGCAGCCTTTCCACCGAGGTGAACGGGATCTACTACGATTCCCGCAAGGTGCGGAAGGGCGGTCTTTTCGTCTGTATCACCGGCACCCAGCGGGACAGCCACGACCTGGCCCGGGAATGTGCCGAAAAAGGCGCCTCGGTGATCGTGATCCAGCGGGAGATCCAGCTGGAACCCCTGGGCGGCGTGACCATCCTGCAGGTGGATAAAAGCCGCAAGGCCCTGGCCATCCTCAGCGCGGCCTTTTTCGGCTGGCCCGCCCGCAAGATGACCATGATCGGCGTCACCGGCACCAAGGGCAAGACCACCACTACTCACCTCATTAAAGGGGTGCTGGAAGCTGCCGGCCGCAAGGTGGGCATGATCGGCACCAACGGGGTGAGCTACGGCGATGTACATCAGGAAACCATCAATACCACCCCGGAAAGCTATGAGCTGCAGCGGATCTTCTCCCAGATGCTGGAAGCCGGCTGCGATACCGTGGTGATGGAGGTATCCAGCCAGGGCCTCATGCTGGACCGGGTGGCCGGCATCCGGTTTGACGTGGGGGTATTCACCAACCTTTCCCCCGACCATATCGGCCCCGGCGAGCATTCCAGCTTTGAGGAATACCGGTACTGGAAGGGCCGGCTCTTCTGCCGCTGTGAGGTGGGGGTGGTGAACATCGATGATGAGAACACCCCGGCCCTGCTGGAAGACCACACCTGCCGTCTGGTCACCTTCGGCCATGACGAAAAGGCCGATTATCGGGCCGACGGGTATGAGCTGCTGCGCACCCCGGATTTTCTGGGGGTGCAGTTCCGCCTCACCGGCCTGGATGAGATGGATGTGCGGGTGAACATGCCTGGCGCCTTCAGCGTATACAATGCCCTGGCTGCCATCAGCGTGGCCAAGGTGCTGGGCCTGCCGGACCAGGCCATCCACGACGGGCTGGCCCGCACCCAGGTAAAAGGCCGGGTGGAGCTGGTGCCCATCAGCAAAAAGTTCACCATCCTCATCGACTATGCCCACAACGAGGTATCCACCGAGAGCCTGCTCACCACCCTGCGGGCCTACCAGCCCCACCGGCTGGTGGTCATCTTTGGCTGCGGCGGCAACCGGAGCAAGCTGCGCCGGTACGGTATGGGCGAAGTCTGCGCCCGGATGGCGGATTTTTCCATCCTCACCGAGGACAACAACCGCTATGAGGCCATCGAGGATATCCTGGCCGATATCCGGGAGGGAATGGCCAAGGGCAACAAGAATGCCGCCTATGTGGAGATCCCGGATCGGCTGGACGCCATCCACTACGCCATCGATCACGCCCAGGAGGGCGACCTGATTGCCCTTATCGGCAAGGGCCACGAGACCTATCGGGACCGCCAGGGCGTCAAGACCCCCTTCCTGGAGCGGGAGCTGATCGAGGAGTACGCCGCCGAAAAAGGCATCGAATGACCCTTTTGGCCCTCTGCCGGCCCTGACAGAATAAATAAAGCCCCCTGCCCGTGCATAAAACTGTACGGACAGGGGGTGTTTTTATGCGCAAAATACAGGGGCAGCAGGATGCCGGCCAGCGCCGGCGGATCCGGCTGCTGGGCGCCGGCATGGCTCTGGTCTGCTTTGCCACCCTGGTGGGGCGGCTGTACATCCTGCAGATCCGGGATCACGATTTCTATGCGGGCCGTGCCCAGGACCAGCAGCTGCGAGATACGGTGGTGCCCGCCCCACGGGGGGATATTGTGGACCGGAACGGGGTGGTGCTGGCCACCAGCGTCACCTGCTGGACCATCCGGGCCGTGCCCCGGGAGATGGCCGAAGAAGATATCGGCGAGGCAGCCCGGGTGCTGGCCGAAATCCTGGAATTGGAAGAAAGCCAGGTGCTGGAAAAACTGAACCAGCGCTCCTCCAACGACTGTCTGCTTCGCCGCCAGGTGGAAAAGGAGATGGCCGACCAGGTGCAGCAGGCGGTGCTGGAACATGGCTGGCAGGGCATCCGCATTCTGGAAGATACCAAGCGGGTATACCCCGAGGGGGATTTTGCCGGCTCTATCCTGGGCTTCACCAATGTGGACGGGGACGGGGTGGCCGGCCTGGAACTGGAATATAACGACCTGCTCAAAGGGCAGAACGGCCGGGTAATGACCGCCAAGAACGCCTGGGGCTATGATATGCCGGAAAGCTACAATACCCTGGTGCAGGCCCAGGCGGGCAACACTCTCCAGCTTACTCTGGATGTGAACATCCAGCATTATCTGGAAAACGCCCTGACCTTCGCCGCACAGCAGCACCATGTGTCGGCCCGGGCGGTGGGCATCGTGCTGGATGTGAAGACCGGCGGGGTGCTGGCCATGGCCACCAAGCCGGACTATGACCCCAACCAGCCCCGGCTGATCTACGATGAGGAGGAACGGGCCCGCATCGATGCCATTCAGGACGAGGAGGAGCGAGCCCATGCCCTGAGCCTGGCCCAGCAGGCCCAGTGGCGGAACAAGGCGGTGAGCGATCTCTACGAGCCGGGCAGCGTTTTCAAGCTCATCACGGCCAGCGCCGCCCTGGACGGCGGGGCCTGCGGCCTGGAGGACACCTTTGTCTGCGGGGCCAGCTACAGCGTGGCGGGGGTGCATTTCCACTGCGCCAACAACAAGCGCCACGGGGTGCAGAACCTGGCCCAGGCCCTGCAGAACAGCTGCAACCAGAGCTTTATCCAGATCGCCGCCCGCCTGGGCAAGGATGCCTTCTGCCAGTACTTCGAGGCCCTGGGCCTGTGCGGGGCCACCGGCATCGACCTGCCGGCCGAGCCCAAAAAGAGCGAATACTATACAGCCGACCGGATGGGTCCGGCAGGAGATTTTGGAGAGAATGCCGGCAGGGAAGGAGGGAAACTCCATGGCAAAACAGCTGGCCATCACCTGGCAGGAGAGCTTTGAGGAAGAAGGCCCCCGGCTGGAAGAATTGCTGCGCCGGTGGTTCCTGACCGGGCCGGAACCGGAAAGGGGGCCTCTGCCATGACAAAAGAGATCCTCGCCTACAGCTATCTGCGCCTGAGCGCTGCCGACGGCCGGGAGGAGGAGAGTCATTCCATCGCCAACCAGCGGGAATTTTTGCGCCAGTGGGCCCGGCGCTCCGGCTTTGCGCTGCAGGCGGAATTTGTGGACGACGGGCACACCGGCACGGATTTTGAGCGGCCGGCCTTTCAGGCCCTGATGGAGGCCCTGCGAAAGGGCCCGGTGCGCTGCTTTGTCACGGTGGATCTTTCCCGGCTGGGGCGCAATTATCTGGAGGTGGGCCGCCTGCAGGAGGAGGTCTTTCCGGCGCTGGGGATCCGGTACATAGCGGTGAACGACGATTATGACAGTGCCCGCCAGGTCTGCGGCGGGCTGGATCCGGCAGTTTTTAAAAACCTCATCAACGACCTGTATGCCAAGGATGCCAGCCAGAAAGCACTGCGGGCCAAGCGCACCCTCCAGCGGCAGGGCAAATACCTGGGAGGCAGCCCTCCCTATGGCTACCGGCTGGATGCGGCCGACCGGTACAGGCTTCTGCCCGACGGGGAAACCGCCCCGGTGGTGCGCCGGATTTATGAGGATTGCCTGGCCGGCCAGAGCTGCGCCGCCATTGCCCGGGCCCTCACCGGGGAGGGGGTGCCCTCGCCGTCGGCACGCAAAGCCGGACGGCCGGGCGGCCGGTGGAGTTCCTCCACCGTGCGGCGGATCCTCACCCTGCCCACCTATCGGGGGGACCTCACCCAGCACCTGCGGGAGATGGTGAGCTACAAGGTGCATAAGTCCCGCCTGGTCTGCCCTGAGGACTGGATTGTGGTGGAAAATACCCACCCGGCCCTGGTCAGCCGGGAGGACTTTGCCCGGGCCGGCCAGCTGCTGGGCCAGCGGCAGTATACCGGCGGGCGGCGGAAGGCCCATCCCCTCACCGGCCTTGTCTTCTGCGCCGACTGCGGCTCCCCCCTCTACGCCCGGCAAATGGGCGGGGCGGTCTATCTGGTCTGTCACCGGTACGCCAGCCGGCCCTCGGCCCATCTCTGCACCGCCCACTATCTGCGGGAGGATGCCCTGCTGGGGGCCCTGGCCGAACGGCTGCAGGTTCTGGCCCGGCAGGCCCTGGGGGGCCAGCCCCCCGGGGCGGCTTCCGCCGGCAGGGGGGAGGAAGAATCCCGGGAAGAAACACAATGGCAGGACCGCCTGGCCCAGATGGAAGAAATCCGCTTTTCCGCCTATCGGGACAAGGTGGCGGGAATCCTGACCCCTGAAGAGCTGGAAAAGCTGCTGGTCACCCTGCGGCGGGAGCAGGCCCAGGCCCGGGCCGCCCTGGAAGGGGCACGGGAGCGGCGGCAGCGCCGGGAGGAATCCGGCCAGGGGCAGCTGGAAAAGCTTCTGAGCCCGGAAAGGCTGAACCGGGCCCTGCTCAGCCGGCTGGTCCGGCGGATTACGGTGGGGGAGGGCCGCCAGGTGTGGGTGGAATTTGCCTTTCGCAGTCCTGTGGAGGTGGAAGAACCGGGAAAAGCGGAAAAAACGGGGCAGAATATGGTATAATACCCCCAACAAACCGGGAAAGGAAGAAATCGCCATGAAATTCGCCCTCATCGGCTGCGGCCGCATTGCAGCCAGCCACCTGAAAGCCGCGCTGGAAAATCAACTGGAGATCGCGGCCCTCTGCGATCTGGATCCCCAGGCTATCCGGAATCTGCGCCGGGAATTCGGGCTGGAAGGGGAGCAGGGCATCCGGGAATATGCTGATTACCGGCAGATGCTGCGGGAAATTCCGGATCTGGACCTGGCGGCGGTGACCACGGCCAGCGGCCTGCACGCCCAAATGACCCTGGACTGCATCGACGCCGGGGTGCATGTGATTGTGGAAAAGCCCATGACCCTGGACCTTGCCCAGGCGGATGAGATCATCCGGCGCAGTGAAGAAGCGGGGGTGTGGGTCTGCGCCTGCCATCAGAACCGGTTCAATCTGGCGGTGCAGAAGATGCGCGCCGCCCTGGAAGAGGGGCGGTTCGGCAAGCTTTCCCACGGCAGCGTCCAGGTGCTCTGGCACCGCAGCCAGGAATATTACCGCCAGGCGGATTGGCGGGGCAGCTGGGCAAAGGACGGGGGCTGTCTGATGAATCAGTGCCTGCACGGCATCGACCTGCTGCTCTGGATGATGGGGGGCCGGGCCGTGGAGGTATGCGGGATGCTGGCCAATCGGTTCCACCCGGAGATCGAGGCCGAGGATCTGGGGATGGCCCTGGTGCGCTTTGAGGGGGGCGAGACAGCCCTGATCGAGGGCACCACCAACGTATACCCGGAAAATCTGGAAGAGCGCCTCAGCCTGTTCGGGCAGGCGGGGACGGCCCGGCTGGGGGGCAAATCGGCCAACAAGATCAAGGAATGGCAGTTTGCCGACCCAAGGCCGGGGGATGAAGAGACCCGGTTTTTTGAGGAAGAGACCGACAGCGTGTACGGCAACGGCCACCAGGCCCTCTATGCCGATATGATCGGGGCCATCCGGGAAAACCGGCCCCCCTATGTGGATGCCCGGGCCGGGCGGGCGGCGGTGGAGCTGATCCTGGCCATTTACAAAAGCGCCAGAACCGGCCGGCCGGTATCTCTGCCTCTGGGGGATTTTTCCGCCAAAGAGATGGAAGGCTTCCGGCCCTGACAGGTGCAAATTTACAGAAAAGGCCAAAAGCGCCCTTTTTAGGGGAACGCTTTTGGCCTTTTTTTCTTTATAATAGAGCGTATCTTCCCCCAAGGGGGAGCAGAAAAAGAAAAGGGTAAATCCAAAGCGGGAGGGATGTTTGATGGAAGAAGAATTGAAGCGGTATCTGGAAGAACTGACAGAGCGGGAAAAAAGCCCGGCTACCATCGCAAAATATTCCCATGATGTGAGGCTGTTCCTGAACTGGAAGGGGCAGGCTCCCATTACCAAGCAGCTGGTGATCGCCTATAAGCAATGGCTGGTGGAGCGATACGCCCCGGCCAGCGTGAACAGCATGCTGGCAGCGCTCAACAGCTTCCTGGAATTCATCGGCCGGCATGAATGCCGGGTACGGGCTTTGAAAATACAGCGGGCCCTATTTCGCCCCGAAGAAAAGGAGCTGAGCCGGGAGGAATACCTCCGGCTGCTGGGGGCTGCCCGGCAGAAGAGCGTGGTGCTCTGGCTGGCCATGCAGACCCTGTGCGGTGCCGGGCTGCGGGTGAGTGAGCTGCGGTTTGTCACGGTGGAATCCCTGCAGAGCGGCCGGGTACAGGTGAACTGCAAGGGTAAGCGCCGGGTGGCCCTGCTGCCCCGGGCGCTGGTACAAAAGTTGAAAAAATACGCCGCCCGCCGTCATATTCATGCCGGGCCGGTTCTGGTCACTTCCCGGGGCAAGCCCCTGGACCGCAGCCATATCTGGGCCGAGATGAAAAAGCTGTGCGGTCAGGCCGGCGTGGCCCGGCAGAAGGTTTTTCCCCACAACCTGCGCCATTTGTTTGCCCGCACCTATTACCGGGCATCCAAGGATCTGCTCCGTCTGGCTGATCTGTTGGGGCACAGCAGTGTAAATACCACTCGAATCTATACCTTGTCGGATGGCCGGAAGGAATGCCGACAGATTGAGGGGCTGAGGCTGATCCAATAAAGATACCTGCCACATAATTGCTGTTATGTGGCAGAAAAAGGCAGCAAAAAAGCACTTTTCTTTCGAAAAGTGCTTTTGGCAAATCTGTATTCTTGATACATTTTAATGAGCTATGAACATTTTGATTTATATACCTAAATCCAGACACGGCAAGGCCAACCGATACACAGGCTTTGGCCAAGGTGTCGATTTTTTTACAATTATAATGTCGAAGCCTGCGGAAAGCTGAAATTATAAGAGAAAAGATGGAAGTTTTTCGCACTTGTGGTATAATAAACTATGTATGACAAGATTTACCTGCCACATAACAGCAATTATGTGGCAGGTATCTTTATTGGATCAGCCTCAGCCCCTCAATCTGTCGGCATTCCTTCCGGCCATCCGACAAGGTATAGATTCGAGTGGTATTTACACTGCTGTGCCCCAACAGATCAGCCAGACGGAGCAGATCCTTGGATGCCCGGTAATAGGTGCGGGCAAACAAATGGCGCAGGTTGTGGGGAAAAACCTTCTGCCGGGCCACGCCGGCCTGACCGCACAGCTTTTTCATCTCGGCCCAGATATGGCTGCGGTCCAGGGGCTTGCCCCGGGAAGTGACCAGAACCGGCCCGGCATGAATATGACGGCGGGCGGCGTATTTTTTCAACTTTTGTACCAGCGCCCGGGGCAGCAGGGCCACCCGGCGCTTACCCTTGCAGTTCACCTGTACCCGGCCGCTCTGCAGGGATTCCACCGTGACAAACCGCAGCTCACTCACCCGCAGCCCGGCACCGCACAGGGTCTGCATGGCCAGCCAGAGCACCACGCTCTTCTGCCGGGCAGCCCCCAGCAGCCGGAGGTATTCCTCCCGGCTCAGCTCCTTTTCTTCGGGGCGAAATAGGGCCCGCTGTATTTTCAAAGCCCGTACCCGGCATTCATGCCGGCCGATGAATTCCAGGAAGCTGTTGAGCGCTGCCAGCATGCTGTTCACGCTGGCCGGGGCGTATCGCTCCACCAGCCATTGCTTATAGGCGATCACCAGCTGCTTGGTAATGGGAGCCTGCCCCTTCCAGTTCAGGAACAGCCTCACATCATGGGAATATTTTGCGATGGTAGCCGGGCTTTTTTCCCGCTCTGTCAGTTCTTCCAGATACCGCTTCAATTCTTCTTCCATCAAACATCCCTCCCGCTTTGGATTTACCCTTTTCTTTTTCTGCTCCCCCTTGGGGGAAGATACGCTCTATTATAAAGAAAAAAAGGCCAAAAGCGTTCCCCTAAAAAGGGCGCTTTTGGCCTTTTCTGTAAATTTGCACCTGTCAGGGCCGGAAGCCTTCCATCTCTTTGGCGGAAAAATCCCCCAGAGGCAGAGATACCGGCCGGCCGGTTCTGGCGCTTTTGTAAATGGCCAGGATCAGCTCCACCGCCGCCCGCCCGGCCCGGGCATCCACATAGGGGGGCCGGTTTTCCCGGATGGCCCCGATCATATCGGCATAGAGGGCCTGGTGGCCGTTGCCGTACACGCTGTCGGTCTCTTCCTCAAAAAACCGGGTCTCTTCATCCCCCGGCCTTGGGTCGGCAAACTGCCATTCCTTGATCTTGTTGGCCGATTTGCCCCCCAGCCGGGCCGTCCCCGCCTGCCCGAACAGGCTGAGGCGCTCTTCCAGATTTTCCGGGTATACGTTGGTGGTGCCCTCGATCAGGGCTGTCTCGCCCCCCTCAAAGCGCACCAGGGCCATCCCCAGATCCTCGGCCTCGATCTCCGGGTGGAACCGATTGGCCAGCATCCCGCATACCTCCACGGCCCGGCCCCCCATCATCCAGAGCAGCAGGTCGATGCCGTGCAGGCACTGATTCATCAGACAGCCCCCGTCCTTTGCCCAGCTGCCCCGCCAATCCGCCTGGCGGTAATATTCCTGGCTGCGGTGCCAGAGCACCTGGACGCTGCCGTGGGAAAGCTTGCCGAACCGCCCCTCTTCCAGGGCGGCGCGCATCTTCTGCACCGCCAGATTGAACCGGTTCTGATGGCAGGCGCAGACCCACACCCCCGCTTCTTCACTGCGCCGGATGATCTCATCCGCCTGGGCAAGGTCCAGGGTCATGGGCTTTTCCACAATCACATGCACCCCGGCGTCGATGCAGTCCAGGGTCATTTGGGCGTGCAGGCCGCTGGCCGTGGTCACCGCCGCCAGGTCCAGATCCGGAATTTCCCGCAGCATCTGCCGGTAATCAGCATATTCCCGGATGCCCTGCTCCCCTTCCAGCCCGAATTCCCGGCGCAGATTCCGGATAGCCTGGGGATCCAGATCGCAGAGGGCCGCGATCTCCAGTTGATTTTCCAGCGCGGCTTTCAGGTGGCTGGCTGCAATGCGGCCGCAGCCGATGAGGGCGAATTTCATGGCGATTTCTTCCTTTCCCGGTTTGTTGGGGGTATTATACCATATTCTGCCCCGTTTTTTCCGCTTTTCCCGGTTCTTCCACCTCCACAGGACTGCGAAAGGCAAATTCCACCCACACCTGGCGGCCCTCCCCCACCGTAATCCGCCGGACCAGCCGGCTGAGCAGGGCCCGGTTCAGCCTTTCCGGGCTCAGAAGCTTTTCCAGCTGCCCCTGGCCGGATTCCTCCCGGCGCTGCCGCCGCTCCCGTGCCCCTTCCAGGGCGGCCCGGGCCTGGGCCTGCTCCCGCCGCAGGGTGACCAGCAGCTTTTCCAGCTCTTCAGGGGTCAGGATTCCCGCCACCTTGTCCCGATAGGCGGAAAAGCGGATTTCTTCCATCTGGGCCAGGCGGTCCTGCCATTGTGTTTCTTCCCGGGATTCTTCCTCCCCCCTGCCGGCGGAAGCCGCCCCGGGGGGCTGGCCCCCCAGGGCCTGCCGGGCCAGAACCTGCAGCCGTTCGGCCAGGGCCCCCAGCAGGGCATCCTCCCGCAGATAGTGGGCGGTGCAGAGATGGGCCGAGGGCCGGCTGGCGTACCGGTGACAGACCAGATAGACCGCCCCGCCCATTTGCCGGGCGTAGAGGGGGGAGCCGCAGTCGGCGCAGAAGACAAGGCCGGTGAGGGGATGGGCCTTCCGCCGCCCGCCGGTATACTGCCGCTGGCCCAGCAGCTGGCCGGCCCGGGCAAAGTCCTCCCGGCTGACCAGGGCCGGGTGGGTATTTTCCACCACAATCCAGTCCTCAGGGCAGACCAGGCGGGACTTATGCACCTTGTAGCTCACCATCTCCCGCAGGTGCTGGGTGAGGTCCCCCCGATAGGTGGGCAGGGTGAGGATCCGCCGCACGGTGGAGGAACTCCACCGGCCGCCCGGCCGTCCGGCTTTGCGTGCCGACGGCGAGGGCACCCCCTCCCCGGTGAGGGCCCGGGCAATGGCGGCGCAGCTCTGGCCGGCCAGGCAATCCTCATAAATCCGGCGCACCACCGGGGCGGTTTCCCCGTCGGGCAGAAGCCTGTACCGGTCGGCCGCATCCAGCCGGTAGCCATAGGGAGGGCTGCCTCCCAGGTATTTGCCCTGCCGCTGGAGGGTGCGCTTGGCCCGCAGTGCTTTCTGGCTGGCATCCTTGGCATACAGGTCGTTGATGAGGTTTTTAAAAACTGCCGGATCCAGCCCGCCGCAGACCTGGCGGGCACTGTCATAATCGTCGTTCACCGCTATGTACCGGATCCCCAGCGCCGGAAAGACCTCCTCCTGCAGGCGGCCCACCTCCAGATAATTGCGCCCCAGCCGGGAAAGATCCACCGTGACAAAGCAGCGCACCGGGCCCTTTCGCAGGGCCTCCATCAGGGCCTGAAAGGCCGGCCGCTCAAAATCCGTGCCGGTGTGCCCGTCGTCCACAAATTCCGCCTGCAGCGCAAAGCCGGAGCGCCGGGCCCACTGGCGCAAAAATTCCCGCTGGTTGGCGATGGAATGACTCTCCTCCTCCCGGCCGTCGGCAGCGCTCAGGCGCAGATAGCTGTAGGCGAGGATCTCTTTTGTCATGGCAGAGGCCCCCTTTCCGGTTCCGGCCCGGTCAGGAACCACCGGCGCAGCAATTCTTCCAGCCGGGGGCCTTCTTCCTCAAAGCTCTCCTGCCAGGTGATGGCCAGCTGTTTTGCCATGGAGTTTCCCTCCTTCCCTGCCGGCATTCTCTCCAAAATCTCCTGCCGGACCCATCCGGTCGGCTGTATAGTATTCGCTCTTTTTGGGCTCGGCCGGCAGGTCGATGCCGGTGGCCCCGCACAGGCCCAGGGCCTCGAAGTACTGGCAGAAGGCATCCTTGCCCAGGCGGGCGGCGATCTGGATAAAGCTCTGGTTGCAGCTGTTCTGCAGGGCCTGGGCCAGGTTCTGCACCCCGTGGCGCTTGTTGTTGGCGCAGTGGAAATGCACCCCCGCCACGCTGTAGCTGGCCCCGCAGACAAAGGTGTCCTCCAGGCCGCAGGCCCCGCCGTCCAGGGCGGCGCTGGCCGTGATGAGCTTGAAAACGCTGCCCGGCTCGTAGAGATCGCTCACCGCCTTGTTCCGCCACTGGGCCTGCTGGGCCAGGCTCAGGGCATGGGCTCGCTCCTCCTCGTCCTGAATGGCATCGATGCGGGCCCGTTCCTCCTCATCGTAGATCAGCCGGGGCTGGTTGGGGTCATAGTCCGGCTTGGTGGCCATGGCCAGCACCCCGCCGGTCTTCACATCCAGCACGATGCCCACCGCCCGGGCCGACACATGGTGCTGCTGTGCGGCGAAGGTCAGGGCGTTTTCCAGATAATGCTGGATGTTCACATCCAGAGTAAGCTGGAGAGTGTTGCCCGCCTGGGCCTGCACCAGGGTATTGTAGCTTTCCGGCATATCATAGCCCCAGGCGTTCTTGGCGGTCATTACCCGGCCGTTCTGCCCTTTGAGCAGGTCGTTATATTCCAGTTCCAGGCCGGCCACCCCGTCCCCGTCCACATTGGTGAAGCCCAGGATAGAGCCGGCAAAATCCCCCTCGGGGTATACCCGCTTGGTATCTTCCAGAATGCGGATGCCCTGCCAGCCATGTTCCAGCACCGCCTGCTGCACCTGGTCGGCCATCTCCTTTTCCACCTGGCGGCGAAGCAGACAGTCGTTGGAGGAGCGCTGGTTCAGTTTTTCCAGCACCTGGCTTTCTTCCAATTCCAGGATTTCGGCCAGCACCCGGGCTGCCTCGCCGATATCTTCTTCGGCCATCTCCCGGGGCACGGCCCGGATGGTCCAGCAGGTGACGCTGGTGGCCAGCACCACCCCGTTCCGGTCCACAATATCCCCCCGTGGGGCGGGCACCACCGTATCTCGCAGCTGCTGGTCCTGGGCACGGCCCGCATAGAAATCGTGATCCCGGATCTGCAGGATGTACAGCCGCCCCACCAGGGTGGCAAAGCAGACCAGAGCCATGCCGGCGCCCAGCAGCCGGATCCGCCGGCGCTGGCCGGCATCCTGCTGCCCCTGTATTTTGCGCATAAAAACACCCCCTGTCCGTACAGTTTTATGCACGGGCAGGGGGCTTTATTTATTCTGTCAGGGCCGGCAGAGGGCCAAAAGGGTCATTCGATGCCTTTTTCGGCGGCGTACTCCTCGATCAGCTCCCGCTCCAGGAAGGGGGTCTTGACGCCCTGGCGGTCCCGATAGGTCTCGTGGCCCTTGCCGATAAGGGCAATCAGGTCGCCCTCCTGGGCGTGATCGATGGCGTAGTGGATGGCGTCCAGCCGATCCGGGATCTCCACATAGGCGGCATTCTTGTTGCCCTTGGCCATTCCCTCCCGGATATCGGCCAGGATATCCTCGATGGCCTCATAGCGGTTGTTGTCCTCGGTGAGGATGGAAAAATCCGCCATCCGGGCGCAGACTTCGCCCATACCGTACCGGCGCAGCTTGCTCCGGTTGCCGCCGCAGCCAAAGATGACCACCAGCCGGTGGGGCTGGTAGGCCCGCAGGGTGGTGAGCAGGCTCTCGGTGGATACCTCGTTGTGGGCATAGTCGATGAGGATGGTGAACTTTTTGCTGATGGGCACCAGCTCCACCCGGCCTTTTACCTGGGTGCGGGCCAGCCCGTCGTGGATGGCCTGGTCCGGCAGGCCCAGCACCTTGGCCACGCTGATGGCAGCCAGGGCATTGTATACGCTGAAGGCGCCAGGCATGTTCACCCGCACATCCATCTCATCCAGGCCGGTGAGGCGGAACTGCACCCCCAGAAAATCCGGGGTGCGCAGCAGCTCATACCCGTCGGCCCGATAATCGGCCTTTTCGTCATGGCCGAAGGTGACCAGACGGCAGGTGTGGTCTTCCAGCAGGGCCGGGGTGTTCTCATCATCGATGTTCACCACCCCCACCTCACAGCGGCAGAAGAGCCGGCCCTTCCAGTACCGGTATTCCTCAAAGCTGGAATGCTCGCCGGGGCCGATATGGTCGGGGGAAAGGTTGGTGAATACCCCCACGTCAAACCGGATGCCGGCCACCCGGTCCAGCATGAGGCCCTGGCTGGATACCTCCATCACCACGGTATCGCAGCCGGCTTCCAGCATCTGGGAGAAGATCCGCTGCAGCTCATAGCTTTCCGGGGTGGTATTGATGGTTTCCTGATGTACATCGCCGTAGCTCACCCCGTTGGTGCCGATCATGCCCACCTTGCGGCCGGCAGCTTCCAGCACCCCTTTAATGAGGTGAGTAGTGGTGGTCTTGCCCTTGGTGCCGGTGACGCCGATCATGGTCATCTTGCGGGCGGGCCAGCCGAAAAAGGCCGCGCTGAGGATGGCCAGGGCCTTGCGGCTTTTATCCACCTGCAGGATGGTCACGCCGCCCAGGGGTTCCAGCTGGATCTCCCGCTGGATCACGATCACCGAGGCGCCTTTTTCGGCACATTCCCGGGCCAGGTCGTGGCTGTCCCGCTGGGTGCCGGTGATACAGACGAAAAGACCGCCCTTCCGCACCTTGCGGGAATCGTAGTAGATCCCGTTCACCTCGGTGGAAAGGCTGCCCTGCCGCAGGGTATAGTCCAGTTCCTTTACCAGATCGACCAGCTTCATCTTCTGCCTCCTTGGCGGGGAAGCCCCGCCCTCAACACCGCTTTGCCCCGCGCTCAGCGCTGGACAAAGTACTCGTCATACCACACCAGAAATACGAATACACACCAGATCTGCCGCCAGTTGTCCCGCTTGCCGCTCACATGGTCATCCAGCAGCTTTTTGAGGGCCTTGGGTTTGAAGAACTGGGCCGCAGCCTCGCTCTCAAAGGCCTGGCGCACAATGGCGGCGTATTTTTCCTGGCGCAGCCAGGCCCGCACCGGCACCGGGAAGCCCAGCTTTTTCTTGTCGGCCACCTTTTCGGGGATGCTGCGCAGGGCCGCCCCCCGCAGGGCGATCTTGGTGCTCTGGCCGTTGGCCCGGTACTGGGTGGGGATATGGCGGGCCAGCTCAAACACCTCTTTATCCAGGAAGGGGACCCGCAGTTCCAGGCTGTTGGCCATGCTCATCTTGTCGGCCTTCAGCAGGATATCCCCCACCATCCACAGGTGCAGGTCGGTGTATTCCATCCGCAATACCGGGTCCTGCCCCTTGGTCTTTTCAAAATAGGGGCGGGAGAGGTCGGTGGGCTTGACCCGGCCGCTGTACTGTTTCAGCAGCTGTTTTTTCTGCCGCTCGCTCATCAGGTTGGTGTTGCCGATATACCGCTCTTCCAGGGGGCGGCTGCGGCGCACCAGGAAATTGACCCCATGCACCGGGGGCAGCTTTTCGGCCACCCAGCCCACGGCCCGCCGCAGGGGCAGAGGGATATGGTCGTACCAGGATACGGTGAAGGGCTCCTTATAAATATTGTAGCCGCCGAAGAATTCGTCGGCCCCCTCCCCGGACAGACAGACCTTCACCTGCTTGGCTGCCTCCCGGTTCACAAAGAAGAGGGCGGCGCTGGCCGCGTCGGCCAGGGGCTCATCCATGTGGTACTGGATGCGGTGGAGATTTTCCCAGTATTCCTCGGGGGTGATCCGGTAGGAAAAATTCTTCACCCCGATATGCTCGCTGAACTCCTTGGCATAATCGGTCTCGTCATACTGCTTGTCGGCAAAACCCACCGTAAAGGTTTTATCCACATGGGCCAGGCAGGCCATATAGCTGGAATCCACGCCGGAGGAAAGGAAGCTGCCCACCTCCACATCGCTGATCTTGTGGGCGGCCACGCTCTCCTTCATGGCCGTCTCGATGGCCTTTTCCCAATCTTCCAGGGTGCGGTCGCTCTGGGGCTCAAAGCGGGGGGCCCAGTACCGTTCCACCTGCAGCTTGCCCTCCTTCCACTCCATCCAGTGGGCGGGCAGCAGCTTTTTGACCCCCTTGAAGAAGGTGTTCTCCCCGGGGGAGTACTGGTAGGTGAGGTAGAGTTCCAGCTGGTCCCGGTTCAGTTCCTTCTTGAAATCCGGGTGTTCCAGAAAGCTCTTGATCTCGCTGGCAAAGAGGAGGGTCCCCTCGTTCTGGTAATAGTACAGGGGCTTGATGCCGAAGTGATCCCGGGCGCAGAACAGGGTCTTTGTTTTTTTATCCCAGATGGCAAAGGCAAACATGCCCCGCAGCCGGTTCAGCATTCCCTTGCCCCATTCCTCATAGCCGTGCAGCAGCACCTCGGTGTCGCTGTGGGTAGCAAAGGTATGGCCCTTTTCTTCCAGCTCGGCGGTAAGGCTCTGGTAGTTGTAGATCTCCCCGTTGTACACCACCACCAGGCTGCCGTCCTCGTTGAACATGGGCTGGCGGCCGCCTTCCAGGTCGATGATGGAGAGCCGGCGCTGGCCCAGGGCCACCCCTTCGTCAAAGAAGCTGCCCTCGCCGTCCGGGCCCCGATGGGCGATCCGCCCCATCATTCCCTTGAGTATCTCTTCTTTTTCCTGCTGATCCCGTTTATCGGAAAATCCCGCGATCCCGCACATAGCTGTTTCCTTCCCGCCGGCCTGGCCGGCTCTCCGGGCTTTTGAAAAGCCGCCCGGCTGCTCTGGTTTTGCCGGCACGCCGCCCCTGCCGGGACCGGCGCGCCCTGCTTTTTATCATACTATAAAGGCAGATGCCTGCAAAGAGATTTTCGTCCGGGAAAATCCCCTTTAACAGACTTTCCGGGCCTTTCAGCCCTCAGTGGCCTGCCCGTCGGCCTGCTGGCCGCTCTCCCCGCCATCCTCGCCGCCTTCCGGTTCGGGGGTGGGGGTGGGC
>NZ_JAFBIO010000026.1 GCF_021531255.1 Allofournierella massiliensis | reverse complement strand
CAGCCCCAGGAAGGCCCCGCCCGCCGCCGCCCCCGCCAGGATGATCTCCGTCAGGTTCTGCCATTCCCGCCGGGGCCATTCCTCCTCGTGGTCTTTGCAGTCCCGGCAGAGGGGGATGCGCTGGAGCACCTGCTCCCGGGCGCTCAGGGGCGGGGCGCTGGGGGTCAGTTCCTCCCGGGTCAGGGCCCGGCCGCAGCAAGGGCAGTAGGGCGGGGCCTTCCAGTTCTCCCCCTGGGTGAAAATGACCGCATAGGCCCAGCCGTTCCGGGGGTCGTCTGCCAGGATGGCCTCGGCCTGGCCCGGCCCGGGCAGGGTCTCGGGGGGCTGGGCCGGCTCATTGCCGTACCGCTCGTCCAGAAACTGGGCCAGCTCCCGGCCCTTTTCCCGGCTGTTCTTGCCGTCCCGGCGGCAGAGGGTGCCGGCCAGGATCCGCAGCTCGGCCACCAGGGCCTGCTTTCCCGGCCGGTCACAGAGCTTTTCCCATTCCTCCATCCGGTAGGTGATGTAGCCGCAGTACCGGCCCACCTGCAGGCCCATGTAGTCCTGGATGGCCAGGTCCACCACCTGGCGGATCCGCTTTTCCAGGTCCCGCCGGGCCTCCTCCCTCTGGGCCGGGTCGGTGGGCGCCTCCTGCCTGGTCTGCCCGGTCTCTTCCGGGCCCGCCTGCGCCTCCTCGGCCTGGCGGAGCCGTTCCTCCTCCTCTTCCTGCCGCCGGTGGTCGGCCTGTTCCCGCTCCCACCAGGAGGGGGCGTCTGCCGCCTGCCGGTCTTCCCTCCGGTCAGCGGCCTTTTCCTTTTTCAGCCGGCGGGCTTCCTTTTCTTCCTCCCGCCGGTCCTCGGCCTGCTCCCGTTCCCACCAGGAATCCGGCAGCTCCGGGGCCGCTTCCTGCCCCTGCCGCCGGGGCGGGGCATCCCAGATGTCACCCTCGCCCATGTCCTGCCAGGCCGGGGCCCGGTTCCTGCCCTTCCGGGGCGGGGCGTCCCAGATGTCGCCGCCTTCCTCCCGGCCGCCCCGCAGCTTCTCCCAAATGCCCATATGCCGCTTCTTCCTTTCCGCCTCAAAGGGCCGGAATTTTCACATTTTTATCATACTCTGCCCCGCCCGCCCCGTCAATCCGGCCGGGGCTTTTGGCGGGGGTTGGGGCCGGGAATTTTGCGCGGCGGGGGCTTTCCGGCCGGCTTCGGGCAGAGGGGCCAAGGGGCTTTCCCCGTTGGCAAGTCGGGAAGCTCCCCGCCGGGGGCCTTTCGGGGCCCGGGCGGCCTTCCCGCAGGGGGCAAGTCGGGAAGCTCCCCGCCGGGGCCTTTCGGGGCCCGGGCGGCCTTCCCGCCTGGGGCAGGCCCGTGGCTGGACGGAATGCCAGCTGGCCGAGCGCTCGGGCCTGCCCCAGTCCACCATCTCTTCCTGGTACCGCAAGGGGATGGTGCCCACCCTGCCCTCGCTGGAAAAGATCTGCCGCGCCTATGGCATCACCCTCTCCCAGCTCCTTTCCGAGGGGGAGGAGCCGGTCTCCCTCACCGAAAACCAGCGCCGGCTGCTGGCCCTCTGGGCCCGGCTGGGGGAAACCCAGCAGGCGGCCCTTCTGGCCCTGCCGGAAGAGATGCAGCTCTCCCCCTCCCGGCCATACAACGCAAAAAAGCCGCCGGGCCTCCCCCTTGCAAGGGAAGGCCCGGCGGCCTTATTTTTTGTTGTTTGTCTGTTCCTCAGTTGTCCTGGCTGCGGCTCAGCATCCGCAGGATGAACAGGAAGATGTTGATGAAATCCAGGTAGAGCTGCAGAGCGCCGTAGATGCTGATCTTCTCGGCCATCTCGGTGCCGGGCTGCACCTGGGCAGCCATCCGGCCCAGGCGCTGCACGTCGTAGGCGGTCAGGCCCATAAAGATGACCAGGCCGATGCCGCAGTACAGGATCTCGGTGATGCCCATCATCCCGAACAGGCTGCCGATCAGGCCCACCACCATCAGGGCGATCAGGCCGGCAAAGAGCATGGGGCCCCAGCCGGAAAGGTCCTTGGTGGTGCGGCTGCCGTAGAAGGCCATGATGCCGAAGTAGAGGGCGGCGGCGGCAAAGGCATAGATCATGCTGGAAAGGTGGAAGATGAGGAAGTAAGCCGAGAAGAGCACCCCGTTCAGCACGGCGTAGGCAAAGAAGGAGCCCAGGGCGCTGGAAGCGGAGATGCGGTGCAGGCTGCCCGACACCCGCCATACCAGCACCAGCTGCAGGATGGTCAGGCCGATGAGCAGGAAGGTGGAGCGGAACAGCAGCAGGACGGCGCCGGTCCAGTAGCCGGCAAAGGCCACCACGAAGGTGGTCAGCAGGCCCAGGAACATCCAGCGGTAGGTGCGGCCCAGGAAGGCGGAAAGGTCCACCCCTCCCCAGCCATATTCAAAATCATTGGTTCCGTAAGGTTGGTACATGATAAAAAGCCTCTCTTTTTTCCCGGCCCGGGGCCGGTTGATGGGGGTCTTGCCCGGGGGCTCGCCCCGGGTTTGATGGTATTACACATTATACCGTATTTGTCAATCCAAAAGAAATACATTATAATGAATAACAGATAAATTTTTTGTGAAAAGAGGGAGGATATGCCCTTCGGCCTCTACCTGCACATCCCCTATTGCGCCGCAAAATGCCGCTACTGTGATTTTTATTCCCCCGGCGGCAGCGACGGGGTGCCCGGGGCCTATATCGACCGGATGGTGGCGGAGCTGGCGGCCAGGCTGCCGGGCCGCCCCTCCACCCTGTATTTCGGGGGCGGCACGCCGGGGCTGCTCACCCCGGCCCAGGTCTCCCGGCTCATCCGGGCGGCCTCGCCCCTGCCGGGGGCCGAGATCACCCTGGAAACCAACCCCGAGCTGGTAAGCCCCCAAAAGCTTTCGGGCTACCGGCAGGCGGGGGTGAATCGGCTGAGCATCGGGGTGCAGACGGCCAGGGACGAGACCCTGGCCCTGCTGGGCCGCCGCCACACCGCCCAGACCGCCCGCCTTGCCCTGCGCAAGGCCCGGCAGGCGGGGTTCGAGAATCTCTGCGGGGATATCATGCTGGCCCTGCCCCACTACAGCCGGGCCGAATTTGACGCCACCCTGGACCTGATCGCCGGGGAGGGGGCCAGCCATATCTCGGCCTACCTGCTCAAGATCGAGCCGGGCACGGTCTTTGGCCGCCGCCCGCCCCAGGGCCTGCCCGACGGGGACGAGGCCGCCGATTTTTATCTCTACGCGGTAGAGCAGCTGGAAAAGGCGGGCTATGCCCAGTATGAGATCAGCAATTTTGCCAGACCCGGCTTTATGGGGCGGCACAATCTCATTTACTGGGATTGCGGCGACTACCTGGGCCTGGGCCCCTCGGCCCACAGCTGCATGGGTGGGCGGCGGTTCTCCTTCCCCCCCGACCGGGCGGCCTTCCTGGCGGGAAACCTGCCCGAAAAGGAGGAAGGCTCCTGCACCTGGGAGGACTACGTCCTGCTTCGGCTCCGGCTGCGGGCGGGGCTGAACCTGAAGGCCCTGAAAGAGCGGTACGGCTTTGCCTTCGGCCCGGCCAGGCTGGCCTTCATGAAGCAGCTGGCGGCCTCGGGCTACGCCTGTTTTGACGGCGAGACCCTGGCCCTCACCCCGGCGGGCCTGCTGGTGCAGAACGCCATCCTCACGGAACTGCTGTAGGCTTGCAGCCGGCGATTCAGCCTTTGTCGGGTGTTTTGCCCCGTCCTGCCCCCTGCTTCCCCTTTCCCATCCCGCTCCCTCCAGGCTTCTTTCCCCCGAAAAATCCGGGATTTTTCCCATATCCGTTGCGTATCCGCCCCGGCCTTGCTATAATGGGCAGAGCGGATGCGTCAAATTTCCATCCGCCGCATCAAAAGGCCATATCCGGCCCGTCAAATCAGAGAGGAATCCATCTTGAAACAGCCTGTACTTTACATCGTCATCCCCTGCTACAACGAGCAGGAGGTCCTGCCGGTAACGGCGCCCCTTTTTCTGGAAAAACTGGAAAGCCTGATCGGCCAGGGTCTCATCGCCCCGGCCAGCCGGGTGATGTTCGTCAACGACGGCAGCAAGGATAACACCTGGCCCCTCATCCAGCGCCTCAGCGCCGAAAACGAGCATTTCGAAGGGCTCTGCCTTTCCCGCAACCGGGGCCACCAGAACGCCCTGCTGGGTGGCCTGATGGAGGCCCGCAGCCGCTGCGACATCACCATCAGCATCGACTGCGACGGGCAGGACGACATCAACGCCATGGACGAGATGGTCAAGGCCTACCACGAGGGCTGCGAGGTGGTGTACGGGGTGCGCTCCAAGCGGGATACCGACACCTTCTTCAAGCGGTTCACCGCCGAGGGCTTCTACCATCTCATGAACTGGATGGGGGCGGACATCGTCTTCAACCATGCCGACTACCGGCTTCTCAGCAGCCGGGTGCTGGGCGAGCTGGCTGGTTATAAAGAAGTGAACATCTTCCTGCGGGGCATGGTGCCCCTGGTGGGCTTCAAGAGCACCAGCGTCTACTACGAGCGCCACGAGCGGATGGCCGGCGAGAGCCATTACCCCCTGAAAAAGATGCTGGCCCTGGCCTTCGACGGCATCACCAGCCTTTCGGTCAAGCCCATCCGGCTCATCACCGGGCTGGGCCTGCTGGTTTCGGTGCTCAGCTTCATCGGGGTGGTCTGGGCGGTGGCCGCCAGCTTTGCCGGCATGACGGTGGCCGGCTGGAGCAGCACCATCTGCATCGTCTGCTTCATGGGGGGCATCCAGCTGCTCTGCCTGGGCGTGCTGGGCGAGTACATCGGCAAAATCTACATGGAGACCAAGGCCCGGCCCCGGTACATCATCAGCCGGCGCACCTGGGAAGAGGATGAGGAGGAGAGCCGTTGAGAGAAGTCTGGAAAGGCTCCCCCCTTCTGGCCCCGGTGGCCCCGGTGCTGGTGAGCTGCGGCAGCATGGAACGGCCCAATCTCATCACGGTGGGCTGGGTGGGCATCGTCAGCACCCAGCCGCCCCGGCTTTCCATCAGCATCCGGCCCGAGCGGTACAGCTACGGGCTGATCTGTGAGAGCGGGGAGTTCGCGGTCAACCTGCCCACCCGGGCCCTCACCCGGGCGGTGGACTGGTGCGGGGTGAAAAGCGGCCGGGAGGTTGACAAATTCGCGGCCCTGGGCCTGCATGCTTTGGAGGGTTCGGCCATCTCGGCCCCCCTTTTGGCCGAAAGCCCGGCAGCCATGGAGTGCCGGGTCTTTGAGCGCATCCCCCTGGGCAGCCACGATCTGTTCCTGGCGGATATCCTGGCCGTCAACCTGGAAAGCTCCCTGCTGGACGAAAAGGGCAAGCTGCGCTTAGAGCGGGCGGGCCTTTTGGCCTATGCCCACGGGGAGTATTATACCTTAGGCAAGCGGGTGGGCAGCTTCGGCTGCTCGGTGCGAAAGCGCCGCCAAGGCCGCACTTCCCCCAAAGCCCCGGCCGGCGGCCGGAAAAAGGGCCCCGGCAACTCCCGGAATCGCCCCTGACAGGCCCGGTTAACCCCCGGAGCGCCCGGGCCTTTTTAAGCGGCCCCCGCCCGGCCCTGACCTTATCTTTCCCGGCTTTGGCCGGAAAGCATACCTCCCCCCCTGCTTTGCCGGGGGGATTTTCCAAAAAGAGAAAAGAAAAAGAAGAAAAGAGAAAAAGGCAACAAGGCGATAGAAAGGAAAGATCATGGAATTCACCCAAACCGAACTGGAATACCTGCGCCTGCTCAGCGAGAGCTACGGCAACATCCAGGAGGCCTCCACCGAGATCATCAACCTGGCGGCCATCCTGAACCTGCCCAAGGGCACCGAGCATTTCATCAGCGATATCCACGGGGAGTACGCCTCCTTCACCCATATCCTGAAGAACGCCTCGGGGGTCATCAAGCTGAAGATCGACGAGACCTTCGGGGGCTATGTGAGCCCGGAGGAGCGCAGCACCCTGGCCACCCTCATCTACTACCCGGAGGAAAAGCTGGACCTGATCAAAAAGCAGGAAAGCGACATGACGGCCTTTTATCAAAAGACCCTCCACCGGCTCATCACCCTTCTGAGCGTGGTAACGGTGAAATACACCCGGTCCTATGTGCGCAAGCAGATCCCCAAGGAGTACAGCTATATCATCGAGGAACTGCTCTTCGGCGACACGGTGGCCCAGGCCAAGGGGGCCTATAAGGAGCAGATCATCGCCACCATCATCGAGACCGGTGTGGCGGATGATTTCATCGTCAAGATGAGCGAGCTGATCAGCCGGGTATCCATCAACCGGCTGCACATCCTGGGGGACGTGTTCGACCGTGGCCCCGGCGGCGACGTGGTGCTGGAGACCCTGATGCACTACCACAGCGTGGATATCCAGTGGGGCAACCATGACATCCTGTGGATGGGGGCGGCGGCCGGCAACAAGGCCTGCATCGCCAACGTCATCCGCATCTGCACCCGGTACGATAACCTCCACACCCTGGAGGTGGGCTACGGCATCAGCCTGCGGCCCCTGCTCACCTTTGCCCTCAGCGCCTACGCCGACGACCCCTGCCAGAATTTCAAGCCGGTGGTCACCAGCGACGACGCCCTTTCCTCCTCGGACTACACCTCCCTTTCCAAGATCAGCAAGGCCATCGCCATCATCCAGTTCAAATTGGAGGGCCAGCTCATTGAAAAGCACCCCCATTACGAGATGGACAGCCTGCGGCTGCTCCACAAGGTGGATTACCAGAACGCCACGGTGGAGATCGACGGTAAGCGCTACGAGCTGAACAACAAGGTATTCCCCACCATCGACCCGGCCGACCCCTACGCCCTCACCCCCATGGAATCGGCGGTGATGGACCGGCTGCAGGAGGCCTTCCTGGAAAGCAAGATCCTGCAGGATCATATCCGGTTCCTCTTCTCCAAGGGCAGCATCTACAAGTGCTATAACAACAATCTGCTGTTCCACGGCTGCATGCCCCTGAACGAGGACGGCAGCTTCATGCCCATCATGACGGCAGAGGGCCCCATGGAGGGCAAGCCCTGGTTCGATTATGCCGAGCGGGTGGTGCGTCAGGGATATTTCGGCACCCCGGGCAGCCCGGAAAAGGAGCGTGGGGTGGACTTCTTCTGGTATCTCTGGTGCGGCTACAAGTCCCCCCTCTTCGGCAAAAAGAAGATCACCACCTTCGAGCGGTGCTTCATTGAGGACCAGGCCACCTGGAAGGAGGCCAAGAACCCCTACTACACCCTGATGGACCGGGTGGACGTGGTGGAAAGCATTGTGGCCGAGTTTGGGCTGGACCCCAAGACCGCCCACATCATCAACGGCCACATGCCGGTGAACAAGGGCACCAACCCGGTGCATGCGGACGGCCGGGCCATCGTGATCGACGGGGGCTTTGCCAAGGCCTACCAGAAAAAGACCGGCATTGCCGGCTACAGCCTGATCTACAATTCCCAGGGCTTCATGCTGGCGGCCCACGAGCCCTTCATTTCCAAGGAGATGGCCATCCAGCAGGAGGTGGATATCCATTCCACCCCGGTGGCTCAGGAAAAATTCACCAGCCGCATCCTGAACAAGGATACCGACCTGGGGGGCGAACTGAAAAAGAAGGTGGAGGCCCTGAAAAAGCTCCTCTACGCCTACCGCACCGGCCTGATCCCCCAAAGAAGATAAGCCCCTGCGGGGCGGGCCCTGCGGGCAGCGATGAGGGTGCCCTCCCGGATTCCGTGGAACTGGCCGAAGCAGGCCAGGGAGATGCCCAGGGCGATGAGGGCCATGCTGATGGCCAGGCCGGCCTTGCCGGAAAAGGATACCCCCATGGCCATCACCAGCAGGCCGGCGCAGTATACCAGGATTTTTCTGGACATTTCTTGCGGTTTTTCCTTCATTCTCTTCTCTTTCCTCACAAACAATAAGCATTCAGACAATAACAAATCTTGGCATATCTCTTTTGGGGGACGGCTGTCAACTTTTTTTGTTGTAAAATCTCTTTCCGGCGCGAAAAAAGGCTTGCGGCAGGCCGGTTTAAGGGCTATGATAGAAAGCGTGTGAAATCACAGAGAGGAGAAATTTCATGGATCGATTGCGACCTCAGCTTCTGGCCTCCCTTGCGGATTATTCGGGGGCCAAGCTGGCCAAAGATCTCACGGCCGGGGTGATCGTGGCCATCATCGCCCTGCCCCTTTCCATCGCGCTGGCTCTGGCCTCGGGGGTATCGCCGGAACAGGGCCTGTACACCGCCATTGCGGCGGGGTTCGTCATCTCTGCCCTGGGCGGCAGCACGGTGCAGATCGCCGGCCCCACGGCGGCCTTTGCCACCATTGTTGCGGGAGTTGCGGCCCGCAGCGGCATGGAGGGCCTTGCGGTGGCCACCCTGCTGGCGGGGGCCCTGCTGGTGGTGATGGGCCTTCTGGGCATGGGCAGCATGATCCGCTTCATCCCCCTTACCATCACCACCGGGTTCACGGCGGGCATTGCCGTCACCATCCTGGTGGGCCAGCTCAAGGACTTTTTCGGCCTCACCTACCGGCGCAGCCCGGTGGAGACGGTGGAAAAGCTGGAAGAATTCTTCGCCGCCCTGCCGGGGGTGAACCTGGCGGCGGTGGGGGTGGGCTGCCTGGCCCTCTTCATCCAGATCCTCTGGCCCCGGTTTTTCGCCCGGGTGCCGGCCTCCCTGGTGGCGGTGCTGGCCACCGGCGCCCTGGTGCAGCTGGCAAACCTGCCGGTGAACACCATCGGGGACCTGTACACCATTTCCTCGTCCCTGCCCCGGCCGGCCCTGCCCGCCTTCCGCTATGCCACCGTGGCGGCGGTCCTGCCGGACGCCCTCACCATCGCCATCCTGGCGGCCATCGAATCCCTGCTTTCCTGCGTGGTGGCCGATGAGATGACCGGCCAGCGCCACAATTCCAACATGGAGCTGGTGGCCCAGGGCCTGGGCAACGCGGCCTCGGCCCTGTTCGGGGGCATCCCGGCCACCGGGGCCATCGCCCGCACGGCGGCCAACATCAAGAACGGGGCGGTGAGCCCGGTATCCGGCATGGTGCACTCGGTGGTGCTGCTGCTGGTGCTGGTGCTGCTCATGCCCTGGGCGGCCCTCATCCCCATGCCCTGCATTGCGGCCATCCTGTTCATGGTGGCCTACAACATGAGCGGCTGGCGCAGCTTTGTCAGCCTGCTGCGCCGTTCCCCCAAAAGCGACGGGGCGGTGCTGCTGCTCACCTTCTTCCTCACGGTGGTCTTTGACCTGGTGGTGGCCATCGGCGTGGGCCTCACCCTGGCCTGCCTGCTGTTTATGAAGCGGATGGCCGACGAGGCCGTGGTGGAAGAGTGGAAGTATGTGGAGGACCCGGAAAAGGCCGACCGGTTCAAGGCGGTGCCGGCCCATGTGATGGTGTACGAGATCACCGGCCCCATGTTCTTCGGCGCGGTGGAGAAGATCCCCCATCTGGCCGCCGGGGAAAAGCGCCGGGTGATGATCCTGCGGATGCGCAGCGTGCCCGCCCTGGACATCACCGCCCTCAACGGGCTGCGCCGGCTGTGGGAGGAATGCCGCAGCCGGAATATCCGGCTGCTCTTCTCCCACCTGAATCCTCAGCCCCTCTCGGTGCTGGAAAAATCCGGCCTGTACGCCGAGATCGGCCCCGAAAGCTTCCTGCCCAACATCGACGAAGCCCTGGCCCTGGCCCAGGAGCTCTAAGCCCCTGCGGGGCCCTGCGGGCGGCGATTCAGCCTTTATAGGGCCCCCTCACCCGGCCCGCAGCTTCTTCCCCTTTTGGGGCCAATGAAACATATGTTAAAAGGCCGCTCCTGTCATCAGGGAGCGGCCTTTTTATCAGTAATTCCGTTACAGGTGAAAAGATTGCTTTACCTTTTTATACTGTCCTCTGCCCAAAAATAAGACCTCTCCTCCATCACGCAAACGCTGAAGCTGTTGTCGAATTTTTGCACGAACATTGTGGTTATCCGGGTGTTTTTTCGCCAATTCCGATTCAAAAGAATACAGTTGCTCCAAAGTAAAATATTCATCCATTTGATTGACTCGCTGCAGCACATCCAAAAGCCATCCACGGGTTTCCAAACTTTCGGTTCGTATTTTTTCCGCCCGCTGTACTCGTTCCATCACAAGATTTTTATTTAAGGGCACACCATCTAAAATAATGGGAATTCTTCCCTGAATCGGTATCCGATCAAAGCGGATATTGCACCCCACCCATCCGGCTCTTTTAGCGTTCTGGCTCAACGCCTTTCTTTTTTCCACAATACTTGGAACAAAAAAATATTTTGGCACAAAGTACATTTCTTCCACCCGCATTTTTACGAGGGAATATTGCATGATGAAGAAATCCGGATTGTTATTGCTGCTGATCCGTTGCATGAACGTATCGTATGCTCCATCTGGAATGGTTGGGCCAAAAGCTCCCGCCTTACTTTTTTGCTCATATTCATTTCTGCAATGAGGACAATAAAAATCCGCAGCAGCTCGGTTATTGGGAAATTTTTCAACAGATGGCCATCCGCATACCGGGCAATACATATGATTTTTTGTCCATGTTTCTGTCAACACCCGGGCAATTTGAGATTGGCTTTTATATCCTATCGCCCATTCCGGATCAAACAAAACATCCATTTATCTTTTGTCACCCCTGCCATACCGTTTTGTTTAAATTTCCGGGTCTTTCAGGTTCCGCAGGTCGGCGCTCTCGCTGAAATCCTCCCGGTCCAGGGTCAGGCTGGGGTTGTAGTAGGGGTCACGGAGGATATTCTCCCGCCCGTGGATCCGGTACAGCCGGGCCCGCTCCCCGTCGAACCGGGCCTTCTTCACCGGGTCCTTCTCGTCCAGGCCCCGGCTCTTGCTCTCGTAGTGGTAAAGCCGGGCGTAGGGGGTCCAGACCACCCGCCAGCCGGCGTCCCGCACCCGCAGGCAGAAATCCACGTCATTGAAGGCCACAGTAAAGGCCTCGTCCATCCCGCCCACCTGGTCAAACACCGAGGTGCGCACCAGCAGGCAGGCGGCGGTCACCGCCGAAAAATCCTGCACGGTGCAAAGGCGGAACATATACCCGCTGGCCCCCCGGCGGTGGTACTTGTGGCTGTGGCCGGCATAGCCCCCCAGCCCCGTGATGACCCCGCCGTGCTGGACGGTGTCGTCCGGGTAGTAGAGCATGGCCCCGGCAATGGCCACCCCGGGGCGGGAGGCCTGGGCCACCAGTTCGCCCAGCCATTCCCCGTCGATCACTTCCACGTCGTTGTTCAGCATCAGCAGGTATTCGCCCTTTGCCCGGGCCCGGCCGAAGTTGTTGATGGCGCTGAAATTGAAGGCCCCGGTGAATTTTTCCACCCGGCAGCCGGGGTAACTCCGGGGCAGGGTCCCGTAAAAGGCGAAGGTGGCCGGGTCAGTGGAGTTGTTTTCCAGCACCAGCACCTCAAAATGCCGGTATTCCGTCTTTTGATACACCGAATCCAGGCACTTTTTCAGGTCCTCGATATGGTCCTTGCTGGGGATGAGGATGCTCACCAGGGGGTTTTCCTCCAGCTGCCAGCGCACCCGGTAGGTGCCGGGGCAAAGGCCCGGCTCGGGGGTGCCCTTCTGGCCGGTGCGGGCCAGGTGGTCGGCCAGGGTTTTCAGGCCGGCGGCCTGCACATAGGGCTTGGCCCCGTCTCCCCCGCTGGTGGAACCGGCATGTACCCGCCAGTAATACAGCACCTGGGGCAGATGGTAAGGCTTTGCCCCGGCGTCGATCAGCCGCCAGAACAAGTCGTAGTCCTGGGCGCCGTCGCACTCGCCCCGCTCGCCCCCCACCTGCTCAAAAAGGCTGCGGCGGAACACCGCCAGATGGCAGATGTAGTTGCAGCCCAGGAGGTACTCGGGGGCAAAGTCTGGCTTGAAGTGGGCCACCCGGGCCCGGTCCATGGTGGTTTCAAAAAGGGCCTCGTCGCTGTACAGGAAGTCGGCCCCGCTTTCCCGGATGGCCCGGCCCATGGCGTAGACGGCATGGGGGGCCAGCAGGTCGTCGTGGTCGGCCAGGGCCAGGTATTCCCCCCCGGCCAGGGCGGCGGCGGCGTTGGTGTTGGCGGCAATGCCCTTGTTTTCGATCTTGGTATACCGGATCCGCTCATCCCCCCGGGCCGCCACCAGCTGGCCCACATAGGCATGGGCCTCGTCCGAGGCGTCGGCCAGGCAGAGCTGCCAGCGGGGGCAGGTCTGGGCCTGCAGGCTGTCCAGGAAGGCTTCCAGGTAGGCCTTGGGGGTGTTGTACAGGGGGGTGCAGACGCTGATGAGGGGGAAGCGGGAGGTATCCTGCCCCCGCTGGGCCTCCAGGGCCTGTCTGGAGGGCAGGTAACGGCCCCGCTTGCCGGGCATCCGCCGGGCGGCAAAGCCGGCCGCCCGCCGCAGCATGACCGCCGGCCCCTCCTGCCGGGTAAGGGTAAGGGCATACCCGGCCAGCTCTTTGGCCCGTTTCACTCGCAGGTTCATGATTTGTCTCCTCGCTTTCCTGTATTGCCGCCCATCCGCAGGCTGTTCAGGCCTGCCGGCAAGCCCACTGCGTGGGGGCAATTCGGCCCGTCTGAAGCCGGGCCGGTGGGCTTCTGTCAGGGCGGGCCGTATCGCCGCCCGCAGGGCCCCCCACGCAGTGGGTCACTTCAGCCCGAAATTCTCAAACTTGTTGTTGAAGTGGGGGTTGTAATAGGGGTCGCCCGCCTGGATGAGGGGGCCGTATTTCTCGATAAAGTTCTGTTTTTCCACCGCGTACCGCTGGGCGTTGGGGCCGGAATCGTCCAGCCCCCGGCTCTTGCTCTCGTAGTGGTAGGCCTGGGCAAAGGGGGTGTACACGTTCAGGTATCCGTCCTGCCACAGCTTGAGGCAAAGGTCGATGTCATTGTAGGCCACGGCGAATTTTTCCTCGTCCAGCCCGCCGTAGGCCTCGTACAGCACCTTCTTCACCATCAGGCAGGCGCCGGTCACGGCCATGAAGTCCTGGGTAGTCACCAGGCGGTAAAGGTCGCCCACCGCGTCCCGGGGGTGGCCCTTGTGGCTGTGGCCCGCCGTCTGGTTGATGCCCAGGATCACCCCGCCGTGCTGGATGGTGTCGTCCGGGTAAAAGAGCTTGGCCCCCACACAGCCCACGTCCCGGCGCTGGGCGTAGCTGAGCATCTCGGCCAGAAAACCCTCGGTGAGGATCTCGATATCGTTGTTCAAAAGCAGCAGCATCTGGCCCGCCGCCTTCCCGGCCCCGAAGTTGTTCACCGCCGAGAAGTTGAAGGCCCCCTCATACCGCTCCACCCGGCAGCGGGGGTAGCGGGCCGGCAGGGTCTCGTAATAGGCGAAGGTGGCCGGGTCGGTGGAGTTGTTTTCCAGCACCAGCACCTCGAAATGGTCGTACCCGGCCTTGGCGTACAGGCTGGAAAGGCACCGTTCCAGGTCGTCGGTATGGTCCTTGTTGGGGATGAGCACGCTCACCAGGGGGCGGGCGTCCAGCTCATACCGCACCCGGAAGGCCCCCGGCGCGCCGGCCAGGCACTCGGCCTTCCCCGCCATGCCCAGCCGGTCCAGCTGGGCCTGCACCGCCCGGGCCCCGGCCTCCAGGGCATAGGGCTTTGCCTGGATGCCGGCGGCGGTGCTGCCCGCATGGCCCCGCCAGATGTACAGCACCCGGGGGATGTGGCGGATGCACCCAGCCTGTTCGGTCAGCCGCAGCAGCAGGTCATGGTCCTGGGCCCCGTCAAATTCGCTGCGCTCTTCAAAGCCGGCCTTTTCGGCAAGTTCCCGGCTGAAAACCGCCAGATGGGTGATGTAGTTGCAGCCCCGCAGGTTGTCCGGGGCAAAATCCGGCTTGAAGTGGTAGCCCCCCAGCTCTTTCAGGTCGGCGCTCAGCACGATCTCGTCGCTGTAGACCAGGTCCGCCCCGGCGCGAAGAATTTCCTGCGCCACCTCATAGAGGGCGTTGGGGTAGATCAGGTCGTCATGGTCCAGCAGGGCGATGTAATCCCCCTCGGCCTGGGCAAAACCCCGGTTGGTGTTGCCGGAAATGCCCTCGTTCTTTTCCAGCCGCAGGTAGGTGATCCGCTCATCCTTGCCGGCAGCCCGGCGGCCCAGCAGCCCCGGTTCGGGGTGGGCCTCGTCCGAGGCGTCGGCCAGCACCAGCTGCCAGTTGGGGTAGGTCTGCCCCCGCACGCTGGCCACCATCTGGGCAAAAAAGGCCGGGTCGGTGTTGTACACCGGCACCACCAGGCTGATCTTGGGCCCGTTCAGGGGATTGCGCCGCTGGGCCTTGAGCCGGCGGCGGGTGGGCTGGTCGGCCCGGTGCTGCCATTTATCCTTGTGCAGGGCCAGGCTGACCCGGAAATCCAGCTCCCGCCAGAGCTGCTCGAAGCCCTCCTGGCGCACCGTGTCCCCCGCCCAGCGGCAGAGGGCGGCCAGATGGGCCGGGCTTGCCAGCCGCCGGGCCATCCCGCCCAGACTGTCGGGCCGTGCCACGTCGGCGGGCAGATTTTCCTGTTGCTTTTTGGCCATGGGTACACTCTCCTTCTCTTGCTGCGGGCCTTTTCTTTTCCGCCGGGCGGCCCGGTCGCCGCCGGGGCCTTCCCCGTCCTGTGCTTCCGTGCCTTCCCGGCCCTGTGCTTCCGGGGCCTTCCCCGCCCTGTATTTCCGTGCCTTCCCGGCCCTGTGCTTTCGGGGCCTTCCCCGCCCCGTTCGCCGGGCCATAGGAAAAACCGCCCACAAAAAAGGGCGGGCCCCGCAAAAGGCCCGCCGGGCGGCCCCTTGTGGGGGCTTATTCCTTGTTGAATTCCTTATAGGCGGCGCATACTTCCTCCACCGGGCCGTCCATCCGGATCACCCCGTGGTCCAGCCAGGCCACCTTGTTGCACATCCGCTCGATCTGCTCGATGGAATGGCTCACCAGGATGACGGTGGTGCCGCCGCTGAGCAGGTGCTGCATCCGCTCCTCGCATTTTTTCTGGAAGAGGAAGTCGCCCACCGAGAGGATCTCGTCGGCGATGAGGATGTCGGGCTTGGTGATGGTGGCGATGGCGAAGGCGATGCGGGCCACCATGCCGCTGGAATAGTTTTTCAGGGGCACGTCCAGGAAATCCTTCAGCTCGCTGAACTCCACGATCTCATCGAATTTGGAATCGATGTATTTGGGGGTAAAGCCCAGGACGGTGCCGTTCAGGTAGATGTTTTCCCGGGCGGTCAGGTCCATATCAAAACCGGCGCCCAGCTCGATGAGGGGGGCGATGGCGCCCCGCACCGTCACCTTGCCGGCGCTGGGCTTATACACCCCGCTGATGACTTTCAGCAGGGTGGATTTGCCCGAGCCGTTCAGCCCCACCAGGCCGTAGAAATCCCCGGGCTGGACGGTGAGGCTGACGTTTTTCAGGGCATAGAACTCGTCAAACTGGAGCCGCCCCCGGGCCAGGGCCAGAAAATATTCCTTGAAGCTCTCGTGGCGCTCTTTGGAAAGATTGAACCGCATGGACACTCCGTCCACTTCGATCATGGCCGGCATAGCGCAAGGCCCTCCTTACATGTACAGGACGAAGCGGTCCTGACTTTTTTTAAAGATCCAGAGCCCGGCGGCCAGCATGACCAGGGCCCAGCCGCCGCAGACGGCCAGCATGGTGGGCGAAAGCCCCTGCCCCCACAGCACACAGCTGCGGAAGGCGGTGATATACCAGTACAGGGGGTTGAGCCGGATGATCCGCTGCATCCAGATGCCCATCTGGGCGGGGTCGTAGAAGATGGCGCTGCCGTACATAAGGGCGGTGCAGAACACCTCCCACATATGCATCACGTCCCGGAAAAAGACGTAGGTGGTGGCCAGGATCAGCCCCACCCCCAGGCTGAAGAAGAAGAGGGTGATGATGGGGTAGACAAAGAGGATGAAGGTCCATTCCACCCCGGTGCCGGTAAAGATCATGACCAGCACCAGCGCCACAAAGGAGAACAGGCAGTTCACCAGCCCGAAGCAGCATTTTTCCAGGGGGAAGATATATTTGGGGATATACACCTTGCGCAGCAGGGGGGCGTTTTTCAGAACGCTCTCCATGGCCATGGTGGTGGATTCCCGGAAGAAGTTGAAGAGCAGCTGCCCGATGAGCAGAAAGACGGCGAAATTCTCGATGCCGTCGCCCCGGGTATTGAAGATGCTGGAAAAGACGGCCCACATCACCAGGCACATCATCAGGGGGTTGAGCACGCTCCAGGCCACGCCCAGCACGCTGCGGCGGTACTTGAGCTTGAAATCCCGGCTGATGAGGTTCTGCAAAAGATACCGGTAGCGCCAGAGATCCTTGCAATAGAGTTTCATCGACGCCACGGGGGCTTTACCACCTTTCAAAATACTCAAACGCCTGCTCGGCAAAGGGAGTGTGCTTTTTATCCTTTTCGCTCAGCAGCCAGGCTTCGCCGCACTCGGGCCACTGGATGCCCACGGTGGGGTCATCGAAGGGGATGCCGCCCTCGGCGCTGGGCCAGTAAATGTCGCTGCACTTATAGGTGAACTCGGCCACCTCGCTCAGCACCAGAAAGCCGTGGGCAAAGCCCTCGGGGATATACAGCATCTTTTTGTTCTCGGCGCTGAGGGTCTCCCCCACCCACTGGCCGAAGGTGGGGCTTTTGGGGCGGCAGTCCACCGCCACGTCAAACACCTCGCCCAGGGTCACCCGCACCAGCTTTGCCTGGGTGTGCTCTTTCTGGAAATGCACCCCCCGCAGTACCCCCCGGGTAGAGCGGGACTGGTTATCCTGCACGAATTCCCGGTCGATGCCGGCGGCGGCGAACTCGTCCTTCTGGTAGGTCTCCATAAAATAACCCCGCGCGTCCCCGAATACGGTGGGCTCAATGACCATCACATCGGGGATCCGGGTGTGGATAAAGTTGAATTTTGCCATGGTTTTCTCTCCCGCTCCTTTTCGGGGCCCCGGCAGGGCCGGGCCATCTGTGTCAGGGCGTGCCCCGGGCAGGACACGCCACGATTATTATATCGGATACCGCCCCCAAAAGCAACAAAAAAACAAAGCCGGCCGAAGGTTTTGTCCCTTTCCCCCAAAAGGCGCAAAAAACGCCCCTCCCCGGCAGGCGGGGAAGGGCAAAAAGGCGTGTTCTGCGGCCCGGTTCAGCGCCGGGGATTCAGGGGGCGGTTATCCAGGCTGCGGGGCTGGCCGCTCTCTTTCAGCCGGATGGTGGGGCCGGGCAGCCATTCCCGGTGGATGAAGTCAAGGTCCGGCTCGGGGCCCATGGGCAAGGGCTTGCCCCGCCGCCGCCACAGCCACCACAGCCCGGCCAGGGCCAGGGCCCCGGCGCCTGCCCCGGCGGCCAGGCCCCAGGGGGAAAGGGGCCGGGGCGAGGTGGGCAGCTGCTGGCCCCGGACGCTTTCCAGCACCTCTTCCAGCCCGGTATAGCGCAGGGGGTATTCGGCCTGGGAATCGCTCTGCCAGCCGTTGCCCGCCACGGTCACGATCCGGCTGCCGCCCGCCCCGGTGCCCAGCACCCAGGCCTCGGGCAGCTCAAAACTCACCGACAGCTCCGCCTCCAGGTTCTGGCGGTGGAGCAGCACGGTGGTCTCTTCCCGGGCCACCTGTACCTGCCCCAGCTGGTCGCCGCCCCCGGTCACGGCCAGGCTCAGGCCCGAGGAATCCCCCGCGGGGGCATCCGCCCGCACAAAGTTGGCGAAACAGTAATCCATCAGGGCGCAGGCGTCGGCAAACTTGGTCTCCTTGGTCAGGTCCTTCATCAGCACCCCGATCAGCCGCACCCCGTCCTGCTCGCAGAGGGTGACGAAGGTCTGCCCCGCGTCGATGTGGTAGCCGCTCTTGCTGCCCAGGGCGTATTCCCGGTATTTTTCCTGCCCCACCCGCATCCAGTCGTCGGTGCCGAAATACCGGGTCTCGGGCTGCAGATTGGTGGGGCCCATCTCCCAGGTATCGGTGCGGCAGAACAGGGTCTCGAACCCGGGCTGTTCCAGGGCCCAGCGGGTGACGGCGCCCATATCCCGGGCGCTGGTGTAGTGGCCCGAATCCATCAGGCCGTGGGGGTTGGTGAAGTGGGTGTTTTCCAGCCCCAGGGCCTGGGCCTGGCGGTTCATCTCCTCCACGCCCCCCTCGATGCTGCCCCCGATGTAGCAGGCCAGCACGTTGGCCCCGTCGTTGGCCGAGGCCAGCTGGGTGGCATAGAGGATGTCCTCCAGCTTCACCACCTCACCGGGCTGCAGGGCAATGTGGGAGGATTCGGTGCTCACCAGGGAGTACACCGCCTCGTCGGATACGGTGAGCTGGCCGCTCCAGTCACCATTTGCCTTGCGCAGGGCCAGGCCCAGGGTCATGATCTTGGTGATGGAGGCCGGGTAAAGCCGCTCGTCGGCGTTTTTTTCCAGGATCACCTGGCCGGAATCCGCGTCCAGGATGATGAAAGCCTCGCAGCTCACGGCGGGCAGGTCGGCGGGCAGGCCGCCTTCCGCATGGCCCGGCAGGGCCAGGGCGCAGGCCGCGGCCAGAACTGCCAGCAGGGCGGCAAAGCGTTTTTTCGGTTTTTTCAAGGGGTTCTCCTTTTTTCTATCCCAAGCCGGGCGGCCCCGGCCTTTTTTCCTCTTTTTTACAATCTAACATTATACCCGCCCCATCCCCCGGCGCGCAAGGCGGCAGGGAAAATTTCCACATTTTCCATGGTTTGCCCAAGGGGAGCTTCGCCCGGGGATGCTCTCCCCCCGTCTCTTTCCCCCGGTTTTTTCCCGCCTGCTCCGCAGTGCCCCGGCCTTTCTCGCCGGTCTGGTCTTTGCCATCCTGAACTCGGCTTTCCTGCCGGGCCGGAAAAAGCAGCTGTAAGGCAAACAAAGCAAAACACAAGGCGGGCGGCATCCCCTTTTGGGGGTGCCGCCCGCCTTGTGCGTTTGGGATTCTGTTTTGCCCCGGGCGTTTACTGCCACAGGGGGCTGGGGTACTGGCCTTCCCGGGTCTTTTCGGCCAGGGCCGCCGCCACCAGGGGCCGGTCGGCCTGATAGGTCACCCCGTACCACTTGTCGGGGCTGCGCAGCACCTTCACCCGGGCCTTGCCCTCCTCGATAAGCTGGCTCACCACCCCGGGCAGGAAGTACTCGGCCTTCAGGGGGTCGGTTTGGAGGGCCTTTTCCAGGAAGGCGGCGAACCGCTCCCCGGTCTCGGTCAAAAAGCTGGGGGTAAAGCCCCACAGGTTCATGCTCACCACCGAATCCGGGTCAAGAGGCTGCCAGCTCTCGCCCCCGTCGGGAGAAAAGCGGATGCCCCCGGCCCCCGATTCAATGCGGGTGCGCTCGGTGACGGTGCGCAGATACCCTTCCCCGTCCTCCTCACAGACGCCCCGGGAGACATAGCCGTTTTCCGACACGGTGTTTTTGAGCAAAAAGCCCACCATGGCGTATTGGTACTGTTCTCCGTCCCTGGCTTTTTCCAGGTAGCGGGCCATCTCCTCAAAGCAGCGGGGGCCGTAGTAGTCGTCGGCATTGATGACGGCAAAGGGCCGGTCGATCTCGCCCCGGGCGGCCAGCACGGCCTGGGCGGTGCCCCAGGGTTTTACCCGGCCTTCGGGCAGGGAATAGCCCTCGGGCAGGTCGTCCAGACGCTGGAAGGCATAGCGGACTTCCAGCCCGCTCTTCTCGGCCCGGGCCCCCACGGTGCGGCGGAACTCGGCCTCGATCTCCTCTTTGATGACGAACACCACCCGGCCAAAGCCTGCCCGGGCCGCGTCGCAGAGGGAGTAATCCAGAATGGCCTCCCCTGCCGGGCCCACCGGGTCGATCTGTTTGAGCCCGCCGTACCGGCTGCCCATACCGGCGGCCATCACCACCAAAATCGGTTTCTGTTCCATCCTGTACTCCCATCCGCCCGGGGCCGGGGGCCCAAAGGCTGTTTTTTCTTTCCTTATCCAGATTATAGGCCATTTTTCGCCTTTTCACAAGGCCCCTGCGGGGCGGCAATTCGCTCCGGCCGATGGCCGGAGCGGTGGGCCTTTAATAGCGCGCCGCAAGGGCTCTTAATAGCCCACCGATGGCAGGGGCTCAGAACACGATCTGGGGCTGCAGCTTTTTGCCCTCCAGGGCCGCATCCAGGGCCGGGCCGATGAGGGAAAAATCGCTCTGCAGGCTGGCGGGCTTTTCGCCGGGGGCGTCCTGGCCAAAGGGCACCATGTAGAAATTCCGCCGCTGGGAAAGGGCGGCGATGTGGGGCCCGCTGGCTCCCATCCCGTCGTTGGTGGAAAGGGCCAGCAGGATGGGCTTGTCGGCCCGCAGCATGCTCTTGACCCCCAGGGTCACCGGGGTGTCGCTGATGCCCAGATCCAGCTTGGCCAGGGTACAGCCGGTGCAGGGGGCCACGATCATGGCGTCGGCCATATCCTTGGGGCCCAGGGGTTCCGCCCCCTGCAGGGTCTCGATCACCGGCCGGCCGGTGAGGGCCTGCAGCTGTTCTTTCCAGCCCTGGGCCCGGCCAAAGCGGGTATCCAGGCCGGCGGCGTTGAAGCTCATCAGGGGGATCACCTCGATCCCCCGCCCCACCAGTTCCGCTGCCTGGGGCAGGGCTTTTTCAAAGGTACAAAAACTGCCGCAAAGGGCAAACACAACGGTAAACGGTCTTTTCATAAAATTCCCCTCTCTCTCAATATCTGGGCTGTCGCCCGGCCCACCGCCTGGCCGGCGCTCACCGGGCATACCCGGGCGGGCAGGGCAGGGCCCCGCACCAGGGTATGGCCCGCCGCCAGCACCTGGGCTTCTTCCATGCCGCCGGGCTCGCCGGCCAGTTCCACCGCCAGGCTGCCGGGGGCCAGGGCCAGCCAGAGCCCGGGCCCCAGCACCCGGGCCGGGATGGTGTTCACCACCACCTCAAAGCCTGCCGCCGCCTTTGGCGCTTCTTCCAGGCTGCAGGCCTCGCACCCCAGGGCCAGAGCCGAGGCCCGCCGGGCCGGGCTGCGGTCGGCCCCCAAAACCTGTGCCCCCAGGGCCCGCAGCCGGGCCAGAAGGGCCAGGCCCACCCGGCCGCAGCCGGTCACCAGTACCCGGCTGCCCAGGATGGCCTTCTGCCGCCGGTCCAAAAGCAGCCAGATACAGCCCTCGGCGGTGAGGGCGCTGTTCAGAAGGGCCAGTTCCTCCCGGTCGTAATAATCCACCAGCTCCACCCCCTTTGCCGCCGCCAGCTCTGCCGCCTTCCCGCTCACCCGGCCCCCCAGGGCCAGGGCCCCGGGCCGGGCCCCTTCCAGCATCCCGGCCAGCTCCTCCTCCCGGCCTGCCAGGGGCATGGGCAGCAAAAGAGCCGGGGCTCGCCCCGCCCCCTCGGGCCCGGCCACCGGCCAGCCCTGGGCCGCCAGCCAGGCCCCCGCCGCCCGGGTGCGCTCGTCCCGGCCCAACACCGCGATCTCACTCTTCATCCTCCCACCGCCTTTTTCGGGTTTTGGGCGCTTTTTGCCGCGCCGATGCCCCATCCTATGCAAAAGCGACCCCGCCGGTGCCCCCGGGCCCAAAAACCCGCCGGCATGGGGCAGCCGGCGAACTGCCCGCCGGCCGGGCCCTCACCGGGGGGCTCATCTCCCTGCTGGCCATCCCGGCGGCCCAGGTGCCGGT
>NZ_JAFBIO010000025.1 GCF_021531255.1 Allofournierella massiliensis | reverse complement strand
GACGATTTTTGGCGGCCGGCTGGGCGAGTATAAATACTACGACATGGACAAAGTGGTGGAAGCGGCGCTGGATAAGGCGGCGCAGGAACTGCGGTAACAAGCCCGCCCGGCGGGGATAAGGGGACCAGAGGATCATTATGAAAAACGTCAGACTTATGGATTTTCGCTATATTCAGGACCCGGATGACGCGGAATTTTACGGGGGTCTGGTGCCCATTGAGGGCGCCCGGGATATCCCCTTTGAAATCAAGCGGATCTATACCATCTCGGGGATGCAGCCGGGAGCCCGGCGGGGGTATCATTCCCACCGGGATCTGGAACAGGTGCTCATTGCCCTGGGCGGCTCCATCAAGATCCTGGTCAAGACCCCCTTTGAAGAGGAGGTCATCACCCTGGACAGCCCGGCCAAGGGGCTGTACATCGGCCCCATGATCTGGCGGGAAATGTTTGATTTTTCTCCCAACTCCACCCTGATGGTGTTGGCCAGCAAGTATTATAACGAGGGGGACTACCTGCGGGAATATGAGCCCTATGAGCGGGAAGCCCGGGAATATTTTTCCAAATGAGGAAAGAGCCATGAAAACCATACCGTTTGCCAGTTTTGAGGGGATGCACACCCCCCTGCGCCAGGAAATGCTGGATGCCTTTGCCCGGATGTATGATAAGGGCTGGTTCATCCAGGGGCAGGAATGCCAGGCCTTTGAGGAGGAATTTGCTGCCTACTGCGGCACCCGGTACGCCGTGGGGGTGGCCAGCGGGCTGGACGCCCTGACCTTGGCCCTCAAGGCCCTGGGGGTGGGCGAGGGGGATGAGGTGATCATCCCCGGCAACACCTTTATTGCCACCGCCCTGGCGGTGACCTATGCGGGGGCCAGGGTAGCCCTGGCCGACCCGGACCCGGTCACCGGCAATATGTGGGGCAAGGGGCTGGAAGAGGCCCTCACCGACCGCACCAAGGCCATCATTCCGGTGCATCTGTACGGGCAGGCCGCCCAGATGGATGAGGTGATGGCCTTTGCCCAAAAGCATGACCTGCTGGTGGTGGAGGACTGCGCCCAGGCCCACGGGGCTACCTTCCGGGGCCAGAAGGTGGGCACCTTTGGCCAGGCGGGCTGCTTTTCCTTCTACCCGGGCAAGAACCTGGGGGCGCTGGGGGATGCGGGCGCCGTCATCACCAACGACCCGGCCCTGGCGGAAAAGGTGCGCCAGCTGGGCAACTATGGCTCCGACCGGAAGTACCACCACCTTTATCCGGGCATGAACAGCCGGCTGGATGAGATTCAGGCGGGCTTTTTGCGGATCAAGCTGCGCCACCTGGATGACTACAACGCCGAGCGGGACCGTCTGGCCCGCCGGTATCTGGCCGGGATCCAAAATCCCAAGATCACCCTGCCCCAGGTGGGCCCGGACCGCAACCATATCTGGCATATCTTTTCCATCCGCTGCGATACCCGGGATCAGCTCCACGATTACCTGGAAGAGCGGGGGATCCTGACGGTGAGCCATTATCCCATCGCCATCGCCGACCAGCCGGCCTATGCGGCCCAGAACCTGCCCCGGCTGCCGGTATCCAGCCGGATCGCGGCCACCGAGCTGAGCCTGCCCATGTATGTGGGGATGACCGAGGAAGAAGTGGACACCGTAATCCGGGCACTGAACCAGTATTGAGGGGCGCGGCTGCGCCCTGCCGGCGGCATGACCGTTTTGGGGTCGTGCCGCTGTTTTTTGTCAGAAGGAGGAAACACCATGAATCATCTCCCCGCGCCGGCCGGCCAGGGCAGGAAGATGGCTGCCTTTCGGGCGGCGCTGCCCTACACCCTGCCCATCTTTGCCGGGTTCTGGTTTCTGGGGCTTACCTATGGGGTGTATATGCAGGCCTCCGGCTTCAGCTTCTGGTACCCCATGCTCATGAGCCTGACCATCTTTGCCGGCAGTATGGAATTCGTGACGGTCAACCTGCTGCTGGGGGCTTTCAACCCCCTGCAGGCCTTTGCCATGACCCTGATGATCAATGCCCGCCACCTGTTTTACGGCCTGGCCATGCTGGATCAATACAAGGGTACCGGCTGGAAGAAGTTTTACCTGATCTTCGGCATGTGCGATGAGAGTTTTTCCATCAACTGCACCGCCCAGGTGCCCCCCGGGGTGGACAGGGGATGGTTCATGTTCTTTGTCACCCTGCTCAACCATTTTTACTGGTTTTTCGGCTCCACCCTGGGCGGCATCTTCGGTTCCTTCCTTCGGTTTGATACCACGGGGCTGGATTTTGTCATGACCGCCATGTTTGTGGTGATCTTCCTGGAACAGTGGTGGAAGGATGAGTCCCATGCGGGGGCCCTGATCGGGCTGGGGGTATCCCTGGTCTGCCTGGCAGCCTTCGGGGCGGACGGTTTCATTATTCCCTCCATGCTGGGCATCCTGCTCCTGCTCACGGCGGCCCGGCCCCGGCTGGAAAGAAAGGAGGGGGGAGCGTGACCCAGATGACCCTTACCCAGCAGATCCTCACCATCGGGGCGGTGGTGCTGGGCACCATGCTCACCCGTTTCCTGCCCTTTCTGGTCTTCCCGGCGGACAGGCCCACCCCTAAGTTCATCCAATACCTGGGCCGGGTATTGCCCGGGGCGGTGTTTGCCCTGCTGATCGTCTACTGCCTGCGGAGCGTGGACCTCTGGCAGGGCAGCCACGGCCTGCCGGAAGCCATTTCCATCGGGGTGGTGGTGGCCCTCCACTGCTGGAAGCGGCAGGTGCTGCTTTCCATCGCCGGGGGTACGGTCTGCTATATGCTGCTGGTGCAGCTGGTATTTGTGTAAAAAAAGCGCCGGCAAGCCTTTTGGGCCCGCCGGCGTTTGCGTTAGAAAAAGAAAAGCCCCCCCGGCAGGATTTGACGGGGAGCAGGGAGCTGACAGAAAGGAAAAAAGCCCGGCCAAAAGGCCGGGCTTTTTGGCTGGGCTGGCTGGAGTTGAACCAACGATGGGGGAGTCAAAGTCCCCTGCCTTACCGCTTGGCGACAGCCCAATAAGGAAAAAAGCGAACTCGAAACAACCGTAACGAATTCGCTTTCCTAAAAAATGGGGTGGATAGAGGGATTCGAACCCTCGGCCTCCAGAGCCACAATCTGGCGCGCTAACCAACTGCGCCATATCCACCATACATGGTGCGCCCGAAGGGACTCGAACCCCTGGCCCACTGCTTAGAAGGCAGTTGCTCTATCCACCTGAGCTACGGGCGCTCATCAGAATCGGTCATTCGGACACGCTGCTTTGCTATTTTACACTGCTTTGGGGGATTTGTCAATAGAAAACCAGAGAAAACCTGAAAACCCACCAAAAAACCTTTAGCCGGACCTATTCGTACAGGGCCCGGCCGCAGAAAACGCAGAGCACCCGCCCGGCCCGGCCCTCTTCCACCAGCCGGCGGGCAGCGCACAGGGTGGCCCCGGCGCTGGCCGAAGCGGGCACAGCGTCGGTGCGCAGCACCTGCCGGGCGGCCTGGGCGGCATCGGCGCTGGTCACCGCCATTACCCGGTCCACCACATAGGGGTTGTAATTTTCCGGCACAAAGCCGGCCCCCAGCCCGGGGATCTGATGCCGGCCGGGAAAACCGCCCCCGATGGCCTGGCTCTCATAGGGTTCCACCGCCACCATCCGGATCTGGTTTTCCCAGGCCCGCACATATTCCCCCACACCGGTGATGGTGCCGCCGCTGCCCACCCCGGCCACAATGGTATCCAGCCCCGGGCAGTTGTTCAGGATAGCCGGCCCGGTCACCCGCCGGTGGTATTCCGGGTTGTCATCATTGGAGAAAAAGTCGATGAAGTACCCGCCGCATTCCCGGGCCGTCTTGCGGGCCAGCTCCTCCAGGGCGCTCCGCCCTTGGGTAGAGGAGGAAAACACCAGCCGGGCCCCCAGATCCTCCAGCTGTTTCTGCCGCTGGGTGGAAATGCCCGAGGGCACGGCCAGCACCACCGGGTGGCCGCTCTGCCGCCCGGCGATGGTCAGGGCCGTGGCAAAGCTGCCGGCGCTGGCTTCCACCACCGTCTGCCCCTTTTTCAGATCCCCCCGCTCCACAGCCAGGGCCAGCATCCCCTCGGCCAGGGCGTCCTTGCCGGTGCCGGTGGGGCCGTCGAAATTCAGATAGGCAAAGATCCGCCCTTTCAGCTGGAAGGCGGACGCGTAGCCGCTCAGCTCCACAATGGGGCAGGAATAAAGCTTCTGATAATAATTTTTCAGGCTGGCCACGGCTGCGCGCCTCCTTTTTGAAAGCGGCCGGGGCCGCCAATCTGTATAATTTTATTGTAGCCCTCTGCCCGCCCTGCGTCAATCTGCCGGGGTGGGGCAAACCCCCGGTTTCCTTTGTGAAATAAGGAGAAAAAACGCCGGCCATTTTGTCTAAAAAGTGTTGACAAGGAGGGGCGAGTCTGTTATAATCCAAGACTGTAAAGCAAAGAACTTTACACAAACAGCGAGGAGGAGCCGCCGTGGCCAAAAATCTGGAGATCAGCTATCTGCTGGATTTTTACGGGGACGTGTTGACCCAAAAGCAGCGGGACGTGATGGAACAGTATTACAATGACGACTTCTCCCTGGCAGAGATCGCGGCCAACTTCGGCATTACCCGGCAGGGTGTGCGGGATTCCATCAAGCGGGGCGAAAGCATCCTGCTGGAACTGGAGCAGAAGGTGGGCTTTGCGGCCCGGTACAAGGCCGTACAGGAAAGCATGGCCCGGATCGAGGAACTCACCAGGGACATTCGCTTTCGCAACGCCAACAACTACGCGGTATCCGATCAGATCGAGCGGGACGCCGCCGCCATACTGGAGATTCTGCACCGGGTAGAAGGGCAGGAGTGAGGAAGGAGGGAACCCGTCGCTATGGCATTTGAATCTCTTTCCGACCGCCTGTCCGGCGTATTCAAGAAGCTGCGGGGCAAGGGCAAGCTCACCGAGGCCGATATCAAGGCCGCCATGCGGGAAGTGCGCATGGCCCTGCTGGAAGCCGACGTCAACTACAAGGTGGCCAAGGACTTCTGCGCTCAGGTAAGCGAGCGGGCCATGGGCAGCGAGGTGATGGAAAGCCTCACCCCCGCCCAGCAGGTGATCAAGATCGTCAACGAGGAATTGACCCGGCTGATGGGCGGCGAGACGGCCGAGCGGATCCGGATCAAATCCAAGCCCCCCACCATCCTGATAATGTGCGGCCTGCAGGGCAACGGTAAAACCACCCACGCGGCCAAGCTTGGCAAGTACTTCCTGAAGGAAGGGCACCGCCCTCTGCTGGTGGCCTGTGACGTCTACCGCCCCGCTGCCATCGATCAGCTGCAGGTGGTGGGCAAGCAGGCCGGCGTGCCGGTATTTGCCATGGGCACCGAAAAGCCCGAGATCATCGCCGCCAAGGCGGTGGCCCATGCCAAGGACCACGGCAACGACATCGTGATCCTGGATACCGCCGGCCGGCTGCAGATCGACGAAGCCCTCATGGAGGAGCTCAAGCGGATCAAGCAGGCGGTTTCGGTGGATGAGACCTTGCTGGTGGTGGACGCCATGGCCGGCCAGGACGCCGTGAACGTGGCCAAGACCTTCAACGAGCAGATCGGGGTGGACGGCATCGTCCTCACCAAGACCGACGGCGATACCCGGGGCGGCGCGGCCCTCAGCGTGCTGGCTGTTACCGGCAAGCCCATCAAGTTCCAGGGCGTGGGCGAAAAGTTGGACGACCTGGAGGTTTTCCACCCGGGCCGGATGGCCGGTCGGATCCTGGGCATGGGCGACGTGCTCACCCTCATCGAAAAGGCCCAGGCCGGGCAGGATGAGAAGCAGGCCCAGGAAACTGCCCGCCGGCTGATGGAAAACAAGTTCGATATGAACGACATGCTGGCCCAGTTCGACCAGATGCGCAAGATGGGCGGGGCTTCGGCCATGCTCTCCATGATCCCCGGCGGCAGCAAGATCGACCCGGACAAGATTGACGAGAAGCAGTTCGCCCACATCGAGGCCATCATCCTCAGCATGACCAAGGCCGAGCGGGAAAAGCCCTCCCTCATCAACCCCAAGCGCAAGCGCCGCATCGCCGCCGGCAGCGGCACCACGGTGGAGGAAGTCAACCGGCTTCTGCGCCAGTTCGAAGCCATGCAGAAGCTGATGAAGCAGTTCAAGCGCAACCCCAAAGGCTTTGGCCGGCGCTTCGGCATGGGCGGCATGCCCCGGTTCTGAACCGATTCAATTTTGGTATAACCCAGCCAACCAAAACGGCCCAGGGTTTTACAATACAAATGCCCGTTACTGGGCCGTATAAAAAATAGGAGGTGACAGGTTTGGCTGTTAAGATCAGATTGCGCCGTATGGGCGCTAAGAAGGCCCCTTTCTATCGTGTGGTTGTGGCTGATAGCCGCTTCCCCCGCGATGGCCGCTTTATCGAGGAGATCGGCTACTACGATCCCACCAAAGAGCCCAGCGTTGTGAGCATCGACGCGGAGAAGGCCAAGAAGTGGATCGCCAACGGCGCTCAGCCCACCGATACGGTGCGCGCCCTGCTGAAGAAGTCCGAGATTCTGTAAGGAATGGAGGAAGTTTTCATGCAGGAGCTGTTGGTAGCTGTTGCCAAGGGCCTTGTGGAGGATAAGGACGCGGTGCAGGTCACCGTGGACGAGCCCCGCGAGGACGGCACCGTCGTCTACCACCTGAGCGTGGCGGAAAACGACATGGGCCGGGTCATCGGCAAACAGGGCCGCATCGCCAAGGCCATTCGCGTGGTCATGCGGGCGGCTGCCGCCCGCAAGGGCGAAAAGGCCGTTGTGGAGATCGACTGAAAAAGCGAAAAGCCCTTTGCTTTGTGCAAAGGGCTTTTTTGAACCCGGGCCGGGCCCGGAAAAAAGGAGGATCCCATGCAGGAATACCTGGAAGCGGGAAAGATCGTTTCCACCCACGGGGTGCGGGGCGAAATGAAGCTGGAATTGTGGGGGGACGATGTGTCCCTGCTTAAAAAATGCGGCCGAGTGTATTTTTCTGCCCAGGGCGGGGCCTGCCGCAAGGTGCTGAGCGCCCGCGGCCAGGGCCGCATGGCCCTTTTGAGCCTGGAAGGCGTGACGGATATGGACGCCGCCCGGGCCCTGGCAGGCCGGGTGATCTACCTGGCCCGGGCCGACGCGAAGCTCCCCGCCGGCCGGTATTTCCTGCAGGATCTGATCGGCTGCCGGGTGGAGGACGCGGATACCGGCCGGGTGTACGGGAAGATCGTGGAAGTGAGCCACCCGGGCGCCCAGGACCTGTACACCGTGGAAGACGAAGCGGGCGGGCGGTATTATCTGCCGGCTGTGCCTGCCTTTGTGAAGGCTCGGCTGCTGGAGGAGGGGCGGGTGCTGGTCACCCCCATCCCCGGCCTGTTCGGCGGGGCCGAAAACGGCGACGAGGAGGAAAAGCGCCCATGATGCGGGTAGATATTGCCACCCTGTTCCCGGATATGTGCCAGCGGGTGCTGGATGAGAGCATCCTGGGCCGGGCGGCCCGGAAAGGGCTGATCGAGACCCATTGCCACCAGATTCGGGACTATACCCTGAATAAACAGAAGCAAACGGACGATTATCCTTATGGGGGCGGCTGCGGCATGGTGATGTATGCCCAGCCCATCCAGGATTGCTGCCGGGAGATCATCCGGCAGGTACAGGCACAGGGCCGCCCCCGGCCGCATATCGTATTTATGACGGCGGCCGGCAGCCCCTACAGCGAGGAGACCGCCAAGCGGCTGGCCCGCTGCGACAGCCTGCTGCTGGTCTGCGGCCACTATGAGGGAATCGACGAGAGGGTGATCGAGGCATGGGCCGACGAGGAGATCTCCATCGGGGACTATGTGCTCACCGGGGGCGAGCTGGCCAGCCTGGTGGTGGCCGACAGCGTGCTTCGCCTGCAGCCGGGGGTGCTGGCTGAGGCCAAGGGCTACCAGGAAGAAAGCTATTGGGACGGGCTGATCGAGTACCCCCAGTACACCCGCCCGGAAGTGTGGGAGGGCCGCGCTGTACCGCCGGTTCTGCTCAGCGGCAACCACGCCGAAATCGCCCGCTGGCGGGCCGGTCAAAGCCTGGAACGCACCCGCCTGCGGCGGCCGGATCTCTATGAAAAATACTGTGAAAAACAGAGAAAAAACCGATAAATAGGAATGATTCTTATATAAGCGGAAAAAATTTGGCAATCTGGACGAGGAAGCTGTGAAAATACTGTACGCTTTGTACAATGTGGCTGGTTGCGGCTTTTTTGGTTTGGAAAATCTGCTGAATTTGGAAAAAATGGCTGTACAAGGGCCGAACAATGCGATAAAATGTATCGTAAAGCTACACAAACACGGCATAGCGCCATCCTTCCGGGCCTTCCCGGAAGCTATTTTTTGAAAATTAGGAGCGTAGGAACATGTTTGTAAAAGAAGTTACTGTTGAAAACCAGGTCGGACTGCATGCTCGTCCCGCCACTTTCTTCATTCAGAAGGCCAATGAGTACAAGGCGTCCATCTGGGTCGAAAAAGAAGAGCGGCGGGTAAACGCCAAGAGCCTGCTGGGTGTGCTGTCTCTGGGCATCGTGGGCGGCACCACCATTCGCATCATTGCGGACGGCGCGGATGAGCAGGCTGCGGTTGAGGGTCTGGTCAAGCTGGTGAACAGCGGCTTCGCAGAGTAAACCGCGCTTTTCTATGGCAGGGCCTTTGGGCCATGCCGGCAACATGCAGGAAGTCGGGTTCGTGTACGGGGTATACGGGCCCGGCTTTTTCTGTTCCAAAGGAGAATTTTTCCATGACCAAGGCAGAGCTGTACCAAAAGGCCAGAATGCTGCCCCTGCTGCCAGGGGTCTACATCATCCGGGATAAAAAGGATGAGATCATCTATATCGGCAAGGCCAAGCGGCTGCGCACCCGGGTAAGCCAGTATTTCCGGGAGGGGGTGCCCCACGACAACAAGGTCACCCACATGATCCAGAATGCCTTCCAGTTTGATGTGATCGTCTGCCAGAGCGAGTTCGAGGCCCTGGTGCTGGAGGCAAGCCAGATCAAGGCTCATACCCCCCGCTACAACATCCTGCTGAAGGATGACAAGGGCTACAGCTATGTAAAGGTGACCCGGGAGGAATGGCCCCGGCTGAGCGCCGTGCTGCAGAAGGACGACGAGAACGCCGAGTATATCGGCCCCTATACCTCCAGCACCGCGGTGCGGGAACTGGTGGAAAGTGCCCAGGACGCCTTCCTGCTGCCCCGGTGCAACCGGCAGTTCCCCCGGGATCTGGGCAAGGGGCGGCCCTGCCTCAACGCCCACATCGGCAAGTGCATGGCGGTGTGCAGCGGCAAGGTGCGGAAAGAGGATTACCGGGAGGCGGTGGAGGGGGCCGTCCACATGATCCGGTACGGCAAAAAGGATATCCTCAAGAGCCTGCAGGCCAGGATGGAGGAGGCCAGCGAGCGGCTGGATTTTGAAAAGGCGGCCCTTTTGCGGGACCAGATCGCCGCCATCAGCAAGGTGGCCCCCGGCCAGAAGGTGGTGGTGGATGAGGACACCGAGATGGACGTGATCGCCTTTGCCGGCACCGGCCAGGCCCTCTGCGCCGCCATCCTGCGGTACCGGCAGGGCCGGCTCACCGACAAGCGGGAATTTTTGTTCCACGACACCAGCGATATGGAGGAGCTGCGGGAGGAATTCCTGCCCCGCTATTATCTGGACGGGGAGGAGATCCCCCGGGTGATCGCGGTGGACCAGCTGCCCGAAAGCGGCCCGGCCCTGAACCAGGCGCTGGATCAGGCCCGGGGCAGCCATGTGAAGCTGTATGTGCCCCAGCGGGGGGATGTGGCGGCCCTGGTGCGGATGGCTTACACCAATGCGGTGGAGCGGCTTGCCCGGGAGAGCGGCCGCTATGCCCGGGAGGAAAAGCTGCTGGATGAATTGGCCCAGACCCTGGGTCTGAGCCAGCCGCCCCGCCTGATCGAGAGCTATGATATCTCCAACTGGGGCGACGGCACCTCGGTGTGCGGTATGGTGGTGTTTGAGGACGGCAAGCCCAAAAAGAGCGGCTACCGCCGGTTCAAGATCAAGACGGTGGCCGGCACCGACGACTATGCCAGCATGGCCGAGGCCCTGAGCCGAAGGGCCGGGGAATATGCCAGCGGGGCCGGCGGCCAGTTCGGCTGCCTGCCCGACCTGATCCTGCTGGACGGCGGCCGGGGCCAGGTGACCAGCGTGGAAAAGGCCCTGGCCGGCACCCCGCTGGAAAAGGTGCCCCTTTTCGGCATGGTGAAGGATGACCACCACCGCACCCGGGCCATCGTGAACGGCCAGGGGCAGGAGATCGCCATTTCCATGCACCGGGGGGTGTTCACCTTTGTTACCTCCATCCAGGATGAGGTGCACCGGTTCGCCATCTCCTACCAGCGCCAGCAGCAGAAGAAAAAGAGCTATGCGGTCACCCTCACCGAGGTGCCGGGGGTGGGCCCCGCCACCGCCAAGGCCCTGATGGCCGCCTTCAAGACGGTGGCGGCGGTGCGCTCGGCCCCGCCCGAAGAGCTGGAAAAGGTGCCGGGGGTGGGCCGCCGGACTGCCCGGGATATCTGGGAATTTTACCATCCGGAGCCGGACAAGGCTTGACAAAGCCGCTTAAACCCACGATAATGAAACGACAGCGGGAAGGAAAAAGCTTCCCGCCCAGGGAGGAAACAGAATGCGCGTAATAGCCGGAACCGCCCGGGGCACCAAACTCACAGCCCTGCCGGGCGAAGACGTGACCCGCCCCACCATCGACCGGGTGAAGGAGGCCATGTTCAGCTCCCTGCAGTTCAGCCTGCCCGGAGCCCGGGTGCTGGACCTGTTCGGCGGCAGCGGTCAGCTGGGCATCGAGGCCCTGAGCCGGGGCGCCGAGCACTGCACCTTTGTGGAGCAGGATCGGGCGGCGGCCGCCGTCATCATTGCCAACTGCAAGGCGGCCCGGGTATTCAAACAGGCCCGGGTACAGCTGGGCCAGGCCGAGCTGTTTCTGACTTCGGCCCCGGCGGGGCAGTTCCACATTGTATTGCTGGACCCGCCCTATAACCAGGGTACCCTGGAAAAGATCCTGCCCCAGGTGGACCGGGTGACGGCCCCCGGGGGGATCGTATTGTGCGAGAGCGAGCTCTCGGCCAGCCTGCCCAACGAGTGCGGAGGGCTCAGAAAGGTCCGCCAGCACCGGTACGGAAAGGTGCTGGTGACCCGGTATGAAAAAGACCTGGCAGAACTGTAAAGCCCCGGCGCCATGCCGGATCAACCAAAAACGGCCCGCCCGGAGCGGACAGGAGGAATGACCATGAGCGTGGACGAATTGCTGGATATGATGGAAGAGGTCATGGAGGAGGGCACCGGCCTGCCCTTCACCGGCGGCAAGCGGATGGTGGATGTGGAAAAGCTGCAGGAGATCATCGATGAGATCCGCCTGGGCCTGCCCACCGAGATCCACCAGGCCAAGGCCATCGTGAATGACCGGGCCGATATCGTGGCCGGCGCCCGCAAGGAGGCCGACGGCATTGTGCGCAAGGCCGAGGAGCGGGCACGGGTACTGGTAAGCGAGGAAAATGTGGTGAAGGCAGCCAAGCAGCGGGCGGCCGAGATCGTATCCGGGGCCCAGAGCCAGGCCCGGGAGATGCGGGCCTCGGTGACCGAATACTGCGAAAACATGCTGCGGGCCACCAACGAGCAGCTGCTGCACAGCGCCGCCGAGATCAAGACCCTGCGGGAGAGCCTGCGGGCCAAGGCCAAAAACGGCTGAGCCCTGCGGCCTAAAATCTATCCAAACAACACGCCCCCGGACGGAACACTATTCCGCCGGGGGCGTTTTTTGCCTTTTTTGAAAAAATGCTGATTGTAATGAAATTGTAATATTCGTGAAAATACACAGGGCCGAACTCTTACCAATTTGAGACGAAGGCAAAAAGGACATGTCTTATTGCAATTGACGGGAAAGTTGTTTATAATTAAGCCATATTTAAGCTCTAAGTGGGTAAAAGTGGGTAATTGCCCCTTTTCGCCCCCAGGGCGCAGAGAGGGGAGGGCCGGGCCATGCTGATGGGTCAGTACGATTACGCCATCGACGCCAAGGGAAGGCTGAATTTCCCGGCCCGGTTCCGGGAAGAGATGGGGGAAAACTTCGTGGTCACCCGCTGGATCGACGATTGCCTCATCGCCCTGCCCCAGGACCGCTGGCAGAAGCTGGTGGACCAGCTCTCCTCCTACAACATGGCCGACGCCCAGGACCTGGCCCGGCGCCTTCTGCCCAGCGCCATGGAAGCGGTGCCGGACAAGCAGGGCCGGATCCTTCTCACGCCCCGGCTGCGCCGCCATGCCCACCTGGAAAAGGACGTGACCATCGTAGGCATGGGCAGCTATGCCGAGATCTGGGATACCGCCCTGTGGGAAAAGCGGGAAGAAGAGCAGGATGAGGGCGGCCTGGCCGAGGCGGTCCGCATCATGAACATTCACGGCTGATACGGGGGATAAGATGGAGTTCAGTCATGTGCCGGTCCTTTTGGAGGAGTGCCTGGAAGGGCTCGCCATCCGACCGGATGGGATCTATCTGGACGGGACCGCCGGCGGCGCCGGCCATTCCCGGGAGATCGCCCGCCGGCTCACCACCGGCCGGCTCATCAGCCTGGACCAGGACCCGGACGCGGTGGAAACCGCCACCCAGCGGCTGCAGGGCCTGCCCGCCCAGGTGGTGCAGAGCAATTTCCGCTATGCGCCCCAGGTGCTGGACGAGCTGGGTATCCCGGCTCTGGACGGGGCCCTTCTGGACCTGGGGGTTTCCAGCCATCAGCTGGATGACGCCGACCGGGGCTTTTCCTACCGGGCCGACGCGCCCCTGGATATGCGCATGAGCCAGAGCGGGGCCACGGCTGCCGACCTGGTGAACAGCCTGGACCGGGAGGAATTGACCCGGATCCTGCGGGATTACGGGGAAGAACCCTATGCCTGGCAGATCGCCGGCAAGATCCTGCAGCGGCGGCAGGAGAGGCCCATCCTCACCACCCTGGAACTGGCGGATACGGTGGCCAGCGCCCTGCCCCCGGCAGTGCGCCGCAAGGACAAGAACCCTTCCCGCCGCACCTTCCAGGCCCTGCGCATCGCGGTAAACAGCGAGCTGGATGCCCTGAACGAGGGGCTGGACGGGATCTTTGAGCGGCTGGCCCCCGGAGGGCGGTTTGCGGTGATCACCTTCCACTCCCTGGAAGACCGGTTGGTGAAGAACAAATTCCGCCGCTGGGCCACCGCCTGCACCTGCCCGCCCGAGTTCCCGGTATGCGTGTGCGGCGGCAAGGCAAAGGCCAAGCTGGTGAACCGCAAGCCCATCGAGGCCCAGGGGAAAGAACTGGAAGAAAACCGCCGCAGCCGCAGCGCCAAATTGCGGGTGCTGGAAAAATTATAAGGCGGCAGTGCCGCCCAAAGGGGGAAGAGAGTTGGCGCAGCAGGCATATCGATACGACGGCCGGAGAGCCCGGCAGGAAAAGCCCCGGCTGAAGGTGCGGCAGGGAGGCGGCAGAGCCCCCATTTCCCGGCTGGAGACCCTCAAGCGGGTCTCCCTCCTGGCAGTGATGCTGGCGCTGGTATGCAGCGTTCTGTACAGCCAGGCCCAGCTCTCGGAACTGACCATGGATATACAGGAATATCAAAGCAAGCTGGCCACGGCCCAAAGCGATCACAACTATCTTTCCGGTCAGCTGAGCAGCAAGACGAATATGAAGAACGTGGAGGAGACGGCCACCGGCCAGCTGGGGCTGGTCAAGCTGGACCCGGCCCAGGTCACCTACTTCACGTTGGAAAACGAGAGCAAGGTGGACAAGCCCGAGAGCGGAGCCCAGAAAATTGCGGGTTGGCTGGAGGCCGGGCTGAAAAGCCTGACGGAAAATCTCGTCTCTTGATCCAGAGCTTATGGTACGCAGAGCGTCCCGCTCCGTAAGAGGGATGCTCTGCGCACTTTGCTGTTGGTCCTTTGCGAAAGGAACAGAACCATGCCGAATTATCCTCAGAACGATCCCCGCCGGGGGCGCCCCCGGCAGGAAGGCCGTCCCCCCGAAAAAGGGGTGCCCGCCCTGCTGAAAGGCCGCACCTGGCTGCTGTGGGGGGTTATGCTGATCTGCGGCTTTGGGGTGCTGGTGGCCCGCCTTGCCTGGTGGCAGCTGGTACAGCGGGAGGATATGCAGGCCAAGGCCGCCAGCCAGCAGCTGCTGGATACCACCCTCACCGCCCAGCGGGGGGATATCTACGATTCCAACGGCAACCTTCTGGCCACCAGCAGCGTGGTCTGGAAGATCGAGGCGGCCCCCAACCAGTTCGGCGAGAACGCCGACCTGGTCCAGATCAGCAAGGATCTGGCCGGCTATCTGGGGGAGGGGTACTTCTATGAAGAGATCCTGGCCGGCCTCTCCGATTCGGAATCCAGCTATTACCTGCTGGCCCGCCAGGCTGACAAGCCGGTGGCGCAAGCCATCCAGGAATACGCCAGCGCCAAGACCGTCAAGGAGGATGGCTATGAGCGGGCGGCCCTGCCCATCTATGTGACCCAGAGCTCCAAGCGGGTATACCCCTACGGGAACTTCCTGCCCCAGGTGCTGGGCTTCTGCAACGCGGACGGCGAGGGCGTGTACGGGCTGGAAAAATCCTATGAGGATACCCTGGCCGGCACCCCCGGCCGGGTGGTCACCATCCGCAACCCTCTGGGGGATGAGATTCCCAACGACAGCGAGACCACCTACCCCGCCAAAGAGGGCAGCGACCTGTACCTGACCATCGACGCCAATATCCAGGCCATTGTGGAAAAATACCTGGCCAACTCGGTGAAAGTGAACAACGTGCAGCAGCGGGGCGTGGGGCTGGTGATGAACGTGAACACCGGCGAGATCCTGGCCATGGCGGTGGAAAACGGCTTTGACCCCAACGATCCCTTCGCCCTCAGCGAGGAGGATATGGCCAAGCTGGAAGGCCTGAGCGACGAGGAGTACACCCCGCTGCAGGGCCAGCTGCGGGAGGCCCAGTGGAAGAACAAGGCCATCACCGAGCTGTATTACCCCGGTTCGGTATTCAAGATCGTCACCACCGCGGCGGCGCTGGATTCCGGCAAGGCCACCCCCGCCGCCAGCTTTGCCTGCGGCGGTGACTACACGGTGGCCGATATCCATTACGGCTGCGCTTCGGGCGCGGTGCATGGGGTGCAGGATATGGCCCTGGCCCTGCGGAACAGCTGCAACATCTACTATATCCAGCTGGGCCAGCAGATCGGCGCCTCCACCTTCTATGACTATTTCAGTGCCTTCGGCTTTACCGAGCCCACCGGCATCGACCTGCCCTACGAGACCCAGTACATGCAGTACTACGACCGGGAGGGCCTGGGTGTGGTTCAGCTGGCCAGTTCCAGCTTCGGCCAGGCCCAGAAGATCACCCCCATCCAGATGGCCACCGCCGTGGCCGCTGCTGTGAACGGCGGCTACCTGGTGCAGCCCCATGTGGTGAGCCAGGTGGTGGACGCCGACGGCAACGTCACCGCCACCGGCCAGACCGAGCCCAAGCGGCAGGTGATCAGCGAGGAGGTCAGCGCCGTCATCTGCTCCATGATGGAAAATGTGGTGGAGAGCGGCAAGCAGGGGGCCCCCGGCCGCAACGCCTATGTGGCGGGCTACCGGGTGGGCGGCAAATCGGGCACCAGTGAAAAGCTGGACGAGGAGCGCAACGCCTACGGCGGCTATCGCTTCGCTTCCAGTTTCTGCGCCATCGTGCCCGCCGACGACCCGGAGATCCTGGTGATGGTCATCCTGGATGACCCGGATACCGCCACCGACTCTTCCCTGTATCTTTCCGGCCCCTGTGTGGGCAATATTATCAGCGAGGTGGCCCCCTACCTGGGCATCGAGGTGGAATACACCGAGGAAGAACTGGCCAACCCCATGGTCACCGTGCCCAACTGCCTGCCCGGCTCGGACGGCAACCCGGTGGAGTGGAGCCTGGCCCAGGTGGAGCTGAACAAGAAGGGCTTTGAGCACAAGACCACAGGCGAGGGCCAGTATGTGCTGTACCAGTACCCGGCGGCCTATACCAAGCTGCGGATCGGTTCCACCGTCTACCTGTATACCGACAGCGCCGAGGGCGCCCTCACCACCGTGCCCAATATGGTGGGCCGGGATGTGGAAAGCGCCCAGACCCTGCTCAAGAGTGCCAACCTGAACTATGCGCTGACCGGGGATTCCACCGGCACCATTACGGCCCAGGATGTGGAGGCCGGCTCTTCGGTGCAGATGGGCACCGTGGTGACCCTGACTGTGACCGCCTCGGAGGCCCAGGCCCCCCTGCAGGATAAACCCGAAGGGGAGGAAACGGGCGAAGAGACAGGTGAAGAGACGGCCGGCTGAGAAAAAATCCCGCCCGCAAAAGGCCTTGCCGGGCCTGAGGGCGCATAGGTATGGAGAGAAGCCGGCGCTGCCGGCCAAAAAAGGAGTGGAATGTATGCAGCCTGTGGAGGCGAAAATCCTTTTGAAGGGGATGTGCGACAGCGCCGAAGGCAAGATCACCCAGGTGGTCACCGACAGCCGCCGGGTGGTGCCCGGCTGCGTCTTTGTCTGTTTTGAGGGCGCCCGGGTGGACGGCCACAGCTTTGCGGCGGGCGCGGTGGAAAAGGGGGCGGCCTATATCCTGGCCCTGCACCCAGTGGAGGGGGTGCCCCCCGAGAAGACCATCCTGGTAGAGGACCCGGCCCTGGCCATGGTGGCCATGGCCGCCAACTATCGGGCCCTGTTCCGGCCCCAAATGATCGGGGTCACCGGCAGCGTGGGCAAAACCACCACCAAGGAATTCTGCGCCGCGGTGCTGGAAGATTTTGGCCCCACCGTCAAGACCGAGGGCAACCAGAACAACGAAATCGGCATGCCCAACACCCTTTTCCGACTGGAGAATTCCACCCGGTACGCGGTGGTGGAGATGGGCATGAGCCATCTGGGCGAGATATCCCGGCTGGCCCAGGCCGCCCGCCCCAGCGCGGGCATCATCACCTGCATCGGAGTATCCCATCTGGAAAATCTGGGCAGCCGGGAGAATATCCTCAAGGCCAAGCTGGAGATCTGCGAGGGGCTGGAGCCGGGCTCTCCCCTGGTGCTCAACCGGGATGATGAGCTGCTGCGCTCGGCCAGCCTGCCCGGCCATCTGCGGCCGGTCTGGGTAAGCCTGGAGGGCCGGGAGGCCGATGTGTGGGCCGAGGAGCTCTGCTCCGAGCCCGGGGCCGAGCGGTTTGTGCTCTGCTGCCGGCAGGGGGGGAGATACCCGGTGCGGATCCCGGTCATGGGCCGTCACTGCGTGCGGGACGCCCTGCAGGCCTGGGCTGCAGCCTGGGCCCTGGGGCTGGACGGCGCCCGGGCTGCCCGTGCCCTGGAAAATTACCAAACCGCCGGGCTGCGCCAGCATATGGTGCGCCGGCAGGAGATCACCCTGATGGAGGATTGCTACAACGCCAGCCCCGACAGCATGCGGGCGGCCCTGGAGACCTTCCGGCGGGTGGAAGGCCGGCGGCATCTGGCCCTGTTGGGGGATATGCTGGAGCTGGGCGGCTATGCCGAAAAGGCCCACCGGGAGCTGGGCGTTCTGGCAGCGGATTCAGGGCTGGATGGGCTTTTTGCCTATGGCCCGGCGGCGGCGCTGGCAGCCCAGGAGGCCGAGAAGCGGGGGATGCGTGCCCTCTGCTTTGCAGACCCGGAAGAGGCGGCCAAGGCCCTTGCCCGGGAGCTGGAGCCGGGGGACGCGCTGCTGGTCAAGGGCAGCCGGGGAATGCGGCTGGAAGAGATCATAGAGAAAATGTGGGGGTATCGGGCTGGTCAGGCCGGCCAGGCCCCGGGGAAAGAGGAGTAATCAGACATGGCAAGATATGCGCTGGCCCTTGCGGCCGCCGTGGCGTTTTTGGTAACCGCCGTTTCGGGCTTGTTTGTGGTGCCCTATCTGCGCAGGCTGCACTATGGGCAGACCATCCGGGAGAGCGGCCCCACCTGGCACAAGAATAAACAGGGCACTCCCACCATGGGCGGGCTCTGCTTCATCCTGGGCAGTATGCTGGGGCTGGGGGCGGCCTGGGCCATGCTCAGCGCCGAGGCCCCCGACCTGATGCAGCCCCAGACGGCCCTCAATGTGCTGCTGGCCCTCTTCACCAGCCTGCTGTACAGCCTGGTGGGCTTTCTGGATGACTACATCAAGGTGGTGAAGAAGCGGAACCTGGGCCTGCGGGCCGGCCAGAAGATCGTGATGCAGGTGCTCATCACCCTGAGCTTTATGGTGGGGCTGCACATCACCGGCTCCCTCACCACCGCCGTGGTGCTGCCCATCTTCGGATTTGTGGATCTGGGGCTGCTTTACTACCCCATCGCCTTCCTGTTCCTGATCTTTATGGTGAACGCGGTCAACCTGACCGACGGCATCGACGGGCTTGCCACCAGCGTCACCTTTGTGGAAATGCTGGCCTATATCGTCATTGCGGGGGTGCTGGGCTACTTCCAGCTCTCCATCCTGGCGGCGGCCCTGGCCGGCGGCTGCGCGGGCTTTTTGCTCTGGAACTTCCACCCGGCCAAGACCTTTATGGGGGATACCGGCAGCATGTATCTGGGCGGCGCCGTGGCCACCCTGGCCTTCTGCATGGGCCGGCCGGAACTGCTCTTCTTTTTGGGCTTTGTGTATATCTGCGAGGCCGGCAGCGTGGTGCTGCAGGTGGGGTATTTCAAGCTCACCCACGGCAAGCGGATCTTTAAGATGACCCCCATCCACCACAGTTTTGAGATGGACGGCTGGAGCGAGGAAAAGATCGTGACCGCCTTCAGCGGCGTGGCCCTGGCCTTTGCCCTGCTGGGGCTGCTCTTTGTCCGGCTGAGCTGAGGGCGAAGGAATAGAAAAGAATTTTAAAAGCGAAAGGAGGGGACGGAGCATGGCGTCGTCCTACGACAACCGGGCCCGCAGCGGCCAGTACAGGGGCAGGGAGCGGCATTACTCCGTCACCCGACGGGAGGACCGGTACAGCAGCCAGAGCTATGCCTCCCGGGCTTATCCCATGCCGGAGGAGGCCCGCCGTCCCGAGCCCCGGGTGTACCGACGGCCCCAGCCCGGCCGGCAGCCAGGTCAGGGCAGGACCGAGCCGGGAAGAACCGGCCAGGGCCGGACCGGGAGCCCCACGACTGCCCGCCGCCCCATCCGGCGGCCTGCCGGCAGGGCCGGGCAGGCAGGCAGGGCCCGTACCTATCGGGCGGCCCGGCCCCTGCGCCGCCGGTCCCGTTTCCTCTACAAGAACCCGGGCGGGGTGCAGGCGCCTTTCCTGGCCAACCTGCTGATCCTGCTGGTGTTCGGGCTCATCATGCTGTTCAGTGCCAGCTATGCCACCGGCTATTACTATGACGGGGACAGCTATGAGTATATCCGCCCCCAGTTCCTCTACGCCCTGCTGGGCCTGGGGGTCATGTGGATGGTGAGCTATCTGGATTACCACTGGCTGCGCCAGTGGGCCTATCCCTTTTACACCCTGGCCCTGGTGCTTCTGGTGCTGGTGCTGATCCCGGGCCTGGGCAAGACGGTAAACGGCTGTACCCGCTGGATCAAGATCGAGGGGGTGCCCATGCCCTCCATCCAGCCCAGTGAGGTGGCCAAGTTCGCCATCATCCTGCTCACAGCCCATCTGCTAACCAGCCATTCCAAACGGCTGAAAAACTTTTTCTATGTGATCGTGCTGCCCATCGCCCTGCTGCTGCCCATCGAGCTGCTGCTGCACATGGAGCCCCACAACAGCGCCATCATCCTGATGGCGGGCATCCTGTTCATCATGCTCTGGGCCGGGGGTGTGGCCAAGCGCTGGTTCTTTATGGGCGCCGGCGCCGGTGCCATGGCCATGACCATCTTCATCCTTACCCGGCAGGGCTATGTGCAGGAGCGGCTGGCTGGCTGGCTGGACCCCTTCAGCGACGTGAAGGATTCCACCCTTCAGATCGCCCAGAGCCTTTACACCATCGGCAACGGCGGCCTGTTCGGGGTGGGCATCGGCAATTCCAACCAAAAGCAGCTCTGGCTGCCGGAGGCCACCAACGACTTTATTTTCTCGGTGCTCTGTGAGGAACTGGGCTTTGTGGGGGCCCTGGTCTGTATCGGGCTGTTCGCGGCCCTCATTGTGCAGGGCATCCAGATCTCCCTGCGGGCGCCGGACCGGTTCGGCGCTTTGCTGGGCATCGGCATCATGGCCCAGATCACCCTGCAGGTGCTCATGAACATTGCGGTGGTGACCAACACCATGCCCAACACCGGCATCAGCCTGCCCTTCTTCTCTTCGGGCGGCACCAGTCTGGTGATGCTGCTGGGCGAGATCGGGGTGCTGCTCAGCGTGAACCGGGCAGGCAGCGCCATGGCCCGGGACGAACGGGCCGAAGAGGCCCGGCGGGCCCAGCAGGAAGCACAGGAGCAGACCCCCTTTGAGGGGGCCTGAGCATAAGCAGGAGGCAGGAACATGAAGGTACTGATTGCGGCAGGCGGCACGGCCGGCCATATCAACCCGGCCCTGGCCATTGCGGGGGCCCTGAAGGAGGCTTGCCCTTCGGCCGAGATCCATTTTGCCGGCCGGCGGGAGGGCATGGAATACGGGCTGGTGACTCGGGCGGGCTACCCCTTCCACCATATTGAGGTGAACGGCATCCAGCGCAGGCTCAGCCTGCAGAATATCAAGCGCAACGCCCTGGCCATGTACCATCTGGCCCTTTCCGGGCCCCGGGCCCGGGCCATCCTGAAAGAGGTGCGCCCCGACCTGGTGATCGGCTGCGGCGGTTATGTGAGCGGGCCGGTGGTGCGCTGCGCCGCCAAAATGGGCATCCACACTGCCATTCATGAGCAGAACGCCTTCCCCGGGGTGACCAACAAGCTGCTGGCCCGGGATGTGGACGTGATCTTTGCGGCGGTGGAGGCAGCCGCCCACAAGCTGGGCTATCCCCAAAAGACCCTGGTGGTGGGCAACCCGGTGCGGCCCGAGCTCTTTTTGCAGGACCGGGCCAAGGCCCGCCAGAGCCTCGACGCCGGCAACCGGGTGGTCATCCTGAGTTTCGGGGGCAGCCTGGGCGCAAGGCGAATCAATGAGGTGGTGGCCGACCTGGCCCAGTGGGAACAGCAGCAGAACCTGCCGGTGCTGCATCTTCACGCCACTGGCAGCTATGGAGTACAGCTCTTTGCCGACCTGGCCAAAGAAAAAAATCTCAAGCTGGGCGAAAACCTGGTGGTGCAGGAGTATATCGAGGATATGCCCCGGCTGCTGGCCGCCGCCGACCTGGTCATCAGCCGGGCGGGGGCGCTCACCCTGGCCGAACTGGAAGCCATGGGCCGGGCCGCCATCCTGATCCCCAGCCCCAACGTGGCGGAAAACCACCAGTATTACAACGCCCTGGAACTGCAGAAGGCGGGGGCCGGCATTGTGGTGGAGGAAAAAGACCTCACCGGCGAAAAGCTGATTGCCATTGTGGGCGATTTGCTGGCCCAGCCCAAAAAGCTGGAAGAAATGGGCATGATGGCCCGTACCCTGGCCCAGCCCCGCAGCCTGGAAAAGATCACCAACCGGCTGCTGAAACTGGTGGGGGAAACGTAAAATACAATTTGTACAAAATAATGGAAAAATAACGAAATGGAGGGGACGGATGGATCGGAATCAGCACTACCGCACAGGAAAAGAGCGCCGCACCCAGCCCCCTTCCCAGATGTATGATCAGGACCGGCGGGGCCAGCCCCCCCGCCGCAAAAGCGGGATGAAACAGGTGGTGCTGCCCCTGGGCAGCCTCCAGTCCCCGCCGGAAGATGACCGGCAGGCCCGGCGGGTTTCGCCCCAGCGGCGGGCCGCGGCCCAGAAACGGCGGATCACCAAGGGGGAGATGCGCCGCCGCCGGCGCCGTCTCAAGGCGCTCACCACCCTGATGGTGATCATGCTGGTGGCGGCGGGCACCCTGTTCGGGGGGAGCGTGCTGTTCAAGGTCTCCTCCTTCAAGGTGCAGAACCTGGATGGCACCCAGCCCGCCGACACCGGTATCTATACCGAAGAGGAGATCCTGAACGCGCTGGGCGTCAAAACCGGGGACAGCATCTTCGGTTTTTCCGCCTCGGAAAAAGCCCAGGCGGTGGGGGCGGCCCTGCCCCAGCTGGAAACCGTGGCGGTCAAGCGCAGCCTGCCCAGTACCCTGGTGGTACAGGTACAGCCGGCGGTGGATACCTTCTGCCTGGAGACGGCGGCGGGCTGGGCGGTGCTCAGCCAGAACCGCAAGGTGCTGCGGGTGGAAGGGGGAAAGCCCTCGGGGCTGATCCTGCTGGAAGGGCTGCCTATCAGCCAGGCCCAGCCGGGCTATGCCCTGGCTCTGACCCCGGTGGAGGAAGGGGAGGACGACCCCGCCCAGGTGCTGGAAGAGATACTGGGCTATCTGGACCGGGAGAGCCTTACCGAAAAGGTCACCAGCATCCAGATGGGGGACCTGCAGAACCTGAGCTTATGGTATGACGACCGGATCCAGGTGGAACTGGGAACCCCCAACAGCCTGGATTACAAGATGCAGCTGGCCGGCTACCTGCTGCGCAACGAAAACGGGGACGCCCTCAGCAGCAGCGATGAGGGAACCCTCAACTGCAGCCACATCACCCAGGAAGGCGAGATCCGGCCGGTATTCTCCCCAAAGGATGCCCAGCCCACCCCCCCCCC
>NZ_JAFBIO010000024.1 GCF_021531255.1 Allofournierella massiliensis | reverse complement strand
CCCCCGCCCGGGCCAGAGCTTCGGCGGTATAGCCACCTACCCCGCCCAGGCCAAAGAGCAGCACCTTTGCCCGCCTCAGTTTTTCCACTCCCTCTTGCCCCAGCAAGAGGGCTGTGCGTTCTTCCATGGACATGGATCGTTTCCTTTCACTCCCGCCTGCTTGTAAAGGGGCGGGAGATTTTTTATTTTTTCCCTTGGCCCTGCCGAAGCCGGGCCTCGGGGAGCTTTTTCCTATTTATTATAATTCCCTCCCCGATTGGCTGTAAAGCGCCCCGGCAGACACGGGCACGGAATACGCCGCCCCGGAATACAGTGGGATAAATCCCAACAAAGGAGTTGTGCGTATGAGTACCGGCATTCTTCGTATACAAACCTATACCAGCCGTCAGGCCAGCGCTTTGCCGGGCGTGACCGTGACGGTGACCGGGGACGGCTTTACCCAGAACTTCGTCACTGACCAGGAGGGCAACGCCCCCGACCTGGAGATCCAGGCCCCAGACCCGGCCCTTTCCCTGGACTCCACCAACACCACCCGGCAGCCCTATTCCCTGGTGAACATCACCGCCGCCCGGGAGGGCTGGCAGAGCGTCACCCTGAAAGGGGTGCAGATCTTTGGGGGCCAGACCACCCTGGCGCCCCTGGAACTGGCCCCCATCGGGCTGGGCCGGATGGCCAGCGACCCCATGCTGGTGGAGATCCCGCCCCACCCCCTCTTTTCGGGGCAGGGGGGCAGCGGTGTGGCCCCTGCCACCGAGGGCCTGGGCCGGATCCTGACCCAGGTAGTCATCCCCAAAACCATCACGGTACACCTGGGAGCCCCCTCGGCCAACGCCTCCAACGTGACGGTTTCCTTCGTGACCTATATTGCCACCGTGGCCTCGGGGGAAATCTACCCCACCTGGCCCGAACAGGCCCTGCGGGCCAATATTCTGGCCCAGATCAGCCTGGCTCTTAACCGAATCTACACCGAATGGTACCTGAGCAAGGGCTACAGTTTTGATATCACCGGCAGCCCCAGCTATGACCAGATCTACACCCACGGGCGAACCATCTTTGAATCGGTGAAAAAGATTGCCGAGGAGATCTTCAACACCTATGTGCGCAAGACCGGCACGGTCAACCCCTATTTCACCGAGTACTGCGACGGCAAGACGGTGACCTGCAAGGGCATGAGCCAGTGGGGCACCGTGACCAAGGCCAACCAGGGTCTTTCGGCGCTGCAGATCCTGAAATCCTACTATGGAAATGACCTGGAGCTGATTACCACCCAGAACATCGCCGGCATTCCCCGCAGCTACCCCGGCAGCCCCCTGCGGGTGGGCAGCAGCGGCACCGATGTGGCCATCATCCAGCGGCAGCTGAACCGGATCGCCCAGGATTACCCCTTCTTCGGCACCCTCACGGTGGACGGCTACTTCGGCGCTTCCACCGCCGAGGTGGTGAAAAAGTTCCAGAAACAGTTCAACCTCACCGCCGACGGGGTGGTGGGCAAGTCCACCTGGTACAAGATCAGCTACATTTATGTGAGCGTCAAGGACCTGGCCGAGCTGACCAGCGAGGGCGAGCGGACCGAGGGCAGCATCAGCGGCGGCGAATGGAGCGGCACGGTACTGCAGAGCGGCAGCCGGGGCAGCGCGGTGGAGCAGGTGCAGTTCTGGCTCAAGGAACTCTCCCTGTACGATTCCAGCCTGTCGGTGAATGTGGACGGCATTTACGGCCCCGCCACCGAGCGGGCGGTGCGGGCCTATCAGCAGCTGCGGGGGCTGGCGGTGGACGGCAAGGTGGGCCGCCTGACCTGGGAAGCCCTGTATGCCGACTACCTGAGCGCCCAGAGCGACACCACCGGCCGGCTGCCCACCCAATACCCCGGCAGCCCCATCCAGGAAGGAGATCGGGGGGCCAACGTGCAGCTGGTGCAGTTCTATCTGCGGATGACCGCCACCCTGTATACCTCCCTGCCCACCCCTTCGGTGGACGGCATCTTTGGGCCCAGCACCCGCAGCGCAGTGATCGCCTTCCAGAAATACTTCGGCCTTTCCGCCGACGGCGTGGTGGGCCGGGCCACCTGGAACAAACTCACCGAAGTATACCTGGGGGTCACCAACTCCCTGCTCAGCCCCAGCCTGCGGCCGGGGGATTACCCGGGCCTGCTCAAGCAGGGCTCCACCGGCACCGCCGTGCGGGAACTGCAGTATTACCTGGTCATCCTGCACGCCTTTTACAACAGCCTGCCCGCCGTGACCATCGACGGGATCTTTGGGCCGGCCACGGCCCGGGCGGTGGAGGCCTGGCAGCGGATGCAGGGCCTGACGGTGGATGGCATTGTGGGCCCGGCCACCTGGAAGAGCATCTACTCCAGCGCGTCGGTGCTGCGCACCAGCGGCCCGGTGGTCACCGTCAAGCAGCGGCCCTATCCGGGCAGCCCGGTGGGCGAGGGCGCGTCGGGCGCGGATGTGGATTACATCAGCCGCCTGCTGGAACTGGTGGCCTTCTACTACCCGGATGTGCAGAGCTTTGGCATCACCCACACTTTCGGCAGCAATCTTGCCATCAGCGTCAAGAGTTTCCGGACCCGCTTCGGCCTGCCGGTCACCGGCAAGGTGGATGAACTGACCTGGTTCAGCCTGGAGGCCGTGGCCGCCGATCTGGTGGCCAGGGGCGGCGTGGTGGATGACGGCACCGGCTACCCCGGCTATGCCCTGAGCCTGGGCAGCATGGGCTACCCGGTATATCTGGTGCAGCAATGGCTCAACCGGCTGGCAGACCTGGAATATTTCTACCGCTATGTGCCCCAGGACGGCAACTTTGACGAGACCACCCGGGACGCGGTGCTCCTGTTCCAGCTGCTGAACGGGCTTTCCGAGACCGGCGTGGTGGACCAGACCGCCTGGGACACCCTGCGCCAGGCCGTGCGCTGAAGGCAGATTTACCCTAAAAGGAGGCAAACATCATGGCAAAAATCCTGGTATACGACCCCTACGCAAACAAGATCTACACCTACCCCAACCTGAGCGAGAGCGATCCCATGCCCTACAGCTACGGCACCACCCTGCGGGTGCGGGAATTCCGGGGTTCCAGCTCTTCCCCCACCCTCTGGACCACCACCGCCGCCATGGAAGCCTGGAACCTGACCCGGCGCAAGTACGGCAAGGGGATCTATGTGGGCTACGCCTTCAAGCGGATTTGGGAGGGCGGCCACAGCGCCACCAGCCAGCACTATGCCGGCGTGGCCTTTGACGTGGGGCAGAACACCACCGCCGCTGTCCGCAAGCAGATCTGGCAGGCGGCCAAGGATACCGGTGCCTGGGGCTATGTGGAGCCCCTGAGCATGACCCCCACCTGGGTCCATTTTGACCGGCGGCTGGGTACCCCTGCCTGCGGCGGCAGCTCCGGCTATCCCACCCTGCGCAGCGGGGCCACCGGCGTCTATGTGCTGATCATGCAGGACGCCCTGAACGCCCTGGGTTATTCCACCCGCACCCTGGACGGCAAGTTCGGCCCCAACACCCTCAGCGCTCTCAAGGCTTTCCAGTGCAGCGTGGGCCTCAGCGCCGACGGGGTGTGCGGCTGCAACACCTGGAAAAAGCTCACCTCCGCCGCGCTGGGCATTGGCCGCACCGCCACGGTACTCAACTGAATCCCCCTTGCTCCGCTTGGGACAAAAAAGGGCGGGCCGGAAAACCGGCCCGCCCCTTTTTTCCTTTTTAAAGGCCCAGTACCTCCCCAATGGGCCGGCGGATCACCAGGGTGGCCCGCTTGTCGGCCGGGGTCTCGGTCTTGTTGATGAGCACCAGTTCCCGGCCTCCGTAATAATCCAGCAGGCCCGCCGCCGGGTATACCGACAGGCTGGTGCCGCCCACGATCAGCAGGTCGGCCTGCTGCAGGCTGCGCACCGCCCGGCTCAGCACCATCTGATCCAGCCCTTCGCCGTACAGTACCACATCCGGCTTGATCACCGCCCCGCAGCTGCACCGGGGCACGCCGGTGCCCTGGGCGATCTGATCCAGGGTATAGCTCTTGCCGCACCGGGTGCAGAAATTCCGGTGGATACTGCCGTGCAGTTCCAGCACATTCCGGCTGCCCGCCGCCTGGTGCAGCCCGTCGATATTCTGGGTGATCACCGCCTTGAGCTTGCCCTCCTTTTCCAGGGCGGCCAGGCGCAGATGGGCCGGGTTGGGCTTAGCCCCCCGCACGATCAGCTTGTCCCGGTAAAAGCGGAAGAATTCTTCGGTATGCTGCACAAAGAAATCATGGCTCAGGATGACTTCGGGCGGATAATCATAGGTCTGGTTATACAGCCCGTCCACACTGCGGAAATCCGGCACGCCGCTCTCGGTGCTCACCCCTGCGCCCCCGAAAAAAACAATGCTCCGGCTTTGTTCGATCAGTTTTTCCAGTCTCGGGTCCATGCCCTCTCCCCCTTTTTTAAGGCCTGTTTTTTTGCTATACTGAATTTTAGGATCCCGTTATGTAGATCCTGCCTGTATTATACCATAAAGTCCGGGCCCGGGGCGGCTTTTGCTCCGCCCGACCTTTTTAAGGGGAGGGAAGACACCATGCCCAGGGAATTGAGGGCCGAAATCGTCTGGCAGCTGCTGCCCCGCCGCCTGCCGGATACCCACAAGGGCAGTTATGGCCGGCTGCTCTGCCTGGCGGGCAGCCGGGCCTATCGGGGCGCCGCCGCCCTGGCTGCCGAGGGGGCCCTGCGGGCCGGGGCAGGCCTGGTACAGCTGGCCAGCGTGGAAGAGGTGCTGGCTGGGGTATGGGCCCGGCTGCCGGAATGTACCCTCCTGCCCTGCCGGGAGGACGGCGAGGGCCATATCGGCCTTGCCAGCAAGGAACCTCTGCTGGAGGCCCTGGGCCAGGCCACCTGCTTTCTGGCCGGGCCGGGGCTGGGCAAGGGTGAGGAACTGGGCCGGCTTCTGCCCCAGCTGATCGGCGCGGCCCGCTGCCCGGTGGTGCTGGACGCGGATGCCCTGAATCTGTTGGCCGGCCATGGGCCGCTGCCCCATCCGGCCGGGGGCCAGCCCCTGATCCTGACCCCTCACCCGGGCGAGATGGGGCGCTTGTGCGGCCTGAACGCCGCCCAGGTGAACGTCGACCGGGAAGGGATCGCCCGGGATTTTGCCCTTGACCAGAACTGCGTGGTGGTCCTGAAAGGCCACCGCACCCTGATTGCCGGGCCGGAGGGCAGCCTGTGGCAGAATACCACCGGCAACCCAGGGCTTTCCCGGGGCGGCAGCGGGGATATTCTGGCCGGCATGACCGGGGCCCTGGCCGCCCAGGGCCTGCCCGCCCTCCACGCCGCCCTGGCTGCCGTCTGGCTGCACGGGGCCGCCGCCGACCGATGCGCCGCCCGCCGCAGCCAGCTGGCCATGCTGCCCCAGGATATCTTTGAAGACCTGGGGGCGCTATTGGCCCAGCAGGGGCTTTGAGAGTTTCCGCAAAAAAACGCGCTTTGCCCAGGGGGCAGAGCGCGTTTTTCTCTTAGTCTTTCTCTTAAAAGGCCAGATCCAGGGCCATCATCAGGGCAAAGCCCCCGAAAAAGCCGGCCAGACCCGCGTTGCCGGAACACCGGGGCAAAAGCTCCTGCGCACAAACGCAGATCATAGCCCCCGCCGCCATGCTCAGCGCCCAGGGCAGAGCGCCGGCCAGGGCCCCCGCTGCCAGGGCCGCCGCCACCGCCCCCAAAGGTTCCACCGCGCCGCTGAGTACCCCGGCCCCAAAAGCCCGGGCCCGGCTTCGGCCCGCCTTATATAGGGGCAGGCTCACCGCCGCCCCTTCGGGCAGATTCTGCAGCCCGATGCCCAGGGCCAGGGCCGCCGCCCCCAGCTGGCCGCCGACGGCAGCCAGGCCCACCACCATCCCCTCGGGCAGGTTGTGGAGGGTGATACCCAACCAGAGCCGCCGGCCCTTATCCTCTCCGCCGCAGAGCTCTTCGGCCCTTTTTTCCAGGCACAGCAGCAGCCAGGCCCCCAGCAGCACCCCGCCGCAGCAGGCAGCCCAGGCAGGCCCGGTGCTGGCCTCGATGGCCGGCAGTAGCAGGCTGAAGATGCTGGCTGCCAGCATGACGCCCCCCGCAAACCCATCCACCGCGCTCTGCAGCACCGGTGAGCCGCCCTGCCCCATCAGGAACACCGAGGCTGCCCCGGCACAGGTACAGAAAAACGGGAACATTGCGGCCTCCAGGGCCGCGATCCAATATGGCATACCCAAACCCCTCTCCCCTTGGCCCCGGCCTGAGGGGGCGGGGCCGTTTTTTCCCCATCCTATGCTGCCGGGGACCAAAGGGTGAGAAAAAGGGAGCGGCTCATCCCTTGGCCGCTCCCCGGGTCTCCATCCAATATTCTCCCATGCTCTGGCCGGGCTGGCCGGTCACCTCATCCCTGAGATACTCCTCCAGCCCCGCCTGGGCCGGCTGCCAGCTCAGGGCTGCCGCCTCGCTCTCAAACTCCACTTCCGCATACCAGAACTCGGTGGGTGCGCCCTCGTCCACCCGGCTCACTTCCAGCTTCAGCCCGCCCGGCAGGGGGTAATCCCGCCGCAGCTTGGGGATGAGGGGCCAACCGATCAGCTCCCCCAGCTGGGCAAACAGCTCCGGGGATACGGGGGTCTCGATCTCCCGCCGGGCCAGCCCGCCCTTGCCTTTAAAGCAGAGGATATACTCGGTCTCGCCGCCCGTTTTTGCCTCTTTCCGGATCCGCACCGTGGGCCGCACCGAAAGGTAGCCCTGCTCCATCTCATATTCCGCCGCCGGCACAAGGCCCTGGGGCCAGCCTTTTACCATCCATTTGCGCTCAATTTCCATTTTCTTCTCCTTTTGTTTCGGCCTTTGCCGGCGGGGTGGACAGACTGATGCCCAACACGCCGATCACGATCAGAAGGGTACAGACCAGCTGGTAGGGGTACAGAGGCTCCCGCAGAATCAGGGCCCCCGCCACCACCGACAGGGCGGTGGAAAAATTGCCGAAGATGGTGGCGCTCATGGCCGGCAGGGTACGCAGGGCATAGGTGATGAGGGCCCCGGTCACCAGGGTGCACAGGATGCCCAGATACAGCACCGAGGCCAGATACCCTGGCCGGGTCAGGGGCTGCAGATAAGCCCCCAGCCCTTCCTTCAGGGCTCCGCTGGCCAGGCTGAGACCCCAGAAGATGACGCAGCCGGTGCCGCAGCAGAAATAGCTCACGGTAAGGGGGGAACAGCTCTGCCGCACCCGCCGCATATACACGTTGCTGAGAGCGCAGCTCAGACTGGATACCAGCAGCAGGCCGAACCCGGGCAGGGATACGCTGCGCAGCCCATCCCCCGCGCCGATGGCGAACATAGCCATAACCGCCCCCACCGACAAGGCGGCAAAAAGGTTCTGGGTACGGGTGGATCTTTCTTTCAGCACCACCCCGCCGATCAGCCTGGCAAACACCGGTACCGCCGCAAACAGGATGCCGCTGACAATGCTGGTGGTGTAAAGCAGCCCGAAGGCCTGAAAGCCCAGAAAGCCCACATAGCTCAGGGCCGTGATCGCCAGATCCCGCCGGGGCAGGGCTGCCCGGTCCCATCGGATCCGCCCGGCCGCCTGCAGGAGCAGGGCCCCCAGAAAGGCGGATGTAAACCGGAAGGTAAGCAGCTGCAGGGAGCCGCCCTGCCCCACCCCGGTCTTGACCGCCATAAACGCAAAGCCCACCGGCACCGAATAGCTGAGCATGGCCAGATAGGCCAGCGCCCAGGCCTTTTTTTCTTCCCTGTTCATGGTCTGCCCCTTTCCTTCTCTTTTCATACTTTTATTGTAGCAGGCTGGGGTGGCTGCCGCAACCGTTTTGGGGCGGGCACTTGCCCGTCGGCCCCCGGCGCGGTATACTGAAAAGACGATCATCACACGCATGGAAGAGGTATGCTATGAAAACCGAGCGCAGTTATCCCCGTTACACCGTCACCCCCAAGGGCGAAGCCTGGCTGAAGGGCGGCCACCCCTGGGTGTATGAGGACGAGATCATCCAGGCCCCCGACCAGACCCCCGAAAACGGCAGCCTGGTGGATGTGGTGAGCGGCAAGGGCCGCTATCTGGGCACCGGTTTTCTCAGCCTTCACAGCAAGATCCGGGTGCGGCTGCTGAGCCGGAACGCCAACGACCGGTTTGACCCGGATTTTTGGGAGCGTCGGCTGCGCTATGCCTGGGAATACCGCAAGGCAGTGCTGGGGCAGGAAGATCTGCAGGCCTGCCGCCTGGTGTTCGGGGAGGCCGATCAGCTGCCGGGCCTGACGGTGGACCGGTTCGGGGAGATCCTGGTGGCCCAGACCCTCTCTTATGGAATGGACCGGCTCAAGTCCCTGATCTTCCCCCTGCTGGTGCGGATCCTGGAAGAGGGCGGCCAGACCATCTCTGGCCTGTATGAGCGAAACGATGAGGCCCTGCGGGATAAAGAGGGCCTTGAACAGTACAAGGGCTGGTTTGCCCTGCCCGGCCGCCCCACCCCGGCCCAGACCTGGACCCAGATTCGGGAAAATGGGGTGCTCTACCGGGTGGATTTTGAAAACGGGCAGAAAACCGGCTTTTTCCTGGACCAGAAATTCAACCGCCGGGCGGTGGCCCATCTTGCCCGGGGCCGGCGGGTGCTGGATTGCTTTACCCACACCGGCAGCTTCGCCCTCAACGCAGCCCTGGGCGGGGCCGAACATGTCACGGCGGTGGATGTGAGCGAGACCGCCCTGGAAACCGCCCGGGCCAATGCCCGGCTCAATGGTCTGGAAGACCGGATGGACTTTTTGGCTGCCGATGTCTTTGATCTGCTGCCCCGGCTGGAAACCGAGGGCTGCCCCTACGATTTCATCATCCTGGATCCTCCCGCCTTCACCAAGGCCCGCAAGACCGCCCGCAACGCCCTGCGGGGATATAAGGAGATCAACTACCGGGCCATGAAGCTGCTGCCCCGGGGCGGGTATCTGGCCACGGCCAGCTGCAGCCACTTTGCCACCGAGGAAATGTTTGTGAAGATGCTGCACGAGGCTGCCCGGGATGCCGGCCGCCAGCTGCGCCAGATCGAGGCCCGCCAGCAGGCTGCCGACCACCCCATCCTGTGGAATGTAGAGGAAACCGCCTATCTGAAATTCTACCTGTTCCAGGTAATCTGAGGCCTGTGCCTGCGCCCTTGGCCCTGCAGCGTTCTTTTTCTGCCCGGCCCGGGCTTTTCGTCAGCCAATACAAAATTCAAAAACCGCCGTGGTGTTAATTTCTTGCAAATCGTCAATTGCGCCGGGGCAGCCCGGTGCATATAATAGTAGCATACAGCAAGGGCGCTGTGGACGATCATTCGTCCGCGGCGCCCTTTTTTGTATTCTTGCTTCATCAACAGAGGGGTGGAGCAGATATACCGCCTGGTTTTTGCCGGCAAAGAGCAGAACAAAGGAGTATGAGAATATGGCAGCAAACGTCATGGAAATTTACGGGACCAAGGTGTTCAACGAACATGTGATGCGGGAACGCCTGCCCAGCGCCACCTACAAGAGCCTGAAGGCTACCCTGGAACGGGGCCAGCCGCTGGACATCGAGGTGGCCAACGTGGTTGCCAGCGTGATGAAGCGCTGGGCCATGGAGCAGGGCGCCACCCATTATACTCACTGGTTCCAGCCTTTGACCGGCATCACCAGTGAAAAGCACGACAGCTTTTTGAGCCCGGTGGGCGACGGCACCGCCATCATGGAATTCAGCGGCAAGGAGCTGGTCCGGGGCGAGCCGGATGCTTCCTCCTTCCCCAGCGGCGGCCTGCGGGCCACCTGCGAGGCCCGTGGCTACACCGCCTGGGACCCCACCAGTTACGCTTTTGTGAAGGATGATGTGCTCTGCATCCCCACCGCCTTCTGCAGCTACACCGGCGAAGCGCTGGATAAAAAGACCCCCCTGCTCCGCTCCATGAGCGCCCTGTCCACCCAGGCCTGCCGGGTCCTCAAGCTGTTCGGCAAGGATGTGGACTATGTGAACACCACCCTGGGCGCCGAGCAGGAGTTCTTCCTGGTGAAAAAAGAGGATTACGACGCCCGGGAGGACCTGGTTCTTACCGGCCGCACCCTCTTTGGTTCCTCCTCCGCCAAGGGGCAGGAGCTGGAGGAACATTACTTCGGCACCCTGCGCCCCGCGGTCAGCGCCTTTATGAAGGAGCTGGACGAGGAGCTGTGGAAGCTGGGCATCCCCCTGCGCACCAAGCACAACGAGGTGGCCCCCTGCCAGCATGAATTCGCCCCCATCTTTGAGCCCACCAATGTGGCCATCGACCACAACCTGCTCACCATGGAGATGATGAAAAAGATCGCGCCCCACCATGGTCTGGTCTGCCTGCTGCACGAAAAGCCCTTTGAGGGGGTCAACGGCAGCGGCAAGCACAACAACTGGTCCATGAGCGCGCCCAAGATGAACCTGCTGGACCCGGGCGACACCCCCATGGAAAACCTGCAGTTCCTCACCTTCCTGGCCGCGGTGATCAAGGGCGTGGATGAATACCAGGATCTGCTGCGCACCACCACCGCCACCGCCGGCAACGAGCACCGGCTGGGCGCCAACGAGGCGCCTCCCGCCATCATCTCGGTTTATGTGGGCGATGAGCTGGCCGCCGTGATCGACGCCATCGATACCGGCAGCGAATACACCGGTCCGGTCAAGATGAAGATGGACCTGGGCGTGGATGTCCTGCCCAAGTTCAGCAAGGATTCCACCGACCGCAACCGCACCTCTCCCTTTGCCTTTACCGGCAACAAGTTTGAGTTCCGCATGCCCGGTTCCTCCCAGAACCTGGCCGATATCAATACCGTGCTGAACACCGTGGTGGCCAAGGAGCTGAAAGACTTCGCCGACGAGCTGGAAAAAGCGGAGGATTTTGAGCCTGCCGTGATCGCTCTGGTCAAGCGGGTATTCCACGACCATCGCCGGATCATCTTCAACGGCGACGGCTATGCCCACGCCTGGGAGGAAGAGGCCGAGAAGCGCGGCCTGCTCAACCTGAAGAGCGCCCCCGAGGCCCTGCCCTACATGGCCAGCAAGAAGAACATCGCCCTGATGGAAGAGTTCGGCGTGCTCACCAAGACCGAGCTGGAAAGCCGCTGCGAGGTATCTCTGGAGCAGTATTCCAAGCTGCTGCACATCGAGGCGGTGACCATGCTGGAGATTGCCCGCAAGCGGATCGTGCCGGCCATCAATGCCTTTATGACGGATACTGCCGCGGCCATCACCGCCAAGCAGGCCGCCTGCCCCGGTATCAGCTGCCGGGCCGAGACCAAGCTGCTTCAGGAAATGAGCCTGTACTCGGACGGCATCAGCGACGGGCTGGAAGCCCTGAACGCGGCGGTAGAAGAGGCCGAAGCCCAGAGCAGCGCCCTGGCGATTGCCCAGGCCTACCACGACAAGGTCAAAGCCGCCATGGAAGCCCTGCGCTCCGCCAGCGACAAGGCCGAAGCCATCTGCGGCGACGAGTACTGGCCCCTGCCCAGCTACTCCTCCATGCTCTACTATACCATGTGAGCATCTTTCTTTTGACATTCTCCTTTTCCTATTTTTCTTACACCAAGCCTGAAAGGCCCGCCGGTTTCCGGCGGGCCTTTCAGGCCTTTCCCGACACCCTAAAATGCCGGCGGCAGCCCCTTCTTTTTCATTGACGGCGGGCCGTTTGCTGCGGTATACTGTTACCAACAGATGACAAGGGCGTCCATCCGTTTTCTGCCGCTGTGGGGCAGGCGCGGCGGCCCTTTTTTCGTTTGGGGCGCCGGTCCCCCGGCGGAAAGACCGGCTGCGGCCCCACTCAGCGCCTGCGGGCGCGCTCAGGGAGGTTTATCATGGCAAGAAGAATCTCTTCACACAGCAGCCCGGAAGAAATTCTGGACTATATCTCGGACAATGACGTAAAATTTGTGCGGCTGGCCTTCTGTGATATCTTCGGCAATCAGAAGAACATCTGCATCCTTTCCACCGAACTGCCCCGGGCCTTTGAATACGGCGTCAGCTTTGACGGCAGCTTCATTCCCGGGTTCATGAATGTGGAGGAGAGCGACCTGGTGCTCAAACCCGATCCCTCCACCTTTTCCATCCTGCCCTGGCGGCCTGCCGACGGGCGGGTGGTGCGGATGTTCTGCGATATCTGCCGCCGGGACGGCCATCCCTTTGAGGGCAACTGCCGGGGCTACCTGAAACAGGTGGCCGACCGGGCCGAGGCCCTGGATTACCAGTGCCAGATCCGCAGCGCCTGCGAATTCTATATCTTTGAGACCGACGAGCGGGGCCGCCCCACCCGGATCCCCATCGACCGGGGCAGCAACTTTGATGTGGCCCCCCTGGACAAGGGGGAGAACCTTCGCCGGGAGATCAGCATGGATCTGGACGAGATGGGCATCCACCCGGAATACATGCATCACGAGCACGGGCCCGGCCAGAACGAGATCGATTATGAACGGGCCCCGGTGGTGGCTGCCGCCGACCGGCTGATCCTGTTCAAGAACACGGTCAAGGTCATTGCCGACCGCAACGGCATGTTTGCCAGCTTCCTGCCCAAGCCCTTCGCGGGGGAAAGCGGCAGCGGGCTGCACCTGCGCTTCAGCCTTTCCCGGGACGGCACCGACGCCTTTGGCCCCGAGGGTGAGATGAGCCCCGAGGCGGCCCATTTCGCGGCCGGCATCCTGCACCATGCCCGGGAACTCACCGCCTTTCTCAACCCCATCCCCAACAGCTATTCCCGCCTGGGCTGCTATGAGGCCCCCCTGTATGTGACCTGGAGCCGCCAGAACCGCAGCCAGATGATCCGGATCTTCAGCGAACCCGGCCGCCGGGGCTATGTGGAGATCCGCAATCCGGACCCCAGCTGCAACCCCTACCTTGCCTTTGGTCTGGTTCTGGCCGCCGGCCTGGACGGCATTGAAAAATCCCTGGAGCTGCCCGCCCCGGTGGACAAAAACCTTTCCGGCCCGCAGGAGGAAGGGGCCTTCCCCCAGCTGCCCGCCACCCTGCAGGAGGCGGTGAATGTGGCCCGGGAAAGCGCCTTCATCAGCAGCCAGCTGCCGGGCCTGCTGGCCGACAAGTATTTTGAGGAACAGCAGCGGCTCTGCGATGAGGAACTGAACAGCGCCGCCCACCCGGACGCCATCCAGGACCATTACTTCTTGAACACCTGAGTTTCTTTGATTTTTCAGAAAGGAGGATACCGCGCTCATGCCCCGTGCCCTGATCGTTTCCGCCGGCGCCAGTTCCAACGAATATCTGGCCCACCATGTGGCTGAGTACGGCTATCCCCGCCCCACCATCGTGCCCAGCTGCGGCGAAGCCCGCCGGCTGCTGGGCACCAGCCCCTTTCAGCTGGTGGTCATCAACACTCCCCTTCCCGATGAGATCGGCCACGAGCTGGGGCTGTACGCGGTGCGCAACACCCAGGCCGGGGTGCTGCTGCTGGTGAAGGCCTCCAACGCCGAACAGACCGCCGGCCTGGTGGAGGAAAGCGGCGTACTGGTGCTCAGCAAACCCTTTACCGCCGCCGCCTTCCGCCAGGGGCTGCATCTGGCGGCGGCCACCTCCCGCCGGCTGGAAAACCTGTGGCAGGAAAACGAGCGGCTGAGAGGCAAGCTGGAACAGACCCGAATGGTCTGCCGGGCCAAGTGCCGGCTGATCCAGCAGGAAGGCATGACCGAGGCCCAGGCCCACCGCTATCTGGAAAAGCTGGCCATGGATACCCGGCGCAGCCTGGCCCAGACTGCCGCCGATATTCTGCAGCAGGAAGATTCCCCGGAATGATTTCTTTTTCGCGGGGTATTGACAAGCGAGTTTTGTGTTTTATTATAGATAATAGAGTAATTTTGCTTCCGGATGGTTTCGACCTGGCAGGGGCCGGCAGTTTATCCCGGCCTCTTTATTTTTGGGGCAGTCCGGCAGCTCAATATGAGGAGGAGAAGCGACATGTCCACCAAGTATATCTTCGTCACGGGCGGCGTGGTGTCCGGCCTGGGCAAGGGCATTACGGCGGCCAGCCTGGGCCGTCTGCTCAAGACCCGCGGCCTGAAGGTGGCGGCTCAGAAGCTGGACCCCTATATCAACGTGGATCCCGGTACCATGAGCCCGTACCAGCACGGTGAGGTCTTCGTCACCGACGACGGCGCCGAGACCGACCTGGACCTGGGCCACTACGAGCGTTTTATTGATGAAAACCTGAACAAGTACTCCAACCTTACCCAGGGCAAGGTGTACTGGAACGTTCTGAACAAGGAGCGCCAGGGCGAATATCTGGGTGAGACGGTCCAGATCATCCCCCATATCACCAACGAGATCAAGAGCTTCATCTACAACGCCGGCACCTCCACCGGGGCCGACGTGGTGATCACCGAGATCGGCGGCACCGCCGGCGACATCGAGAGCCAGCCCTTCCTGGAGGCCATCCGCCAGATCGGCATCGAGCAGGGGGCCGACAACTGCTGCTTCATCCATGTGGTGCTGGTGCCCTACATCAAGGGCAGCGATGAGCACAAATCCAAGCCCGCCCAGCACTCGGTGAAGGAGCTGCAGGGCATGGGCATCCACCCCAACATTATTGTGCTGCGGGCGGACGACCCCATGGACAAGAGCATCTTCCGCAAGATCAGCATGTTCTGCAACGTTCCGCCGGACTGCGTCATCGAAAACCTGACCCTGCCCAGCCTGTACGAGTGCCCCCTCATGCTCAGCGCCAACGGCCTGGATACCGTGGTCTGCCGTCAGCTCAAGCTGGACACCCCGCCCAGCGATCTGACCGAGTGGAAGAGCATGCTGGCCCGCATCGCCACCCGTACCCGCACCTGCACCATTGCGCTGGTGGGCAAGTACGTCAAGCTGCACGACGCTTACCTCTCTGTGATGGAGAGCCTGTACCATGCCGGCTTTGAGAACGAGAGCCGTGTAAACATTCGCTGGGTGGAGAGCGAGAGCCTCATCGACCAGAAGCGCTGCGCAGAGGCCTTTGAGGGCGTGGACGGCATCATCGTGCCCGGCGGCTTCGGCGACCGGGGCATTGAGGGCATGATCGAGAGCGCCCGCTATGCCCGTGAAAACAATATCCCCTACTTCGGCATCTGCCTGGGTATGCAGATCCTGGTGATGGAGTACGCCCGGAACGTGCTGGGCTACGCCGACGCCAACAGCAGCGAGTTCACCCCCGAGGGTGCCCACAACGTGATCGACCTGATGCCGGACCAGCAGGGCAACCTGCCCAAGGGCGGCACCATGCGTCTGGGCAAATACCCCTGCTCGGTCAAGCCCGGCACCAAGCTGATGGAGTGCTACGGCAAAGCCGAGATCGAGGAGCGGCATCGTCACCGCTACGAGTTCAACAACCTGTTCCGGGCCGAGATGGAAGATCACGGCCTGACCCTCTCCGGCACCAGCCCGGACGGCCATCTGGTGGAGGCCGCCGAGCTCACCGACCGGCCCTTCTACCTGGGCGTGCAGTTCCACCCCGAGTTCAAGAGCCGTCCCAACCGGGCCCATCCCCTCTTCAAGCGGTTTATCGCGGCCGCTCTGGAATACGAGGAGAAGGAGCACGGCAAGCCCGCGCCCCGCGCCTGAGTTTTCTCTTTCCTCTCATACATCAAAGCGCCGTCCCCGGCCGGGGGACGGCGCTTTTTTCTTTCCGACTTTTACAGGCAAAAAAACAGGGCCGCTCCCTTAAAAGGAGCGGCCCTGTGGTGCCTTGTTACAGGATATGGAAGGTGAGGATCAGGCCGGAGAACACGATGGAAACCGTGGAGACCAGCTTGATCAGGATGTTCAGGCTGGGGCCGGAGGTATCCTTGAAGGGGTCGCCCACCGTATCGCCGATCACCGCGGCCTTGTGGCAATCGCCGCCCTTGCCGCCGTGGTTGCCGCGCTCGATGTACTTCTTGGCGTTATCCCAGGCGCCGCCGGCGTTGGACATGAACACAGCCACCGCAAAACCGGTGACGGACACGCCGCCCAGCAGGCCTACCACGCCGTTGGCGCCCAGCACCAGACCGGTGAGGATGGGCACCACAATGGCCAGCAGAGCGGGAGCTACCATCTCTTTCAGAGCGCCCTTGGTGCACAGAGAAACACAGGAGGCGTAATCGGGCTCAGCCTTGTACTCCATGATACCGGCGATCTCACGGAACTGCCGGCGCACTTCCACCACGATGCTCTCGGCGGCAGTCTGCACCGCGCTCATGGTGAAGGCAGAGAACACGAAGGTCAGCATGGCGCCCAGGAACAGGCCCACCAGAACCGCAGGGTTGGTGATCTTCAGGTCCAGAGCGGCCTGGCTTTCCACGATATCCACATAGGAGACCAGCAGAGCCAGAGCGGTGAGGGAGGCAGAGCCGATGGCAAAGCCCTTGCCGGTAGCGGCAGTGGTGTTGCCCAGGCTGTCCAGGGCGTCGGTGCGCTCACGCACTTCCTCGCCCAGGCCGCTCATCTCGGCGATGCCGCCGGCGTTGTCGGCCACGGGGCCGTAGGCATCGGTGGCCAGGGTGATGCCCAGGGTGCTGAGCATGCCCACAGCGGCGATACCAATGCCATACAGGCCCATGCCATAGTCAGCGCCGCCGCCGGCAGCGAAGAAGCTGATGACCACGGCCGCAGCCACGATCAGGATGGAAGCCATGGTGGACTTCATGCCCAGGGAGATACCGCCGATGATAACGGTGGCAGCGCCGGTCTCGGAAGAGGCGGCCAGCTCCTGGGTGGGCTTATAGGTATCGGAAGTGTAGTACTCGGTGAAGTAGCCGATGGCGCAGCCGCCGATCAAGCCGCAGAGGATGGCCACATACACGCCCATGTTGCCCAGGATGAAGTAGGTCAGGGGCGCAGCCACCACAGCGGAGAGCACCGCAGCCAGGTAGGTACCGGTGCGCAGGGACATGAGCAGGGACTTCTGGGTGGCCTCCTCCTTGGTCTTGACAAAGAAGGAGCCGATGATCGAGCAAACGATGCCGCATACCGCCAGCGCCATGGGCAGGATCATGCCGGCCAGGCCGTAGCCCGCCGTGCTGGCCAGGGCAAAGGTGGCCAGAATGCTGCCCACATAGCTCTCGTACAGGTCGGCGCCCATGCCGGCCACGTCGCCCACGTTGTCGCCCACGTTGTCGGCGATGGTGGCGGGGTTGCGGGGGTCATCCTCGGGGATGCCGGCCTCCACCTTACCCACCAGGTCGGCGCCCACGTCGGCCGCCTTGGTGAAGATGCCGCCGCCCACACGGGCAAACAGGGCCATGAAGGAAGCACCCATACCGAACATAACCATGGTCACCGCGATCTCTTCCGGCTCCTTATGGAAGCCGTAGCGCAGGATGGTGTACCACAGGGAGATATCCAGCATGCCCAGGCCCACCACGGTGAAGCCCATGACGCTGCCGGAAGAAAAAGCCACCCGCAGGCCCTTGTTCAGGCTCTCGGAAGCCGCCTGGGCGGTGCGCGCGTTGGCGCTGGTGGCGATCTTCATGCCCACAAAGCCGGCCAGGGCGCTCCACAGGCCGCCGGTGCAGAAGGCAAAGGGAGTAAACCAGTTCAGGTTGCCGGTGGCCGCCAGGATCAGCAGGATCACAAACACCGCCAGGAACACCTTGAATACGGTGGCGTACTGCTGTTTGAGGTAGGCATTTGCCCCCTTGCGGATGGCAGCGGCCAGCTTCTGCATCCGTTCGGTTCCTTCAGAGTAGCCAAAAACCTTGCGGCTCTGCACATAGGCAAAGATGAGGGCCAGCGCCGCCCCCGCAAAGCCAAACAGGCTCAGATTCCATTCCATTAAAAAATCCTCCTAACATGATATGCGGCAAGCAATGGTCCTGCCCTGCTCGCCGCATCGATAGGTATATTATAACAACTCGCCGGTGGCTCTGCAAGATAATTTTTTATAGTATTCTGCCATTTTTGCTTTTTTCCTGATATAATTTTAACGAATATTGTATGTTTTGTTTTTAAAATCACCTTTTATTCCACATCTTTTTCACAAAAATAAAGCCCGCCGGGCGGCGGGCTTTGAAAACAAAATTCATTTTTATATCGCATTTTTGGACTTTTGGCTCCAAAAACCGCCTCTGCGGCCGGTCATCCGGCTGCCGTCAGGGTCTCCAGCTCATCCAGATATTTGGCGTGGTAATCCGCCAGCTGGCTGCTGTAGCCGGGGATATCCCCCCGGTGCATGCTCTCCCGCAGGGCGTGGGCGTCCAGCTCGCTGCCGGTCTCGCTGCCCACGATCCGGGCCCCCACGTTGGAGCAATGGTCCGAAATTCTTTCCAGGTTGGTAAGTACATCCAGGAAACGGATGCCCGCGTCGATCTGGCAGGTGCCTTCCTTGAGCCGCTCGATATGCCGCTGACGCAGGGTATCGCAAATGGAGTCGATGGTCTGCTCCAGGGGCTCAATGCGGGCCGCCAGGGCCGCGTTGGAGGTGCTGAAGGCTTCCAGGGTCAGGTCCAGCACTTCCCGGATGGCCTGGTACAGGATATCCATCTCCTGCCGGGCCATGGGGCTGAAATGGATATCCCCGTCCTTCATTTCCCGGGCCTGCTCGGTGATGTTGATCACATAGTCGCCCACCCGCTCGAATTCGGTCACCAGCCCCAGCAGGTCGCTGACCCGGTGGCTTTCCCGCTCGTTCAGATCCCGGTCACTGATCTTGATCAGGTAGTTGCTGATGGATACCTCCATCCGGTCGATCAGATCTTCCCGATGCTCGATCTGCTCACAGACTTCTTCCTTATATTCTTCCAGAAGCCCCATGGCCAGCCCGTAGTTGGCGGCTGCCCGCCGGCCCATCTTTTCCACCGCGTTCCGTGCCTGCTGGATGGCCACCGCCGGGCTGGTGAAAAGCCGCTCATCCAACACCGGCATGGTAAGGTCGGGGGATTCGTTCTCCCGCTCGGGCAGGATCATCTCGGCCAGCCGCACCAGCGCCCCGCCGAAGGGCAGCATGCAAAGGGCTGCCAACACGGTGGAGAAGGTGTGCAGGTTGGCGATGCTGCCCTTATCCAGGACGGAATTCCAGAAGGGGATGCCGATCGTGTACTGGATCAGGCTCACCGCCACCAGATAGACGGCACTGCTGATAAAATTAAAGAGAAGGTCGATCACGGCGCTGCGCTTGGCCGTGCGGGAAGCGCCCGCCGAAGCCATAAGGGGGGTGAAGGCAGTGCCCACATGGGCCCCCAGGATGATGGGAAAAGCGCTGCCGAAGGTGACCGCGCCGGTACTGGAAAGGGCCTGCAGGATGCCGATGGAGGCCGAAGAGCTCTGGATGGCCACCGTGGCCCCAATGCCGGCCAGCACGCCCAGGATGGGGTTCTGCAGGCTGGTGAAGAGCTCCACAAAGAGGGCGGATTCCTTCAGGCCGGCCACCGCCCCTTCCATCTGGAACATGCCGGTGAACAGGATGCCGAAGCCCATCATGATCTGGCCCACATTCCGCCGGCTGGGCTTGGAGAAAAACACATAGAGGATGGCGCCCACAAAGGCCACGATGGGGGCGAAGGTGCGAGGCTGCACAATGGTGAGCAGCAGGCTGTCGCCGCTGATATCCGCCAGCCGGATCAGCTGGCCGGTGACGGTGGTGCCGATATTGGCGCCCATAATGACGCCCACTGCCTGGGGCAGGGCCATGATCCCCGAGTTGACCAGGCCAATCACAATTACAATGGTGCCTGCGCTGGACTGGATCACCGCCGTGATCAGGGCGCCCAGCAGCACCCCCCGCAGGGTGGAGGCCGTCAGCTTCTGCAGAATACTCTGCATCTTGCCGCCTGCCACCCGCTCCAGGCCGGAGCCCATGATGGACATACCGTACAAAAACAGCGCTATGCCGCCCAGCAGCTGGATCGCATCCCTTGCTGTCATAATTTCCTCCCTTGAGGGCTTGTCTTTGCCCCCGCTTCGTCCCGGCCGGGACGTTTTTCTCTTCCTTTACTTTTTCTTTACCAGGTTTTTTCATTCAGCGGTTTTATTATACCACGCCCCCGCCCCAAGTTACAGCGGCGGCAACCCTGTTGTTTTTTACGAAAATCCGGATATCTTTTATCCTTTTTTCCTATTTTTATAACAAAAAGCTGCAAAAAGCCCGCCCGGGAAAGATCCCGGGCGGGCTTTTCTATCAGTTTCTGCGCGATGAGGCGGCATTTTACACGGCCAGCTCTTCCATGGCCTCACGGGCGGTATCCGCCGAAAACAGGAAGGACCCCGAGAGGGTATACACTTCCACATGCCCGCCCACATAACGAATTTCCCAATCCATAGCGTCCGTTCCTTTCCTTGTCGGCCCCTGCAGGGCCGGATTCCTTTTGTTTACAAGAAAAGGATAGCACAGGCGCAGTACTATAACCGGTACTTTCAGGCTCGGCTGCCCGTGCGGTTTTCCTGGGAGAAAAGGGCGGAGCGGTTTTGTTTTGAACCCTCGGACCATCCCCGGTCATAAAAATACTGCAGGATGGCGTTGCGCCGCACCAGGCCGATAAAGTTGTTCCGCCCGTCCACCACCGGTACAAAATTCTGATTGGTGGCAGCGGCCAACAGCTGCTCCATCCCGGTGGTGGCTGCCGGCACCGCCTCGTAATCCCGGCGGCGGGGGATCCCGCTCAGGGGCATCTCCTCCACCTCCAGGTTCTTCTCCTTCTGGATCCGACGGATCCCCCACAAGAGATCCCCCTCGGTGAGGGTGCCCACATACCGGCCGTCCCTGGCCAGCACCGGCACGGTGGAATAGCGGTATTTTTCCATCTTTTCCAGGGCCTGGCGGACGGTCCAGTCCTCGTATACAAAAACCACATCCTGTTTCAGTGTCATGAAAAACAGCAGATTCATCGGTTCAGCCTCTCTCAATTTATTGGAAGATTCTCTTTTCTATTTAAAGCGTAGCACAAAGCTATGAAAAACTTGTTAATTCTTACGAAAACCGGCGATTTGCCCCAAAAGAGTCCGACTTCTCTGTTCAAAAAGTCGAGAATATGTTATATTTGGGTATATATGTGATGACTTTATGGGATTTTTGAGGAAAAAGGGGGCTTTTTTATGGGCCGTTTCCGGGCACGCCGCTTTCTGGCCGTGCTGGCGGCGCTGGCGCTGACTGCCTGCTCCGATTCTGCCGCCAGCCAGCCGGCGGTGCTCTCTCCCGCTTCCTCCGCCGATTCTTCCCCTGCGGCGGTGCGGGCCCAGTCTCTCACCGTGGGCTACACCCCCTCGGACGGTTTCAACCCTTACCTTTCTAATTCCACCCTGGTGATGCAGAACGCCGGTCTTTTGTTCGAAAAGCTGGTGGAGATCGGCCCGGATATGGAGCTGGAATACCGGGTGGCGGAGAGTATTGAGTGCAGCGGCACCAGCGTGGTGATCCACCTGCGGGGCGGGCTCTGCTTTGCGGACGGCGCCCCCCTTACCCCCCAGGACGCGGCTTCCAGCCTGGCCGCCGCCAAAAACAGCGCCTGCTACGGCGCCCGGTTTTCAAACCTCACCTCCATTCAGGTACAAAACGACGCCCTGGTGCTGGAGCTGGCCGAGCCGGATTCCCTGTTTGCCTATCTGTGCGATATCCCGGTGCTGAAAGCGGAGGAGATCGGCCTTGCCCAGCCCACCGCCAGCGGCCGCTATACCTACGGCAGCGACGGCAATCTTGTGCGCAACAGCCGGGACAGCCTGGGCAGCGACGGGCCGGCCGAGATCCGGCTGTACCCGGTAGAGGGGTATGACGAGATGATGCGGGCCCTTTCCATGGGAGAGCTGGATCTTTACACCGCCTCGGACCAGGCCCTGGGCAATGCCAGTATGACCGGCCAGGAAACCTATTACAAGACCAACAACCTGATTTTTCTGGGATTCAATGCGCAGCGGGAAGCGCCGCTTCTGAACACCGCCCAAGGGCGCAGCCTGCTGGGGCGTCTGGCCGACCGGCGGGACCTGGCCGACAAGAGCTACTATGGGCGGGCCTACCCGGCCACCGGCGCCATAAACTGCTATTACTCCTGCGTCAGCTCCCAGCAGGCCCTGAACGCCCACGCCGACACCGCCGGGCTGGAAGAGACCATGACCGCCCTGGGCTATGTATATGACACCAACAGCGGGTATTATCAGCACCCGGCCCTGGCCGACAGCTCTCTGGAACTTCTGGTGTATACCGGCAATACTTATAAGAAGAATACCGCCGTGCTGCTGGAAAAGCAGTTTTCCGAACAGGGCATCCGGATTCGCCTGAAGCAGACCGACGATTTCAACGCTTACCGGGCCGCCGTGGAGGCAGGCGAATTTGACCTGTACATCGGCGAGGTAAAGTTGTATAATAATATGGATTTAAGCCCTTTTTGGGAGGGCGGCGCGCTCAGTTCCCATCTGGCCCAGAGCGAAGCTCTTGCGCAGAGCTACCAGGCCTTCAAATCCAACAAGAGCGCCGCAGGCAGCTTTGAGAGCGTGCTGGCTGCCGAAGCTCCCTTTTCGCCCCTTTTGTGGCGTCAGGGCGTGGTGGTGACAACCCGCGGCCTGCGGGGGCTGGAAAGCCCCCTCAGCAATGTGTTCTATTCCCTGCAGGATCTTTCTTTCAGCAGCTGACCCCAACAGTAAAGGAGAGACGCGACCATGATCACGTACTACAACACCATGGGTCGGGTAAGCCTGACCAACGATTACTTCGCCGAGCTGGTAAGCGAGATCGCGAAAAACTGCTACGGCGTGGCCGGCATGGCCCCGGGCAGCCGGTCGGACAGCCTGAAGAGCCTGATCCTGGGCAAGGATTTCCGGGAAAAAGGCGTGAAGGTCTACCCGCAGGACGGCAAACTGGTCATTGACCTGCACATCCAGGTGGGTTACGGCCTGAACATTTCTTCCATTGCCCAAAGCATCAGCCACCGGGTTCGCAACGAGGTGGAGACCTGCACCGGGCTGAAGGTAGCACGGGTCAACGTGCATGTGGACGGCATGATCGGCGACTGAGCCGGCCGCCCTACTTTTCCCTGGCAGCCCTTTGGGGCCAATTCTATGCAGAGGTGTAAGTTTTATGGTAACAGGTAAAATTTTGAGAGACGCCATCCTTTCCGGTGCCAACAGCATCCGCAATCAGCGCACCCGGGTGGATGAGCTGAATGTATTCCCCGTACCGGACGGCGATACCGGCACCAACATGAGCATGACGGTGGGCGCGGCTGTGCCCGAGCTGCAGGCCATGAAGGACAGCTGCACGGTGGGCGAGGCCAGCAAGGCCGCCGCTTCCGCCATGCTGCGGGGCGCCCGGGGCAACTCCGGCGTTATCACCAGCCTTCTGTTCAGGGGCTTCTCCAAGGCTCTGGAAGGCAAGAAGGAAGCCACTGCCGCCGACCTGGCTGCCGCCCTGCAGAAGGGCGTGGAGGCCGCCTATAAGGCCGTCATGAAGCCCACCGAGGGCACCATCCTCACCGTGGCCCGTCTGGCCGGTGAAGAAGCCGCCGCCAGCGGCCTGGAAGACCCGGTGGAGCTGTGGAAGCTGGTGGTGGATGCTGCCCAGCGGGCGCTGGACAACACCCCCGAACAGCTGCCTGTGCTGAAAAAGGCCGGCGTGGTGGACGCGGGCGGTCAGGGCCTGGTGGTCATCTTCACCGGTATGCTGCAGGTGCTGCAGGGCGGCGGGATCGTGGCCGCCGACGAGGCCCAGGGCCAGAGCAAGGGCAAGCTGAACAGCTCCGCCGCCGGCAAGGGCGTTTTCACCGATGACCTGATGAAGGTGGAGGATATCAAGAACGGCTACTGCACCCAGTTCCTGGTGAACAAGAACGAGGGCGCCAGCGCCGACAAGCTGCGGGCTTTTGCCGAGAGCAACGGCGACAGCGTGGTATGCATTGAGGATGATGATGTGATCAACCTGCATGTGCACACCGCCGACCCGGGCGTCATCCTCAGCGAGGCCATCAAGTACGGCTACCTGACCAATTTCAAGATTGAAAACATGCACGAGCAGTTCCTGGCCCGCCAGGCCCAGGGCAAGGGCCTGGAAAAGCAGGCTGTGGCGGAAAAATCCGGCGACGCTTCCCCCTTCCCCTATGCGGCAGTGGATCCCGAGCGCCAGTACGGTTTTGTGGCCGTGGCCGCCGGCGAGGGGCTGAAGGATGTATTTACCGACCTGGGTGTGGACGCGGTGGTCAGCGGCGGCCAGACCATGAACCCCTCCACCGAGGACATCGTCTCGGCGGTGCAGAGCGTACCGGCCAAGACCGTTTTTGTGCTGCCCAACAACAAGAACATCATCATGGCTGCCGAGCAGGCCCAGAAGATCGCCGACCGGAAGATCGTGGTTCTGCCCACCCGCACCATTCCCCAGGGTATCACCGCCATGCTGAACTTTGACCCGGACAACACCTCCGACGCCAACACCATCGCCATGATGCAGGCCGCCGAAAAGGTGGGCACCGGTCTCATCACCTTTGCCGCCCGGGACAGCGAGTTCGACGGCAAGAAGATCAAGAAGGGCGAGATCATGGCCCTGGAAAACGGCAAGATCGTGGCCACCGGCACCGACCTGGCCAAGATGACCTACCGTCTGGCCCGCAGCATGAAGAAGAAGGATACCGGCTTCATCACCCTAATCAGCGGCTGCGATGTGAGCGACGCCGATGCGGAGCATACCACCGAGTTGGTGCGCGCCAAGTGCGGCGGCGATGTGGAGGTTACCCACATCCGCGGCGGCCAGCCCGTCTACTACTATATGATCGGCGTGGAATAAACACAGGCCGGCATGACACTGCATTTTCCCGTCCCGGCTTTGGCCGGGGCGGGATTTCTTGTCTTTGTCGGTTTTGGCCGAAAAAACGCCCGGAGGTGATACGGTTGGAACTGACCGATTCCATTCAATATCTGAAAGGGGTGGGGCCCGCCCTGGCCCGCAAGTTCGAGCGGCTGGAGATCCGCACCCTGGAAGATCTGATCTGCCACTATCCCCGCCGGTATGTGGATTTCACCCAATGCCACCCGGTGGCCTACGCCCCCTTTGGGGAGGACTGTGTGGTGCGGGTGCGGATCCACTCCAAGCTGGGCTGCACCCGTCTGTCCGGCGGGCGCACCCTCTACCGGGCCCTGGCGGCCGACGATTCCGGTGCGGTGAGCCTGAGCTGGTTCAACGCCCCCTACACCTATGACGGGCTGCAGGTAGGGCAGGAATACTACTTTGTGGGCCGGGTGGGGGGCACCCTCACCCGCCGGGAGATGATCTCCCCTGCCGCCCGCCGGCCCCAGCAGGTATCCGATTCCCCCCTGGCCCCGGTCTACCCCCAGACAGAAGGGCTGAGCAGCACCGTGATCGCCCGCTGTGTGGGCCAGGCCCTGGACGGGTTGGGCCCCCTGGAAGAGGATCTGCCCCTGGCCATCCTGAAAAAATACCGGCTGCCCGGCCGGGATGAGGCGGTGCGGGCCATCCATCGGCCTCTGAGCGCCCAGCAGGCCGCCGGGGCCCGCCGCCGGCTGATGTTTGAGGAACTGTTCATCCTGCAGTGCGGGGTACTGCTCATGCGGGATCGGGGCTCCCGCCTCACCGGCGCCCCCATGCAGCCCCGGGATCTTGCCCCCTTCTGGTCGGCCCTTCCCTTCCCCCCCACCGGCGCCCAGAAACGGGCCGCCGGGGAAATTTCCGCCGATCTGGCCGGCCCTGCCCCCATGAACCGGCTGCTGCAGGGGGATGTGGGCAGCGGCAAGACTCTGGTGGCGGCGGCAGGGGTCTGGCAGGCAGCCCAGAACGGCTACCAGAGCGCCCTGATGGCCCCCACCGAGATCCTGGCCGTCCAGCACGCGGACAACCTCCAGGACCTGCTGGGGCCCCTGGGCATCCGTGTGGCCCTGCTCACCGGCAGCACCAAGGGCGCCGAGCGCCGCAAGACCCTGGAGGCCATCGCCGGCGGCCAGGCCGACCTGGTGGTGGGCACCCATGCCCTTTTGAGCCAGGGGGTGGAATTCGCCCGGCTGGGGCTGGCGGTGGTGGACGAACAGCACCGCTTTGGGGTTCGCCAGCGGGGTCTGCTGGCCGCCAAGGCCCAATCCCCCCACCTGCTGGTCATGAGCGCCACCC
>NZ_JAFBIO010000023.1 GCF_021531255.1 Allofournierella massiliensis | reverse complement strand
AGTTTCGATATTGTTCAATTTTCAAGGTCCTGTCCGCTGCGCTCTCTCGAAGCAGCTTATTTATTATATCAAGCTGTGCTCAGTTTGTCAAGCACTTTTTTGATATTTTTTTGAAGCTGTTTTTTGAGGTTTTGCGGTGTCGCTCCGTGTTGGAGCTTGTTTATAATACCATCCCGCAAGGGGTTTGTCAACGGAATTTTACGAAAAATTTGGCAAAAGTAGCACTTTTGTGCATAAGCCACAATTTTCTTTTTACATTGGGTATTTTTAGTAGGTATGAGGTTTTTAAAGCCTATCCCTGCAGTAATCTGTGGCGCAGTTCCTTGAGCAATCGCCTCTCCCGCCGGGAGATCTGCACCTGTGTTGTATGCAATACTCTGGCAGTCTCGCTCTGGGTCTTTTCCTCATAAAACCGCAGCCGGATCAGCAGCCTGTCCTCCTCGGGCAGGGTGTCCAGCACCTCGGCCAGGCCGATCCGGTCGGCCAGGTCCTCTTCAGGGGAATCCACCGGGATATCCCACTCGCCGCTCTTCTCCTCCTCGCCGGCGGCGGTCAGGCTCAGGGTGGGCTGCCCGGCCCGGATGGCCAGGGCCACCTGCTCGGGGCGAACTTCCAGCTTCTGGGCCAGCCAGGCCAGGGTGGGCTCGGCGCCGTTGGCCTTCAGGTACTGCTCCCGGGCGTCGTTCACCTTGAGGCCCAGCTCCTTGATGGAACGGCTCACCTTGACGGTGCCCCCGTCCCGGAAAAGCTTTTTGATCTCCCCCAGGATGACGGGCACCGCATAGGTGGAAAAGCAGACTCCCCTGCCCTCGTCGAAGCCGTCGTAGGCCTTTACCAGGCCCATGCAGCCCGCCGAGTAGAGATCGTCGTATTCAATGCCCCTGCCCTTGAACCGGCCGGCGCAGGAGTGTACCAGCCCCAGATTCTCCTCGATAAAGCTTTCCCTGGGGCCCAGCTTGGTTGCCATATGCCTTCCTCCTTATATATATGTAAAGGAAGGTTCAGCCGTCCAGCCGCTTGAGCATGGTCACCCGGGTGCCCCGGCCGGGCCGGGAGGATACCCGCACCGAATCCATAAAGCTCTGCATCACCGCAAAGCCCAGGCCGGCCCGCTCGTCCGGGTTGCCGGTGGTGTACAGGGGTTCCATGGCCTTTTTCACATCGGGGATGCCCACCCCTTTGTCGGCCACCAGGATCTTCACCACCCGCCCTTCCAGCAGGGCCAGTTCCATCCGCACCGGGCCCTTGGGGCCGGGGTAGGCGTGGACGATGCAGTTGGTGACCGCCTCGGAGAGGGCGGTCTTCATATCGGCCAGCTGGGGCACGGTGGGGTCGGCCTGAAGCAGGAAGGCTGCCAGCACCCCCCGGGCGAATGCCTCGTTGAGGCTGATGGCCTCAAAGCTGACCTTGACGGAATTGAGGATCTTCTGTTTCATACCTTCTCCTTTCCCAGATAGGGCACACGGGCCAATTCCAGCATCTTCTGCACGCCGGGGGGCGGGTTCTGGACGGTAAGGGTGCCGCCCACCATCTGCATCCGGCGCTGGCGGCCCAGGATCAGCCCCACCCCCGAGGAATCCATAAAGGATACCCCGCCGAAATCCAGGATCAGCAGCCGGATATCCGCCCCGGCCGCCCGGGAATCGATCTTCTGCCGGAGCAGGGCCGCCTCGTGGTGGTCGATCTCCCCGGTGAGGTAGGCGGTCAGGTGGCCCTGGCCGCCCTCGAATGTAACGCTTGCCATAGAGCTTGTCTCCTTTTGGGGCAGAGCCCCGCGAAATAAAAAAATCCCGTACACCGGCATCCTGCCTAAAGTGTACGGGATTTTTTCTGCAAAACCGGTCGCAGCGGGTCGGCCGGGCTTTATTTTTCGGGCTTCGGGGCCTTTTTCAGCTTCTGCAGCAGCAGGGTCCGGGCCTGGGAGGCCAGATAGAGGGAACCGCAGACCAGCAGGTCCCAGCCGTTTGCCAGGGCCTCGTCCAGGGCTGCTTCCAGGCTGGGGCGGGTCTCCACCCGGCCCACATACTTCCGGCCCAGGGCGGCCAGCTCTTCGGCCGGGCGGGGACGGGGCCCCTCGGGGGTGATGGTCAGCAGCCGGGCGCAGTAGGGCCCCAGTTCTTTCAGGAAGGGTGCCGCGTCCTTGTCGGTCATCATGCCCACCACGGCGGTAAGGCTCTCGCAGCCGGCCTCTTCCAGGGTGGCGGCCAGGGCCCGGGCTCCGTCCGGGTTGTGGCAGCCGTCCAGCACCACCAGGGGCTCGGCCCGCAGCACCTCGATCCGGGCCGGGAAGGAGGCCGCCTCCAGCCCTTCCAGGATGGCTTCGTCCTGGATATCGTAGCCCTTGCGCCAGAGAGCCAGGCAGATCTCCACCGCCATGCTGGCGTTGTAAGCCTGGTGCAGCCCGGCAAAGGGCAGGGCGACCTCGTAGCCGCCGTAATTCATCCGGTTCTCAAAGGGGCGGCCCTTGCGCCGCTCCAGGTCCTCCGGGTCGGGCACCACCAGCTCGCAGCCCTTTTCGGCGGCCGCGGCCAGGATCTCCCCCAGGGCCTTTTTGGGCTGAGCCGGGTAGGTGACGATGGTGCATCCGGGCTTGATGATGCCGCACTTGGCCTGGGCGATCTTTTCCAGGGTGCCCCCCAGCTGGGCGGTGTGATCCAGCCCGATGCAGGTGATGGCCGCCACCAGAGGGGCGTCGATCACGTTGGTGGCGTCAAATTCGCCCCCAAGGCCGGTTTCCAGCACCACCAGGTCGCACTCCTGCCGGGCAAACCAGAGGAAGGCCACCGCCGTGACCGCCTCGAATTCCACCGGCTTTTCCAGCCCCTGGGCCTCCATATCCTCGGCGGCCTCCTTCACCAGGGCGGTGAGCCGACCCAGATCCCGCTTGGGGATCATCTGGCCGTTCACCTGGAACCGCTCCCGGAAATCCAGCACAAAGGGGGAGATGGTGAGCCCCACCTTGAAGCCCGCCTTCTGCAGGATGGCGGCGGTGAGGGTACAGACGGTGCCCTTGCCATTGGTGCCCGCCACATGGACGAATTTCAGGTTCTTCTGGGGGTCGCCCAGCCGGGCCATGAGGGCCCGCATCCTTTCCAGGGTGGGCTTTGTGCCCATGCGGGGCAGGCTGTGCAGATATTCCACCGCTTGCTGTTCGGTCATGGTTTCAATCCTCCTCCAAACGCATCAACAGGCCGCACATGCGGCAGAAAAGCAGAATGACCAGGGCCACGAAAAGCCCGGTAAGTACCCCGCTGAAATCGATCCACACATCGGTGAGCCGGCTGCTGCGCCCCGCCACAAAGATCTGGAGGGTCTCATCCAGATTTGCGATGAACAGGCAGAAAAAGAGGGGCCAGCTGATATGGCGCACAAAATGCCGGGTATACACCCGCAGGCAGAGCATGGCGAAAAAGCCCAGCAGGCAGTATTCGGCGAAATGGGCCAGCTTGCGGATCACATGCTCGCTGAGGGGGCCCAGAGAAAGGATGGCCAGCTTGTCATTGACCCAGGCCATCGCTTCCTGGCTGCGGGCCGAGGACTCGGCAGCGATCTGCAGGGAGTTGCTGAAGATGAAAAATACGGTCCAGATAAGACCCAGGGTAAACAGAATGCGGAATGCGATCAGCCAGGGGCTGATTTTTCTTTTTTCCATAAGCGCTCCTTTGGCAGGGGCCCGCCGCATCGGGCCCGGGATATCCAAACGGGGGGCCGGGGCCCTCCGTTTCTGCCATTATAGCATGTTCTGTCAACAAAGGGCGCGCCCGCAAGGGGCGCGCCCGGTGCTTTTTTATGGCCGTAGGGCCTTTTGTCAGCCCTCCAGGGCCTGCAGGGACTGAAGGATGTTGGCCAGCTTATCCTGGCTGCGGGCCAGCTTCTGGCGGATGTCCTCCACCACGTTGGCGGGGGCCTTGCTCACAAAGCCAGGGTTGGAAAGCTGGCGGTTGAACATCTCGATCTCCTTCTCGGCCTTGGCCTTTTCCTTGGAGAGACGGGCCAGCTCCTTTTCCCGGTCGATGAGCTCCATCATGGGGATGAAGCCCCGGGCGGCGTGGGTAACCACCTGCACCATGCCCTGGGTGGAACCCTCGTACTTTTCGGTGAGGGTGATGTCGGTGGCAAAGGCGAACCGATCCAGGTAGACCTCACCCTTCCGGAAGGCGGCGGGGTCGGCGGTCTCGATGATCATGCTGGTCTTCTTGGCGGGGTGGACGTTCATGTCGGTACGCACGGCGCGCACGGCCTTGATATAGTCCATCACCTTTTCGAAGTCGGCCTCATCGGCGGCGAAGTCCAGCTCCTCGCTGCGGGCGGGCCATTCCTGGGTCATGATGGTCTCGGCGCTGCCGGGCAGGGCCTGGTAGATCTCCTCGGTGACGAAGGGCATGAAGGGATGCAGCAGCTTGAGGGCCTTATCCAGCACATACACCAGCACCCGCCGGGCGGCGTCGGCCTGGGCCGGGTCGCCGGAATTCAGCCGGCTCTTGCTGATCTCGATGAACCAGTCGCAGTACACATCCCAGATAAAGTCGTAGATCTTGGCGCCGGCCAGACCCAGCTCGTACTTGTCCAGGTTGTCGGTCATCTCGCCGGCCACCTGGTTGAGCTTGGTCAGCACCCACTTGTCGCTCATATCCAGCTGGTCAGCCTCAGGCAGGCCGGGGACAAAGTCCTCGGGCAGGTTCATCAGCACAAAGCGGGCGGCGTTCCACAGCTTGTTGGCGAAGTTCCGGCTGGAACGCACCTTTTCCTCGCTGTAGCGCATGTCGTTGCCGGGGGTGGAACCGCTGATGAGGGTGAAGCGGAGGGCGTCGGCGCCGAAATCCTTGATGACCAGCAGGGGGTCAATGCCGTTGCCCAGGCTCTTGGACATCTTGCGGCCCTGGCTGTCCCGCACGATGCCGTGGATAAAGACGGTATCGAAGGGGGTCTGGCCCATATGCTCGATGCCCGAGAAGATCATCCGGGCCACCCAGAAGAAGATGATGTCATAGCCGGTGACCAGGGTGTTGGTGGGGTAGAAGAACTTCAGATCCTCGCTGTCCTGGTTGGGCCAGCCCAGGGTGCTGAAGGGCCACAGGGCCGAGGAGAACCAGGTATCCAGGGTGTCGGGATCCTGTTCCAGATGGGTGCCGCCGCACTTGGGGCAGGTGTGGGGGGCTTCCTTGGCCACCACCATCTCGCCGCAGTCGGCGCAGTACCAGGCGGGGATGCGATGGCCCCACCAGAGCTGACGGCTGATGCACCAATCCCGGATGTTCTCCATCCAGTTGTAATAGATCTTGTCGAAGCGCTCGGGCACAAAGCGGGTCTGACCCTTGCGCACCGCCTCGATGGCGGGCTTGGCCAGGGGCTCCATCTTCACGAACCACTGCTTGGAGACCATGGGCTCCACGGTGGTGTGGCAGCGGTAACAGGTGCCCACGTCATGGCGCAGGGGCTCGGTCTCTTTCAGGTAGCCGCCGGCCTCCAGGTCGGCCAGGATGGCCTTGCGGGCCTCCATGGTGGTCATGCCGGCGTACTTGCCGCAATCCAGCACCCGGGGCTCGTCGGCGGCAGCCTTGCCGCTGGCAAACAGCTCATCGGCGGCGGCCTTGTCGGCGGCGCCGGTCATATGGCCGTCGTAGGTGAATACCCGCACGATGGGCAGGTCGTGGCGCTTGCCCACCTCGTAGTCGTTGGGGTCGTGGGCGGGGGTGATCTTCACCACGCCGGTGCCCTTTTCCATGTCGGCGTGGTCATCGCAGACGATGGGGATCTCTTTATTGAGCAGGGGCAGGATCACATGGCAGCCGTGGAGATGGGCATACCGGGGGTCGGCCCCGTTGATGGCCACGGCGGTATCGCCCAGCATGGTCTCGGGGCGGGTGGTGGCCAGTTCCAGGGTCTCGCCGGTCTCCTTCACCGGGTAGAGCAGATGCCAGAAATGGCCTTCCTGCTCCTCATATTCCACCTCGGCGTCGGAAATGGAGGTGTTGCAGTGGGGGCACCAGTTCACCATCCGGTTGCCCCGGTAGATCAGGCCCTTGTTGTACAGGTTGACAAAGACGGTCTTGACCGCCTCGCTGCAGCCCTCATCCATGGTGAACCGCTCCCGCTGCCAGTCGCAGCTGGAACCCAGCTTTTTCAGCTGGCTCACGATCCGGGTGCCGTACTGGTTGCGCCAGTCCCAGGCACGCTCCAGGAATTTCTCCCGGCCCAGGTCCTCCTTGGTCAGGCCCTCCTTCTTCATCTCGGCCACGATCTTGGCCTCGGTGGCGATGGAGGCATGGTCGGTGCCGGGCACCCAGAGGGCGGCGTAGCCCTGCATCCGCTTGAAGCGGATCAGGATGTCCTGCATGGTGTTGTCCAGGGCATGGCCCATGTGAAGCTGGCCGGTGATGTTGGGCGGGGGCATCACGATGGTGTAGGGCTTTTTGCTCCGGTCGATCTTGGTGTGGAAATAGCCGCCCTTCTGCCAGAACTCGTAAATTCGGTCCTCGACCTGGGCGGGGTCGTACTGCTTGTCCAGTTGTTTCACGTTTGTATCCTCCCGTCTTGCGTCCAGACATTCCCGCCCCGGCGGGGCGGCTCCCTTTCCCGGGGACGAAAAAAAGACCGCCCCGGGGAACTCTCCCTGGGACGGCCTTCTCAAGTAACAAAAGCCGCGGTACCACCCAAGTTGCCGCCGGCGGCGGCCTCTTTGGGACGAAAACTCGCCCGCCTTTGGTAACGGGCGGCAAGGCCCGGGCGCGGCTACTGGTTTCACCGCGCCTGCTCAAAAGCGACAGCGTCGGGGGCTTTGGGCCGGGCTCGCACCTTGCCCCGGCTCTCTTGACCAAAACGGCCCCGCGCCCTCTTTCTCGGCGCATTTACAGAATATACAGTGATGATAGCGCAAAAATGGCCGCTTGTCAAGAATTTCTCCGCTTTTGCCGGGCTTTGAGCCCCCATGCGGCAACCATCCCCAGGGCCGTGCCAACGCACAGAAAACTGCCGGCTTTCAGGCCCGGGGTGAAGTACCGGAATTCCACCTGATGGCTGCCCGCCTGCAGGGGGATCCCCATATACCGCAGATTGATCTGCTCCACCGGTACCGTCTGGCCGTCCACCCGTGCGCTCCAGCCCTTGCTGTAGGGCACGGCCAGACACAGAACGCCGTCCTGCTGCATCTCCATGGTGCCGAAGAACCGGTTGGTACCCTGCTGAAGATCTTTCATGGCGTTGGCCCGCAGTGCATCGGCCTGTTTCGCAAAGGGTTCCATGGGCAAAGCATACACCTCTACCCCTTCCAGCCGGAACTGGTTGGGGGTTTGCCCGTCCCATTCCTTCAGGTTGAAATCGATCACAGCCCCCTGCTGGCCCTTTTCATAATAGCCCAGGCAGAACCAGCGGTCCGTCTGTTCCTGACTCAGGGTCTGGGCCGAGCCCTGTATGCCGGGGCGCTGGGCAGGGCGGACGACCACCTCGCTCTGCGCCCAGCTGTTGAGCCCTTTCAGGCAGATATAGATCTCGCAGTTCTCCGGCGCCTCAAATTCCACGTTCAAAGAGCCGGTCCACCAAAACAGGTTGACCACGCCTTCCTGCCAGACTCCCTGATCCATATTGTCCGCGTTGGTCACCCGGCTGGGCAGGCGTTCTTCCCGCAGCTCCGGCTGGAAATTCTCTTCCCCGCCTTCCCGCACCGCAGCCTGCATCCGTACCTGCTGCCGCTGCAGCACATCCAGGCCCAGATATGCCTGCTGGCTGAAGGTATGTGTATACCCATAGGCCAGCGGCAGGGCCTCCGGGTTTTCCATCAGCTCCCACTTTTGGTTTTCAAACACCAGCTCTTCCACCGGTTCAAAGCCCCGGGCAGCCCGCTCCTGCTGGCTCTCCTCCCGCACTTCATAGCGCACGCCAGCCAGCAGCTCCTCGGCAGTCCGTCCGTCCAGCCCCCAATATGCCCAGCCGCTATCGGTTTGCCCGGTCTCGGGCTTATCCTGCTGGACACTGCTTGGCTGAACGCTCCAATACGAAGCCAGCGTATTCCACCCGCCGATCAGCGGCAGATTATAGGAACTGGCCTCTTTCTTCCGATATTCGGTGGAGACGCGGTAAAGCCCCTGATCCGTGCCAAGCGTGCCGTAGTAATTCAGGGGCGTGGCGAACAGGCCCTGCGCCTGCTTCCAGTCCAGGCAGTTCTGTGCCATGTCCCACCCCTGGCTGCCATAAAACCAATTCAATTGCCAGGCGGTATTCAGGCAGACCAAGCCGCACAGGGCGCCGCTGAACACCCGCCGGGTCACCCCGGCCTGCATAGCCGTCACGCAGGCAGCGCACAGTGCCGCAAACCCAGCCAAAAGCAGGATCTGCCGCCCGTTTTCAGTGTTCTGCGCGCCATAGGCATAGGCGCTATATACCGCGGCAGCCCCCAGCATTGCCAGTTTTTCCCGCCGGTTCAGCTCTATGAGGTCGGGCAGCAGCACCATCAGCACAAAGCAGAGCAGAAAACTGATCAGGAAATTCCACCGGTATTCCACCGTTACGTCGGCGCCCATCCCGTTCAGGAACGACCGCACCTTGGGGAAAGCTGCCATCAGCAGGGCAAAAAGGAGCGCCCCCTGCAAGAAGCGATACTTTCTCCCCCGTTTTGCCAGCAATACCCCCAGCACCGGCACCAGCAGCACCGGCAGCGCCAAGGCCTCCCATTTCCAGGAATTCTGCGGCAAAAAGCCGTTGGGCAGCACATACAGCAGCCCTTCTCCATCCGGCAAAAAGAGATTCTTTCCGCTCATGCCCAGGCTTTCGCCCCGGCTGCTGCCCAGGGCCGAAAGCACCGCCGGCAGCAATATGGGGGCGGAAAGGAAGATCCCCCACAGATAAGCCAGCGCCCCTTTCAGGCAGCAGCCTATCGTCCGTTTCCAGCCCTTCAGCCCGTGGATGTACCAGCCCCGTGCCAGGCCGTATGGGACCAGAAAGGCGGTGCACATAAACAGGGTATAATATCCGCACAAGCCGCCGTAGGCTGTGGCCAGCACCAAAGGCCAGGCACTTTTCCCCCGAAAAGCCCGCTCAAAGCCCAACAGCATGACAGGCAGATACAAAACCGGCGCCAGATAGGGGGAAAACACCGTCTGGTATACCAGCGCGTGCCCGCAGAATGCATAGCAAAGGCTGCCGGTCAGCGCCTGCCCGGTGCTCACCTTCCACTCAAATGCGTACCAGGAAAAAGCCAGGCCTGCCAGATATACCTGCGCCAGAACCGCAGCCGTAAAAGCAGCGGCCCACCAGGCCGAGGGCAGCAGGGAGAACAAAGCCAGGATCGGATTTCCAAAGCCCGCATAGTTGAGAGTCTGGATCGCATCCGCCCCCATACCCAAACTCAGTTCAAAAAGAGGGGGCATCACTCCGCCGCCTGTCAGGATCTGGCGGGCCCATTGGCGCAGCCATTGCCCCATATACGCAAAGGCCACATAGCTCTGCCCCGCCTCGTCCATCCGCCACATCAGGGTCTTGCCGTTCAGCCAAAGAGCGGAATATCCCACTGCCATCACGGCCGCGAAAAGCAGGCTGTAACGTACCCAGTACCCCAGGGCGCCCCGGCAAAGGGCTCCCCTATTCTTCTTAGTCGCAAACAACATTCTTCCTCACCGCCTTTGTGTTCCGTTCAATCGTTTCCGGTATTCTGGGCCCATTCCAGCAGGGCCGCCAGCCGGGTGGGCAGGGTATCGGCAAAGCGCTCGGCCACCTCCAGCACCACCACGTCGGGCAGCTGGGGCTGCTGGGCGGCCAGATTTTCCGGGGTGAGCAGGTTGCCGTGCAGCACCAGGGTCTCATCGAACCCCTGGGCCAGGAAGGGCGCCAGGGCCGAGCCGAAGCTGTCCCGGGCCAGAAGCAGGCTTTCCTCTCCCCCGCCCTGGTAGCGGGTCAGCTCTCCCCCGTTCTCGCTGGCCGTGCAGGCCGCCTGGGGGGCATCCACCGAAATATAAACGTCATCGGTACACCACCGCCAGCTGCCGCACATGTTGGCCAGGTCGGTGGGGGCGGTCTTTTCCGGGTCCGGGGCCAGGTCGGGCCACCGGCTCTCGGCGGGCAGGCCCAGGGCCTCCAGCACCTGCTGGGCCGCCAGCCAGGCCCCCGCCTCGTTCCAGTGGGTGTCGTACTTATAATATACCTGGCAGGTATCGGCCGCCTCCTTCAGCTCTTCCAGGGGGAAGATCACCGGCAGGCTTGTCCCGGTCCGGAGAGTTTCCACCAGAGCCTCTACCCGGGTGGGCCGGCTCACCACCGGGATGCTGTCCGGCATGTACCGGCTGTACACCCCCTCCTTGGCGGGGGCGAAGAGCAGCACCAGGCGGCTGCCCTTGCTCTCCAGTTCCTCCCCCAGGGCCTGGGCGGTCCTGAGGATGGTCTCGGTCTCCTCGGCGCTGAAGGATGTGAGGCCCTGGTAGTCGGAAAGGCTCTTGGAGTCGGAGACATTCTTTAAAAAGAGCCAGCCCTCCCTGCCCAGCAGCACATTGGTGGAATCCAGGCTGCCCAGGGCCCGGTCCATGCCGGATTTGAGGGTGAGGAAGCCGTTGCGGAAGGGGGCGTGGTCCCCCAGCCAGTCCTCAAAGGCGGCGGGCCAGTCCGAAATCTCGGTCTCCCCGTCGGGGAAGGCGGCCAGGGTGCGGTTTTCGTAGTTGGTGGTGTCGCAGACCCCCCGCAGAAGAGGCCAGAGCAGCACCGGGGCGCAGAGCAGGGCCAGGAAGCCGGCGGCCAGGGCCAGCTTGCGCCGCCGGCCGGTGGGCCGGAGGTTGGTGGGTGTGGTCATGTTCTCGCCTCCTTAAAAACGGAAATAGATGAAGGGGTTGTAGGTGCCGCTCACCAGCAGGGTGAGGCAGACAAACCCCAGGGCCAGCAGGGCCAGGCTCTGGGCCGGGCCGGTCTCCTCCTGATCGTAAAGGGCCTGCCGCAGCCGGGGCCAAAGGGCTTGCACCGGCCCGCAAAGGGCCAAGCCCACCGCCAGAAGCACCAGGGTGCGGGGGTCCAGATACCGGCTCACCGGCCAAGCGGCAAAGCCGTCGGTGGGCAGCAGCATGGCCCGCAGCCAGAGCAGCCCGGCCCGCAGCCCCGGAGCCCGGAAGATGACCCAGCCGCAGACCACGAAAAAGAGGGTGTACAGCCGGGTAAGGGGAACGGGCAGCACCGCCAGGGGCTTTTGCAGGAGGGTGCGCTCCAGGATCAGCAGCACCGCGTACCACAGGCCCCAGGCCACGAACTGCCAGCTGGCTCCGTGCCAGAGGCCGGTGGCCAGAAAGACCAGGAACAAGTTGAGCAGGGTGCGGTTTTTGCCCCGCCGGTTGCCCCCCAGGGGGATGTACAGGTATTCCCGGAACCAGCCGGAAAGGGTCATGTGCCAGCGCCGCCAGAACTCGCTGACGGTGCGGGAAAGGTAGGGGTAGTTGAAGTTTTCGGGGAAGGTGAAGCCGAACATGGCCCCCAGGCCGATGGCCATATCCGAATAGCCGGAAAAATCATAGTAGATCTGCAGGGTGTAGCAGAGGGCCCCCAGCCAGGCCAGAGGGGTGCTCACCTGGGAAGGGTCCAGCCCGAACACCTCATCCGCCCGTGCGGCAAAGCAGTTGGCCAGGATCACCTTCTTGGCAAGACCATACAAAAACCGCTTGATGCCGTAAGTAAAGCCGTCCAGGGTGGTGGTGCGCCGGCGCAGCTGGGCTTCCACCTCGGTATAGCGCACGATGGGCCCGGCCACCAACTGGGGGAAGAAGCTGATGTACAGGGCCAGCAAAAACCAGCTTTTCTGCACCTGGATTCGCCGGCGGTACAAATCGATCACATAGCTCATGGCCTGGAAGGTGTAGAAGCTGATGCCCAGGGGCAGGGCGATATCCCGCACCGGCAGCACCTGGCGCCCCAGCAGGGCGGCCAGGGTGTCCCCGGCGAAGCTGTAGTATTTATAGTAGCCCAGCAGGGCCAGGTTGACCGCCACCACCAGGGCCAGGCAGAGCTTGCGGGCGGCGCCTTCCCGCCCGTCCAGCAGCAGGCCGCCCAGGTAGTTGAGGGTGATGGAGGCCAGCATGAGCAGGATGTATGCCGGCTCGCCCCAGGCATAGAAAAAGAGGCTGGCCACCAGCAGCAGGGCGTTTTTGCCCCGGCCGGGCAGCAGCCGGTACAGGATCAGCACCAAGGGCAGAAAGATCCACAAAAAGACAAGACTTGAAAAAAGCATGAGGGGGGGTTCCTTCCCGGGCCCGGGGCCCGTTTTTCCGAGGCGGGGCGCGGCTTTTTGCCCTGCCCCGGCGACGGGGATATTATAGCATATTCTGAAAAAGGCTGCAAAAATCCCCCGAAGGAACAGCCCTTCGGGGGAAACTTCGCGTTTTTGGGTCCCTCAGCCCAGGGAGACGCCCATGCGGCGGGCCACCGCCAGCATCTCGGCGTCCTTGGGCACGTTGCGGGTCTTGCCCGCGATCTCGCTCAGGGGGTTGCAAACCACCTCGGTGCCCTTCATGGCCACGGTCACGCCAAAGCATTCCTCGGCGGCCAGCTTGGCGGCATAGCTGCCGAACTGGGTGGCCAGCACCCGGTCGTAGGCCGAGGGGCTGCCGCCCCGCTGCATATGGCCGGGCACGCAGATCCGGGTCTCAAAGCCGGTCATCCGCTCGATCTGCTGGGCGATCCGGTTGGTGGCGGTCTTGTAGCCGGCCTCGGCCCGCTTGGCCATCCACTCCTTGCGCTTCATGCCGGCCTCGGCCTCGTCAAAGGCGCCCTCGGCCACCGCCAGGATGGAGAAGTTCTTGCCGGCCCGGGCCCGCTTTTCCACCGCGGCGCAGACTCTCTCTATATTATAAGGAAGCTCGGGCAGCAGAATGATGTCCGCCCCGCCGGCCACGCCGGAATACAGGGTGAGCCAGCCGGCCTTGTTGCCCATCAGCTCGATCACCATCACCCGGCTGTGGCTGCCGGCGGTGGTGTGGATCCGGTCGATCACCTCGGTGGCGATATCCACCGCGGTGTGGAAGCCGAAGGTCACGTCGGTGCCGAAGATATCGTTGTCGATGGTCTTGGGCAGGCCGATCACGTTCAGCCCCTCTTCGCTGAGCAGGTTGGCGGTCTTGTGGGTGCCGTTGCCGCCCAGGGTGAGCAGGCAGTCCAGCTTGGCCTCGTGGTAGGTCTTTTTCATGGCCTTGACCTTGTCCACCTTGTCCTCACCGATCACCTTCATCAGCTTGAAGGGGGTGCGCTTGGTGCCCAGGATGGTGCCGCCCACCGTGAGGATGCCGCTGAACTCGCTCCGGTTCATCACCCGCCAGTTGCCGTTGATCAGCCCGTCGTAACCGTTGGAAATGCCGATGATCTCCACATCATCGCCCATCCGCTCATACAGGGCCTTGGCTACGCCCCGAAGGGTGGCGTTCAGGCCCGGGCAGTCGCCGCCCGCCGTCAAAATACCGATCCTGCGCTTCACGAATACTCCTTCTTTCCCCTGCCCTGCCGGGCAAGTCTGATCTGGCCGGGCCGGGGGCTTTTGGCCAAGGCACGGCACGGCTTTTAAAAACGGAAAAAGCCAGAATCAGTATAGTCCCTTGGCGGGGCTTTGTCCATGCCCCGCCTAAAATTTGCCCTTTCTTTACATGGTTTTGACGGATTTTTCCTGGTTTCGGGCCCCGGCTCTTTCCCCCTTTCACCGCCGTTTTTCCCCTCTCTGCCAAGGCTTTTTCCCAAAAATAAAATTTTTCCAAAATTCTTGTTGACAAACCCATTTTGGGGCGCTATAATATAACACGTTGAGAGCGCAAGCCGCTCAAAACAAACGCTATATTGGGGATTTGCATAGTGGTAGTGCGGTAGACTCTGACTCTACTTGTGGTGGTTCGATTCCATCATCCCCAACCAAAACCGCAGCAGCGATTTTTTGCTGCTGCGGTTTCTTTATCGGGGTATAGCGCAGTTGGTAGCGCGCCTGGTTCGGGACTAGGAGGCCGTGGGTTCAAATCCCGCTACTCCGACCATGCGGAGCATTATGAAAGAATTCAGAAGGTTCTTTCATAATGCTCCGTTTTTATTTTCACCCGCAGGCCGGCCTGCCTTTCTATATGACTTCCGGGCGCAGCATTCAACTGCGCCCGTTTTTTCTGCCCCCTGCCGGCTGCCCCGCCGGGCCCTCTTCTCACTCCCGGATATAAAACTCGCCTTCCCAGTCCCAAAGGGCATAGAGAAACTTCCCACTCTCGTCCCCTTTCACCGAAAACACCCGCATGGTAATGTTCCCGTCGGTCACACGGCCCAGGTATTTTCCCCGGTCCGCGCCGGAAAAGGGAAGTTTCTCCTCCTGGCACCATTCCGCAACGTATCGCTCCCCCTCTATCTCGATGAACTGGTATTCCGCCCCCGTCACCCTGCCGATGGCCGGCTTTTGCAGGGCAGCCACCGCACCGGCCAGCACCAGCAGCTCCAAAGCCGAGCGCAGATCCAGATAACCCCAGCCAAAGGCGAAGGCCATATTGAAGAAATCGGCCATCAAAAGGGAAGAAAGCAGGAGGGCGGCATACCCTTCCCCCTTTGCGTACCTGCAGACAAAGGCCGCCAGGGGAGACAGCACCGTAAATCCCACCCAGATCAGGGGCATAGCTTGCGGGGAAAAAGCCGGCCACCAGTTTTGAGTATGCGTAGTAACTGGCAACCATCCCCACAAAAAACACAAACACATGGACCGCGGCCCTCAGGGCCGAGCGGCTGTACAGGGCCAGGCAGACCGCGATCAGCACCCGGGGGGGAAAGCGCCCCAGGAAGTTGTGCAGGTCCAGGGCTTCGTCCAACGCCTGCAAAAGGCCGGGCAGCTGCCCCTGCCGGTAAGATACTTGGCAAAAAGGCCCAGCCTCGCCCCAAACAGGAAAACAAGGCCGGTATGCAGTGCCGCCCTGCCGGGAGAGACCTCTTTTTCCGTTCTTCTGATCTTTTCCAAAAACGCCATATCCTGTGCCTCCTCTCTCCTGACTTCATGATACAATGGGGGCCCGCCGGTTGAGAATGGGCAAATACGGGATTTTCCCATAAATCCGGGCCGGTCGGCCCCTTTGTCGGCTGGGCCGGGCAAAACCGACGCTTTTTGGCGCAAAAAGCTGCCCGCCCCACAGCAAAGCAGCCTGCGTAGGTCAGTACCTCCGCAGGCTGCCTGTTTTTTTGCCTTTTAATTAAGTATATATAAGCATATAGAAGCGCTAAGTGCAGGCCGACGCCGGCACCGAGGCCTCCCTCAATCCCCGGGCCCTTCCCTCTTCACCGGCCGGATGTATTTCCAGTATCTCTGAGGATCATGGTAAAAATAGAAGATCCGCCCGGGGGAGGTATCCAGCCGGTACCCGGATGCCTTGTAATCAAACTCCCTCATGGCCGTTTCCATCCGCTCCTCCACCAGGGCATTCTCCTTTTCCGGGTCAAAGGGCCGGAGGATGGTATGCAGGGCCACCGGGGCGGGGTTTTGCCGGTATTCCCTCGGGGTGAGGCCGTAGGCCTGCCTGAAGGCACGGGTAAAGGCCTCATGGGAGGAAAAACCGTAGTCCAGGGCGATTTTCAAAAAGCTGTCCCTTGTATCCCGCACCGGCGCAAGGGCAAAGGCCAGCCGCCGATACCGGAGATATTCCCGCAGCCGCATCCCCGAAACCTGCCGAAACATCCGGGAAAAATGGTATTCCGAGTACCCCAGCTGCTCAGCAAGCCGGCGCAGGGTCAGGGCCTCGTCGCTGCCCTCCCGGATGCACTCGTCTATCTTTTCGATGATGCGCGGGATATTCCGGTTCCATTCCCCATTCATCTTGCGTCTCCTCCTTCCTTTTCTCCCATTATACCCGGTGCCGGGGCTTTTTGCTTGATCCGGTTTGCGCCGAAAGCTCCTTCCCCCTCTCCCCTTCTTTTCCCACTCCCTTTCCTTGTCCTCCTCCCTTTTCCTTCCCGTTTTTTCATCCGTCCCGCCTTGCGCGGCCCGCAAACCGCACGCTATAATAAAGGACAAAGCCTGCCTTTTTTGCCCCAAAGCCAGCAAAGTGTGCGGCCTCCCGAACACTTTGCGCCGGCGAGGCCCTGCCGGGCAGGCCTGGGAAAGAAAAAAGGGAAAACGCTGTATGAACTATCTCACCGTCCGCCAGGCCGCCGAAAAGTGGGGCGTTTCCGCCCGCCTGGTACAAAAATACTGCGCCGGGGGGCGCATTCCCGGCGCCCAAAAATTCGGCGCGGCCTGGGGCATTCCTGCCGACGCGGTCAAACCCCGGGACCCCCGCACGATTCAGGCCCCGCCGCCCGCGCCGCCCCGGGAACCGTCCCCGCCTCAGGCGGAGGAATCCAACCTGATGCCCCTGCTGAATACGGCCTTTGAGCCGGGGCAATGCCGCCGTACCATCGAGGAAATGCCCCCCGGCCCCCGCCGGGATATCGCCCTGGCGGAATACTGGTATTTCAGCGGCCAGCCGGAACAGGCGGTGCAGGCGGCCGAGCTCTACCTGACCAGCCCGGATATCGAGCTGCGGCTGTCGGCCTGCCTGCTCTGCGCCTATGCCAATCTTTCCCTGGGTCAGATCAACCGGACCCGCATGGCCCTGGCCCAGCTGAAAAAGTTTTTGGTCAGCGAGACCGATTCTCCCCGGCTGCGGGTGGCCCAGAAGTTTGCTGCGGCAGCGGGGGCGGTGCTGCTGCACCTGCCCCTGCCCGGGGGGCTTTCTCACACTCCCACCTCCCTGGCCCTGCTGCCGCCGGGGCTGCGCTGCTTTGCCATGTATGTGTACGCCCACTACGCCTACCTGCAGGGGGAATACGAAAAGAGCCTGGGCGTAGTGGAAGCCACCCTGGCCCTGCCCAGCCGGACCTACCCCATCCCGGCCATCTATCTGCACATGGCGGCAGTGATGGACTGTATGAGCCTGCGCCGCCCCGACCAGGCCCGGGCCCACCTGCTGGCAGCCTGGCAGCTGGCCCGGCCGGACGATCTGATCGAGGCTTTCGGCGAGCACCACGGCCTGCTGGGCGGGATGCTGGAAGCCGAGCTGAAAAAGAACTGGCCGGAGGATTTCAAGCGGATCATCGCCATTACCTACCAGTTTTCGGCGGGCTGGCTGGGGGTGCACAACCCGTTCACCGGCCATGACGTGGCCGGCAACCTCACCACCACCGAGTTTGCGGCGGCCATGCTGGCAGCCCGGGGCTGGACCAATGCCGAGATCGGCCAGCACATGAACCTTTCCCCCAACACGGTCAAGCGGCATCTCTCCTCGGTCATGCAGAAGCTGCAGATCCGCCACCGGCAGGAGCTGAAAAAGTATATGCTTCAGTGAGCGCCCGGCAATGACCCGTTTTCCCCCCTTCAGCGGGTGATTTCAAATCCCGTTTTTTGTGGTAAGGTAATCATGAACGATTATTGAGTCCGCAGCGAGGGGAGGGCACGCATGGCCAAGGAACCGATCTGTGAAATCACTCTGACGGGTACTGCCGGTGGGGAATGGCAGGGCTGGGTGTGCTTCCCGGCTACCGGCGAGCGGCGCTTCTTTGCCAGCCTGCCGGAGATGATCCGGGCAGTAGGCCCCGACCCACAGGACCCAGCGCCCCGGTGGGAACCGGCAGGTGCCTGAACCGGCCCGCGCAAAACAAAAAGAGGGTACGCCCACCGGCGCGCCCTCTTTTTTTCGTTTCAGTCCCGCCGCAGGAAGTACCGCACCAGCACCAGGCCCATCAGCCGGGCCCGGGCCGCCTCTCCCTGGCTGAGCTCCAGCTGCCCGGCCAGTTCTTCCCAGTTCCAGAGCCAGAAGAAGTCCTCCCCATCCATCTGGGCCAGGTGCAGGGTGGTCACCCCCAGGCCCTCGCCGTTCTGATCCGACAAATAAAAATCCAGCGTCGCCGAATATACCTCCCGGCAATTATAGCCGGCCAGGTAAAAGAGCCATTCCCCCTCCTTGCCGGCAAGGATCTGGCCGCCGTACAGCCCGCCCCACCGGTTGGAAGGCTCGATCTCGGCCGTAAAGGGCTGATACTTGCCGTTCCAGCCCTTTTCCAGGGTCACCACCCCGTGCATATTCTGGTCATTGTCCGCCATATAAAAGAGGTACAGATACTTTCCCCGTTCCTGCCAGCCCACCACCTCCAGGGGGGTGCCCGGGGCCACGCCCTTGTCCGTATCCCAGGCATCGGGCAGATACTCCTCCAGGGCGGCCAGCTCCTGGTACCAAACCCGCTTGGCAATGGCGCACAGCCAGGTGCTGGGGGCGCACTCGCCCCGGAACTCCTTCTGGCCTGCCAGCGCCCGGCAGAAGGTCTCCTGGGTCAGTTCCTCCGCCGTGTCCGCCCGGCCGCAGAGGGCGAAGAGATACCGGCAGACTTTTTCCGCGTACCGGGTGTAAAGATCCTCGCCGCCGATCATCCTCCGCCCCCCTTGTTTTGTTCTTCTGTCTGTTGGTTCGCCGGCTGGCGGTTTCGTTACAGGCTTTGGGCAAATTTTTTCAATAATTTTTCGGGTCAGGGCCAAAACCCGCCGCCCTGCCGCCTGTCCCGGCCTTTTTCGCCCTGCCCGGCGGCCTTTTCCCTCCGGCCCGCCAACAGGGATTTTTTCAGAACTGCAGGTAATGCTGCAGCCGCCGCACCGCCTCACTCAGGGCCTTCACGATGGGCTCCCGGTTTTTTTCGATGATCCGGGTCATGCCGGCCAGGCTCATGGTGCCGAACAGCTGGTGGCCGTACTGGTTGAAGATGGGCACCGCAATGGCCGAAACGCCCATGAACAACTCATCATTCTCAAAGGAATACCCCTGCCGGCGGATGGCCTCGAAATCTTCCAGCAGGCTTTCCCGGGTGATCTTGGTGCGGTCGGTAAAGGCCGGGAAGGGAGCCCGGGCCAGGAAGGCCTTCTGCTCCTTGGGGGGAAGGTAGGCCAGGGCGATCTTGCCGCTGGCCGAGCCATACAGGGAGATCTCGGGGGTGGCCCGGCGCACGATGAAGGCGCAGTTGGCGGGCTCGGTGGCATCCAGCACCAGCAGCCGCCCGTCCGCCACCGAAAAGAGGGTGCCGTTGGCCTGGAACTCATCGCTCAGTTCCTGCAGCCGGTCGTGGCCATGGTCCACACACACCTTTTTGCGGGTGTCCGGGGCCAGGCAGGCCTTGTTGAACAGCTCGGCCCCCAGCATATACTGGCCGGCCATGTTCTGGCTGATGTAGCCGTTGTTGCGCAGGGTGTTCAGGATTCCGTGCACCGTGCCCTTGTTCAGATTGAGCCGGCTGCTGATCTGCCCCAGGGTGAGGGCGGGGTTGGTGGCGGTGAAGCAGTTGAGGATATTCACCGCCCTCTGCACGGATTGTATCTGCCGGCCGGAAAGTTCCTGTTTGGGCCTGCCGGGTGTCGAATCGGGATTTTTTTTGATTTTTTCCATGTTTTCACCCCATTTATTTGACATTATCAAAATAGAGTTGACGATTATTGACAGACTACCATACATATTATACAGTGTCAATATCAGAAAAAGGTTGTTTCTTCCGGCCGGAAAAGCGACACACTGACTCACATCCGACGTTAAGAAGGAGGATTCATCAATGGGCGAATCGACAACGAAGAAATTCACCATGAAAGAGAAAATCGCCGCTCTGGGCCCCGGTTTCCTGATCGTGGGTTCCTTTATCGGCCCCGGCACGGTCACCAGCTCCACCCGGGCAGGCGCCAACTACGGCCTCACCCTGTTCTGGTGCGTGGTGTTCTCCGTCATTGCGGTGATCGTAATGCAGGGCATGGCCGCCCGGCTGGGCATCATCACCCAGGAGGGCCTGGCCGAAAACCTGAAGAATGACTTTGCGGACCATCCTGTCCTGCGCAACATTCTCTGCGGCCTGGTTGCCATCGCCATTGCGGTGGGCGGTTTTGCCTACATGGGCGGCGACCTCACCGGCACCGCCCTGGGCGTCAGCGCCCTCACCGGCGTTTCCACCAAGATCATTGCTCCCATCTGGGGCCTGCTGATCCTGCTCATCCTGAACCTGGCCGGCGACGCGGTCAAGTACCTGGAAAAGCTGCTGGGCATCTGCGTCATCATCATGGCCATCGTTTTCCTGATCACCATGGTGATCGTGAAGCCCAACCTGGGCGACCTGCTCCATGGCTGCGTGCCCACCGTGCCCGAGGGCGGCCTGATGACCTGCCTGTCCCTGATCGGCACCACCGTGGTTCCCTACAACATGTTCCTGCATGCCGCCAGCGCCAAGCGCACCTGGCACGGCCCTGAGGAGCTGCCCCTGTGCTCCTTCGGCACCACCGTTCCCATGCTCATCGGCGGCGTGGTTACCGGCGCCATCATGATCACCTCCGCCACCGTCATGTACGGCATGGAAGTCAACAACGCCATGGATATGGCCGTCCAGCTGGAGCCCACCCTGGGCAGCCTGGCTCAGCCCTTCATGGCTGTGGGCCTGATCGCCGCCGGCATTTCCAGTGCCGTCTGCACCCCCATGGGCGTTTCCTACGTGCTGGCCGGCCTCTTCGGCTGGAAGACTGACCGCTCCGATAAGCGCTACACCATCACCAACGCCGCCGTGCTCATCACCGGTATCGTGATCGCCGCTCTGGGCACCAACCCCCTGGGCCTGATCATGACCGCCCAGGCCGTCAACGGCATCGTGCTGCCCGTGGTTGTGGGCGTCACCCTCTACCTCACCAGCCGCAGCCGGATCATGGGCAAGTACAAGAATGGCCCCATCGCCATCGCTCTGGGCCTGGCCATCTTCGCCATCTCCCTGATCCTGGGCATCAGCAGCTTTATCAGCGTCTTCACCGGCTGATATTGCTGACCCCCGCGGCCCCCGGCCGCAGGAACCTTACATCCGAACGGTATCCGCCGCGCGGAATACAAGGGCCGACGTCCTCTGCCTTCCGCGCAGGGGCTTCGGCTCCTTTTTTGCCCGCGGCGGTTTTCCGCAGAATATCATGAACAAAGGAATGGTTGATTATGAGAAACAGCAAACCCACCATCTATGATCCCTCTTTCCTGCCCAACAACATCTACAGCGGCGTTCCCTCCTGGCTGAACCTGCCGGTTCTGGAAGACGCCAGCGAGCTCAAAGGCTTTGACGCTGTGGTCTGCGGTGTGCCCTGGGAGGGCGGCTGCACCATCGGCGGTTATTCTTCCTGCACCGAAGGCCCCAAGTCCATCCGCTCCGTCTCCATCCGGTACACCGGCTACCTGCCTGATTTTGACCTGGATTCCTTCGATTACCTGAAGGTGGGCGATTTCGGCGACGTGGCCTGCCGCAACGGCGATTACGACCTCACCTTCCAGGCCATCCGTGAGCGGATCGGCCAGGTGGTGGACGCGGGCGCCTTCCCCATCACCTTCGGCGGCGACCACGGCATCGCCTACCCGGTGGTGAGCGAGCTGGCCAAGCGTCATCCCAAGCGGGTGGGCGTGCTGCACTTTGACGCCCATCTGGACAACTACTCTCACTTCGGCGACGACGAGTTCTCCCGCTGCTCGCCCTTCTACAAGCTGTACAACGACCCCAACATGGACCCCACCAAGATCGTCCATATCGGCATCCGCGGGCCCCGCAACCATAAGGAAGAGTTCCAGAACGCCAAGAAGTACGGCGCTACCGTCATCCTGAGCCGGGAAGTGAAGGAGAACGGCTGGAAGGCCTCCATCCAGAAGGCCATCGAGGTGGCCTTCAAGGATACCGACCTGGTCTATGTCACCATCTGCGCCGACGCGCTGGATGCTGCCAACATGCCCCAGGGCCCCCAGGATATGTGCGGCCTTTCCTCCTACGAGCTGTGCATGATGGTGCACGAGGCCGGTCTGGCCGGTGCCAAGGGCATCGACTTTGTGGAGATCTACCCCGATAACCTCAGCTACCAGACCGCTTCCCACGATGCCTGCTGGGCCACCCTGTACTACCTGAACGGCGTTGCCGAGCGCAAGAAGAACGGGAAGGACTAAGCTTCTTTGTCGGCCCTGCCGGCATTTCCTCCCTTTGCGTCCCCGCCCCTTGGCGGGGGCGCTTTTTTTGCCTCTTGCGCCGGGGGCCGGGGGGCGGTACACTTTGGATATACCCAGCCGGGCCCGGCCCGGCCAAAGGAGGATGTTTCCCATGAAGCTGATCCACCTGTCCGACCTGCATCTGGGCAAGCGGGTGAATGAATTTTCCATGCTGGAGGACCAGGCCTATATCCTGGAACAGATCCTGACTCTGGTCAGGGAGGAGGCCCCCCAGGCGGTGCTGATCGCGGGGGACGTGTATGACCGGCCCCTGCCCGGCGCCGACGCGGTGGAGCTCTGCGACGATTTTCTGGTGCGGCTGGCCGGGCTGGGCCCCGAGATCTTCCTCATCAGCGGCAACCATGATTCCGCCGAGCGGCTGGCTTTCGGGGGCCGGCTGATGGAAAAGAGCGGGGTGCACCTGGCCCCGGTATACACCGGCCGGGTAGAGCCCTATACCCTCACCGACCCATACGGCCCGGTGGATATCTACCTGCTGCCCTTCATCAAGCCGGCCCATGTGCGCCATGCCCTGGCCTTTGAGCCGGAAAGCTATACCCAGGCCCTGGAAATGGCCATCTCCCAGATGCCCCTGCGCCCGGGGGTGCGCCGGGTGCTGGCGGCCCACCAGTTCGTCACCGGGGCCCAGCGCTCGGATTCGGAGGAAGTCTCGGTGGGCGGGCTGGATAATGTGGACGCCTCGGTCTTTGCCCCCTTCACCTACACCGCCCTGGGCCATATCCACCGGCCCCAGAACCTGGCCGGCGGGCGGGTGCGGTACTGCGGCTCCCCCCTGAAATACTCCTTTTCCGAGGCGGGGCACCCCAAAAGCCTGACGGTGGCCGAGCTGGGGGAGGGGGATTCCCTCACCATCCGCACCCTGCCCCTCACCCCCCGGCGGGATATGGTGGAACTGCGGGGCCGTTACCAAGAGCTGATGCGGCGGGATTTTTATCAAAACACCACCTGGCGGGAGGATTACCTGCACATCACCCTCACCGATGAGGAGGACGTGCCCGGCGCCCTCACCGGCCTGCGCACGGTCTACCGCAACCTGATGCGGCTGGATTACGACAACGCCCGCACCCGCGCCCGGGCCGAAATTACGGCCCCCGGCCCCGATACCCGCAGCCCCCTGCAGCTTTTGGAGGATTTCTATCGGCTGCAGAACAACACTCCCCTGAGCGAGGAGCAGCGCGCCTACGCCCAGGCCCTGATCGAATCTGTCTGGGAGGAACAGCCATGAGACCCTTGCTTCTCACCCTCTGCGCCTTTGGCCCCTATGCCCGGGAAACCCGGGTGGATTTTGAAAAGCTGGGCCCCAGCGGGCTCTACCTCATCAGCGGGGATACCGGCGCCGGCAAAACCACCCTTTTTGACGCCCTCACCTATGCCCTCTACGGCCAGGCCAGCGGCGATAACCGGGAGCCCTCCATGCTCCGCTCCCAGTACGCCGAGCCCTCCACCCCCACCTGGGTGGAGCTCACCTTCCTCTGCCGGGGGCAGAAATACACCGTCCGCCGCAGCCCGGAATACCAGCGCCCCAAGGCCCGGGGCCAGGGCCTTACCACCGAAAAGGCGGACGCCCAGCTCACCTTCCCGGACGGCCGCCAGCCCCTTACCCGCCCCCGGGAGGTGACCCGGGAGGTGGAGGAGATCCTGGGCATCGACCGGGACCAGTTCACCCAGATCGCCATGCTGGCCCAGGGGGATTTTCTCAAGCTGCTGCTGGCCTCCACCGAGGAGAGGAAAAAGATCTTCCAGAAGCTCTTTTCCACCCAGCGCTTTTCGGCCCTGCAGGAAAAACTCAAGGCCGACGCCCGGGCCCTGACCGGGGAGCTGGATACCGAGGAAGCCCGCCTTGCCCAGTACATGGAGGGGATTCTGTGCGGGGAGGAAGGGGAAGAACTCACCGATCAGCTGGCCCGCAGCGCCGCCGACCGCCTGCCCGAGACCGCCGACCTGCTGGCCCGGCGGATCCTGCTGGACGGCCAGGCCCAGGCCGACGCCCGGGGGAAAATCACCGGGCTGGAAGAATCCCTCACCCAGCTCACCCGGGATCTCACCGCCCTGGAAGCCCGGCAAAAGACCCGGAAGACCCTGGCCGCCGCCCAGGCCCAGCGGGAAAAAGCCGCCCAAAACCTGGAACAGGAGCAAAAGGCTCTGGCCAGTCAGGAAACCCAGGCCCAGGCCATCCCCACCCTCACCGGGTCGGCGGCCGCCCTGCGGGCCCGGCTGGAGGATTATCGCCGGCGGGACGAGGCCCGAAAGGCCCTGGCCGAGCTGGCCGGCCAGAAAAAAGAGGCAGCCGCCCGGCAGAAGACCGCCCTGCAGCGCCGGCAAGCCCTGACCGAAGAACTGGAAACACTCCGGGCAGCCCAGAAGGAACTGGAAGGGGCCGGGGAGGAACTGGCCCGGCTGGAAGGGGAACAAGCCCGGCAGGCCGAACACCGGGAGAGGCTGGCCCAGGCCGGGCAGGCCCTGGAACGGCTGGAAGAAGCGGACCGGGCCCTGCGAAAGGCCCAGGATGCCTATACCCAGGCCCGCCAGGATGCCGATCTGGCCCTGACCGATTACCAGAGGGGCCACCAGGCCTTCCTGGATGAACAGGCCGGGATTCTGGCCGCCGAACTGCGGGAGGGGCAGCCCTGCCCGGTCTGCGGCTCCACCCTTCACCCGGCCCCGGCGCCCCTCTCCCCCAAAGCCCCCACCCGCCGCCAGCTAGAAACCCTGCGGGACATATCGGAAAAGGCCGCCCGGGCCGCCGAAGCAGCCAGCGAGCAGGCCGGCCGCCAAAAGGGCAGCCGGGACAGCCTGGCCCGGGAGGCTGCCGACCTGCTGGCCGGGCTCTTCCCGGAAAAACCTGCCCCCGCCGAGGCCGCGCCCCTGTTGGCCCGGGCCCGGCAGAGCGCCCAGAAGGCGGAAGAGGAACTGGCCGCCCGGCTGCAGGAGGCCCGGCTGCGGGCCCGCCGCCGCCAGGAGATCGGACGGGCCCTGCCCCAAAAGGAAGAAGAATCCGAGACCCTGCGCCGGCAGCTGGAAGAGCTGGACAAGACCCTGGAAAAGGCCGACACCCGCCGGCAGGAGCAGGAATCCCGGCTGAAGGAGCTGGAAGAGGGGCTGGAATTTGCCGACGAAGCCGGTGCCCTGGCCCATATCCAAGCCCTGGAGGGGCAGGCCAAGGCCCTGGAACAGGCCCGGGAAGCGGCCCGCCAGCGGGTGGAAAGCTGCCGCCAGACCCTGGCCGGGCTGGATTCGGCCATCCGCACCCACCAGAAAGCCCTGGAAGCCCCCATGCAGGAGGACGCCGAGGCCCTGACCGAACGGCAGAAAACCCTGAAACAGGAAAAAGCGGAGCTGGAAAGCCGCTGCCAGACCCTGCACGCCCGGCTGGAAGCCAACACCCGGGCCCTGGAAAAGATCCGGGAAGGGACGGTGCGGGCGGCCCGGCTGCGGCAAAAGCTGGGCTGGGTCAAGGCCCTTTCGGATACGGCCAACGGCACCCTGGCCGGCAAGGACAAGGTGATGCTGGAAACCTATGTGCAGATGAGCTGCTTTGACCGGGTGCTGGAACGGGCCAACGGCCGGCTGCTGGTCATGTCCGGCGGGCAGTACGAACTGCGCCGCCGCCTTGCCCCGGACAGCCTGCGCAGCCAGAGCGGGCTGGACCTGGATGTGCTGGACCATTACAACGGCACCCGGCGCAGCGTCAAGACCCTCTCGGGGGGCGAATCCTTCATGGCCAGCCTGAGCCTGGCCCTGGGCCTTTCAGAGGAGATCCAGTCGGCGGCCGGGGGCATCCGGCTGGACGCCATGTTTGTGGACGAGGGCTTCGGCTCCCTGGACGAAGAAGCCCTGCAGCAGGCCCTGCGGGCTCTTTCGGGCCTCATCGAGGGCCAGCGGCTGGTGGGCATCATCTCCCATGTGGCCGAGCTGAAAGAGCGGATCGACAGGCAGATCCTGGTGGTAAAGGACCCCTCCGGCGGCAGCCGGGTCAGGGTGCTGTCCGACTGAAAAGGGGGATCTTCTTCCCCTGCCCCCGGGCTTTTTTCCCCGGTGGGTAAGCCGCCGCTTTCCCCCCTGCGCCCCGGGCCGCGGGCAATTCTTACACAAAAAAGCCCCGGGCGATTGCCGGGTGTGCGTAAGACAGTAAGGAATCGAAGCCGGGAAAGCCGCTATCTGTGCGGAGGACATTGCAAAGGGTGTGTTCGTCCCGGTCAGCAGTCCGCCGCCGGGGGAGCCAATGCGCGCTGTGATCTGAATCAGAGAAAATGCCGGACAGAGAAGGACGGCGATTGACGAAAACAAGCCCCACGGGATTCAACTCCCGTGGGGCTTGCGGCTTTGTTCGGTTTACGCTTCCCACTCGGCCTTGTGGGCCTCCCACCAAGCGGGGAAGTTGGGGTCTTTCGGGGAGAGGGTGGGGGT
>NZ_JAFBIO010000022.1 GCF_021531255.1 Allofournierella massiliensis | reverse complement strand
TCCCCACCCCCAGCCAGGCCGCCCCCGCCTTGCCGGTGAGGATGCGCAGGATCCGGTATAGGGAGAACAGGCCCAGCAGAAAGAGCAGCTGGATATAAAAGTGATACATCCGGGCACAGAGACCGCCCTGGTCGGCAAAGGCCAGCAGCAGGGGGCCCAGCGGATAAAAAGCCGCCTGGCCGTGGTCCCTCTCGATGGAGTTCTGAATGTTGACCGGCGCAATGGCCTCACTCCGGGGATCCTCCGCCCCCCAGATCAGTTCCGCATAGGAGCGCAGGTTGCTGTTCAGGATTGCCTGCTCACTGCCCTCATCCAGCGGGCTGCCATAGCCTGCCGACAGAAAAAGCGCCAGCACCACCAGCAGGGCAAAAAAGCCTGCCAGCAGTTTTTTTTCATGTGTTTGCAGAAAGGCTTCCATTCCGTCCCCCGTTTTTCCGTTTTCGATACACGATCAGCAGCACTGTCAGGGATATGACCCCCATCCCCGACAGCAGGATCCCCTGCTTGAGGCCGGGGGTGATATAATACAGCTCCACATCATGGGTGCCTGCCGGCACTTCCAGCCCGATAAAGGCCCCGTTGGCCCGGAAGGATTTCACCGGCTGCCCGTCCACCATAGCCTGCCAGCCCTGGGAATAAGGCACCGAAAAGCAGAGGATGGTATCCGTCTCGCTGGTGAGCTTGCCAGTCAGGTGATTGTCGCTCACCTCCACCTCCTGCAGCACCGCCTGGGCCCGCTGCAGGGCATACTCCTCATACTGCGCCATGTCATAGGCCTTGGCCCAGACCTGCCCATAGGAGACGGGCTCACCCTGGGGCACTTCCAGGAAGACGGTGATCTGGCCGGCCTCCTCAAAATAGCCCAGATTCAGCCAGGCCGTCCGACTCAGGCCGGTGCCCTCGATATTGTCCTCATCGGTCACCCAGAAATCTTTCTTTTCCTCGCCGCAGTAAACCGAGACCCAGGCATGCTGGCCCTGCCGCTGGAGATAGGGCAGGCAGAGATGTACCTCACTATTGGCGGGTACATCCAGCAGATAGCACACCATGCCATATTCCTGTGTATCCGGCCACCGGGCATCCTGCGGCAATGCCTGCCGTTCTTCCTCTGCGCCTTCCCGGTAGCGGAAAACTCCGGGCTGAATCTCTTCGCATTCCTTCAGCCCTGCCAGGGTGCAATCCAGCTTAGTCAGGCCGGTCCAGTCCGGCTGAATCTCCTGGCCGCCTTCCGGGATCTCATCCACCACCAGGCCCTGCAGCATGGCCACTTGTTTTTCGTAGCCATCCATCTCCTCATAGCTCTGGTGGTCAATATACCCGGAATAGGTATATCCCAAGGGCAGCTGCAGCAGGTTTTCGTACCGCTCCAGCTCACTGCCGCCGGTATTGGCCATCACGATCTGGTGGCTCTGGGGGGTGACCCCCACCCGGTTATAGCCATAGGGCAGATACCATTCCTCCCCCGGCCGCAGGAAGATATATTTTACACCGGCCAGGGTATTCAGGATGGAGCATCCGTCCAGGCTGCGGTAATAATACGCCCGCTGCCGGGCCGCTGCCAGCCCCAGGTCATCCAGCAGATCCAGCATATCCGGGTTCAGCATGCTGAAATAGGCAGAAAGGCCGTTGTAATCCCCCATCATAGAGGCATTGGAGCCGCTCCACCAGCGGTACAAGCTCACATCCGACACATCCACCCGGTAGCTCTCCCCTTCCGGCAGCTGATCGCCTTCCACGGCCGCCATGGGCTTGGCATACTGTATCGAACTAAACTCTCCGCGCGCATCCACCGCCCAGCCTGCCATACAGACGCACAGCTGAACCACGCACAGCCCGCAAAGCAGCGCCGCTCCTTTTCGGCGGGCGCCCGAGCGGCCATTCCAGATCTGCAGCAGCACCAGTGCCGCCATGGTAAGAGCCAAAAACAGCGCTCCCCGCACCAGATTTCCGGTTTCCCGTTCAGACCATGCCAGGCCAAGGCAGAGCAGGGTGAACAGCCCGCAGGCTGCCATCTGCCGCCGGGTATACCGCCCTGCCTGAGGCAGCAGGCATACCGCGCCGTAGGAAAGGGCGAAAGCCGGCAAAAACCACCATTGATCGTCTTCGCTTTGGGTAAACAGAATCATCATCCCCGCCGCAAAGGGGGAGAGCATGGGCAGCAGGGAGGCGCCGAGAGCCAGCTTCAGCTTTTTCTGACCCTTGGGTGCGCTCAGGGCCAGCACCGCGCCCAAAAGCCCCAAGGCTCCCAGGCTCAGAGCCCCGCCCACCGTAAACAGCTCTTTCAGGGTCTGACCATAACCGGCCAGGCTGTCCAGCAAAGGCCGCCATTCCTTGACATTTCGCCCGGAAGAAAGGAAAAACCGAGCCTGGGGCAAAAACAGAACCCCCGCCAGCGCCAGACCGGTGCAGTAAGCCCACAGGGCTTTCAGAGCCGAAGCCAGGGCCGTTTTGAACCAGCCCTTCAGCCCGCCGCCCAGGCTGCGGATCAGGATATATACGGCCAACGCCCAGGAAGAAAGGGCCAAGAAGTAAAAGCCGCACAGGCCAAAGCAGAATACCCCCAGCACAAACACGCCGGGGCCCTTCCCGCTCAAAAAGCGCTCCAGCCCCCAGAACATGAGAGGCATATACAAAAGGGCGTGGCCGTACACCTGCTGATAGGCACTGCTCAGATACAGCCCGCTGAACACATACAGCCAGGCGCCCACGGCCGCCCATCGGCTGCTTTTGCCATGCTCCCGGCAAAAGCCCATAAAGCACAGGCCCCCCAGGTATCCCCGCAAGCAAAACAGCAGCACATAGCTTGCCGGCAAAACCGCGGCAGGGGCCAGCGCGCACAGGAAGTACAAAGGATCGCCCAACCCGTAGTAATTCAGGGTCAGCAGGATATCCTCGCCCAAACCGATGCTGAAATCAAATAAGGGCAGGGAAAAATCCCCCCGCAAAAGATTGCCGAAGAACTCATAAAAGTATTCGTGCAGATAGACGAACACCGGGTAATGCTGGGCATAGCCATCCGACCCATGAACCAGAATGCGGCCATCCATCAAAAACGGAAGCAGAAGAGCTGCCAGGATCAGCCCAAAGCCCAGCGTATACAGGGCAAAAGCCGAAGGCTGCCACAGCTTTTTTTCTTTGTTGTTTTGTTCCATCCTTTTCCGCTTTTCTCCTTTGCAAAATTCGCTTTCATTGTAGCATACCCCTTTTGGGGATTCAACCAAACCGGCAGTGCGCAGAAACGCCCCGAACGGGCATCTCCCATCCGGGGCGCAGGGGTTATTGAAAACCTGCCGGCTTCTGCCGTTTTTTCCGCTTGTAATACAATGCCAACTGAGCCAGCAGGGCCACAAAGCCCGCCGCGGAAAGGACGGCCCCTGCCTTCAGCCCGGGCGTGACATAATGGATGCGGATCACATGGCTGCCGGCCGGCACTTCCATCTGCATGAACATGCCATTGGCCCGGGTCAGCGGCGTTACCGCACCGTCCACCGTGGCCTGCCAGCCCTCGCTGTAGGGCACCGCCAGGCAGAGAACCGTATCCGTCTCGCTTTCCAGCACGCCCTCCAGGCTGTTGGGCACCGCACGGTTGGTGTTCTGCAGGCTCTGCCGCCGGCGCTCCAGCGCTGCCCCGGCATAATCCTCCATATCATAGGCCCATACCTGCAGGCCACCCAGCCGCATTCTGGTGTATTCACTGATGGAGAAGGTCACCTGCAAGTCGCCGCCCTGTTCGCTGTAACCCAGATTGATCCAATTTTCCGGGCCGTTCAGCACATCGGAAAGCCGCACCTGCCGTTCCCAGCCGCCTTCCATGGAAAAGCTTACCCAATCGTTATCGGCACCCAGATACTCAAAATCCTCCAGCTCCAGATGGATCTCGCTGCCTGCCGGCACCTGCACCCGGAAGGTGATCGCCTCTTCCTGGGAACCGAGAGTTTCCTCCAGCACTCCGTCCTGCCAGGAAAGGCCCCCGGTCAGTTCCAGGTCACGAATTTCCAGCTGAGTCACCGCCTGCTGCCCACAGTCTTTCGCAAGATCCGCATGCTCCATGCCGGCAGCCGGGCTGTCGGTGACCAGCACATGCATCAGGGCGGCCTGCTTTTGCAGCCCATTCAGGCTGCGGTATTCCTCTTCTGTGATATACCGGTCATAGGTATATCCCATGGGCAGCGCATACTGGTTTTCGTACCAATAAATGGCAGAACCGTTTTCCGGCACCAGCGTGAAAGCGCCGCTCTGCTCCCCGGTCTGTACCAGTTCATAGCCATAGGGCAGGTACGCCTCTTCCCCCTCCCGCAGGATCACATACCGCACCGAGGCCAGGGTATTCAGCGCAGCGCAGCCGTCCAGGCTCTGGAAGGAAAAACTGCCCTGCTGGGCAGGCGCCAGAGCCCAATCCTCCAGCATGGAACGGGCGTATTCCTCCCGCAGGATGCTGAAATATTCCGAAAGGCCCATATACTGCCCCACCATCGCCGCATTGGAAGAAGCCCACCACTGATGGAAGGTCACATCTCCCGCATCTACCCGGAAGGTGGCACCCGGCAGATTTGCTTCGGTGATCATGGACATCTGCCGGGCAAAGCGGCCATCCCGGTAGGCAGGGCTCACCGCCTGGGCATCCTTATAAAATCCCAGACCCAACTGGCAGAGGACCAGCCCGGTAAGCACCACGCCCCCGGCTTTTTGCGCCAGCACCGGCTTTTTGCCGCCGGCCCATTTCATCGCCATTGCCGCCAGCCAGAGCGCCGCCAGGAAAACCAGCCCCAGTTTTTGCTGGGTATTGGAACCGCAGGCCAGCAGGGCCGCCCCATACAGCAGCACCGCCGCCCCGCCGGCCAGAAGCTGGCGCCGGGAGAGCGAAAACAGCGCCGGATACATCTTGGCTGTCAGGCAGGCCAGCAAAAAGCTGATGCCGTACCAAAAGCGGGTATATTCACTTTGGCCAAAGCCCACCAGAGCCGACTGGGCCAGTGGGCAGATCACGAACACGGCGGCCAGGCACAGACCTGCTAAAAGCGCCGTTCTTTCCCGGCCTTCTTTTCGGGGCCCGGCCAGGAAAACCGCCAGCGCCAGCACACAAAGCCCGCAGACCGACCAATCCACCGACGGGTCCAGCCACTGGGCAAACCACTGCAGCAGTTCTTTCCACCCAATAAAGAGCATCCGGGCCCAGGGCAGCGCCCCGCCGGTACGGTTGGAATGGAGGTATCCCAGCACAGAGGGGAGAAAGACCACACAGGCCATGGCCAGCCCGCTCAGATAGGCAGCCAGCTGCCGCAGTACCTGAAGGATAAGCGTTTTCCAATAGGGTTTATCCCCCTGCTGCCACACCCGGATCAGAATATAAAAGGCCAGGATCACCGAGGTGATGAACAGGAAATAGAACCCGGAAAGAGCCAGGAAAAAGACGCTCAGGGCCAGCAGAAGCGGGCTTTCCCTGCGCAGGATCTTTTCGGCCCCCCACAGCACCAGGGGCAGATAAAATACCGCATGAGCCATGAGGGGATGCTCCACCGTCATCAGATAAAAGCCGGTGAACACATATACCCATGCGCCCAAAACACCGCCCCAATCCCGATACCCTATCTTCCAGGCAAAGCCCCAGAAGGCAAGCCCCGCCAGAAAATACTGCAGCACCAGGATCAGGCTGTAGGCCAGGGGAAGTTTTGCCGAATCCACCGGCAGGGCCAGCAGATAGAACACATTGCCAAAACCGTGCCAGTTCAATGTGGAAAGAATATCTCCGCCCAGCCCAAGGGAAAAATCATACAGGGGTATGGATGAGAAGGAAAAGCCTTCCTGGAGCCATGTGCGGAGCAATTCCTTCACATAGTCCAGCATATAGCAGAAAACCGGGAACATCTGGGTATATCCGTCCGCCCCGAAAACAAAATACTTGCCCGATCGGATAAAGGGCCAGGCATGGGCCAGCGCAACGGCGAAAAAGCCCAGCGCATAGCCGATCCCATACAGAACCGCCCGCCGCCGCAATGTTGTACTTTTCACGTTTTCCTCCTGCTTGCTTGTAATGCCCTCATTGTACATCCTTCTCTTTCCCCATGCAACCAAAACGCGCCCCGCCGGGCAAAATCCGGCGGGGCGCATATCCGGGCAAACAATCGATTCAGTTTTCCGCCGGCGCCGTCAGTACCAGGTCGGCCCGGCCTGCGGTATCACAGGCCTCGTGGTACCGGTTTTCCAGCGGGATCCAGAGGCTCTCGAACCGGCGGGCCGCCTCGGGCCCGTTCCGGGCCAGAATCCTCTTTTTCTGGGTCTCCGGGTCAATATCATAAAAGACCGTAAGATCATAGGGCTGCCCGAAGGCAGGCCGCATGCAATAGGCCCCTTCCACCAGCACCGGGCCGGCGCCGTCTATTTTCCTTTGGCCTTGGATTTCTCCCCGGCCGCAATCGTATACCCCATAGGCAAAGGGGCGGTTTTCCCGCAGGGGAGCCAGTACCTCCTGCTCAAACCGCTCATAGTGCAGGTTGCCCCCCGGTTCGGCCAGTCTGGCAGCGGTACGCAGGGCCGGCGGCAGGAAGAAATCATCCATATGTACCACCTGAAAGCCGAACATATCAGCCAGCAGCCGGGCAGCAGTGGTCTTTCCGCTGGCCGAGCGGCCGTCCATGGCCACCCGGCGGGGGCGGGTCTCTTCCATCTTTTGCAAAAGCGGCAGCAAAGGGATGAGCCGGGCATCCACCACCCGATAGGCCGGGTGGTAGGCCTGCCGATAGGCCTCGCTGTGGCTCACCGGCCCGCCCTGATATTCCGCCAGGCAGGCCTCCGCCTGGGCCAGGGTACAGTGAGGAAAAGCCCCCTGCCAGGCAAGGCTCTTCCATTCATCGATCCCTTTCAGAGGCTCCCCCTCCGCCTTTTGCCGGGCGCTGACCCAAAACATCCGCCCGATGAGCCCGGCGCTCAGGCCCGCCTGCCGGGCCGGGGCCAGGTTCAGCCGGGCCCAGCCGCCCCCCAGGGGCTCAAACAGGGGCAGCCCTTCCACCGGCCGGACCGCAAGATATTCTTCCCGCAGGCGGGCGGTCATCTCCTCCCGGTTCCGGATCAGATGTCCGCCCCCAAAGCTGTGCTGGTACAAAAGCTTCAGGATATCCTGCGCCGTCATGGCCGGCCAGCGGGCGCCCTGGGCCCGCAGCACCTCAAACAGCTCGGCGCTCATGGGGCATCACCTTGGCCCTTTCCAGGGCAGTGACCAGCAGGGGAACCAGAACCAGCTGCAGCAGGATGCCGGGGATGGCCGTGAGCAGCGCGCCGGAGATAAAGGCCGCCATGGTAAAGCTCTGGGTGCTGAGGCCGGCCAGGATCAGGCGCACGATTCCCCAGACCACCCGGCCCAGCACCATGGCGCTGATCAGGGCAGGATAGATCCGCCATTTATGGCCGGAAAGCCGCAGGTACAGCCAGCCGCAGACAAAGCCGTACACTGCCATCTCAAAGGCCATGGCAAGACCGGTGGGGTAGATGGGGGGCATCTGGAAGAGCAGGTAGCGCAGCAGCGGGGCCACAAAGCCCACCGCGGCGCCCCAGCCGCCCCCGCAGACAAAGCCGCACAGGATCACCGGCAGGTGCATGGGGCAGAGCATTCCCCCGATCTGGGGGATCTGCCCGGTAAAGAAGGGCAGCACCAGGGCAAGGGCCAGGAACAGCCCGGACAAAACCAGTTTTTTCACATTGAGTTTCATAGATTCTCCTCTCTTTTTCCCGCCCCGACAGCAAAAAAGACGCCGGGACCCGCCCTGGAGGCGGAACCGACGTCTTCCTGACATCCTGATTTCTGCTTTATAATACAACTTATATAGCGATACCCCGCAGGCGGGGCGGTTGGCAGAACCTTCTGCCCTTTGGCCGGCTTGGCCGGCTTAGCTGGCTGCTTGGCAGCGGAGTTATTATCCCACGGCCCCTCTTTTTTGTCAAGCAGCGGCCTTATTTTTCAAACAGCCAGTTCATCATCCGGGGCAGCTGCTGTTCCCAATCCGCCTCGCAGTGGCCGCCTCCCACCTGCATAAAGGGATAGACCTTCACGCCCCGCTCACTGAGGATATGGGCCGATTCCAGGGTGGCGGCCCCCAAGAACTCCACCGTTTCCGGGCTGCTCTCCCGGCTGCCCCAGCTCAGGTAAGCCCGCGCGCCCCGGCGCAGCACATACTGCTCCATCTCGGCCCGCAAGGGTTCCCAGCAGCACTGGAAGGCGCAGGAAAGGCAGCCCGCCTTGCCGAACACATCTCCCCAATGCACCAGGGCCCAAAGGCTCATCAGCCCGCCCATGCTGGAACCGGCGATGCCGGTATTGCTGCGGCCGGGCAGGGTGGGGTATTTTTTGTCGATCAGGGGCTTGAGCTCACCGCAGAGCCATTCCATATATTCCTGGCCGCGGCCCTCAAAATCCGGGCTCAGCCAGCCGCGCTGCCGGTAAGGGCAGTATTCCCGCAGGCGGCCGTCCCCCTCCTTATTGCATTCCACCCCCACCAAGATGATCTTTTTATCCCAGCCATCCAGAAATTCCTTCAGTCCCCAGCTCTTGCCGTAGGTGGCGTCCTGGTCAAAAAAGAGGTTGTGCCCATCAAACATATACAAAACCGGGTATTTCTGCCGGCTGGTCTGCCAATCATCGGGCAGATACACCTGCACCGTCCGTTCCAGGTCAAAGGGAGTGATATGTACGCTGAATTTTTCCACCATGGTTCTGTTTCCTTCCTTGCTTTGCGGCGCTCCCGCAGGGGCGCTGGATTCTTTGCTCATTCATTCCTGTATAGTATACCATATCCCCCGCAAAAAAAGGCGGAACCGGGCGGCGGGCGGCGCTTGCTTTTCCCCCCGCTTGGCGATATGATAATTCTGCAGTTTGTGTTTTCCTTCAAGGAGGTTCCCCCATGGAACAAAGCGCCCGCCGCCTTTTGTACGACTGGTTCCAGGCCCGGCCCCGGGCGCTGACCGCTCTGCGCCTGAGCAACAAGGTCCTGACCGTGCTGGTCTACCTGGTCTACATCCTGCTCTGCCTGGCCCTTTTGTGGCAGCGGGATATTCGCCTGGCCCGGGTGCTGGCGGTGCCTGCCGCAGTCTTTCTTTCCGGCAGCTGGCTGCGGGCCTGGCTCAACTGCTCCCGCCCCTACGAGAACGGCGGTGTGCCGCCCCTTTTTCACAAGGAGACCCGGGGCAAAAGTTTCCCCAGCCGCCATGTGTTTTCTTCGGCCGTGATCAGCTTTGCGGTGGGGTATATCCTGCCCGCTGCCGGCTGGGCCATGGCGCTGGTCACCCTGGCAGTAGCCGCCCTTCGGGTGGTGGGCGGTGTGCACTGGCCCCGGGACGTGCTGGCCGGGCTGGCTTACGGCTGGGGGCTGGGGCTGATCGGATTCTGCTTATTATAAACCCGGCACTATCTCTTGAATCAAAGGAGGCTTCTGCCATGAAAAAGATCCCTTACCTGAAAATGCAGGGGGCCGGCAACGATTTCATCATGCTGGATAACCGCCAGCTCAAGCTGGACCCCGCCCTCTTCCCTGCCCTGGCCCGCCGGCTGTGCTGCCGCCGGCTGTCTGTGGGGGCGGACGGCCTGATGGTGGCCGACGCGCCAGAACACGGCGGCGATCTGAAGATGTACTTTTTCAATTCCGACGGCAGCATGGGCGAGATGTGCGGCAACGGCGCCCGCTGCATCGGCCGGTTTGGCTACGAGCACTTTGCCGCCAAGGAAACGGTGATCATTGAGGCTACCGCCGGCGATGTGCCCGCCCAGCGGATCGACAAGCGGATGTACCGGGTGCACCTGAACAAGCCCACCCGGATGGCTCAGGTAAGCCTGGAAGCCCAGGGCCGCAGCCTGGAGGGAATGTATGTGGTGCTGGGCAATCCTGGCCTGCCCCACGGCGTTTTTGTATGGGACGGCCTGAAGGATCTGGATTATCAGAGCGAGCTGTTCAGCCTGGGCCGCACCCTGCGCTATCACCCGGTCTTCGGTTCCAAGGGCGCCAACATCAACTTCTGCCAGGTCCTGGCGCCGGACCATGTGCTGGTGCGCACCTATGAGCGGGGTGTGGAGGATTTCACACTGGCCTGCGGCACCGGCAGCGGCAGCACCGTAGCCGCCCTGCAGAAGCTGGGCCTGGTGCAGATGGGCCCCGTGCGCATCTCCAACCCCGGCGGCGATTTGTGGGTAGAACCGGTCTGGCAGGAGGGCAAGGTGGAACAGCTGCTTCTCACCGGCCCCACCAACATTGTGGCCGAGGGCTTCATCACCGATGAGGATCTGGAGCTGGATCTGGGCTGAACCCCTTCACTTGCGCACAAAAGCACAGAAAAAGAGCCTCGGCGGCCCGCAAGGGCTGCCGAGGCTTTTTGTTCAGATGGCGTCCAGGGCTTCTTCCCCTTTTTCCAGCAGAAGGGCCAGGATCTCTTCCGGCCGGCCGCACTGGCGGGGGAATTGCTGCCTCAGTTCCGGCACCGCCGAGCGCATCAGGTAAGGCCGCCCCACCCGGCTGAGGATGGGGATATCGTTGTAATTGTCCCCGAAGGAGAGCACGTCCGCCGGGTCAATGTTCAGCACCCGGCAGAGATCTTCCAGGCCGGTGCCCTTGTCCGACAGGGTGAAATCCAGCCAGGTAGGGCCCGAAATGGCCACCTTGACCTTATCCTTCCAGAGGGGCTCCAGCGCCTGGCGGGCGATGGGGGCCCCCTCCTCGTACCAGGCGGAAACCTTGAGGATATCCTCCTGAATCTCGGTTTCATTCCGGATCACCCGGATATTGTTGTGGGTTTTTTCAGCCAGGTGGGCGCCCATCTTGGGTGCCTTGGGGATGAGATAGCTGGTGTTGGCCCCGCTGATCAGCACCTCCGCCTTGGGCATATTCAGAATATCCCGAATGATCTGCCAGGCCCAATCCCGGGGCAGCGGGCGGGCGCAGAGGATCTTGCCGTCCCGGTACAGGATGGCGCCGTTTTCGCACACATAGCCAATGTCATCCGCCACCGGCTCAAACAGCCAGCGCAGGCTGGCATACTGGCGGCCGCTGGCAGGGCAGAACAGGATCCCCCTCTCCTTCAGTGCCCGGATCTGCTCAAAGAGAATCGGCCGCAGTTGAATCTCCCCATTCTGCAGGAGAGTTCCATCGATATCGCAGGTAATCAGACGGATCATGGTCATGCTTCCTTTCCTGTTGCCGATGATTTTTAAAAGCCCAGTTCCACCTGGCTGCGGAACCGGCGCTTGCCTTCCAATGCTTCATCCAGCTGGGCCAGCAGCCGGGGCTTGTCCCGGTTGAGGGTACCCTTCAGCACCAGATAGTTGCTGGCGTGGTTGGAGCGGAACACACTGCCCTCACTGTCGGTATTTTCCAGCAAAAGGCGGGTCTCCCGGGCCAGCTGCAGGGGATCCATCAGGGTAATGCTGCCTTCCTCCACCCACTGGGCCAGGGGGGTGCCCCGGTAAACCCGCAGAGTGAGCAGGCCGATATAATCCGGGTTCATAGCGCTGAGAGCCTTGCCGGTATCCACGGCGTGGCCTTCCCAGTTTTCCAGCCCGCCCAGGCCCGAAATAGCGGTGACCGAAAGGGCAATGCCGCTGTTTTTGATCTTTTTGCCGGCGTGGATCACCTCTTCCACCGGCTGGCCCTTGCAGAACTTTTTGAGCAAAGCCTCGTTGCCGGTCTCCAGCCCCATATACACCATGCCCAGCCCCTCGGCGTGCAGGCGGTTCAGTTCTTCCTCACTCTTGCCCAGGATGCTCTTGGGAGAACCGTACACCGACACCCGCTCGCACTCCGGGATATTTTTGCGCACAAAGCTCAGCACCGTCATCAGGTAATCCATGGGCAGGATCAGCGCGTCCCCGTCCGCCAGAAAGATGCGGGGGATCCGGGCATACTGCCGGCGGGCCCAGGCCAGTTCGGCCAGCACCGTCTGCAGCGGACGCACCGAAAAATTCTTGGCCTTATACATGTTGCAAAAAGCGCATTTGTTGTGGCTGCACCCCAGGGTAGCCTGGATGATCAGGCTGTAAGCCTCGCTGGGCGGACGGTATACCGCCCCACTGTACTGGATCCCACCGGCATTCATGGTCGTTTCCTCCTTGGCGATCTATCTGTATATTATTATTGTAAGAAAAAGGCGCCCGGCCCGGGCCCGGATTGGCCCCTGGGCCGGCACACTGCACAGTTTTATGGTAACAGACCCCGGCGCTTTTTGCAAGGAAACCTTTCCGCGCCGGCTGCCCTGGCTTTCCAGCTTTTTTCTTTTCCCCTGTTGACAAATCATGAAAAACAGGATATCCTTGTATCAATAAGTTAACACAACAACACACGAACTGAGGTGAAGCATATGGGCTGGACTTTTGACGGCGGCCGCCCGCTCTACACCCAGCTGGTAGAGCAGCTGAAAGCCAAGATCGTTTCCGGCGAATACCCGCCCGGCCAGCGGATCCCCCCTGTGCGGGAACTGGCCGCCGAGGCGGGCGTAAACCCCAACACCCTGCAGCGCGCCTTTTCCGAGCTGGAGCGGGAGGGCCTGCTCCATGCCGAGCGCACCTCCGGGCGCTTTGTCACCGAGGATGTTTCCCTGGTGGAATACCTGCGGGGCGAGATGGCCCGTGAACTGGCAGACCAATACCTTGACCAAACCCGACAGCTGGGGTATTCCAACGAACAGGCGGTCGAACTGATTCGCAGAAGGAGTGAAGAGACATGACAGAAGAGTTGCTGTGCTGCCGGGGGCTGGGCAAACAGTTCGGGCATAAAGTTGCCCTGGCAGGGGTAGATCTTTCCCTGGGCCGCGGCCGGATCATCGGGCTGCTGGGCCCCAACGGCAGCGGAAAGACCACCCTCATCAAGCTGGCCAACGGCCTGCTCACCCCCACCCGGGGCGAGATCCTTATCAACGGCGAGGTACCCGGCCCGGCCACCAAGGCGGTGGTCTCCTATCTGCCGGACGCCAGCTACCTGCCCTCCTGGATGCGGGTGCGGGACCTGGTAAATATGTTTGATGATTTTTACGCGGATTTCAGCGCCGACCGGGCGGTGGAAATGCTTTCCACCCTGGAGATCAGCGGTGCCGAAAGGCTCAAGCACCTTTCCAAGGGCACCAAAGAGAAGGTACAGCTGGTGCTGGCCATGAGCCGCCAGGCCCAGCTTTACCTGCTGGACGAGCCCATCGGCGGTGTGGACCCGGCTGCCCGGGATTACATCCTCCGCACCATCCTGCAGAACTACTCGGCCGAGGCCACCGTGCTCATTTCCACCCACCTGATCAGCGATATTGAGCCTGTGCTGGATGAGGCCATCTTCATCCAGAACGGCCACATCCTGCTGCATCGCCCAGTAGACGATATCCGGGAAACCGAGGGCAAAAGCGTGGATGAGTATTTCCGGGAGGTATTCAAATGCTGAGAAAACTGCTCAAATACGAATTTCTGGCCACGGCCAGGGTGTTCGGCGTCTGCTATCTGGGCCTGGCTGCCCTGAGCATACTGGCCGGCCTGTCCATGAAATTCCCCGCCACCTCCAACAATATTGTGGGTGTCCTGATGCTCATGGCCTATGTCTGCATGCTGGCAGCGGTGATGCTGTTCACCTTCCTCACCATCATCCGGCGGTTTTACAAAAATTTGCTGGGCGGCGAGGGATATCTCATGAATACCCTGCCGGTGCGTAGCTGGCAGCTGGTAACCAGCAAGCTGATTGCCTCCCTGGCATGGTCTGCCGCCAGCCTGGTGATGGCCGCTCTTTCCTTTGCCCTTTTGACCATTGCGGCGGTCCCTACCTTCTCCCTCTTTTGGGAAGACCTTGCAACGGTTTGGGATGTACTTACCTATCCGCCCGCCTATTTTGAGCTTACCACCGGCTTTTCCTTCTGGCTGTTTTTGCTGGAAGTTCTGCTGCTTCTTCTGGTGGATGGTATTTCCTCCATCTGCCTGCTGTATACCAGCTGCATGGTGGGCCACCAGTTCCGCCGCTGGCGGGTGGCGGCCAGCATCATCGTCTATTTCCTGATTTCCTTCCTGGTCAGTGCCCTGCTGGATGTTCTGCCCGGCAATGCTTCTGCCCAGCAGATCTTTGCGCTGGCCGATAATATCTCTCTGGCGGTCAACATCCAGTTCTGGCGCCTGATCCTGGTGGATGTTGTGTTGGGGACCATCTACTTTGCGGTCACCGCTTATCTGCTGGAAAAACGGCTGAACCTGGAATAAGCATTCTCCGGCTTGTTTGTGCATATCTTTTTCCCGGCGCGGGCTTTTGCCCCGCCGGGATTTTTTATTGCAGGGAAAATGTAAATTTTTTTCTCTCCTGGGCCAGGCAGTTGACAGTGCCCGGCGCATCCACTATACTGAGAACGCATTTGACCGACCGGTCGGTCAGTCCGGGCCCGGCAGATCTTTCTGCCCGCTGCCCGGCTTTGATTTTGGGAAAGTTCCGGCCGGAATTCACAACAGCCTTGAGGTTAGAGTATGGCAAAAATCAGCGTAAAAAAGCCTTTTACCGTCTTGGTAGCGGTGATTATGGTGCTGGTGCTGGGCTTTGTAAGCCTGACCCGGATGCCCACCGACCTGCTGCCCAACATGACCCTGCCCTATATCATGGTCATCACCACCTATCCCGGCGCCAGCCCCGAAAAGGTGGAAAATGACGTGAGCAAGCCGCTGGAAAGCGCGCTGGGCACCGTGAACGGCGTGAAAAATGTGTACAGTACCAGCGCCGAAAACTACAGCATGGTGCAGCTGGAGTTTGAGGATGACACGGATATGGACAGCGCCATGGTCAAACTTTCCAGCGCGCTGGACCAGGTGGAGGGCAGCCTGCCGGAAAGCTGCGGCACCCCCTCGGTGATGGAGCTGAGCATGGACATGATGGCCACCATGTACCTGAGCGTCAGCTACGAGGGCAAGGATGTCTATGAACTGAGCGATTTTGTGGATCAGGAGGTCACCCCGGTGCTGGAACGCCAGAACGGCGTGGCCAGCGTTTCCGAGACCGGCCTTGTGGAAAAAAGCGTCCAGATCGAACTGAATAAGGATAAGGTGGACGCCCTAAACGACCGGATCCTGGCCGCCACCGACGCCAGCTTTGCCGAAGCATTGGAGGAACTGAACAAATCCAAGCAGACCCTCATTGACAGCCAGAGCGACCTGGACGAGTCCAAGCAGACCCTCATCGACAGCAAGCAGGATCTGCAGGATAGTGAAGATGAGCTCTGGGATTCCAAGCGGGGACTGGAAGAGGGCAAGGATGCCCTGAATCAGGCCCTTACCCAGTTTGAGCCGGAAAACCGCGCCCAGCTGGAAGCCCTGGATGACGCCATTGCCTCCCTGCAGACCCAGCGGGCCCAGCTTGTTGCCCTGATCGACGGCCTGAAAGCTGCCCAGGAGGGCTTTGCTCAGCGGGACCCTGCGGGAGATCTGACCCCGGAGGATCTGGAGGCCCTGACCGCACTGCAGGTTCCCGTTGAGGGGCTGGTTTCGGTGCAGGATGCCTGTGACGCTCTGAAGAGTGCCCTGGGCCAGTCCGAACCCCAGCTCACCGCCCTGGACGAGGGCTTTGCCAAAGCCCTCGCCGGCTTCCAGACCATGGCCACCGCCGCCGGGCTGGGGGATTTCCGTTATACCCCCCAGAACCTGACCGAGGCGGATGTGCAGACCATCCAGGAATCCTGGGCCTCCATTCTGGTGACCGCCGAGGCCAACCTGCGCAGCCAGAAGGCCAGCCTGGAATCGGCCGAAAGCCAGCTGGACGACGGGCTGGAATCCATCACCGAGGGCCGGGAACAGCTGGATGACAGCTGGGCCTCGGTTTCCGAAGGTCAGGAACAGATCGACGAGGGATGGGACAGCTACAACGAAGGGGTGGAAAGCTTTGAAAAGCAGCGCCGGGAGGCCCTGCTCAAGGCCAACGCCGACAGCCTTCTCACCCTGGATACCCTTTCCCAGCTGATTTATGCCCAGAACTTTGAGATGCCGGCCGGCTATATTGATGACCAGGAGGACAATTCCTGGCTTCTGAAGGTGGGCGAAAATTACGCCGACCTGGAAGAGATGGCCGGCACCGTGCTGTGCAACATCCACGATGTGGGGGATGTGCGGCTTTCCGATGTGGCGGACATCACCGTAATTGACAACGCCGCCGACAGCTATGCCCGGATGAACGGGGAGAACTCGGTGATTCTGGCCGTGTTCAAGGGCAGCACTTCCGGCACCAACGAGGTGAGCGAGACCTGCCTGGCCGCCATCGAGGAGCTGGAAGCCAAATATCCCGGCCTGTCTGTGATTCCCCTGATGGACCAGGGCGATTACATCAACATCATTGTCAACAGCGTGCAGGACAGCATGATCGTGGGCGGCATCCTGGCCATCATCGTGCTGGCCCTCTTCCTCAAGGACCTGCTTCCCACCCTGGTGGTGGCCTTCAGCATTCCCCTGAGCGTACTGGCCGCCCTGGTGTGCATGTATTTCAGCGGCATTACCCTGAACATGCTTACCCTGTCGGGCCTGGCCCTGGGCATCGGTATGCTGGTGGATAACTCCATCGTGGTCATTGAAAACATCTACCGGCTGCGCACCCGAGGCATTGGCGCGCCCCGGGCGGCGGTACAGGGTACCAGGCAGGTGGCAGCCGCCATTATCTCCTCCACCCTCACCACCGTCTGCGTCTTCCTGCCCATGGTGTTCACCACCGGCCAGGTGCGGGAATTGATGATGCCCATGTGCCTGACCATCATCTTCTGCCTGATGGCCAGCCTGCTGGTGGCCATGACGGTGGTGCCCGCCGCCGGCTCCAGCCTGCTGCGCAATAGCCGCCCCAAGAGCCACCCCTGGTTTGACCGGATGCAGGAGGCCTACGGCCGGCTGCTGGCCTGGTGCCTGAAATTCAAGGTGGTGCCCCTGGCCCTGTCCATTCTGCTGCTGGTCTTCTCGGTATGGCAGGTGGGCCGCATGGGCATCGTGGTCATGCCGGAAATGACCACCGACGAGCTTTCCATCACGGTTACCATGCCCGAAGATATGGAAAAGGAAGAGGCCTATGCCACCGCCGATCAGGTGATGGAGGCCATCATGCCCCTGGATGGGGTCAAGGCGGTGGGCGCCATGGTATCTGGCAACGCAGTTGCCATGATATCCGCTTCCTCCGATCTTTCCTCGGCCATGGACGAATATCTGGATTACATGTTCTATGTGACCCTGGAAGACGAAAAAGCCGGCAAGGCCCAGGTTCAAAACCTGACCGACCAGATCCTGGCCGCCACTGCCGACCTGCCCTGTACGGTAGAGGTTTCTTCCGGTGCCGACATGTCCTCCCTTTCCGCCAGCGGCCTTTCCATCAACATCTATGGGCCTGACCTGGATACCCTGCAGAGCGTCAGCGAAGACGTGATGGAGATTGTGGGCCAGGTGGAAGGTTTTGAGGAGATTGAAAACGGCCAGGAGGACGGCGACGAGGTCATCCACCTGATGCTGGACAAGAACAAAGCCATGAGCTTGGGGCTCTCGGTGGCCCAGATCTATCAGGAACTGGCCGGCAGCCTGACCGTGGAATCCACCTCCACCACCGTCAATATTGACGGGGTGGAAATGGATGTGGTCATCAAGGATGAGACCGACCCCCTGACGGTGGAAAACCTGATGGACTATCCCTTTGATGTATCGGTGATTGATGAGGACAATGATACCGTCACCGAGACCCATACCCTGGGCGAATTTGCCACCATCCAGAACGAAAAAGGCGTGGCTTCCATCAACCGGGAAAACCAGTCCCGCTGCATGACGGTCACCGCCTCGGTGGCCGAGGGCTACAACGTCACCCTGCTGGCCCGGGAACTGGAGCCCTTGCTGGAAGCTTACCAGGCCCCGGACGGCTATATCGTAGACCTGGGCGGCGAGAGCGAGAGCGTCAACGACATGGTGGAGCAGATGCTGCTCATCATGGGCCTGGGCCTGCTCTTCATTTACCTGGTCATGGTGGCCCAGTTCCAGAGCCTGCTCTCCCCCTTCATCGTGCTGTTCACCGTGCCCCTTGCCTTTACCGGCGGCCTGTTCGGCCTTCTGTTCACCGGGGAGCTGCTTTCCATGACCAGCCTGATGGGCTTTGTGGTGCTGCTGGGCACGGTTGTGAACAACGGCATCGTATTTGTGGACTACGCCAACCAGCTGCGTCTGGGCGGCATAGAGCGCCGGGCAGCCCTGATCGCCACCGGCAAAACCCGTATGCGGCCCATTCTGATGACCGCCCTCACCACCATCCTGGCCATGACCAAGATGGTCATGGGCGACGATATGGGCAGCCAGCTGGGCAAGGGCATGGCCATCGTGATCATCGGCGGCCTTGCCTATGCCACCCTGATGACCCTCTTCATCATTCCTGTCATGTACGATATCCTGTTCAAACGCAAGCCCCTGCAGGTGGATGTGGGCAGCGAAAATCTGGATGACCTGCCCGACGATGCCGCCGAGTTTATCCAGCAGGAACAGCAGCGTCAGGCCCGGCTCACCGAACAGCCGGCCGCGGCCGCCCCGAAGGGAGGCGATTGAGTGCAGCCCCATTCCTTTACCGACCGGGAGATCCAGATCTTTGGCGGGGTGCTGCAGCTGGCCGCCGGCGGCTGCGACCTGAGCCAGCTGCGGGTGCAGGAGATTGCCGATGCCGCCGGCATGGGCAAAGGCACCCTGTACGAGTATTTCCGCTCCAAGGAGGAGATCCTGCTGGGCACCTTCCTGTTCTGCATTCAGCGGGAACTGGATGCCCTGGAAGCCATGATGGATTCCTGCCCGGATTTTGAGGTCCTGTGTGAAAAATCGCTGGATTATGTTTCCGATCTGATCGAGACCCGGGCTTCCTCCTGCCGGCTGATTGCCCTGGCCCTGCGCCCCGGCGCCTCCCAGGAACGCTGCCGGGCCTTTGCCCCCGGATACTGCCGCCGTTTGCAGGAACTGCTGCAGCGCTCTTTAGAACTGGGCAAGCGGAGCCGGTTTGTGCGGCAGGACTGCGAATACCCCTATTTTGCCTATGTGATCTCTTCGGTCTACCTGGCTTTTGCCAACGCCCTGCTGCACCAAAAAGATGAAATGCCCCCGGAGTTTTCCTTCCTGACCGGGAAAGATACGCTGCGGGCCTATACCCAATCCATGTTGAAAAGCTCTTTGGGCTGAGCAAGAACCTTTTAGTGCCTTTTTCTCCCCCGGCCGGGTTATCCGGCAGGGGGATTTTTAGCACTCTTTATGTTTGATTGCCAGCTTTCACACTTATTTCATCTTTTTCAAAGAAATCGTTCATATCTTTTTGTGATAATGATCAAAAGGAACCGAAAGGCTTTTCTTTTGCTCTCAAATGTCTATAATGTTCTATATATTTCCCGGCCTGGCCGGGGCAAGGAGACTTCTCTATGCAAACTACAAACCCCACCAACAACCGAAAGCCTCTGATTTACTATGGGCTGATCGTGCTGGTTGTCATGATCCTGCTCAACAGCCTGGTATTCCCCAGCATTATGGGGGCCCGGGTGGAAGAGGTAAGCTACGGGCAGTTCATGGAAATGGTCGAGACCAGCCAGATCACCCGGGTGGAGATCGATACGGACGAGATCGTTTTTGAGGACACAAACGGTAACTATTACAAAACTGGCCCCATGGATGACCCGGACCTGGCCAACCGGCTGTATGACGCGGGTATTCGGGATTTCAGCTCCCCCATCATCCAGCAGGCCAGCCCCATGCTGCAGTTCCTTTTCACCTGGATCTTCCCTATCCTGCTCTTTGCGGCGCTTGGCCAGCTGATGATGAAGCAGCTGGCCAAGAGGGGCATGGGCGGCAACGCCATGAGTTTTGGCAAATCCAACGCCAAGGTGTATGTCCCCTCCACCGAGGGCATCAAATTCAGCGATGTGGCCGGTGAGGACGAAGCCAAGGAGCTGCTGACCGAAATCGTGGATTTCCTCCACGACCCGGGCAAATATGCCGCCATTGGCGCTCGGGCGCCCAAGGGCGCTTTGCTGGTGGGCCCTCCGGGTACCGGCAAAACCCTGCTGGCCAAAGCCGTGGCCGGCGAAGCAGGGGTTCCCTTCTTCTCCATCTCCGGTTCGGAATTTGTGGAGATGTTCGTGGGCATGGGCGCCGCCAAGGTGCGGGACCTGTTCAAACAGGCTGCGGAAAAGGCCCCCTGCATTGTTTTTATCGATGAGATCGACACCATCGGCAAAAAGCGGGACGGTGCAGGCGGCATCGCCGGCGGCAACGACGAGCGGGAACAGACCCTGAACCAGCTGCTCACCGAGATGGACGGCTTCGACGCCACCAAGGGCGTGATCATCCTGGCGGCCACCAACCGGCCCGACAGCCTGGATCCTGCCCTTCTGCGCCCCGGCCGGTTTGACCGGCGCATCCCGGTGGAGCTGCCCGACCTGAAGGGCCGTACCGAGATCCTGAAGGTACATGCCCGGAAGGTGAAGATCGGCCCCAATGTGGATTTTGAGGTCATCGCCCGGATGGCGGCCGGCGCTTCCGGTGCCGAGCTGGCCAATATGGTGAACGAGGCAGCCCTGCGGGCCGTGCGGGACGGTCGCCGGGCCGTGACCCAGAACGATCTGATGGAAAGCGTGGAAGTGGTCATTGCCGGCTACAAGAAGAAGAACGCCATCCTTTCGGACAAGGAAAAGATGATCGTGGCCTATCACGAGATTGGTCACGCCCTGGTGGCGGCCCTGCAGAGTCATTCGGCCCCGGTCTCCAAGATCACCATCATCCCCCGCACCAGCGGCGCGCTGGGCTATACCATGCAGGTGGAGGAGCGGGATAAGACCCTGCTGAACCAGCAGGAGCTGGAAAACAAGATCTGCACCTACACCGGCGGCCAGGTGGCCGAGGAGCTGGTCTTCCACACCATCACCACCGGCGCCTCCAATGATATCGAGCAGGCCACCAAACTGGCCCGCCAGATGGTGACCCGGTTCGGTATGAGCGAGTTCGGCATGGTGGCGCTGGAAACCACCGGCAATGTCTACCTGGGCGGAGATTCCTCCCTGGCCTGCAGCGCTCAAACCGCAGCCCTGGTGGACAAAAAGGTGGAGGAGATCATTGCCGCCCAGCGGGAAAAGGCCAAGAAGCTGCTGAGCAGCAACATGGCCCAGCTGCACACCCTGGCCAAACATCTTTATACCAAGGAGACCATTACCGGCCCCGAGTTTATGCACCTGATGGAAAACCCGGAGTACCTGGCCCTGCCCGATGCTTCCGATCCCCCCAAGCAGGAACCCGAACAGGAAAGCGGGCAGACTTGAGGCCCAGCCCGGAATCGCCTATGAAAATTTTGTGATTTTTTAGAGGGGCGGCGGTTCCCGGCAATCGAAGCATTTCTCATTGTATCGAGAAAAAGAAAAGAGCGATCCCCGAAAGGCAGAGACTGGAGCCGTTTTTTAGGGCCCGGCCGCTGCCTTTCGGTGTGCATGATCGCCCAAAAAGGGAAAGGTATGATTTTATGCTGACAAATCTTGTGTTTTACGCCAATCTGGCTATTCTGATCCTATTTTTTGCCTCCTATGCGTACCAGGCTTTTTACCTGCTGGTGGGCCTGTTCAAAAAAGAAAAAGTTCTGGAGCCCAAAGGCACCCCTGGCCGGTACGCCGTGCTGATCCCCGCCCGCAACGAGGAAGCGGTGATCGATAAGCTGCTGGAAAGCCTGGAAGCCCAGGATTACCCCGCCGGCTTGCTGGATATTTATGTGATCGCCGATAACTGCACCGACGGCACCGCCCAGCGGGCCCGGATGCACCCGGGCGTGGATGTGCTGGAGCGCCACAGCAGCCGCCTGGTGGGCAAGGGCTACGCCCTGGACGCCGCCCTGGCCTACCTGCCCCGTCACAACACTGGCCTGCCCTATGACGGCTACTTCGTCTTTGATGCCGACAACGTGCTGGACCCCAATTTCGTCAAAGAGATGGACCGTACCTTCCGCAGCGGCTACCCCGTGGTGACCAGCTACCGGAACTCGAAAAACTACGGCAGCAACTGGATCAGCGCCGGCTACGCCCTCTGGTTTTTGCGGGAAAGCCGTTTTTTGAACGGTGCCCGCACCAAACTGGGCCTGAACTGCGCCATTTCCGGCACCGGTTTCCTGGTATCCGCCAAGCTGCTGCAGAAGGCCGGCGGCTGGAAATGGCACCTGCTCACCGAGGATATCGAGTTCTCGGTGGATAACGCCATCCATCACAACGCCATCGGTTACTGCCCCCGGGCGGTGCTGTACGATGAGCAGCCGGTCTGCTTTGGGGAATCCTGGAACCAGCGGCTGCGCTGGTCCAAGGGTTTTTACCAGGTTGTGCGCCGCTATGGCAGCCGGCTGGTGCGGGGGGCTACTCATAAAAAGGGCTTTTCCTGCTATGATATGCTCATGACCATTGCCCCGGCTACCCTGCTCACCCTGGCCATGCTTCTGTTCAACAGCGGCGCCCTGGCCTATGCGGTCTGGGCCGGCAAAAAATACCTGTTCTTCCTCACCCTTTTTGAGGTCACCAACACCCTGCTCAGCATCTACTTCTCCCTGTTTTTGTTCGGGCTGATCACCACCATTACCGAGTGGTCCAGCATCCACTGCTCCGGCTGGAAGAAGATCGTCTACCTCTTCACCTTCCCGGTCTTTATTCTTACTTATATTCCCATTGCCGTAGCCGCCCTGCGCCGCAACGTCACCTGGAAACCCATCCGCCATTCCATCGCCTGCAGCAGCCAGGATATCTGCGCTGTCCGGCAAAAATAACCTTCCCCAAAACGAGAAGCGCCGGGCCGACTGAAAAGCGGCCCGGCGCTGTTTGGTTTTGGGCAGGCAAAGGCTTGATTTTTCCACCAAACCTGCTGCCGGCGGTGGAAAAATCAGACCAGGGGATACAACTCTTCCCAGACCGGCTTTTCCAGTTCCAGCAAATACTCTTTCCTCCACAATCCTGCCGAAAATCCGGTGAGTCTGCCGCCGGCGCCCACCACCCGGTGGCAGGGCAGCATCAGCCCAATATGGTTTTTGCCCACGGCGCCCCCTACGGCCCGGGGCGCGGCGGACCGGCCCTCTGCCTGCAGGGCCCGGGCAATCTCCCCATAGCTGGTGAGCCGCCCATAGGGGATACGGGCCAGCTGGCGCCATACCGCCCGCTGAAAGTCCGTGCCCTCCGGTTCCAGCAACGGGGGCTGGCCTGGGTCTTCCCCCCTGAAATAGGTATCCAGCCAGCGGCGGGCCTGCCGGAGCACCTCATCCTCCTGCCCCGGGGCCGGGCCTTCGGAAACTTCTCCCTCCCAGAATTCCAGCCGCTTCAGGGCCCGGCCGTCGCTCTCCAGCAGCAGCGGCCCCAGGGGGGAATCATACCAGCCAAATATCCGGCCCTCTGCCGCCCCTTCTTTTTCGGGGAACCGGGAAAAACGGGCTGCGGACTGCCATCCTTCCGCCCTGCCTCCGGCCAGCTCCCACAAATAAAAACTGGCCACGGTGCCATAGGGAGAATACCGCTTTTTGTACCGCTCAAAATCCTGGCGGGTGAGCGCCTTGCCGTACAGCATTTCCATCCCCCGCCGGATGCCCAGATCTCCCCAGCTCAGCACATCCGGCCGGCCCAGACTGAAGATCAGCATCATCTCTGCCGTCCATACGCCTACGCCTTTCTGGGCCGAGAGCACCCGGATCACTTCCTCATCCTCCCGTCGGGTCAGGGCTTCCAGGTCCAGCCGGCCAAAGACTGCATTTCGGGCCAGTTCCTGGAGATATTCCACCTTGCGGCCATTCAGCCCCAATTGGCGCAGGGCCTGGGGTTCCGCCTCTGCCAGTGCCCGGGGCGTTACCTCTCCCAAAAGGCTCTCCAGCCTTCCCCACACCGTCTTTTGCGCCGCCATGGAGATCTGCTGCCCCACAATGTTGAAAGCCAGACTCCGGAACAGGTCCGGCTGCAGTTCCCGGCGAATTTTCCCCACCTGGCCGATCAGCCGCCCCATACGGGCATCCCGCCGGGAGAGCCAGTCCATTTCTTTCTCGCCGTACGCAAAAATCATCTGCCCATCCCCTTTTCCTTTTTGCTTTTATTATATCGGATCCGGCAAAAACCGCAATCTGTCCCGGCTTTGGGCTCAAATGCTTTTTCTGACCGACGGATTGTGCTATAATATTCTTGTTTCCGCAAAATTCTGTATATTTTCATTTTATTTATACTATATGTTTAAAATTTCTTCTCAACAATGGACCCGTGGCCCGGTGGTGACCGGGCTTGCCCTTTTCTGCTGCCTGCTGTGGGGCAGCGCCACCCCCTGCATCAAGGTGGGTTATCAGCTTTTTGGCATTGCGGAAAGCGATACCGCTACCATCCTGCTCTTTGCCGGCTGCCGTTTTGCCCTGGCCGGCCTGATGAGTATTCTCATGGGCAGCCTGATCCAGGGGCGTTTTCTGCTGCCTCACCGGGGCTCTGCCCGGCCCATCCTGGCTCTTTCCCTGTGCCAGACCGTATGGCAGTACTTTTTCTTCTACATTGGGCTTGCCCATGCTTCCGGCGTAAAATCGGCCATCATTGTGGGCTGCAATGTCTTTATTTCCATCCTGATGGCCAGCCTGATCTTCCGGATGGAACCCCTGACCCGGCGCAAGCTGCTGGGCTGCCTGGCTGGCTTTGGGGGCGTGGTCTGCATCAACTGGAGCCCGGATGCCCTGACCCCGGAGATGTCTTTGATGGGTGAGGGCTTTGTGTTCCTGGCCATGTTGGGGTACGCCCTCTCCTCGGTGCTGCTCAAACGGTACGGCAACCGGGAAGACCCAGTGACCCTCAGCGGCTATCAGTTCCTGCTGGGCGGGCTGGTCCTGGCCGGCATTGGCCTGGGCCTGGGCGGGCACCTCACGGTGCCTTCTCTGCCTGCCCTGGGTATGCTGCTGTACCTGGCCTTTGTTTCGGCGGCCGCTTACTCGGTCTGGGCTCTGCTGCTGAAATACAACCCGGTCTCCCGGGTCACCATTATCGGCTTTACCAACCCGGTATTCGGGGTACTGCTCAGCGCGGTGCTGCTGGGGGAGTCGGAACAGGCTTTCCGCCCCATCAGCCTGGCGGCTCTGCTTCTGGTCTGCGTGGGCATCTGGATCGTCAACCGGCCCGCGCCCGGCCAAAAGTCCTGATTTTACCAAAACATTTGCCTGCGGGCAGAAAGGCGGCTTTCTTCTATGATTCAGGATATCCAGCCCCATCACTATGACAACGCCTATCACCCCCGTGCCCCCCGCCCGGGGGACCGGTTCTTCTTCTACCAGGGCGGCGAAACCCTGCTGAGCAAGGCCACCGGCCTGCCTTTCACCTGGGAGGAACTGCCCTTCGCCTCCGGCGAAATGCCCGACTATACCTATCTTTTTACCATTGATCAGGTGGGCTTTTTCTGGCTCCACACCCTGCCCGCCGGGCTGGAAGAAGCCGCCCTGCCGGTAAAGGACGCCGCCTTCCGCACCCTGCAGCCCGGCTGGCTGGCCTTTGCTTCCATCACTGCCAGCCAGCTGCACCGCTGGTACCAGAACAACCGGTTCTGCGGCCGATGCGGCGCCGCCACCGAGCCGGATGCCGTTGAGCGTGCCATGCGCTGCCCTGCCTGCGGCAATCTGGTCTACCCCACCATCTCCCCTGCCGTGATCGTGGCAGTCACCCATGGGGACCGGCTGCTGCTCACCAAATACTCCCCCAAAAACCGGCCCGGCTCCACCCGCAACTATGCCCTGATCGCCGGCTTTGCCGAAATCGGCGAGCCCCTGGAGGACACCGTCCGCCGGGAGGTCATGGAAGAGGTGGGGCTGCCGGTAAAGAATCTGCGCTTTTACAAGAGCCAGCCCTGGAGCTTTTCGGGCTGTCTGCTCTCCGGTTTTTACTGCGATCTGGACAGTGAGGACGAGACCGTCACCCTGCAGGAGGACGAACTGGGCGAAGGCACCTGGTTCGACCGAGCCGAGCTGCCCGAAGGCGGCAGCCCCATCTCCCTGACCTGGGAGATGATCGACCGGTTCCGCCGCGGGCCGGTCTGACTGATAAAAAATCCCCCGCTTTTCGGCTGAGAAACCGAAAAACGGGGGATTTTTTATTTTACTATTCTGTAAAGGGATTCTTCTTTTCAGTTGTCCAGCCAGCTTTCCGGCTCTGCAAGCAGCTGCTGCAGGGTGTCCACCAACAAATGGATATGCCATCCATCCGCCACGGCGTGGTGGACCCAGATGTTGAAGGGCAGGGTGAGGGCCTGGCCCTCCTGCCGATACCGTCCGAACAGGATGACCGGGAAGTACATCTCGCTGTCCCCATAGGTATCGCAGCCGTAGCCGGTGAAATCCAGCCAGGGCACACAGCTGAGGGAACAGAAATTGGGCGGGCAACCAGGCTTCCCCTTCAGGCGGTGTACCTGGCCGTATTTTTCCATATCCCCGGTCATGTTCCCGTAAAAGGCGCGGAAGGAGGGGGAATACTCGCTCCACAGATCCGAAAAGGTTCCGGTATCCCGGTGCAGCACCGTATAGCCGGGGTGGCACTCGTCGTACCAGCCCAGATTTCCCTCCCCGTCCACAGCCATCCGGAATTCCTTGTGGCTGTTGACAGCCTTCATCACGGCCCAGACAAAGGCAGGGTAAAACTTCAGACCCCGCTTATCCAGTTCCCGGCGCAGGGCCGTCACATCCAGCCGGAGGGTCAGGTTGTAATGGGTTTTGATGCAGTCCTTATAATAGCGGAAATATTCCGCCCGCTCCCACTGATCCCAATCAATTTTATGAAAGGCCATCTTTCTCTCCTTTCTGACGGCTCCTTACAGCTCCCACACGCCGCCGGTGGTCAGCGCTTCCAGCCGATCGCCCAGCACTTCCTTGAGCACATTGTAGGCCTCCGGCCCGGTACAGTGGCCGGTGAGGTACCGGCAGGGCAGGCTGGCCAGATATTCGCCTAGCTGCCGCACCTGGTCGGCAGGCACGCTCCGGCCGGTACCCGGGCTGAGCAGGTGGAAACCGCCCACCACCACATCCGGCCAGCCGCCAGTGAGCTGATGGTACCGGTCCAGGATATTGGCTACCCCGTTGTGGCTGCAGCCGGCGATCAGGATCTTCTTTTCCCCCTCGGTCACAATCAGGTCCTGCTCATGGGTAAAATCATCCGGCACCAGCGTGCCGGCCTCCTCCTTCATCAGGTTGGAGTTGGAATCGCTCCAAAAGCGCCTGCCCTCCACCCGGGCAAACAGGGTGAGTTCCCCGTCGATCTGCTCCAGATCCCCGGTCAGGACCATCCGCTCCCGGGGCAGCCGGTCGGCCTCTACCCCCACCTGGGCCAGGCCCTGGGTCTTCTGGGAAAAATGCGGTTCCAGCGCCTGGGGGCGCAGATACAGCCGGGCCTTCCGGTTCAGCTCCATAAAGCGCACCATGCCGCCCCCATGATCCCGATGGCCATGGGACAGGATGGCCAGGTCCACCTGCTCCAGAGCCACCCCCAGCGCCCGGGCATTCTGTTCAAACAGGTCGGTGGTCCCGGCGTCAAACAGGACCCGGTGGCCCCGGGTCTCCAGATACAGGCTCAGCCCATGTTCCCCCGCCAATCCCGGGCGGGTGCAGGTATTTTCCACCAAAACCGTCAGTTTCATGCTTTGCTCCTTTCTCGGGTTTCCTCCGGCTCACAGCTTGCCAGCAGCTTTTCGTATACCTGGGGCAGGCGGCGATCCAGCCGTATCGGTCGGAAGGTCTGGGCATCCACCCAGGCATGGCGGGTAAAGCCGGTGTTCAGGGGCTTTGCTTCCCCTTTTTTGAACACCCGATACCGGTATTCAAACTGGACCGGCGTGCATTTCACCAATCGGCATTCCACCAGCAGCTCGTCCTCATAGGTGCAGCTGGAAAGGTAACGGCTGCCGCATTCCAGCAAGGGCGACATGACCCCCTTCTTCTCGATCTCGCTGTAGGGTACCCCCACCTGGTCGGAAAACAGGGTGCGGGCTTCTTCATACCACACCAGATAATTTTTATGGTGGACGATGCCCATGCGGTCGGTCTCCGCATAGCGCACCTTCACCGGAAGCGTGACGGTCATATGGCAAAGCCTCCTTTTCTATGCTACAATCAAGTATAGCACATTTAGGGACGGAATGCCGCCCCGCCGGAAAGGAGTCAGGCGCCATGAGCAGAGAAATCCCGGACAGTCAGGTGGATCTGTGCGGAGAACTGGGCCACGAAGAAGAGGATGATTTCACCCCCATCGGGCTGGAAGAGCCCTTCGGCTTTGTCTGTCAGGGCTGTGCGGACTGCTGCAAGGGCCGGCAGGACATCGTGCTTTCCGGCTATGACCTTTACCGGCTCTGCAGGCGGCTTTTCCTTCCGCCCGAGCTGGTGATCAACGGCTTCTGCCGGCTGTACATGGGCTCGCTCAGCCTTCTTCCAGTGGTGCGCCTGCGCCCCCGGAAGGATTCCGGGAACAACTGCCCCTTCCTGTACAAAAACCGCTGTTCGGTGCATGAGGCCCGGCCCCTGGTCTGCGCCCTGTACCCGCTGGGGCAGACCATTGAGCAGGACGGACGGGTCTGGTATTTTTGTCAGAATCAGGAATGCGGCGGGCCCAGGACCTCCGGCTCTTTGAAGGAATTTCTGGAGCAGGCCGGCATTCTGGCTCTGGAAAGGCAGGATGTGGAATGGGCGCGGCTGAACATTTCCCTTTCCCGCAGGGTTCGGGAGGCCGCCCCCCGGCTGCAGCGTATCCGGCTGAAATTGGCCCAGAGGAAGATCTGCCATGCCCTCTACCTGGATTATGACCCCGCCCGGGACTACCTCCCCCAACTGCGGGAAAACCTAGCCCGGCTGGAACCCACCTTGACCCGGCTGTTAGAGGAAAACTGAAAAGCGGCAGGACGAAAAACGTCCTGCCGCTTTCTTTATGGCCTGCCCCCGGCCTTATGGGTTTCCGGTGAGGCTTTTTCCAAACCGATACAGTTCTTCCTGTTTTTGGGCCACTACATCTCGGGCTTCGCAAAAGGTATAGATGCCCTTATTTTCCAGGCCAGATATTCCAAAAAAGAGCGCCGGTATTCATATTCCGCCCCCTCGTACACATCCGCATCCCCGGAAGAAAGGATGAGCGCCGCTTGCCGCAGCCGGCGGGGCCGGTCCAGCGCATAGATGCGGTTGAGGGCACACTGGAGCTGGCCGCTGAAGCCATGGTAATAAATGGGGGAAGCCAGCACCAGCATATCCGCCTCATCCAGGGCCGGGTAAAGCTGCTGCATATCGTCCTTCTGCGCACACTGCCGCTCATGCCCGCTGCCCGGCTGGTGGCAATACTCACAGGCAAGGCAGCCGGAAATATGCATTCGGCAGACCTGGGCCACCGTGACGGTATGGCCGCTCTCCTCTGCGCCCCGGACAAAACCGGCAACCAGACCAGCAGTATTGCCTTTTGGGCGGGGACTTCCATTCAAGACCAGTATTTTCACGCCTTACTCCTCCTTTGCCCGGAAGGTGACCGACACGGAGCCGCTGCCCAGGGCTTCCTGCCAGCCGGTCAGATCCTCGCCGATCTCGCCCCGGCTCACCAGATATACCATACCCTTGCCCAGAGCTGAAAGGTTGCTTTGCAAATCTCCCAGCAGCTCGATTCCCTGGTCCCGCAGCCCTCCGTAAAAGGTCTCGCCCTGTAAGGCAGTGC
>NZ_JAFBIO010000021.1 GCF_021531255.1 Allofournierella massiliensis | reverse complement strand
GCCGTGGGGGCAGGTGTCTGGGTCGCGCCCCCGCCGGGGGTGGGCGTAACCGTAGTGCCCGGCTTGGGCGTGGGGGTGGGAGTACCGCTGGCTGCTGTGCCGGGCGTACCGGTACCGCTGCCCGGGGTAGCCGTTGCCTGAGGCGTCAGGCTTGCCAGGGCATCATCCAGCGCGTCATTCATCTGCTGGGCCTGCTCCAGCGCCTGCTGCAGTTCCTCCAGGGTCATATCCTCTTCCGGCATGCCCTGTTCTTCCTGCACCTGGGCGGTGGTCTCGTTGCCGGTGCGGTACCAGTTCAGCCAGTACTGGTTGCTGTCGGTAACATTGGGGTTCTCCGTCCCCAGCTGCACCGCCGTGCTCTGGGGCAGCAGAGGCTCGTTGGCCGCATTGATCTCGGCCAGGTTCACCGAAGCGCTCTCCGACTGGCGCACCAGCCGGCCGGTGATCACCAGTTTCTGCCCAGTGGCCGCCGAATCGGTGATAAGGGTGGCAAAGCTGTCGCTGTCCTCAATGTCCACCGGCAGTTCATACAGGCTGCGGGACTTGATGCCCACCACAAAATCCAGATAATCCCGGTAGTTCACCAAATCCTGGTATTCCATCAGGTCAAAGGCGCCTTCGCCCTCTTCCTCGGGGTCCCAATAGAACACCGACACCACCTTGTAGCGCCAGCTCTCCTCGTCGGTATACAGGGTAAAGCCGTAATTGGCCCGCAATACATCCTTTTCATCCAACCGGCCCAGATTGGCCACCGCCCGGGTGGGGCACTGGATCAGCAGATTGCTGTGGGCCTGGCCGGGCTGGGTCTGCCCGGCAAAACAAGCCTTATCTCCTTCCGGCAGCTGGGCGGGGGTGGGAGTTCCCTCTTCGGCAAACACGGCGCCGGAAGGACCGCTCTCCCCGGCAGGATCATGCACTAGGGTGCCCGGCTGGCCGGAAAAGGCCAGATAGGCCTGTACCGAGGAATCCTTTTCCTGGGCTTTGGTGAGATATTCCTGGGCCGAAGCGTCAAAACCGGCCGTGCCATAGCCCCGGTATACCGGCACATTCCCAAAGGAACGGCCATACCAGCTCCATATCCCGGTCAAACCCGCCACCAGCAGCACTGCCGCCGCGCAGGCCAGGATCCGGCCCCGATAATTTTTCTTTTTGAGGCTGTAAGCGGCCGGGGGGGCCTTGGGCTCATCCTCCCCGTTCAGCTCCCGACTGTACAGCTCCCAGGCAGCCTGAAAGGCCACCGGTTCCTCTGCCTCTTCCTCCCGGGGGGCTGGGCCGACGGAACTTTCCGGCTTTTCCCCTGCGCTCTGGCTCTCTGCGGCTTGGGCAGCCTGCGGGGCTGCCTCTTCTTCGCTTTCCGCCTGAGGAATCTCCGGCAGGTCTCCCTTCAGCACAAAATGCCGCACACCGGAGGCCTGTGTTTTCCCCAAAGCCAGACGGCGGGCCATATCCAAAAGGGCGTTCAGGCCCTGAGCCTGGGGGCGCCGGGCGCCGGCCAGAGGGTACAGATATCCTTCCGTGGGGGTAAAGAGCAGGGCCGCAGGGGCCTGTTCTTCCAGCACAAGGGCCAGCGCGTAATCGGCGCCGGTCATCTTCAGGGCTGCCCGTGCCCGGTCCGCCGCGGCTGCCAGCCCCTGGCGGCCCCGCCGGGCCTTGATTTTGGCGGCCTTATGCCGGTCGGCCCAGCTGTATTTCCCAAAATCGTATACGCTGGAGGCGGATTTGGCCGAACCCAGAAGCTCGCTCAGCCCCCGGCCGGTATCCTCCTCGCAGGCCACCATCAGCTTTCCCTTGCCTGCCAGGGCATCCGCCGTGGCAGCGGCCAGGCTGGTGGGGCCTTCGCCGTAAAATTCCGGCCCCAGCTTTTCCCGGATCTGATCCGCCCAGCGGTCTGTGAGCAGGACAGCCCGATTGTCCTGCCCCGGGGCCGATATGCAGATCACGCACTCGCCGTCCTTCTGCAGCAGCCGCAGGCCAGGGCAGCCCTGGGCGGCGGCCGCTTTCAAAAGCGGGGTCAGCTCTGCGGCTGACGCTCCGAACAGCCGGAGAAAACGGGTATATTGCTGCATCTCTGTATCCTCAACTCTCAAAGGGTGTCTGTCGGCTTTGTTCCACCTCTTCCGGGCTGTACAGGCGGGCATCCGGCACCGGCTGGCCCAGGATCATCCGGCGCAGCAGGTCCAGTGCCTGCTGGCTGGCCCATTGGCGGATTACATCCCGGCTGCGCTGGCCCAGCATCAGCTTCTTGACCCATACCCCCTCGGGGCAGGCTCCGCCCAGATAAACCAGCCCCACCGGGCGCTGGGGCGTGCCGCCGCCGGGGCCCGCAATACCGGTGAGGGATACTGCGTAATCCGCGCCGGCAGCGCTTTTGGCCCCCGCCGCCATCTGGGCGGCCGTCTCGGGGCTGACGGCAGTGCAGGTTTCCAGGGTATGCTCCGATACCCCCAGCAGCTTGTGCTTGGCCTCATCGGCATAGGTGACAAAACCGAAATGGAACACCTCGCTGGCCCCGGGCACAGCCGTGAGCCGCTGGGCCACCAGCCCGCCGGTACAGCTCTCAGCCGTGGCAGCTTTCTTTCCCTTTTCGGTGAGCAGCCGGATGACGGTATGTTCGATCCCCGGCACATCCTCGTCGTAAATGGCTGTGCCCAGGATCTCGTAAAACTTTTGGGCATATTCCCGGCAGCTCTTCCGGGCGCTCTCCTCATCGGCCTGGCGGGCGGTGATCCGGATGATGCATTCCCCTGCCTTGCAGTAGATGGCAGCAGTGGGATTTTCGCTCTCAAACAGGTGGCCCACCTGGCTGTCGATCCAGCTTTCGCCTCCCTGCACCCGCAGCACCAGACTGTGGAGCACACAGCCCGCTTTCTGGCAAAGCCGGGGATAAACCTGTTCCTTCCACATGGCCTCCATCTCCCAGGGCACGCCCGGCATCAGGATGGCCAGACAGCCGTCATCCTCAAACCAGGCGCCGGGAGCCGTACCCTGGGAATTGGGCAGCTTCTGGCCCCGCACCGGCACCATGGCCTGCTTGCGGTTGTTGGGGGTCATGGTGCGCCCGGTGCGGGCATAGTGATCCTGGATCTGCCGGTAGGCTTCCTCGTCAAAGCGAAGGGCATCATGGAAGCAGGCGGCCACCGTCTCCTTGGTCAGATCGTCCTCCGTAGGGCCCAGGCCGCCGGTAAAGATCAGGATATCGCTGCGCCGCTTGGCTTCCTCCACCAGTTCTTCCAGCCGGCCGTGGTTATCGCCCACCGTGTGCTGCTGCAGCACGCTGATGCCCAGCGCCGCCAGCTCCCTGCTGAGGAACTGGGCGTTGGTGTTCAGGATATCCCCCAGCAAAAGTTCGGTTCCCACCGAGATGATCTGTGCCGTCATAATCTCTATCTTCCTTTATATGGACATATTTTTCCGGGAACAATCGGGGCTCAGGCAAAAAAATCCGCCAGGGGATTTTCCTCCTCGCCCATCCGGATCCGCACCCGCTCCACCTCTTCGGCGGCCTCCTGCTCCAGCTGAAGCAGCTCGGGCATCTCCGCCTCTGCCTGCTGGATCTCGGCCAGGGTGGGGCGGGTCTTGGGATGGGGCGGGGTGAAGATGGTGCAGCAATCCTCATAGGGCTGAATGCTGGTCTCAAAGGTGCCGATCTTCCGGGCCAGGGCCACGATCTCTTCCTTATCGCTGCCGATCAAGGGCCGCAGCACCGGCAGGTCCTGGGCGGCGTCGGTGCAGGCCAGGGCCTGCAGGGTCTGGCTTGCCACCTGGGCCAGGCTCTCGCCGGTGACCAGGGCCTCGCAGCCGATCTCCTTGGCAATGCGGTTGGCAATCCGCATCATGCTGCGGCGCATCAGCACCGTGAACAGAACGCTGGGGGCATGGTCCCGGATATACTCCTGGGGCTTGGTGTAGGGCACAATGTACAGCACGCAGCTGCCGGTATAATCGGCGTCAATGCGGGCCAGCTGGATCACCTTGTTCCGGGCCCGGTCGGAGGTATAGGGCGGGCTGGCAAAATGGATATGGTGCAAAGCCAGGCCCCGGCGGGCCATCCGCCAGGCAGCCACCGGGCTGTCGATGCCGCCGGAGATCATGTTGAGGGCCCGGCCCGCGGTGCCCACCGGCAGGCCCCCCGCCCCGGGCAGCTTGGGCCCGTGGATGTAGGCACCGTAATCCCGAATCTCCACCATCACCTGCAGGTCCGGGTTCTTTACCTTGACCCGCAGATGGGGGTGGCGGGAGAGCAGATAGGCCCCCAGCTCCCGGCAGAGCTCCGGGCTCTGCATGGGGAAGGTCTTGTCCGAGCGCTTGGCCTCCACCTTGAAAGTCTTGATTCCCCGCAGGGTCTGGCCCAGGTAGGCCTCCGCCGTGCGGCAGATGGTATCAAAATCCTTTTCACAGACCGCGCTGCGGGAAAGGCTGGCAATCCCGAACACCTTGCTCACCCGCTGATAGGCCTTTTCCACATCCGCCTCATCGTCCATAGGCTCGATATACATAGTGCTCTGGGCCCGGTATACCTTAAAATTGCCGCAGTCCCGCACCCGGAAGCGCAGGCTTTTGGCCAGCGCCGCCTCAAAGGTGGATTTGTTCAGCCCCTTCAGGGCCATTTCGCCCTGGTAGGCCATGATGATCTCTTTCATGTTCTCTCCTGTCTGCCAAAGGGCCGGGCCCTTTGCTCTCTGTTTTTCAGATATGGGTCAGGCTCCGGAAGCCGTCTTCCAGCCCGTTCAGCAGGGCGTCCACGTCCTCGGGGCCGTTGTCGCCGCAGAAGCTGATCCGCAGGGCGGTATCGATCCGCCGCTGGGGCAGCCCCATGGCCGTGAGGGTATGGCTGGCCGCCCCCTTGCTGCAGGCCGAACCGCTGGATACATACACCTTCCGCTCTTCCAGAAAATGCAGCATGGGTTCGCTTTTTATCACGTTCAGGCTCAGGTTGAGCACCTCGGGCACCGATTCCTCCGGGCTGTTGAGGGTGATGTCCGGCAGGCTGGCCAAGCCCTGGCGCAGCCGGCGGTTCAGCTCTGCCACCCGCTCATGCCGCTGGGGGTAATTGGCCGCCATCCGGCGGGCCGCCACGGCCAGGCCCACTGCGTAGGGCAGGTTTTCGGTGCCCGGGCGGATTCCTTTTTCCTGCCCGCCGCCCAGGAAGGGAGGATCGATGTGATAGCCCCGGCGCAGGTAAAGGGCACCCACCCCTTTGGGGGCGTGAATTTTGTGGCCGGAAATGGTCAGGCTGTCCACCCCTTCCAGGTTGAGCCGGGGCAGCCGCAGCCAGGCCTGCACCGCGTCCACATGCACGGCGGTGCGGTCGTTGATGGCCTTGACCCCCTTGGCCAGCCGGGCGGTATCCATCAGGGTGCCGATCTCATTGTTCACATTCATGCAGGCCACCAGGATGGTGTTCTTGTTCACCAGGGCCAGCATCCGGTCCAGATCCACCCGGCCATCTTCGCCGGGGGCCACGAACTGGACATCGAAGCCCTCCTGGGCCAGCCGGCGCAGGGGTTTATCCACACTGGGGTGCTCAAAGCCGGTGACCACGATCCGGTTGCCCCAGCTTTTGCGGGCCCGCACTGCCCCCAGCAGGGCGATATTATTGCCCTCGCTGCCGCAGCCGGTAAAATAGATCTCCTCTTTCTGGCAGCCCAGGGTCCTGGCTACCTCCTGGCGGGCGGCCTCCAGGGCCTGCTCGCTCTTTTCGCCCGGCTCGTACAAACTGGAAGCATTGCCCCAGAATTCAGTCATGGCACGGCGGATGGCGTCGGCCACCTCGGGCGCCACCCGGGTGGTGGCGGCATTGTCCAGATAGTGCAGTTCTTTATCCTGCGTCATAGTGATTCCCCTTTTTGTATATACGCGCAGAATTATACTTTCGGTATATTCCGCGCTCAAAAAAGCCTATACCGATACAGAATATACTATACTACGATTTCACGAAAAGCACAACCGGCCAAGGGCCGGGGAAAGCCTTCCATTCTCTTTGTCCCGGGCGGTTGCGTCCGGCCCAAAAGGATGCTACACTGTTAACATCGGGATTTTTTCGGCCCGGACCCATCCAGAAAGAAAAAGGAAGGTTGTTCCATGATGAAGAGTGATATTGAGATTGCCCAGGCTGCCCAGATGCAGCCCATCACCCAAGTGGCCGCCAAGCTGGGGCTGACCGAGGACGACATCAGCCTGTACGGCAAGTACAAGGCCAAGATCGACCACCGTCTGACCCGCCGGGAAGGGCCGGAAGGCAAACTGATCCTGGTGACGGCCATCAGCCCCACCCCTGCGGGCGAAGGCAAGACCACCACCAGCGTGGGCCTGGCTGACGCTTTGTGCAGTTTGGGTAAAAAGACCATGCTCTGCCTGCGGGAGCCCAGCCTGGGCCCTGTGTTCGGCATCAAGGGCGGCGCCGCCGGCGGCGGATATGCCCAGGTGGTGCCCATGGAGGACATCAACCTTCATTTCACCGGCGACCTGCATGCCATTGGCGCCGCCAACAACCTGCTGGCTGCCATGATTGACAATAGCATCCAGCAGGGCAACCCCCTGGGGATCGATCCCCGGCGGATCACCTGGAAGCGCTGCGTGGATATGAACGACCGGCAGCTCCGCTTTTTGGTGGACGGCCTGGGCGGCAAGGCCAACGGCACCCCCCGGGAGGACGGTTTTGACATCACGGTAGCCAGCGAGGTGATGGCCATCTTCTGCTTGGCCACCAGCATCTCGGACCTGAAGGAGCGGCTCTCCCGGATCGTCTGCGCTTATACCTATGACGGCAAGCCGGTCACCGCCGGCCAGATTGGCGCAGCCGGTGCCATGGCTGCCCTTCTGAAGGACGCCCTGGACCCCAACCTGGTGCAGACTCTGGAAAACAACCCCGCCATCATCCACGGCGGCCCCTTCGCCAACATCGCCCACGGCTGCAACAGCGTCATGGCCACCAAGCTCAGCCTCAAGCTGGCAGACTATGTGGTCACCGAGGCCGGCTTCGGCGCCGACCTGGGCGCTGAGAAATTCCTGGACATCAAGTGCCGCTATGCGGGTATCGCCCCCAGCGCGGTGGTTCTGGTGGCCACGGTGCGGGCCCTCAAGCATCACGGCGGCTGCCCCAAGGGCGAGCTGAACCAGCCCGGGCTGGACTACCTGAAAAAGGGTGTGGACAACCTGGCCCGCCATATCGACAACCTGAAGAACCAGTTTGGTCTGCCGGTCTGCGTGGCGGTGAATGCCTTCCCCACCGATACCAAGGAAGAGATGGACTGCCTGCTGGATCTCTGCCGGGCTCAGGGCGTGCCCTGCGCCCTGAGCGAGGTATTCGCCAAGGGCGGCCAGGGCGGCGTGGAGCTGGCCAAGACCGTGCTCTCCATCCTGGAAGATCGGCCCATCCAGTACACCTATCCCCTGGAAATGCCCCTGAAGGAAAAGATCGAGGCTGTGGCCCGCAAGATCTACCGGGCCAGCGGCGTGGCCTACGAGCCGGCAGCCGAAAAGCAGCTGGCCGAGATCGAGGCCATGGGCTATCAGAATCTGCCCGTCTGCATTGCCAAAACTCAGTACAGCTTCAGCGACGATCCCAAGCTGCTGAGCGCCCCCGAGGGCTTTGAGCTGCATGTACGCCAGGTACGGCTTTCGGCCGGCGCCGGTTTTGTGGTGGTGATCTGCGGCAGCATCATGACCATGCCCGGCCTGCCCAAGCACCCCGCCGCCGAGAATATCGACGTGGACGCCGACGGCAAGATCACCGGTCTGTTCTGAAAAATATTGCCATAAGCAAAGGCTCTGCGGTTATGCCGCAGAGCCTTTTTCTTAAGAAGCGGGCCCGCCCCGACTGGATAGCCGGGGCGGGCCTGCGCTGTTTATTCTAACAATCAATCAAAGGCATTCAGATTTGCCATGCTTTTGCATCATGGCTTTTCAGTGCTTACTGCCAGGGTTCAGTAGCCCACAGATCCTTGTAGGACTGCTCAATGGCGGTAAACTCGGCGGTGGCCTCCTCGGTGCCCAGAGTCATCACGGGCAGCTGCATCTCCTCGGCCTTGGCAATGACCTCGGGGTCATTGGCGGCAGCCACGAAGCAATCACTCAGATACTGGAGGATGGCGGGATCTGTGCCCTCGGGGGCGCCGATGGCACGCAGGTTCACCTGAACCACGTCATAGCCGGCTTCCTGATAGGTGGGCAGATCGGGATAGAATACGCTGCGCTCTTCGTCGCCGGTGGCCAGGTACTTGATGCTGCCTTCATCCACGAAGGTCTTGCCATCGGAAACGTTCAGGCAGAAGGAATCGCAATGGCCGCCGGAAACTGCCGTCAGCACTGCGCTCTCGCCGTCGAAGGGGATGATGTTGAATTCGCAGCCGGCTGCTTTCTGCAGCTGTTTCAGGGCCAGGCCCTCAGAGGTGGTCACAGAGGTAACGCCCACGGAAATGGAACCGGGAGCGACCTTGGCGGCCTCGATCAGCTCTTCCAGGGTGTTGTACTTGCTGTTGGCTGCCACGCCGATCACGCCGGGATCCTTCATCATGGTGGACACATAGTCAATGCCCTCGGTGCCATAGGGGCGATCCATGGCCACGCCCGCGATCAGCATGGCCGTGGGGCAGAAGCCGATGGTATAGCCGTCCGGCTCGGCATTGGCGATGGCGGTCCAGCCCACATCACCGGAAGCGCCTTCCATGTACTCCACCACAAAGGTCTTATCCCAGCCTTCCATCTGGCGGACCTTCTCGGCCAGCAGGCGGAAGTACACATCGTTGCCGGAACCGGCGCCGAAGGGATAGATGTAGGTGATGTCCTTGCTGGGGAAGCCCTCGGGCCGGGGTGCCTTTTCACCGGTGGCAGGAGTGGAGGCAGCCTCGGAGGAGGCAGAGGAAGCGGGCGCGGAAGAAGCCGGCTGGGAAGCCGCTGCGGAACTGCTGGACGCAGAGGACCCACAGCCCACCAGGGACAGGGTCATCACCGCGGCCAGTGCTAAGGCAGATACTTTTTTGTACATGCTGTTTCCTCCTTGATGTGAAATTTTGAGCCCGGGATGGGCTCCCTTTCTTTAAAAGTGCCGTCTCGATTTTTAATTATTCTGTACAATTTTATTTAACGGCAATTCTTAATTTATATTCATAATAATCCTTTTGCCCGTTTTTTTCAATGCTTTTTCCGGTTTCTGTGCGTTTGGCGGGTTTTACACAAAAATGAAAGGCCCGCAGATCAGGGATCTGCCGGGCCTTTGTTTCAGGCTGTTTTCAGCTTTCCGAGATATAATAAGGGCTCCCATACAGGTAGGGGTTCCGCTTATCATAGGCGGTATGACGTGCCAGATAATCCACCCAGGCCTGGTAGCCGGTGGGATTCATATGAATGCCGTCCGCCGCGGCATAATCCGCCCGCAGGTTCCCTTCCTCATCGGCCAGGCATTCCTGCAGGTCCACAAAGTAGCAGCCCTTTTCCAGCGCCAGCTGGGCCAGGCTATTATTGACGGTGCGGATACGCCCGTTTTCCAGGCCGGCCTTGCTCTGCACCACCTCCGGCCGCACCGGGGGAATGGCCTGGATATAAATCTTGACGCCCTCTGCCAGGTTTTGCTGGAAGAGATCGATCATCTGGCCGTAATAGGCCAAGAAGCCTTCTTCGTTGCCGGTATTCACCAGGGTGTTGGTGCCCAGCAGGATATACACATAGTCCGGCTGGCTGGCCACCAGGGCATCCAGAGGGATCTCCTCGGTGCCGTCCTCTTTCTTGGCGGTGGTACCGTTGACGATCTGGCTGGGGCCGATGCCCTTGTAAGCGCAGTAATGGGCATTGGGCAGGCCGGTGGTGTACAGCTGCAGGCCCTGGGTAAGGCTGTCGCCCACAAAGGTGGCCGTATTGAAATAGCTGGTATCCACCACGCCGCACTCGGGCAACGCGATCATCCGGTAATCCGGCTGGTTGATGGTATAATCCAGGGTCTGCTCCACCGGGCCCATGGTGTTCCAGGTGGTGGTGTTTTCCCCGCTGCCGTCCATATTGGGCAGGGGCGCCAGCACACTGTCGCTGCCTTCTTCCCCGGTCTGCTGGGCCGAGGTGGCCTGGCTGTCGGCTCCGGTGGATACGGCCGTGCCGGACGAGGCGTCCTTTTCCCCGTCGCCGCCGGTGAGGGTGACGATCACCCAGGCAAGGCCGAAAATCAGCAGCAGCACCAGGGCTACCGCCAGGGTACGGCGGATAAAGCGCTTACGCCGGCGCCGCCGGGACTGCTCATAAAACTCACGATAGGTTTGCATCTGTTTCTCCTGTATATTCACCGCGCGCTCAAAAGCGCAGACCGCAACACTATAAAATGGGAAAAAGCACGTTTTCCCAATCAACCGATTACGTTCATTATACCCCGCCCCCCTGCCCGGTGCAAGCGAAAAAAGCAGAAACTTTTTCCCTGCCCGGGGCGGCGGGGATTGACTGCGAAGGTACGCGCCTTTATAATAAATAGGAAAAATATGTAGTATTAAAAACCACATTTGGGAGGCCTGTTCATGTCCTGGATGCTTGTTTCCGATTCCACCTGTGAGATTCATCATATTGACGACCTGGCCCCGGATACCCAGTTTGCCACCGTTCCCCTGAAGATTCGTGTGGGCGACCGGGAATTTGTGGACAACGCCGCCCTGAATGTGCCCCAGATGATGGAGGTATTTGCCAACTTCAACGGTCCCTCCTCCACCGCCTGCCCCAGCCCGGAGGAATGGGCCGAAAAATTCCTGATGGCGGATCAATCCATTGCCCTGACCATCACCCATACCCTCAGTGGCAGCTACAACAGCGCCTGCGCCGCCCGGGATATGGTGCTGGAAGAACATCCGGAAAAGAAGATCTTTGTGCTGGATTCCCTCTCCTGCGGGGGCGAGATTGCCATGATCCTGTGGCACCTGAACGATCTGATCAAGCAGGGGCTGAGTTTTGAGGAGGTCTGCCGGGGCGGGCAAGCCTATGCCGATGAATGCCACCTGATGTTCGCTCTGGCCAGCTTTGAAAACCTGGTGCGCAACGGCCGGATCAGCCGGGTGGTGGGCTTTGTGGCCGGCAAGCTGAATATGCGCATCCTGGGCCGGGCCAGTCAGGATGGCCGCCTGGAAATGTTCTTCAAGACCCGGGGCGAGACCAAAGTACTGGCCCGGATCCTGGAAGAGATGGACCAGACCGGCTTCCACGGCCAGCACCCGGTGATGATCAGCCACAACAACAATGAACAGGGCGCCCATCTGCTGCGCCACGGGATCCTGACCCGCTGGCCCGAAGCCCAGGTGCATGTTTACCCCTGCGGCGGCCTTTGCGCTTATTACGAGCAGGACCAGGGCATCATCATCGGATATTAAACCTGAAAACGCAAACCCCAAAACCAGAAGGAGCCGGAAAATTTCCGGCTCCTTTTTCTGTTATTCCGCCTTGGTCTGGCTCTTCTTTTTCAGCCGCTCGGCCAACAGCTTCTTCTGCTTCTGCCAGCGGGCCCGGCTTTCCTCGGTGGGCACCTCTGCCACCCGGGCCACCGCCCAGTGCAGCCCATCCCGCCGGGAAAGCTTGAAGCGGATGATGGCATCCTTCTTACAGTCGGCGCAGTGGCACAGCCCATAATAGCTGTTGTTGCCCCGGCGCATCCAGAGTTCTTTATCCTCTTCCTCCGGCGTGGCCTTGGGGGAGACCTCCGCCTCCATCACTCCGCCGCACCAGGGGCAGCGCAGATCGTGGAGCACCGGGTCCTCCCGCCAGGTTTCCTTTTCCAGATAGCCGAAGAAACACTCCACCTTCTTGTATTCCGGCCCGGGGGGGCAGGCGGCGCTGCGCAGCTGGCTCTCCTCGTCCGGGTATTCTTCCAATCCCTTTTTCAGGTCCAGCCGCTGGCAGACATCCACGGTATACAGCGCGTCGCTCAAAGCGTCATGGAAGGGCCGGTCGGTGGGGATGTTCAGCCGGGTAATCACCGATTCCAAGGTCATGCCCTCCCCCTCGCCCCGGGGATGCTGGGCCAGAAAGATCTGCTGCAGATCATACCAGACGGCGGGCCAGCTCTCATCCAGCCCCACCAGATACAGGTTCTGCTTGAGTACCGGCACATCGTCCATGCCCCACTCGCCGAACCGGGCATCCGGCCCGCACCACTTTACAAACCGGGCAAGACCTTCCTTGATGGGTACCCCTGCATCCATCTGCTTCTGGGTAAAACCGGTGACCTTGGCGATATGGTGCTGCAGCTTGCGGAAGATCCGGGGCTTCAGGTCCATGGAAAAGGTATCCAGCACCCGGCCGGTCTCATCCACCTTCACCGCTCCGATCTGGATGATCTCGCCCCGCAGGGTCTGCTCGGCGCCATGGTACAGGAAGGTCTTGGGCTGGTAGCCGATATTCCACTCCAAATCAAAAACAATCAGCGACATGTTTCTCCTCTTACTGCCGGCGCCGGCCCCCGGGCCCCGTCGGCTGGTTTGTTTTCCCGGGGCGCTTATCGCCCCGCTTTGCCCCGGCAGGAACAGCCTGCTCAGGTCTCACTCAGGATATACTGTTTTACCGCGGCGGCCACCCCGTCCTCATCGTTGGAAAGGGTCACCCGGTCGGCGGCCTGCTTGACGGCACTCTGGGCGTTGGCCATGGCCACCCCCAGCCCGGCATACCGCAGCATGGGCAGGTCATTGAAGCCGTCCCCGCAGGCCATCAGCTCTTCCCGGTCGATGCCCAGCTTTTTCAGCAGGATCTCCAGCGAAGCGGCCTTTTCCACCCCCATGGGCACCACTTCCAGGAAATAGGGCTCACTGCGGAAGCAGTCGAACTCGCCCTTGAACTGGGCCCGCATGGCCCGCTCGGCGTTCTCGGTCTGCTGGGGCGGGCCCACCACCAGCATCTTGGTGACCGGGAAATCCACCTCAGCCGGCAGATCTTCCACCTGGCGCACCGGCAGCCGGTTGATCCAAGCCTCTTTCTGGATATACTCATCCCCGGCATTTTCGGTGATGACCCCTTCCCTGTCATAGGTGAGGAAGGCCAACCCCCGCCGCCGGGCAAATTCGCAGATGCGGGGAATGCTGTCCGGCGCCAGCCGGCTCTGATGCAGAGTCTCGCCGGTGGCGCAGTCCAGGATCTGCCCGCCGTTATAAGCCAGGATATACCCGCCTTTTTTCTCCAGTTCCAGCTCCCGGGCCACCGGCATCACGCCCACCGCCGGCCGGCCGCTGGCCAGGATGATCTTCACGCCCTTTTGCCGGGCAGCATCCAGCACCGCCCGGGTGGCCGGCGTCACTTCCTTTTGGCTGTTGGTCAGGGTACCATCCAGATCCAGAGCCAGTGCGCGTATCTTCATCACTCTTCCCCCTCTGCCCTGCCGCCATACCGGCAAGGGCGCTGTTCTGTCTTTCCATTTCACACACAGCTCTATATTACACGGAAAAAGCAGCGCCGAAAAGTCTTTCGGGCTGCTTTTTCAGAATTTCAGGATTTTGGATAAAACCGAACCCCCGGCCGCCGGATTTTTTGCTTACAGGCCCGCAGCGGTGTGGTTCAGCATGGGCATGCCGCCGCCCAGATCCTCGGCAGTGAGCCGAAGCAGGGGCTCCTTGGCCTTGGCGCGGTCGTTCAGCCGCTCCTTTGCCACTGCCAGCATCAGCTTGATGCGGTTTTCCTGGTTGACCCGGGTAGCGCTGGGGTCATAGTCGATGGGGGTGATGTTGGCCGTGGGGTACAGGGCCCGGATCTTGTTGATCATGCCCTTGCCCACAATATGGTTGGGCAGGCAGCCGAATGGCTGGGCACAGACGATATTCTCATAGCCGCTCTGCACCAGTTCGATCATCTCGGCGGTGAGCAGCCAGCCCTCGCCCATCTTGGCGCCCAGGCCAATAATACCCTTGGGCAGCTTTTCCAGCTCCTTGAAGCGGGCCGGGGCATGGTACCCGCCCGCCTTCATGGCGGCGCACAGCTCCTTTTCAATGCTGTCCAGCCAGCTGAGCAGGGCCTCCGAGCCCAGGATCTCGGCATGGGCACCGCCGTACAGGCGGATGGTCTGGCCCATATTGAAGATGCAGTACTGGACAAAGCCCATCAGGCCGGGCAGGTTGACCTCGCAGTCCTCGCTGGCCAGAAACTCCTCCAGGCCGTTGTTGCCCAGGGGGGAGTATTTCACATAGATCTCACCCACAATACCTACCTTCACCTTGGGCACACGGGTGACCGGGATGGCCGCGTACTGGGCCACGATCCGCTTGAAAGCGTGCTTCATCTCATGGGCGGAATAGCCCTTGTTCTGCATGATCCAGCCGGAAATGGTGCGGATCCAGTGCTCGGTGAGAGCCTCGGTATCCCCCTTCTTGTCCTCATAAGGCCGGGTCTGGTTCTGCAGGGCCATGAGCAGGTCGCCGTAGAAGATACAGGCCACCACCTGGCACAGCAGGGGCAGGCTCAGCTGGAAGCCGCTGTCCTTTTCCAGGCCGGAAAAGTTCAGGGAAGCCACGGGGATCTGGGGATAGCCCGCCTTGACCAGGGCCTTGCGCAGCAGATGGATATAGTTGGAAGCACGGCAGCCGCCGCCGGTCTGGGAGATGAGCAGGGCGGTATGATCCAGGTCATACTTGCCGCTGTTCAGGGCGTCCAGGAACTGGCCGATGACCAGCAGGGCGGGATAGCAGGTATCGTTATGTACATACTTCAGGCCCAGCTGCGCCACCTGACTGCCGCAGTTGCCCAGGATCTCCACCCGGTAACCGGCCTTTTCCAGCGCGGCCTTGATCAGGCGGAAATGCAGCACCGCCATGTTGGGGATCAGAATGGTATGGGTCGCCTTCATGGCCTTGGTAAACTTGGGATATGCCTTTACGTCGCGGGTCTCCATGTCCTTACCTCTCCTTTTTTGTCTCGCTGTGATCGTTCCGGATAACGGTGAGCCGGGGCCGGCCCTTGTTCTGCCGTTTCTTCTCTTCCAGGGCAGCGAACAGGCTGCGAAGCCGGATGTTCACCGCGCCCAGGTTGGTGATCTCGTCAATTTTCAGCTGGGTGTAAAGCTTGCCGCCCCGGTGCAGGATCTCCCGGGTCTCGTCGGTGGTGATGGCGTCCAGCCCGCAGCCGAAGCTTACCAGCTGGACCAGGTCCATATCCGGCTGTTCGGTGCAGTACTTGGCGGCCGCGTACAGGCGGGAGTGGTAGGTCCACTGGTTCAGCACCGAGGTGTCAAACTTCTGTTCCAGCCAGCTCACGCTGTCCTCGCTGACCACCGCTGCCCCGCAGCGGCAGATGAGGGAATCAATGCCGTGGTTTACTTCCGGGTCCACATGATAGGGACGGCCGGCCAGCACGATGATCCGCTTGCCCTCCTTGCGGGCCTGGGCGATGATCTCGCTGCCCTTCCGCCGCAGGTCGGCCATGTGGGAGGCGTATTCCTTGTAGGCCGCGTCGGCGGCGGTCTTGACCTCGCTCCACCCGATGCCTTTGAAGTATTTTTTCAGGATGGCGGTCATCTTGGTCACAAAGTCCGCCGGGCGGTGGATGCCCACATAATCATAGATCAGGGGGATATGCTCGATCTCCGGGCAGTTGCCGGCGATCACCTCGGGGTAGTAGGCCACCACCGGGCAGTTGTAATGGTTGTCGCCCAAATGCTCATCCAGGTTATAGGTCATGCAGGGGTAGAAGATGGCATCCAGCTTCATCTGGCTCAGGGCCTTGATATGGCCGTGGGCCAGCTTGGCCGGGAAGCAGGCGGTATCGCTGGGGATGGTGGCCTGCCCGGCCAGGTAGAGACCCCGGCTGGACATGGGGCTGGTATGCACCGAGAAGCCCAGGCGGGTAAAGAAGGTGTGCCAGAAGGGCAGCAGCTCGTACATGTTCAGGCACAGGGGGATGCCGATATTCCCACGGAAGCCGGACTGGGGCTTGTAGCGGGCCAGCAGCTGGCGCTTGTATTCGTACAGGTTCAGGTCATTGTCGGCGCTCTTGCCGGTGACGGGCTTATCGCACCGGTTGCCGGAAATGTATTTCTGCCCATCCGAGAAGGTGTTCACCGTGAGCTGGCAGTGGTTGGTGCAGCCGCCGCATTTGACGCTGCGCACCTGCTGGCTGAAGTTTTCCAGCTCTTCCTGGGTAATCAGGGTGCTCTTTGCGCCCGGCTCGGAGAGGCTCCGCCCGTGGAGGGCCGCCCCGTAGGCGCCCATCAGGCCCGCAATGTCGGGCCGGATCACATTGACCCCCATCTCCTTTTCAAAGGCCCGCAGCACCACCTCGTTGTAGAAGGTGCCGCCCTGCACCACGATGTTCCGGCCCAGCTCCTCGGGGCTGGAAGCCCGGATCACCTTGTACAGCGCGTTCTTGACCACACTGATGGAAAGGCCCGCCGAGATGTTGTCCACCGTGGCGCCGTCCTTCTGGGCCTGCTTGACGCTGGAGTTCATAAAGACGGTGCAGCGGCTGCCCAGGTCCACCGGGCGCTTGGCAAAGAGGCCCAGGGCCGCAAACTCCTTCACATCATAGCCCAGCGCCTGGGCGAAGGTCTGCAAAAAGCTGCCGCAGCCGGAGGAGCAGGCTTCGTTGAGGAAGATGTCGCTGATGGCGCCGTCCTCGATCTTGAAGCACTTCATATCCTGGCCGCCGATGTCGATGATAAAGTCCACCTCAGGCAGGAAGTACTTGGCGGCGGTGAAATGGGCCACCGTCTCCACCAGGCCGTGGTCGGCATGGAAGGCGTTTTTCACCAGCTCTTCCCCGTAACCAGTGGTGGTCACGCTGGCCACCTGCAGCCCGGGATGGGTCTTATAGATATTCAGCAGCTGCTCCCGGATCAGGGGCAGGGGGTTGCCCAGGTTGGACTGATAGTTGGTATACAGGATGTGGGCATTCTGGTCAATGACCACCAGCTTGACGGTGGTGGAACCGGAATCGATGCCGATATGTACCGGCCCGCAATCCTGGCCGAAGGGCTCGCAGGGCACGCTGGCCTTCTGGTGGCGGGCGTGGAATTCCTCATACTCTTCCCGGCTGGCAAAAAGCGGGGGTTCGCTGGCATAGGTGCTGCCGGCGCTGTACTGATTCAGGCTTTCGGCCACCCGGCTGGGGTCAAAGGCCTTATCCGAATAGAAGGCCGCGCCCAGCGCCACATAATACAGGCTGTTTTCCGGGCAGACGCCGGTAACGCCCAGGGAATCGTCAAAACTCTGGCGCAGCACATCCGAGAAGGTGAGCGGGCCGCCCAGATACAGCACATTGCCCTTGATGGTACGGCCCTGGGCCAGGCCGGCGATGGTCTGGTTCACCACCGCTTTATAAATGCTGGCGGCCACGTCGCCGGTGCGGGCGCCCTGGTTCAGCAGAGGCTGCACATCACTCTTAGCAAACACGCCGCAGCGGCTGGCAATGGTATAGGTGCGCCGGGCCTTGCGGGCGGCCAGGTTCATTTCCTCGGCGCTCATCTTAAGCAGGGTGGCCATCTGGTCGATAAAGGCGCCGGTGCCGCCGGCACAGCTGCCGTTCATCCGCACCTCGGTGCCGCCGGTGAGGAAGAGGATCTTGGCATCCTCGCCGCCCAGCTCGATGACGCAATCGGTCTCTGGGGCCAGCTTTTTCACGGCCACACGGGTGGCGAACACTTCCTGCACAAAGGGAACGCCGCAGCTCTGGGCCAGGCCCATGCCCGCCGAACCGGAGATGGCCAGCTGGACCTTTTCACCTTTGGAAAACTCCGCCGCCAGCCGGCGCAGCAGCTCCTGGGTCTTTTCCAGGATATGGCTGTAGTGACGCTCGTAAATCTGATATGCGATCTGATCCTGTTCATCCAGGACAACACATTTAATGGTGGTGGACCCAATGTCCAGGCCTGCTTTCCACAAAGCGGCTGACCTCCCTTTCTTCCCCGATGCCGGCCCTGCCGGCATCCTTCCCGTTTCACAGGGCGCGCCGGGGCCTTGCCTCTGCGGCGCGCTGAACCGCCTGCCATTTTAACGCCATTTTTACATCTTCGCAAGCGAGCGGCGGCTTTTTTGTCAGTTTGCCCCGAAGCGGTGCGCCCTCTTCCCCGGTTTTGGGGAATTCTGCCCGAGAAGTCTCGTTAAAATTCCATTAACTCTTCAGGTTTTTCGTTAAGGACATGTTAAGGCATGCTATGTAGCGATTATGCCTATTGTACTGGATAATTATGACCAGGATTTGAACAAACGCCCCGGAAAACAGAAATAATTTGCTTTTTTACGGCCTTTTTTTGGTCATTTTGCCGTTTTCGTCCTGCCGGCATCTTTTTGCCGCCTTTGGCCGGCCTTTTTTCCTGTTGTTTTCATTGTGTAAAGGCCCTTTACGGCACCTTCTATTTTGGCCCGCTGTTTGCTATATAAATGGCATTCTTTTTCTTTTTTCGGCCCAAGCTTTTGTATATGCGTTGAAAAACCCCTTCTTCTATTGTAAAATAGAAAATATTCACACGGCGCCGCCGCCCTGCTGCCGTACCAAGGGGTGCGCCGTTTTGGCCCGTGTGTTTTTTCAACACCATCCGCCCCGCTTTGGGGGCGATTTCAGGAGGGAAAGATCATGGCAGAAAAGCCCAGCAATTTTCTCACGGAGATTATCGACGCCGATCTTGCGGCCGGCAAGGTAAAGGAAATCCACACCCGCTTCCCGCCGGAGCCCAACGGCTACCTGCACATCGGCAGCGCCAAGGCCATCTGGATTAACTGGAGCATTGCCAACGCCTACGGCGGCAAGTTCAACCTGCGCTATGACGATACCAACCCCGCCCGGGAGGACATGGAATACGTCAACAGCATTTATGAGGACCTGACCTGGCTGGGCGCCGTCCCCAACGGGGGTATCTTTTACGGCAGCGACTACTTTGAGGTCTGCTATGAATATGCCGAGAAGCTGATCCGGGAAGGCAAGGCCTATGTGTGCGACCTGAGCCGGGAGGAGATGCAGGCCGGCCGGGGCGACGACGCGGGCAAGCCCGGCACTCCCAGCCCCTACCGGGACCGCACCCCCGAGGAAAACCTGGATCTTTTCCGCCGGATGCGGGCGGGCGAATTCCCCGACGGCAGCCGCACCCTGCGGGCCAAGATCGATATGGCCAGCCCCAACATGAACATGCGGGACCCGGCCATCTACCGCATCAAGCATGTTTCCCACCATCGTCAGGGGGACAAATGGTGCATCTATCCCCTCTATGATTATGCGCATCCCATCCAGGATGCCATTGAGGGCATCACCCACAGCATGTGCAGCCTGGAGTTTGAGAACCATCGGCCTCTGTACGAGTGGGTCATCAACAACACTGTGGGCGGCGAATTCCCCAAGCAGAGGGAATTTGCCCGGCTGAATGTGAGCAACACGGTGATGAGCAAGCGGTACCTGCGGGAACTGGTGGAGACCGGCATTGTGGACGGCTGGGATGACCCCCGTATGCCCACCCTCTGCGGCCTGCGCCGCCGGGGCTACACCCCCACCAGCATCTTTGAATTCGTGCGCCAGGCCGGCGTTGCCAAGAGCGACAACCTGGTGGATATGCGCCAGCTGGAAGCCTGCATCCGCAGCGAACTGGAACTGAGCGCCCAGCGCCGGGTGGCTGTGCTGGATCCTGTCAAGCTGATTGTGGACAACTACCCCGAGGGCAAGGAAGAGGTGTTCCAGCTGCCCAACAACCCCAATCGGGAGGCCGGTGATGATTCCACCCGGCCGGTGGTCTTTGGCAAGGAACTGTGGATCGACCGCAGCGATTTCTTCGAGGTGCCGCCTCCCAAGTTCAAGCGGCTGAGCCTGGGCAGCGAGGTGCGGCTGATGGGCGCTTATCTGGTGAAATGCGTGGGCGTGGATAAGGACGCCGACGGCCGGATTACCGCCATCCACTGCGAGGCCGACCTGGAGACCGGCAACGGCAACCCCGCCGACGGCCGCAAGGTGCGGGGCACCATCCACTGGCTGAGCTGCGCCCATTCCCTGGATACCGAGGTTCGCCTGTACGACAAGCTCTTTACCGAGACCAACATGAACGCCATCCCGGAAGGCAGCGATTACAAGGACTACCTGAACCCGGACAGCGTGAAGGTGCTGACCGGCGTCAAGCTGGAGGAGAGCCTGGCCGAGGCCAAGCCCGGCGACAAGTTCCAGTTTGTGCGGATGGGGTATTTCACCCCCGACTCCAAGCATCCCGGCGTTTATAACCGGATCGTTACCCTGAAAGACAGCTTCACCAAAACCCTGAACCAGAAATAAATCTCGTATCACCGAAAAAGTGCCCGCTCTTCCTGACTGCGGCCAGGTTGAGCGGGCACTTTGGGTTTGCCGAGACTTATTCGGGATGTTATAATAGGAAAAGACAGACATCCGGGAATTATAACGGATGCCTGATGAAAAAAGGATCTGAGGAAAAATCATGTTTACCCTGAAAAAGCCAGATCCCGCCAGGGCCCGGGCTTATCGCTTTGCCTTCCATATGGCCTGGCCCGCCGTGGTGGAAAGCTTCTTTGTTTCTTTTGCAGGCCTGGTAGACTCCCTGATGGTGAGCAGCCTGGGCAGTTCTTCGGTGGCGGCCGTGGGCCTCACCACCCAGCCCAAGTTTATCAGTCTCTGCTTCTTTCTGGCCCTGAATGTGGCTATCAGCGCCCTGGTGGCCCGGCGGCGGGGCCAGCAGGACCAGCGGGGCGCCAACCGGGTCCTGCTCACCGCCTTCATCATCACCCTGGTGGTGGGGATCCTGATCAGCGCCCTCTGTGTGGCCGGTGCCGAAACCATCATGGGCTGGGCGGGCGCCAATGAGGATACCCTCGCCTCCTCTACCCTGTATTTCCGCATTATCAGCGGAGGCATGATCTTCAACGTCATGTTCCTGGCCATCAATGCGGCCCAGCGGGGCAGCGGCAATACCCGCATTGCCATGTACACCAATGTCACCGGCAACCTGGTGAACATTGTGGGCAACTATTTCCTCATCAACGGTCATTTCGGCTTCCCTGCCCTGGGCATCCAGGGTGCGGCCATGGCCACCGTGCTGGGCACCATCGTGGCCTTCTTTATGAGTCTCTCCTCCCTGTTCCGGAAGGACAGCTTTGTGAGCCTGCCCTATCTGCTGCGGGAAAAGGTCCGGCCCCGGATGGAATCCCTCAAGGGTCTGGCCAAGCTGGGCAGCAGCGTGCTGCTGGAGCAGCTTCTCATGCGGGTGGGCTTTATGACCACTGCCCTGATGGCCGCCAAGCTGGGCACCGACGCCTTTGCGGCCCACAACGTGGGCATGAACCTGCTGAGCCTTTCCTTTTCCTTCGGCGACGGCATGCAGGCCGCAGCCGTAGCCCTGATTGGCCGCAGCCTGGGCGAAAAGAAACCCCAGCAGGCCATGGAATACGGTTTTGCCTGCCAGCGCATCGGCCTGTGCATCAGCCTGTGTATCTTTGCCATCTATTTCCTGGGCGGTCGGGCCCTGTATGGCCTGTTCTTTGAAGAGGCCCATATCATCGAATACGGCGTACAGATCCTGCGGGTGCTCAGCTTTACGGTCATGGCCCAGATCTCCGGCGTCATTTTTATGGGAAGCCTGCGGGGCGCCGGCGACGTGATCTATACCACCTGCGCTTCCACCATCAGCGTCACCCTGGTGCGCACCATCACCGGCTACTTTTTCTGCTACCAGATGGGCTGGGGCCTGATCGGCCTCTGGCTGGGCATCTTTTCGGACCAGGCCTGCCGGCTGATTTTCAGCGGCCTGCGCTTCAAGAGCGGAAGCTGGACCAAACTCAAGATCTGACCCCCACACCCCCCCGACGAAAGGAGGCCTTTTCATGGTGCAAAGCGTCACCCGCACCCTTGAGCTGCTGGAGGTGATGAAGCAGCCGCAGAAAAGCTTTTCTCTGGCCCAGCTCAGCGAGGCAGTGAACCTGCCCCCCAGTACCACCCACCGGATCCTGCAGACCCTGTGTGAAAAGAACTATGTGGTCCGGGATGAGCGGGCCCATCTTTACAGCCTGGGCCCCGCCCTGATCAGCCTGGGGGCGGCCGCCACCCACAACCTGGACCTGAAGAGCATCGCCACCCCGGTCCTGCAGCGGCTTTCCGGCCAGACCCGAGAGGATTCCTTCCTCATCATCCTTTCTGGTTATCGGAGCATTGTGCTGAGCCATGAGGACGGCCCCCGAAACCTGAAGATCGTGGAAAAACTGGGCCATGAGGTGGAACTGCACTGCGGCGCCATCCGCAAGGCACTGCTGGCCTACCAGGACGGAGCCTTCCTCCAGAACTACCTGCGCCATTGCCAGGATACCTTCTGCAGCCATCCCATCACCGATTCCTCTGCCCTGCTGGCGGAACTGAAGGAGATCCGGCAGAACGGGGTGGCCCTTACCTGCAGCGACTACATCCAGGACGCGGTGGGCATCGGCGCCCCGGTTTTTGACGCTCAGGGGCGGGTGCGCTCCTCTCTGGGCATCGTGCTGCCGGCAGCCAGGGCCAACGCCCAGACCCAGGATCTGCTCAAGCAGATGGTCAAGCAGAGCGCGGCCGAACTGAGCACCTGCCTGGGGTATGCTTCCGCAGCCCTTTGAGTCCCTCTTCTGAACACAAAAACACCCGCTCTGTTCCAGATGGAACAGGGCGGATATTTCTTATTTCTGAATCAAGTTATGGAACAAAGAATCCAAGCTGCTTATTTGGCCATCTCCAGCACGTCGGCAAAGGCCTGGATAGCAGTGCTGGCCTGACCGAAGTCCCGCATCTGCTGGTCGACGCCCAGCTTGATGTGGGGCACGCCGGCAGCATCCAGAGCCTTCTTCAGGTAGGGGTACTCCATCTCCTCGGGATCGCAGAACTGCTGCATGAACAGGACCAGACCCTGGGCGCCGCTTTCCTTGACCAGGTTGGCCACATACTCGCCGCGGCGGTTGGAGCTGGAATGCTCGTCGTACAGCAGAACGTCGTAGTCCTGAGCAGCAAACTGCAGAGCCAGCGCCATCATGGGATCGTCGTTCTCGGGCACATCCACCCGGAAGGAACGGCTCTCATGGGCCACGTCATCGGCAGCGATGGCGATGTGGTTGTCCTCAAAGATCTTGAGCAGGGTGGGGTTATCGCAGATGATGCCGCTGGTAACCACCTTGGTGCCCTTCCAGTCGCAGACGGGCAGAGCCTTCAGCTCGGCATTCAGCTCGTTCAGCTTGGCGGTGTACTCGTCCTTCAGCATGAACCAGGCAGCCTTCAGCACGGCGCTGCGCAGGGTGGGGGTGATCACACCGCAGTGCTCGCCAGCCAGCTTGACGAACTCGCGGCGGGCAGCACGGCTGGCGTTGTACACCTTGATGGCCTCCTTGAGGGCCTCGTCGGTGATGGGCGCGCCGCTGATCTCTTCCAGGGCAGTCTTCACGTTGGTGTACTGGTCAATGCAGAACTTCAGGCCGTAAGCGGGCTTGCGGTTCTGGGGATGAGCCAGGAAGATGGTGGGCATCTTGTTCAGCTTCTTCATGGACACCCGGATGTTCTGGCTCATGGGGCGCAGAGTATCGCAGATGGTGGGGGTGATCACACCGTCCAGCTTATCCATGGTGCCATCCAGCAGCATTTCCAGCGCCAGCTGGGCAATGGTGCAGTAGAAGGTGGCGCAGTATTCCTTGGCCTTGCTGATGGTCTTGGTGTTGGAGCCCCAGATCCCCATGGGGACCATGCCGGCAGCGTACACCAGCTCTTCGGGAGCGTAGTAGGGCAGCACGCCGATCACTTTCTTGCCGGCGGCCTTATAGTTGTCCAGCTGACGGGCGGGGGAAGCCGCAACCGCCTGGAACTCTTTTACGATACTTTCGATGCTCATTGTTCAGCCCTCCTTGGCAGCCTTGTTCTTGGCGTTCTGCTCCATGGCTTCCACCAGGCCCTGAACGCGGGTGAGATACTGAGCCTCGTTGAAGTTGCGGGGGTCAGCCTGGTCGCCGTCGAAGCCTGCGCAGGGGATGCCCAGGTCCTCGGTGAAGCGGCGCTGCATCTCGGCCATGTAACCGGACCAGGGCTTGCAGCTGCGGTTATAGTGGACCAGCACGCCGTCCACCTTGTTGTCGCGGCAGATGCCCTCACGCCAGTCAACGCCCTGCTCGATGCAGACAGAGTTGGGAGCCTTGCAGTAGGCGCGGGCCATGCTGTCCAGATCGTCGTACACGAAGCCGAAAGCGGGGGCGTACACCACGGCGGTCACGTTGACGCCGTTGGCCTTCAGGGGCTTGAACAGGGCCTTCAGGTTGGGCCAGCAGGGAATGCCCTCGAACATGATGCGGTACTGCTCGGGGAAGGGAGTGGTGGTGGTGCCGTTCTTCACATGCTCTTCCAGCTCACTGGCCAGCAGCTCGAAAGCCTCGGCAGTCTCCACCTTGCCGCGGGCGGTTACCACGTCGGCCATGTGGTTGAACAGGTCAAAGCCGCTCATGGGGGCGGGCTTGTACTGCAGGTAGTCGCAAACCTTCAGCCAGGCCTTGGCGGTGCGGTTGGCGCACTCGCAGGCATGCTCAAAGCGGGCGGGATCCATCTTCTTGCCAGCAATCACTTCCAGCTGCTTGATGGCGTCGTCAAACTGGCCGCGGATGTAAGCCACCTGAGAATCGCTGACGGTGACCTCATTGTTGTAGGGCACGTCGATCATGATCAGGGGGATATTGTGCATACGGGCGATATTCTCATACCACTTGGTCATGCAGTTGCAGATGTTGTTGCAGCAGAGCACGAAGTCGGGCTGAGGCATACGGCGAGACTCGTTGGTGGTCTCCACGCCGGCCGAATAGGCCAGGCTGATGCGGGCGTAACCGCAGATATCGGCGTCATAGCCCATATCCTCGGCGGCCTGGCACATCCGCTCGCCGTCATGCTGGGCACCGATACCGGCAGCCTGGTTCTCGGGATATACCACCGCCAGGTCAAGAGCCTCGGCAATCTCGCAGGGGAACTTGGAAGAGGACCAGCCCACAGGACGGCCGGCCTTCTTGGCCTCCCAGGCAGCGGCGTACACATCGGACACCACCTTGCGCAGGGCTGCGGTGCCGGGGCTTACCGGCTTGGGTGCTTTTTTCATAGGGGCCGCAGGGGCTTCCTGAGCGGGGGCTGCGGTTTTTTCCATTTCAGCCATGATATCTCATTCCTCCATAATTTGATGAGTGATGAAACGTGCGGTCATGGGCCGCGCGCCTGGAAACGATGATTCGGGCCTGCCGGATTTACCGGGAAGCCTTCTGATAGGCAAAGAGGGCCGCGCCCAGCGCGCCCACATACTGGGTGAGGGGCGAGGTGTGCACTTCATGGCCCAGCTGCTCCTGCAGGGCCTGCACCACGCCGGCATTCTGGGCCACACCGCCGGTCATGACCACCATCTCCTGCACGCCCACCCGATGGGCCAGGCCTACAACACGGGCGGCCACCGAGTGGTGGATGCCGTTGATGATGTCACATTTGTCGGTGGCCTGAGCCAGCTGGCTGATGACCTCGCTCTCGGCAAACACGGTGCAGGTGGAGCTGATGGCGACCTTCTTGGTGGACAGAGCGCCCAGCCGGCCCAGATCGCCTACCTTCACTTCCAGCACCCGGGCCATCACGTCCAGGAAACGGCCGGTGCCGGCGGCACACTTGTCGTTCATCTGGAAGTTGACCATAGCGCCGTTCTCGATGTGCATGACCTTTACGTCCTGCCCGCCGATATCAATGACGGTGTGCACCTCGGGGAAGAGGAAATACGCGCCGCGGGCATGGCAGCTCAGCTCGCTCATCTGCTTGTCGGCAAAGCCTTCCAGCGAATTGCGGCCGTAGCCGGTGGCCAGGATATAGGCCATATCCTCTCTTTTCAGGCCGGCGTTTTCCAGCACCTGATTGATGGCCCGGTCGGGGCCGCTGGTGCCGGCGCCCACGTCGATGAGGCTTTTGGCCACGATCTCCTTGCCGTCCTTGAGGATCACGCATTTGGACGCGGTGGAACCCACGTCGATGCCCAGAGTATAAATTGCCATATTGGTTGTTTCTCCACTTTTTATCAGGATCTCCCGCCCCAAAGGACGGGGTTCGGGCCGGGGCCCAAACAGACTTTTTGGCGCGGCGGGCCTGCCGCCGCGCCAAAAGCCTTATCACATTGCTTTTACGCTGTCTTCCGGCGGGGCCGGAACTCGATTATTTGTGGCCGTTGTCGTAGTCGCGGATCATCCGGGGGATCAGCATCTGATGGAAGGGGCAGATGCTCTCCGGGTTCTGGTACACAGCCTCAGCAAAGGCAACGATGTAGTTGCGCAGCATGGGCATATCCACCACTTCGTCCACGAAGCCCTGCTTGGCGCAGAAGGCGGGCTTGGACTTCTCGTTGTAATCCTCGATCAGAGCATTCATCTTCTTGATGGTCTCATCCAGAGGCTTGCCGGCCTTCTGATCCTTCACCAGACGGCCGGTGTACATAGCGGCCGCGGCGGTCTCGCCGTTCATAACGTTGATCTCGGTGGCGGCGGTGCCCAGGCTGAAGGCGTTGTTGTCGTTGCCCTGAGGGCCACCCAGCACATAGTGGGCGGCAGCAGTGCCGCGGCGCAGGGTGATCTCGATCATGGGCAGCTTGGAGCTCTGGATGGAGTAGATCAGGCTCTGGCCCAGACCCAGCAGCTCGGCTTTCTCGGCGTCGTCGCCTACGTCGATACCGGTGGTATCCTGGATCCAGATCATGGGGATCCGGTCACGGGCGCAGAGGGTGACGAACTCGTTCATCTTGATCAGGCCCTGACGGTACAGCTTGCCGCCGGCGCCGATGGAGCCCTTGCCGTTCTCGCCCTTGTACTCGGGGTAGTTCATGAAGAAGCCCTGCACGTTGGCCACAACGCCCACCAGCAGGCCGTCAACCTTGGCCAGACCGGTGATCATCTCGGGGCCGTAGCCCTTGCGGAACTCCATGAACTCGCTGCCGTCGAACAGGCGGCCGATGACACTGTACATGTCGTAGGGGCGTTTCTTGTTCATGGGCACCAGGTCATACAGCTCGTTGGGATCCTGAGCGGGAGCCTTGGGATCGTCTACCCGGAAGAAGTCCAGGTCATAGGCGGGCAGCATATCCATATACTTCTTGATGCCGGCCAGCACGCCCATCTCCTCGGCGTACACCTCACGGAAGAAGCCGGTCTCGTTGTAATGGATGGCCACACGGCCCGGAGGATCGGTACGGACGCCCTCGCTGCCCTTGATCAGAGCCTCGGCGCCCTCCTGATCCACATAGCCCTTGGGGTTCATGCCGCCCACGATGCCGGCGCCGCCCACGGCCATGTTGGCCTTCTGATGGGCGATCAGGATGGTGGGGCTGATGGAGTGGTAGCCGCCGCCGGCGGGGTTGGTGCCGTAGATGCCTACGATGACGGGCACGCCCATCTGGTTCAGCTCGCTGTTGCGGTAGAAGGGGGTGCCGCCGCCGCGACGGTTGGGGTACACCTTCTCCTGCTCGTCCAGCTCAACGCCGGCGCAGTTCAGCACATACACCAGGGGGATGCGCAGCCGCTTGGCAGTATCGCTGCCCCGCAGCAGGTCGTCGGCCTGGCCGGGAACCCAGGTGCCGGCATGCTTCTTGTTATCGGAAGCAATGATCACGGCCCACTTGCCGTTGATGCGGCCCAGGCCCTTGACGATGCTGGTGGAGCCGTTCTTGTTGTCCTGAGGGTTGTAGATGGTGTTCAGGGGGCACCAGGTGCCGGGATCTACCAGCTGCTGCACACGCTGAACAGCGGTCATCTGGCCCTTGGCGTTCATATCCTCGTCGGATTTGCCGGCAGCCAGAGCGGCGGCAGCCAGAGCGTGGATTTCTTCCTCAACTTTTTTCAGTTCTGCGGCATTGGCAGCATCCGCCTTGACGGCCTTGCCCACAACGCCCATGTTCTGAAAATAGCTGGGCATCGAATAATCACCCATGATGGTTACTCCTTTTTATTTCTGTAAGTATTCATCCCCAGGGAGAAAGCAAATTACTCCTTGGGCACCTTGATGAAGGCCTGGCCGGGGTCGATCTCCTCACGGATCAGCCGGATGATGTCGGGGCCGGGGCCCTCCATCAGCTGAGCACGGGAAACATCCACCTCGAAGCCGGTGTTCTCCTGCACCATCTCGGGGCTGGAGAACGGATAGTAGTAGGCCAGGTACATCCGCTTGGTCTCTTCATCGAACTTCATGATGCCCAGATCGGTAACCACCATCTGGGGGCCGCGGTTGCCGGGCAGGCCGGCGCGCTCACGGCCTCCAGGGCCGTCCATCCAGCCGCAGCTGGTGATGTAGTCGATCTTCTCCATGAAGCGGCGCTTCTGGTGCTGCATCATGATGATGGTGTTGCAGTAGGTGGCGATGCCGTTGGCGCCGCCGGAACCGGTGAAGCGGGTCTGGGGCTTGACATAATCGCCCTTGCCGTAAATACAGGTGGAGTTCACGTTGCCGTAGGGGTCAATCTGAGCGCCGCCGATGAAAGCCACCAGACGATCCTCGTCATGGAGCCACTCGTTGGCCTCAAAGCCGATGAAGCGGATGTTGGGCCACTGCACGGCGCAGTGCGCCATAAAGCGGTTGTCGCCCACGCTGCGGGGAACCTCCACGGGGGAGCAGTCCATCAGGCCGCTCTCCACGATGGGATGGCAGGAAGGGCAGATGGCCCGTTTGGCCAGGGAAGCGCCGATCAGGGGCAGGCCGGTGCCGACGATGACGATCTGGTTTTCCTTGATGTTCTTCGCAATGGCATATGCCTGCATTTCCTGTTTGGTATACTTAGTATAATCAGCCATTTCTCGCAACCTCCCTGCTTCTCAGTGTCTGGTAGAATAGCCCAGATGGGGCTCATTCTTCAGGCGCATCAGACGGGAACCGCCGATCTTATCCAGCAGCTCGTCGTTATCCTTCACGCTGTAGACCCACTTGTCCAGAAAATCCTTGAAGGTCTCGGGGATGGCCACGCCGTCCTCGGCGTCCTTGGCGGCCTTGGCGGCACGGGCGGCAGCCTCAGCCAGCTTGGGATCCTCGGGGGCTTTCTCGGCGGCCTTGGCAGCCTTGGCAGCGGCCTTGGCCAGCTGAACCTTGGCGTCCTCGGCATCCTGATACTTGGAAGCCTTATCGTACTCTTTCAGAGCATGGGAATCATTGTCGTAGTAGTTGTAGCACTGGCTGGGCCATGCACCGTAGGGAGCATGCACCACTGCGCTGACGCACTCGCCGAAGATGCGGGTGAGGGTGGGATCACGGCGGATGTACTCATCGCTTACCAGCTCCTCGCAGGTGACGATCACCTTGCGGGCAGCCACGGCGATATCCACATCGTGGAACTCATCGCCCTCGATGATGCAGGTGCCGTCCGGAGAGGCCTTCTGCACATGGATGATGGCGGTGTCCAGCTTGGGCACGGGAACAGCCACGACCTTCTCGCCGGGGGCGAAGGGGTTTTCGATCTCCACGCACTTGAGATCGTCCACCTTTTCCAGGGTCTTGCGCTGCTCTTCGCTGATTCCCCAGTACTTCATCAGGCCGGAGCCCTGCATCAGACGCACAGGCAGGAAAGGCAGACCCAGGCTGGCAGCGTGCAGCTGCAGCATCAGGACGTCCTGAGAGTAGTCCTCATAGGTCAGCTCGCCCTTTTCGATGGCGGCGCGGAACCGGCGGGACACGTTGGTATAGCCGGAGTTGGCGGTGTAGCAGTTGATGTAGGTCTTGACGCGGCCTTCGCCGATCATCATATCCCAGTCACCGCCGGCAGGGCCGGCCCATACGGTAAAGTCCTTCTGACCCTGGCGCAGGATCTCATACACCGCAGCGTAGGGTTTCCGGTTGGTGGTAAAGCCGCCAAAGGAGATGGTGTCGCCGCTCTGAACATACTTTTCGACTGCGTCATGCAGACTCATAACCTTGTTCACAATAAAACCTCCTATCAGCGCAAACGCTGAATTTTTTGTTCAGGCTGCCCCAGAAATCAGAGCTGGGGGAACATGATCAGGAAGAAGCCGGCAGCCACTGCGCTGCCGATCACGCCGGCCACGTTGGGGCCCATGGCATGCATCAGCAGGAAGTTGGTGGGATCCGACTCTTTACCCACGTTCTGAGAAACACGGGCGGCCATGGGCACGGCAGACACGCCGGCCGAGCCGATGAGGGGATTGATCTTGCCGCCGGTAACCAGGTACAGCAGCTTGCCCAGCAGAATGCCGCCCACGGTGGCGAAGGCAAAGGCTGCCAGACCCAGAGCAATGATGCCCAGCGTTTTGGGAGTGAGGAAGTTGGCGGCCTTGGCAGTGGCGCCCACGGTCAGGCCAAGCCAGATGGTGGAGATGTTGCACAGAGCGTTCTGGGCAGCGTCGGACAGACGATCCACCACGCCGGACTCACGGAAGAGGTTGCCCAGCATCAGGCAGCCCAGCAGGGGAGCCACAGAGGGCAGCAGCAGGCTGCAGAACAGAACCACGAAGACGGGGAAGACGATTTTCTCCACCTTGGCCACCTTGCGCAGCTGGGTCATCTTGACCTTGCGCTCTTTCTCGGTGGTGAGCAGCTTCATGATGGGAGGCTGAATCATGGGGATCAGCGCCATGTAGCTGTAGGCTGCCACCGCAATGGCAGGTACCAGTTCCGGGCAGAGTTTGGTGGCAGTGTAAATGGCCGTGGGGCCGTCGGCACCGCCGATGATGCCGATGGCGGCGGACTCAGCGGGGCTGAACAGGCCGCTCGCATTGGCCAGCACAAAGGCCACATAGATACCGAACTGAGCCGCGGCACCCAGCAGCAGGCTGATGGGGTTGGCGATCAGGGGACCAAAGTCGGTCATGGCGCCCACAGCCAGGAACATGATGCAGGGGAACAGCTCACTGGCCACGCAGGCGTTATACACAACGCCCAGCACGCCCTGGGTGAAATGGGGCAGCCCGTCGGCGCCCATGGTCTGCTCCATCATGCCGGTGAGGGGCAGGTTGGTGAGGAAGATACCAAACGCAATGGGAAGCAGCAGAAGCGGCTCGAACTTTTTCACGATGGCCAGGTACAAAAGCACAAAGCTGACCAGGATCATAAGCGCCTGCTGCCAGGTGATCGCCGCAAAGCCGGATTCGGCCAGCAGCTCCCCCATGACAGTAAAGAAATTCATTCTGCCGTCCTCCTTAGTTCAGAGTGACCAGAACAGCGTCAGTCTCCACGGTGTCGCCCTTCTTCACGTTGACGGAGGCAACGGTGCCGGCCACGGGAGCCACGATCTCATTTTCCATCTTCATGGCTTCCAGAACGATCAGGGTCTGGCCAGCGGTAACAGCCTGGCCCACGGTGCAGCTCACATCCAGGATGTTGCCGGGCATGGGAGCGGTCACGCTGGTGGCGCCGGCAGCGGCGGGAGCAGCGGGAGCGGCAGCAGGGGCGGGAGCCGGAGCGGCAGCAGGGGCG
>NZ_JAFBIO010000020.1 GCF_021531255.1 Allofournierella massiliensis | reverse complement strand
ATATAAAAAAGGGCCGCCCGGCAATCTGCCGGGCGGCCCTTTTCGTGTTTATTCCAGATTTCCGGTCAGGGTCATCAGGGCGGCCAGGGCCGCCGTGGGCGCGGTCTCGCACCGCAGGATCCGGGGCCCCAGGCCGATCACCCGGGCACCCGCCTCCTGCAGCAGCTGGGCCTCTTCGGGGGCAAAGCCTCCCTCGCTGCCGGTGATCAGGGCAATCTTTTTTGCCTGGCCCAGTTCCTGGCGCAGGGGCTGGCCCCCGCACTCGTAGCAGAAGAAGGCGGCGTCAAATTCCGCCAGCCGGCCGGGCAGTTCCTTCAGGTTCAGGGGCATCTCTACCTTGGGCAGGATGCCCCGGCCGCACTGGCCGGCAGCTTCGGCGGCTACCCGATTATAACGGGCGTTCTTTTCCTCTTCCTTTTTGGGGGTGGCCACGCAGTAGCGGCTGAAAAAAGGCACCACCGACACGGCACCCAGTTCCACTGCCTTCTGAACAATGGTCTCCAGCTTGCCCTGCTTGGGGTAGCCCACAAACAGGGTCACCTGGATGGAGGGCTCGGCCCCGCTGGGGTAGCCCGGGCTCGCCGAAAACAGAACGCAGTCCTTCTCAAAGCCGGTGATCTGCCCGGTGTACTCGGTGGCGTTGCCGTCGCAGAGGATCACCTCGTCCCCCAGGCGGGCCCGCATCACATGGGCCAGATGGTGGGCATCCTGCCCCCAGAGCCGGGCCTGGCCATCCCCGATATCGGTGGTGAAATAGCGGTGCGGCATGGCTTCCTCCTTTTAGGCCTTGCGGCAGACCAGGCAGGCCCAGCCCCGCAGCATATGCTGTTCCACAACTTCCAGTCCGGCGGCTTTCAGCCCGGCACAGACCTCCTCCACCCGGCTGTCAATGATGCCGCTGGCCACGAACAGGGCCCCCGGGGCCATCAGGGCGGGCACCGCCGGCGCCAGAGAGAGGATGGCCGCCGCCACAATGTTGGCGGTGATCAGGTCATATTGGCCGCTGGCTTTTTCGGAGAGATCCCCCACCAGCACCCGGAACCGGTCCGCGACCCCGTTGCGCTGGGCGTTTTCCCCGGCGGTGCGCACGCACATGGGGTCGATGTCGATCCCTTCCGCCTCTTTGGCCCCCAGCAGCAGGGCCGCAATGGCCAGGATGCCGCTGCCGGTGCCGATATCCAGGATCCGCTCGCCGCCCCGGATCTTGTCATCCAGCACCTGCAGGCAGAGGTTGGTGGTCTCGTGAGTGCCGGTGCCGAAGGCAAGGCCCGGGTCCATCTTGAGCTGCACCCGGTCGGTGGGGTATTCCTGCCAGCTGGGCACAATGGCCAGCCGCTTGCCCACGTCCAGGGGGTGATAGTACTGCCGCCAGGCGTTCTCCCAGTCCTCCTGCTCCACCCCGGCGGTGGTCAGGGTATACTCGGCCCCGCTGGAAACCAGCCGGCTGTGAAGAGTCTCCAGGATCTGGGCGGGGTTTTCATCCGGGGAGAGATAAAGGTGGACGATCACCCGGTCCCGGGGCTTGTCCAGCAGATCCTGCTCGATCAGGTCCACATGGGCGATCTGCTGCACCTGGTCCTCCAGGTCGCTGTAGTCTTCCACATAAATGCCCCCGTTGGCAATGCTGGTGGCCACCGCTTCGGCGGTCTCGGCGTCCTTCTGGGGTACGGTGATGGCGATATCGGTCCATTCCATGGGCAAAATACTCCTTTTTATTGGTCTGGGGCGGCGGGGGAGGATTCTCCCCGGTGGGCCAGGCAGTAGCCCAGCATCTGCCCCAGGGTTTTCATGGCGAGAAATTCCCGGTCCGGGATGGTCAGATCCCATTGGTCTTCCATCAGGGCGGCCAGGCTGGCCCGGCCAAAGCTGTCCGCTCCCAGGTCCTCTTCCAGCCGCGCTTCGGGGGTGATGAGTTCTTCCGGGCAGCCCAGAGCCGCCTGGCAAAGCTGCCGGGCCAGAGCCAGGGTCTCGGCGTCAAAAACTTCGGGCATATCATCCCTCCTTTGCCCCTTGCGCAGGGCGGGTATTTTCTTCCTTATTGTAACACAACCGGGCAGGTCTGTCAGCGCCCGGGCGGGCAAAAAGAGGCAGGCAGGGGGAAGGTAAAGAAAAGCGGGAGGATTGTGAAATTCCCGAAAAAGAAGAGCAAGGCTTTAATAAAAATCGATCAAACGATAGATTTTTTACAAAAGCAGGGCGTTGGATTTTACAGAGCGGTTTTATACTGGAAAAGGCTCAAGCAAAGGAGGCAGAAATTTGGAAAAGCTGTACTACTCATCCACCCTCATGTGGGGGGCTTCGCCTCAGCAGATCCTGTTCCGGGCGGCCCGGGCCGGTGTGGCCGGCCTGGAGATCTGGGCCCAGCAGGCGGATACCTTCGGCTGGCAGCCCGAAATGCTGGGAGAACTGGCCCGGCGGGCCGGGCTGAAGCTGCTGGTCCACGCCAAGAGCTGGGACCTGAATTTCGCCGCCCTGAACGAGGGGGTGCGCCGGACCTCGGTGGAGGAACTGAAGCGCTCCCTGGAATTCGCCAGCCGCTGCGGCGCAGGGGAGATGACCCTGCACCCGCCCCGCTTCACCCTGCCCGGCCTGAAGGCCCGGGCCATGGAATCGGGCGCCCGGGGGCTGGAGGAATTGCTGGATACCGCCGAGAGTCTGGGGATAGAGATCTCCCTGGAAGTGATGGAAAAACTGCCCAAGGAGCTGGTGACCACCCCGGAAGAATACCGGGCCTTTGCCGGCGACCTGCTGCCCCGGCTGAGCTGTACCCTGGATCTGGCCCACTGTCAGAACGAGGGAGAATTCTGGGACTATCTGTCCCGCCTGCCCCGGATCTCCAAGCTGCATATCAGCAACAAGCAGGGCAAAAAACTGCACACGCCCCTGGCCCAGGGAGATTTCAACTTCCTGTGGCTGATGCCAAGGCTGCAAAAACTGGACCTTCCCCTGGTGATCGAGGGGTTCGACGGGGATGGCCGGTTTGAAATATTGAAGAGTGATCTGGAATTGTGCCAGATACAGGAGGAAAAAGATGCGTAAAAGTGTAAAATCGTCCCTGGCGGCCGCTCTGGCTGCCCTCACCGCCCTTTCCCTGGCAGGCTGCCAGAGCGGGGCTTCTTCTTCGGCTGCTGCCTCTGCGGCGGCTTCCGGCAGCGAGAGCACTCCCGCTTCGTCCCAGTCTGAGACCGCCCCCGAGGGCACCCTCACCCTGTACACCTCCCAGCCCGAGGCGGACGCCCAAGCCTTGATCGAGGCCTTCAACGAGCAGTACCCCGACGTGACCGTGAACGTTTTCCGCAGCGGTACCGAGGAGGTCATCAGCAAGGTGCTGGCCGAGAAGGAGACCGGCTCTATCCAGGCCGACCTGCTGCTGGTGAGCGACGCCGCCACCTTTGAGGGCCTGAAGGACGAGGATCTGCTGCTCAGCTATGAGAGCCCCGAGCTGGAGGGCATCGACCCCAGCTACTATGACGCGGATCACACCTATACCGGCACCAAGATCATCTCCACCGGCATTGCGGTGAACACCGACCTGATCGAGAACATCCCCACCAGCCTGGCCGACCTGACCAAGCCCGAGTACGCCGATGAGCTGGCCATGCCCAGCCCCCTGTATTCCGGTGCTGCCGCCTACAACCTGAGCGTGCTGGTGCGCACCGAGGGCATGGGCTGGGAGTTCTACGAGGGCCTGAAGGCCAACAACGTGCAGGTGGGCCAGGGCAACGGCGGCGTCCAGACCGCCGTGGTCAACGGTGAGAAGGGCCTGGGCCTGCTGGTGGATTACATGGCTCTGCGCTCCAAGGCCGAGGGCGCCCCGGTGGAATTTGTCTACCCGGAAGAGGGCTCCCTCTGTGTCACCGAGCCGGTGGGCATCCTGAAAGAATCCCAGAATCAGGAACTGGCCAAGCTGTTTGTGGACTTCCTCCTCTCTGAGGAGGGCCAGAAGACCACTGCCGAGATCGGCTACACCCCCATCAAGAAGGGCGTGGAGGCTCCCGAGGGCTTCCGAAGCGCCGATGAGATCCAGAACCTGACCTATGACATGGCCACCCTGGTTTCCGAGCGGGAAGCCGACAAAGAAGCCTTTGCCAAGATGTTTGGGGCGTAAAGCTCTTCCCAGACCGTAAGATCGAACCCCGACGGGCCGCAGCCATGCCGCGGCCCGTTTCGGCAGAATTGGGAGGAAACCATGTCCAAGCAACGCCTGAAACAGAACATCGGGTACCTGGCGGGGGGCGCCGTGGCCCTCTTCTTTTTTCTGGTCCCCCTGTGCCGGCTGGCTCTCATGAGCCTGACCACCGACCAGGGCTTCGGCCTTGACAATTACGCGGCCCTGCTGGCCGAAAGCCGCACCCTGCGGGCCATCGGCAACACGGTAATCATCGCGGTGGCCTCCACCCTTATTGCGGTGGTTCTGGGCAGCCTGCTGGCCTTTCTGGTGGCCTATACCGACCTGGCCCATAAAAAATGGATCGAGATCCTCACCCTGGCCCCCTTTGTGATCCCTTCCTACATCATCACCCTTTCCTGGAGCACCCTGCTCTCGGCCCGGGGCAGCCTGAACCAGTTCCTGGATTCCGCCTTCGGCTTCAAGGTGAATATCTACTCCCTGGGAGGCATCATCCTGGTGCTGGGCATCTGCAACGCCCCGGTGGTCTACCTGAATGTGCTGCCCTTCCTGCGCAAGATCCCCCGGGATCTGGAATGGGCGGCCCGGGTCTGCGGCCGCAGCCTGTGGCAGACGGTGCGCTGCATCGACCTGACCCAGGCGGCCCCGGCGGTGGCCAGCGGCGGCATGCTGGCATTCCTGGCGGCCATCGATAACTTCTCGGTGCCCGCTTTCCTGGGCATCCCGGCGGGCATCCCGGTGCTGAGCACCTATATCTATGAAAATGTCATCGGTTTCGGGCCCTCTGCCTTCCGCTCGGCGGCTGCCCTGTCGGTGTTGCTCTCGGCCATCGCCCTTACCGGCACCGCCCTGCAGGGGCTGCTGGTGAAAAAGAGCAGCGGCATGGAGAGCATCCGGGAGGATTTCTCGGTGCGGGTACCCCTGGGCCGGGCAAGGCTCCCGGTTCAGTGGATCACCCTGGGCTTTCTGGCCCTGGTGAACATCTTCCCCCTCATCACCACCATCACTTCCAGCTTCTTCCCCGCCTGCGGCACCAGGACCCTGGCCAATTTCACCCTGGAAAATTACCGGTTCGTCTTTACCAACCGGGGCATCCGGCAGGCCTTCCTGAACAGCGCCCTGCTGGCGGCGGCCACCTGCCTCATCTGCATCCTGGTGGGCACGGCCCTGGCCTGCCGCAAGGTGCGCCGGCGCTGCCCGGCCAGCCGCCTGGTGGAACAGAGCGCCAGCCTGACCTATGCCATCCCGGGCATTGTGCTGGCCCTGGCCATGATCTTCCACTGGACCATGGTGCCCGGCGTCTACGGCACCATCTGGATCCTGCTCATTGCCTATGTCACCCGATATCTGGTGCTTCAGATCAAGAGCAGCACCAACGCCATGCTGGCCCTGGATGTTTCCCTGGAAGAGGCGGCGGCTCTTTTCGGCAGCGGCCGTATCCGCATGTGGCGGCAGATCATCCTGCCCCTCACCATCAGGTCCATCCTTTCCGGCACCTTTTTGATCTTCATGCAGTCCCTCACCGAGCTGACCCTCTCCTCCATGCTGGCGGCAGCCGGTACCAAGACCATTGGGCTGAGCATCTTCAGCCTGCAGCAGGGGGGCGATTACCAGCGGGCCGCGGCAGTGAGCGCGGCGGTCATTGGGGCGGTGGCCCTGGGGTATGGGCTGTCGGCGCTGCTCCCGCTGCTGGCCGGGCTGAAAAAGCGGGCAAGAAAACCTCGGCAGGCCGCCCCTCTGGCGGCTGCCCCGGCCCAGGCACTGTAAAAGAAAGGAATCCAATATGTCTGTATTGATTAAGAATGTGACCAAGATGTACGGGGATGCCCGGGCGCTGGATAATGTGTCGGTGGAGATTGCCGACGGGGAATTCATCGCCATCCTGGGCCCTTCCGGCTGCGGCAAAACCACCCTGCTGCGCACCATCAGCGGCTTTGTGCGGCCCACCGGCGGCACCGTGGAGGTGGACGGCCGGCTCTTCAGCTCCGACAAGGTGCAGGTACCGGTGGAGCAGCGGGGCCTGGGGATGGTGTTCCAGTCCTTTGCCCTCTGGCCCCATATGACGGTGCGTCAGAACATCGAATTCCCCCTGAAAAGCCGCCGCAACCAGGCACTGCCCCCCCAGCAGCGCCGCCAGGCGGTGGAAGCCGCCATGGCCAGCACCGGACTGAAAAAACTGCAGGACCGGCTGCCCGGCGAACTTTCCGGCGGCCAGCGCCAGCGGGTGGCCCTGGCCCGGGCCATTGTGGAAAAACCCGCCCTGCTGCTGATGGATGAGCCCCTCAGCGCCCTGGACGCCGAGCTGAAGATCAGCATGCGCAAGGAGATCCAGGATATCCACAAGCTCACCGGCGCCTCCATCGTCTATGTGACCCACGACCAGAGCGAGGCCCTGGCCATGGCCGACCGGATCATCATCATGAAGGAAGGCCGCATCGAGCAGGTGGGCACGCCGGAGGAGATCTATTACCGGCCCAAGACCCTGTTTGCCGCCACCTTTGTGAGCAAGTGCAACCTGGTGCGGGGCCGCTGGGAAGGGGATTGCTTCTGGGCCGACGCAGCCGCCGGCCAGAACCAGCCCTTCGCCCGGGGCCCGGTGGAAAGCTGCTTCCGGGAGGCGGGGGTCTGCCCCGTGCGCCCCGAGGAGTTCACCATGACCCGCATCGGCATGGGCCTGGAGGGCCGGGTGGTCAACCGCCAGTGGGGCGGCCGGGAAATTCATTATAAAGTAGAATGCGGCACAGAACTGTTCACCGTCTACGCCGGGCTCTTTGACAACTATGCCGAGGGCGACCGGGTGGTTCTGCAGCGCAGGGAGGCAGCCCGTGAAATTGCTATTTGATCTGCACACCCACACCATGGCCAGCGGCCATGCCTACAGCACCCTTCAGGAGAATATCGCCGCCGCCGCCCGGGCAGGGCTTGAGGCCTATGGCTTTTCCGACCATACCAGCGGCCTGCCCGGCGCGCCTCACAACATCTGGTTTGACAATTTCAAGGTGATTCCCCGGCAGATCGAGGGGCTGCGCATCCTGCGTGGGGCGGAGGTGAATGTACTGGATTTTGAGGGGCACTATGACCTGGAAGAATCCATCGCCAAAAAGCTGGATTACCTGATTGCCAGCCTTCATTCCCACACCTATGTGTCCGGCACCCGTCAGCAGAACACCCAGGCTCTGCTGAAAGCCATGGAAAGCCCTTATATCAAGATCATCGGCCATCCGGATGATGACCGCTACCCGGTGGATACCGACCAGCTGGCCCGGGCCGCCGCCGAGATGGGGGTACTGCTGGAGCTGAACAACTCTTCCCTGAAGCCCGGCTGTACCCGGATCAACGGCCCCGCCAACGCCCGGCAGATGCTGCTGGACTGTATGCGCCACGGCACCCGGGTGGTGGTGAACACCGACAGCCATATCAGCTATGATGTAGGCCGGTTTGCCGAGGCCATCCGCCTGCTGGAGGAGGTGCGCTTCCCCCAGGAACTGCTGGCCAACCTGGATCTGGCCCGGCTGGACTGGATCACCCGGCCCCGCGGATAAAAAACTAAAAGCCCTCTCCCCAGGCCGGGGAGAGGGCTTTTATTATTTAGTTACAGGGCCATCTTGTAGATGGCGGCCATGTCAGCCTCTTTCAGCACCTTGGCGGAACCGATCTGCCCGCCGGTGGCGGCGGCGCACATCCGGGCCAGGGTGGCCACCTGTTCGGGGGTGGGGGCGATGCCCAGCTCCTTCATATTAGTGGGCATCTTGATGGAGCGGTAGAAGTCCTCCATGGCCTCGATGCCCTTGAGGGCGGTGGCCTCGGGGGTTTCGCCGGGCTCCACACCCATCACGTTCAGGGCGAATTTTTCAAACCGGGGCAGGCAGTCCTTCATAACATACCGGGCCCAGCTGCCCCATACGGCGGCAAGGCCTGCGCCGTGGGCCACGTCAAACATGCCGCCCAGCTCATGCTCCAGCATATGGGTGGCCCAGTCGCCCCCGTTGTTGCCGCAGCCGGTCAGCCCGTTGTGGGAAAGGCTGCCCGCCCACATCACCTCGGCGCGGGCGTCATAGTTCTTGGGCTCGTCCCGCAGGATCACCGCGTTCTTCATTACGGTGCGCATCAACCCCTCGGCAATGCTGTCGGTGATCTCCATATTGCCGCCGCTGGTGAAATACCGCTCCATGGTGTGCATCAGGATGTCGGTGCAGCCGCAGGCGGTCTGGTAATCAGGCAGGGTCATGGTGAGCTCCGGGTCCATCACCGCAAAGCGGGGCCGGGAGAGATCGTCGTCATAAGCCCGCTTGACGCCGCCTTCTTCCTTGGTGATCACCGAGGAATTGCTCATCTCGCTGCCGGCAGCGGCGATGGTGAGCACGGTGCCGATGGGCATACAGCCGGTGGCGGTCTTCACATGCTCGTACAGGTCCCACACATCCCCGGGGGTGGCCAGGCCGTAGCCGATGGCTTTGGCCGAGTCGATGACGCTGCCGCCGCCCACGGCCAGGATGAAGTCTACCCCTTCCTGGCGGCAGAGTTCAATGCCCTTGTATACCAGAGAGATATGAGGGTTGGGCACTACGCCCCCCAGTTCCACATACTGGACCCCTTCTGCCGAGAGGGAGGCCTTGATCCGGTCCAGCAGGCCGGAGCGCTTGACGCTACCGCCGCCGTAATGGATCAGAACTTTTTTACAGTTCTGGGCCTTCACCAGCTGGCCCACCTTGTCGGCGGCACCTTTGCCGAAGACCACCCGGGTGGGGGTATAATACTCGAAATTGAACATAACTGCACCTCGTTTCTGGCCGGAAGACCGGCAGGATTCAAAAGTATGGAAAAAGTTTTGAAAAGCCCCTTTTTCCTGTTGCTTCCATTTTATCACGCTGCCCGGACGGGTACAAGAAAAGAAAGAAAATACGGCAAAAAACATCGGGCGCCCAAACTTTACACCCCTTTTCTTTTGTATTATAATTACCTTGTGTTTTTATGCCCCGACCTCGGCCCAGGGCCGGATGCCCGCGCGGCGCAAAGGGGGAGGGGCTCCGGGCCGGCCAACGCCGGGAAAGGAACGACCATGGTTACTTTCAACATCCCTCCCTTTGCGGGCAAGGAGCTGGAATATATTCAGAAAGCCGTGCAGAACCAGAAGATCTGCGGTGATGGGGAGTTCACCAAGAAGTGCAGCGCCTGGATGGAGCAGCGCTTCGGGGCCAAAAAGGTCCTGCTCACCACCAGCGGCACCACTGCCCTGGAAATGGCCGCCTTTTTGTGCGGCGTGAAACCGGGGGACGAGGTGATCCTGCCCAGCTATACCTTTTCCAGCACTGCCAACGCCTTTGTGCTGGCCGGTGCCAGGCTGGTGTTTGTGGATGTGCGGCCCGACACCATGAATATTGACGAGAAAAAGATCGAGGCGGCCATCACCCCCAAAACCAAGGTGATCTGCGTGATGCACTATGCCGGGGTGGCCTGCGAGATGGATACCATCCTGGAAATTGCCCGCCGCCACGGCCTGAAGGTGGTGGAGGATGCCGCCCAGGGTGTGATGAGCAGCTACAAGGGCCGGCCCCTGGGCACCATCGGGGATTTTGGGGCTTTTTCCTTCCACGAGACCAAGAACTATTCCATGGGCGAAGGGGGCGCTTTGCTCATCAACCGGCCCGAAGCCGCCGAGGCAGCCGAGATCCTGCGGGAAAAGGGCACCAACCGGGCCAAGTTTTTCCGGGGCCAGGTGGATAAATATACCTGGGTTGCCTATGGCAGCAGCTATCTGCCCAGCGAGCTGAACGCGGCTTTCCTCTGGGCCCAGCTGGAAAAGGCCGATGAGATCAATGAGGATCGGCTTGCCAGCTGGAACGAGTACCGCCGCCAGCTGGAGCCCCTGGCCAGGGAGAGCCTCATTGAGCTGCAGGCCCATCCGGAAGGGTGCGTCCACAATGCCCATATGTTCTATATCAAATTGAAGGACTTGGAAGAGCGTACCCGGTTTATCTCTTATATGAAGAGCCAGGGCGTGCTCTGCGTATTCCACTACATCCCTCTCCACTCGGCTCCGGCAGGGCTGGAGTTCGGCCGTTTTGACGGGGAGGACGAATACACCACCCGGGAGAGTGAGCGGCTGGTGCGTCTGCCTCTTTATTACGGCCTCAAGGCCGAGGACCTGGCAGAAGTGACCAGGGCTGTAAAGAGCTTTTTCGGGCGCTGAGCCCAAAAAGGGAAAGGCGGAACGTTATGAAGAGACTGGCGGTGATCGGGGCCAGCTATCTGCAGCTGCCCCTGATCGAAAAGGCCAAGAGCCTGGGCTATGAGACCCATGTCTTCGCCTGGCAGGCGGGGGATGTGGGGGAAGAAGCCGCCGATGTGTTCCACCCCATCAGCATTCTGGAAAAAGAGGCCGTCCTGGAGGCCTGCCGCCCCCTGGGCCTTTGCGGGGTCTGCACCATCGGCACCGACCTGGGGGCCGTGACCGCCAACTATGTGGCGCACGCCCTGGGCCTGCCCTGCAACAGCCCCGAGGCCAGCTTCCGGGCCAGCAATAAACACGCCATGCGCCGGGCTTTTGAGGGAGGGGGAGACCCCAGCCCCCGCAGCGTGGCGGTGCGCAGCCCGGAAGAAGCCGCCGAAAGAATCCGGGATTTTGTCTATCCCATCATTGTCAAGCCCACCGACCGTTCCGGCAGCCGGGCCATCACCCGGCTGGAAAGCCCGGAAGGGCTGGAGGCAGCGGTGAAGGCGGCTCTGGCCGTCAGCTTTGAAAAGCAGGCGGTGGTGGAGGAATACGCCGAGGGCGTGGAGTACAGCGTGGAGTGCGCCAGCCAGGGCGGGCATCACCATCTGCTGGCCATCACCCGCAAGTACACCACCGGCGCGCCCCATTTTATCGAGACCGGCCATATCGAGCCGGCGCCTCTGAGCCCTTTTACCGTGCAGAAGGTGCGCCGGGTGGCCTTTCATGCCCTGGATAGCCTGGGCATCACCGACAGCATCAGCCATACCGAACTGAAGATTCGGGATAATGACCGGATCGCCCTGATCGAGATCGGCGGCCGGATGGGGGGAGACTGCATCGGCACCCATCTGGTGCCCCTCACCACGGGGGTGGATTTTGTCAAATGCGCCATTGATCTGGCCGTGGGCAACCCCCTGGACCTGAGCCTGGCCCCCGGCGCAAAGACCGGGCTGGCCATGGTGCGGTTTGTATTGGGGCCCCAGGATCTGGAAGTTCTGGCCCGGGCCGAAGCAGAGCACCCGGACTGGCTGGTGGAAAAAAGCGAGATGGCTCCCTTTGACCACCAAGTGGAGGATAGCGGGAGTCGTTATGGCTACTTTATCCTGCGCTGTGGCCGGGGGGAATCCCTCTCGCCCTATCTGCCCGGGGAGGATTGACCCATGCCGAAATCTGAACGCCGCGCCCTCATCGGCCTGCACCTGCTGCTGGCGGGGTATTCCCTCAGCGATGTGTGCAGCAAAACCGCTGCGGGCGCTCCATTTATGAGTTTTCGCTTTCTGTTCTTTTATGGCTGCGTGCTGGGCCTTTTGGGGGTATACGCCATCGGCTGGCAGCAGGTGATCCGCCGGCTGCCCCTCACTGTGGCCTTTGCCAACCGGGCGGTAACGGTGGTCTGGGGGATTGTCTGGGGCGTGCTTTTTTTCCGGGAGCAGGTCAGCCCCCTGCGCCTGGTGGGGGCCGCCCTCATCATGGCCGGCGTGGTGCTGTTTGCCCGGGCCGACGGCCGGCAGGCGGAGGAGGAGCGGAAAGATGGATAATACCACCCTGCTTTATGCCGGCATCTATCTGGCGGCGGTATTTATCTCCTCCCTCAGCCAGGTGCTGCTGAAAAAGGCTGCAGGGCGGGAATATAAGAATCCCCTGGCCCAGTACCTGAATCCTCTGGTCATTCTGGCCTATACCGTCTTTGTGGGGGCCACCCTGCTCTGCATGCTGGCGTATAAGGAAATCCCCCTGAGCCTTGGCCCGGTGCTGGAAGCCACCAGTTATCTGTATGTTACCTTTTTTGGGGTGACCATCTTCGGGGAAAAACTGGGTCGGCAGAAGGTGCTGGCCCTGGCCCTGATCCTGGCGGGCATCGGAATCTATGCCCTGGGGTAAATATGCCAAAAAGGTGAAAAGAATAAAAATATACAAATAGTTGAGGAATATCCCTATGGAATTCATTCCCCGGTACAGCGTCCTCATCGGGCGGGGAGGAACGGCGGTCTACCTGCTTTTGAAGCATAAGGGCCCGGGCGGCAGGCTGCTGGCCCCGGCCAATCTCTGCTATGCGGCCCTTTACCCGGCCCTTTATGCGGGCTGGTCGGTGTCTTTCTGCGATGTGGACCCGGCCACCGGCAACCTCACCCTGTCCCTGCTGGAACAGGCGCTGGATGCGCACCGGCCGGATGCGGTCATCCTGCCCCATATGTACGGCCAGCCCATCGAAAGGCTGGATGATATGGTGGCACTCTGCCGCGGTCGGGGAACCCTGACCATTGAGGACTGTGCCAGTGCCCTGGGCGCCTCCTCGCCGGAATACCCGGTGGGGAAAACCGGGGATTATACCCTTTGCAGCACCGGCTATGCCAAGATCGTGGAGGTGGGCTATGGGGGGATCCTGGCCAGCGAGACCGATCCCTTGGACTGGGTCCCCGCCCTGGAAGAGGAACTGCCCTTTTACGGCCCGGCGGTGGAGTGCACCGAGACCCTTTTCAGCCGGCTTTACCGGGTGCTGCGCAACGAGGGGGAGGGTGTGCTGGAAAAGGCCGTTTACCGGGCCCTGCCCCAGGGGGCCCGGAATATGTTCCTGTTCCGGCTCACTGACCGGCAGAAGGAAACCATGGAAAAAGCCCTGGAAGAACTGCCCAGGGAGGTAAGCCGCCGCCGGGCCTGCCTGGCGGAATGCGAAAAGACCCTGCGGGAACAGGGGGCCCTGAAGCCCGCCGGCCCGCTTCAATTGTATCCCTATACCCCCGGGGCGGTGCCCTGGCGGCTGAGCTTTTTTGTGCCGGCTGCCTTGCGGGGAAGGCTGGTACAGGTCTGCCTGGAAGGGGGGCTGCCGGTGAGCGACTGGTATCCCCGGGTCACCCCCATGTTTGGGGATGCGGGCGAATACCCCGGGGCAAGAGCCATGGAGGAAAGGATCCTGAACCTGCCTCTGCGGCCGGATACGGCCCGGGACCTCTGCCCGGCCCTGGCCCGCCTGGCCAAAAAATGTTCCGAAGATAAGGAAGTATCAGATTCATGAAACAACTGCTCAGCTTTGTGATTCCCTGCTACCACAGCGAACTCACCCTGAAAGAGGTGGTGGCGGATATCTTCAGAACGGTGGAAAAGGACGGCCGGTACGACTGCGAGGTGGTGCTGGTAAACGACAATCCGCCGGATGCCACCTGGCGCCTGATTCAGCAGCTCTGCCAGGAAGATACCCGGGTAAAGGGGGTCTGCATGGCTCACAATTTTGGCCAGCATGCCGCCCTGATGGCGGGCTTTGGGCTGGTGCAGGGGCAGGTGGTGGTCTGCCTGGATGACGACGGCCAGACCCCGCCCACCGAGGCCTTCAAGCTGATTGACGGCCTCAGTGAAGAGGTGGATGTGGTGTATGCCGATTATCCGGAAAGCAAGTTCTCCAACCTGTTCCGCCGTTTGGGAAGCGATATCAATGATGCCATGGCCCGCTGGCTGCTGAAAAAGCCCAAGGGGCTGTATCTTTCCAGCTATATTGCCGCCAAGCGGTATGTGATCGACGAGGTGGTCAGCTATCGGGGGCCCTATCCCTATGTGGATGGGCTGATGCTGCGCAGCGCCGGCAAGATCATCAACCTGCCGGTGGAACACCGGGAGCGCACCGTGGGCCAAAGCGGTTATTCCATGCGCAAGCTGCTGGGGCTCTGGCTCAATGGCTTTACCGCCTTTTCCATCAAGCCCCTGCGGCTGGCCACGGCCATGGGGGGCATCTTCGCCGCAGGCGGTTTCCTCTTTGCCTTTTTTGTGGTGGTTCGCAAGCTGATGTTTGGCAGCGCCATCGACGCGGGCTGGAGCAGCATTGTCTGCCTGCTGCTCATCATCGGCGGTATGCTTATGGCCATGTTGGGGCTGGTGGGTGAGTATATCGGCCGCATCTATGTGAGCATGAACGCCGCGCCCCAGTATATTATCCGGGAAAAGATGAACTTTACCGGCCCGGAGGAAACGCAGTCATGAAAAAACAGGTACAGATCCGGCAGGGCAGGGGAGGGGGCTATACCCTCCTCTCCCTGCTGCTGCTTTTCGGGGGGCTGGGGCTTTTGCTCTGGCGCTGCCAATACAGTTTTTGCTGGAGCGATGAGAGTTTCTATCTCTCCACCGTTCATCGGTTCTGGCTGGGGGATGCCCCGTTCCGGGATGAGTGGAATACCGGCCAGCTGTATGCGGTGCTGCTGCTGCCCTTTTACGGCGCCTGGCGGGCCCTTGCCGGCTCTACCGAGGGGATTTACCTGGCAGCCCGGGTAACGGCGGTGCTTTTGATCTTTGCCGAGGCCCTGGGGCTTTGGCTGCTCATGCGCCGGCGCTGGCCGGGTGCGGCCCTGGCCGGTTCCCTTTTGGTGCTGTTTTACGCCAAGGCCAACCTGAGCGGGCTGAGCTACTATACCCTGGCCTTCTTCTTTTTCTTTGGGGGGCTTCTCATCCTCTATGGCCTGTGGCAGAAAAGGCCGGGCGGCCCTGCCCGGGCCGCTCTGCTGGCCCTGGCCGGGGTGCTGGAAGCTCTGGCTGTGGTTTGCATGCCCTTTGCGGCTCTGCTCTGGCTGGCAGTGCTGGTTCCGCTTTTCCTGCCCCGGCTGAAGCGCTGGCGGTCTGCCTGCCTCTGGCTGATCGCCGGGGCGGTGCTGGCGGCGGCGGTCTATCTGGGCTGGGTGCTGAGCCGGGTCAGCCTGGCAGAGATTCTGGAAAATCTGCCCTGGGTGCTCAGTGACCCGGATTCCAACACCGTCTCCCTGCCGGTATTGATCCTGAAATTTTTCGCCCAGCCCTTTTATCAGCTGCTGCCCGGCCTGGTGCTGTGGGGGCCTGCCCTGGCCTTCACCCTGTGGGCCCGGCTGCGGGGCAAGGAGATTCCCGATTCCCGCCGCCAGCATCTTTTCGGCGCGGCGGCCATGGGTTTTGTGCTGAACATATTGGGCAGCGGCGCCATGCTGGGCCGGGCCCATCTGGCTCTCTGTGTGCTGGGGCTGGAATGCTGGCTCCTGCTGCCGGCAGCGCGCCGGCCCCGGGCAGAACTGGCCTTTTTCGGCCTGCCGGGCTTCGCCTTTGCCTTTATCTGGCAGATCGGCAGCAACACCGGCTTTTCCGGCATGACTCTGGGCTTTGCGGTGATGGTTCCCTTTGGGGCGGCCTGCCTGGAAAGCCTGTTGGGGGAAGCCGCCGTGGCATCCACCATGTCAGGCGGCCGGGTTCGGGCGCTGCTGGCCGTTCTGCTTATCCTGCCGGTGGCGGTTTCTGCCTGGCAGCGGGTGGCTCTGGTCTACCGGGACGCCCCTCTTTCTGAGTGTACGGTCCGGCTGGAAGAAGGCCCCGCCCGGGGCCTTTACACCAGCCCCGGAGCGGCGGAGCAGTATACCCAGCTCTGTCAGGTGCTGGCGGAGGATTCGGCCGATGCCCAGGGCCCGATTTTTATCAGCGCTCTGGCCCCCTGGGCTTATCTGTGCACTGACCGGCCGGTGGCTGCCCCCACTACCTGGCGCATTTACACCAACAGCAGTGTGCTGGAGGGGTATTATCAACTGTATCCCCAGCGGCAGCCCCAGACGGTACTGATCCTGAACCCGGAGATGGGCGCCTATGTTTCCACCATCCAGCCGGAGGAAAATTCCGCTCCCAACACCCCCGCCCAGGAGGGCTTTTTGCTGGAGCTGCTGGAAAAGGAATATATCGCGGCTTCCACCCCGGTGGGCACCCTCTACCGGCTGAAGAGCTCGCAGTAAAAATAAGAAAAGAGCCGCGTCTTTTTAAGACGCGGCTCTTTTTGCTTTGTATAGCGGCGGGGGAAAACAACGGATCATTGGTTCTTCCATTCCCGCAGGCTGCGGTCTAACATCTGGGAATCCCGCTCTTGTTCCCATTTTTCCCCGGCCAGCATGGCGATGAAGCCGGCCAGCATAAAGGCGGAAAAGAGGGGAACACACCAGCCGGCCAGGCCGCCAAACCAGCCGAACAGCCAGGCCGAGCCCCCGCACAGAAGGGTGGCCAGGATCAAAAACAGCACCGAACGGCCAAAAAACAGGCCGTGAGCATAGTCCGCTCTCTCCCCCAGCAGCCCTTCCTCCAGAAGGCCCAGCACCAGGCAGACCAGCAGCATCTGCAAGAGGGAAAGCAGGCTCAGACTGTCCCCGCCGGACAAAAAGACCACCAGGCCCACCACAAAGACCACGCCGGCAAAATAGATGCCCATATAGCATTTGGCGTTCAGCATAAAGAGATAAAAGCGCTTGTAATATTTGAACATCATCGCTTTCCTCCTGTCAAATTGTTCCGGCCAGACGGCGGCGCAGGATCGCCGCATAGCGCCGGCTTACCAGTATTTTCTCGCCGTTGGAAAAGGTGAGCAGAAGCCGACCGCCCGGCTGGCTCCGCAGCTGTTCGGTCTGCCGCAGGTTCACCGCCGCGCTTTTCCGCAGCGGAAAAAGCCGTCCTCTCCATATTCTTTTTCCAGAAAACTCAGGGAATAGGGGGAGGTGTATACCTGGTCTGCCGTGTACAGAAATACGCTTCCTTCCACCGCTTCCGCATAGAGGATCTGGGAGGGTTTGAGCAGAAAAGTCTGTCTCTGGCAGGAAGCGGGGATCCTTTTTCGGTTGGCTTCCAGCAAAAAAATAAGCTGTTTTACCTCCTCATCTTCCCGGCTTTGGCAATGGATATGTATCTCACAGCCCTTGCTCCGATCCTCCAGAATCTTTACCACCATGGGGCCTCGCCTCCTTTCCTGATTTCATGATAATTCCCCCGCCGACTGCCCGTCAATCCAAATCCCCCCAAGCGGTAAAAGACCGCCTCTGAGCGGAAAATTCTTTCCTTCCTTCCCGGGAGACGGCGGGGAATGCGGCCCGGCGGGCAAGGGCGAGAAGAGGGGAGGGCAGAGGAGCGGAAATGCAAAGAAACGGACATGGATAAATGTTTCTTGCTCAATCAACATTGTTGCATTTTTAACACGTTTTGCACAATAAACGGAAAAAGTTTTTGTTGATTTTGTGGAATAGGCTGTGCTATAATGGCCCCGGAAAAAAGAAAAAGGGTCCCCGGAGGCGGCGAAAGAGCGCCCCTCCGGGGAAAATGCGGAACAGCGGCGGGCGCCGCGCCGCCGAGAAGGAGGACCAACATCCATGCAGCAAGTGAATGTGGGCATCAACGGGTTCGGGCGGATCGCCCGGGTGGTGTTGCGAAGCCTGGAAGAGCGCCAGGAGCCCGTGCGGGTATGCGCTGTGAATGTGCGCAATGCCGACCACGAAAAGATGGCCTATCTGCTCAAGTATGATTCTGTGTTTGGCCGGTTCCGGGGCGAGATCGAAGCCACCGAGACCGGGATCCGGGTAAACGGCAAGGATATCCGGGTGTTCAGCGAGAGCGACCCTTCGGCCATTCCCTGGGCCGAGTGCGGCGCCGAATATATCGTGGAATCCACCGGCGCTTTCCGCAGCCGGGAGGATTGTGCCCGGCACTTTGTGGGCGGCGCCAAGAAGGTGGTACTCACGGCCCCCGGCAAGGGGGAGGATTTCCCCACCTTTGTGATGGGCGTCAACCAGGAAAAATACGACCCGGCCACCATGGATGTGGTTTCCAATGCCAGCTGCACCACCAACTGCCTGGCTCCTCTTACCAAAGTCATCCATCAGCAGTTCGGCATCCGGCGGGCGCTCATGTCCACCATCCACGCCTCCACTTCCAAGCAGAAGCCGGTGGACTCCAACGCCGGGCGGGACTGGCGCACCGGCCGTTCGGTCTTCAACAACATCATTCCTTCCACCACCGGCGCGGCCAAGGCGGTGGGCCTGGTGATCCCGGAACTGAAGGGCTATATGACCGGCATGAGTTTCCGGGTGCCCACCAACGATATTTCAGTGGTGGACCTCACCGCGGAACTGAATACCCAGGCCACCTATCAGGAGATCTGCCAGGCGGTGCGGGAGGCCAGCGAGGGCCCCATGAAGGGAATCATCGAGTACAACAGCGATGAGCTGGTTTCCAGCGACCTGCGGGGCAACTTCCACACCTGCATCTTTGACGAAAAGGCCGGTATCATGCTGGGGGGCGACTTTGTAAAGCTCATTGCCTGGTATGACAACGAGTGGGGCTATTCCAACAAGGTCATTGACCTGGTCCTGCATATGGCCAAAACCGACGCGGCCCGCTGAGGCAGCGTCCCTTCTACAAGACATTCTCTCATAGACATACTCTCAAACTCTACCCCGAAAAAGGGCGGCAGGTTTTCACCTGCCGCCCTTTTTCATGGCGTTCTTATTATATCTTATTATATAGGAATGAGGGCTCAGTCCTCTTCGCTCAACTTGCGGTAGAGGGTGGCCACACTGATGCCCAGCTGTTTGGCGGCCGCCCGCTTGCCCTCGGCGGTATCGCCCATCTCCCGCACCTGCTGCAGGATCACCTGCCGCTCGTACTGGCGGGTCAGCTGGGCCAGGTTCTGGCGGGGCAGCTCGGCGCTGGGCTGCAGCTTGGAGCGGATGATCTCTTCCCCTACCAAATCGCCCTTCTCAAAGATCACCGCATACTCCACCAGATTGCGCAGCTCCCGGATGTTGCCCGGGAAGGGGTAGCGCAGCAGCAGGTTCTCACACTCGCTGGTAAAGCCCCGGATCTCCTTGCTGTAGGTCTCGGCAAAGCGGTGGAGGAAATGCCGGGCCAGGATGATGATATCATAGCCCCGCTCCCGCAGCGGCGGAATCTGGATGGAGACCACGTTCAGTCGGTAGAACAGGTCCTCCCGGAAGGTGTGATCCTTCAGCATCTTTTCCAGATCCCGGCTGGTGGCGGCAATGATGCGGGGATTCACATGGATGGGGGTATGGCCGCCCACCCGCACGATTTCCTTGTTTTCCAGCGCCCGCAGCAGCTTTACCTGCATGGTCAGGGGCAGGTCGCCGATCTCGTCCAGGAACAGGGTGCCGTCCTTGCAGACCTCAAACTTGCCGGGCCGTCCGGTTTTGGAGGCCCCGGTGAAAGCTCCCTTTTCATAGCCGAACATCTCGCTCTCAATCAGGTTTTCCGGGATGGCCCCGCAGTTCACTGGCAGGAAGATGGAGCCCTTGCGGGTGGAACCGCTATGGATGGCCTGGCTGAAGATCTCCTTGCCGGTACCGGTCTCGCCGGTGAGCAGGACGGACACATCATACCCGGCAATCTGCTGGGCCTGGCGGCGGGCCCGCTGGATGGACTCGCACTCACCCAGAATGTCATCAAAGGTGACGATGCTCTTTTTCTTGTCCGCCTTCATCACCGACTGGCGCATCTTGGCAAAGTCGGAAAACAGGAGGATCAGGCCGGTGCGGCCGCTCTTCACCTCAATGGGGTTGATGCTGATCAGATATTCCTGCCCGTTCAGGGTCACCGGGCCCAGCTGACCCGCCTGGCCCTTCTGCTGAAGCTGGGCGAACAGCTTTTCCGGCAGGATGTCCTGCAGACGCAGATGGCTGGAGCCGTTCAGGGGGCGCTCGTTCATGTTCAGGATCCGGAACATATGCCGGTTGGCGGTGAGCACCTCCATGTTTTTGCTCAGGATCAGCACACCCTCATCCAGGCTGTTCACCAGGGTCATCAGCTCGCTGGAATGGTATTCCAGAATGGACTCGAATTCCCGTTCCCGCAACATGGTGGTGATCAGCCGGCTCAGCTGATGTTCAAAGGCCAGCATGTTGTCCCGGTTGCGGATGATCTCGGCCTTGGCTGCCTCGGTAAAGGCGCACATGCCCAGTACACCCACGATCTTGCTGTTGTACCGCACCGGGATGCAGAACTCCACCTCTTCGGTGCACTGATCCCGATGGCTGCAGTTTTTGCAGACGGGGGAGCGGCGGGGTTCCTCCACAAAAAGATGGCGGCCGGTCTCCATACACTGGCTGAAGGCCGAACCCCTGGGGGCGGGTTTTCCCACCCCGGCGCTCAGCCGGCCGGTGCCCACCAGCCGCTTAAGGCTGCTGTCCACAATGGTGATCTCCAGATCCAGCACCGAAGCCAGGGTGTTGGAGAGATATTCCAGTTCCGGGACCACCAGATCCAATACGCTCATAGATTCTCGCTTTCTGCGGCAGACCGCAATTTTGTGCTTTCTTAGATTTGAGAAGAGCCTGAAATTGCCCGGCAGGCTCCCAAACGGCCTGTAATATGGAAAACCAGGGCTCGCCGGGCGGGGACGCCCCCCGGAGGGAGGCAAAAAAAGAGGGGACCTTCCCAAAGGAAAAAATGGATTTTCATCGACGGATTTTCCCCGAAGCGGCCTCAAAAAAGAGCGAAAACTCTCTGAAACAGCGAAAAAACAGGGGATTTTGTCGGTAAGAAGGGCAGCCCGGAAAAACGAAGTGCGGAAAAGGAGGGCCGCCGCCGATACCTATTATAACACAGGCCTCTTGCTTTTTGGATGCTTTTTTGAGAAATTTTATTAAAATTGAGAACACAAAATGGCGCCCGAAAAAAAGAGAGAGAAGAAAAAAGGAAAAAAGGCCCTTGAATTGGGAAGAAATGAGACAATTTGTCCTAAAAAGTTGAATAAAAAGTGAAGAAAATGTAAAATAAAACAATAATCCCGGCGAATTATAGATTTTGGCACGGGCGTTGCTATATAGTTTTTATGAGAGCGGGAGCAGATTCTGCTCCCCGCAGCTTCAGCGAATCCGAAGACATAGAAAGATAGATAGAGGAGAGATTCAATTATGAACAGAAACGAGACCCTGATCGCCATTCTGAAGGATCAAGTCGTACCCGCCCTGGGCTGCACCGAGCCCGGCGCCGTGGCCTACGCCGTTGCCCGTGCCAAAGAACTGCTGGGCACCAAGGTAGATTCCATGGTGGTGTATGTGGACAAAAACGTGCTGAAGAACGGCCTGGGCGTGGGCATTCCCGGCACCCCCGAGCGCGGCATCGTGTTCGCCTGCGCTCTGGCTCTGGAGATCGGCAAATCCGAGTACAAGCTGGAAGTTCTGAAGGACGTGACCCCCGAGGCCATCGACGCCGCCCGCGCCGTGGCCGCCAGCGGCTGCATCGACCTGCGCCTGAAGGAGGATGCCCCCGGCCTGTACATTTCCGTGGATGCCAAGGGCCAGGGCGGCGAGAGCCGTGTGGTCATCGAGGGCGCCCACACCAACATTACTTACGAGGCTGTCAACGGCAAGGTTGTGAAGGAAGGCTCCGCCCCCGTGAACTGCGACGACGCCGAGACCTCCACCACCGGCATCAAGTTCGAGATCAAGAAGTACAGCATCGACGACATGATCGCCTTTGCCAACGAGGTCCCCAGTGAGGACATCGCCTTCATGCAGGACGGCATCGACATGAACATGAAGATCGCCACCGACGCCATCGACCGGGGCCTGAGCATCTGCAACACCCTGCTGAAGAAGGATTCCAGCCTGGAAGGCAAGGCCAAGGCCTACACCGCCGGCGGCAGCGAGAACCGGATGGCCGGCAGCCCCCTGCCCGTGATGAGCAGCGCCGGCAGCGGCAACCACGGCATGACCGCCATTGTTCCCATCAACATCATCGGCCAGGGCAAGGGCATCGATAACGACAAGATCCGCCGGGCCGTGGCTCTGAGCCATCTGGTCACCAACTACATCAAGGTCTACCTTGGACCTCTGTCTCCCGTGTGCGGCTGCGGCGTGGCCGCCGGCATGGGCGCCGCTGCTGGCCTGACCTACATGCAGGGCGGCACCAATGCTCAGGTTAAGGCTGCCATCAACAACATGAGCGCCGGCATCACCGGTATGCTGTGCGACGGCGCCAAGATGGGCTGCAGCCTGAAGGTTGCCTGCGCTGCTGCCGCTGCCATCGACGCCAGCGAGCTGGCCCTGAACCATGTGGAGATCCCCAGCGACAACGGCATCCTGAGCAGCAAGGCCGAGCTGACCATGCAGAACATTGCCACCGTGTCTGTGAAGGGCATGGACAACACCGACAATGTGATCCTGCAGCTGATGCTGAACCGCACCTGATTGTGAAGCTGCCTGTTCCGGCCCCTGCACAGGGGCCGGAAATTGTCAGACTTGCCAAAAGAGAGTATAATCAGATCATAGTCGGCAGGGCGCCGTGCCCGGGCCGGATCTATAGAACGCACAGTTTTGTGATTTTGAAAGGAGAGAAAATAGCATGAATCAGATGACCCACAAGGAGCGTGTGATCGCTGCTATCAACAAGCAGGATGTGGACCGTGTACCCCTGTCCATCTGGTACCATATGCCTCACAAGGACCAGGACCCCATCTCCCTGGCTGAGGAAATGATCCGGGTCGCCAAGAAGTACGATTTTGACTTCATCAAAATGTGCCCCTACGGCAACTATGTGGCTACCGATTACGGCCTGAGCTGCGATTTCTTCTGCACCCCCACCCAGCCCGTGAAGGAGCGTTTCTTCCGTGACCTGACTGCGGAGGAGTGGGAGAACCTGCCTGTTTTCCCCGCCATCTACGGCACCTACGGCAAGACCCTGCAGATCGCTGTGGAGACCCGCCGCCTGCTCAAGCAGGAGCGTGACCCCCAGATGCAGGAGCTGCCCATTCTGCAGACCATCTTCAACCCCCTGACCGTGGCTGCCAAGCTGGTGGGCATGGAGAACCTGAACAAGGCCATCAAGACCTGCCCCGAGTCTGTGAAGAAGGGCCTGGAAGCCATTACCCAGACCCAGATCAACTTCATCAACGCCAACATCGAGGCCGGTGTGGACGGCTTCTTCTACGCCAGCCAGACCTGCCGCGAGGGCGCTGTGAGCCGCGAAGTGCATGCTGAGTTCGCTGAGCCCTACGATATCCGTGTGGCCCAGGCCTACGAAGGCAAGACCTACTTCAACGTGCTGCACATCCATGGCGAAAAGACCTACTGGGATATCATGGCCAAGTACCCCGGCGAAGTCATCAACTGGCATGACCGCTGGGTGGCTCCCACCATGGCTGACGCCCGCAAGCTGTCCGACAAGTGCTTCCTGGGCGGCATCAACGAGAGCGCCGTCTTCGGCAATCCCGAGTACACTGCCGATCAGGTCACCGCTCATGTGGGCGAGGGCATTCTGGCTGCCGGCAAGAAGGGCCTCATGATCGGACCCGGCTGCGTGGCTCATCCCGACTCCGTGGAGTCCCACTTCTATGCAGCTCGCATGGCCTGCGAGCAGTATGCCCGCTAATTTCTGCCAGAACCTTTCCTGCTCAGAACAGGAGTTCTATTTCCTCCCCTTTTATCACGGTGGGGCTGCCCGGCGAAGCCAAGCGCCGGGCAGCTGCCGGGGGAGGCGGCGGAATCTGCTCGGTGGATCGTGTGTGATACCAACAAGAGATTTGAAAATTGGAGGAGATTAAGATGACTCATATTGAACGCATCGAAGCCCTGCTGGCTGGCAAGAAGCTGGACAGCACCGCCATCAACCTGTGGAAACACTTCCCTCCCTATGACGAGAAACCCACCACCGACCTGGTCAAAAAGTGCATTCAGTTCCAGGATCGTTTCGACTGGGATTTCGTGAAGATCACCTACCACGGCTATAACTCCATCCAGGACTGGGGCGCCCAGATCACCTGGCCCGTGCGCGACTGCGAGTGGCCCAACACCACCAGCAAGGTGGGCACCCTGAACCAGCTGCTCATCAAGAAGGCTTCCGACTGGAAGAAGCTGACCGTGCTGGATCCCAGCAAGGGCACCCTGGGCGAGAACGTGGAGTGCACCCGCATCCTGGCTGATCATTACAAGGGTCAGGTGCCCGTTGTGGTCACCGTGTTCAACCCCCTGACCACCGCCATGAAGATGGGCGGCGACAACGTGCTGATCCACGCCCGCAGCCATGAGGAAGAGTTCAAGGCTGGCCTGGAAGTGATCACCGAGACCACCATCCGCTACGTCAAGGCTTTGGCCGAGGCCGGCGCTGCCGGTATCTTCCTGGCCACTCAGCTGGGCACCTACGACAAGATGAGCCTGGAGGAGTACAAGAAGTGGGGCGAGCCCACCGACCGTGCGGTTCTGGAAGCCTGCAAGGGCATGTGGTTCAACATCATGCATATGCATGGTGAGGCCCCCATGTTCGAGCTGCTCTCCAAGTACCCCGTGCAGGCCATCAACTGGCATGACCGTCTGGCCGAGGACTTCGACCTGGCCACCGGCCGCAAGCTCTGCCCGGACAAGATCCTGATCGGCGGCGTGGAGGAGTACACCACTCTGTTCAACGGCACCGACGAGGAAGTTAAGGCTCAGCTGACCGACGCCATCAATCAGGTGCCCGACGGCCGCCTGATCCTGGGCCCCGGCTGCTGCGTACCTCTGAACGTTCCCGAGGATCGTCTGGAGCTGGCCAAGAAGATTCTGGCCACCATCTAATCTGTTTTCCCTTTTCGGGGCGGGCCGTACCGTTTCCCGAGGATGGAATAGCTTCTTTTGCATTTCCCGCCCGGCGTGGCGCCAATCACGCCGGGCGGCGGCAAAGAGGCAAAGACAGGAAGAATGAACGCCAATAAGTTCTTTCTGTTGTAAGGTTTTCTCTTTTTTCTCAACACACAAAAGGTCTTGGGGTGTTTGCCCCGGGGCCTTTTGTGTTTGCGGGCAAAAAATAAAAGAGGGAGAAGCCCCCGGGGCTTCTCCCTCTTTTTTGTACAAGTGGATTTTACAGCTGGAACAGCCGGCCCAGGCGCTGCCGGGCCGCGTCGCTGTGGTGACCGAAATACCGGCCCATCAGCCACAGAGCTGTCTGGTTGCTGGTGACGACCGGGATGCCCAAAGCCTCTTCCAGGGGCTGGATCAGGTCCAGCACCCGCATGCCGGTGCAGCTCAAAAAGCAGACATCGGCGTCGGGATGGGTGTGGGCAATGGCAAAGTCATAGATATCCTGGGGCGGGATCTTATAGATCAGCTTGCGGTTGTTGGGGTCCGCCGTGGGGATGCCGTTGATGTTGTATACCGTAAAGCCCTTGCCGGCAAAGAAATCCCGTTCCGCCACATTCACATCATCCGGGTAGGGGGTGATGATGGACATTTTCTGAACCTGAAGCGTCTCAAAAGCCTGGCGGACCGCAGTGGAGGTGGTGTAGGCGGTTTCGGTGTGAGCGGCTTCGGCGCAGAGCTGGCAGAGCTTTTCGTCATACCCCTCACCGCCGATCAGGCTGCCCGAAGTACAGGAGAAGAAGGCCAGATCGGAATGGTCATAGGTGTGGATGAAATCAAATACCTGGGCCAGCCGTTCCCCCATGGCAGTGAGCCCGGCTGCGTCCAGCCGCCCCAAGGGCATGGGGGCACTGGCAATGGCAATTTCTGGGTGGAGCCATTTGTGAAAATCCGAGATGGCGGGCGCGCTGCCCACAATGGCTACCTTGCCCAAAGCCCCGTAGGTGTAAGGTGAGGGAGAAAATGACGACATACTGTTTGCCTCCTTTTCAGGATTTTACCTTTTTCTTTTTTCATATCGGGAACTTTTCCCGAACAATCAAAACACAGGAGGAAGGAGAAGCGATTACCGGCCGAAGGCGGCTGCCCGTTCCTGCAGACCCTGCTGGTAAGCTTGGGTGACGGGAACCTCGATGCCCAGCTGCCGGGCCATCCGGATCACCTCGCCGCAGAAGATATCCATCTCTCCGGTGCGGCCTTCGTCGAAATCCCGGCTCAGAGAACTGGTGGAATCGTCGGTGGTGTGGGCCAGTCGATCCATATGTTTTTCCAGCAGATCGGCGGGCAGGGCCACACCGGCAGCCCGGCCTACCTGCCAGGCTTCTTCCATCAGCTGGCGGTATTCCTGGGTCAGCTTGGGGTCGGCCTTGATCTGCCCGATATTGATCCCCCAGCGGGCGGTGACCACATTGTAAGCGCAGTTCAGCACATATTTGTTCCAGATGGCCACCTGTACGTCCTCGGCCAGGCGGCAGTCGATGCCGGCTTCCTTCAGGGCTGCGCAGCAGGCCCGGGCGCCTTCCCGGTCTTCGGGCAGGCTGGCGCCCATGTGGATGGTGGTGAAGGGCCCTTTCTGGGTGATGCTGTAATCCGGCCCGGCGCTGGAAACCGTGTAGATCACGCTGTCCAGAACATGGCCCTGGCCCAGCCAGGCACGCAGATTCCGGCTGGCGCTCACCCCGTTCATAACCGGCAGTACCAGGGTGCGGGGGCCGACAATGGGCTTGAGCTGTGCGGCGGCCTGCTCCAGCCCGCCGTTTTTCACACAGACAAGAACGATATCCTGAACCGGCAGCTGGGCGGGATCATCCGTCACCAGGCCGGGTTTTGCCGTAAACTCGCCATAGACCTCGGAATGGATGGTGAGGCCCTGGCTGCGCAGATGTTCCGCACGTTTTCCCCGGGCGATCAGGCTCACTGAATTGCCGTAATGGCGGATCAGCGCCCCGCTCAGCAAGCCGCCCACGCCGCCCAGACCCATAACGGAAATTTTCAGATCGGTATCCATAACACAAGTCTCCTTTACATAAAACAAAAGGCAGGCCGGGCCTACCGGATCGCCCCTCTTTTTAGGTGACAAAAAAGGAAAAATACAAGAATATTATAACAGACCTGACGGTTTTTTGAAAGAAAAGAGAGGGGAAAACGGAAGGAAGAATCTGCTGCAAAAAATTGGCAACTCCCTTTCGCCTATACAACAACTGTGCTATAATGTACCTGTTGTATTCTGCGCTTTTTCGAGGAAAGGGAAGGGAAAAGATGGATATGCCGGCCCTTCTGTGCGGGGTGGGGGCATTTGCCCTCTTTGGCCTGTATGATTGGTGTACCGTCCGGCGGCCGGCCAGCGCTTTTTTGCGCTGGGGCTTTTCGGCGGGCTGCCTGCTGGTTCTGCTTTCCACCCTGCGGACGGCGCTTTTATGCCTGCCGCTGCGGCCGCAGTCGTTGGGCTGGTGGGCGGCAGCTTTTGTTTTTGTTTTTCTGCTGGCCCAAGCCCTTTTCTTTTCTCTGCCCAAAGGAACCTATAGTGACCCTGCCGCCCAGCGCCGGGTGTGGGATCAGAAAATGTACGCGCTCTGCCGGCATCCCGGCCTTTTATGGTTTGCCGGGTTGTATTTTTGCCTGGGCGGGGCGCTGGGGCCGGCCTCCTGGGGCTGCTTTTTGCTGCTCTGCCTGCTGAATCTGGGCTATGTGGTCCTGCAGGACCTGTGGACCTTTCCCCGGACCTTCTGTGATTACGGGGAATATCGCCGCCGTGTCCCTTTTTTGCTGCCCACGCCGGGCAGCCTGAAAAACTGCCTGCGGCAGTATGCCGGACGGAAGGAGGAGTGAGGCGTGAAGCTCACCGAGAGACTTTGCCAGGAAGACCCGGAAAAAGTCTGGCAGGAATACTGCGGCTTTTTGGAGCTGGACAGCGAAGGTTATATGAAGCTGCAGAACCGCCTTCTGGAAGAGCAGCTGGCCCTTTGGTCCGACTGCCCGCTGGGCAGGCATTTTCTGGGCAGCAAGCGGCCGGTCGACTATGCGTCCCTCCGTCAGGCAGTGCCCCTGACTACATACGAAGACTACGCGGATATCCTGCTGCAGCGCCGCCCCGAGTTCCTGCCTTTGCCCCCCGTTACCTGGATCGAGACCACCTGGGAGGGCGGCAAGCGGCCGGTGAAGACCGCACCCTACACTCAGGGAATGGTGGATACCTTCAGCCGGAACGGTGTGGCCACCATGCTGCTGGCCAGTGCCCAGGGCTGGGGGGATTTTTCGGTGGGAGACAAGATCCTGTCCGGCCTGGCCCCCATGCCTTTTCTCACCGGCCTGATCGGGCTGATCCTGGATGAGGAATATGGCTTTGAGACCATGCCACCCCGCAGTACCATCGCCACCATGTCTTTTTCCGAGCGGAGCAAACTGGGCTTTAAACAGGCCCTGAACCGGGGCATGGATTATTTCCTCAGCATGGGCAGCATTGCTTATTACCTGAGCCTGAATCTCTCCGCAGTGGCAGGGGGCGGCAGCGGAAAGAAAAAGGGGAAATTCAGTCTGCCTCTTCCGGCCCTGCTCCGCCTGGCAAAAGCCAAGATGACTGCCAAGCGGGAGGGAAGGGAAATCCTGCCCAAAGATCTGTTCCAGACCAAAGGATTCATCTGCGCCGGAACGGACAATGCCTGCTATAAGGATGATCTGGAAAAAATGTGGGGAGTGCGCCCGCTGGAGCTGTTTGCCGGCACCGAGGCCGGCATGGTGGGCTGCGAGACCTGGAACCGGAAGGATCTGTATTTCTTCCCGGATACGGCGTTTTACGAGTTCCTGCCGGAACAATATATCCGCAGCTGCCAGAAGGATGCGCCCACCCTGCTGATGAACGAGGTGCAGCCCGGCAGCGTGTATGAGCTGGTAGTGACCAGCTTCAAGGGCGGGGCCTTTGCCCGCTACCGCACCGGCGATGTGTATCGCTGTACCGGCATCGGCAACCCGGACGATCATTCCCGCCTGCCCCGTTTCTGCTTTGTGGACCGGGTGCCGGATATCATTGACATTGCCGGTTTTACCCGCATTACCCAGCACTCGGTGGAGGATGTGATCCAGCTTTCGGCACTGCCCATCCAGGAATGGAGCGCTGCCAAAGAGTTTGACACCGCCACCGGCCACCCCTATCTGCACCTGTATGTGGAGATCGAGCCGGGCAGTTTGGTGAACCGGGCGGTGACGGTGGATGTGCTCCGCCGGCATATGGAGATCTATTTCAATTATCTGGATAACGACTACGACAACCTGAAAAAGATTCTGGGGCTGGAGCCGCTGCAGATCACCATCCTGCGAAGCGGTACCTTTGCCACCTATCAAAAACGGTATGGCCAGCCCATTGTGCGCATCAGCCCGCCCAGAGAGCAGCTGGCCGCCTTGGTTCGGCTGCAGGCTGAGGATTGGGCCGGGGAAGGGGAGTACCCGGCCATATAAAGCAGGCTCCTGAGGCAGGAGCCGGGAAAGAAAAAAGGAGGTGAAAACGAAATGGGCAGCTATTCTTTTGTGTCATCCTGCGCGCTCATGTGCTATGTGCTGCTCTTTTCGATTTTCGCCGCCGCCAAAAAGAACCGGGTGCTCAGCGCCTTTTTGCGGATCCTGTTCGTGCTGATCCTCTGGACGGGCGGTTCCCTGCTGATGCGGCTGCAGGCCTGGCCCTCTCCCGCCTTCTGGTACCATGTGTCCCTGGTGGGCATCTGGATGAGCTGTTTTACCCTCATTCGCTTTTTGTGCGCTTTTTCCGGCACCAAAATGAGCCGGTTTGAAAAGCTGCTGGAGGTGCTGGCGATCCTCCTTCTGGTGGTCAACGCCTTTACCAGTTTCTTCCTGGCGCCGCCCACACCGGTGGAGTCCGGCGGGCAGACCGTATTCCTGTATACCCCCTCGGCCGGCACCCTGCCCATGTATGCCCTGATGGGGGTGGTGGCCGCGGTGGCCCTGACCCGTACCGCCCGGTGCTATTCCTCCAACGTGGTCACCCATCAGCAGTTCGTACCCCTTCTGGTGGGCTGCGTGGTGATGTTTGCCAGCCAGGTGCTGATTCTGCTGCCTCCCTTTGAGGGGATTCCCCTGGATATCGGCGCCGGTGTATTCTATGCCTGCTGCCTGTTCTATGCCCTCTACCGCCGGCGGCTGTTTACCCTGACCCTGGCTTTTTCCCGCCGCACCTACTGCCTGGTCACGGCGGCTATCCTGGCGCTGCTCAGCACCGAGCTGGCCCGGGAGTATCAGGTCGTACTGATGGGCTTTGGGGGTTGGATCGCCCAGTACAGCGCCACCATCGTGGCGGTGAGCGCGGTGATCCTGGCCTGGCTGCTCTATCTCTTGGTGAAAACTCTCAGCGAAAAGCTGTTCCTGGGTGAGGAGCGGGACCGCAGCGCCCGGCTCAAGGCCTTCAACACCGAGGTGACCCGGAGCCTCCATGTGGAGAGCATCTGCCAGCAGCTGTGCAAATTGCTGCGGGGCACCGTATCCGGCATCACAGGCATCAGCGTGGCGGTGGAGGACACCGCCGGCAGTTACCGGATCGTGGCCAGCTCCAGCGTGCTGAGCGCCGGGCAGGAAATTTTTGCCAGCCAGAACCCCCTGGTCACCTGGTGTAAGATGCATCAGGCGGGCGTCCGGGTATCGGATTTCCGGCATTCGGTGGAATACAAATCCATGTGGGAGAAAGAAAAAGCCCAGCTGGAAGCTCTGCGGGCCGACTATATCTTCCCCATGCTGGATGCGGGCGAGTTGATCGGCGCGGTGGTGGTGACCTGCCGGGACCACAGCCGGGGCCTTCACAGCGAGGATGTGGATTTCATCTCCTCGGTGAATACGGTGGCCACCATTGCCATCAAGAACAGCCGGCTGTATGAAAAGGCCTGCCATGATGCCCGCACCGACGATCTCACCGGTCTGCTCAATCGGAAGTATTTCCTGGAAGAGCTGAACCACCTGTACGAGAAGGACCCTGCCGGGCTGCTGACCCTGGTCATCATCAGCCTGGATGACTTCAAGCTGTACAACCAGCTTTACGGCAACCATGAAGGGGACCTGGCCCTTAAGCGGGTGGCCAATATTCTGGCCCTGAATTCCGGCGAAAACAGCATTGTGGCCCGGTACAGCGGCAAGGAGTTTGCCATCCTGCTGCCCAGGCAGGAATCCAGCGCGGCATGCCGGCTGGCCGAGAACCTCCGGCGGCAGATCTACAACCTGAACCGGCTGGAAGAGCCGGATATGGAAGCAGGCAGCCTGAAGGTGATCACCTGCAGCATCGGCATCTGCAGCATCCCCTATGGGGCCAGCACCGTCAAACAGCTGCTGGACAATGTGGATATGACAGTGTACCAGGTCAAGCGTTCCGGCAAGAACGGGGTCATGGTATACTCGGCCGGGCCCTCCCAGTCCGGTGAGCCCCTGGCTGCCCCCTCGCCGGTGGATCATGAGAACGTCTATTCCGGCTATGCGGATACCATCTACGCTCTGACAGCTACCATTGACGCCAAGGACCACTACACCTTTACCCATTCGGGGAATGTGGCTTACTACGCCACCCAGTTGGCAATTGCCTACGGGCTGAATGCCGAGACTGTGGAGATCGTGCGGGAAGCCGCCCTGCTCCATGACATCGGCAAGATCAGCATACCGGAGAAGATCCTCAACAAGCCCGGCCGGCTGACCAGTGAGGAATATGACATCATCAAGAAGCATCCGGAAAACGCGGTGGCCATCATCCGCCATCTGCCCAGTCTGGACTATGTGATCCCGGCGGTGCTGAGCCACCACGAGCGGTGGGACGGCAAGGGGTATCCCCGGCGGATCGGCGGCGAGGATATCCCTCTCAATGCCCGCATCCTCTGTGTGGCGGATTGCTTTGATGCCATGACCGGCAAACGCTGCTATCAGGATTCCCGCACGGTGGAAAGCGCCCTGCAGGACCTGGAACTGAATGCGGGCAAGCAGTTTGACCCCACCCTGGCCCGGCTTTTTGTGTCCAAAATCCGGGATGGCACCATCCAGGTGCGCAGCGCAAAGCAGCGGGGAGAAAACCCGGCCGAAGAGGCAGGCAAAAAGCAGAACAAGGAAGAATAAGAAAGCGGCGGTCAGGCCCGATAGGGCCTGCCGCCGCTTTTGGCAAAAGGAAATAAGACAGAGAAATTTTAGCCGGACACAATGGTCAGGGAAGCCCGGGCAGGCAAACATGCCGCCCAGTCGCCCTCCCGGCTGAGCCAGCCGTAGTTTTCGCAGAGATGGTCCGGGCAGGGGCTGTCCACAAAGGCAATGGCGCCGTCCTTTACTTCCAGATGGATGGTGTAATCGCCGGATTCCAGGTCGTACCGGGCGTCTTCCTGCAGGGAAATATCCAAGGTTTTGGCGCCGTCATCATATTGCAGCCGGGCGATCACCCCAGGGTTCGCTCCCCGGCGGGAAAACCAGAAGAGCAGCAGGGCGGCAGCCAGGACAGCCAGGGTAAAAAGCAGGTTGAGCTTGGAAGAGCGTTTCAAAAAGCAAACATCCTTTCCTGAAAATGGGGTACTTTTTTAGAATGGAGGCAGAAGGGGAGAATGTCAAGAGGGTATCGTTGTTAAAATCGTATAAATTCGGTTCGGACTTCCTTCAAAATAAAACGGGAATGTGTTATACTTCCTATATTGTGGATAAAAAGGAGGGGGAAAAATGGGGGCAGCGGAAAAGACCCGGCAGATGCTGGCCCAGGCGCTGAAAGAGCTGATGAAAACCAGCCCGCTGGAAAAAATTTCGGTGGGGGATATCACCCAGCAGGCAGGTGTCGGACGAAACACCTTCTATTATCATTTTAAGGACAAATACGATCTGGTCAATTGGATCTTTGAAACCGAAAGCGCCCAATTGCTGGATTCTTCCGCCCCGGCGGATAACTGGGGAGATTTCCTGGGCCAGCTGGACAGCTATATCCGGCAGAATTTCAGCTTTTATAAGAATGCGCTGGATTACAGCGGGCAGAACAGCCTGCAGGATTACATCTTCGATGTGCTGGAAAAGCGCTTGACCCAGAGGATCGGGCAGATGAACGAGGAAATGAACCTGCGGATGCGGCCGGATGAGATCGCTTTTACTGCCGGCTTTTTTGCCAGTGCCCTGCAGGGGCTTTTGGTCCGCAGCATCCGGCAGGGGCTGGAGCCGGAGTCCAGCCGGTATCTGGAATGTGTGCGGCGGATCTGCAGCGGGCATATGATCGAAAATTATCTGCGTATGCCTCCCCGGGGCAAGCAGAGCGGCAATACATAAAAACAAAGAGAGGGCTGGCGCCATGCGCCGGCCTTTCTTTTTGCGCCGGGCCCCTTTGCCTAGGCGGCGGAATTGTGTATTATATATAATAATAAGGTAAGAAAATTTTTCTGCCCAAACAATGGAAACGGGGAAAGGAGAAGGATAGCCATGGAAGCACTTGAAAATCTAACCTGCCGGGAATTTTGCAGCCGCCTGGCCAGCAGCGACCCCACGCCCGGGGGCGGGGGAGCCTCCGCTTTGGTGGGGGCACTGGGCGCCGCCCTGGGGGGGATGGTGGCCAGCCTGACCATGGGCAAGAAAAAGTACGCCGATGTGCAGGAGGATATGGAGCGGCTCAGCGCCGAAACCAAAGCCCTGAGCACCCGGCTTCTGGAACTGGCGCAGGAGGATGTCCGGGCCTTTACGCCCCTGGCTCAGGCCTACCGGATGCCCAAAAACACGCCGGAAGAGCAGGCCCGCAAGGCCGAAGTGATGGAGAAGGCCCTTTATGAGGCGAGTCTGCCTCCCCTGGAAATGATGCGGGCAGCCAGCCGGGCCCTGGATCTGTTGGCAGAATTGGCCGAAAAGGGTTCGGCCCTGGCGCTCAGTGATGTGGGGGTGGGCGCGGCCCTTTGCCGGGGCGCTCTACAGGGGGCCATCCTGAACTTGCAGATCAATGCGTCTTCCCTGGCCGATAGGGAAAAGGCGGAGAAGCTGAACCGGGAGGCCGGATGCCTTCTGCGGGAAGGAATCGAAAAAGCGGACCGCATCTACGCCCGTGTGGCGGAAAAGATAGGAGGATAAGAAATGCTTCTGGAAGGAAAGCGGGTGGCCCAGGCTCTGGATGAGGCCACCGCCCGCCAGTGCGGGGAATTGCATGAAAAGGGAATCAAACCCTGCCTGGCCATCCTGCGGATCGGCGAGCGGGCGGATGATCTGAGCTATGAGCGGGGTGCGCTCAAGCGCTGCCAGAAGGTGGGCATCGAGCCCCGGGTGTATGCCCTGCCCCAGGATACCGGGGAAAAGCAGCTCCTGGAACTGGTGGAGTCCCTCAACCGGGATGAGACCATCCACGGGGTGCTGATGCTGCGGCCCTTCCCCGCCCATATCCGGGACGAGGCCGTGCGGGCCGCCCTGGACCCGGCCAAGGACGTGGACGGCATCACCGACGGGTCGCTGGCGGGTGTCTTTGCCGGCACCGGGCGGGGATTTGCCCCCTGCACGGCGGAGGCCTGCATCCGAATTCTGGAACATTACCATATCGACCCGGCGGGCCGGCGGGCTGTCGTGGTGGGCCGCAGCCTGGTGGTGGGGCGGCCGGCGGCCATGCTGCTGCTCCATAAAAATGTCACCGTGACTCTCTGCCATGCCAAAACCCAAAATCTTCCCCAGGTCTGCCATCAGGCGGAGATCCTGGTGGTGGCCGTCGGAAAGATGGGGGCAGTGGGGGCCGAGTGCGCCGCCCCCGGACAGATCGTGCTGGACGTGGGGATCCACATGGGCGAGGATGGAAAGCTGCGGGGTGATACCGACTTTGCCGCCATGGAACCGGTGGTGGAGGCGATCACGCCGGTGCCCGGCGGGGTGGGGGCCGTGACCACCTCGGTACTGGCCGAACATGTGGCCCGGGCCGCGGCGCGGCAATGCCAATGAGCGGGTCGGTGGCCTGCGCCGCCCGGCAAAAAGCGGACCTGAGAAGGGAGCTGCGGCAGCGGTGCCGGGAACTGCCGGAGGAATATTGCCGCAGTGCTGATAGGGCCATTGCCCGGTCTTTGTTTGAGGCCCCGGCTTTTGCGGGGGCGCGGCAGATTTTTTGTTTTGTGGGCAAGGCAGGGGAGATCGACACCCTGCCCCTGCTCCGGCGGATTCTGGAACAGGGCAGCAGCCTCTGTGTGCCCCTTTGCCTGGAGCCGGGCCGGATGGAAGCCCGGCTTTTGCGGGACCTGGAAGACCTGGTGCCCGGCCGGTACGGGATCCTGGAGCCAAGGCCGGAGCGCTGTCCGCCTGTGGAGGCGTCCAGCCTGGATCTGGCCCTGGTGCCCTGCCTTTCCGCTACCCGGCAGGGACTGCGGCTGGGGCAGGGGGGCGGCTATTACGACCGGTATCTGGCCGGCGGCCATGTCCCTTCCATCCTGCTGTGCCGGGAAAAGATGCTCAGCCCGGAATTGCCCAAGGAGGATTGGGATCTGAGCTTTGACTGGCTGCTCACGGAGCAGGGCTTTTGGCACCAGGGGAGAAAGGAGAAAACATGCTGCGTACTGCGCTGAAAAGCGCCAGATGGCTGATTCCTTTTGCCCTGGCGGCTTTTTTGTTCCTGGGCCTGCAGGTCCTGGTCCTGTATGGGGTCATGATCGGCTATTGCCTTTGGGAGGGAGGAGGCCTGCTGGATTTCTTCCTGGATCCTCAGGCAGCAGCCCGGGCCGCTCTGTTCTATCAGGAATATCTGGGGGAGATTCTGCTGCTCAGTCAGCTGGTTTGTCTGGGCGCGGGTTTTTTGTGGTGGTACCTGGCGATAGGCCGGAAAGCAAAGCCCCTGGAAAAGGCCCGGAAAGGGGCCCTGTGGGGAGTCATCCCCGCCGGCCTGGGCCTCCAGCTGATAGCGGTTGGCCTGGTCTGGCTCCAAAGCCTTCTCTGGCCCGCCCGGGTGGAAAGCTACAACGAGATGATGCAGCAATCCGGCGTGGGGCAGCTGAACGGGCAGGCGATCCTGGCAACCGTGGTTCTGGCGCCTGTGGTGGAAGAGATTTTCTGCCGCGGGCTGATGCTGTATTTTGCCAGCCGCGCCCTGCGCCGGTTCTGGGCGGCCAATCTGCTCCAGGCGCTGGGCTTTGCCTTTTTGCATATGAACTGGGTGCAGGGGATCTACGCCTTCCTCTGCGGCCTGGTGCTGGGGGCCCTCTTTGGCCGCTACCGCAGGCTCAGCTATTGTATGCTGCTGCATGCGGTGGTAAACGGCTCCTCGATTTTTGCGGCCCTGGCTCAGGTGCTCCTGCCCTCGGGGGCGGGTACCATGGCAGCCTTCACCGGCCTGGGCCTTCTTTTGCTGCTGGAGGGCCTCAAGCGCCTGGACTGCCCCAGGCGCGCCCTGCCGGAGGCGGAACCGATCCGGCCGGACCGATGGGTCTGGAAAGACTGATTCCATCATTCGGAATGAGTTGCCGCTATTCGGAAAGAAATGGAAAAATCTGTGCAAATCGACCAAATTTGTGAAAAAAGTTTTACGGGCACGGGAAAGAGCAAATGGCGGCACCGGCTGTAAAAAGCCGGGAAAAAATAGTATAATGAAACTAGGATTGGGAAGCTTTCCTGCGCATTTTTTGCGCAGCAGGAAGATTTTTGATCCCCCAAAGCAGGAGAATGCCGGCCGTGCCGCAGCGGTTGACGAACCGGTGGAATCTTGCTATAATCTTAACAGCTTGGCTCAATAAATGGAATGCATTCCACGATATGGAATTTCCTGGAGCGCTATAGGAATCGCGGTTCTGCGCCGGCAAAGGCCCGGGCCGCTTTTTTGCGGCAGGCCTGCAGGCAAAAGTTCCGTTTGAAAAGTCAGCTGACCATTGCGGGGCGTTGCCCCATCCATCAAAAGGAGGTGTTGGATCCCGTGTTTACAGCAGAAACCATGACTCTTGGCGAATCGTTGATCATCTCGATGCTGGGCGTTGCCACTGTGTTTACCTGCCTGATCGTGCTCAGCCTGGCCATCATGCTCTTTTCCCGCATTTTCTCCCTGGCGGAGGGCGGTAGCAAGAAGGCTCCGGCTCCCGCCGCAGCGCCCGCTGCCCCGGCTTTCGACGAGGAGAGCTATGCCGCGATCATTGCGGCGGTCAGTGAAGAGACCGGCCTGCCTCTGGATAAGTTCCAGATCACCAGCATCAAGGAGCTTTGAGGCCTAACTGTACGGAAAAGCGGTAGCTTTGCAGACAGCAAAGCACAGAAAAAACACCAAATTTATTGAGAAAAGAAAGGATCGATCCCCATGAAATACGTAATTACCCTGAACGGCAAACGTTATGAGGCCGAGGTTGCCCGCATCGATGATTTCACCCCCCTGACCCGTGCTAACGCCACTGCCGCCGCTGCCCCCGCTGCCCCCATCGTGGTGAGCGCCCCCG
>NZ_JAFBIO010000001.1 GCF_021531255.1 Allofournierella massiliensis | reverse complement strand
CTCCTGGCCGGAGGGGGCAGGGGAGGGCATGGCCGGAGCCCAGCCTTCCTGGGGCTGCGCCGGGCTCTGGGCCGGGGCGCTGCGGCGGAAGGGTTCGGGGGCCGGGCCGGGCGCTGCGGGAGCCGCGGCAGGGGCGGGGGCTGCCTCGGGGCCGCAGAGGCCGAAGAGGGCCAGTTCCAGCTCTACCCGGGGATCTGTGCCCCGGCCCATCTTTTCCAGGCAGTCGCCCAGTACCCGGATGGCCCGGATGGCGTCCTCCTGGCTGACTTCCTTTTCCTGGCGGTAGCGCTCTTCCTCCTGGGGGCTGACCCCGGAAAGAAGGCCCTCGCCCCCGGGCAGGGCGGCCAGCATCAGGTTGCGGTAATGGGCAATCAGCTCTTCGCACAGCCGCTTCATATCCACCGAGCTCTGGCGCAGCCGGGCCACCTCGCCCAGCACGCCGGCGGCGTCCTGCCGGGCCACCAGCTGGCTGATCCCGAAGAGGTAGCCCCGGTCGGTGACGCCGGCCATCTGCTGCACCCGGGCCTCATCCACCTCGCCGCCCACGCCGGCGCAGGTATCCAGGATGGAGAGGGCGTCCCGCAGGGCGCCGTCGGCCAGGCGGGCAATGAGGGCGGCGGCCGGCTGGGTGATCTGGATGCCTTCCTGCCCGGCCACCCATTCCACCCGGGAGGCGATGTCCTCGGGGGCGATGCGGCGGAAATCGTACCGCTGGCAGCGGGAAAGAATGGTGGCCGGCACCTTGTGGATCTCGGTGGTGGCCAGGATAAAGACCACATGGGCGGGAGGCTCTTCCATGATTTTGAGCAGGGCATTGAAGGCGCCCTGGGAGAGCATGTGCACCTCGTCTATAATATATACCTTATAACGGCAGAGGCTGGGGGTGTAGACGGTCTCGTCCCGCAGGTCCCGGATATTGTCCACGCCATTGTTGGAGGCGGCGTCCATCTCGGTCACATCCAGCACGCTGCCCTCGTCGATGCCCCGGCAAATCTCGCACTGGCCGCAGGGGTCGCCGTTTTCGGCAGGGTGGGGACAGTTGATGGCCTTGGCAAAAATTTTGGCGCAGGTGGTCTTGCCGGTGCCCCGGGTGCCGGTGAACAGGTAGGCGTGGCCAATATGGCCGGTGCGCACCTGGTTGCACAGGGCGGTGACAATGGCGGTCTGGCCCACCACGTCCTCAAAGCGGCGGGGCCGGTATTTGCGGTAAAGCGCGCGGTACAAAGGCCGATCTCCCCTTTCTCAAAGCATAAAAAAACAGACAAACCTCTGCGCTGCTCGGCATACGGATGCAGGTTGTCTGCGGCGCACAGGGCAAACCACTTAATGCTGCTCGGTTCCCCGCCTGACATGGTTCATGGGGCCTTGTCGCACAGGGCCCACATCCGTATGCCGAACAGCGCAGTTCGGCTCTGTCCGTACAGCACTATTATAATATACCCCAGGCCGGATTGCAACAACTTTTCGCCTGCGGGGGGGCAGCGGGGCGGCCCCGGGCCGGAAAAAAAGCGGAAAAACCGGGAAAAATCCCCCAAAAACCTTGCGCAAGGGGCGCGGCTCTGCTATGATAAGGAAAATGTTCCTTTTAAAGGCAACGCCGTTGGGGGGCGCTGCCTTTTTTGCGGGGCAAGGAATACGAAAGGCAGGGCTGGGCCCCTGCGAGGAGGTTTTCTATGAATAAACAAGTCGGAGCGGAGGGCATCTTTGACGCCCGTCAGCTGGGCGCGCCCAAGATGCTGATTTTGGGTGTGCAGCACACCTTCGCCATGTTCGGCGCCACCGTGCTGGTGCCGCTGCTCACCGGGCTGAGCGTGTCCACCACCCTGCTGTGCGCGGGCCTGGGCACCCTGCTGTTCCATCTCATCACCAAGGGCAAGGTTCCCGCCTTCCTGGGTTCTTCCTTCGCCTTCCTGGGCGGCTTCGGTATCGTGGCCCCCATGCTGCCGGACGCTTCCGGCAACCAGACCCTGCCCAACACCGAGATGCTGCCCTACGCCTGCGCCGCCGTGGCCTGCGCGGGCCTGGTGTATGTGGTGATCAGCCTGCTCATCTCGGCCTTCGGGATAGGGCGGATCATGCGGTTCTTCCCCCCGGTGGTCACCGGCCCCATCATCATCTCCATCGGCCTGATCCTTTCCTCTTCGGCAGTCTCCAACGCTTCCAGCAACTGGCTGCTGGCCATTGTGGCTCTGGCCGTGGTCATCGTCTGCAACATCTGGGGCAAGGGAATGGTCAAGATCCTGCCCATCCTCATCGGCGTCATCGTCTCCTACCTGGTGGCTCTGGCCATCGGCGCGGTGAACTTTGACGCCATCGGCCAGGCTGCCTGGTTCGGCCTGCCCCTGCATACCAGCGAGATGGGCCTGTTCCGCTTTGACGGCAGCCCCGAGTTCGTTTCCGCCCTCTTCACCATCATGCCCATCGCCATCGCCACCGTGATGGAGCATATCGGCGACATCGCCTCCATCAGCGCCACCACCGGCAAGAACTTCATCCGGGACCCCGGCCTGAACCGTACCATCATGGGCGACGGCCTGGCCACCGCCCTGGCCGGCCTGCTGGGCGGCCCCGCCAACACCACCTACGGCGAGAATACCGGCGTGCTGGCCCTTTCCAAGGTGTACGACCCCCGTGTGGTGCGCATCGCTGCCTGCTTCGCCCTGCTGTTCAGCTTCTGCCCCAAGTTTGAGGCCCTCATCAACACCATCCCCTCCGGCATCATCGGCGGCATCTCCTTCATCCTGTACGGCATGATCTCGGCCATCGGTGTGCGGAACGTGGTGGAGAACCAGGTGGACTTCACCAACAGCCGCAACCTGATCATTGCGGCGGTCATCCTGGTGTCGGCCCTGGGCTTCAACGCCTACGGCGGCATCACCATCCCGGTGGGCAGCTACAGCATCAGCCTCACCGGCCTGGCCATCGCCTCCCTGCTGGGCATCCTGCTCAACGCCATCCTGCCCGGCAACGACTACGCCTTCGACAAGGTGGAAGGCGGCGAACAGGGCCTGAACATGCAGGTCTGAGTCCCGTACCCCTTCCACAGCCAAATGAAAAGCCTCCCCGCCGCGGCGGGGAGGCTTTTTTGCGTGGGGCGGCCGGGGCGGGCAAGGGCACCGCTCCGGGGGCATACCCTTACAGGGGCAGGGTCTCGGCCTGGAGCCACCGGGCCTCTTCCGGGCTCAGGTGGGGGGCCAGGGCCTCGTACACCCTCTGGTGATAGCGGTTCAGGAGCTCCAGCTCCTCCCGGGTCATCTCCCCGGGCAGGATGGCCTGCCGGTCGAAGGGGGCCAGGGTGAGGGGCTCAAAGCCCAGAAAGACCCCGTATTCGGTGCGCTGGGCCTGGGCGCAGAGCAGCAGGTTTTCCAGCCGCACCCCGAACCGGCCGTCCAGGTAGATGCCCGGTTCATCCGAGGTGATCATGCCGGGCAGCAGCACCGCGTCGTCGGCGGGGTTCTGGGCCGGCCGCCAGCGGATGCTGTTGGGCCCCTCGTGCACGTTGAGCAGAAAGCCCACCCCGTGGCCGGTGCCGTGGTTGTAATCCAGCCCCTTCTCCCACAGGGGGGCACGGGCCAGGTAGTCCAGGTTCCGGCCGGTGCAGCCCTGCCGGAACCGGGCCGCCGCCAGGGCCAGGTGGCCCCGCAGCACGGCGGTGTATAGCTGCCGCTCCTGGCCGGTAAGGGGGCCCAGGGCGATGGTGCGGGTCACGTCGGTGGTGCCGGTGCGGTACTGGCCGCCGCTGTCCACCAGCAAAAAGCCCCGGGCCTGCAGGGGCAGGTCGGTTTCGGGGGTGGGGGCGTAGTGCACCACCGCCCCGTGGGGCCCGTAGGCCGAGATGGTCTCGAAGCTGGGGCCCAGGTAGCCGGGCTGCTGGCGGCGCAATCCTTCCAGAATATCCGCCGCCGACAGCTCGGTGAGCCCTTCGGCCCCGCCGGTCTTGAGCCGGTAAATGAATTTGGTGAGGGCGATGCCGTCATACAGGTGGGCCGTTTTCTCCCCCTGAATTTCGGCGTCGTTCTTGACGCTCTTGGCCAGCACCGCCGGGCTGGGCTTGTCGGTCACATGGGTGCCGGCGGGCAGGCTGCAGAAGAGGGAATAGTTGGCGGTGGCGCTGTCCAGCCAGAGGGCGCTGCCACCCGGCAGGGCCCGCAGGGCGGCAAAAATATCCCCATAGGGGCAAAGCTCCACCCCGTCCGCCTTAAGGCTGGCGGTCAGCTCTGGCGAAAAGGCCTCCCGGGCGGCAAAGAGCCGGGCCCGATCCTCTTCCACCAGGGCATAGGCCAGAAAGACCGGGCAGCAGGCCACGTCATCCCCCCGCAGGTTGAAGAGCCAGGCAATCTCGTCCAGGCAGGTGAGCAGGAGCAGCCCGGCCCCTTCCGCCCGCATCCCGGCCCGGATATCGGCCAGCTTTTGGGCCCGGGTGCGGCCGGCCGTTTCGGCGGGCAGCTCCCACACCGGCTGTTGGGAGAGGGCGGGCCGCCCGGGCCAGACCTCCCCGGCCAGATCCAGCCCCGACCGCAGAGCCAGGCCCGGCAGCTTGCGGCGCAGGCTGTTCACAAACCGGGCGTTGAGGGTGCGCCCGTCAAAGCCCAGCACGGCCCCCGGGCCGCACAGTTCGGCCAGCTTCTGGGGCAGGGTGGGCACCCCTTCCTCCCCCATCCGCATGAGGGTGATGCCGCTGCCCGCCAGCTGGCGCTGGGCCTGGAGGAAATAGCGCCCGTCCGTCCAGAGCCAGGCCTGGGTTTCCCCCACCAGCAGGGTGCCGGCGCTGCCGGTAAAGCCGGAAAGGTACTCCCGGCACTTGAAATATTCCCCCACATACTCGGAGCCGTGAAAATCCGAGGTGGGCACCAGATATAAAGTTACCCCCGCCTTTGCCATCCGGGCGCGCAGGGCCGCCAGTCTCTCGGGTATATCCATACAAAAACCTCCCGCCATGCCGGGGCAAGCCCCCGGCCTTATATAGGTAACAGTATAGCACAAGGGGAAAGGGGAGGGAGCGGATTTCTCTGTTGTACACAAAAAATCCACAAAAAAATTGTTGACGAAGCCAAAGCTACTCTTTATAATTACCTAGCGTGCAAACATATAGCATGCTACCAATTTTGGAGAAAGGGAGGGGAAGCGCGTGGAACGGGAATTGCCTCTCGGGGCAAAGATCAAGTGCCTGAGCGGCCGACTGGACCAGCAGATGAACGAGATGTTCCGCCAGTGGCAGCTTACCGCCTCGCAGGCGCAGGTGCTGTTTTATCTGTACCACTGCGAGCAGGATGGCAGGCAGGTGAACATACGGGCCATGAGCCGGTGGCTGCGCCAGAGCCATGTGACGGTGCTGGGCGTGATCGACCGGATGGAACAGAAGGGCTTTGTGCATACCGAGACGGACCCCAGGGATAAGCGCAGCCGGCGCATCCTGCTCACCCCGCAGGCCTACCGGGCCAAGGCGGATATCGGGGAGCGGTTCCGGGCAGCCAACGAGGCCCTGGTGCGGGGCTTTTCACCCCAGGAGCAGGCCCTGCTGGGCAGTATGATGGACCGGCTGATGGAAAACGCAGGCGCCCTGGGGCCGGGCCCAGGCGCCCCGTGCGAAACCAAAGAAGAGGGAGGAGACTTATGCTGAAAACGCTGAAAGCGCAGATCGGAGAATTTGCGCGGGATTCCATCCTCACCCCGCTGTGCATGATCGGCGAGGTGATCATGGAGATGATCATACCCCTGATGATGGCCTCCATCATTGACGACGGGGTGGAAAAGGGAGATATCCACCATATCTATGTGGTGGGCGCCTGGATGATCCTGGCGGCGGCGCTGGGGCTGCTTTTCGGTGTGATGGGGGGGCGCTTCGGCGCCCGGGCCGCCACCGGCTTTGCCCGCAACCTGCGCCGGGCCATGTACCGGAACATCCAGACCTTCAGTTTTTCCAATATTGACAAATACTCCACCGCGGGCCTGGTCACCCGGCTTACCACCGACGTGACCAACCTGCAGAACGCCTACCAGATGATCCTGCGCATGTGCACCCGTGCCCCGGTGAGCCTGATTGTGGCCATGTGCATGGCCTTCAGCATCAGCCCCCGGCTGGCCAGCATCTACCTGGTGGCGGTGGTGGTGCTGGGCATCTGCCTGGTCTTCATCATGAGCCGCACCTTCGGCTATTTCCAGGAGACCTTCCGCAAATACGATGACCTGAACGCCAGCGTGCAGGAAAACGTGCTGGCCATCCGGGTGGTGAAGGCCTATGTGCGGGAAGACTATGAGAACGAGAAGTTCAAAAGGGCCAGCGGCCGGCTGCGGGACCTGTTCATGAAGGCGGAAAAGATCCTCACCCTCAACATGCCCCTGATGCAGCTGACGGTGTACGGCTGCATCCTGTTCATCTCCTGGTTCGGCGCCCAGATGATCGTGGTGGGCGATTTGACCACCGGCAACCTGATGAGCCTGCTGAACTACTGCATGAACATCCTGATGAGCCTGATGATGCTCTCCATGGTCTTTGTCATGATCACCATGAGCCGGGCCAGCGCCCGCCGGATCGTGGAGGTGCTCAACGAGCGCAGCGACCTGGCCGACGGGGAAGACCCCCTCACCCAGGTGAAGGACGGCGGCATCGATTTCGAACATGTGGGCTTTGCCTACAAAAAGGGCGGGGAAGAGGTCCTCACCGGCATTGACCTGCATATCCGCCCGGGCGAGACGGTGGGCATTGTGGGCGGCACCGGCAGCTCCAAATCCAGCCTGGTGCAGCTCATCCCCCGTCTGTACGATGTGACCGAGGGCTGCGTGAAGGTGGGCGGCGAGGATGTGCGCCGTTACGACCTGGAGGCCCTGCGCAACAGTGTGGCCATGGTGCTGCAGAAGAACGAACTGTTCAGCGGCAGCATCAAGAAAAACATGCGCTGGGGCAACCCGGCGGCCACCGATGAGGAGATCCGGGAAGCCTGCCGGCTGGCCCAGGCCGACGATTTCATCCAGGCCATGCCGGACGGCTACGATACCCACATCGAACAGGGCGGCTCCAACGTTTCCGGCGGGCAGAAGCAGCGGCTCTGCATTGCCCGGGCCCTTCTGAAAAAGCCCAAGATCCTGCTGCTGGACGATTCCACCAGCGCGGTGGATACCGCCACCGATTCCAGGATCCGCCAGGCTTTCGCCCAGAAGATCCCCGGCACCACCAAGATCATCATTGCCCAGCGGATTTCCAGCGTGCAGGATGCCGACCATATCCTGGTGCTGGATGACGGCAAGGTGAACGGTTGGGGCACCCATGAGGAGCTGCTGGCCAATAACGAGATCTACCGGGAAGTGTATATGAGCCAGACCCAGGGCGGCGGCGATTTTGACCAGAAAGGGGAGGATTGAGGATGGCGGAAAATACAAGACCCATCGGCCCCGGCCGCAGAGGAATGCGGGGCCCCCGGCCCAAGGTGGAAAACCCGGGCCTGATCTTAAAGCGGCTGTTCCGCTATGTGATGCATTACAACTGGCTGCCCTTGCTGGCGGTGGGCTTCTTTATCATCATCAGCACCCTGGCCAACGTGCAGGGCACCCTGTTCATGAAGACCCTGATCGATGACTATATCCTGCCCATGATGGGCACCCCCAACCCGGATTTCGGCCCCCTGGCGGCGGCCATCGGGCGGGTGGCCTGCTTTTACCTGATCGGCGCATTGTCCACCTTTATCTATAACCGGATGATGGTGAACGTGAGCCAGGGCACCCTCAAACGGCTGCGGGACGACCTGTTCACCCATATGGAAAGCCTGCCCATCCGGTACTTTGATACCCACGCCCACGGGGACATCATGTCCATCTACACCAACGACGTGGATACCCTGCGCCAGATGATCAGCCAGAGCATGCCCCAGCTCTTTTCCAGCACCATCACGGTGATCAGCGTGGTGGCCAGCATGCTGTTTTTGAACGTGCCCCTGACCCTGCTCTCCCTGGCCATGGTGGGGCTGATGCTCTTTGTCTCCAAAAAGCTGGCGGGCCAGTCCGGCAAGTATTTTGCCGCCCAGCAGAAGGACCTGGGCGCCGTGAACGGCTATATCGAGGAGATGATGAACGGCCAGAAGGTGGTCAAGGTGTTCTGCCACGAGGAGGAGAGCATCCGCCGCTTCGATGAGCTGAACGACAAGCTGTTTGAGAGCGCCAGCAGCGCCAACACCTTTGCCAACGTGATGATGCCCGCCAACGCCCAGCTGGGCAATATCAGCTATGTGCTCTGCGCCATGGTGGGCGGCATCCTGGCCCTGGGCGGGGTGGGCGGCTTCACCCTGGGCGGCCTTGCCAGCTTCCTCAGCTTCAACAAGAGCTTTATGATGCCGGTGAACCAGGTGAGCCAGCAGATGAACAGCATCATCATGGCCCTGGCCGGCGCCGACCGGGTCTTCCGCCTGCTGGACGAGAAGCCCGAGGCGGACGAGGGCTATGTGGAACTGGTGAACGTGACCTACGACCAGGAAGGCAAGCCCCACGAGAGCGAAAAGCGCACCGGCCACTGGGCCTGGAAGCACTACCACAAGGCCACCGGCGAGACCACCTATGAGCCCCAGAAGGGGGATGTGGTCTTTGACGGGGTGGATTTCGGCTACAACCCGGATAAGATCGTGCTCCACGATATCCACATGTACGCCAAGCCCGGCCAGAAGATCGCCTTTGTGGGTTCCACCGGCGCGGGCAAAACCACCATCACCAACCTGATCAACCGGTTCTATGATATCCAGGACGGCAAGATCCGCTACGACGGCATCAACATCAACAAAATCCGCAAGTCGGACCTGCGCCGCAGCCTGGGCATGGTGCTGCAGGACGCCCACCTGTTCACCGGCACGGTGATGGAAAACATCCGCTACGGCAAGCTGGACGCCACCGATGAAGAGGTGTATGCGGCGGCCCGGCGGGTGAACGCTGACGGCTTTATCCGCCGGCTGCCCGATGGGTACAATACCCTGCTCACCGGCGACGGCGGCAACCTGAGCCAGGGCCAGCGCCAGCTGCTCACCATTGCCCGGGCGGCCATTGCCGACCCGCCGGTACTGATCCTGGACGAGGCCACCAGCAGCATCGATACCCGCACCGAGCGGATCGTGCAGGAGGGCATGGACCAGCTGATGAAGGGCCGCACCACCTTTGTCATCGCCCACCGGCTCTCCACCGTGCGCAACAGCGACTGCATCATGGTGCTGGAAAACGGCCGGATCATCGAGCGGGGCACCCACGACGACCTGATCGCCGAAAAGGGCCGGTATTACCAGCTCTACACCGGCAACCTGGCCGAGAAATAAAGATTCCCGCCGGGCCGGGCAAGCCCCCCTTGACGGGGCCTGCCCGGTCTGGTATAATAGGCCCTGCGTCCGGGGGATGCTTCGTTTGATACATTATCGCCAACAAGTGTATGCTTGTTGGCGTTTTTTTGTGCCCGGTACGGGAAAGGAGAATACACAAAGATGGATGCACAACAAAAGCAGCTCAATTCCTTTTTGCAGGGGCCGATCCTGCCGCCGCTGGCCCGTTTTGCCCTTCCGCTCATGCTCTCCCTTCTTCTGCAGGCCCTGTACGGCGCGGTAGACCTGGCGGTGGTGGGCCGCTTTGCCCCCACGGCCAGCACCGCTGCGGTGGCCACCGGCAGCCAGATGATGCAGGCCGTCACCGGCCTGGTCACCGGCTTGACCATGGGCGTCACGGTGCTGGTGGGCAAGGCCGTGGGCGCCCAGGATAAGGCCGAGGCCGCCCGGGTGGTGGCGGGGCAGCTGCGGCTGTTCACCCTGCTGGCCCTGGGCCTCACCGCCCTCACGGTGGCCCTGGCCCCGGCGGCAGCGGACTGGATGAATGTGCCCGAGGCTTCCCGGGCCCAGGCGGTGACCTATCTGCGGATCTGCGGCTGCGGCATGATTTTTGTCACCGCCTATAACGGCATCAGCGGGGTGTTCCGGGGCCTTGGCAATTCCCGCAGCCCCCTTCTGTTTGTGGTCATCGCCTGCGCCATCAATGTGGTGCTGGACCTGGTTTTTGTGGCGGGCCTGGGGCTGGATGCCGCCGGCGCGGCCCTGGCCACCGTGGCGGCCCAGGCGGGCAGCGTGGCTTTTTCGGCCCTGTATCTCCGCCGCCACCCGCTGCCCTTCACCCTTTCCCGGGCCAGCTTCCGGGGCTGGCGGCCGGCGGGGCGGATCGCCGCCCTGGGCACCCCCATCGCCCTGCAGGATTTCCTGGTGAACCTCTCCTTCCTCATGATCACCAGCATCGTCAACCAGCTGGGGGTGGCCGCCTCGGCGGGCATCGGCATCACCGAAAAGCTCTTTGTCTTTCTTTCCATCGTGCCCATGGCCTTTATGTCGGCCCTTTCGGCCTTTGTGGCCCAGAACATGGGGGCCGCCCAGCCCGGCCGTGCCCGCCAGGCCCTCATCCTGGCCCGCCGGATCTCGGTGGGGGTGGGCGCCGGCATCTTCCTGCTCACCTTCTTCTGGGGCGGGCTGCTGGCCTCCATCTTTGAGGATGACCCGGCGGTGATCGCCGCCGCGGCCAGCTATTTCCGGGGCAGCGCGGCGGAATACCTCATCTCCCCGGCGGTGTTCTGCATGCTGGGCTATTTCAACGGGCGGGAGCACACCACCTTTGTGATGCTCCAGGGCCTGGCCGCGGCCTTCCTGGTGCGTGTGCCCCTTTCCTGGCTGTTCAGCCTGCTGCCCGGGGCCAGCCTGTTCACCATCAGCCTGGCGGTGCCCATCGCCTCCTTCTTCAACCTGGCCGCCTGCCTGTGGTACGACCGGCGGCTGGAAAAACGGGCCTGAACTGGGCACCGGCCCCCAAAAATCGAAAATTCGGCAAAAAAGCGCCCCGGGCGGAAAGGTTTTCCGCCTGGGGCGCTTTTCTTTTTTATCGGTTTTCAGCGGGCGGCGCTTTTGGGGCCGGCGCTCTGCCCCCACAAAAAGCGCAGGGGCGTTTTCTGCAGGGCCTTTTCCCAGGGCAGGTGGTAGGTGACAAGGCTCAGGGCCAGGGTGAGCAGGATGCCCCAGAACACATCGATCACCGAGTGCTGCTTTAAGAACATGGTGGAAAGCACGATCAGCACCATCAGCACAAAGCTGCCCAGCCGCACCAGGGGCCGGCGGCGGAAAAGGGGACATTTCTGCACCGTGATATCCACCGCCAGGGCGCTGGCCACATGGATGGAGGGGCAGACATTGGTGGGGGTGTCAAAGCCCTGCAGAAGGGCCACCAGCTCGCAGAGCAGGTTCCTGTGGGGGTCAAAAGCCACCCGCAGGTCCAGCCCGTTGGGGAAAAACCAGTACAGGGTCAGGCAGATGGTCATGCCGGTGAACATGAGGAAGCACTCCCGCAGGAAGGTATCCCGGTCCCGGAACATAAAATAGGCAAGGCTGCCCGGCATCTGCAAAAACCAGGCGCAGTAGGGGATGAGGAACCACTCGTTGAAGGGGATGAGATCATCCAGCGGGCTGCGCAGGATGTACCGGGGCTCCACCAGGGCCTCCAGGGTGAAAAAGGCGATGAGATAAAAGATAAAATAGCAAAAGGCCAGGCAGTGGGGGTTCTGCCGCACCCAGGTCTTGACAGTATGCATAGAAAAAACTCTCCTAATATTGCACCATAATGAAATAGTATACAGCATATTGAAAAAAAGTGGTAGATAGATTAATATGTCTGCATACGGGCTCAGCTGTGCCAACCTGCGCCATCGGGCGAAGCGTGAAGTCTGATCTGGCAGTATCCTGATAAATGTGTGAATTCCCAAGGGCTCTGGGCATTGTGGGCGTAAGTTTTTCCGGAAGGGTGGCAAGACAATGGAGTGCGAAGAAAGAATCGCTGAATTGCTTCGGGGGATCTCGAACAACAAAAAATACGATGGCTGCGTTTTCGAAGCCAGCGGGATTTATTTTGTGATTACCAACGATAACTTATGGGAGATTTCAGACGATGTCAGTTGTTCTCCTCGTGGCGGCTGGTTTCCTGCCCTTATCTCCGGTCCGTCCGAAGAGGAAAAGAAATGCCTGGAAAAACTCATGAAAAAGTTTGAATTTGATGAGTGCTTTTTTGACAAAGCAATCGATTCCTTCGGCAGGTTTTATGAAAGAGGCATAGCCGAATATTTCGAATATAACGATGATATGAAATCTTTATCCATCTACGAAAAAATCGGAAGTGAAATATATTTTGATAAAACACCCTTTGATTCAATGGAGGCTTTTGCGAGTGCGCTTAAGCGATATAGCCTCGAAAGCGGAAGTGTGTATTATGAATGGGAGGGGGTATATATCGACCTGTATGATAATGTCATTGAGACCGGAGAGGAAATGGGCAGCTATGAGAGTTTTCCGCCCGAAGAATGGATTTCGATTTTAGAAGACATAGACAGTTATATTGTGACCGCCTGAAAATGCTGGACGATTCGTTCAGGCATTTGTGAACAGGATGGAGATGGGCCGGGGAAAAACGGCCGCTTTTATTCCGATAAAATGGAAAACGAAAAAGCCGCGCCCGGCAGGGGCGCGGCTTTTGGCTTTTTCAAAAGGGCTCAGATCAGCCGGGGCACCACCCCGGGCAGGTCGCTGGGGTTCTGGCTGATCCGGATCTCGGGCATCAGCTCTTCGCTCACAATGGTGAGCATCTCCTCCAGCTTGGCCAGGTCCTCGGGGGAAAAGCGCTCCTTGGCCCGGTCGATGATGGTTTTCAGGTAATGGTAGCTGCCGGCGTAGTAATCCCGGTATTTCTGGGTCACCACCAGGTGGTATTCCCGCCGGTCGGTCTTGGACTGGACCTTTTCCACATAGCCTTTCTGCACCAGGCTGCTGATCTTGTAGGCCGCGTTGGGGGTAGAGATCTGCAGCATGTTGGAAAATTCGGCGATGGTGGGGCAGCCCATGGCCAGGATCACCTCCATACAGAAGGATTCCACGGTGGTGAGGGTGGCCTCCCGCTGGGCAAAGCGGTTGAATACCTGCTTGTAAAAATGCAGCTTGAACTTGGTGTACACTTTGGCAAAAGCTTCATCCAGCATGAAAAAGGCTCCTTTCGCAGAGGCGGCGGGTGGTTTTGGGCCCCGGCGGCCCGCTATAGAGTATTATAGCCGATTTTGGCCGCGGGGCAAGAGGGGGAGGGCCCTTTTTCTCCGGCTGCCCTGCCGGGGCCTGTTACTGGATGGCGAAGGTGAGCTCGGCCTGGGCGGCGATCTTGCCGTTCACCCGGGCCACGGCGCTGCCGATGCCTACCGGGCCCATCCGGCGGGTCAGCAAGCATTCCAGCTCCAATACATCCCCGGGCACCACCTGCTGGCGGAACCGGGCATTCTTGATGCCCCCAAAGAAGGCCAGCTTGCCCCGGTTTTCGGGCAGGCTCAGGATGGCCACCGCCCCCACCTGGGCCAGGGCTTCCAGGATCAGCACCCCCGGCATCACATGCTTCTGGGGAAAATGCCCGCAGAAGAACTGCTCGTTCACGCTCACGCACTTGATGCCCTTGGCCCACTGGCCCGGCTCGTAGTCGGTGATCTTATCCACCAGGGCGAAGGGGTAGCGGTGGGGCAGGATCTGGGCGATCTGGTCCGAATCCAGGGTGCGTTTTTCCTCATGTTCCAAAATCGCCATGGCTCAAGCCTCCCATTTCTTCAGGATCAGGCAGGCGTTATGCCCGCCAAAGCCCAGGCTGTTGCTGGCCGCGTAGCGCAGCTTCTGGCTGCGGCCCTGGTTGGGCACATAGTCCAGGTCGCACTCCGGGTCAGGGGTCTGGTAGTTGATGGTGGCGGGCACGAAATCATCGTGCAGGGCCAGGGCGGTGAACACCGCCTCCACCCCGCCGGCGCCGCCCAGCAGGTGGCCGGTCATGCTCTTGGTGCTGGAAACACAGAGCTTGTAGGCATGCTCGCCGAAAGCCGTCTTGATGGCGGCGGTCTCGCAGGAATCGTTCATATGGGTGCTGGTGCCGTGGGCGTTGATGTAGTCCACCTGGTCGGGGGCAATGCCCGCGTCCTTCAGAGCCTGGGTCATGCAGGCTGCGCCGCCGGCGCCCTGGGGGGCCGGGGCAGTGATGTGGTAGGCGTCGCAGGTAGCGGCGTAGCCCACCAGCTCGGCGTAGATCCTGGCGCCCCGCTTTTTGGCGTGCTCCAGCTCTTCCAGCACCAGGATACCGCTGCCCTCGCCCATCACAAAGCCGCCCCGCTCGGCGTCAAAGGGGATGGAGGCCCGGGCGGGATCCTCGGCCTGGCTCAGGGCCTTCATGCTGGTAAAGCCGCCGATGCCCAGGGGGGTGATGCAGCTCTCGGTGCCGCCGCAGATCATCACCTCGGCGTAGCCGTCCCGGATATAGTGGAAGGCGTCGCCCACTGCGTTGCTGCCGCCGGCGCAGGCGGTCACCACGCAGCTGCACATCCCCTTGAGGCCGTGGCGGATGGCCACCTGGCCGGCGGCCATGTTGGAGATGGCCATGGGGATGAAGAAGGGGCTCACCCGCTCAAAGCCCTTTTCCAGGCCCCGGGAATGCTCGGCCTCGATGGTGCCCAGGCCCCCGATGCCGCTGGAGATCAGCACGCCGCAGCGCTCCGGGTCCTCGTTTTCCATCTGGATGCCGCTGTCGGCAAAGGCTTCGTCCGAAGCGATCATGGCCAGCTGGGTAAAGCGGGCCATCTTCTTGGCTTCCCGCTTGTCGATGTGGTCTTCTACCACCAGGCCCTTCACCTCGCCCGCCAGCTTCACCTTGAAGCCGGCGGTGTCAAACTGGGTGATGGGGGCGATGCCGCAGCGGCCTTCCCTGGCGCCCGCCCAGCTCTCGGGGGCGGTATTGCCGATGGGGGTCACGGCGCCCAGGCCGGTGACAACTACACGTCGTTTTTCCATAAGTATCCGTCCTTTCCTCACATGGCCATGCCGCCGTCTACACACAGCACCTGGCCGGTGATGTAACCGCTCTCTTCACTGGCAAAGAAGGCCACCGCCCGGGCAACCTCCTCGGGCTGGCCGGGCCGGCCCAGGGGGATGGTGCCGTTCATGGCGGCCTTGGCCGCCTCGGGCATGGCCCGGGTCATGTCGGTGTCGATGAAGCCGGGGGCCACGGCGTTGGCGGTGATGCCCCGGCTGGCCAGCTCCTTGGCCAGGCTCTTGGTCAGCCCGATCAGGCCCGCCTTGCTGGCCGAGTAGTTGGTCTGGCCCGGGTTGCCCCGCAGCCCCACCACGCTGGTCAGGTTGATGATCCGCCCAAAGCGCTGCTTCATCATGGGGCGGGCGGCCGCCTTGCAGCAGAAGAAGGCGCCTTTCAGGTTGGTGTCCAGCACCTTGTCAAAATCCTCTTCGCTCAGGCGCAGGATCAGGCTGTCCCGGGTGACGCCGGCGTTGTTCACCAGCACATCCACCCGGCCGAAGGCGGCCAGCGCCTCTTCAAACAGGCGGGCGCACTCCTCGGGGCGGGATACGTCGGCGGCGAAGATCTCCGCCTTCACCCCCAGGGCCCGGCAGGACTCGGCGGTCTCCTGGGCGGCCTGCTGGTTGCCGGCGTAGTTCACTGCAACGGCAAAGCCCGCCCTGGCCAGTTCCAGGCAGACGGCCCGGCCGATGCCCCGGCTGCCCCCGGTCACCAGGGCGCAGCGGGTAAGGGTCTCGTTACTCATGGGCTTCTCCTTTCAGTACGGTCAGGGCCGCCTGCAGGCCGGCCAGATCCTCCACCGGCAGGCAGGTGATGGCGCTGCCCACCGTCTTTTTCACAAAACCGGAAAGGGCCTTGCCCGGGCCGATCTCCACGATGGTATCCACCCCCAGCTCGGCCAGCCGGCGGATGGTGTCCTCCGTGTATACGCTGCTCTGCACCTGCTTTTCCAGCAGGGCGGGGATGGAATCCTCCGGGGCCTTTTCCCGGCCCAGGCAGTTGAAGAGGACGGGGAACTCCATCTCCCCGAACTCCACTTCCCGAAATTTCTCCCGCAGGGCGTCGCCGGCGGGCTTCATCAGGCTGGTGTGGAAGGGGCCGCTCACCTTGAGGGGCAGGCACCGCTTGGCCCCCGCCGCCTTGGCCAGCTCCCCGGCCTTGGCCACCGCCTCGGCGTCGCCGCTGATCACCAGCTGGCCCGGGCAGTTGTAGTTGCAGATCTGCACCACCCCCAGATCGGAGGCCTCCTCACAGCAGCGGGCCAGTTCCTCCCGGCCCAGGTTCAAAACGGCGGTCATGCCGCAGGGGCGGCCCTGCACCGCGCCGGCCATGGCCTTGCCCCGGAAGGCGGTGAGCTCAATGGCGGTTTTGGCGCTGAACACCCCCGCCGCCTGCAGGGCGCTGTATTCGCCCAGGCTCAGGCCGGCGGCGTACTGGGGGCGGATCCCCTCGCCGTAAAGCACGGCGGTGAGGCCGGCGGCAAAGGCCACCATGCAGGGCTGGGTGTACTGGGTCTGGTTGATGAGCCCCTCCGGGTCCTCAAAGCAGACGGTCTTCAGGTCAAAATCCAGCTGGGCGCTCTCAAAAGCCTGGCGGAAAGCCGGGTAGGCCTCGTACAGGTCCTTGCCCATGCCGGCGTGCTGGCTGCCCTGGCCGGCGTACAAAAAAGCAAGCTTCATGCGTATTTTCTCCATTCTGTGATGATCTCGTCCACCAGTTGAGGTACGGTGAGCATCTCTTTCAGCATCTCTACCCGGCCGCCGCAGAAGAAGAGCCCTTCCTCCCAGTTGCCCTTCACCGCCTGGATGAGGGCGTGGGTGATGCAGAAGGGGATCTCGCTGGGGCGGCAGTTCTTGATGCAGCCGCTGCAGTGGCGGGGGGCCAACCGGCCTCCTTCCAGGATCTTCTGGACCAGGGGGCTGTTCAGGGCCCGGCCCGGCAGCCCCACCGGGCTGTGGATGAGCCGGATATCCTGGGGGCTGGCGGCGATGAGGGCGTCTTTATAGCCCTGGCTGGCGTCGCATTCCCGGGTGGCAATGAACCGGGTGGCCATCTGGGCCCCGGCGGCCCCCATCTTGGTGTACCGGGCCATCTCCCGGCCGGTGGCTACCCCGCCCCCCACAAAGAGGGGGATGGGCCGGCCGAATTCTGCCTCAAAGGGTTTCAGCTCGGCCAGTACCTGGGGCACCAGCTCTTCCAGGGTGGGGCAGCTCCCCGCCTCCAGCTCCTCGTAGTCAAAGCCCAGGTGGCCGCCTGCCTGGCAGCCCTCCAGCACCACAAAGTCGGGGGCTTTTTGGTACCGCTTGGCCCAGGTGCGGCAGATGAGCCGGGCGGCCCGGGCGCTGGATACGATGGGGGCAATGGCCACCCGGGAGCCCTCCACCAGGGCGGGCAGTTCCAGGGGCAGGCCGGCCCCGCTTACAATGGCGTCGGCCCCGGCCTTCACGGCGGTTTTCACCGCGTCGGCATACTGGCGGGTGGCCACCATGGCGTTCACCGCCACCACCCCGGCGCCCCGGGCGATCTCCTTGGCCTTGCGGATCTCCTTTTCCAGGGTCCGCAGGTTGGCGCCCTGGGGGTCGGTGGCAAAATCCGGCTCGGCATAGCCCGCGTCGGCGGTGCTCAGGGTGCCCATGGCCCCCTGGGCCGCCACGGCGCCGGCCAGCCCGCCCATGGAAACGCCCACGCCCATGCCCCCCTGGATGAGGGGGAGGGCCAGTTCCCGCTCCCCGATCCGCATCAGGCTTCCAGCCCTGCCACGCAGGCCTTGCAGCCTGCCATCAGGTCCTCCAGAATGGCCCGAACCGGGCGGATCTCATGGCACATGCCGGCCACCTGGCCGGCCATCAGGCTGCCGGTGGCGGTGTCGCCGTCAAAGACGGCCCGGCGCAGGCTGCCCAGGGTGAGCTTTTCCAGCTCCATCTTGTCGATGCCGGTCTTTTCCAGCCGCACATATTCCCGGCTCATCTTGTTCTTCAGTACCCGGACGGGGGCGCCGGTGCTGCGGCCGGTAACGATGGTGTCGTTGTCCTTGGCTTTCAGCACGGCGGCCTTGTAGTTCTCATGGATGGGGCACTCCTGGCTTACCAGCAGGCAGGTGCCCACCTGCACGCCGCAGGCGCCCAGGGCAAAGGCGGCGGCCAGCTGACGGCCGTCGGCAATGCCGCCGGCGGCGATCACCGGGATCTTCACCGCGTCGCACACCTGGGGCACCAGGGCCATGGTGGTCAGTTCGCCCACATGGCCGCCGCTCTCGGTGCCCTCGGCGATCACCGCGTCCACACCCACCTTTTCCAGGTGGCGGGCCAGCACGGCGGCGCTCACCACCGGGATGACCTTGATGCCGGCGGCCTTCCAGGCGGCCACATACTTGCCCGGGCTGCCGGCGCCGGTGGTCACCACCGGGATCTTTTCCTCAATCACCAGCTGGGCCATCTCGTCGGCACAGGGGTTCATGAGCATGATGTTCACGCCGAAGGGCTTGTCGGTGAGGGATTTGGCGGTGTGGATGTGCTGGCGCAGGGTCTCGGTGTTCATACCGCCCGCGCCGATCAGGCCCAGCGCGCCCGCGTTGGAGCAGGCAGCGGCAAATTCGCCGGTGGCGATGTTGGCCATGCCGCCCTGGATAATGGGGAATTCGGTACCCAGCAGTTCGTTCAGTTTCATATGTGCGCGCTCTCCTTTCAGATGGTGAAGAGGGCAGCGGCCCAGGTCAGGCCGCCCCCGAACCCTACGCAGAGGATCTTCTGCCCGGGCTTCAGCTTGCCGTCCCGGTTCATCTCGTCCAGGGCGATGGGAATACTGGCCGCGCTGGTGTTGCCGTAGCGGGCCATGTTCTTATAGAATTTTTCGGCAGGGGCCTTGAGCTTCTTGACGCAGTGGTCGATAATCCGCTCGTTGGCCTGGTGGCATACCACCCAGTCAATTTTCTCCAGGCTCAGGCCGCTCTGGTCCTGAATGCCCTGGATGCAGTGGGGCAGGGCCTCCACCGCAAAGCGGAAGACCGCCCGCCCGTCCATGGAAAGATCGGGGGCCAGGGGGCCCGGGCCGTTGGCCAGGATGGCCTTGTCCCCCCGGGCGCCCTGCAGGGCATAGAAGGGGAAGTCGGGCCCCGCCTCAAAGACGGCGGCGCCGGCCCCGTCCCCGAAGAGCACGCAGGTGGACCGGTCGGACATGTTCATCAGCCGGCTCAGCACCTCGCACCCGATGATCAGGGCGTATTTTTTGCCGTTCTGGGCCAGAAGGCCCCGGGCTACGGCCACTGCGTAGAGAAAGCCGGAGCAGGCGGCGTTCAAATCCAGCACCGGGATCTCCTCGGGCAGGCCCAGTTCGGCCTGCACCAGGCAGGAAAGGCTGGGGGTGGCGTAGTCGGCCGAAACGGTGGCGCAGACCACGCAGCCCAGTTCTTCCTTGGGGATGCCGCTGTCCGCAAGGGCCTGGCGGGCCGCGCCGCTGGCCAGGGTCAGGGCGTTTTCCCCTTCGGCGCAGAAGTACCGCTGGCGGATGCCGGTGCGGGTGGTGATCCACTCGTCGCTGGTATCCACATAGCGGCGCATATCCTCATTGGTAACGGCCGCCGCCGGCAGGCACCGGCCGGTGGCCAACAATTTCAATCCGTTCATAGAACTCCTCTTACTGCCCGATCTGGCGGTATTTTTTATATCGCTGGGCGGCCAGGGTATTGCCGCTGAATTTTCTCAGGAAAGCCAGATTCTTGGTAAGGGCCACGTCCAGGCAGGCAAAGAGGGCGCCGTGATCCAGCTGGGCCCCGCCCAGGGGCTCGGGCACGATCTCGTCCGCCACATGGAACTCGAACAGGTCCTGGGCGGTGAGCTTCATGATCTCACAGGCCTCCCCATGGCGGGAAGCGTCCTTCCAAAGAATACTGGCAAAGCCCTCAGGGCTCAGCACCGAATATACGGCGTTTTCCAGCATCAGCACCTTGTTGGCCACGCCCAGGGCCAGGGCGCCGCCGCTGCTGCCCTCGCCGGTGACCACCGCGATCACCGGCACGGTGAGCTGGCTCATCTCGGCCAGGTTGCGGGCAATGGCCTCGCCCTGGCCTCTGGCCTCGGCCTCCATGCCCGGGTAGGCGCCGGGGGTGTCGATGAAGGTGATGACCGGCCGGCCGAACTTTTCGGCCTGCCTCATCAGCCGCAGGGCCTTGCGGTAACCCTCGGGCCCGGGCATGCCGAAGTTATAGGTCATGTTGCTGGCAAGGTCGCTGCCCTTGCGGTGGCCGATGACGGTCACGGGCAGGCCCTTGTACAGGGCGATGCCCCCCAGGATGCTGGGGTCTTCCTTGCACTGGCGGTCGCCCTTCTGCTCAAAGAAATCGGTGAACAGGGCATGGATGTACTCGTCGATCTTGGGCCGGCGGGGATGCCGGGCCAGGAACACCTTGTCCTCGGCCGAAAGCTCCCGGCACTCGTTGAGCAGGTTGCTGCGCTTGAGCAGCAGGGCGCTGCGCAGGGCGGCGTCCTCGTCGGTGAGGGGCTCCTGCTGGGCGCCGATGGCGGCGTCCACTTCCTCGATTTGTTTTAAAATATCACGGATCACAGGCGTTTCCCTCCGTTCGTGTGCAGCTTAAGGATCTGCGCCAGGGTCTCCCGCATCTCGCTGCGGGGTACGATCTTATCCACAAAGCCGTGTTCTTCCAGGTATTCGCTGCGCTGGAACCCGGCCGGCAGCTTCTGGCCGATGGTCTGCTCGATCACCCGGGGGCCCGCAAAGCCGATGAGGGCGTGGGGCTCGGCCAGGGTAATGTCGCCCAGGCTGGCAAAACTGGCGGTCACGCCGCCGGTGGTGGGGTGGGTCAGGTAGCTGATGTACAGCCCGCCCTTGGCGGAAAAACTGGCGATGGCGGCGCTGGTCTTGGCCATCTGCATCAGGCTGTAAATGCCCTCCTGCATCCGGGCGCCGCCGCTGGCGCTGAAGATGATGAGGGGCAGCTTTTTGGCGGCGGCGTACTCCACCGCCAGGGTCACTTTTTCGCCCACGCCGGTGCCCATGCTGCCCATAAAGAACCGGCTGTCCAGCACGGCTGCCACCACCTGGATGCCGTGGATCTTACCGGTGGCGGTGACCACAGCCTCGGAAAGGCCGGTCTTGCGCCGCTGCAGGGAGAGCTTTTCCGGGTAACCGGGAAAATGCAGGAAATCCCTGCCGGTGGTTTTTTCGTTCAGCTCCTTGAAGCTGCCGTGATCCAGGATCATGCTCAGGCGGTAATAGCCGCCGATGGGCTGATAATGCCCGCAGTTGGGGCATACGTACAGATGCTCGCTCCAGTTGGCGCGGGTGGCCCGGCGCTGGCATTTGGGGCAGGTGAAGAACTGTGCCTCCTGCCAGGGTTGGGCCGTGCCGTTGGCCTCGCGGCGGGCTTTCCATTCAAAAGCCTTCTGCTTGGGTGTGTCGAGAATAGGCTTGATAAGGCGGATCAAGGGTTTACCTCCTTTTACTGCAAGGCCAAGGGCGGGGCCCCGGGGGGCTTATTCGGCGTGGCTGCTCAGGTAGTTGAAGATGTCGGCCACGGTCTTCATGTTGCCCAGCTCCTCGTCGGGGATGGCAAAACCGAACTCGTCTTCCAGGGCCATGTTCAGCTCCACGGCGTCCAGGCTGTCGGCGCCCAGATCGTCAAACAGGTTGGCTTCCATGGTCACCTTGTCGGCGTCGCAGCTCAGGGTGTCCACAATGATCTCTTTTACCTTCTCAAAATCCATGATGCAGTCTCCTTTTCGTTTCAGGTAGTTTTCAAAACAATATCTCAGCACATTTACCTAAAATATTTTAGATAAATTTGCTGATGGTATTTTACCAGAGCCGGCCCAAAAGTCAAGGGGAAGGGGGAAGGATTTTTTCAAAAGGGAGGATTGCGCAGAACTTTCCCGCCATACGGGGAAGGAATTCATCAAAAGCTACAAAGTTTTTTGGGGTTATTGACGACTAACCCGGGTTTGTGATATGGTATGAACCGTCATGAGGGAGTAATCGGCATACCCGTTTTTCGGGGCCATGCGGCAAGTCAACATACTGGCACAAGGCCTGGCTTGTCTTGAATGATGAGACTCGTGTATAGTGTGCTTCGCTATACATGCGTCTGTTTTTTCTGTAAAGGAATCCAAAACGGCAGGTATGGTTGAGCATACCTGCCGTTTTTTGTCGGAAAGCTGGAAAGGATGGAAGAGAATGAGTCAAACGATCAATCTGCTCACCCTGTTTGTCCTGGCGGTGGGCCTGTCCATGGACGCCTTCGCGGTGGCCATCTGCAAGGGCCTGGCCATGCGCCAGCTCACCTGGGGCAAGGCACTCATTGTGGGCGCCTGGTTCGGCGTGTTCCAGGGTATGATGCCCTTTATCGGTTATATCCTGGGCGCCCAGTTCGAGCAGTATGTGACCGCCATTGCCCCCTGGATCGCCTTCGTGCTGCTGGGCCTGATCGGCTTTAATATGGTGCGGGAAGCCTTCGGCGGTGAGGAAGAAGCGGAAGAGGAGAACGCCACCCTGGCCGTGAAGGAGATGTTTCTGATGGCGGTGGCCACCAGCATCGACGCCCTGGCCGTGGGCATCACCTTTGCCTTTGTGCCGGTGGCCATTCTGCCCGGCGCGGCGGGCGGCATCGCCAACACCTGTGTGGGCTGCCTGATCATCTGCGTCACCACTTGCGTGCTGTCCATGGTGGGCGTCAAGGCGGGCAACGTGTTCGGCGCCCGCTACAAGAGCAAGGCCGAGCTGGCCGGCGGCATCATCCTGATCCTGCTGGGCCTCAAGATCCTGCTGGAGCATTTCGGGGTGCTGTAAGCTCTTATATATACCTATTATAATGAAGAAGGGCGCGGGAAAGGGGAGCAACCCCCTGCCCGCGCCCTTCTTTTGCCCCGGCAGGGGCTGTAAATGCAAGTTAGCACTTGTTTTGGTGGACAAAGTATACTATAATTATTTAGTGTGCCGCACTTTGTTCCGCGCCTTTGGGGCAGGGCGGGGCACAGGCAGGGCGCGCCGCCAAAGGCGGGCCCTGAAATTGCCCGCCATGGGGCGGGTGTTAAGTTTGGAGGTTCCCCAATGAAGAAAAGAGGCAAGGCCTGGCAGTTTTTTGTGGTGGCCGGCCTGATCCTGGCGTTTGCCTACACCGCCTTTTTCGGTGTGCGCAGCCAGTACGGCGACACAATGACCACCTATGTGAAAGGCGCTTCGGACATCCGGTTCGGCATCGACATCAAGGGCGGTGTGGACGTGACCTTTATGCCCGAGGGCGATTTTGACGCCACCGACGAGCAGATGGACGCAGCCAAGCTGGTCATCGAAAAGCGTCTGGTGAGCCTGAACATCACCGACAGCGAGGTATACACCGATTATAACAAGGACCGGATCATCGTCCGCTTCCCCTGGAAGAGCGGGGAGGAGGAGTTTGACCCCCAGAGCGCCATTGACGAGATCGGCACCACCGCTTACATGACCTTCCGGGAAGGCAGCACGGCGGACGGCGAACTGATCCTGGACGGCGCCCAGGTAAAATCCGCCTCGGTGGGCTACGGCCCGGTCAAGCAGGGGGGAGCCTCTGAGTTCTATGTTTCCCTGGAGCTGAACGAGGAGGGCGCCCAGGCCTTTGCGGACGCCACCTCCCGGCTGAGCGCCGAGGGCGGCTCCATCAGCATCTGGCTGGATGAAGAGAATATCAGCGTGGCTTCGGTGAACGAGGCCATTACCGACGGCAAGGCCATCATCAGCGGCAGCTTCGATCAGGAAAGCGCCACCACCCTGGCCAACCAGATCAATTCCGGCGCCCTGCCCTTTGCCCTCTCGGCCGAGAGCTATTCCACCATCAGCCCCAGCCTGGGCGGCCAGAGCCTGAAGGCCATGGTGCTGGCGGGCTGCCTGGCTTTTGCCTTCATCTTCCTGTTCATGACCTTTGCCTACCGGCTGCCCGGCTTTGTGGCTTCCATCGCCCTGCTGGGCCAGGTGGCGGGCACCCTGGCGGCCATCTCGGGCTACTTTGGGGTGTTCAACAGCTTTACCCTCACCCTGCCCGGTATCGCCGGTATCATCCTGGCCATCGGCATGGGTGTGGACGCCAACGTCATCACCGCCGAGCGGATCAAGGAAGAGCTGAAAAACGGCAAGACCATTGACGGCGCCCTCAGCGCCGGCTTCGCCCGGGGCCTGATCCCGGTTATCGACGGCAACGTCACCACCATCATCGTGGCCGTCATCCTGATGGGCGCCTTCGGCACCTCCGACAGCCTGATGGCAAAGCTGCTCCACTGGCTCTTCTTTGCCTTCGGCCCCTCCACCGCCGGCACCATCTATTCCTTCGGCTACACCCTGCTGGTGGGCATGATCCTCAACTTCCTGTTCGGGGTGCTGCTCTGCCGCATCATGCTGCGGGGCGCTTCCCGCATCAAGTTCCTGCGCAAGGAATGGCTGTTCGGCGCGCCTTCCGCCAAAAAGCAGGAAAAGCCCCTGCGGAACTATGTGGCCAAGCGCAAGGTCTTCTTCGGCATCTCGATCTGCATCGTGGCCGCCGTGCTGGTCATGACCGCGGTGAAGGGCGTCAGCCTGGATATCCAGTTCAAGGGCGGCGCCGTCATCACCATGGGCTATGAGGGCGAGGCCGATTCCGCCGCGGTGAACAGCGCGGTGAGCGAGGTGCTGGGCAGCGGCGTCACCCTGCAGACCGGTACCAACATGGCCACCGGCGCCAACACCCTCACCATCTCCATGCCCGGTGTTTCCACCGTGACCACCGAGCAGATGACCCAGCTCACCGAAGGGCTGCAGGCCGCCTGCCCGGATAACAATTTCCAGCAGCTGGAAATGAGCAACGTCAACCCCACCATCGGCGGCGAGTTCCTGAACAAGTGCCTGGTGGCCGTGGCGGCAGCCATTGTGCTGATCCTTCTGTATATCTCGGTGCGCTTCCGCAACATCGGCGGCCTGCCCGCCGGCGCCATTGCGGTGGTGGCCCTGGTCAACGACCTGATCGTGGTCTTTGGCGCTTTTGTGGTGATGGGCGTGCCCCTCAACGGCAACTTCATTGCGGCCATGCTCACCATCCTGGGCTATTCCATCAACAACACGGTGGTCATCTACGACCGCATCCGGGAAAACCGCAGCCTCTACGGCAAGAAGATGGATTTTGTCCAGCTCATCAATACCAGCGTGCGCCAGAGCTTCTGGCGTACCATGAACACCACCATCACCACCTGCGCGGCCCTTGCCATCATCTGCGTGATCTCGGTGCTCTATGATGTGGACAGCATCCTCACCTTCGCGCTGCCCCTGCTGGCCGGCATGATCTCCGGCCTGTACACCTCCCTCTTCCTCACCACCTCCCTGTGGAGCTGGTGGGAAGGCCGGAAGGGCGGCGAAGACAAGAAGGCACTGGCCAAATGATTCAAAGGCAGGGGCACGGGGAAGGATTTCCCCCCGTGCCTCTGCCTTGTTTTGTACCAACGGAAAGGAAGCGGCTTTATGGAGATCGGCATTTCCTCCTCCTGCTACTATCCCCAGAACACCCTGGTTTCCCTGGAAAAGGCACTGGCGGCGGGCTCGCCGGCGGCGGAGGTGTTCCTGAACACCTTCCGGGAGCTGGACCCGGACTATCTGGCCCGGCTGGATGCCTGTGCCCGGCAGTACGGCAGGCGGGTGCTCTCGGTGCATCCCTTTACCAGCGCCCTGGAACCCTTCCTCTTCTTTTCCGAGTATGAAAACCGGTTTGAGGACGGCCTGGCCCTGTACCGGCGGTATTTTGAGGCCTGCCGGCTGCTGGGGGCCTCCATCCTGGTCTTTCACGGCAATATGCGCGCCAAGGCGGTCTCCTTGCAGGAATACGCCCGTCGGCTGGGCCGGCTGGTGGAGGAAGGGGAGCGGTTTGGGATCACGGTGGCCCAGGAAAATGTGGACCGCTGCCAGAGCGGGGATGTGGCCAGCATCCGGGCCCTGCGCCAGTATGCGGACCGGCCCCTGCATTTTGTGCTGGACCTCAAGCAGTGCCGCCGTTTCGGCTGCGATATCCGGGAAATGGCCGAGGCCATGGGCCCCGAGAATATCTGCCACCTGCACCTGAGCGACCGCACCGACCAGTGCCTGAGCGCCCTGCCTGGCCGGGGGGATTTCGACTTCCGGGGCTTTTTCCGCTACCTGCGGGAGGGCGGCTGCACCGCCAACGGGGTGATCGAGCTTTACCGGGGAGATTTCGGCAGCGAGGAAGAACTGCAGGACGCCCTTGACTATCTGAAGGAACAAACCATATAAAACAGGAGGAAACAGCTCTATGAAATGTCCCTTTTGCGGAGAGGCCGATTCCAAGGTCATTGATTCCCGCCCCACCGAGGACGGGGAAAAGATCCGCCGCCGCCGGGAATGCCTGGCCTGCAAGAAGCGGTTCACCACCTATGAGGTGGTGGAAACGGTGCCCCTGATGGTGGTCAAGAAGGACCGCTCCCGGGAGGCCTTCGACCGGCAGAAGCTGCTGGGCGGAATGCTGCGTGCCTGCGAAAAGCGGCCGGTGAGCTATAAAATGCTGGAAAACGCGGTGGACAACATTGAGCAGAAGCTGCTCAGCTCCTACGACCGGGAGATCCCCACCGCCTATATCGGGGAACTGGCCATGACCGAACTGAAAAAGATCGATGAGGTGGCCTATGTGCGCTTTGCCTCGGTCTACCGCCAGTTCAGTGACCTGAACACCTTCATGGATGAACTGAAGGAAATGCTGGACAACCGCTCAAAAAATTCCGAAAAATAAATCCTGCAAAAGTTCCAGCTGGATCTCGGCCTGGGCCACCGAATTGAGCAGGTCCTGGTCGCTCTCGGCGGCCAGATAGCTTTCCATTTCCCGGAACCTGGACTTCAGGTTGGCCAGGAAATCCTTCCGGAACAAAAGGGTCAGGCCTGCCTCATGCTCTTCCAGGGAGCGGTTCAGGGCCTGGGTGAGCAGCCTTGCCTCTTCCAGGTCGCCCCGCTGGGCGGCCTGTCGGGTTCGTTCCAGCAGGTCCTCCCATTCTCCCAGGCAGCGGTCCGTCCACTGGCAGGCAAAGATCACCGCCGCCAGGCAGGCAAGGGTCAGGGCCGCCGCGGCCGCAAAACGCCGCATATCCAAACGCCTCCTTGTGATGCTTGTATTTTATATCTGTATCTTGACGGGTCACCGCCTTTGGGCGGAGGCCTTTTCTTTTTGGATCAGGGTCAGAGTTTCGGAATCATCTCCCAGCGCCAGAAGAACCTGACCCAGTTCCAGCCCCTTTTTCTTCAGCATTCTGTCCAGCCAGGCCCGGTCGTGGCCGCACCAGCCAAGGTTGTCGGCCAGCACCTCCCCGTTCACCACAAAGGGCAGGGTGGGGCGGAAATTCTCCGGGCAGGGCAGGGCCAGATCCTGCCGGGTGGGGGTGTCGGCCTGGGGGGATTTGCAGACATTCAGGGCCCCGTCGGTCTCGATCACTGCATAAGCCACCTCTTCGGGGGAAAAAATATCCTTGGCGCGCAGGGCGGCCAGCAGGTCCGCGGCCGAAAAGCGGAGCTGTTTCAGGGCGTCCTGGTCGATCTGTCCGCCCCGGATCACCGGAATGGGCTTGCCGCTGAGCAGCCGCCCCAGGGGCCGGCAGTGGATGCCCACCCAGGAAACCAGGATCTCCAGGCAGGCGATGAGCAGGATGGGGGTCAGGCTGGCCCAGAAGGGCAGTTCCGGCTGTTCGATGGGGATGGATGCCAGGTTGGAGATCAGGATGGTGGAGGTAAGGTCCGAGGGCTGCAGTTCCCCCAGCTGCCGCTTGCCCATAAAGCGCATAAGCAGCAGGATGAGCAGGTATACCAGAGCCGTGCGGGCAAACAAAAGCAGCATGGCGGGCGCCTTTCCGGTCAAAACCATGAAAAGAGGGAAAACGGGATGGAGGAAAAACTTTCGCCCCATGCCGGGGAAAATATTTCCCGGCTGAAGGAGAGCGTGGGCGGCTCGGCGGATTTTTATTCAAAGAAGCTGGAAATCCAGGGGGTGCCCTGCGCGGTCTGTCTGTTTGACGGCATTGCCAGCACCGAAAAGCTCTGGGTGATGCTTTTGGAATACCTTGCCGAGGTGGAGGGCCCCAAGCCCAGCGGCGAGGCCCTGCTGCGGTATATCTTTACCCGCACCGACCTGCCGGTGGAGCCCCAGCTGGCCGCCACTTATTCGGACGCCATGAACCGGCTCACGGCGGGCTTTGCCCTTTTGTTTATCGAGGGCTGCAGCCGGGCCATCTGCCTGGCCGCCCAGAGCATGACCCACCGGGCGGTGCAGGAGCCCTCGGGGGAGGGGAATATGCGGGGTTCCCGGGAGGGTTTTACCGACCTGGTACGGGTGAATATGGGCCTTCTGCGCCGGCTGATGCGGGGCGGCGGGCTGAATATGGAAATTCTGCAGCTGGGCGAGCGCACCAAGACCGAGGTGGCCCTCTGCTATTCCCCCCTCCATGCCCCCCGCCGCCTGGTGGACCAGGTGCGCCGCCGGCTGCAGAATGCCCGGCTGCCGGTCCTGTTTGACAGCAGCTATCTCACCCCCTACCTGCAAAAGCGCCGGTGGAGCCTTTTCCAGGGGGTGGGGTATACCGAGCGGCCGGTGACCGCCTGCGCCAAGCTCTGCGAGGGCAAGGTGGTGCTGTTGGTGAACGGCAGCCCCTTCGCCCTCATCCTGCCCTATTTTTTTGCCGAGCATTTCCAAAGCCTGGATGACTACGCCCAGAAAGCCTTTTTTGCCAGCTTTCTCCGGCTTTTGAAATACGGGGCCTTTTTTCTGTCCATCCTGCTGCCGGGGGTGTATGTCTGCGCCGCCCAGTATGCCCCCCAGATCCTGCCCCAGGCGCTGATGATGAAGGTGCTGGGGGCGGAGCAATCCACCCCCTGGCCCCTGATGGTGGAGGTCGTCCTGGTCACCCTCATGCTGGAGATCATCCGGGAGGCGGGCCTGCGGCTGCCCAAGCCCATCGGCCACACGGTGGGGCTGTTTTCGGCCCTGCTCATCGGGGATTCGGCGGTGGCGGCCGGCATTCTCAGTACCCCGGTGCTCATCGTCACCGCCTTTACGGCCATCTCCATGTTCGTGCTGCCCTCCCTCTACGAGCAGATCACCATCCTGCGGATCCTGTTCCTGCTGGCGGGGGGCTGGTTCGGGCCGGTGGGGCTCTCGGCCCTTCTCATGGTGCTGATCCTGTCGGTCTGCGGCTCGGGGGAGGCGGAATACCCCTTTGCCTATCCCTTCCTGCCCCTGCGCCGGGGGGCGGTGCGGGATGGCCTGCTCCGGTTTTCCTGGCCGGCCCTCAACGAAAGTTCCTATGACCTGAAAGAGATGGAGAAGTAAGATGGAGAAAGCAGCCCAAAACCAACCCTCCCCCCTGGCCCTGGTGCTGGCGGCCTCCCTTGCCGAGGTCTTTTTTTCCTGGGGCTACGGGGCCGCTTCGGCCTACCCTTTGCGGGAGAGGATCTGGGGCCTGGGCCTGGCCCTGCTGGGTTTCTGGGGCCTTTTGGCCCTTCTGTCCGGCCGCAGGCCGGGGGGCAGGCGGCTGTATGGGGCCCTGGCCGGGGCCGCGGTACTGCTGGCCCTGATGCGCACCTTAAAGGAGGGCTGGCGCTTTTATACCCTCTATGCGGATGAGGACAGCGACCTGCTCATCTTTGGGGCTCTGGCCCTGCTGGCGGCCGGCTGGGGCGTGTATTGGGGGGAGAGGGCGGCCTACCGGGCCGGCAGCGTGGCCCTCTGGCTGGCGGCCGGGGAGGGGGTGCTGGTGCTTTTCTCCCTGGCGGGGCAGTGCCGGATCACCAACCTGCCCGACGAACCTATTGAGGCCGGGGCCCTGGCGGGTGCGGCGGGCAGCGCCCTCTTCTTTCTGCCGGAACTGCTCTATTGGGCGGAAAAAGAGGGCCGCAGGCCCGGCTTTCTGGCCCAAAGCGGACGGTACCTGGGCACGATATGGGCGGCCCAGAGCCTGTTGTGGGTATTGGCGGCCCTCATCTGGCAGGAGGAAGGAGGCGCCTTCGACGCGGCCCGCCTGGGGCTTCTGTCGGTGTTCCGTCGGTTCGATATTCTGTATATGCCGGTTTTGCTGCTGCTTTTTTACAGCCGGCTGGTGCTGGGGGCCCTTTGGCTGGCCCGTCTGCGCCGCCGGCTGGGGCTGCCTGGCTCCTGCCTTTGGTGGGCGGGCGGGCTGACCCTGGCCGGTTCGGCTTTCCTGTACAGCGGCAGCCCGGAAAACTATCTGCGGGGAGGGGAACAGGCGCTCTTATGGCTGGCGGCGGTATTGTATCTCATGGGGCCCAAAACAAAAAAGGCGGGCTGAAAGCCCTGCTGGCGGCTTTTCTGGCCCTTTTTGCCCTGAGCCTGGCCGGATGCCGGGACGTCTCACAAAAGGATTCCTGGATTGTTCAGGCCGTGCTGGAGGCCCCCGGCGAGACGGTGCGGCTGGGGCTGCTCTGCCGCTCGGTGGGCCCGGGGGAATCGGAGGAAAAGTGGAGCCTGTTCACGGCCGGGGCAGAGGACGAGGGCAAGGCGCTGGAAGAGATTCAGCAGCAGGCGGGAGGAAAATTCTACTTCGGCCACTGCGAGTATCTGCTGCTGGAAGGGAACGCCGGCCGGGAAGGAATCCGGCAGGCCTCGGCTTTCTGGCGAAAGCCGGAACGGGGCTGCGGCAACCTGCGGGTGTATGAGTACCAGGCCGAGGCCGCTCTGCTGGAAAAAGAGGATACCGACTGGCAGGCCCTGACGGCGGGCCTTTCCCGGCTGGAGGAAGAGGGAAGCTACCGGGCCTATGCCTACCGGCTCAGCAGCCAGGGTAGCCCTGCCCTGGTGCCCCTGCTGGCCTGGGAAGGGGAAAAAGGCCTGCTCACCTGCCAGGGGCTGGATTTCTACCGGGAAGGGGATACCGAGCCCCGGCTCTGGGAGGGCAACCTGGCAGCCCTGGCGGCCCTTCTGGACGGGCAGACCCACTCGGTGGTCTGGCAGGGGGAGGGCGGCAGCCGGATCCAGCTGGAACCGGCCCTCATCACCTACCGGATCCAGGGGGGCAAGGATTGGTCCCTCAGCCTGAGCCTGGATGCCTTTGTCCGGCTCAAGACCGGGGAGGAGCGCCGGGCCGGGGAGCTGGAAGCCCAGGTGCAGAAGGAGCTGGAAGAACTGATAAGCCAGACCTGGGCCCCGGGGGCGGATGTGTTCGGCTTTGGGCAGCGGTTCGGCTTTGCCGACAGCCACCGGGCCGCCGGGGAGGGCCGGGATTTGTACAGCCGCCAGGTAAGCGCCGGCCTGCTGTTGTGGGAATAAACGCAAAAGGGCCCGCCCGGGAAGATACCCGGGCAGACCCGCAGAAAAAAAGAAGCCATGCGGCGAACCGCATGGCTTTTTGGCAGGGGCAGAAGGATTCGAACCCTCGGCACGCGGTTTTGGAGACCGCTGCTCTACCAGCTGAGCTATACCCCTAAAAAGGCTACTTGCATATGATACAAAAAAAGAGGCCTTTTGTCAAGAGGAAAGGGCCGGAAAAAACAAAAAACTTTTTTGGAAAAAATTTAAAAAAGTTGTTGACAAAATGCGATCCATCCCGTATAATAAACAGCGTTGCGAGTGACACTCACAACAAACCAAACAAATGAGGCCCGGTAGTTCAGTTGGTTAGAACGCTAGCCTGTCACGCTAGAGGTCGTCAGTTCGAGCCTGATCCGGGTCGCCATTCGCTGCTATAGCTCAGTCGGTAGAGCGCATCCTTGGTAAGGATGAGGTCTCCAGTTCGAATCTGGATAGCAGCTCCAGAAAACAGCTTATTTCTTCGGAAATAGGCTGTTTTTCTTTACTTTTTGCAACTTTTAGGGGCAATTAAAAATTGTGGATTATTTTTGACCACAGCGCTGCCCACAGACAGAAAAAAACGGCCTCCGGAATTGTTTGTTCCGGAGGCCGGGATTTTTTTGTCAGCCTGCCTGTTTGCTGAGGTTCAGCCGCTCCTTTTCGGCGGCAATCTCCGTTTTCACTTCTTGTATCATCTCTGCCAGTAACCGCTCACACTCCTCTTTGCTGTGGGCGTAGACGTTGCGCGGGTGCTTTTTTCCGTCGGGCCAGATAGGGGAGTAGCGGCCCTCCCAGAGCTTGTCGTTGACCTGTGAGACACAGCCTGTGCCTGGCTTGCGTCGCTGGCCCTTGTACGGCTGGAAGGTGGATGGGGCTGGCTTTCTGGGTGCAGCGCTATCGTTTGCTTTCTGCGGCTCTGTTTTGCTGATACCGCGGTCGATCTTCACAGCCGCTGTGCGCCGCATCTCATCTGTCACATGGGCGTAGATGTTCAGCGTGGTGGAGGTGGAGACGTGGCCGATGATGGTGGAGAGAGTCTTGGTGTCCATTCCGCGTTCCAGAGCGGTGGTTGCGAAGGTGTGCCGGAGATCATGGAAACGAACCTTTTTGCATCCAGCCCGTTCCAGCACAGTCTGGAGCCGTTTGCGGACGGAAGCTGGGTCCAGAGGAGAATCCTCCATGACAGGAGATGGGAACATCCAGCGGGAGGTCACGGTTTGACGGTATTCCTTCAGAACTTTCAAGACAGGGGAGGGAAGAATGACCGTCCGGTTGGAACTGTGGGTTTTGGGCTGTGAGACGACAAGCTCTCCTTTTACACGATGGACCTGCCGTTCCACCCGGAGCGCCCCTGTGTTGAAGTTCAGGTCATCCCATTGCAGGGCTAGAATTTCGCCCCGCCGCAATCCGGTGGACAGTTCCAGCAAGAGAAGCTCGTAACAGCCGTCCTCTTTGGCTTGAATCAAGAGACGCTGCATTTCCTCCGGGGTTAGCACCTGCATCTCCCTGGCCTTGGCGGAGGGAAGCCTGCAGCCGTCCGCGGGGTTTCGGATGATCAGCTTTTCTTCCACAGCCTTTGCCAGTGCGGAACGCAGGGTACTGTGACAGCCGCGTACTGTTTGGTCGGATAGCCCTTCGCCGTAGCGGTCCGCATCCTTCCGCCTGCCGCTTTGCTTGAGGTTTGTATAGAACTGCTGCAGGTCATTCTGCGTCAGTTTGTCCAGCGGGATGTTGCCCAGGGCCGGGATGATGTGGCCGTAGATTCGCTGTTCATAGGACATCTGGGTGTTGGGACGAAGCGTGGGCTTTTTGTGGGTCTGATACCAGAAGTCCAGCCATTCGCGGACAGTCATCCGGGGCTTGGCCTGACTGGGAGTGGGTGCGGCCAGCGTTTGCTGTAGTGCCTTCAATTTTTCAATACATTCTGACTTGGTCTTAGCCAGAACATTTTTAGTTTTGGGAAGGCCTTTTTCGTCGTAGCCGATGAGACACCGGCCCTCCCAGCGGCCATCTTTTCTCAGGTGGATGCTTCCGGTGCCCCGTTTCCTGCGCTTTGCCATGGTTTCAACTCCTCTCCGAAGAAATCTGTCATGAATCCGCCGACGATATCGGCGGCCCTCTGCTGCATATCTCCAGTGACGTGGGTGTAGGTGTCCAGTGTGAAGGACGCCTTGGTGTGGCCCAGAATTCCGGACAGGGTCTTGGCATCGACGCCGCTGGACAGGGCGTGGGTGGCGAAGGTATGACGAAGGTCGTGGAACCGAATGCTGGGCAGGCCAGCGGAGTCCAGCAAGGCCTTCAGGTGACCGTATGCGGAACGGGGATAGCACAACCAGAGGGAAAAAGCTATATGATTTTGTGAAAGAGGTTTGTGATAAAATGTAGGCGTAACCTCTATCTCATGGTCATGTGCGGGATGCACTCGTACCGGTTCAGCTCCTCTTTATTCAGATAGATGGAACCCTTGACATAGTTGCCGATCAGCATTTTGCAGCCCAGAACCATATTTCCGTAGTCAATCGGGGCATCGTCAATGACCACCGCGGAAACCTGTTCCAGGTTCAACGCCGGCTCAATGTTCAGAAGCGCCGCATATGCGGGATTGGACAGGACCGTTCCGTATTGTGCAGTCATAATTGCTCCGGCGGAGCTTCCCATCAGAATGATGTTGTCCGTGTTGATATGATACTCGTCTTTATATTCTGCGATAAAGCGAATCGCATCATTTATCTGGATCAGCGGAACCGGAAAATGATAATCCGGAACAAGCGCATAATCCACATTGACAATGTTGTAGCCCTGTGCGCAGAGATCATCCAGCAGCGCCGTTGCCTCGTTGGCAGCCATGGGGTCGCCCATGTTCTTGCTGCCGCCAAAGAATCCGCCGCCGTGGAAATAGAACAGCGTGGGGCGTTCTGTTTCCGTATTGGAATCCGGATAGGTAATATCCAAAAAACTGTTGGGATATTCCATACCATAGACTTACACTTTTCTCTGTGAAATTGCGACGGCCCACTTTTCATTGAGACGCTTTTGCTTCGGGATGACGTTTGGACTAATCCCACATTCACAGCTACAGAGATAGACCATGACCCGTCAGCTATTGCGAAGCACAATAGCTGACGGGTCATTTAGCTAATTTCAGACAATGTGTAGAAACAAACGGATATGATTACTCGGCGACGGGGACATCCTCCGAGGCGCTCAAGAACGGTGCCGGGTGCTTTTGATACGTGGCAAGACTCACCGTGACCAGTGCGATGGCGCAGGCGATGGTGCCCGGCACAGCTGCACCCAGACCAAAGGGTTGTCCCAGCAGTTTCCATGCAATGCAAACTGTAAATCCGCTGACCATTGCCGCGATGATTCCCTGCTTCGTCGCTTTCTTCCAGAACAGAGCGGCAAAGGCCGGAATGCCTGCCGCCGCGGCATAGAAGCACCAGGCAAACATCAAGGTGGCGTAGGCGTTCTTGATATAAAGGGCGATCACCAGGGCACCAATGGGCAGAATCACGGCAAAGATTCGGGAAAGCCGCAGCTCTGTTTTCTCGCTCATTCCGGGAGAGATCGTTTTGCCAATATCGCTGACACAGGTCTGTACGGAAACCAGCAGATAGCTGTCCGCCGTGGACATAATGACGGAGAGCATGCCGGCCAGCGCGATACCAGTCAGACCAATGGGCAGCACCTTGATGGCCAGTGCCGGGATTACAGCATCCGTGGAGCCGTACTGGGCCAGAACATCATCGCCGATGATCTGGTGCGCGATGATGCCCATGAAGAACACCAGGAAGATCGTGACACCGTAGACAGCCGTGCCAAGGAACATGCCCTTCTTAGCGGATTTGCGGTCCTTCGCCGCAAAAGCCCGCTGCCACATCTCCGCACCCGCCATGGTAAAGACCAGATAGGTCACAATATCGCCCAGAATGCTGCCGTTGACATACGGCTGCACCAGGCCGGGATCCAAATTGGCGGTAAAGTTGGAGAAACCACCCACGTTCAGAAGGGATGCCACCGGAATCAGAATATAGACAAACAAAATCAAAATATAAAACTGCAGCACATCAGTATAGACCACACCGTACAGGCCGGAGGTCGCCGTATAGAGCATAAATACCACGCAGGCAATCAGGGCGCCGATCTCATAGGACAGGCCGATTTGGCCGCCCAGCATCTTCACGATGGTGGCCGTGGCCGTCACCTGGGACGCTACCGTACCCATCATGGTGAAGGCAATCATTAGGGACAGAAGCAGCTTGGCGGTTTTGCCGAAGCGCATTTCAAAGAGTTCCGGAATGGACGTGATGTTGTACTTCATGCCGATATCGGAAATTCTGCCGGCTATCCCGGAAAAGATCAGCATCCCCAGGAGATACGGCACTGCCGTAATGATGGCCTTGAAGCCGCTGGAATAAGCGACGCCCGCCCGGCCCATCAGGCCGCTGCCGCCAATGATGGTGGCGCACACGGTAGCCATGAGTACCAGGGGGCCGAAAGATCGGCCAGCGACATAGTAGTCTCCGCTGTTTTTGACGCGCTTGATGCAATAGACGCCGATACTGATCATTGTAATCAAATATACGCCAATGATTACCAAATCCCACACACTGATTTCAGAATGATTCACGAATGACTCCTTTCCCGTCTGCCGTTTGATGTGATTCTTCTTGCTCTGACTGTTTTGATTCCCGCAGGGTCTGCCAGCCCACTGCCACCAGTTCCAGGCCTAACAGCAATACGTGATGCTGAACTGCGGAGGGGTCGATCAAAAGCAAAAATCCCAGCGCCAATTCTATGATCGCCTGGATTCCTAAGGCCGCAAAGGGTTCCTTTCTGGAGGCGTGGAACAGGGCTCCATTCAGCGCCTCAGAGCCCTTCATCAGGCCAAGAACACCCCAAATACTGCTGATTACGGAGTCTGCATCCGCGTGATGGGCCAGGATCACCAGTCCCAAAGCAACATATACGATTCCGTTTGCGGTCAGCTTCGTTTCCTTACTCTGATATTCCTTTGCCCAAAGCCCGCAAATCGTATGAGTCGTGCCAATTACCATCATGCCGATCCCCAGGATAAACGGAAGTGCGTGGTAAACCTTTTGAGTCATCAGGATGCAGGCTGCACCCGACAGAATGAGTACGAGGGCATAAGCCCGACCGACCGTTGTATTTGCGGTGGAAGTGTGGGCAATGTTGAACGCTCTGGAAATGGGAGTGCGTCTAATGATGGTTTGAACGTCTTCCTTGCTTTTCATATCGCACCTCTGTTTGCTAATAATGTTAGTTAATTAGGCTGAGAAAAACTATGGCCTGTGCCATAGCTTTTCCTTTTATTTTTCGATATAGTTGCAATAAATCTTTTTCTGGATTCTGATATATTCCCGCGCATCATCCGGACCGAGGCTTTCCAATGTCCTTGCAAGATAGTACAAAACTTCCTCTTTGCATTTTTGGATGACATGTTCCCCATCTGATGTCAGATGTACAATGATTTGTCTGGAATCTTCTGAGTCCGGCTCCCGAACGATTAAATTCTTTTCCTCCATGTGCTTAAGCAGGCTTGCGATTCTTGCTGTACTGACAGACAGATTCTCGCTGAGATCTTTCGGGTGGACGATGGTGTCATGGTCGTGCAGGTAGTTGAGAACAAACAACTCCCCGCGAAGCATATTTGACAACTTTTGATGCGCGGGTACGCGAAGTAGATTTGTGCGGATATGCAGAAGTTCATCCGCAAGCGTTTCATAATACATATAGTCGCCTCGATTGCTAATGATGTTAGGAATTATATCGCTCCACCATTCAGCTGTCAAGCCTAATTTGAGTGAAGGCCTCTCATCAGCTTACAAGCAGCGGTTTAATAACTGATAGGAGGACAGACATGAAGCCGTGACCATCTCCGCCCAGGATGGAACAAAGCTGGCAGCCCGGTACTATCATGTCCGGGACGGAGCGCTGCTTCAGATCCAGTTTCACGGTTACCGTGGAACCGCCCTGCGGGATTTCTGCGGTGGCAACAAGCTGGCGCGGGAGTCTGGGCAGAATACCCTTGTAGTGGATCAGCGCGCCCATGGCAGAAGCAGTGGAACGACCATCACTTTCGGAATACGGGAACGGCTGGACTGCCTCTCCTGGGTGGAATATGCCAATGAACGCTTCGGCCCCGATATTCCCAGTGCCATAACGAACGCTGATATAGAACTCTCTTTTCTCTTTGTCTACAGCATCGCAAAATTTAACAGAGTTTCCTGCTAAAACAAGGGCTTCCCACACATTTGGAATCCTTTTCAAAAGCGAGTGAACGATGAAGCCTTTTTTACGTAAGGCGTTTGACCACACAAACAGCCACAGACCTGCGTGGAATATGTGGAAACGACAGATTTAAAAAGTGCTGGAAAGCAAATGAAACGGAACAGAAATGACCATAAACGAACGGAAAATATTATAAAAAGTTTCAAATTCCGGTTGGTAAGGATGAGGTCTCCAGTTCGAATCTGGATAGCAGCTCCACCTAAAACCGATATTCAACTGAAAGACGTTGGATATCGGCTTTTTCTTTTGTTAAAAAACAGGGCCGGGGAAGAATCCCCCGCCCCATAAATGTGCATAGGCCCTCATAAACGAACACATACATCCGGAATATGGGAGGGAAGGGCTGCCCGTGATTTTGGGCATTCCTGGTTCCTTAAAAATTTTTATATCAGGCTTTGTAAGCGTATAGGCAGCGGCGCAGGCAACCCCTTGTTGGGATTGCCTGCGCCGCTTTTTTCTTTGTGAGGCGTGCTGCTTTTGGATATATTACGCTGCCTTTTTTCGGTGTGCGGATCTTGCGTCTGCCCGGCCGCCATGCCTTTAGTTTTTTGCCCCTTTCTCCAAGGCGGTTTTCCCAGGGAAAAATTCGCCTGTACAAATATGATGTGTTGACAGATGCAGACTGCTTTTGATGCAATGTGTTTACAAAAGTAAACACAAAGGAGGGAAGCAGATGGAAGAAAAGCAGATCGGCCTGACGCAGGCAGAATGGAGCGTTATGGAGTGCCTGTGGGAGGCGGGGCCGCTCACCGGGCGGGAGGTCACCCGGCAGATGGAAGAGCGCTGCGGCTGGAACCGGAGCACCACCCTTACCCTTTTGAGACGGCTGGAGCACAAGGGCGCGCTGGAAAGCCTGCCGGCAGAGAAAGGCCCCAAGGTGTTCTCGCCCCTTTTGATGCGGGAGGATGCCGCCCTGGGGGAAACCAGGGATTTTCTCAGCCGGGTGTATCAGGGAAGCCTGAGCCTGATGGTAAGCTCCCTGACCCGGAAGCAGGCCCTATCCCAAAAGGAGCTGGACGAACTCTATGAACTGTTGAAGGGATTGGAGATAGTTGTTCCCGATCAGCCGGTGCAGCCCCTCCAGACACCAGAGAAAGATACCCTCTTTTTCTCGCAGCAGCTTGTCCACCAGAAACGGATCATCTGCTCTGCCTGCAGGCCGATCTTTGGTGGTCAGCACGATCTGGCGGCGAAAGAAACCGTCGGACTTATCGTGTAAGGCGGTCAGCGCACCGTTGCCGAAGCAGAGAAAGCGCACATAAAGCTGGCTCTGATAGCTCTGAACGCCCTTGCGCTCCATGTCCATCTTGCACTCAGATGTGACGATGGATTTGATATAGTTGGTCTTGGGCAGGGCGCTCATATCCATATCGTCGTCCACCATCAGGAGCTTGTTTTCCAAATCCGCACGGCGGAACCGGTCGCTCTCGACCTTCTGGATGCTGGTGGTATTCATGCTGTCGCCCAGCAGCGAGCGCATGACAAGCCCGATGCGGCTTTTGCCCTCGCCGCCCTTGCCGATGAGCATGAGCATCTTCTGCCCCTTGGTGGTCGGCAGCAGACAGTAACCCAAAAACTCCTGCAAGGTGGGAATGTCCTCCGGTTGCAGCAGCTCCGATAGGAATTGCAGCCACTTTTTCGGGGTGGGTGCGTCAGGGTTGTAGGCGACCGTCAGCCGGTTGTTACAGTAGCTCTTGTCGGCGGTAAAGCTGCCGTCCATGAAACACGTCCCGTTGGCAACATGGATGCGATCCATCTCAATGGGCAGCGGCGGCGAATATGCTTGCAGCTTGATGCTGGCAAGCAGGTTTGCAACCGTCTTGGATAGGTTGGCGGTCAGCACCCCGGAGATTTCCTCCAGAATGAGATTGCCGATCTGCCCCTCGTCCTCGATCAGCCCATCCACCGTGAACAGCCGACCGCGCACGCATTTCATGGGGTGCTTGTCCAAAAACTGCTGGCAGAACAGCACCTCATTGATATGCCTGCCTTCGTACCATTCAGGCCACGCCTGCGCTGTCATATCCATCTTCCAATTCCTCCTTGTGAATTTCCTCTAATCTTCTTTGCAGCCTGTCCAGCTTGCCGTCCGCCATCTGCTGCTGCACCACTTCGGCACGTTCGTGAGAATTCCCGGCGCACAAAATATCCAGATAGTATTCCGTTTCGTCGAGTTTGTGACAGGCTTCCGTAAACCGTGCGTGAACGGTCTCGTCAGACGACTGCGGCGCATACCGCAACTTCCACTCCCGCAGTACGCGGGCGTAATCGGACAGAACAGAAAAGCACAGCCGCTCGTTTTCCGTGAGCTGCTGTGCTTCTGTTTGCTGTCTGCGCTTTTCAAGAATTTTCTTTGTTGGCGGTCGGTCCGTGTCAATGCCGAAGTCTGCCGCAAGCCGCTGGGCGGCTTCGTAAAGCGGCAAATCAAAAAAGTCTGCGGCAAAGTCAATCACGTCCCCATGTGCGCCGCAGGCAAAACAAAAATAATGATTGTCTGCCACATACAGGCTGGGGTGCCGGTCGTAGTGAAACGGACAGAGGGCTTTGCCCTGCCGGTTGACAGATACCCCGTACCGTTCCGCAGCTTCCCGACAGCTCACGCCATACTTGACGTTTTGAAAAAGGTTCATGCTGTATCCTCCGTAAAATAGATTCAAGAGAAAGTTTTCTTCCCTCTCTGTCTGTTTTATGTTCGGATTCGTAAATAACAGGCGGATGGCATGACAAGTTCATTTCAAAAAACATGACAGGTCCTTCCACGTTCATATTCTCGTGGTATAATGAAAATAGAAAAACGTGACAGGAGGACGCAGTATGGCACAGGAGCTTATCAGCCACGAGGTTTTATCTTTGGATTTCTGGCAGGATACCGTGACTTACGCGGGCAGCGTCATGCCGACCGGAACGATCGGCTGCGCGGTATTGAACATTCCCGACGAAACGATCACGCGATTGGACGCGCCGTGCAGGATCCTGAATCAACTGCTGACCGGCATTGGCTTAAAGAATGTAGATATGCAGCTTCTCCCGAAAGCGCAGGAGGCGGGACGGGCTATCATTCACGAGCTGCACGATGTCCAGCCGTTTTCCCATTTGGACAGAAAACAGTTTGAAGATTACCTCACGCCGGCGTTTTCCGAAGAAGCGTTTGCCGAACTGAACAATTATTTGCAGCTTTCGATGGAGCAGCAGGCGCTCAGCGGTGTCATGGGCACACAGCCTTTGGCGGCACTCCTGATCCGCGTCATTCCGGTGCTGGGGCATCTGAGCTATTCCCTGCGACAGTATAAAATGACGTTGACTGCATTTGCAGAGTTCTTGCAAAAAAACGCCGAAATACGGACGCCCATTGGATATGCCGCCGCGTTTGGGCAGTTTTTCAGGGAGAACGCCACCTTGGAAGAAAGCAATCCCTCGTGGATGGCACTGACCAATGCGACGGTGCAGTATGTTCCCGCGATCCATCCCGGCAATGCGGAGGCGCAGCTCGTCAAGCGGATGCACTTTGTATCCTTTGTTGGGATGTTTCGCGCCGATCTTTTTGAGGGGTTATGCGTCGGGCACGCGCCGAGAAAATGCGCCGTCTGCGGGAAATGGTTCCTGACCACCGACGCGCGGCACACGAAATATTGCAGCGGCTACGCGCCAAATGACAAACGCGGTCGCACCTGCCGTCAGGTCGGAAATCTTCGCGGGCGGGAGCAGCGGGAGCTTGCCCCTGACCATCCTATCAAGAAAATCTATACAAAGCGGTTCAACACGATCACGCAGTATCTTGGGCGCGGCACGCTGGACGAGCAGACCGCCGCTGTGATGAAAGTACTTGCAAAAAGCAAGCTGGAAAAGGCGCTGCAAGACAACGACTATGCGCAGGGCAGCTACGCCGCCGAAATGGAGCAGGCGGCTTTGTTGGCAGAAGCGAAAGCAAATAGGAAGCAGTAATCAAAACCCACAGCGGAAGGAGGTGCGGAGATGAAGGATAATCGTAATGAGATGATACCAGCGCAGTTTGCGGACTGGGCATGGGATTTGACCGGCTATGTGGCAAAAGTACCGTTCTATAATGCCGATGATCTGACCATGCGCGAAGTCCAGAACGTCTTTCAGCTTGACCCGGAACCGCCGCAAATGAAACTGAACGACTACATACGCGAAGCCAGCCCATCGCAAAGACCTTGCATACTTTTCTTCTTCCTGCACCACTTTGAAAAGCGGCTGAACGGTGTAATTTACCGCTTTCTCACCCGCAACGGATATGACCGCTGCCAGCCTTGCGGAGTACCGGCGTGTGCGGCAGATTGGCGCGATATATAACAATTCGGGTAAAAGCCGCGCAGAGGTCATTTCTGAGTTCGCCGCCCAAAGCGGATATAAGGGCGAAAGCGTTTCTGCGGACGAGCTGCTGACCATTGCCCGGCGCAACCGCAGTATCGTTTCCCTCTATCGAATGGAGCAGGACGAGGACAGTGAGGAAACTGGCGAGGATGTGACGCGCGACGATAGCTGGAACTATGCCGAAATCCTCTGGAACGGGATTCAGGCAAAGACGGTCGCGGCGGCATTTGAGCCGCTATCCTATAAAGAGCAATGGTATCTGGAAAAGCGGAACGCCATCTGCATGACCTGCGGGCGCGTCAGCACTTTGTCTACGCAGTCCACCTTTGAGGACTTGGCGGTGGATTTTGAGGGAACGACAGCCAGCGGCGCGGAGAGGTTTTACCGGCGCACGCTTGACAAGCTACGCCTGAAGCTGCTGGAAAGCGGCCTTGTTCATACCGTAACGCTGAAGCAGACCGAGTGCCGCAAAAAGAACAAAAAAATAGCCGCCGCTGTCTACCTGTATCGGGCGGACAACGACGGCGAATGGGGTGAGATTCGGTTTGATTTTGAAAACGGCACAGCGGAGATTGTGAAGCTGGCAGATTGGGACACGATAAAATCCAATGTCTTTGCTAAGACAGCAATGCGATATATCCAGAGTTTGCCGGAGGTACGGATGCTGAGATCCGTAATCGTGCCGTTTGAGTCGGAGACTTTGGGAGAATAAATCGTCGGAGGTACGCATTATGCCAAAACCGAAATGGAATTTGAATACCATTTACATATCCGAGCGGCTGCAGGAGAGCCTGCGGCCCATCTCCCGCTGCGCCATGACCACCGTGGTCGCCCCCATGGGCTACGGAAAGACCACGGCGGTGAACTGGTATCTGGAGGAGCGCGCCAAGGCGGAAACCCTGAAAATCATCCGCATCAGCGTGTATTCCGATAACCTTGCGATCTTCTGGAAAAGCGTACAGGAGGCGTTTGCCCGCGCGGGCTTTCCCTTCCTGCGGGAATATCCTTGCCCCACGGACGCAGCAGGCGGCGGACTGATGGTGGATGACCTCTGCCATGAGCTGGCGGGAGAAACATCCTGCTACATTTTCATTGACGATTTTCATCTGCTGACGGACAGACGTGCCTCGACCTTCCTCTGTATGCTGGCAAACCGGCTGCCCGTCAATGTGCATTTGATCGTCGCCAGCCGGGACCGTTTTCTGCCCGCTGCGGAGACGTTGCGGCTGGGGGCAAAGGTCTATCAAATCGGCACGGAGCAACTGCGCCTGAACCATACGGAGCTTGCCGTCTATGCCCATCGCTGCGGCACGGAGCTTTCCGAAGCGCAGGTCGAAAGTCTCCTCTATTCCAGCGAGGGCTGGTTCTCCGCCGTGTACCTGAATCTGCGAACGCTCTCTGAGCGCGGCGTGCTGCCCAGCCGCAATTCCGACATCTATACCACCTTTACCGCCGCCATGATCGATCCGCTGCCGGAAAAACAGCGGGAGTTTTTGGCGGTCATGGGACTTGCCGATGAATTTACCGTCGAAATGGCGCAGCGCATCACAGGCGACGCGGACGCGGGGCAAATTCTCTCCATGCTGACCGAGCAGAACGCCTTTGTTACGCGCCTGCCGGACGGCGCGACCTATCGTTTCCACCACATGATGAAGGAGTGCGCCGAGCGGAGTTTTCTGGCGATGGAGTCTGAAACGCAGAAGCTCTATTGGGAGCGTTTTGGTCTCTGGTATGAAGAGCACCGGCAGTATCTCCATGCCATCGCTGCTTACCGGAAAAGCGAAAACTACGATGCACTGCTGCGGGTCATTCGCAGCGATGCGGGCATCCTGCTGGCATCGTTGAAGCCCTCGGAGGTACTGGAGATACTGGATGGGTGTCCGGCGAAAACATTGAAGTCACATCCCTTTGCCATTCTGGTGCTGATGCGCCGGATGTTCACATGGCGGCAGATCCCGAAAATGCTGGAGCTGAAGGCGCTGCTGCTGACAGCCATTGAGGAACACCCGGAGCTGCCCAAGGAAGAGCGCGGCAACCTGCTGGGCGAGTGTGATCTCATTCTGAGCTTTCTCTGCTACAATGACATCAGCGCCATGAGCCGTCTGCACCGCAGTGCCAGCACACAGATGTCCCGCCCCGCCATCAGCATCCAGAATAGCGGCGGCTGGACCTTTGGCTCTCCTTCCGTTCTGATGATGTTCTATCGCGCGCCGGGAGAACTGCAAAGCGAGCTTGCCGAAATGGACGAATGTATGCCCCATTACTATAAGGTCACCAACCACCACGGGCAGGGCGCGGAAACCATCATGCGCGCAGAGGCACTGTTCTGTCAGGGCCGTTTCACCGATGCGCACATCGAATTGGAGTGCGCCTACGCGCAGGTGAAGGACAACGGGCAGATCAACATGGCACTCTGCTGCGATTTTCTGTCGCGGCGGCTCTCGCTGCATACCGGTGTGGAACAACGATATACCTTTGAGGAGCGATACGCGGCGCTGCTGCGCTACCACGATGCGTCGTGGATCAACATCTGGAGTGCCACCAGTGCTTACTACCATGCGCTGCTGGGCGAAACGGGCAAAATCCCGGAGATTTTTTCGCAGCACCGGCTCTCCGCCGTCAATATGCTTGCGCCGGGCAAGCCCATGATGGAAATAATCGAAAATCAGGTGTATCTTGCCCAGGGCGCTTATGCCAAGGTAGTGGGACGCAGCGCAGAGCTGCTGGCCGTCTGCGAAGCCATGCACTATGCGCTGGTGGCCCTGCACATCCGCATCCAGACAGCGGCAGCCTATGAACGCCTGGGAAAGAGCGAGGAAGCCCGCGCATGGCTGAGAAAGGCACTTTCCGACGCCGAACCGGACGGACTTGTGATGCCGTTTGTAGAAAACTATGATATCCTGAAGCCTCTGTTGGAACGGGAGATAAAAAATGACCTAATCTCAAAAATCATTGAGCTTGGCGAAGCAGCAACGGCGCGAAACGCAGCCGGCACTCGCCCGGCCGCCGGTGCCGGCTGCCTGCGCGGCGCCCTGTTTGGGGCGGGTTTATCCATTTATACATCATCCCGGCCGGCCTGGGCTCAGGGCCGGCGGATCAGCGGAGGAAAATTCGATGGATACCTATACCTTGCACGATGTGGGGGACCAGGCGCTGCTGGTGGAATTCGAAAACAAGATCAGTATAGAAGTGAACCGGAAGGTGGTGGCACTCAAGCGGGCGCTGGAAGAACAGCGGCTTTTCGGCGTGGGCGAGATGGTGCCCACATACCGGTCTCTGCTACTGCATTACGATCCCCTCAAAGCAGACCCGGAACAGCTGAAGGAAGCGATCGCCCAGAGTGTGCGGCACCTGGATCTTTCCGCATTGCCCAAAGCGATCGTCACCGAGATCCCGGTGCTGTACGAGGGGGAGTACGCCCTGGATCTGGAAGAGATCGCCCGCATCGAGGGCAAAACCGAGGAAGAGATCATCCGCATCCACAGCCAGAGCGACTACTATGTATATATGCTGGGCTTTGCCCCCGGGCACCCCTACACGGCCCGGTTTGAGAATCCCTTTTCCTTCAAGCGCCGGGAAACGCCCCGGGTGAAGATCCCGGCCGGGAGCATAGTGGTGCAGCTGGGGCTGAGCGATATCATCCCCTTCGAGCAGCCCTGCGGCTGGAATATCATCGGCACCACCCCCCTGTTGGCCTGTGACTACCGCAAAGACAATCCCTTCTTGCTGAAAGCCGGGCAATGGATCCGCCATATCCCGGTGGATAAGGCGGAATTCCTGGATATCAAGAGGCGGGTGGAGCTGGGCTGCTATCAGCCCAGAACCTACGAGAAGGAGGGCTGATCATGGGCATTTTGGTAGAAAATCCCGGCGTTCTGACCACGGTGCAGGACGGGGGAAGATTCGGGTACGAACAGTTCGGCGTTTCGCCCTCCGGCCCCATGGATCGTGTTTCTTTCCAGACGGCCAATATCCTGGTGGGCAATCCCCGGGACGCAAGCGCTTTGGAGGTCACCCTGCTGGGGCCGGCCCTGCGCTTTGAGCAGGAAAATGTGATCGCCATCACCGGCGGGGATATGGCGCCTCAGCTGGACGGGCAGCCCCTGCCCATGAACTGCGCGGTCCTGGTAAAAGCGGGCTCAGTGCTGCGGCTGGGCGCTGCCCGCACCGGCTGCCGGACCTACCTGGCCTTTGCGGGTGGGCTGGAAGTTCCGGTGGTCATGGGCAGCCGGGCCACCGGTGTGCAGAACAAGATGGGCGGCCTGCAGGGCCGCAAGCTGGCCAAGGGGGACAGGGTCGGATTTTCTTCCCCCAGAAGCAGCCTTCCCCGGATGGAACAGCGCCGGGCCGAGCCCCTTGAAGCCCGGGGGAAGGAGCGGGTGCTGCGGGTGATCCTGGGCCCCCAGGAGGACGCGTTTACTGCCCAGGGCATTGAGACCTTCCTGAGCCAGCCCTATACCATCACCAATGACTTTGACCGGATGGGCTGCCGGCTGGACGGGCCGGTGATTCAGCACAAGGGGGACGGCAACATCATCTCGGACGGCATGGTCACGGGGGCCATCCAGGTGCCCACCTCCGGCCTGCCCATCATCATGCTGGCCGAGCGCCAGACGGTGGGCGGATATACCAAGATCGCCGCGGTGATCTCCGCCGATCTGCCGGTCATCGGCCAGGCCCGCCCGGGGGATATCATACGCTTCCAGGCGGTTTCGGTGGCCCAGGCCCATCAGGCCTGGCGGGAGCAGCAGGCCCGGCTGGAGGAGCTGGAGCAGAAACTGAACGGGCCCCTGCCCGAGAAAAAGAGCAGGGAAAACCATTATCGTATTTCCCTGAACGGGAAGGAATACCAGCTTTCCATTCAGGTGACAGAGAGCTGAGCAGGCTTTTTGACAGGCGCCTGCCCGCATGCGAGATCAAAGCCCCCGGCGCGATTTTTGCGCCGGGGGCTTTTGGTTTTCAGTTTTGGCTCAGCGGCCGGGCCGGGAGGCCGGTTCTTCTTCCTGCACCGAAAAATGCTGGACGATATAGTCCCGCACGGCCTTGGCGGCAGGGGAGATAGGGTGGTTTTTATGGCTGAGCAGGTAGACGGTGCGGATGAACTCCCGTTCCTAGTCGGCAATGGGCAGCACGGCCACCTTATCCGACTCCATGGCCGGTACATAGGGCAGCACCGATACCCCGAACCCAAGGCCCACATATTGGAGGGCGGCGTTGCATTCCCGTACCTCAAGAACGATCTGGGGGATAACATCCCGCTGGGCAAAGATCTGATCCATGGTGCTGCGCAAGTTGCTGCCGTGTTCCAGCATGATCTGGGGCTGCCGACAGAACTGCTCAAAACTCACCGACCTGCACGGGGATCCCCAGCTGGAGTGGATCGCGGGGGATGACCGCTTCTGGCAGGACACCCCTTATGCCCAGGACTGCCTGACCCAGGCAGGGGAGTTCCTGCCCCAGTACGGCCAGCACTGTGTGGAACACTATGGCTCCGGCGAGGAGGAAGGGGTCTGCTATCTTTCCTTCTTTAATAACAACTATTGGTCCCTGAACAGCCGGGATTTCACCCTGGAGGTGGACCCCAGCGTGGGCACCGGGCTGTATTCCTCGGGCAGCGAGAGCAGCCAGGTTTATATCTACCGCATCGACGAAAACCAGCGCGCCTTCTCCCTGGAGGGATCCTTTGACGTGCCCTATTCCAGCATTGTCTCCAATGCCAGCATCAGCGGGGAAAACTGGGTGGTGAACAGCGGTGTGGCCATGGTGTTCGGCGAATATGATTTGTCGGGTACCCTGATACGGGAATACGCCTATGAGTACACCATGCAGAATTACCGCACCTTCAAGTATCCCATGGAGCTGTGGTTTGCCTGAACAAAAAACGGGAAAAGCCGGCGGACGCTTAAAAAAAGCGGCTGCCGGCTTTTTTTGCGCCCGGGAAAGAGGTATAATGAAAAAAACAAAGCCGGGCCACGCCCGGAACGGAAGAGGAGCGAAAACCATGAAGATCGCAGTTCTCGGCCTGGGCAAGATCGGCCACAACACCGCGGCCCTGCTCACGGCCCGGGGGTATGAGGTCATCGGCTATACCCGGGACGCCGCCAAAGCGGAGGACGTAAACCGGTTCGGCATCACGGTCACCGGCACCCTCAACGGGAATTTCCAGGTCAGGGCCACCACCGATCTGGCCGAAGCGGTGGAGGGAGCCCGATTTTTGGTGGTCACCACCACGGCGGCGGGCCACAAGCCCCTGGCCCAGAGCCTGCGGGGCCTTCTGCAGCCGGAACAGCGGATCATCATCCTCACCGGCAACTGGGGCGCCTATGAGTTCTATACGGTTCTGGAACAGGAGGTCCGGGAAAAAGGGGTGATCATCGGGGAGACCAGCGGCAACCTGGCGGTTTCGCCGGTGCTGCACCGTCCGGCCACCACCGTGATGGGCCATTCCAAAAAGAAAATGAGCTTTGCCACCATTCCCCGGGCGGCAGCCCCCGGGGTAGTGCGGGAGCTGCGCCAGGCCTTCCCGGAATTTTACCCGGTGGCCAGCGTGCTGGATACCTCCATGAACAACACCAATCCCCCGGTGCATGTGCCCTTCTGCATCTTCAACATCACCCGGATGGCCAACGGGGAGGATGCCCAGTTCTACGGGGAATGCCTGCCTCCGCTGCTGCTGGATTTCGTCATGGCTGCCGATGCCGAGCGCTGCCAGGTAAGCCGGGAGGTGGGGGCCGAGCCCCGCACCATCCTGGAACTGATGAACGATGTCTGGGAGGTCAAGTACGATAATCTGAAAGAGCTGGCCCTGAATAACCCCAGCCTGCAGCATGTGAAGCTGCCCAAGACCCCCTACCATCGCTTCCTCACCGAGGATGTGCCCTATGGGTATGGGGCAGTGAGCCGTCTGGGCAAAAAATACGGGGTGCCCACCCCTCGCCTGGACCTGATGGTAGAGGCTTATCGCTGTCTGCTGGGGGAGGGCGCGCCCCTGGAAGGGCCGGATTTTGCCCTGGATTTCGCTCAGCTGCCGTAAAGGAAGCCGGGGCCCGGGCGACGGCCCGGCGGCGAAAAGACGACGAAAAATAATGGAAGAATCTGGTTGAAACGGCCCGATATCTACGCTACAATGAGACTGGCTTACATAAAAACGGAAAAGGAGCGTTTTTTGTGTCGAAAATATGCAGCTTCAAACGCGATTTTTCAGAGATCCTTCCCCTGCAAAAAGCGTGCCAGCTCTGTTATGAAGCGGAAAAGGGCCCCGGCGGGCAGACCCGTTTTGTGCTGAGCTGCAGCGGCGATCGGGCCGAAAGGGAAGAGCTCTGTCTGCGGGGCCTGGGCGAGGAATGCGCGGCGCAGCTGGTGCGGTTTCTGTACGAAAACGCGGTGCTGCTGGCCAACTGGAAAGAGATCCTGACCCAGTCGCTGGAGCTGTATATGAACGAGGACTGCCTGCCGGGTCAGGAGCCGCCGGGAAAGGGGCTCTGAGATGTGGAAACTGATCCTGCTGGATGGCCGGCTTTCCCGTCTGAGCCTGCTGCGCCAGCAGCTGAACGCTATGGAAGGGTTGCCCATGGAGATCCGAGGCAGCTTTACTTCGGTGCGGGAGATGCTGGCCAGCCGCGGGGCCCAGAGCTGTGATATGCTCATCACCAGCCTTTCGGTGCGGGATACCGACGCCTTCGGTCTGCTGGAACGTTTAAAGGCCCTGCCGGCGCCCCGCAGGCCCCGGGTGATGGTGCTTTTGCCTGCCCTCCGGCCGGGGCTGGAAAGCCAGCTTTATGCCGCCGGGGCCTATTACTGTATGCCCCAGCCCGCCGACGCGGGGGAGATCTTCCGCCGGGCAGCCCAGCTGCTCTGCCGGGAACGGGTGCTGCCCACGCCCGGGGAAGGGCAGATCCGGGCCTATCTTCGCCGCAACGGGCTGATGAGCGAGGATGTGGGCGGCCGGTACCTGGTGCTGGCGGTGGAAGTCCTTCTCTTTCATCAGATGGACTGCAAGCTGGTGAGCGCCGTTTATCAGGAGGTAGGGCGCAAGGAGAATGTGCGGCCAGCCGCGGTGGAAAGCGGCATTCGGCGCACGGTGCAGCATCTTGCCCAGGAACAGCCGGAGAAGATGCGCCCCTATATGGACGAGCGGGGCAATGTATCCAACGGCCGGTTCCTGCGCCGCCTTGCCATGCAGATCGCAAAGGAAGAATGGAGAACAAATGGAGGAACGTACGCCCCTGGAAAAATTGCTGAGCGGGCAGAACCTGAGTGAGGCGCAGCTGTACAGCTTGCTCACCGAGGACCTGTATCCGCCTTTGAATAACGCCATGAACGCCATCAGCCTGCTGAAGCTGGTGATGGAAAAACAGCCCGAACCCCTGAGCAGCAAGGCCCTGCAGCTGCTGGACGCCGCCTATGACAGCCTGGTGGTGCTCAACCAGTACGCCGGCAATATGCGGGATCTTTCCCTCTGCCGGCAGGAAGGGCTGGCCCTTACCGAGATGGACCTGGCCGCCCAACTGCGAAGCCTGGCCGGGGTCATCACCCCTTACGCCCGGCGGGAAGGGGTGAGCCTGGAGGTGAAAGCCCCGGAAGAACTCTGGGTCCGGGGTGACCCGGCCCTTTCCGAGCGGGTGCTGGTCTGGCTCATCGGCTCCCTGGTAACGGCGGGCATGGGCCGGGGTTCCCTTCGCCTGAGCCTTTCCCTGGAAGGGGAGGAGGCCGCCCTGAGCCTGCGGGATCTCAGGCCCTGCCAGGGCCCGGGCCGGGCGATTTTGGGGGAAGGGCCCCTGGCCGAGGGCTTTGCCGGTCAGAAGGCGGGCCTTGTGCTGGCAGGGGAGTTCTGCCGTGCCATGGGCTGGCGGCTGGAAGCGGCCCAAGGGCAGGAAAACGCCGGCTTCGCCCTCTGGGCGCCCTGCGCCCCGGCTGCGGGGGCCAGGCTCTGCTCGGCGGACGAAAACGCCTTTAAAAACAAGCGCCGCAGCCTGCGCCTTCGCCGGGAAATGGAGCGGATCTTCGGCCGGCTGTAAGGCCATGCCATCCGCAAAACCTTGAAAAGCGCGCCTTTGGGGACATTCTCCCGGGGGCGCGCTTTTTGTGGTTTACATCCACCTGGTTTTATTGTAAAATAAAGCTTAATAATGAAACTGTCAGGCGGTGAAATAAGGGATGAATATCAAATACCATCGGATCCTGTTAAAGCTGAGCGGCGAGGCGCTTGCCGGCGAGAAGGGCTCCGGTTTTGACGAAAATGTCATGCGCTCCATCTGCGAAGGAGTCAAACAGGCCCGGGACCTGGGCGCCCAGGTGGGCATTGTGGTCGGGGGCGGCAACTTCTGGCGTGGCCGTTCCAGCGGCGATATGGAGCGCACCTGCGCCGATAAGATCGGCATGCTGGCCACGGTGATGAACTGCCTGGCCGTTTCGGATATGCTGCGGCAGCTGGGGGTGGAAAGCACGGTGCAGACCGCCATGGCCATGCCCCAGGTGGCGGCCCCCTTTGTGCGGGATGAGGCGGTGAAAGCCCTGGAGGCGGGCCAGGTGGTCCTCTTCGGCGGCGGCACCGGCAACCCCTTCTTCTCCACCGATACGGCCTCGGCCCTGCGGGCGCTGGAGATCGGCGCCGACGCCATGTTCAAGGCCACCATGGTGGATGGCGTATATGACAAGGACCCCCACAAGTACCCGGACGCGGTGCGCTACGACACCCTCACCTTCACCCGGGTGCTGGAAGATCGCCTGGCCGTGATGGACGGCACCGCCGCCAGCCTCTGCCGGGACAATGGCCTGCCGGTGCTGGTGTTTGATCTGGGCCAGCCCGAAAATATCGCCCGCGCCGTGCGGGGCGATGCGGTGGGCACCCTGGTAAAAGAATAAGATATCGCCGGGGCATGGGCCCGGCTTTTCCCCAAAACTGTATGAAAAGGAGTAATGATTATGAGCGCCAACACCAAACCCTACGAGGATAAAATGGAAAGCACCCTCCGCCACCTGGAAAAGGATCTGGCGGCCATCCGTGCCGGGCGGGCCAACCCCGCGGTGCTGGACAAGGTCACTGTAGACTACTATGGTACCCCCACCCCCATCAACCAGGTGGCAGCCGTGGCCGTGGCCGAGGCTCGGGTCCTCACCATTACCCCCTGGGACAGCTCTCTGGTGCGTGCCATCGAGAAGGCCATCCTGAGCAGCGATGTGGGCATCAACCCCACCAACGACGGCCGGGTGCTGCGGCTGGTTTTCCCCGCCCCCACCGAGGAACGCCGCAAGCAGCTCAAGAAGGATATGCTCAAGATGGGCGAGGAATCCAAGGTGGCCATCCGCAATGTGCGGCGTGACGCCCTGGATAAGTTCAAAGCCAAGAAGAAGGCCGGCGAGCTCACCGAGGACGACCTGAAGACCGAAGAAGAGGCCATGCAGAAGGCCACCGACAAGTACATCAAGCAGGTGGACAAGATCTGCGCCGAGAAAGAAAAGGAAATCATGGAGATCTGAGCAAGGGTTCTGGCCTTTGCCCGGAAGATCCGGACCCACGAGCCCCGTGCCGCGCTCTGGCTGCGCGGCACGGGGTTTCCACAGGAGGAAAAACCGCAATGGCGGATAAAGAACATTTTGCCCAGGGCCTGAGCATAGGTATTATTATGGACGGCAACGGCCGCTGGGCAAAACAGCGGGGGCTGCCCCGCACCGCGGGCCACAAGCGGGGGGCCGAGGTATTCCAGGATATCACCCGCTACTGCAACGAGCTGGGGGTGGAAAGCGTCTTTTTCTACGCCTTCTCCACCGAAAACTGGAAGCGCCCCTTCGAAGAGGTAAGCGCCATCATGAAACTGTTCGGCGAATACCTGCACAAGGCCTTTGATTACCAGAAAGAAAACAACCGGGTGGTCTTTATGGGCGACCGCACGGCGCTGGAGCCCCGCTATCAGTCCCTGATGGATGAAATCGAGGGAAAGACCCAAAATAATACCGGGATGACCCTGAACATCGCCGTCAACTACGGCGGCCGGCCCGAGATCGTGCGGGCGGCAAGACTGCTGGCCGAAAAGGTGCAGCGGGGCGAGATGAGCCCGGAGCAGATCGACGAGGCGGCCCTCTCGGCTGCCATGTATACCCGCGGCCAGAAGGACCCGGATTTTATCCTGCGGCCCAGCGGGGAAAAACGGCTGTCCAACTTCATGCTCTGGCAGGCAGCTTATTCCGAAATGGTGGAAATGGACGTCTTGTGGCCGGATTTCACCCGGCACGATCTGGATCTGGCCATTGAAGAATTCAACCGGCGTTCCCGCCGTTTCGGCGGGCTCTGAGCCGGGAGTAACAAAAGTGAGGAAATTCCATTGAAAACCCGCATACTGACTTCCATCGTCGGCCTGGCGGTGCTTGCCGTTGTGCTGATCAATTTCAATACCGCCGTTTTTGATGTGGCGGTGGCGCTGATCTGTCTGGTGGCCGTGCATGAGGCATACGAGGCCTTCGGTTTCCGCAAAAAGGATCTGTACCTGTACCTGCCCGCCATCCCCTTTACCCTGGTGGTGATGTTCGGCCACGCGGGGGCAGCCCGGCAGGCCATCCTGCCCCTGTCCTTCTGCCTGGCGCTGTATTACTGCCTCTGCGTCATCAAAAACCATCGGACGCTGTCGGTGGAAAAACTGGGCGGCTTTTTGCTTTTCAACGCCGTCATCGAACTCTGTTTCTATTCCCTGGTGGAGCTCAAGCGGGTGCTGCCCGCTGCCGAGTACCACAGCGACGCGGTGTATTTCGTATTGCTGGTGCTCTGCATCGCCTGGGGCGGGGATTCGGCGGCCTACTTTACCGGCCGGGCCCTGGGCAAGCACAAGCTGGCCCCGGAGGTAAGCCCCCACAAGACGGTGGAGGGCGCCGTGGGCGGGGTGCTGGGTTCGGTGATCCTGGCCCTGGCCCTCACCGCCGTATACGGGGATATCGCCAACCGGGTGGAGGCCTTTACCGCCGGTTCCATCGGCCCCGAGCTCTATTTCCTGCTGGCCATCCTGGCGGCCTTCTCCTCGGTGCTGGGCATTCTGGGGGATCTGTTCGCCTCGGCGGTCAAGCGTCAGTGCGGCATTAAGGATTACGGTACCATCTTCCCGGGGCATGGGGGCATCCTGGACCGGTTCGACAGTGTCATGTTCATCGCCCCCTTTGTGACCAGCTGCGTCACCTCGGTGTTCTACGCCCTGCGCAAGTAAAGGGGCGTACTGCCGCCCGGGCCGGTTTTTGCCGCCCCTCTTTGGGTGGGCAAAATACCCCGGGCAGGGAAAAAGGAGCGTATCATATGGCTAAAAAGATCATTCTGCTGGGCTCCACCGGTTCCATCGGCACCCAGAGCCTGGATGTGGCCCGGATGCAAGGCTATGAAGTGGTGGGCCTGGCTGCCCATTCCCGTGCCGAAAAGCTGCTGGAGCAGATCCGGGAGTTCCATCCCCGCTATGCGGCGGTGGTGGATGAGGCTGCCGCCGACCGGGTAGAGCGGGAACTGGCCGGCTTTGAAAACCCGCCCCAGCTTCTGCGGGGGCCCGAGGGCCTGCGCCAGTTGGCCGGCCTGGGCGAGGCGGATGTGGTGCTCAACGCGGTGGTGGGCATCGCGGGGCTTCCCGCCACCCTGGCCGCCCTGGAAAGCGGCACCGACGTGGCCCTGGCCAACAAGGAGAGTCTGGTCACCGGCGGCCATCTGGTCACCCAGGCGGTCAAGGCTGCCGGGGTAAAGCTGCTGCCGGTGGACAGTGAGCATTCCGCCATCTTCCAGTGCCTGCAGGACGCCCACTCGGCCAAGACCCTCACCAAAATCCTCCTCACCGCCTCGGGCGGGCCCTTCTTCGGGATGAAAAAGGAGGAGCTGGCCGGCAAGACCCGGGCCGATGCCCTCAAGCACCCCAACTGGAACATGGGCGCCAAGATCACCATCGACTCCGCCACTCTGATGAACAAGGGGCTGGAGCTGATCGAGGCGGTCTGGCTCTTCGGCCTGCCGCCGGAGAAGATCCAGATCGTGGTGCAGCGCCAGAGCATCATCCATTCCATGGTGCAGTTCAGCGATAACTCGGTGCTGGCCCAGCTGGGCCTGCCGGATATGCGCATCCCCATCCAGTACGCCCTCACCTGGCCGGACCGTCTGCCCAGCCCGGTGGGCGAATTGGATTTTGCTGCCCTCAAGACCCTGACCTTCGACGTGGCCGACGAGGAGACCTTCCGCTGCCTGGCCGCCTGCAAAAAGGCCATCGCCAAGGGGGGCCTGGGCCCCTGCGCGGCCAACGGCGCCAACGAGGAGGCCGTGCGGCTGTTTTTGGAAGATAAGATCGGCTTTCTAGATATTGGCCGTCTGGTGGAAGCGGTGGTGGACAGCGATACCTACGGCGGCACCTATACCCTGAAGGACGTGTATGACTGCGACCGGATGGCCCGGGACTATGTGCTGAGCCATCTGTAAACCCACCGGAAAAAGGGAGGCATTCATGTCGGTGATCATCACCACAATAGCGTCCATCTTTGTATTCAGCGTTGTTATCCTCATCCATGAGTTCGGCCATTACTGGACGGCCCGCCGCTGCGGCATCCGGGTGAACGAGTTTTCCATCGGGATGGGCCCGGCCCTGGTCTGCTGGGTGAAAAACGGCATCCAGTACAGCCTGCGGCTGCTGCCCATCGGCGGCTATGTGAGCATGGAAGGGGAGAACGGAGAGGAAGAAGAGGAGGAGGAAGAACCCTCCGGCCCGCCCCGGGGGCTGTTCCGGCTGCCGGGCCAGAGAGAGCCCGACCAGCTGGCGATGGAAGTACCTCCCGGCCGCCCCTTCGGGGAGGTCTCGGTGCCGCGGCGGATGGCGGTGGTGGCCGCCGGCGCGATCATGAACTTTGTGCTGGGCTTTCTGATCCTGCTCATCCTGGTGAGCAGCCAGCCCTATATCACCAGTCGGCAGATCCACGATTTCACCGAGGGCGCTTCCAGCCAGGCCAGCGGCCTGCAGGTGGATGACGTGATCCTTTCGGTGAACGGCCACCGGTGTTTTGTGGCGGGGGATATCCTGTATGAGCTCTCCCGCACCGAAAATTATACCGCCGATTTTGTGGTGAAGCGGGACGACCAGAAGGTCTCGGTGCCCGGCGTTACCTTTGATACCCAGACCCAGGAGGACGGCTCGGTGACCATGGCGCTGGGCTTCCGGGTCTATGCCGTTGAAAAAACACCGGTGGCGGTCATCAAGGAGGCCTTCAGCCAGACCCTCTATTACGGGCAGCTGGTCGTCTCTTCTCTGGTAGACCTGGCCCGGGGCCGGGTGAGCGTCAACGACCTTTCCGGCCCGGTGGGCATTGTCAGCGCCATCAACACGGCGGTCAGCTATGGCTGGAAGGACCTGTTCAGCCTGATGGCCCTGATCACCGTCAACCTGGGTATCTTCAATCTGCTGCCTTTCCCGGCACTGGATGGGGGAAGGCTGGTGCTGCTGGTGGCCGAAGGAATCGCCCGCCGCCCGGTGCCCAAAAAGGCGGAAAGCTTTATCAACATGGCAGGCATGGCCCTGCTTATGGCATTGATGGTGTTCGTCACCTTCCAGGACGTTTTGCGGCTTACCTAAAAAAGGACGGAATTATGAGAAAAGTAAAGCGGGAAGTAAAGATCGGCAATCTCACCATCGGCGGCAATCACCCGGTGGCGGTGCAGACCATGCTCTGCGTGCCCATCAAGGATATCGAGGGCAATGTGGCCCAGGCAAAACGGGTGGCCGAGGCCGGCTGCCAGATCCTGCGGGCCAGCGTGCCCAGCCTGGAGGATGTGCGGGTGGTGGATGCGGTGAAGTCGGCGGTGGATATTCCCTTTGTGGCGGATATCCATTTTGACTACCGCATCGCCCTGGCCTGTGTGGACGCAGGGGCGGATAAGATCCGCATCAACCCGGGCAACATCGGAGAGGACGAGAACGTGCGGGCGGTGGCCCGGGCCTGCAACGCCAAAAACATCCCCATCCGCATCGGGGTCAATGCCGGCAGCCTGGAAAAGAACATCCTGGCCAAGTACGGCGCACCGGTGCCCGAGGCCCTGGTGGAAAGCGCCTTGTACCATGTGCGCCTTTTGGAAAAGCACGATTTCAACAACATTGTCATCTCCATCAAGTCCAGCAACGTGCCCACCATGATGCAGGCCTACCGGATGCTTAGCGAGCGGTGCGATTACCCCCTGCATCTGGGAGTCACCGAGGCGGGCACCTACCGGATGGGCCTGATCAAATCGGGCATGGGCATCGGGGGCCTTTTGCTGGAAGGCATCGGCGATACCCTGCGTGTCTCCCTCACCGACGAGCCGGAAAAGGAAGTGCAGGCAGGCTTTGACATCCTGCGGGCGGCCGGCCACCCGGTGGGCGGGCCCGAGATCATCAGCTGCCCCACCTGCGGGCGCACCAACATCCAGGTGGCGGCCATTGCCGAAGAGGTGGAAAAGCGGCTGCGGGGCTACAAAAAGCCCATAAAAGTGGCCGTGATGGGCTGCGTGGTGAACGGCCCCGGGGAAGCCCGGGAGGCGGACATCGGCATTGCCGGCGGCAAGAACGAGGCCCTGCTCTTCATCCGGGGCGAAAAGATCCGGATGCTGCGGGGCGATATCGTGGGCCAACTGGTGGAAGAGATCTATAAACTGTAAGGGGCAGCGCCCAGGGCCTGCCCGCAAGGGAAAGGAAGCGTCCGGGTGAAACCACTTGTTACCCAGCTCTGGCCCCAGTTTGGGGCAGACGAGGAATTCTGCCGCAGCTTTGGCCAGGTGCTGGTAGAAAAAGTAGAACTGAAACGGGGCAGCCGGCAGGCCGTGATCGACCTGCGCAGCGCTGCCCCTCTGGGCCGGGCGCAGTGTGAGCGCCTGGCCCTCTCTTTAAAGGATGAATTCGCCGGTTTTGAGCTGCGGGTGCACAATTATTTTGCCTTCCCCCAGATCACCCGGGAATCCGTCTTTGAGATGATCGACGAGATGAAGGAAGAGGGCCTGCCGGTCAACGGCTTCCTGGATCATGCCAAGCTGGAACTGGAAAATACCGACCTGGACCTCACCATCCCCACCGGCAAGGGCATCCTGGACAGCATCGGTTTTCCCGGCAAGCTGGCCGACCGGCTGGCCGAGCGCACCGGCGTGCGCCCCACCGTCCGGCTGCGGCTGGACGAAAAAATCAAGCCCGAGGACTGGGAAAAGCGGATGAAGGAGAAGGTGCCGACCGTCCAGTTCAAGGCCTCGGCCCCCTCGGGCCCCACCGTCACCCTGCCGGGGGTGGCCCTGACGGACAAGCCCGCCACCGTGTTCTGGGGCAAGGCCTTCAAGCCTGCGGGCCTCACCCCCCTCAAGCAGGTGGGAGGCGAGGGCGGCAAGGTCACCGTCTGGGGCGATGTGTTCGCCAGCGAGGTCAAGGGCAACTTCAAAAAGATCTATTCGGTCTCCATCACCGACTACACCGGTTCCATCAACCTGAAGGTGCGGGCCCAGAGCGAGGACGACGAGCACGCAGCCAAATGGGATGGCATCAAGAACGGCTCCACCCTGGTGGTGCGGGGGGACTGCGCCTTCGATAAATACGAGCGGGACTATGTGATCTACCCCTATGATGTGATGATCGTGGAGCGCAAGGCCCGGGAGGATACCGCCGAACAAAAGCGGGTGGAGCTCCACCTGCATACCAAGCTCAGCAGCATGGACGGCTTCTGCGACCCGGGCGAGATCGTCCGGGTGGCCCACCGGATGGGCCACAAGGCCCTGGCCATCACCGACCATGGAGTGGTGCAGGGGTACCCGGAAGCCACCCTGGCCGCCGACGCCATCAAGAAAAAAGACCCGGACTTCAAGCTGCTCTACGGCTGCGAGGCCTATTTTGTGGACGATATGATCCCGGTGCTTTATGGTCAGGCCAAGGGCGGGCTGAACCAGCGGTTCGTGGTCTTTGACACCGAGACCACCGGCCTCAACCCCCTCATCGACCCTCTCACCCAGATCAGCGCGGTGACGGTGGAGAACGGGCAGATCACCGATAGCTTTTCCACCTTTGTCAACCCGGGCAAGCCCATCCCCGCCAAGGTGGTGGAGCTCACCGGCATCACCGACGATATGGTGCGGGACGCCCCCTCTCCCGGCCAGGCCCTGCGGGCCTTTATGGAGTTTGCGGGCAAGGATATACTGGTGGCCCACAATGCCCACGGCTTTGATATGCGGGTGCTGGCCCAGGCTGCCGCCGGCGAGGGGCTGGAATACGACCCGCCCTATATCGACAGCCTTTCCATGGCTCAGGCCCTCTACCCGGGCCTGTACAGCTACAGGCTGGACGCCCTCAATAAGCACCTGGAACTGGAGGAATTCCGCCATCACCGGGCCGACGAGGACGCCGCCGCCCTGGCCCGGGTCTTCTGCAAGATGCTGGAAGACCTGAACCTGAAAGCCATCACCTCGGTGGAGGACATCAACACTGGCCTGGGCGGTAACCGGGAGGTGCTGAAAAAGAAGTATCACCACCTGATCATCCTGGTGAAAAACCAGGTAGGCCTGAAAAATCTCTACCGCATTGTCAGCGAGGCCCACACCAAGTACTTCCACAAGCGGCCCCGGGTTCCCCGCAGCCTCCTGAACCAGTACCGGGAGGGTCTGCTCATCGGTTCTGCCTGTGAAGCAGGTGAACTTTACAAGGCGATTGTGGAGGGGCGCAGCTTCGAGCAGCTCAAACAGATCGCCTCCTACTACGATTTTCTCGAGATCCAGCCGGTGGGCAACAATATGTACATGGTGCGGGAAAAAATCGTGGATTCCCCCGAGCAGATCCGGGAGTTCAACCGCACGGTGGTACGGCTGGGCGAAGCGCTGAACAAGCCGGTGGTAGCTACCGGCGACGTGCATTTCCAGGAGCCGGAGGACGCCATCTACCGCTCCATCCTTCAGGCCGGCAACGGCTTCAAGGATGCGGACAACCAGCCGCCCCTCTATTTCCGCACCACCCAGGATATGCTCAAGGAATTCGAGTATCTGGGCAGGGAAAAGGCCATGGAGGTGGTGGTCACCAACCCCAACCTTCTGGCCGACCGGATCGACGGTTCCTTTCGGGCCATTCCCTGGGGCACCTATCCGCCCTCCATCGAGGGCGCCGAGGAGCAGCTCCGCAGCGCCACCTGGGAACACGCCAAGGCCGCCTACGGCGACCCGCTGCCCAAGCTGGTGGAGGAACGGCTCCAGAAAGAGCTGGATTCCATCTGCGGCCACGGCTATGCGGTGCTGTATGTGATCGCGGTCAAGCTGGTGGCCTTCTCCAACGCGGGGGGCTACCAGGTGGGCAGCCGTGGTTCGGTGGGCTCTTCGGCAGTGGCCCACTTCTCGGGCATTTCCGAGGTGAACAGCCTGCCGCCCCACTACCTTTGCCCCAAGTGCAAGCACAGCGAGTTCATCACCGACGGCAGTGTGGGGGACGGCTTCGACCTGCCGGATAAAAACTGCCCGGAATGCGGAGCCAAGATGCTGGTGGACGGCCACGACATCCCCTTCGAGACCTTCCTGGGCTTCTACGGAGACAAGGAGCCGGATATCGACCTGAACTTCTCGGGCGAATACCAGAGCACGGTGCACCGCTATACCGAGGAACTCTTCGGCAAGGAATTCGTCTTTAAGGCGGGCACCGTTTCGGGCCTGCAGGATAAGACCGCCTTCGGCTATGTGAAGAAATATCTGGAGGAGCGGGGCCGCACCGTCAACCACGCCGAGGAGACCCGCCTGGCCCTGGGCTGCACCGGGGTCAAGCGCACCACCGGCCAGCACCCCGGCGGCATGGTGGTGGTGCCCTCCACCAACGAGATCTACGATTTCTGCCCCATCCAGCACCCGGCCGATGACCGGGAAAAAGGGGTGCTCACCACCCACTTTGAATTCAAATACCTTCACGACACCCTCCTCAAGCTGGACGAGCTGGGCCACGATGTGCCCACCATGTACAAGTATTTTGAGGAGCTCACCGGCATCCCGGTGGAGCAGGTGCCCATGAACGACCCGGACGTGATCAGCCTGCTTACTTCGCCGGCGGCCCTGGGCGTCACCGAAGAGCAGATCGGCAGCAAGACCGGCACCTTCGGCATCCCCGAGCTGGGCACCCCCTTTGTGCGCCAGATGCTGCTGGAAGCCCAGCCCAAGAGCTTCAGCGACCTGATCCAGATCTCGGGCCTTTCCCACGGCACCGACGTGTGGAACGGCAACGCCCAGGATCTCATCAAGAGCGGCACCTGCACCATTTCCGAGGTGATCGGCTGCCGTGACAGCATCATGACCTACCTGCTCCACAAGGGGCTGGAACCCAAGCTGGCCTTCAACATCATGGAGCTGACCCGAAAGGGCAAGGTGGCCAAGAACGGCTTCCCCGAGGGGGCCGAGGAGGCCATGCGGGAACATGACGTGCCGGAATGGTATATGGATTCCTGCCGCAAGATCAAGTATATGTTCCCCAAGGCCCATGCGGTGGCCTACCTGATCGCGGCCATCCGGATGATGTGGTATAAGGTCTATCATCCCCAGGCCTTCTATGCGGTGTATTTCACTGTTCGGGGCGATGACATCGACTATGAGGCGGCCGTGGGCGGCAAGAGCGTGGCCTGGCAGCACCTCAAGGAGATCGACGCCCGCCTCAAGGAGGAAAAGACCGCCAAGAACGAGGATATCCAGGTATCTCTCCAGCTGGTGAACGAGATGCTGCAGCGGGGCTACAGCTTCCTGCCCATTCAGCTGGGCAAGAGCCGGGCCACCCGCTATATGGTGGAGGACGGCAAGGTCCGCCTGCCTTTCACCGCCCTGAAAGGGGTGGGCGAGGCGGCAGCCATCGCCCTGGAAAAGGCCGCCGCCAGCGGCGAGTACCTCTCCATTGAGGAACTGCAGATGGCCAGCGGCGTTTCCAGCTCGGTGATGGAGACCCTGCGCTCGGTGGGGGCGCTGGGCAATCTGCCCGAAAGCAACCAGGTGAGCTTTTTCGGCTGAAAAAGAGAGAAAAACGGGACGCAGTTTGTCGCTGCGCCCCGTTTTTGTGTTTTTTTTGGTCTGGGGATGTCAAAAAAGGGAAAACGAAATTGCCAAAAAAATGGAAAAATCCCGGCTGATCGGCTTGCATCGGTTGGTAAAATATGGTAATATTACCAACGTTGAGGGAAACACAAACATTGGAGGATATTACAATGGAAAAAATCAGATTTGTCATGAACGAGACCGGCGAGCCCTTCACATCCCTGTGCCGTCAGGCTCTGGAGCAGAAGGGGGTGGAGGTGACCGTCTGTGAGAAGGAGGGCGAAAAGGCCCTGAAAAGCCTGCTGCAGGTGCGGCCCCAGGTGGCCCTGCTGGATGCCTTCATGCCCGGGCTGGATGCCATCACCATCAAGCAGCGCTATGAGGAGGCCGCCGGTAGCGGCACGGTATTCCTGGTCATGGGCACCTTCCAGAGCGAGCAGATGGAAGGGGAACTGATGGACAGCGGCTTTGCCTTCTACTTCGTCAAGCCCTTCGACCATCAGGTGCTGGCAGCCCGGGTGGTAAAAATGGCCTCCCCGGCCCGTGTCCAGGCATTCCCGGATGAGAGCGACGAGGTCACCGTCACCGAGATCCTGCACCAGATCGGGGTGCCGGCCCACATCAAGGGCTATCAGTTCCTGCGCAATGCCATCCTCCTTACCATGGACGACCCTGAGTACATCAACGCGGTGACCAAGCGCCTTTACCCGGAAATTGCCAAGCAGAACGGCACCACCCCCTCCCGGGTGGAGCGGGCCATCCGCCACGCCATCGAGGTGGCCTGGGATCGGGGCGATGTGGATACCCTCAACAGCTATTTCGGTTACACCATCCACAACCTGCGGGGCAAACCCACCAACTCCGAGTTTATTGCCATGATCGCCGACAGGATGCGGCTGGATAAAAAGCAGAAAAGGGCCTGAAGCAGCCAGTGCGGCAGGCGGAAAAGAAGAAATCCTGATTTTTGCGCAAAAGCGGGGCCGGGCGGAATTGTTATCCGCCCGGCCCTGTGTTATACTTTAAAAGATGCCTCGGGCAAGCAAGACCATAAAATACGCGCGGCGGAAAGGTGCATATGAAAAAACAGATTCAGAAAAAATGGCTTCTCCTGCTGTGCCTGCTGGCGCTGCTGGCCTGCGTTCTGTTCGCGATTCGGCTGGATCGGAACACCTTCCTGGGGGCTCGGATCCTGGAAACGGAACAGGGCGAGGAATATTGGGGCCAAACCCCTGTTCAGGCCTGTTCTCTTACCCTGCAGGGCACGGCGCTGCCCCGGAACAGCGCTTCCGATGTCACTTTTCTGCCCCAGAGCCTGCAGACTTCCGAATGGCAGGGAGGGCTGCAGGCGGGGAATGGCTGCCGGCTGTATTTCATCCGGGATGAGTGGATGGAGGATAAGCAGGGGGCCATACGGGAGAATCATCCCTTCCGGTATGTGGTGCTGAGCCGGGATGGCCAGCTGCTGGATAAGGGCTATCTGGTAGCCACCGGCATGGCCATGATCAGCTGGCATCTGGATTCGCCCCAGCAATGGGATACCATCGACGGCAGCGTGCTGGAAGGAGAATATGACGGCACGGTGACTATTTTTGACCCCGGCGACGGCAACAGCGGTTACCGCATCCTCACCAGCCGGATGCACAGCCGGATCCGGGGCAACTCCTCCCGCTATGCGGATAAGAAATCCTTCCGGATGGATCTGCTGGATTCCAAGGGAGGCGAACGGAAAGAAAGCCTGTGCGGGTTGCGCAGTGACGGAAAGTGGTTTTTGAACGCATTCTCGGCCGATGCCAGCCGGATCCGCGAGAAAACCGGCCTGGCCCTGTGGAACCAGGTGGCCGCCGATAACCCTGCCGATGAGGCGGGCAGCCGGTGCGCCTATGTGGAGCTGGTGGCGGACGAACAGTATCTGGGCGTGTATGGCCTGCAGGAACCCATCGATCGCAAGCAGCTGGATGCTTCCAGTCAGGACGTCCTGTATAAATCCAGCGGTCACCGCTGGCCCACCGAGGAGGAATTCGAGTACATCCTGGGCCTGGGCTGGCAGGAGGGCGAATATGAGATCCTGGTGGAAGAGGATCGCTGGGCCTGGCAGGACGGGGAGACCGAGTATTCCTGGAACCCCGTCTACCTTAAGATCAACAAGCATACGGCCAAGCTGTCGGTGGAATTCTTCCCGGAAGATATGGAAGACCCCTGGCAGCCCCTGCGCAGTTTTATCAGCCTGATGCACCAGCCGGATACCGACCTGGAAACGATTGACGACTGGTGCGAGCGCAGCAATCTCATTGATGTTTCCCTGTTCCGGCAGGTGATTTTCGGCTGGGATAACCTCACCAACAACAACTATTATTACGCCCAAAAGACCAATACCGGCTGGAAGATCACCTATATTCCCTGGGATCTGGATCAGACCTTCGGCAATGGCTGGCGGGCCTGCCACAACGATGGCACCATGAACAGCACGGCCTCCCTGATCCTGGGGAGGGATGAGGCCAGCGGGGACGGCTATGAGGTGGATACCCAGCTGCCGGCCCTGGCCCAGAGCCAGGCGGGCAACGGGGAACTGCTGCGCCGCTGGAAGCAGCTGCGGGCAGGGGTGTTCAGCGACGAGTCGGTGATCGGCCTTCTCACGGAAAGCCAGAACCAGCTGGAAGAGAGCGGCGCCCTGACCCGGGAAAGGGAGAACTGGGGCGAAGGGGAGCCGGAGGATACCTACGAGGCCATCTGCGAATTTACCCTTCTGCGCCTTTCTTACCTGGATGAATATTTTGAGGAACTGGAAAAAGGAGAATGAGCCGTGAACGGAGAACAGGAAATCCGCGTGAGCGCGGTGATCGTGGCGGCGGGCTCTTCCCGGCGGATGGGCTTTGACAAGCTCAGCTACTGCTGGCAGGGCAAGACGGTGCTGGCCCGCAGCCTGGAAGCCTTCGACAGTCATCCCATGGTGGAGGAGATTATCCTGGTCACCGGCCAGGACCAGACCCTGGCTGCCCGGCTGGCCGGGGGCTGCCGCAAGCCGGTGCGGCTGGTGCGGGGCGGGGATACCCGGGCCCGCAGCGTTCTGAACGGCGTACAGGCGGCCCGGGGCCGGTGGGTGGCCATCCATGACGGGGCTCGGCCGTTTGTAAGCGAAGAGGTCATCCGCCAGGCTCTGGAAGGGGCCTTCCGGTGCGGGGCGGCGGCCCCGGCCGTGCCGGTGAAGGATACCATCAAGCAGACCAGCGGGGAATTTGTAGAGGCAACGCCCCCCCGCAGCGCCCTCTTTGCGGTGCAGACGCCCCAGTGCTTTGACCGGGCGGCCTACCTGGAAGCGGCCCGGGCCGCCGATGGGGCAGATTTGACCGACGACTGCCAGCTGTTCGAGCAGGCAGGGCGGCCGGTGCTGCTCACCCCGGGGGATTACGCCAATTTCAAGATCACCACACCGGAAGATTTGAGGGAGGACAGGCAGATGCGCATCGGCCATGGCTACGACGTACACAAACTGGTAGAGGGCCGGCCCCTCATCCTGGGCGGGGTCAACATCCCCTACGAAAAGGGGCTTTTGGGCCATTCCGACGCGGACGTGCTGGCCCACGCGGTGATGGATGCCCTGCTGGGCGCCGCCGCCCTGGGGGACATCGGCCGCCATTTCCCGGACAGCGACCCGGCCTATAAGGGGGCCGACAGCCTGAAACTGATGGAAGAGGTCCGTGCTCTGCTGGAAAAGGAGGGCTGGAAGCTGGAAAATCTGGACGCCACCATCCTTTGCCAGGCGCCCAAGCTGGCCCCCCACATCGAGGCCATGGGCCGCAATATTGCCGCCCGGCTGGGGGCAGAGCCGGGGCAGGTGAACATCAAGGCCACCACCGAGGAGGGCCTGGGCTTCACCGGCCTGGGCCAGGGCATCGCCGCCCATGCGGTGGCCCTCATCACCCGGTAAAATCCCGGAATCATCGGCGGGCCGTCCCCTTTTTTGCCGGGGAGGCCCGCCTTTTTGCCCTCTTTTGCACCCGGCACACCCGGGCGCGGGGCAGGGGAAAGAGAAATCCGCAGGGACGTTTTCTTTTGGCGGGAAATGTGGTATAATTTTTGCTGTAAATGCCGCCCGGGGGGGGCTTTCTGCCCTTTTTTCGGCGGGTACAAAGGAGGAGGGTGCTTTTTGGATAAACTGGGAGATACCTTCAGTACGGTGGTCTATAATTTCAAATCCATAACGCCTTCCGACGTGCTGGATATTATCATCGTGGCCTTTGTGGTCTACGAGGTCATCATCTTTGTCCGCAAGACCCGTGCCGGCCAGATCGCCCAGGGCGCGCTGTTTTTGCTGTTTACCTACGGTTTTGCCCGCTATTTCGATCTGCGCACCGTCACCTGGATCCTGGACAACATCCTTCAGCTGGGCTTTCTGGCCATGGTGGTCATGTTCCAGCCCGAGCTTCGCCGGGCCCTGGAAAAGCTGGGCCGCACCGATGTGTGGGTCTCCACCCTCTTTCGGTTCCAGCGCACCGATCCCTCCCTGCGGGCCCAGTGGAAGAAGGCTGCGGTGGCCATCTGTGACGCGGCCGAGCAGCTCAGCGATACCCACACCGGGGCCCTCATTGTGTTGGAACGGCGGGTCAATCTTTCCGAGATCATCCGTACCGGCACCCCGCTGAACGCGGACGTGAACTGCGAGATGCTGGGGACCATCTTCTATGAGGGCACCCCTCTGCACGACGGCGCCGTGGTGGTGCGGGACGGCATGCTCAAGGCGGCGGGCTGCCTTTTGCCCCTTTCCAACAACCTGGAAATCGGCAAGGATATGGGCACACGGCACCGGGCGGCCCTGGGCATGAGCGAAAACTCCGACGCGGTGATCGTGGTGGTCAGCGAGGAGACCGGCATCATCTCCCTGGCCAAAAACGGGGTACTGATCCGCCGGCTGGACCGCCAGAGCCTGTACAACCTGCTGGAAGAGGATATTGCCCCCTCCGAACCGGAAAAAAATTCCCAAAGCCGTTTCTTCGGCAGGAGAAAAGCCAATGAAGAAAAAACGTAAGATCTCGGCCCTGCTGGATGACCCCCGCATCCTGGTGGCGATCTCCCTGATCATCGCCGTCTTTATCTGGTCGGTGGTCACCCTGTTCATCCGGCCGGATACCGACATCCCCATCCGAAACGTACAGGTGAATTTCGATTACGATTCCGCCAAGTACACCGCCCTGGGGCTGGATATCATCAACGAAACCTCCGCCACCGTGAACCTGCGGGCTTCGGGGGACGGCTCGGTGCTGGGCACCCTCAGTTCCAGCGACTATGTGGTCTACCCGGATTACACCGCCGTCAAGTCGGCGGGGGAGGCCACCCTCAGCCTGGTGGTCAAGATCACCAATTCCCAGCTGGAAAACCGGGTCACCCTGGAACTGGCCCCCGGCGAGGCCACCACGGTGGATGTGGTCTTTGACACGGTGGAGACCAAGGATATCCCGGTGACGGTGGAAGCCACCGACCTGAAGATGGCCGAGGGCTATGTGCTCAACAAGACCAGCAGTTCTCCCTCCTCGGTGACCGTTTCCGGCCCCACCAGTGAGATCGAGCAGATCGACAAGATCGTGGCCGTGGTGGAAGTGGATGAGGAGATCGACAGCAGCCGGAACATCCCGGTCAAGCTGCAGGTGCTCAACAAAGAAGGGCTGGAAGTACCCCTTAAGTACACCACCCTTCCCAGCCAGAATGCCGAGGTGCAGCTCTCGGTGCACCAGCTGGCCGAATTGCCCCTGGCGGTGGAGTTCATCAACACCCCGCCCGGCTTTGACATTGCCTCGCTGCCCTACGCCCTCTCCCGGAAAACCCTGGAAGTATCCGGCCCGGCCAGCATTATCTCCAACCTGACCGAGCTGTCGGTGGGCTACTTCGATCTGTCCACTTTCGCCATGGATAAGGATTATCAGCTCAACGTCAACCTGCCCGACGGCATCGTCAGCCAGGAAAACCTCACCTCGGTCACCCTCAGCTTTGATTCCTCGGGGCTGGCCCAAAAGACCCTGAATGTGAGCAACATCCGGGCCATCAATGTGCCCGCCAACTATCAGATCAATGTGCGCAGCCGCAGCATCAGCAATGTGACCCTGGTGGGCCCCAAGGAGGAGATTGAAAAGCTTTCCGCCTCCAGCGTGGTGGCCCAGATCGACGCCGAAGATATCCAGGTGGCGGTGGGCCAGCAGACGGTGGCGGTGCAGATCTACGTTCCCTCTTCTTCCAGCATCTTCGCCATCGGCTCCTACACGGTGCAGTGCGATATCACCTCCAACTAAAAGGACGTTTATGATTTTTGTTCGTGACATACGCCTTCCGCTGTCTGCCCCCCAGGGGCAGGCAGTGGAAAGCGCGCTCAAGACGCTCCGCCTCTCCCGCCGCCTGGTGGAAGGGGCGGAGATTTCCAAAATTTCGGTGGACGCCCGGCACGGCAGCCCCCGGCTGGTCTATACGGTGGCGGTGACGCTGAAAGACAAGGGTGCAGAAACGGCCTTCGCTGGGTCTGCGCCCTGCGTTGCTGTAATCCGCCAAAAGCCGCTGGAGCTGTTGCGGGGCACCGAAAAGCTGGCCCACCGGCCGGTGGTCTGCGGTCTCGGGCCCGCCGGGCTCTTTGCGGCCCTGCTGCTGGCCCGCCAGGGCCTGCGCCCCCTGGTGCTGGAACGGGGCCCCTGCCTGGAAAAACGGGTGGAGGCGGTGGATCGCTTCTTCGAAGGCAGCCCGCTGGACCCCCAGGCCAATATCCAGTTTGGGGAAGGGGGCGCCGGCACCTTTTCGGACGGCAAGCTCACCACCCGCATCGGGGATGAGCTGTGCGGCTTTGTTACCCGCATCCTGCTGGAACACGGCGCCCCGGCCGATATTGCGGTGCGCCAGAAGCCCCATGTGGGCACCGACAAGCTGCGGGATGTGATCCGCTCCATCCGGGGCGAGATCCAGGCCCTGGGGGGCGAGGTCCTCTTTGATACCCGGCTCACCGGCCTGATCCGCCGGGAGGGGCGGCTGTGCGGGGTGCAGACCAGCCAGGGCCAGATCCCCTGCGAAGTCCTGATCCTGGCAGTGGGCCATTCCGCCCGGGATACCTTTGATATGCTGATGGAGCAGGGCCTTACCCTCACCTGCAAACCCTTTTCGGTGGGGGTGCGGGCCGAGCACCTGCAATCTTCCATAGAAGAAGGGCTCTACCATGCCGCGGCGGGTCACCCTGCCCTGCCCAGAGGGGAATATCAGCTCAGCCGGCATTACGGCGAGCGGTGTGTCTATACTTTCTGTATGTGCCCGGGGGGCCAGGTGGTGCCCGCTGCCAGCGAAGAAGGCGGTGTGGTCACCAACGGCATGAGCTACCACGCCCGGGACGGCGCCAACGCCAACGCGGCAGTGGTGGTGAGCGTGGACGGCCGGGATTTCGGCCAGGACCCCCGCCGGGCCATCGGCTTCCAGCGCCAGCTGGAGCAGGCCGCCTTCCGGGCCGGCGGCGGAGATTATACCGCCCCGGCCGAGACCCTGGGCAGCTTTTTGGAGGACCGGGGCCGGCTGGAACTGGGCCGTGTGCAGCCCAGCTATGCCCGGGGGGTACGGGCCTGCCGGATGGGCGAGCTTTTCCCCGGGGAACTGGCCGAGCTGCTGCGCCGGGGCCTGGCGGATTTTGATAAGCGCCTGCCCGGTTACGGGGCGGCGGATACGGTGCTCACCGGTGTGGAGACCCGAACCTCCAGCCCGGTGCGCCTGGAACGGAACGAGGAATTTGCCTGCCGCCAGCTGGAGGGGCTTTACCCCTGCGGCGAGGGGGCAGGCTATGCGGGCGGCATCGTCAGCGCCGCCGTGGACGGGCTGCGGGTGGCCCGGGCCATTCTGGCAAAATACGGGGAAGTAGCCCTTTAAAGCAAGCCGCCCGGGAAGGGCGCGGGGCAAAACGGGAAGGGAATTGCATGGAATATCGCAGTTGGAAAGTGTGCGGGGCCAGCCAAAAGGCCCTGCAGCTTTTGGAAAAACAGATGGGACTGCCGCCGCTGCTGGCGCGGCTGTTGGCGGCCCGGGGGGTGGAAAGCGAGACTCAGGCCAACGAGATCCTGATGGAAAACACCCCCCTCAGCGACCCCTTCCTGCTCAAGGATATGGATAAGGCGGTGGCCCGGATCCTGCAGGCGGTGGACGGGGGAGAGAATATCCTCATTTTTGGGGATTATGATGTGGACGGGGTTACTGCCACCGCCCTTCTGGCCGACCATCTGCGGGGGATGGGGGCCAATGTGAAATGCATGCTGCCCAGCCGGGAAGGGGAGGGCTACGGCCTTTCGGAAAAGGCGGTGCGCACCGCGGCCGAAAAGGGCTTTTCCCTCATCATCACGGTGGATAACGGCATCTCGGCCCTGGCCGAGGCTCAGCTGGCCGCCCAGCTGGGGGTGGACCTGGTCATCACCGACCACCACCTGCCCCCCGAGCAGCTGCCCCCGGCGGTGGCCGTGGTGGACCCCATGCGGGCCGACGACCAAAGCCCCTGCAAGAGCCTGTGCGGGGCGGGGGTAGCCTTCAAGCTCTGCGCCGCCCTGGATGGCTGCGACCCCGGGGAGCTGCTGGAATTCTGCGGGGACCTGGCGGCCATCGGCACCATTGCCGACGTGATGGACCTGCGGGGCGAGAACCGCACCCTGGTGCGCTGGGGCGTGCAAAGCCTGCAGAACCCGGACCGTCCCGGCCTGCGGGCCCTGATCCAGGCCTCCGGGCTGGGGGATAAGGATATTTCCGCCGAAAATGTCAGCTATATCCTGGCCCCCCGGCTGAACGCGGCGGGCCGGATGGGAAAAGCCTCCACCGCCCTCAGCCTTTTGCTCTGCGAGGACTACGACCGGGCTCAGGCCCTGGCCGAAGAGCTCTGCCGCAGCAATCAGGCCCGGCAGGAAGAGGAAGGCCGCATCCTGGCCCAGGTGCGCCGCCAGCTGGAAGAGGAACCCGGCCGGCAGAACGACCGGGTGCTGGTGGTCTGGGGGGAGGATTATCACCCCGGCGTCATCGGCATTGTGGCCAGCCGCCTGGTGGAGCAGTACGGCCGCCCTGCCCTGGTGCTCTCCCTGCAGGGGGAGGAGGGGAGAGGCTCGGGGCGGAGCGTCCCGGGGCTCAACCTGCACGACGCCCTGGCCGGCTGCGCCGATCTGCTGGTGCGGTACGGGGGCCACGCCCTGGCGGCGGGCCTCACGGTGCGGCGGGAAAATCTGGAGGAGCTGCGCCGCCGGCTCAACGCCTGGGCCCTGGCCACCTGCCCGGTGCCCCAGCTGCCTCCCCTGGAGCTGGATCTGGAAGTTCGCCTGAACCAGCTGGATATGGAGGGGGTTCTGGCCCTCCACGCCCTGGAACCCTACGGCCAGGGCAACCCCACCCCCAGCTTTCTGGCCCGGGGGTTGGAGATCACAGGGATCTATCCGGCGGGGGAGAAGCACTCTCGCCTTCGCCTGACCCAGGACGGGGTCAGCCTGTATGCGGCCTATTTCGGGGTGCAGCCCGAGCAGCTGCCCTACCGGGTGGGCGACCGGGTGGACGCGGCCCTCACGGTGAGCGTCTACCAGGGGCGCAGCGGCCCCATGCTTTCGGGGCGGCTGCGGGCCCTGCGCCCGGCCGGCCAGACCGATGAGGTGCCCCGTCAGGCGGCGCTTTTCCGGGCACTGGAAGGGCAGGCGGCCCTGAACGAACAGGAAAAATCCTTGCTGCGGCCCAGCCGGGAGGATGTGGCCGCAGTTTACCGGGAGATCCGGGCCGGCGGGGTACCGGCCGAGGATCTGCAGCCCCTTTTCGCCCGCCTGGGCGAGGGCCGCACCGGCAAAATATTGGCGGGCCTGTGCGCCCTGCGCCAGCTCAATCTGGTGGAGCTGGCCCGGGATGAGCAGGCGTCCGTGTACAGGGCGGTGCGCACTACCGAAAAGAAGGATCTTGCCAGCGCGCCCATCCTGCACAGCTTGGAGGTATCAAGATGAGTCCTACCTATATGACCTTTGAAGATCTGAAAAAAGCATTGGAAGAATCCGGCCGCGGCTATAACATGGAAAACATCACCGCGGCCTACAACCTGGCCAATGAGGCCCACGCCGACCAGAAGCGCCGCAGCGGTGAACCCTATATCAGCCACCCCCTCAATGTGGCAAAGCTCCTGGTGGAGCTGGGGATGGATTCCGAAAGCGTGGAGGCCGGCCTGCTCCACGATGTGGTGGAGGACACCTCGGTGGACCTTTCCACCATCGAGAGCAAGTTCGGCCCGGGTGTGATGCGGCTGGTGGATGGTGTCACCAAGCTCACCAAGATGCAGTTTTCCTCGGTGGAGGAGCAGCGGGCCGAGAGCATCCGCAAGATGCTGCTGGCCATGAGCCAGGACGTGCGGGTCATGATCATCAAGCTCTGCGACCGGTTGCACAACATGCGCACCGGCGATGCCTGGCCCGAACAGAAGCGGCGGGATAAGGCCCTGGAGACCATGGAGGTCTACGCCCCCATCGCCCACCGGCTGGGCATCAGCAATATCAAGGAGGAGCTGGAAGACCGGAGCCTGCAGTTCCTGGACCCGGTGGGCTATGCCGAGATCCGCAGCCTGCTGGACCAGAAAAACGGCGAGGAGTTCCTGAAGAACATCTCGGCGGTCATCCAGAAGCACCTGGAAGAAAACGGCATCCACGATGCCCATATGAAGAGCCGGGTCAAGAGCGTCTACGGCATCTACCGCAAGACCTTTGTGCAGAACCGCTCCTTTGATGAGATCTACGACATCTACGCGGTGCGCATCATCCTGGATACGGTGGCGGAATGCTACAACGCCCTGGGCGTTATCCATGATATGTTCCACCCCATCCCCAACCGGTTCAAGGACTATATCTCCACCCCCAAGCCCAACATGTACCAGTCCCTGCACACCACCGTCATCGGGCATGAGGGCATCCCCTTCGAGGTGCAGATCCGCACCAAGGAGATGGATCAGATGGCCGAGTACGGCGTGGCTGCCCACTGGAAGTACAAGGAGGGCATCCAGGGCAAGAACCCCCTGGAAGAACGGCTCGCCTGGGTGCGCCAGCTGCTGGAAAGCCAACGGGACAGCGCCGACGCGGGGGACCTTCTGCGGGATATCAAGAGCGATCTGCTGCCCGAAGAGGTGTTCGCCTTCACCCCCAAGGGGGACGTGATCAACCTGCCCGCCGGGGCCAGCGTCATTGACTTTGCCTATGCCATCCATTCGGCGGTGGGCAACCGGATGGTGGGCGCCAAGGTCAACAGCCATATCGTGCCCATCGACCACAAGGTGGTCACCGGCGAGATCATCGAGATCCTCACCGGCCCTGCCGACAAGGGCCCCAGCCGGGACTGGCTCAAGCTGGCAGCCACCAGCCAGGCCAAGAACAAGATCCGCGCCTGGTTCAAAAAAGAACGCAGGGAAGAGAATATCCAGCAGGGCAAGGAAGCCTTTGAGCGGGAAATGCGCCGCAACTTCATCAACCTGCCCCCCGAAAAGCTGGAAGGCTTTGTTACCGAGCTGGCCCGGCGCAACCGGATGAACACCCCCGATGAGATGTATGCCGCCATCGGTTACGGCGGGCTGCAGATGAGCCGTGTATCCGCCAAGATGAAGGAGGAATACGCCAAGCTCCAGGCTGCCGAGCCCAAGCCGGTGAGCATCGAGGAGGTGCCGGTCAAGCGCCACCACAGCAGCGAGGGCGTAATTGTAGAGGGCATCGACAACTGCCCGGTCAAGTTTGCCAAGTGCTGTTCGCCCCTGCCCGGCGACGAGATCGTGGGCTTCATCACCCGGGGCTTCGGCGTTTCCATCCACAAGCGGGACTGCGCCAACGTCCAGGCCAGCATGAAGGACCCGGAAAACGCCAAGCGCTGGGTCAAGGCCAGCTGGGAGGACAGTGTACAGGAGCAGTTCAACGCCACCCTGGAGATCACCGCCCTCAACCGGGACGGCCTGCTGGGGGATATCACCTCGGCCTTCTCGGATATGCGGGTGCCCATCTATGCCATGAACGCCCGCCAGGTGGAAAACCACAAGGCGGTGATGAACATCACCTTCGGCACCGCCAACACCGAACATCTGAACAATGTCATCGCCCGGCTGCGCCGCATCCGGGATGTGATCAGCGTGACCCGGAGCTGAGGAGGTTTTTATGCGAGTGGTACTGCAGCGGGTGAAGGAGGCCTCCATCTCCATCGATGGGGCCCCTGCCCAGAGCATCGGCCCGGGGCTGGTGCTTCTGTTTGGGGTGCGGGAGGGGGATACCCCCGACCTGATCCCCAAACTGGCCAAAAAATGCGCCAATATGCGCATCTTTTCCGACGATGAGGGCCGCATGAACCTGAGCGCCGTCCAGCTGGGCTATTCGGCCCTGGCGGCCAGCAATTTCACCCTGTACGCCAACACCGATAAGGGGATGCGCCCCAGCTTTACCCGGGCGGCGGCCCCCGAACTGGCCGAGCCCATGTGGGAGCAGTTCGCCGCCGAGCTGGAACAGCAGGGCCTCAAAGAGGTGGTGCGGGGCCGTTTCGGGGCGGATATGCAGATCTCCCTGGTCAACGACGGCCCGGTCACCCTGGTGGTGGATACCGACGACTGGGGCCATTGAGGGCCCCATCCCAAGGAGGGGAATAGGATGAAGACCTTTCACTTGATGGGCCCCGCGCCCTATTACACCAACAGTTTTGTGCTGTGCAGCGAGGCAGGCAATGCCCTGGCGGTAGACCCGGTGGCTGCCCCGGCCTATTACCAGAAAGCGCTGGACCAGGCCGGCGCCAAGCTGCGCTATATCCTGCTCACCCACGGCCATTTTGACCACATCGGCACCCTGGAAGAGCTGAAAAAGGCCACCGGCGCCCAGGTGGTGGCTGCCGGGGAGGACCTCAAGGGCAGCCGCCTTTTCCCGGTGGCCTCGGCCGACCTTCTGCTCAAGGACGAGATGCTCCTGGAACTGGATGAGCTGAAGATCCGCTGCTGGCACACCCCGGGCCACACCCCCGGTTCCTATTGCTTCTTGTGCGGGGATCTCTTCATCACCGGCGACACCCTCTTTGCGGGCAGCATTGGCCGCACCGACCTGGAGGGGGGCAGCTACCCGGAGATGGAAAAGAGCCTGGCCCGCCTTCTGAGCCTGCCTGTGCCGGACCAGGCCCAGGTACTGCCGGGGCACGGGGAGTTCTCCACCTTCGGCAGAGAAAAGAAAACCAACGGTTTTTTACAGTTTTAAGGAGAGACCATGGAAATTTGGCTGACCGGCTTAGAGTCGGGTTATGAACTGGAGCACCTGGCCCGCCTGTTTTTCCCGGGGGCCCGGCTGCTCACCCAGCGCCCCGCCCGGGCCAGGCAGAACCTGGTGCGGGCAGGCAAGAGCAAAAAAAGCCTGTTTGCCGCCGTCCGGCTGGAGGGAACCTGCTTCCGGGCAAGGCTGCCCCGCCGGCAGGAAACCGCCAAGGAAGAGGAATACCGCTTCTGCCGGCTGTTGTATGAGCTGCTGCGCAAGGCCACCGGCCGCCGGCCGCCCTGGGGCATGCTCACCGGGGTGCGCCCGGTGCGCATCATCCACGACAACCGGGCCGCGGGTATGAGTGAGGAGCAGATCCAAAGCCTATTTTTGGATCACTACGACTGTACCCCGGCAAAATTCCGGCTGGTGAAGGGCATTGCCGACCTGCAGGCCCCCCTCATCCGGGATAACCAGCCCCGGGACTGCAGCCTCTATGTGGGCATTCCCTTCTGCCCCTCCCGGTGCAGCTTCTGCAGCTTTGTTTCCCGCACCATCGAGCGGGAGCGGGCCCTGGTGCAGCCCTATGTGGATAAGCTCTGTGAGGAGATCGTGGCCATCCGCCGCCAGATGGAACTCTGCGGCCTGCGGCTGCGCACCATCTACATCGGGGGCGGCACCCCCACCAGCCTGAACGCGGCCCAGCTGCGCCAGCTGATGGAAACCCTGGCCCAAAACTTTGATCTGGATTCCCTGCAGGAATACACGGTGGAGGCGGGCCGCCCCGACTGCACCGACCGGGAAAAGCTGCATATCATGAAGCAGCTGGGGGCCAGCCGCATCTCCATCAATCCTCAGACCTTCGAGCAGTCGGTGCTGGAGGAGATCGGCCGGCGCCATTCCGCCGAAGCGGTGGTGCGCTGCTTTGAAGAGGCCCGGCTGGAAGGCCATGACAATATCAATATGGATCTGATCGCCGGCCTGCCCTCCGATACGGTGGAGGGCTTTGAGCGCTCGTTGCAGCGCACCCTGGAGCTGGACCCGGAAAACATCACCGTCCACACCCTCACCCTCAAGCGTGCCTCCAACCTGGTGATCGAAAAGCGCAGCGAGGAGTACGCCGATGTGTCGGCCATGATCGACCGGTGCGAGGTTCTGGCCCAAAAAGGCTACCGGCCCTACTATCTCTATCGCCAGAAGAACACCCTGCAGAACCTGGAAAACACCGGCTGGAGTAAGCCCGGCAAGGAGTGCTATTACAATATCTACATTATGGAGGAGATCCACTCCATCCTCTCGGCGGGGGCGGGCGGCTCCACCAAGCTCTGCCAGCCGGGGGGCGACAAGATCCAGCGCATCTTCAATTACAAATACCCCGCCGAGTATATCCGGGATTTTGAAACGATCTTAAAACGTAAGGAAGGAATAGGTGAATTTTATGCCTGCTATCTGGATCCCCAAACGGTTGGTTGAAACGACCCTTGTCAACACGGCTGCCGAGAGCGCCCAGAGCTTTGTGCGCCACTGTGAGTTGGAATATGAGAGCCGTGTCTTTGCGGCGGCGGGGGAGATCATTGCCTCCGGCTGCAGGATCGTCATGCTCACCGGGCCCTCGGCCTCGGGCAAGACCACTACGGCCCACAAGATCGCCGCAGCCATCGGGATGCGGGGCGGCAAGGCCCAGGTGGTGAGCCTGGACGATTTCTATAAAAACCTGGATTCCTATCCCCGTCTGCCGGACGGCAGCAAGGATTACGAGAATGTCACCGCCCTGGATATCGAGGAGATCCACCGCTGCCTCAACGAGCTGGTGGGCAAGGGGGAGACCAACCTGCCCATCTTCGATTTCAAGACCGAGAACCGCAAGGCCGAGCGCAACCACATCGAGCTGGGCGAGGGGGGCGTCTGCGTGGTGGAAGGCATCCATGCCCTCAACCCCATGCTTACCCAGAAGCTGCCCACCGGCAGCGTCTACCGCATCTATGCCGGCCTGCGGGAGGAATACAGCCACCGGGGCCAGCGCATCCTGCCCACCCGGGATATCCGCCTGGGTCGCCGGATGGTGCGGGACTACAATTTCCGGGGCCACAGCCTGGAAAAGACCCTGAGCATGTGGAGCCAGGTCTGCGCTGGTGAAGACCAGTACATCAAGATCTTCAAATCCCAGGCAGACCTGTTGGTGGATACCTCCTTCAGCTATGAGGTCTGCGTGCTGGCCGGGCAGATCGCCCCCCTGGCAGGCAAGCTGCCCTCCAGCAGTCCCTGCTGCGAAAAGCTCAACGACCTGGCCGGGCGCTACTCCCTGTGCAACCCTCTGCCCCTGGAAATGGTGCCCCAGAACAGCATGCTGCGGGAGTTCTTCGCCTGAGGCAGCAGTAGGTTTTGTCCCGCCCGCGGTTGCTTAAATCGAGGGATGGGGATATAATAGGAAAAAGGGCTCTGCCCGGAAAAAAGAGGTGTTTCGTCATGACTATCGATTTTGATAAGATCCTGCGGGCCGGCAGCAAGGCGGCCGAGTCGGCAAAAAAGACCGCGGCTGAGCTGGCGGATAAGGGCAAAAAGCAGGTCAACCTAGTGAACGAGCAGTCCAAGTTGGCCCGGGCTCAGCGGCAGCTGGGCGCACTGGTGTACAGCCTGCATGTGAACGGCGAGGAGAACCAGCCCCTGGTGGAAAAATATATCCAGGCAGTGGCGGAGATCGAGGCCAATATCGAGCGGCTGAAGACCGAGGCGGATGCCGACGTTTCCGACCCTGAATTCACCGATGTTACCGGGGAAGAGGCCCACGGGCGTTACTGCCCCCAGTGCGGCGCCGAGGTGGAAGAGGATGCCCTCTTTTGCAATCATTGTGGGGCGCAGCTCTAAGAGAGGCAAAAAAGTCCGCGCTCTGGTCCGCCGCAAGGATGGGCGGATCGAGTGGGAATGACAAATCCGGAGTGCAAGAATCCCGAAAACCCTTGAAAATACAGGGGGATTCGGGATTCTTTTTTTGCTGGCCGCAGGCTGCATGGGGATGATTTTTTGCAGCCTGTGTTTATGGAGAAATCATAGCCCTTCAACGCACTCTGAACAGAAAAACGGAGCACCCGCTTTGCAGCGGACGCTCCGTTTTGTGTCCCGGCAATTTGCTTTTGTTCTGATTTCCGCAGCGGATATGCTCTTTGCTCCTGTTCTTACTCTTTCATAGGGTTGACAAGATAAGATAAGGACCTGTTTGCGCGCATATCAATCCCACCCAAAATACCAAATGGCGGATTGCCGCAGCACATCTGCCAGAGTGCCTACAGTGGCTTCTCCCGGGCCCTGATCAACCACATCAGGGCAGAAGCCGTATAGCTCCGTCGCCACATCCATGGCTTTTCCCCGGGGAACAGGAGCCGGGAGAAGGAGCTCCAGCTCATCGTGGGTCATAACTGCGGGCATGGCGCCATGCTGCTCAAACCAGCCTTTTACTACTGCCATTAACTCCGGCGTGTTAGGGCATTCATTCCAGCCGCTAAAGGGCAGATAGGCAAAAATTTCCCAAGGATTTTTCACCGGGATTTTGGCCAGAATCAGGGGATAGGTCATCTGGCTATCGGAATTCCAGTAGCTTGAAAAACGACGGTTATCATATCCTCGCTGGAAATCGGGGACCAGCTGACCGAGGATCGAAAGAACACCACCTACTGCACGGTTCAGATGGAAAACGATCAGTACACCGCCGTACAGGAGTATCGCCTGGATATGGTCCTGTACGATGACGGAGAGTGGACTCTCCAGGATCACTCGGTGATCAGCTATCAGCTTTACCCCAAAACCGGTGTGGATGAGACCATGGCGGAGGAACTGGGGACATCCGAGATCAAGGCAGATGTGGAGGTGTTCGACGGCGGCTTCCCGGGGGATGAGTACTGGTACGACAGCACCTATACCCTCACCCTGAACAGCCACGAGACCGACACGGCCAATCTGAAAGACCATCTGGAATATGAGTATCAGAAAGATTCGGAAATCTGCCTGCAGGGCGGCCCCCTGACAGCGGACTTCCTCTTTGACCAGACCACCGGCCAGTGGGCTCTGGAAACGGTGGATGCCAGCGCCGTCCAGGTACAGGAATACCGGCCGGAAGGGGTATGGCTCTTTGATATCTATACCTACTACATTAACATGAATATCCGGGATCTGGATTATACCGCCAATACTGCCGTGGTGGATATTGCGGCCAGCGTCTGGCAGAGCGAGGCGTTCCAGAATCAGTACAGCCAGTCCCACACCGTGGGCTTTGCCGTTACCGAGGAAGGCATGGCCTTTGACCCGGTGGATGTGCCCGACCGGGATTATGGTGTTTCCCTCATGCTTACCCGGGATAACATGTATTACAAGAGAACCGATTCCCAGGCTTATACGCCTGTGAACTACAACCGGTTTCTTCGCACTCTGGGCTGGTAAGCCGGGTGGCGGAATCTCACAGAACAAAAAGGCCCGGCGGGCTGCTCTTTTCCGAGCGGCCCGCCGGGCCTTTTTATGCTTTTTCAGAAATAGGGAAGTGACCGAGGAAAATCAGTCGTCCTGAGGTTCCTCTCTGTCGCTCTTCAGGTAGGCGTCGTTGTACTCGTTTTCCAGCCAGCTCTGGTAATTGGCACGCACAGCCTGCCAAACGGCGCCCCAGTCCAGCCGGGCCTCCGCCTCGTTCTGGAAGAGGTCGCTGTAGAAGGTCTGCAGCTCGTCCTCCGGGTTCTCCTTGTATTCCTCATAGAAGGCGTCCATATAGGCCCCGAAGCGGGGATCCTCCTCGAGGGTCTGCAGGCCGGCAAGGGCAGACTCGAATTCCTCGTAGGTCCATGGCTTTTCGGTGAGGGGGCGGGGGATCAGACGCAGCCACAGCATGAAATGATCCAGCTGCTTCAGAAGGATATCCCGGTTATCGGTATCGCCCATCAGGGGCAGCACTTCCTGCACAAGGGCGAAAACAGCCTTGTTGATCCGGGCCTTGACCTCGCTGCTGGTTTCGGGCGTTGCGGACGGTTGACGATTCATCGCTTGCTCCATTGCCATATCCTCCTGTTCGTCATGGGAATACCGCCTGGTGGGGCGGCGGGGCCAAAAGAAGCCCCTTCTTACCTTATATTATATCCTGCGCCGAAGGGGTCCGTCAATGAAAAACATCCGGCACAGGGGGAGGGGACACGCCGGCAGCCGGCCGATTATCGGGAGCGGGGATGTTCCAAGATGGCCCGGTCGTATACGCTCAGCACTGAATGGGTGAATTCCCGGGGCCCGTAGCGCCGGGAATACTTGCTCACCGATTGCCGGCGGGCCAGGCGCTGCCGGGGCGAGAGGGCCGCCTGTTCTTGCACCAGCCGGGCAAAGCCGGCGGCATCCTCAAAGAAATCCCCGTTTACCCCGGGCAGGATCTGATCCTTGTTGTGTACATCCAGTCTTTGCAGCACATACAGCCCGCCGGCCATGGCCTCCAGCATGGAGATGGAGTTCATTTCGGAAAGGGAGGCGGTGGCAAAGAGATCGCAGGCCTGGTAATAGGGGGGCAGCAGGGAGTGGTCGATCTTTCCCAGCAGGCGCACCTGCTCCTGCACACCCAGGGAGTGTACCAGCTGCCCCAGGTTTTCCCGCTCGGGCCCGTCCCCGATGAGGATCAGCCGATATCCGGCCTTGCCCCTAAACTGCCCGGCAAAATCCTGAATCAGTACATCCAGGCTTTTTTCCTTGCCCAGCCGGCCCACAAACAGGAGGGTAGTGTCCCCGGGGCAAATACCCAGCCGGCGGCGGGCTTGCTCCACCTGGTCTTCGGGCACATTTTCCGGCAGGAAATCCCGCAGATCCACCGTGTTGGGGATGATATTGATGTGGCGCCGTACCCCGCACCGGCGCAGGTATTCCACCACCTTGGGGGAGGGGCCGATCACCTCGGTGGCTCGGGAAGCCACATACCGGAAATACAGGTGAGCCCCCGGCTTCATCAGCTTCTGAAAAGGCCGGTGGGGCGCCAGATAGAACATGTAGTCATCATACATGGTGTGTAGGGTGTACACCGTGGGCAGACCCAGCCGGCGGGCGGCGAACATTCCGAAGATCCCCATGGAAAATTCCGTGTGGATATGAATGATATCCGGCCCGAAAAGCTTCACATACCGAAGCCGCTCCAGGTTCAGGGGATTGGCCAGCCCATAGCCGTAGATCCGTTTCAGGGGGATGGCCGGGCAGTACAGCACCCCGTCCCGCACATAGTGCCGGGAGCTTTTGGGGTCCAGGGTCACGATCAGCACCTTGTGGCCGCAGGCTTCCAGCCCTTTTTTCAGGGTCTCGATATGGGTAACCACCCCGCTGATAAAGGGGTGATAGGTCTCGGTAAATATGGCAACACGCATCTTGTTTCCTCCCGGGGCGGCAGGAGTCGCCCTCCCTTAGTATACCGCAGCAACGCGCAAATACAAAGCGGTGAGTTTACAAAAGGAGCAAAAAGAAATATAATAAATACAATTAAGATTGGGGTTCTGTGCCCTGGATTTCAAAAATGCGGGGCACAGGCAGAAAAAACGTTTTGCCTGCGGGGGATTTCCCGGCGGCAAACCGGAGCAGGATAGGAATGGTGAGGGTATGCAGTTTTCATTTCCTTTGGGCAAAATTGCCCAGCAGCTGAACCTGGAAGTGGCCTATACGCCGAAGGATCTGATGGAGATCCCCATCTGCAGTGCTGATGTGAACCGGCCGGGGCTGATCCTGGCGGGATATTACCAGTATTTCGATCCCCACCGCATCCAGATCTGCGGCCAGGTGGATATCAACTACCTGAAAGAGATCGACGCCGAAAACCGCCGCAAGCATATCGAGATGCTCTTCCGGCTCAATCCCCCGGCAGTCATCGTTTCCCGCAACCTGGAGCCCATGCCCGAGATGCTGGAATTTGCCAAACAGTACGGCATCCCGCTTCTGCGCTCCTCCGAATCCTCTTCCACCCTCATGAGTTCCCTGATCGGGATTCTGAATGTGGAACTGGCCCCCCGTGTCACCCGTCACGGGGTGCTGGTCGAAGTGTACGGCGAAGGCATCCTGATCCTGGGCGACAGCGGCGTGGGCAAGAGCGAGACGGCCATCGAGCTGGTCAAGCGGGGCCACCGCCTGGTGGCCGACGACGCGGTAGAGCTGCGCCGGGTATCGGCCCGGGAGATCGTGGGCACCGCCCCTGAAAATATCCGCCATTTTATCGAGCTGCGGGGCATCGGCATTGTGAACGTGGCCCGTATGTTTGGTATCGGCGCGGTCAAACTAAGTGAGAAGGTCGAGTTGGTGGTGGAACTGGAACCCTGGGATAAGAACAAGGAGTACAACCGTACCGGGCTGGAAACCTCGTTCTATAACATCCTGGGCGTGAACATCCCCAGTACGGTCATTCCGGTGATGCCCGGCCGTAACCTGGCCGTCATCATCGAGACGGCCGCCATCAACAACCGGCAGAAATCCATGGGCTACAATGCGGCCAAGGAACTGATGGCAAACCTTGGCCTGGAAGAGGACGTAGTCCGCTGAACAGAAGGAGAATACAGGCATGAAGAACCTCACCATCGGCATAGATTTGGGTGGCACCACCATTACCGCCGGCCTGGTGGACGGCGAGGGCCATATTCTGGCCCAGAAAACCTGCCCCACAGCCCTGCCCCGGCCCGCCAGCGAGGTGGAGGCCACCATGGCCCGGATGTGCGGGGAACTGGTCAGCCAGGCGGGCATGGAGTTCAAGGACCTGAAAGGGGTAGGCATCGGCACCCCCGGCAGTGTGGACGGCGAGTGCGGCATTGTCCGCTTCAATCCCAACTTCGGCTATGAGCACTGGCCCCTGGCCAAGGCCATGGAAGAACTGCTGGGCTGCCCGGTGCGGATCGAGAACGACGCAAACGCGGCCGCTTACGGGGAATACTGCGCCGGTGCAGCCAAGGGCCGCAGCTCGGCGGTGGTGGTCACCCTGGGCACCGGCGTGGGGGGCGGCATTATTTTGGATGGCCGCATCTGGGCCGGCTTCAACGGGGCGGGGGCCGAGGTGGGCCATACCGTCATTGTCAAGGACGGCCTGCCCTGCACCTGCGGGCGGCACGGCTGCTGGGAGCGGTATGCCTCTGCCGCTGCTCTGGTGCGCTTTGGGGCCGAGGCCATGAAGTCCCACCCCGAGTCGGCCCTCTGGCGGCTGGCCGGCAGCCCGGAAGCCCTTAACGCCAAAAAAATCTTTGATGCCTACCATGAGGGGGACGCCCTGGCCCGCCAGCTCTTTGAGGACTGGATCGGCTATGTGAGCTGTGGGGTGGTCAACCTGGTGAACATCTTCCAGCCGGAGGTCGTCTGCATCGGGGGCGGCGTATCCCGCCAGGGCGAGGTGCTGCTGGAGCCCATTCGCCGGGCCCTGAAAGAGGAGAACTATGCCCGCAACCTGACCCGCCATACCGAGGTGCGCTCCTGCGTATTGTACAACGAGGCGGGGCTGATCGGGGCGGCGTATCTGGCCCGGGGCTGAATCACAACCAGTAGATAGGGGAGAAATACATGGATCAGCTGAAAGAGCTGAGAGAATTTGCGGATCAGCAGGGGATCGCCTATGCGGCAAACGAGCCCCTGAAAAAGTACACCAGTTTTCACATCGGGGGGCCGGCGGCCTTGTTCTGCCGCCCTGCCGATCAGGCCCAGCTGGCCGGGCTGCTCAACTTCTGCCGGCGGCAGGGGGTGCGCAGCTTTGTGCTGGGCATGGGCACCAACGTGCTCTTTTCGGATGAAGGCTATGAAGGGGCCGTCATCTCCACCCGCGGCATGCGGGAAGAGATCGGCGGGGAGGGCGATTGCCTCACCGCCGGCTGCGGCGTCCCGCTGAACCGGCTCTGCCAGGCTGCGGCCGGGCGGGGCCTGGGCGGGCTGGAATTCGCCTATGGCATCCCCGGCTCTCTGGGCGGGGGGATTTACATGAACGCAGGCGCCTATGGGGGCGAGATGAAGGACGTGCTGGAAGAGGTGCGCTTTTTGGATGAGGAGGGCTGCGTCCGCACCTTGCCCGCCGGGGAGCTGGGCCTGGGCTACCGGGCCAGCGTCTTTGCCCAGAAGCCCTGGTATATCCTGGAAGCCCGGCTGCGGCTCAAGCCCGCCACGGCCGACCAGGTGCAAAAGAAAATGGAGGAGCTGCTGGCCCGCCGCAAGGAAAAGCAGCCCCTGGAATACCCCAGCGCGGGCAGCACCTTCAAGCGGCCCGAAGGGGCCTTTGCCGCCGCTCTCATCGAGCAGTGCGGCCTGAAAGGCTACCGGGTGGGGGACGCCGCCGTCAGCGAGAAGCACAGCGGTTTTGTGGTGAACCTGGGCCAGGCTACCTGTGAGCAGGTGCTGCAGGTGGCCCGGGATGTGCAGCGGATCGTGCAGGAAAAAACCGGTTACCTGCTGGAAAAGGAGATCCGGGTCATCCGCTGAGTTCGGTTGGGAAAAAGCAATTTATGAGGGGAAAGGAAAAGGAGTGAGAACAGGATGGATCTGTTGGTTGTAACGGGCTTGTCCGGGGCGGGCAAGTCCCTGGCAGTGAACGTGCTGGAAGATATCGGCTATTTCTGCATCGACAATATCCCGGCCGGGCTGGTACCTCGTCTGCTGGAATTTGCCCAGCAGGGCGAAAATATGCTGAGCAAGGTGGCCGTGGTGCTGGATATCCGGGGAGCCCGCTCCTCCAAGGAGATCCAGTCGGCCCTGGCCAGCCTGGACGAGCAGCATGCCCAGTACCAGATCCTGTTTCTGGATGCCAGCGATGATGTGCTGGAGCGCCGCTATAAGGAGACCCGCCGCCGCCACCCCATCAGCCTGAGCATGGGGCTTTCCACCAGCGACGCCATCCGGGAAGAGCGGCGGATCCTGCGGCCCATGTACGAGCGGGCCAATTACATTGTGGATACCTCTCTGCTCACCACCGCCCAGCATAAGGAGCGGATTTGCAGCCTGTTTTTGAACAGTGCCCAGAAGCCTATGGCCCTCACGGTCATGTCCTTCGGCTTTAAATACGGCCTGCCCAAGGAGGCCGACATCGTCTATGATGTGCGCTGCCTGCCCAACCCCTTCTACGTGCCCGAGCTGAAGGAAAAAACCGGCCTGGACCAGGAAGTGGTGGACTATGTGATGCAGTTTGAGGAATCCAAGACCCTTCTGGCCCGGCTGGAAAGCCTGCTGGAATTCTCCCTGCCCCTCTATGTGAAGGAGGGCAAGAGCCAGCTGACCATCGCCATCGGATGTACCGGCGGCAAGCACCGGTCCATCACCTTTGCCCGGTTGATCGGGGAATACTGCCAGAAGCTGGGCTACTGCCCCAGCATCCAGCACCGGGACGCCACCCGTACTTTGTGATAAAGGAAGTTTTGAAGTGAGCTTTTCTCAGCAAGTCAAACTGGAAATCGCCGCCAAGAAGGTGACCCGCCCCTGCTGCGCCCTGGCGGCCAGCTATGGGGCGGCCTGCTTTGGCAAATATTTCGATGACAAGGGGATGGTGCTGCATACCGAGCTGCCCGAGGTGGCCCGGTATGTAAAGCGGGTCTATTCCATGTCGGGCATCCAGGGGGAGATTCGGGAAAAGCAGCGGCCCAGCGGCTCGGTGTACGAGTTCGCCGTGAAGGATCCCGAACAGGTAGCCCGGATGCTGGAACGGTTCGAGTGTACCGGCCGGGAGACCAACCTGCGCATCAACGCCCATCTCTTTGGCTGTCAGGGCTGTTTCCAGACCTTTGTGGGCACGGCTTTTTTGTGCAGCGGCACCATGACTGACCCCAACAAGGAGTACAACCTGGAATTCCTCACCAATCGCTACAACCTGGCCCGGGACTTTGAGGCCCTGCTGGGCGAGCATGAGTTTTCCCCCCACCGTACCTGCCGCAAGGGCTCCAACATCATCTATGTGAAGGCCAGCGAGACCATTCTGGATCTGCTGGCCTTTATGGGGGCGGCAGGGGCCACCATGGAACTGATGAATCTGAAATTCTACCGGGATGTGCGCAACAAGGCCAACCGGATCACCAACTGCGAGACCGCCAATATCAGCAAGGTGGTCAACGCCAATGCCCAGACCCACCGGGCTATCCGCTATCTGGAAGAGCAGGGGGATCTGGAAAGCCTGCCCGAGGCCCTGCGGCAGGCGGCCCGCCTGCGCAAGGAAAACCCCCAGGCCTCCCTGGCCCAGCTGGCGGCCCTCAGCCAGCCGCCGGTGAGCAAATCGGGGCTTTCCCATCGGATGAAGAAACTGGAGAGCCTGGCTGCCGAACTGCAGAAAAGGAGAGCCGATGTCTGAAAATCGCCAATTTACCCACCTTCATGTCCATACCGAGTACAGCCTGCTGGACGGCGCCTGCCGCATTGACCAGATCTTCGAGCGGGCCAAGGAGCTGGGCCAGACCGCCATGGCCATCACCGACCATGGGGTGATGTACGGCTGTGTGGATTTTTATAAGGCCGCCAAAAAGGCGGGCATCAAGCCGATCATCGGGTGCGAGGTCTATGTGGCCAATCGCACCCGTTTTGATAAGGTGGCCCGCATCGATTCCAACCACCACCTGGTGCTGCTGTGCAAGAACGAGACCGGTTATAAAAACTTGATTAAGATGGTCTCCCGGGGCTTTACCGAGGGCTTTTACGGCAAGCCCCGCATCGACCGGGAACTGCTGGAAGCCCACCACGAGGGCCTTGTCTGCCTGTCGGCCTGCCTGGCCGGCCAGCTGCCCCAGCAGCTGCTGGCAGGGGACTATGAGGGCGCCAAGGAGACGGCCCTCTATTACAACAATCTTTTCGGGCAGGGCAACTATTACATTGAATTGCAGGACCACGGCATCCGGGAGCAGCAGCAGATCCTGCCCCAGCTGGTGCGCCTGGCCCGGGAGACCAATATCCCCCTGGTGGCCACCAACGACGCCCACTACCTGCGCAAGGAGGATGCCCGGGTTCAGAGCATCCTGATCTGCATCCAGACCGGCAAGACGGTCAAGGACGAGGACCGGATGGAGTTCCAGACCGACGAATTCTATTTAAAAAGCACCGACGAGATGTACGAGCTGTTCTCCTTTGTGCCCGAGGCCTGCGAGAACACGAACAAGATCGCCGAGATGTGCAATTTTGACTTTGAGTTCGGCGTCACCAAGCTGCCCTATTTCCAGGCGCCGGACGGGATGGACAACCAGGCCTATTTTGAAAAGCTCTGCTATGAGGGGCTGGAACGCCGCTATGGCCCGGATGTGCCCCCAGCCAACCGGGAACGGCTGGAATATGAAATCTCGGTGATCAAAAAGATGGGGTATACCAACTACTACCTCATCGTCTTTGACTTCATCAACTATGCCAAGAGCAAGGGCATCCCGGTGGGGCCGGGCCGTGGGTCGGGCGCCGGCAGCATCGCCGCCTACTGTGTGGGCATCACCAACATCGACCCCATCCGGTACAATCTGCTCTTTGAACGGTTCCTCAACCCGGAGCGGGTGAGCATGCCAGACTTTGACGTGGACTTCTGCTACGAGCGCCGGCAGGAAGTGATCGACTATGTGAACCGGAAATACGGCAGCGACCATGTGGCCCAGATCGTCACCTTCGGTACCATGGCGGCCCGGGCCGCCATCCGGGACGTGGGCCGAGTGCTGGATATGCCCTACCAGGAGGTGGACGGAATTGCCAAGCTGGTGCCCATGGAGCTGAAGATGACCCTCAAGCGGGCCCTGGAGGTGGCGCCGGACTTCAAGGCCCGGTACCAGGCCGAGCCCCGGGTGAAGGAACTGGTGGATACCGCCCTCAAAATCGAGGGGATGCCCCGCCATGCCTCCACCCATGCGGCGGGCGTGGTGATCACTCGGGAGGCGGCGGATGAGTATGTGCCCCTTTCCACCAACGATGGGGTGCCGGTGACCCAGTTCAATATGACCACCATTGAGGAGCTGGGCCTACTCAAGATGGATTTTTTGGGCCTGCGTACCCTTACGGTCATCCGGGACGCGGAAAAGATGATCCAGGCCGAACACCCGGATTTTTCGGTGGACACCCTCTCCTATGAGGATAGAGATACCTACGAGATGCTCTCCCAGGCCGAGACCGAGGGTGTGTTCCAGTTGGAATCCACCGGCATGAAACAGGTGCTCATGGGCCTGCACCCCAAGGACCTGGAAGACATCATCGCCCTCATCTCCCTCTACCGCCCCGGCCCCATGGATTCCATCCCCACCTATCTGCGCAACCGCCATGAGCCGGATCATGTGAGCTACAAGACCCCCCAGCTGGCCCATATCCTGGATGTGACCAACGGCTGCATCGTCTATCAGGAGCAGGTGATGCAGATCTGCCGGGAGCTGGCGGGCTTTTCCTACGGGCAGGCCGACCTGGTGCGCCGGGCCATGAGCAAGAAAAAGCACGATGTGATGGAAAAGGAACGCCAGCACTTTGTGTACGGCAACACCACCCCCGGCCAGGAATGCAAGGGCTGTGTCAACAACGGAATCTCCGCCCAGGTGGCCAACGAGATCTTCGATGATATGTCCAGCTTTGCCTCCTATGCCTTCAACAAATCCCATGCGGCCTGCTACGCCTATGTGGCCTACCAGACCGCCTATCTCAAATGCCACTATCCCCGCCAGTTCATGGCGGCCCTCCTCACCAGCGTGCTGGATAATACCGATAAGGTCATCGAGTATTCCGGCGAGTGCCAGCGGCTGGGTATCCGGGTGCTTCCCCCGGATGTGAACGTGAGCCGGGGCGGCTTCACGGTGGACGGCGACAGCATCCGCTTCGGCCTCAATGCCGTCAAGAATGTGGGCCGGCCCCTCATTGCCGCGGTGGAGCGCAGCCGCACCCAGAAAGGACCCTTCCGCTCTTTGTACGATTTCTGCAAGCGGATGTACGGCACCGACCTGAACCGCCGGGCGGTGGAGAACCTCATCAAGAGCGGCGCCTTCGACAGCATGGGCAATACCCGCAGCGCTCATCTGGGCGCGGTGGAGGGGGTGCTCAAAAGCGTGGAGGCCGACCTGCGCAAAAACCTGGACGGCCAGCTGGACCTGTTCTCCCAGCTGGGCGGGCAGGAGGAGAAAAAAGAGGAATATGTCATCCCGCCCCAGGAGGAATTCCCCCTTTCCGAGCGGCTGAGGCAGGAAAAAGAGGTCAGCGGCCTTTACCTTTCCGGCCATCCGCTGGACGGTTACCGGCAAATCATCAAAAATATATCAACCTGCAAGATAAATGAATTGACGGGGGAGAGCGCAAAAGATTACGATAACAGAGTAGTCAACATTGTCTGCGCGGTGGTCAAAAACCGGATCATGACCACGAAATCCAACACACAGATGGCCTTCTGCACGGTGGAAGACCTGACCGGTACCATGGAAATCCTGGTCTTTCCCCGCATCCTGCTGGACTGCAAGCCCTACCTCACCGAAAACTCGGTAGTGGTCATCAACGGGCGGGTCTCCTGCAAGGAAGAGGAGGCCGCGCGCCTTCTGGCCGAGCGGATCGTGCCCATCGAGGAATACCGGGCCGAGGGGGCGCCGGCGCCAAAACCCCAGTCGGAACGCCGGCAGGAGGTACTTTACCTGAAGGTGCCTGCCCGCGAGGGCCGGCCCATCCGCAAGGTGAAGAATCTTTTAAGCATCTTTGAGGGCAGCATGCCGGTGTACATCTATTTTGAAGATATCGGCAAACTGACGGTGGCTCCCAAAAGCCTCTGGGCCATGGATCACCCGGCCCTCATCCAGGAATTGAAGCGGATTTTGGGGGAAAACTGTGTGGTGAAGAAGCAGCGCTGAAAATAGCGTTGCAAAGAGCAGGGAAGATGGTATAATAAAACCGACAAGGTGTTATTATTATAACGAACTTTCCGGGTTTGAGAGAGTGAGAGCGCGGCGCAGGGCCAAAGGGGCCGGCGCGGCATTGGGTTTGGGAGGTCTTAGAGTATGGCGAAAGAAATCAAAACCATCGGTGTGCTGACCAGCGGCGGCGACGCCCCCGGCATGAACGCGGCCGTGCGTGCCGTGGTGCGTACCGCAATTTCCAAGGGCTTCAAGGTCATGGGCATCCAGCGGGGCTTTTCCGGTCTTCTGAATGGCGAGATCATGGAAATGAACCTGCGCAGCGTATCCGAGATCATTCACCGGGGCGGCACCTGCCTGTACACCGCCCGCTGCCTGGAATTCAAGACTCTGGAAGGCCAGAAAAAGGGTGCCGAGCGCTGCCGGGAATTCGGTATTGATGCTCTGGTGGTCATCGGCGGCGACGGTTCTTTCCGGGGCGCCAAGGCCCTGGCTGCCTTGGGCATCCCCTGCATCGGCATCCCCGGCACCATCGACAATGACATCGCCTGCAGCGATTACACCATCGGCTACGACACCGCCATGAACACTGCGGTGGAGATGATCGACAAACTGCGGGATACCACCCAGAGCCATGACCGGTGCAGCGTGGTGGAAGTCATGGGCCGCAGCGCCGGCTATATCGCCCTGAACGTGGGTATTGCCACCGGCGCCATCGCCACCCTCATCCCCGAGCGCCCCTATGATCTGGAGCGAGATATCCTGGATCGGATGAACTTCACCCAGAAGACCGGCAAAAAGCACTTTATCGTCATCGTGGCCGAGGGCGTGGGCAAGGCCCAGGAACTGGCCCACGAGATCCAGGCGGCTTCCGGCATCGATTCCCGGGCCACCGTGCTGGGCCATGTGCAGCGGGGCGGCGCGCCCTCCCTGCGTGACCGGGTCACTGCCTCCCAGATGGGCTTCCATGCGGTCTACCTGCTGGAAAAGGGCATCTACAACCGGATCGTGGCCGAGTCTGCGGGCCATGTGGTGGATTACGATATCAGCACCGCTCTGGCCATGCACAAAACCATCGATACCACCCTTCTGGATATCGCCAACACCATTTCCATCTGATTGCACAGCAAAAGCGCCCGGGCCGGCTTTGCCGGCGACGGGCGCTTTTTTCCATGGGGAAGGGGAGAAAAAATTCGCCCCGGCTGCCTAAAAAAATTTCCAAATAAGGCTTGACAATTTCAAGAATACAGGGTAATATATATAGGCAGCGTTTGGAAAGATGGCTGAGCTGGTCGAAGGCGCACGACTGGAAATCGTGTAACCCCCTTAAAGGGTTCAAGGGTTCGAATCCCTTTCTTTCCGCCAAGAATCCCGCAGAGTTTCGCACTTTGCGGGATTTTTTGTTTGTATTTTTGGGCGGGGCGTAAACCCCGGAAAGGAAACGACGATGGTCACCTTGCTGATGATTTGGGCTTTACTCAATGTGGCGGAGCTGCTGCTCTGCGGCGCGGATAAATTTTATGCCAAAACCGGGCGTTGGCGCATCCCGGAAAAAGTCCTGCTGGGTCTGGGGCTGGTGGGGGGCTCCCTGGGCCTTGCCACAGGGATGATCCTCTTCCACCACAAGGTCAGCAAGCCGGCCTTCCGGTTTGGTGTGCCCTGTATGGTGATGGTTCACACCGCCCTGGCCTTGGCCTGGGCTTTTAGCAGAATGCTGGCCTGAATCCCCTGAAACTCAACGCTCAAAGGCACTGCGCAGCCGCCGCAGTGCCTTTTTTTCCAGGCGGGAGACATAGCTGCGGCTGATCCCCAAAATCTCAGATACCTCCTGTTGGGTCAGGGCAGGGTGGCCGTTCAGTCCATAGCGCAGCATCAGCACCTTCCGTTCCCGGTCGCCAAGGCAGCCCAGCAATTGACGGAGCCGGGTATAATCCTCCCGCAGATCCAGCTGCTCCTCCATTCTGAATCCGTCCGGGATGATATCCATCACGGTCAAAGCGCTGCCGTCCCGGCTGGATTCCAGCGAATCCTGCAGGGATACAGTGGCGGCTTCCTTGCGCACCCGGCGAAACTGCATCTTGATCTCGTTTTCGATGCAGCGGGAGGCATAGGTGCTGAACCGGGCCTGTTTGGAAGGGTCAAAACTTTCCACAGCCTTGATCAGGCCGATGGTGCCGATGCTGATCAGGTCATCCTGATCCATGGCAGAAGCGTAGTATTTTTTTGCAATATGGGCTACCAGGCGCAGGTTGTGGCGCACCAGCAGATCTTTGGCGGCCGGATCACCCCGATGAAAATCCTCAAAAGCCTGCCGTTCCCGGGCAGAGGAGAGGGGACGGGGAAAGCTGCCGGTTTCCAGATGAAGGGCCAGATAGAGCACATGGCTGAACAGGGCGGATAAAAATTCAACGAACATACGGGTCAGCGCTCCTTTCTTATATGGCAATATATGAAAGGAGGGGTTGACCAAAATACCGGAATGGGGCAAAGGCGGGGCCAAAAAATCCGGTGCGGCCCGCAGATAAAAAAGCAGGGGCAGGGCACGGTCGATCCGCGCGCTGCCCCTGTTTTATTTCCCGGGTAAAATGCCGGTTTTCCCTGGCTCTCAAAAAAGCTCAGTCCTGCGCCGGGCTCATTGCCTTGGCCCGCAGCTGCAGCAACAGCAGAATCAGGCCAAACCCCAGAAGGATATGCCCGATCCCCGCCATGCCGGAAAGAGCTGCGTCCATACCGGCAGTGAGGGAAAGTCCCCGCACTTGGGTCACACCCCGCACCGCCAGCATCACGGCGGTGAGGTTCAGGCCGGCGTGATAAAGGGCCAGGGCCCGGCCGGTCTTCGGGCCGGAAAAGGCAAAGCTCTTTTCCAGCACAAGCAGCAGAAGAAAAAATACCATGCCCATCAAAAAATAGTGGGTGTGTACCACTGCCAGGGCGGTCTTGCCGGAAAACCCGCTGAATTTGGTGAACTCCCGGTAAAATACGCCGCCTGCCAGGGCCAGGGCCGCATACAGCAGGGCAGAATTCATGTAACGCTTCATACTTTTCTCTCCTTTATCTGAGTTCCCGCTTCATGGCCGAATACCCGATCCAGACCGTCCAAACATAGGCGCAGGTCTTGGGGATCATCAGCATCCCCACCAGAGGAATGGCGTCTGCCCACAGCACCACCGGGATGTAAAAACCAAAACTCAGCACGATGGTCAGCCACATCCAGCGGAAGGCCTTATCCCCATGCTGCCGGGCACTGCGGTAAAACAGAAGGATCACTACCAGGCCCAGCAGAGCAAAGGGGATGTTGCGGTAGATCCCCCAGGAAAGAGGAGCGTCGGCACTGAGCCACTGGTTCTGGGGCATCATGCACATCAGCACCCGCAGCCCGGCCAGAAGGTAGACCAGGGCGGTCAGGCCGCCCATCCCTTTGACCCGGTACCGCTGCCGCCAGACGTAGTACAGCAGTACGTAAAAGACCGTCATGGTCACAGAGGTGATCCATTTGCCCAGCCCCAAGGCGGCGGTATAATTTTCAAGGCCGGTGGTGCAGAGGGCAAAGGCCCGGGGCACCAGATGGAAGGAATCGCCCGCTCCCAGCACCACCGCCATGATTCCGAACAAGCGGAACTGGGCCACGCCCTGGCAGCCCCGGATCATCTTCACGCCCAGGGTAATGACCAGGGTAAGATAAACAGCGTCAAACAGGGTTTCCATAATAGCTTGCATGGTTTACTCTCCTTTTGGGTTCAGATCATTCCGGCCGGCCCCGGGCAAGGGCCAGCCCATAGTGTCGGCCGAACAGCAGCCCGGCCAGCAGGAGCGCCGCCCCCAATCCGGTGTAAAACACGGCAATGAATCGCTCCGGCGCCAGCCCGCTGGCCCGCAGGCTGATCCCTCCGGTCATCATCACTGCCATGATGGCAAAAGCCTTGCGGTCAAAAAATTTCAGAAAGAAATGTTTTTCTTCCTGATAGGCTCGTATCCGGGCGGTATGCTTTTTTACCAGCCGGCCAAATAGCCGCCGGAACAAAAAGAACACCACCCCCGTCAGCAGCAGGTTCAGGGCCGTGAGCCGGGCGGAATAGGCCGCCAGGCCGATGCGAGGATATTAAATCCTGCCGCGCTCCACACCAGGCAGGCCAGAAGCAGCAGGGTATTCCGCTTTACTTTCATTTGCGTCGCTCCTTTTTTGAATGAACGCTGTTCAGTTTGGGGGAAAATGAAATCCCCGCAAAAAGCGCGGGAATTTCAATACAGGCTCCGGCGCACGATTTCCAGTACCGCCGAGGGATCGAAATCTTGCCGGGTCAGAGCTGAAAGCATGAGGGAAAAGAGCAGGTCGGCAAATTTTTCTGCCGTGAACTGGTCATCAAAGGCGTCCGGCCGAACCCGGGCATCCTGCAGCAGCACCAAGCGCAGCCCTTCCAGGATATGCTGCCAGGTGCGCTGCATCCGCTGCCTTCCGTCGGTTTTGTCCTCCCCCATAAAACCCAGGGAGTGGAGGGTGAAAAAACCGGGATATTCCCGGCAGCCATATTCCATCCGGCTGTACATCCAGGTAATGCAGGCCTGGATATCCCGGAACACCGCCTCATCCTCCGGCTGGTGAAAAATTTCCCGCCAGACGCTTTCCACCGCGGCCCCCATCAGGGCAGCCTTGGAATCAAAATAGTTGTAGATAGACCCTACCGACACCCCGCAGGCTGCCGCTACCGAGCGGATATTCACGGCCGCCCAGCCCTTTTGCCGGATCAATTCCCGGCTGGCTTTCAGGATCTCTTCCTGCGAGGTAACGATGGTATTCATCCTAAGCCTCCTCAATATGAACAATGTTCATTATACGGCTTTTCCGCTCTCTGTCAAGGGGGATTCTCCGTCAAAGGGGGATCCCCGACAAAAGTGGCCCGGGCGTTTTGCCCGGGCCAGGTGCGGCTTAATCCCGCAGTTTTTCCAGTTTATCGGTATCCAGGAGGCTCACCATTCCCCGGGAAAGCTTTACCATCCCCTCATCCTGGAAATATCGAAGCATCCGGGTGATTACCTCCCGGTGGGAGCCCAGATGGTTGGCTATGGCCTCATGGGTGATCTTGAGCTGGCTGGTGCCCTCAATGGCTGATTCCTCCAACAGGAAGGCGGCCACCCGTTTATCCAGGCTTTTCCACATCACCTGTTCCATCAGCCACATCACTTCGGAAAAACGGCTGGCCATCAGTTCGTTTGTGTAGTTGGCGGCAGGGGCCGATTCTTCCAGAATGCCCTGGTACACATCCGCCGGCACAACCCACAGTTCGGTGTCTTTTTCCGCCTGGATCATCACCTCAAACTGGATGGAGCGCATCAGGCAGGAGGCAGAAAACAGGCAGATATCCCGCTCAAACAGGCGATAGAGGGTGATCTCCCGCCCCTCATCCGAGAGAATATAGGCTCGGAGCTGCCCGCTCTTGACCAAGAGAAGGCCGGTACAATCCTTGCTGCCGCTGTGAAGGAGGGTGCCCTTAGGCACGGTCCTGAACATTACCGCTTCGGCAAGCCGGCTCTGCTGGCCAGGCTCCAGCTTCTCCCAAAAGGGAAAATAGGTTTGAAACGTCATATCGAGATTCCTCCTTGTGCTGCTGTCAGTATACTGAATCGCGCCCCGGCTGTCAATTGCATGGGAGCAAAGACTGAGAAAACAAGAAAAAAGCAAGGTTTTCATTTATACCAGAAAAGGAATTTTATGGTATGATAAACAAATCCTGCGGAGGTGATAGCGGATGAAGAAAAATTTGAATGCCCATCGGCGTGTGCTGGATTATGCCTGTGAGGATACAAAGGCCCTGTTTGACCAATTTCAGCTTTCCGGGCAGGGCTATACCGAGGCGCAGGCAGAAGAGAGCCGCGACCGGTACGGCAGGAATGTGGTGGCAGGCCGGGCGGCGGATACCGTTCTCTATCGTCTGCGCAGGGCTTTCATCAATCCCTTCACCGTCATTTTGTTTATCCTGGCAAGCATTTCTTTTTTGACAGATGTGGTGCTGGCCTCCAATTTCAGCCGGAACATCACCACCGTGGTCATTATTTTATGTATGCTGCTGATCAGCGGCCTGGTGCGTTTTGTGCAGGAGCTCCGGGCAAAACACGTGGCGGATCATCTTACGGAGATGGTTGCCACCTCGGTGCTGGTCCGCAGAGACGGACGCTGGCAGAACCTCTCTTCCGCCGAGCTGGCAGTGGGGGAAGATACGGTTTACGGCGGCTTCACCGTCACCTCGGTTTGCCGCAAGAACGGGTTTGACCAGGGAGCCAACTCCATCGCCTGGGCGCTGATCCGGTTTATGGCGGTTCTCATCCCGGTGGCTTTTATTGTCTGCGGGCTGACCAAGGGGAACTGGGGCTCGGCGTTTTGTTTGCGCTCTCCGTGGCGGTCGGCCTTACGCCGGAAATGCTCCCCATGGTGATCAATGCCTGCCTGGCCAGGGGCAGCGCAGCCATGGGCAAAAAAAGACCGTGGTCAAAAATATCAACGCCATGCAGGGATTCGGAAGCATGGATATTCTCTGCGTGGACAAGACCGGCACCCTCACCGGGGAGCGCATCTCGCTGGAATATTATATGGATATCTTAGGCAATGAAAGCCAAAAAGTGCTGGATCTTGCCTATCTGAACAGCCTGTATCACACCGGCGTAAAAAATCACCTGGATGACGCCATCCTCCGGTACCGGCAGATGCCGGGGCGGCAGGAACACTTCCGGCAGTTAGAGGCCGATCACCAAAAGCTGGATGAGCTGCCCTTTGACTATGACCGGAAGTTTGCCAGTGTCCTGGTCCGGGCCGGGGAAGAAAATCTGCTCATCATCAAGGGCAGCCTGGAACAGGTCTGCCGGCGCTGCCGCTATGTGGAATACAAGGGCCAGCGCCTGGATATGACCAAAGACGCCCAGGCCAGTGTCCATGCGGTGGTGGACGAGATGCTGGAAGACGGCATGAAGGTCCTTGCCCTGGCCTGTAAGCCGATGAGCAGGGGAGAATTATCCCGGGGGGAGGAAGAGGGCTTTACCCTGCTGGGATACCTGGCATTTTTTGACGCGCCCAAAAAGAGCGCTGCCGCCGCCATCGGCAGGCTGCAGCAGCTGCACGTGGGGGTGCGGGTACTCACCGGGGATCACCGGGATGTGGCAGTCTCGGTTTGCCGGCGTCTGGGGCTCGACACGGCCCAGACCCTGACGGGGGAAGAGCTGGATCGTCTGCCGGAAGAGGAACGCCCGCTGCGGGTGGAGCGCACCACGGTATTTGCGGAACTTTCGCCCCGGCAGAAGGTGGAGATCCTGAAGACCCTGCAGGCCAACGGCCACACGGTGGGCTTTTGGGGAGACGGCATGAATGATCTGCCCGCCATGAAGGCCGCAGATATCGGCATTTCGGTGGATACGGCGGCGGATGTGGCCAAGGAATCGGCAGACATCATCCTGCTGGAAAAAGACCTGATGGTGCTGGAATAGGGTATCATCGAGGGCCGCAAGACCTATGCCAATATGATCAAATACATCAAGATGACGGCCTCCTCCAACTTCGGCAATATGTTTTCGGTGCTGGCTGCCTCGGCTCTTCTGCCCTTCCTGCCCATGATGAGCGTGCACCTGATCTTCCTCAACCTGATCTATGATCTTTCCTGCACCGCCATCCCCTGGGACAATGTGGACGAGGAATTTATCGCAAAGCCCAAAAATGGGATGCTTCCAGTGTGGGCAGCTTTATGATCTGGATCGGCCCCGCCAGCTCTGTCTTTGACTTTACCACCTATCTGTTCATGTACTTTGTCTTCTGCCCCTTGTTTGTATCTGGCGGCGTTTTGTTTCATCAGCTGCCCGCCCATTTCGGCGGGGCGGAACTGGCCCTGATGCAGGCAAAATATATCGGGATGTTCCAGGCAGGCTGGTTTGTGGAATCCATGTGGAGCCAGACGCTGGTCATTCATATGATCCGCACCGCAAAACTGCCCTTCATCCAGAGCCGGGCCTCGGCTCCGCTCACCCTGCTCACCATGACCGGGGTGGCGCTGCTGACCATCATTCCCTTTACGCCCCTGGGTACCGCGCTGGGGTTTGTGGCCCTGCCGGCTGCGTATTTTGCCTATCTGATTCCCTGCATCCTGCTGTATATGGTGTTGGCGACCGTCCTGAAAAAGGCCTATGTGCGCCATCACGGCGAACTGCTTTAAGGCGGCCGGCGGACTTTGGCAGGATAAGCCCGGCAGGGATGCAGGCCAGGGCACCCGATTGTCATACCGGGCCGTTCATGGTATGATGGAGCCATCGGGCAAGGAGGTGCTTGTATGCCCCTGCATATTGTGAGAAACGACATCACCCTCATGAAAGTGGATGCCATTGTCAACGCCGCCAACGAGAGCCTTCTGGGGGGCGGCGGGGTGGACGGAGCCATCCATCGGGCGGCCGGGCCCCAGCTGCTGGAAGAATGCCGGCCCCTGGGCGGCTGCAAGACCGGCCAGGCCAAGATCACGGGCGGCGGCCGTCTGCCTGCCAAATATGTGATCCATGCCGTGGGCCCCGTCTGGCGGGGCGGCGGCCATGGGGAGAGGGAGCTGCTGGCCTCTGCCTACCGGTCTTCTCTGGCCCTGGCCCTGGCCAACGGGTGCGAAACCCTGGCCTTCCCGCTCATTTCCTCCGGGATTTTCGGCTTCCCCAAGGACCAGGCCCTGAAAATCGCGGTGGATGTGATCGGGGATTTTTTGCTGGCCCATGATATGACCGTGTATCTGGTCATCTTTGATCGGGCAGCTTACGCCATCGGCGGCAAGCTTTTTGCCGATATTGCCGCCTATATTGATGACCGCTATGTGGCTGCCCACACCGACCTCTACCGGGAGCGCAGCCGGGTGCTGGGCCTGGAGGCTGCAGCTGCCCCCCAGGCCCCGGCGGCAAGTGCCTGGGAACCGGACGTCGCCATGCCCTGCGGCCTGGACGAAGCCCTGGGCCGGCTGGACGAGAGCTTTTCCCAGATGCTGCTGCGGAAGATTTCCGAGCGGGGCATGACCGATGCCCAGTGCTATAAAAAGGCAAATATAGACCGGAAGCTCTTTTCCAAGATCCGCTCGGATATCCACTATAAGCCCTCCAAGCCCACCGCCATGGCCTTTGCCGTGGCGCTGGAACTGCCCCTGGAAGAGGCCCGGGAGATGCTGGAAAAGGCGGGTTTTGCCTTTTCCCATGCCAGCAAATTCGATATCATCGTGGAGTATTTCATCGCCCACCGGAATTACAATATTTTTGAGATCAACGAGGCTCTGTTTGCCTTTGACCAGAGCCTGCTGGGAGGTTGAAGCCATGCCCCGTATGGATATAACCCGGATGCCCTTTGCCAAACTCTGCCCTCTGCTGGTGGCCAAGGCGGAGAAAAAAGGCCGCACCCGGCAGGAGGTGGACCAGGTGACCGCCTGGCTCACCGGCTATACCCCGGAGGAAATCGCCCGGCTGGAAGGTTCCGATATCTGCTACGGTGATTTTTTCAAAGGGGCGCCCGCCCCGAACCCCAACGCTGCCCTCATCACCGGCAAGGTGTGCGGCGTACAGGTGGAAGATATCCAGGACCCGCTGATGCGCCAGATCCGCTATCTGGATAAACTGGTGGATGAGCTGGCCCGGGGCAAAGCCATGGAAAAGATTTTGCGCAAATAACCGGTTCAGGGGCCCCCGGCCCTGTGAGCGGGAGGGAGATATCAATGAAGGAGACCAGAAAAAAGCGGGCGGTTGCCGTCATAATCCACTCTGGAAAGGATGTGATCAAAAGCAAGAAAGGATAAAGGAAATGTATCAGATACCAGACCCCAACCAGATCTTCCCCAATGCCTACAAGACTTCCTGCTTCATCAAAAATGTGGGGAAGGCGCCCAACATTCTCATTGGGGATTATACCTATTACGATGACACGGAGGACCCCACCGGTTTTGAAAAAAACAATGTGCTCTTCAATTACCCCGAGTTCGGGGACCGGCTGATCATCGGAAAGTTCTGCGCCATTGCCTCCGGCACCAAATTCATCATGGGGCCGACATCGATGCGGTGGAAATGGCGGGTCACCTGGGCATCTCGGCCGACCGGGCAGTGAACTACCATTGCGACAGCGAGGGTACCCGGCTCAATTACCAGGCGCTCAGTGACGCGGTGGCCGCCGTCCGGTGCAGCGCCCCGCTGGATGAGCACTGGAAGGATGCCATTGAGGAGGATTTCCGCCGCCGTCAGGGCCCCAAGCGCTGAGTCGGCCTTCTTTTGGCTCCCGGCGAAACCCAAAGCCCAGGCCAAACCCACAAAAGAACAGGGCCGCCGCTATCTGCCAGTATCAAGCAGATAGCGGCGGCCCTGTTGACTGAAAAAATTCCCCCCGGGCAGACCTGTCCTTCCTTTGGAATTTGCCTGGCTTTTTATGGCTCTACCCGCATCATGCGGTACCCGACCCCTATGTGCGTCTGGATATACTGGGGGGAACCGGGCTCTTTTTCCAGCTTCTTGCGCAGGGTAGCCATAAATACGCGAAGAGAGGCCACATCATTGTCCCAGCTTCTACCCCAAATCTGCTGGGTGATGAAGGTATGGGTCAGCACCTTGCCCACATTTTTGCAAAGCAGGCACAGCAGCTTGTACTCACTGGGGGTCAGGTGAAGCTCTTGACCATCCAAAAAGGCGCAGCCAGCGGCGTAATCCACTTTCAGCTTGCCGTTTGTAAAAACCGCGTCCGTATTCACGGAACCAATCTGCAGTGCGGATAAACGCCGCTGGGTCACACGCAGCCTTGCCAGCAGCTCTTCCACAGAAAAGGGCTTGGTCAGATAATCATCGGCACCGGCATCCAGTGCATCGATTTTATCCGTATCCTCGCTCCGGGCGCTGATCACAATGATGGGCATGTTGGACCAGGAACGCACTTTGTGGATGACTTCCACACCATCCATATCCGGCAGCCCCAGATCCAGCAAAATAATCTCAGGATTGTGCGAGGAAGCCTCCAATACGGCGGATTCCCCGTTGACCGCAGTCAAAAAGCGGTAATCATGGGCTTTTAGTGTGGTGGTAATCAAATTGCGGACGGGTGTATCGTCCTCCACCACCAAAATCAAAGGTTTATTCATGCAGCTCAACCTCCCCGGCTGGTACAGAAAATGTAAAGACGGATCCATGCGGCAAACGATCGGTTACCGTAATTTCTCCCCCATGCGCATTGACGATCGATTTGCACAGCGCCAGGCCCAGCCCCATACTGCGGCGGCTGTCCGCAATTTTGTTGGACGCACTGTAAAACATATCGAAAATATGGGGTTTGGCCTGGTCGGAAATGCCAGGGCCGTTATCCGCGATGGAAATATAGATATAGTTTCCCTTGCGTTCCCAACCAATGTCGATTTCAGAGCCCGCCGGCGTATACTTAATGGCATTGTCCACAATGTTTATGATCACTTGCACAATCAGTTTTGCGTCTATCTGTGCCAACAGATATTCTTCATTGTTTTGCACATGCAAATGATACTCTGCGCTCTTCCGGTTGATATGCCGCAGGGCTTCCGCAACCACCTCGTCCATCAATTCCGTAGATACCCGTAGGTTCATCCGCCCTTCTTCCAACCGGCTGACAGACAAAAGATTTTCCACCAGATTGATGAGCCACATGGCATCATCATAGATATCGGTATACATCTGTTCCTTGGTCTTGGCGTCAAACAGATCCCCATTGGAGAGCAGATTGCTGGCATTCCCGGAAATAGAAGTGAGGGGGGTGCGCAGGTCATGAGAAATGGAGCGAAGCAAATTGGCGCGAAGCTGTTCATTTTTGGCCAACACAGCCGCGGCTTCTTTTTCCTCCAGGTTTTTCTGGTTTTCAAGGGCAAGTGCCGATTCTCCCAGAACAGAAAGAAGGATGCTGGTTTCAAAGGAATCCAGGGGTTTATCCGATGCGGCAATGCCCACGACCCCATAAATTTGCTTTCCCGTCCGCACCGACAGGTAGGTGCAGCAGGAATCCGAAAGGGTCTCGGTGCCGGCGCCGGCCCGTTTGTTGTTTGTGATCACCCACTGCGCCACTTCCCGCTCTTTTTCCGAGGTGTAACGCTCCGGAGAAGCGGTCTTGTCTGCCAAGAAGATTTCCGGCATCACGGGTTTTCCATCCTTTATGCGGTACGCAATGATATCTCGCTGGAATATCTTTAACAGCTGTTTTGCGGTTACCGAGATAATCTCTTCCTCTGTGCGGGCCTTTTGGAGATTCTGGTTGGTTTCCAAAAGCAGCTTTGTGCGCCAGGCGACCTGGGCGGATTGTTTGGCGTGGGACTTCAGCTTGGATGCTAAAGAACCCGTGAGCAGGGAAGCCAGAAACATAACCAGGAAAGTAACCGGGTATCCGCTGTCATAGGCATGCAGAGAAAATCTGGGTTCCGTGAAAAAGAAATTGAAGGTGAGTACGCTGACAAAGGATGCGATAAAACTGCAGACAGAGCTTTTGGTGGATATGGAAACCAGCATAACGCCCAAAATATAAAGCGTAATGATATTGGCTTCCGTAAAGCCCAGATAGTAGAACAAAAACCCCACAACAGTGGCCAGGATAAGCAGCAGCGCGCTTTTGAGCAAATCCAGGATCGACAAGGTGGGCAGACGCATGATCTCCCGGTGTTTGGCTGCAAGCCGGCCGTTCACCCCGGTATCGGGAATGATGTGGATATCCAGTTCCGGCGCAAGCTCGATCAGCCGTTCGGTCAAAGAGGGCTTGCGGAATAAGATGCGGCGAGGCATCCCACTGCGGCCAAGCACAATTTTTGTGACCCCCGACAGGCGGGAAAATTCGGCGATCTGATACGCGACATCATCGCCGTAAACGGTTTCGATGGATGCCCCCAATTGCTGTGCCAGGTGAAGATTTGCCTGCAGGCGTTTTTTATCCGCCTGGGGCATCCACTGGAACTCCTTTGTTTCTACAAACAGCGCAGTAAACCCACAGCGGAAAGCGCTTGCCATCCGCGCAGCCGTGCGGATGATCTTTTCATTGGAAGGAGCAGGGGAAAGGCAGACCAGAATGTGCTCACGAGTGCGGTATTCCGTCTTGCGCTGGAAACTCCGGGTATGCAACGCCACCCTGTCTGCACAACGGCGCAAACCAATCTCCCGCAAAGCGCTTAGCTGGGACAAGGTGCAGCCCGAAAGCAGCTCGCCCTTCTTTTGCTGCAAAAGCCGCTGCTGCAGCCTTTCCGGTTCGATATCAATAAACTCCACCTGCGCCGCCTGATCAAACACACAGTCCGGAATGCGCTCCACGGCGGAAGCCCCCAGGATGGAAGAAACGGTATCCTGAATACTCTCAATGTGTTGGATATTCAGGGTGGTATACACATCCACGCCCGCTTTCAGCAATTCTTCTATGTCCTGATAGCGCTTTCTGTGGCGGGAATCGTCCATATTCCAGTGGGATAAATCCTCCACCAAAATCAGGTCCGGCGACCTTTTCAGGCAAGCATCCAGATCCATTTCATATTTGGTTTTCCCGTCCCGGATCACCGTTTTGCAAGGCAGCATCTCAAACTTTTCGGCAAAGGATTTGGTTTGAGGCCATTGCCCGCAGGCGAGCAAGCCGATCACAACATCGCGCCCCGCCCTGCTCGCTTTTTCGGCTTTTTCCAGCATGGAATAGCTTTTGCCGGTACCGGAAAAGTAGCTGGCGAAAATGGTAAGTTTTCCTTGCTTTTTTCCCGGATATTGCTTAGGCAGTGCGATTGTATCCATTACAATCCCTCCTTTCAAGCAAATGTATTATAGCATGATTTTATATCTGCCGTCCGCACAGGCGATGAATAAAATAGATGACCAGGAATTCATTTTCCCGGCGTTTCCACAAAACTTTCTGATATTTTGCCTCTTTTCCCACCGTGTTCACCTTGATGATTCCGTTATCCAGGCAGAAAGGCTTCGGATTCAGGGCGATCCGTTTCCACTGGGCCAACGTTTGGCTCTCTGCGTCAGAATCGGCGGATATAATGGCCACATCGGCTTCTCCGCAGGCGAAGGACTGGATGACCTCCTGTTCGTATCCGACAGACAGCTTGCAATGTACATTGGGGTACCGGTGGTGGATATCTTCCACAATATTGGAAACAGCCGGTATGGCGCTGAAACAGGAGGTGGCAATATGAAAACAGATGATGGGCTCCGGCTCCCGGTCCTCCTGCTGGATGGTATCCAGGAAATGATCCACTTTTGTCATGAGAAAATATCCGAATACGGCAATGGCGGCAAAGCTGCCCAGTAAGATGATATCTTCCATTTTCGTTTCTATCCTTCTTCCTTGCGTCGCAAGGGCGCCATACTCATATATGGAAGCACTTCTGGATATCTCGCTGTGTTCCCAAAACCAGGATCGTGCTGTTTTCCGGCAGGCAGGTGTCCGGGGTAATGACCGTCATGGCAAATTTCCCGCTTTGCTTGATTGCCATGATGTTGACATTGTAGTGCTTGCGCACATCCAATTGCCCGATGGTTTTCCCTACCCAGCTATCAGGAACTTCTATTTCAAAGATCGCGTGGTCATCCCCCAGAGCAATGTAGTCGCAAATATGGTCGGAGCTGTACCGGATGGCCGTCCAGATTGCCATCTGCTTTTCGGGATAGACCACCTCATCGGCACCGTTGCGGAGCAAAAACTTTGCCTGAACATCCCGCGCGGCTCTTGCCACCACTTTTTTGGCGCCCAATTCTTTTAGCAGGGAAGCTGTCTCCAGGGAGCTTTGAAAATTATCTCCGATGGCAACAATGCAAACATCAAAATTTCGCACACCAAGGGCAGAAAGAAATTCTGCGTTGGTGCTGTCCCCAATCTGGGCATTGGTCACAAAGGGCAGAACGGCGTTGACCCTTTCCTCGTTGTTGTCTATTGCCATAACCTGGTGATTCAGTTCGTTCAGCTGCATGGCAATATGGCGGCCAAAACGGCCCAGACCAATCAATAAAATGGTTTTCATAAGTCCTCCATTCTTTCGTTACCCAACGGTGATTCGCTCCTGAGGGAGCCGGGCGCTGCTGCCCTGGATGCTGGAAAGGGCTGCAAATATCAGCGTCAGCCCGCCGACCCGGCCAAAAAACATCAGGACAATTAAAATCAGATGGGATATACACCCCAGATGCGGTGTGATTCCCAAAGAAAGGCCTACCGTTCCTATGGCGGAAGCGGTTTCAAAAAGGCAGGTGAGAACAGGCAGGTTCTCCAATCTGCTGATGATCAGCCCGCCGGTTAAAAACAGGGTCAGATACATCATCATGATGGCGGCTGCCTGGGTCACGGTTTCATTTGGTACCCGCCGATTGAAAAGGTGCGGGGTCTCTCTGCAGCGAAAAACCGCAAAAATACTTGCCGATAAAACCGCCAGAGTGGTAGTTTTCATGCCGCCGGCGGTAGAACCCGGGGAGCCGCCCACCAGCATCAAAATCAGAATCATCCACTGCCCGGTTTCGCTCAAGGCCGTGAGATCTGCTGTATTGAAACCGGCGGTTCTGGGCGTGATGGCCTGAAAAACAGATAGAAGGATCCGCTCCCCCATGGGTGAATCCGTGAATTCAAAAAAGAAAAAATAGAGCGTGGGGAGCAGGATCAGGATCCCGGTCACCGCTAGAATCACCTTGCTCTGCATCCGGTACTTATGCAGATTCAGCCGATTTGTATGGATATCCTCCCAGGTGAGAAAGCCAATTCCTCCCACCACAATCAAAAGCGCGATCACAACAGAGACAACCGGCTGGGCCGCATAATCTGTTAGGGAAGAAAAGGGGGCTTTTATCCCCATCAGATCAAAACCTGCATTGCAGAAAGCGGATATGGAGTGGAACAACGCGTACCAGGCGCCCTGTACAATGCCAAACTCTTTGCAAAACACAGGGAAAAGAAGCGTTGCCCCCAGCAATTCAACGGCCAAAGCGGTTTTCAGAATAAACTGGGTCAGACGGACGATCCCGCCCACATGGGGGGCCGCAATGGCTTCCTGCATGGTGCTGCGCTGCATGAGGCCGATTTTTCGGCCCGAGAGAATGGAAAAGGCGCCGGCTACCGTGACGACCCCCAGCCCACCTATCTGTATCAGCAAAATAATGATCAATTGGCCAAAATTCGACCAGTATGTAGCGGTATCGTAAATCACCAGCCCCGTTACGCAGACAGCAGATGTGGAAGTGAACAGGGCCTCCAAAAAAGGTGTGCTGACTCCCTCCTGTGTGGATATCGGAAGCATAAGAAGAAAGCTTCCCATTAAAATGACCAAGAGAAATCCCAAAATAATAACCCGGAAAGGGGACTTATTGTTCTTATGCAAAAATTGCCGCATAAGCCTCCACCTCTTAATACACCTTTATTTCTTCTTTATACCCCATTATCCATATTTGGCCTAAAGGGGGTATTAATGTATCAAGGCGGATATTAAGGCGGCATTAAGACGCAAGGAATTCCGTTTATCTGCGGCTGTTTTTTAAAGCGGCAGCCCCTGTAGTCAGACTGCGGTAAGCGGCTCTGCTATTCTTCCACATCCTGATATCGCTTGGTGTGCCGACACCCTTGGGCATTGCTGTGAGCCAATTTGTCCAGCAGAATCAGTTGGGGCCTTCTTTGCAGGGCATGGTCCAGGTCAAACTCTTTCAGCGTAATTCCGCGATAATCAATCTCTTTGCCGGGCAAAATTTCCAGCCCCTCCAAGAGAGCCAGTGTATCCGGTCGGGCATGCGGCTCCACATAGCCCACCACAACATCCAGGCCTTCTTTCCGGGCCTGATGGGCTGCCTCCAGCATGGCGTAGGTTTTGCCCACACCTGCTGCGTAGCCAAAAAAGATTTTTAGCTTCCCGGCAGGCAGGGAACAGCCTAAACCTGCCCCGATATCTGGTTGTGTTTGCTGTATCTTTTCCATATGTCTTTTCTCCTGCCCAGTCTTTCTGTAGTGTGCATGGGCGTTTTCATCGTAGCATGGGAAATATTATGAAATGATAAGAGATTGCCCAAGCGCATTAAAATCAAATTAAGATCTATACAAAATAAGCCGGATGCCTGTTCGGGAACAGCATCCGGCTTTTCATCCAGCATGATGGGGGGCTTTGGAATTTTTGCTTTTCAAATTCATGAGAGTATCTTTCTGGCGGGTTGTTTTCTGCGCAGCTGCCGGCACTTTCGCCCGGTTTCCTGTGCCCGATGTATGCTATACTGGATATACCAGACAAACCGGGAGGGCAGATATGGAATACACCAAAGAGGAACTGCAGGAGGCCCGGCGGCAGATCGATTCCACCCTGCACAAGCTGCGGCAGACCGTCAAAACCCTGGAGGGCAAGGAAAACCCTGCCCGCTATAAATCTCAGCTCACCCTGGCCAACCGACGCATCCAGGCCTTTGAGCTGGCGGTGGGGCTCATTCAAAAGGAGCTGGAAAGCCGGCCGGAATAAACACCACAAAGCCCGGGCCCCTGCGCTGTTCGCAGGCCCCGGGCTTTGTGTTTGATTATTTCAGCCGACCGGCCCGAATCCGCTGTTTCAGGTCCAGCACTTTATCTTCAATGCGGGCCAGTACGGCCAGGAACTCCTCGTCCGCCTTGCCGCTGGGGTCTTCCAGCCCCCAATCCTCCCGGTGGGAACAGGGCAGGGTGGGGCATTGGACGTTGCAGCCCATGGTGATCACGATATCCACCGGGGGCAGCTCGGTAAGGGGCTTTGAATATTGGCTCTCTTCCATATCGATCCCCCACACCTGTTTCATCAGGCGCACTGCGTCCGGATTGATCCGGCCGCCGGGCTCTGTACCGGCCGAAAAACTCTCGAATACATCGCCGGCCAGTTTTCGGCCCAGGGCCTCGGCCATCTGGCTGCGGCAGGAATTGTGCACGCAGAGGAAAGCGACCTTGGGCTTTTTATGATTTGCCGCCGAAAAGGGGCAGCGGGAACCGATGCATTGGCTGTTCCGGGCGCTGTAGGAACAACGGGGGACGCTGCGGGTCATTTCCACCCCCAGATGCTCCCGGACGAAATCCACCGCCGCCAGGGTGGCAAGGAAGGAATCCCGCTTGCAGCAGCGGGGCCCGCCGGCCCGGCCAATGCTTTCCAGGGCCCGGGCGGTCATTCGGTTGCTCAGCCCCCAGGGCTCCACCGCCAGAGGGGTGGACTGGGTGGCAATGGCAAGGAACTGCCCGGCGCTGATGCCGGCACCGCAGGCGCCCCAAAAGCCGCAGGCCCCGCCGGGCACTTCCTTGCCCCGGCTGTACATTTCCCGGAGCGCCGGTTCCAGTTCCAGGCTGCCCCCGGCATTTTTATAGGCGGTGAGCAGGGCCGCCCCCACCATCACATGATGTTCCGGCCCGTGCATATGGCAGAAGGGCAGATCCATCATCCGGCGGAGGATGGCCACCGGGTCGGTGGAAGTCTCGGCCAGGCAAAGGCCAAAAATGCTGTCCATGCCCTGGGTGTGGCATTCGCTGCACACATAATGGCCCTGCACACAGCGGGTCTTGCTGCGCTCTTTTTTATGGCAGATGGCGCACTCCATGGTTTCTTCCCGGGTCAGATATTCCAGGGGCGCCTTGCAGATCAGACATTCTTCTCCGTTCAAAGTTCGGTTTCCTCCCATTTTTTCAGCAGGGCCAGTTCCTCGGGGGTGTGGAACCAGTGCCCCGCGCCCTCTGCCAGGGTGACCTTGGCCCCCTGACCATGGGCCTGTACCGTGTCCCAGGGGGTCATATCATCTTTGCTTCCGTATAGGATGCGGACGGGGCAGCCCCAGACATGGGAAGGGTGCTGCCGCACCCAGCACAGGTATTCCCAGGAAAGGGTGGGGCCGGAGCCAGTCTCAATTTCGCCCTCTTCCCGCAGTCGGCTTTCCGTCACGCCGGCTTTGCCCATCATGGCCAGAATCAGACCCTCCATATCCAGAATGGGGCTGACCAGGAGAGCCCGGCAGGGGGCATCCAGGGCCAGCATGGCAAAATAGGCCCCGATACTGTTGGCCCGCAGGGAGATGGCTTTCCATCGCAAGGCCGCCCAATCCCATGCGGCCCGGATATCCGGAACCGCTGTCCAGGGGGCGAATTCTTCCCCCCGCTCCTGACGCTGCCCATGGCCGGGCAGGTCGATGGCCAGCACCTGAAATCCTTTGGGGCAGGCCACTCGGGCAAAGGCTTCGGCCTCTTCTTTTCGGCCCATCTGCCCATGCAGGAAAAGGTATCCCTTTTTCCCGGGTTCCCCGTACAGGATGGCGGGGATGGCGCCGATTGCAAATCGCTCGATTCTCATTCTTTTGGTTCTCCTTTTCGCAGGGTGGCTGCCATTCGTGCCAGCCCTGTGCCAAGCCCTTCAAAGCCCGCGCAGCGGCTGGGCCGGGTGTTGACGGCCTGATCCAGAAGGGGCTGTACCTGGCTGGCAGGGTCCAGGCATAAATCCAGTGCCAGCACGTCCTCCCAGGCCCGGTTGAGGAAGGCAACCTCCCGCCGGCCATGGGTGCGGGTGAGCCGGGCGCCGCCGGCCTGTTTCAGGTATTCTTGAATCTCTCCGGGGGCAAAGCCGGCGGCAGCCAGGCTCTCGGTCAGCCCGGTACAGAACAGGCCGGGGATATCCTCCCATTCAAAGGGCGCCAGGTCAAAACGCAGGAAGGTATACCGGCTGTGGCAGTGCACCGCCAGCAGGCATTTTCGCCCGCGCAGGTCGATCCCGTGCAGGTCCCAGCAAAAACGCCGGTCCGGCTCTGTGCCGTAGGCCGGCGGCTTCATCTTTAGGAATCGCTGAAGGGGAAAGGTAAGGCCCAGTTCCATCATTTCACCCCGTGGGGGATCAGGACTTTTTCCACCTGGATCTGCCCGTCCCGTATTTCGGCCAGCATCAGGGTGATCTCCTGATGAAAACGCCGGGGGCCGCAGGAGCCGGGATTAAGCCAGAGAATGCCCTCCTTTTCCTCCTGCAGGTACTTGTGGGAATGGCCAAACACCACAATATCCGCCCCTTCCAGGTGAGTGGGGACATCCTTCCGGTTATGCACCAGGTAAAAATTCAGGCCGCCCAGGGTGACGGTGAGGTGGTGGGGGATATCCCGGGCCCAGTCTTTATCATTGTTGCCCCGCACGATGTAAAGGGGGGCGTACCGGCGCAGCTGCTCGACAATTTCCGGCTTGTTGATATCGCCGCCGTGCAGAATGGCGTCGGCCGTTTCCAGCAGTTCGGCCACCTGGGGCCGCAGCAGGCCATGGGTGTCGGAGAGAATGGCAATCCTCATAAAAATCCTCCTGTTCCGGCTTTGCGGGGGCAAACCTTCCGCAGAGCCCTGGCCGGGGCGGCAGGATCAAGCCTGTCGCCGCTGGGCCCTCGCTCGTTCAGTATACCAGATTTTCCGGTTCGCTGAAAGAAGAACATTTTTCTCTTGACTTTGACGTGCCGTCAACTGATACACTATAGGCAAGGAGGGGGAGAAAGATGGAATATTCCATTCAGCAGCTGGCGCGGCTGTCCGGGGTGACCACCCGCACCCTGCGCTGGTACGACAAGATCGGTCTGCTCAAACCCAGCCGGGTGGCGGAAAGCGGCTACCGCTATTACGGCAGCGAGCAGGTGGACCGGCTGCAGGACATTCTGTACTACCGGGCCCTGGGGGTGGAACTGGCCCGGATCCGGGAATGTCTGGATGACCCCTCCTTTGACCGGCTGGCCGCCCTGCAAAGCCACCTGACAGCCTTGGAGGCAAGGCGGACGGAACTGGAAGAACTGATCCGGTCGGTAAAAGATACCATCCGGGCCGAAGAAAGGAATGAGAGTATGCGGGATGAAGAAAAGTTTGCGGCCTTCAAAAAACAGGCCATAGAAGAAAACGAACAAGCCTACGGGGCAGATGTGCGGGCAAAATACGGCGATGAGCAGGCAGACCAGGCAAATGCCAACTTTATGAACCTGAGCCGGGAGGAATACCGGGAATGGAACGAACTGGGCCAAAAACTGCAGAGGCGGCTGGAGGGTGCCGTCAGGGCGGGGGCAGCCCCGGAAAGCGAGGAGGGCAAAGAAATCGCCGCCCTGCATCGCCGGTGGCTTGCCTTTACCGGCCGGTACGACCCGGCCCGGCACCGGGGCATTGCGGAACTGTATGTGACAGATGAGCGTTTTACCGCCTATTACGACAAACAGATGCCGGGCTGTGCCCGCTTCTTGCGGGACGCCGTGGCCTGTTGGATCCGGTAACACAGCGGAACAAAGCCGCCCGGGTATATGCCCGGGCGGCTTTGTTGTCTGTAATGATACGGTTAGGGGAAAAGCAGCGGCAGGGTCACTCGCCGCTGTAGGTCCAGCCAAAATCGTTGTGGTAGATCATCTGGCGGGTCATGCCGCCGTCGATGCAGATGTTTTCCCCGGTGATAAAGCCCGCCTTGTCCGAGCAGAGGAAGAGAACCATATGGGCGATATCCAGCGGGGTGCCCACCCGGCCGGCGGGGTGCTGGGCTGCGTCCCGCCCTTCCCAGGTTGCCCCTTGGGTTTCAATCCACCCCGGGGAGATGCTGTTCACCCGCACCTTGCCCTGCAGGCTTACCGCCAGGGCGTGGGTAAGAGCAGAGATCCCGCCCTTTGCCGCCGTGTAGCTTTCGGTCTGGGGCTGGCTCATCCGATCCCGGGAGGAGGAAATGTTCACGATGGCCGCTCCCGGGGCAAAGTAAGGCGCAAAAAGTTTTGTGAGATAGAAGGGGGCCGTGACCCCCACCCGCAGGGCATAGTTGAACTCCTCATAGCTGCAGGTGTCCAGGCCCTTCATCAGGGGCAGGGCATTGTTGATGAGATAATCCAGATGGCCATAGTCGGCAATGACCCGGCGGGCAAAATTTTCCAGAACTGACTGCTCGGCCAGATCGCCCGAGTAATAGTCGTTTTCCAGCAGGTCGATGACGCAGACAATGGCGCCCGCTTTGCGGAATTCCTCGGCAATGGCTCTGCCGATGCCTTTTGCGCCGCCGGTCACCACCACAACCTTGTTTTCAAACATCCTGATTCCTCCTGTTCACTCCCCGGCCCGCACTCGGGCATAGAGTTTTGTATCCCGCACCCGGCCCAGTTTGACCGCGCTGCTGCGCAGAACCCCTTCCGGCTGGAAGCCGGCTTTTTCCAGCACCCGGCAGGAGGCGGCGTTTTCGGCAAAGCATTCGGCGAAGATGCGCAGGATGTCCGTGCGCTGGAATACATGGGCGCAGAGCTGACTGGCTGCGTCGGAAGCCAGGCCCCGGCCCCAGAAAGGCCGGGCAATATAAAAGCCCAGCTCCGCCGTGCGGAAATGTATGTTTTCCCGCCGAACGGCGCTGATGCTTCCCACCGCCCTGCCTTCCGCCGTGACCGCAAAAGCATAGGCGCTGCCGGGGTCAGCGCCAAGCAGGGAAGTGATAAAGGCCTCCGCATCCTTACGGGTATAGGGAAAGGGCAGGCCGTCCTGCAGGTTGTCCAGAATTTCTCTGTCGTTGAGGATGGCGGCCAGATCATCGGCATCTTCCATCCTCCAGGGCCGCAGTACGCAGTGCATGCAATCGCTCCTTTCCTCTGCCCGGGGCTGCCGGGCCTTCTGCCGATTTGAGCCGGTCCATCTCAGGGCGAAAGGGGCTGTTCCGGGCCGGCAGAACGATCTGCCGCCTTGTCGGCCCCCACGCACCAGATGATGATATCCAGGATCATTTCCACCTCGTCTGCGCAATCTTGCGCCAGCCATTCCCGAATGATGGCGGCAATGCCCTCGATATAGTAGGCGATATAATAGGGCTGGCAGGGGGCCGGTACCCTGAACCGGGTAAGAATGGGCAGAAGAATTTGATTTTTCAGCTCTTTATACCGGGCATGGGATTGCATGCTTTCCGGGTTGCGGAAGGCAGCCCGATAGATCTTCCGATTGTCCCGGACAAAGCGGAGATAGGGCAGCAGGTATTCCCGGGTGATCAGGATCAGCTGTTGTTCTTCCCCGCTTTCCATACGGGAGGCAAAATTTTCGCTGCCCCTGGGGAAGTAGGATAAAAACTTCTCATTGATCATTCCGGCCGCCTCATCCACCAGGTCGGAGATGGTCTCGTAGTGGAGATAGAAGGTGGAACGGTTCACCCCGGCTGTTTCGCAGATTTCTTTTACCGTGATATATTCCAGATCCTTCTTTTCCAGCAGGGTGATGAGGGCCTCATCCATGCGCCGGGCGGTATGGAAATATTTGCTCTCTGATCGGTTCATCGGGCGCCTTCCTTTCGCCTCATTCGGCGGAATCGCTGATCTCTCTGGCCAACTGAATGATCTCAAAAGCGTACTTTTCCTTGTCGGCAAGGAGCAGATTTTTGTAGATGGGATAATTCAGCCCGACGCCGGCGATGCCCAAAAGCCCCAGCAAAATGCCCAGGACGGTAAAAACGACGCCGCCCGGGCCGACCACCTGCATGGAAAGGCACATCCCCAGCCCCAAGACCAAGGTCATGGCAACGCCGAAGGTATAAGCAAAAATATTGGCCCTGCTTTTGGCTTTCCGGTCCAGTTTTTTCAGGGCCACCACCTTGGAGGTATCCTTGGGGGCATATTCGCCGGCAATGGCTTCGGCGTAGATCTTATCGGTATTCATAGCGTTTTCTCCTCTTGTATGATTTTTCGGCCGGGGCCGATGGTATTGATCATAGAGGATTTGCGCCGGGAAAGGAACGACACCCTTTCCGCTTTGTGATGATTTCAGTTCTTTTCTCTGAAAAGGCCCGGTTTTCTATGCCGGCAAAGGCGCCGGAAGGCAAAGAACGCCGGCCTGTGCATATAAAAGCAGGGAATACTGCCCCAGGCAGGCCCTTTAGCCGGCCATTTCTGCCTGGTTCTGCCGGGCCAGAAATTCCCCGATGGCCAGGGCGGTCTGCTCCTGCTGTTTCTCGGCGGTAATGGTTGCGGGCAGATCCCCTTTCTGGGGGCCGTAGTTGCCAAACTGGGCATGGTTGCCGCCCTGGATTTCATACACATTCTGGGTGTAATCGATTTTGTCTTCCACGCTCTGGTTGAGGGAACCATAGATGGTCAGGGCCTTTTCCGGGGGATAGTCCCCATAGATATAAGCCCCCATCAGGATCAGCCCCTCCACCTGGTCGAGATTCCGGGACGCAAATTGGGAGGCCATGGCGCCGCCCATGGAATGTCCCCCGATATACCAGTGCCGGATATCGGGAAACTGGGGGATCACCTCTGCCGCTGCGTCCCAGTCAAAAATGGCCATGCGGAAGGGCATCTCTACCAGGATGCAGCAGATCCCATCCTGCCGGATCCGGTCCAGCAGGGGGAGGTAAGCTTCGGCTTCCACCTTGGCGCCGGGATAAAAAATCAGGGCGGTGTCGGTGGGGTAGGAGGGGGATAGGACGGTCAGGTTTCCCTGTACCGAGATATTCTCTCCCTGGGCCATGACCTCCAGGGCCAGCTCGTCGGCCCGGTAATAGTCGGAGACATAGGCAAAAAACGCCCCCGCCAGAATAGCCGCCGTCAGCAGGAAAATCCCCGCAATGATCTTGAATTTTCTGCGAAAGGCAGGCCGCGTCTTTTTCATGGCAATCTCCTCCTTTGGCCTGGTTTGCCTGCGGCAAAAGCTGCCTTTCTATTTTATACTTTTTTCCGGGGTAAAGAAACCCCTGCGAGTACCGCAGAGCGACACCTCGGTTTTAGGCCCCGCTGCCGTTCTTTCCGGATCGCCGAACTCTGCCCCCATGTGGGAAGCGAACTTTTTATTCCGCCGCTTTTTTGACCGGCTGGCGGATTACGGTCTTCTGTTTTTCCGGCCTGCATCGGCGGGGGTCGCTGAGGTATATCTCGTGATGGAACCGGCCCTCCCGAAAATCCGCTTGCCAACCGTTGGCCCTGGCATACTCCTCCATGGCGGCCACGGTGGCGGGTTCCTCCTGATAGGGGCCTATGTGCATGCACTGGACGCAGAGCCCCTCCTCCCAGGAGAAAAACTCCACCCGGGAAAAATCCCGCCCCTTCTTTTCTGCTGCCCGGTCAAGGGCCTGGCAGAAGACTTCCCGGGTCACAAATTCCGGCAGCCGGATCAGGGAGATCCACCGGAAGTCCTCCTTGCGGGTGTAATCCACCCCGTGGATCCCCTCCTGCCACCACAGCCCTTCCAGGGGCGGCACCACATACTCAAAATATCCCTCGGGCTTGCGGCTGCCCATCTTGCTCATCTTGATGGTAAAAGCCACGGCATAGAGCAATTCCAGGGCCTGTTTGTAATCGCCCCCTTCCTGGTTGGGGTCGCCCTGGCCCCGCACGGCCAGAAAATTCATGGCCGGTACCCGAACGATGCCCGGGGTCCTGGGGGGCAGATAAAATTCTTTATATTCTTTTTTATAGTCAAAAGGCATGGTCATTTCCTCCGTTTGGCAGGCCGGCTGCAAAGAGCCAGGCAGGTGATTCGGGTAAGGGCAGTCATGGTGTCCCGGTCGTCCACATCTTCCAGCAGGATATGGTCCTTTGCGCCCTCGTAGGGTGGGGCTTTGGGCAGGTGAGGGAAAGCGTTTTCGCCTTCCGGGGTGCGTTTGATAAAGAATTGATCCTCACAGATCACGGCAAAGAAGATGCCATCGCAGTATAGCCCGTATTCGCCGAACATTTTCCGGCTGCGGATATTCCCGGCCTGCCGCAGCTGTTCGGCCACGTACTCCACAAAATCCGGATGGGAAGCCATACAAACCCCTCCCTCAATAACGGCCGGCCAGGTTTTCGGCCAGCGCTTTCAATTCTCTGCGCAGTTCCTGCGGTTCCAGCAGTTCCGCCCCCGCCCCAAAGGTCAGCACCCAGCTGAGCACGCTGTCCCGATCGGGGAAGCCCCTGGTAAAAAGCAGGTGGCCGTCCGGCTCCACCGAAAAGCTGTCCTCGCCGTATTCCTCCACCAGCCGCCAGCGGCAGGCCGGGTCAAAACGGACGGTAACCCGGTACCGGGCCGGGAAGATCCGCTCCGCCTCCAGCTCAGGCAGGGGCGCGGGCCGGGGTTCGAAGGGCTGCCCCAGGGTAAGGCAGGTCATCCGGCCCAGTTTGAAAAGCCGGAAATCCTTCCGGGCCTGGCACCAGCCCCATAGATACCAGGAGGACCAGTGAAAGACCAGGCAGTAAGGCTCGACCCGGCGTGCCGATTCTCCCCGTGGAGAAAAATAGGTAAAACAAAGGGTGCGGCGCCCCTCTATGGCCTCCCGGATGCACTCGATTTTTGGGGGCAGGCTGGTCTTGTACCAGGAGGAAAGGTCAATCAGCATATGGGCGGTGCCCGGCAGCAAAGTGCTTGCCCCGGCCGAAAGTTTTTCCATCAGCTGGGCATAGCGCCGGGTACCGCTGACGCTGTCCAGGCTTCTCAGCCCTGCCAGGATGGCCTGCATCTCGGGGGTGGTGAGCAGGGTGCGGTCTACCCGGTATCCCTCCATGATGAAAATGCCGCCCCCCGCGCCCTGGGCGGCACAAATAGGGATTCCCGCCCGGCAAAGGGTTTCCGCATCCCGCTGGATGGTCCGGCGGGATACCTCAAACTGTTCTGCCAGTTCCGGGGCAGTGACCTTCTCCCGCTGCAGCAGGATGGCCAAGATGCCGATCCGTCGTTCCGTCTTTATAAAAATCACCGCCCTTTGGCTGTTTTCTGTATTATACCATAGGAAGGTGACAACAGCCTGTCCGGTTTCTTTGTTCGGAATGGCAAACTGGTGCCGGGCCGGCAGCGCCGGGAGGCTGCCTGGCAATACCGGCAAAAAAAGCACCCCTTTCCCGCATAAAAACGGAAAAGGAGTGCTTGTACAAAGGCGCTTTTTATCGCTGAAACGTTACAGCCCTAAACTCTCGGCCCACTGCTTCAGCTCTGCCTTGTCCAGCTTCCCGTTCAGGAGCCGTCCATCCAGAATTCTGGCGCCGGGGGCGCTGACCTGCAGGCCCTGCGCTGCCTTGCCCAGGCCGCTGCCGCCGGAGGTGGCGAACAGCACGATGGTTTTGCCGGTAAAGTCGTAGGCTTCCAGGAAGGTGTTGAGAAGGGTGGGGGCCACATACCACCACACGGGGAAGCCCAAGAAGATCACGTCATGGTCAGCCACCGGGGCGTTTGTGTCGGCGAGGGCCGGGCGGGAGTGCTTATCCTGCATTTCCAGGCTGCTGCGGGAACTTTTATTCATCCAGTTCAGGTCGGCGCTGGTGTAGGGCACGGCAGGCCGAATCTCGTAAAGGTCAGCCCCCACGGCCTCGGCAAGAAGCTTCGCCGCCTTTGCGGTGGTGCCGGTGGCGGAAAAACAAGCGACCAATGCATTCATAAAAACAACCTCCTTGCGGGGATTTTCCCCGTTCCCATAGTTTTGCAAAAGAATACAACCCGGCTTTTGGCGCAGGCCCCGCAGGGGCGCGCCTGTACGGCGCAGGTTTGACCCGGCCGGGCTGCCGGTTCCAACTTGCCTTGCCAAACCGGCAAAGGAAGCAATACCGGCGGGGGAAGTTCTGCCCATCGGGCCTGCCTCCCTCAGCCTTATTGTAAATCCGCCGGCCAGAAATGTAAAATACTCATTTTCTATTCACAGGTATTCTTTGCAGGCATATTTGCCTTGCCCTGTGGGCCGGGGCATGGTAGGATGAAACCGGGAGGGATGTATATGGAACTTCGTGTACTGCGATATTTCCTGGCTGTGGCCCGGGAAGAAAACATCACTAAGGCGGCCGCCCTGCTCCATCTGACCCAGCCGACCCTTTCCCGGCAGCTGATGCAGCTGGAAGAGGAGCTTGGGGTACAGCTTTTTCAGCGCAGCCGCTACCGTATCATGCTGACGGAGGAGGGGATGCTGCTGCGCCGCCGTGCCCAGGAGCTGGTGGACCTGGCAGATAAAACGGCCCGGGAATTTACCGGCCGGGAAAAGGAACTGATGGGGGAGATCGCCATCGGCGCAGGGGAGAGCCGCAGCATGACCTTCCTTTCCCAGGCCATCCTCACCTTCCGGGAACAGTATCCCAAGGTGACCTTCCGGATTTTCAGCGCCAACGCCGATGATGTGAAGGAACGGCTGGATATGGGCCTGCTGGATATGGGTTTGCTGACCGAGCCGGTGGATGTGGGGAAATATGCCTTCCGCCGCATTCGGGAAAAGGACCGGTGGGGAGTGCTGGTTCGGACGGATTCCCCTCTGGCCGGGCTGGAAGCAGTCACCCCGCAGGATCTGGAATCGGCTCCGCTGCTGGTCAGCAGCCGGGAGAGCGTGCAGCGGGAGCTGGCCAACTGGTTTGGGGAGCGATGGGAGCATCTGCAGATCGTTTCTACCTTCAACCTCATCCTCAACGCGGCCAATATGGTGCGCTGCGGCGTGGGGGCGGCCCTCAGCTTTGACCTGGATATGGCCTTCGATAATCTGCGATTCCTGCCCCTTTCCCCGGCCATGGAGACAGGGACGGTGCTGGTCTGGAAGAAAGACCAGGCCCTGACCCCGGCAGCCGAGGCGTTTCACCGGCATATCGACCATGCTTTGCAGGCATTTCTTGCAAGAGAAAACAAGCATTAGACATGATACAAAACCTGTTTTAGAATGTGGGTGTCCGGCAAGGGCACCCGCATTTTTTTGGTTGGAGGTTTTTTCGTGAAACGGCAGGAGGTAAGCGAGCGGTATCAGATTCCCCTGGATATCCTGCGGGAATATGAAAGCTGGGCTCCGGGGGGAGCAAAAAGAAAGGGGAGGGCGGGCTGGCAGTATGATGATACCGACCTGGAACGGCTGGGTACCCTGCTGACCCTTTATGAGATCGGCTTTTCCGCGCAGGAGGCAAGAACTTACATGTGCCTGCCGGAAGAAAGCCGCACAGCAGCCCGGCGCCTTCAAATGCTGAAGCAAAAGCGGGCCGAGACCCTGGAAGAGATCTATCGGAAGGAGCGGCAGCTCCAAAAGCTGGATTATCTGCGCTATGAGATCCAAAAAACACAAGGAGGCAAGAAACCATGAAACGAATCTATCGAATCATCCCGATGCTCACGGCTTTATTGCTGGCCGCCGCTCTGGCAGCCTGCGGGGACAGCCAAACGCAAAGCAGTTCCGGCCAGACCTCGGCATTCCGGGAGGAAGCTGAGCCGGAAAGCGTGGCTTCTTCTCTGCCACAGGCAGCTCAGCCTGATGAACAAGAGAAAACGCCCCGGGTGCTGGTGGCATATTTTTCCGCCACCGGCAATACCCGGAATGTGGCCCAACAGCTTGAGGCCGTTCTGGGGGCAGAGCTTTACGAGATCCTCCCCCAGGAGCCGTATACCGAGGCGGACCTGGATTATAACAGCGAGGACTGCCGTGCCAATCAGGAGCAGAACGACCCCGACGCCCGGCCGGCCATTTCCGGCACGCCGGAAGACCCGGGCCAGTATGACCTTGCCTTTTTAGGGTACCCCATCTGGTGGGGCCAGGCGCCCAAGATCCTGTATACCTTCCTGGAATCCTGTGATTTCGGGGATGCCGCTATCGTGCCTTTCTGCACTTCCGGTTCCAGCAGCATCGGTTCCAGCGCCGAGGCCCTGCAGGAGCTTGCGCCGGATGCCGATTGGCTCCCCGGCCAGCGCTTTGGGGGCGACGCAAGCCGGGAGGAAGTGGCTGCCTGGGTGGAAAGCCTGGGCCTGGACAAACTGAACCCGGCCGGATAAGGGCAGTGCCCGCAGACGAAAAAACTCCCCCTGAAAAATCTTTCAGGGGGAGAAATCCGGGGACAAAAGCGCCCGGTTTATGATTCCGTCTCGTACGGCCAGGTGCTGATGCCGCCGAATTCAAAGATATTGGTATAGCCAAATTCTGCCAGGGCGGAAGCAGCGGTCTTGCTGCGGTTGCCGCTGCGGCAGTACACCAAAACCGTGGAGTCCTTTTCCGGGATCACCTGGGCCGCGGTCTCCTCGTCAATGGTCCCCACCGGCAGCAAAAGGGCGCCGGGAATGTGGCCGCTGTCGTATTCATCCTGTTCCCGCACATCCAGGATGATGACCTCCTGGGTATCCATCATTTCCTTGGCTTTTTCCTGGGTGATCTGCTGATAGGCGCTCTCGGCACCCTTTTCTCCGCAGCCGCCGGCCAGCAGCAGGAGAGAGGTGAGCAAAGCGAAAAGTCGTTTCATTTGAGTACCTCCAAAGATTCGAGCGTTTCGAAAAAGGCCTGGGCAAAAGCGCGGTGGCCCTGCTCGGTGAAATGGACGCCGTCATAGGCGAGGGGGATCTCCCACCGGTCGGCCCCGGCAAACAGGATGCCCAGCCGCCCGGCAAGGGCCCGGCAGCCTTCGGCAAAGGCGAGGGAATCCTCTATCTCCCGAGGGCCGGATACCCAGGCGCCCGGCCAGGACCGGGGGTCATACCCATAGGTGTTGGAATCGCCCGGGCAGATGACTTTCATGGCGTTATACCCGCTCGCTCACCAGACGGAAGCCAGCCTGGGTCAGGGCGTTGCGGATCTCCTCGATCTGGGCCTGGTCCCGGGTCTCCAGCCCCAGCTTCAAAAAGCAGCTGGTGATGGCCATGCTGGTATCGGCCCGGTCGTGATGCACGCTCACCACATTGCCGCCGCAGCGGGAGATGATCTCGCTTACCCCCTGCAGCTGGCCGGGCTTGTCTTCCAGAGCAATCATCAGGTTCACGTTCCGGCCGCCCATCACCAGGCCCCGGGTGATGACCCGGTTGAGGATGTTCACGTCGATGTTGCCGCCCGAGATCAGGCAGACGGCCTTTTTCCCCTCCAGGGGCAGCTTGCCGAACATGGCGGCCGCTACGCTCACCGCGCCGGCGCCCTCGGCAATCAGCTTCTGCTTTTCGATCAGGGCCAGGATGGCCGCCGCCGTTTCATCCTCGCTCACGGTCACAATGTCATCCACATATTTTTCCACCATCTGGAAGGTGGTCTCGCCGGGGGTCTTGACCGCAATGCCGTCCGCAAAGGTGGAAACGGCGTCCAGGGTTTCCAGCCGGTCGTCCCGGAAGCTGTTGAACATGCTAGGCGCGCCCTCGGTCTGTACGCCGTACACCTTGCAGTCCGGCTTGAGGCTCTTGATGGCAAAGGCCACGCCCGAGATCAGCCCGCCGCCGCCGATGGGCACAATCACTGCGTCCACGTCCTCCAGCTGATCCAGAATTTCCAGGCCGATGGTGCCCTGGCCGGCAATTACCGCGTCATCGTCATAGGGGTGGATGAAGGTGGCACCGGTTTCCTGCTGCAGCTCCACCGCCCGGTCGTGGGCGTCATCGTAGGTGCCCTTGACCAGGCAGACCTCGGCGCCCAGCCGTTTGGTGTTCTCCACCTTCATGATGGGCGCGCCGTCCGGCATGCATACCACGCTGTGAATCCCATTCTGGGAAGCGGCCAGGGCCACGCCCTGGGCGTGGTTGCCGGCGCTGCAGGCGATGATGCCCCGGGCCTTTTCCTCTTCGCTGAGCTGGCTGATCTTGTAAAAGGCGCCCCGCACCTTGAAGCTGCCCGTCACCTGGAGATTTTCGGTTTTCAGGTAAAGGTGGCAGCGGTCGGTGAGGTTGGGGGCTTCGATCAGGTCGGTTTTGCGCACCACGTCCTTGAGCAGATAGGCGGCGTGATAGATTTTGTCCAGAGTAACCATCGATTTTCTCCTTTTTCTATTTTCTGAAACTGCCGGACGGGAGCAAAACAAAAGGCCCCCGTCTCTTCTTTTGCAAAGAGACGAAGACCATAAATCTCCGCGGTACCACTCTTTTTGCCGCCTGGGGCGGCCCCTTGTGGCGGCGTCAGACAACCCGCCGGCCATGATAACGGAGCCTGCCGTCCTTCCTTACTGGCCGGGGCGTTGGGGAAGGCTGCTGCGAGGGGATCCATTCCGGGGGCCGTTTCTGCCTTGCACCAGCCGGCAGCTCTCTGCAAACGGGGAAATCCCGGAACCTGTCCTCGTTGAAGCGCATTTATAATGGAATTATGGTATCAGCCGTCGGGGGATTTGTCAAGAGATATCTTGCGGGATTTTTGGGCGGCGTGTATACTGTTTTTATTCAAGAAAATTGAAAAGGGAGAGATGGATGTGATGGAAACGGCGGATCGGATCGGGCTGGATCTGCGGCTGAACGGGCTGGTGATCTTCCGCAATCTGCTGGAAGACCCGGCCGTAAAGGCCATGCGGGAATTGCTGGAAACCCCGACGCAGGATCTGCGCCGGCTGGCCCAGGCGTACGGGAATTTTGCGGCCCTGCTCTTTGAAAAAACCACCAGCTGGAGCCGGTATCTCTTTGATCTGACCATGCAGGATGAAAACCTGTATGTGAAAAGCGTCTGCGGCAAGGAAGGGCCTTCCCCCCAGCTCACCCAGTGCCTGGAGCGGGAGCTGAAATTCCTGGAAGAATTTTCCCGCCTGACGGGGAGCGAGGCCCTGGGGCAGGCGGCAGGGCAGCTGGATTTTCTGCCCTCCTGGCGCACCAGCGAGCTGGATTTCAAGGCCGCCTATGAGAACCACCTGGCCAACGTACAGAGCGAGGGGTACGGCATCTTTGCCCGCTACCATGTGTTCACGGTGGAGGACGGCCGGCTTGTCCCGGTGAAGTACCCGGATCCCCAGCGGCTGAGCCAGCTGCCCGGCTACGAGAAGGAGAGGGAAAAGGTGGTGGCCAACACCCTGGCTCTTCTGCGGGGCGAGGCGGCCAACAATGTGCTTTTGTACGGCGATGCGGGCACCGGCAAATCCAGCGCGGTGAAGGCCATTGCCAACGAATATTTCCATGAGGGGCTGCGGCTGGTGGAGGTCAAAAAGAACCAGCTTTACCAGATCCCGGAACTGGTGGACGGCCTGGCCGCCAACCCCCTCAAGTTTATCCTGTTTATTGACGATCTGAGCTTTACCGCCAACGACGACAATTTTGCCGCCCTCAAGGCCATCCTGGAAGGCAGCGTGGGGGGCCGCAGCAAGAATATTGCAGTGTACGCCACCTCCAATCGGCGGCATCTCATCAAGGAGACCCTGTCGGACCGGGAAGGGGACGACATCCATCACGGCGACACCATGCAGGAGCTGATGAGCCTTTCGGCCCGGTTCGGCCTTACCATCACCTTCAGCCGGCCGGATAAGGAGCGCTTTGTGGCCATTGTACGGGAACTGGCCGCCCAGTACGGGGTGGATATGCCCGAGGAAAAGCTGATCGTCAAGGCAGAGGCCTTCGCCATCCGGGCGGGCGGACGCAGCCCCCGGGTGGCCAAGCAGTTCATTGAGCTGGTAAAATCCGGCGTGCCGGTATGAGGGGAATAACCGGGCCCGGCGGGGCATATCCTGTTCCGGAAGAAGGGAAAGGGGAGAGCGCATGAAACGGGTGGTATACAATTCGCCGGTGATCCTGAATTTCACCCTGCTCTCCCTGGCGGTGCTGGCCCTGAATTTTTTGACAAAGGGCCTCACCAACCAGTTGTTTTTCTCAGTTTACCGGGGCAGCCTTACCGACCCGCTCTTTTACTTCCGGCTGGTGGGCCATGTGCTGGGCCACCAGAGCTTTGAGCACTTCGCCGGCAATTTCATGTATATCCTGCTGGTGGGCCCCATGGTGGAGGAGCGGTACGGCAGCCGCCAGCTGGTCAAGATGATCCTGCTCACCGCCTTTCTCACCGGCCTGCTGCAGGTGATCTTCTTTCCCCGGTACGCCCTGCTTGGGGCCAGCGGCATTGTATTCATGCTGATGCTGCTCAGCTCGGCCACCAATTTCAAGCGGGGGGAATTGCCCCTCACCCTCATCATTGTGGCGGTTTTGTATATCGGCCAGGAATTCTGGGCCGGGCTGTACGCCGCCGACAATGTTTCCCATTTTGCCCATATCATCGGCGGGGTTTGCGGAGGCATCTTCGGGCTGAACCAGCCGGCCAGGCGATGAGGGCAAAGCCCGGCGCAGAGGGCTTTTATGAAAAGAACGGCTGCTCTCCGGGGCTGCCCTCCTATACCATAGAAAAAGGCTGAGCCCTTCTGGGGTTCAGCCTTTCTTTTGGAAAATATCCAGCGCATGGCTGGTAAAGCCCAGCATGTCCGCCCGTTCACAGGTGGCCAGATGATACCGGAAATACAGCCGGAAGGCTTCCTCGTCCATCCTGTCCAGCGATCCGTGTCGGGAGGCAAGGCGCCCGTCCTCATCGTACCGGCTGTAGAAGTCCTTCAGATAGGGATTCTCCTTCATATTTCTGCCTCCGAGGCCCTTTTTGCCTGGGCAATCAGCGCCGAGAGAAGGGCCTGTACCCTTTCCCCGGCCTCCTGCCGGCTCAGGGCCAGCTTGCCGGCGGCGGTCAGCACCGCCATGCCGTGGATATACAGGAAAAGATCCAGAAAAATTTCTTTTCCTGCGGAAAAATCCAGGCCGATCTGCTCCGAAAAGACCCGAGCCTTTTTTCGTTGCCCGGTTCCCGGTAAAAATCTTCCGCACGGCCCATCTGCAGGTCCATATCTCCCACAAAGAGAAATTGGAAGAGCAGCGGTTCCTTCCGGGCAAAGGCCAGATAGGCCAGGGGATGCAGCAGGCAGGGCTCTGCCGGGAACCTTTCGGCACAGCCGGCGGCATAGGCCTCATAAAAATCAAAGGCAAACAGGAGAAAATCCCGTTTCAGCTCTTCCATGCCTGCATAACAGGTAAAAATCGGCCGGGTAGAGCGCCCCAGCCGGCCGGCGATGCTGCGGGCATTGACCGCCTCGAACCCTTCCTTTCGGGTGATGGCCAGGGCAGCATACAGGATCATTTCCCGGGTGATTTTTGCTTTGGGGGGCATGGGCCTCGCTCCTTTCCGGGCTGGCAATCGTTATACAACATAAGTTGCATAACGATTGCTGCATGGCGTGGCATGTTTGTCAAGGGGGTGAGAAAAGATAAGAGGCATACAGAACCAAAAGTTTCAAGCATACCCTGTCGGCCCCGGGCATAAAGCAAGCCCTTTACCCCTCCTTGCTCTGCCAGCGCCGGCGGTATTCCAGGGCGCCCAGCCCCTCAGTGCGGCGGAACACCCGGGAAAAATAGCTCTGGCTTTTGTAGCCGCACCGCTCGCCGATCTCTTCCAGGGAAAGGTCCGAATACCGCAGCTGCTGCTTGGCCCAGTTGATCCGCAGATGGGTCTGGTATTCCATCAGGGTCAGGCCGTACCGCTCCTTGAAACTGCGGGCCAGGTGGAATTTGCTCAGGAAAAACCGTGCGCTCAGCTCGTCCAGGGTGATGGCCTGGGTAAAATGCTCGGTGATATAGTCGTGTACCTGTGCCAGCCCGTCCCGTGGGGCGGAGGGCTGGGACGGCGGGGGCGGGGCGGCCAGCAATTCGGTGAGCAGGCCGGTGATCAAGCCGGAAATGCGGATCTCACTGCCGTTGTCCCGGCTTTGGGCGGCCCCGATAATGCGGGAAAAACTCCGGGCCCAGAAATCCGGCTGGGCCGGCAAAAAGACCGGTCCTTGTTCGGCCTCAAAGCGGCCGTACATCCAGCGGGCGCTGGGGCCGTTGAAGTGGATCCAGTACAGGGCCCAGGGCTCCCGGCTGCTGGATTCATAGCTGTGGCGGCGGGTGCAGTCGATGAAAAAGCACTGCCCTGCCTGCAGGGGATATTCCCGCCCGCCGTATTTCAGCCTGCCTGCCCCCTCGGCCACCAGGGCCAGAAGGAAGGAATCCAGGTCCCGCCGCTGGGTGCCCGGGTGGCTTTTGAGCAATTTGAGGTAGCCGGTCTCCTGCAGATAAAACAGGTGCTGCTTGGCGGCGGGGGTGGCAGTGAAGATGACCCGCAGGGAAGAGGGGTCATAGTAGGCGGGGAATCGGTCCAGCTGCATAGAACAGGCCTCCTGGCTGGGAGCAATATCGTGCAAAAAGTGTGCAAGATGTACGCTTGATAACGGTTCTTTGAATGATTATACTATATAAGAATGACCAGGTACAGAAATTTTTCAGGATAAAAAGAGGTGCTTTATGAAAAAAGCTTTGATCACCGGCATCACCGGCCAGGACGGCAGCTATCTGGCGGAATTCCTGCTGGAAAAAGGGTATGAGGTACACGGCGTGGTGCGCCGCTCCTCCTTCCACAACACCCAGCGCATCGACCATCTCATCCGGGAAAACAAGATCACCCTTCACGGGGGCGATATGGCCGATTCCTCCAGCATCATCCGGATCGTGGGCCGGGTAAAGCCGGACGAGATCTACAACCTGGCCGCCCAGAGCCATGTGCAGGTGAGCTTTGACGCCCCCGAGTACGCCGGCGATGTGGACGCGCTGGGCGTGCTGCGCATTCTGGAAGCGGTGCATACCCTGGGGCTGGAAAAGAGCTGCCGGGTCTACCAGGCATCCACCAGCGAATTGTACGGCAAGGTGGAGGAATGCCCCCAGAACGAGAACACCCCCTTCCACCCCTACAGCCCCTATGCGGTGGCCAAGCAGTACGGGTTCTGGATCGTGCGGGAATACCGGGAAGCCTACGGCATGTATGCGGTGAACGGCATCCTCTTCAACCATGAGTCGGAGCGCCGGGGCGAAAACTTCGTCACCCGCAAGATCACCCTGGCAGCGGCCCGCATCGCTCTGGGCCTGCAGGATAAGCTCTATCTGGGCAACCTGGACAGCCTGCGGGACTGGGGTTATGCCAAGGATTATGTGGAGTGCATGTGGCTGATGCTGCAGCAGGATAAGCCCGAGGACTTTGTCATCGCCACCGGCGAGCAGCACACGGTGCGGGAGTTCGCCGAGCTGGCGTTCCGTCACAACGGCATCCAGCTGGAATGGCAGGGCAAAGGGATGGAGGAAAAAGGCGTGGACAAGGCCACCGGCCGGGTGCTGGTGGAGGTAAGCCCCGATTTCTTCCGCCCCACCGATGTGGTCAACCTGTGGGGCGACCCCACCAAGGCCCGCACCGTGTTGGGATGGAACCCCCGCAAGACCAGCTATGAGGAACTGGTGGAGATCATGGCCCGGCATGACCGGGCCCGTGCCGAACAGGAGCTGCGGCTGCGCTGAGCGGGCCGCCCAACAGGACAAAGAAGAAAGAAGCGATCGATCATGATGGAAAAACAGGCAAAAATTTATGTGGCAGGCCATCGGGGCATGGTGGGCAGCGCCATCTGCCGGGCTCTGGAAGCCCAGGGGTATACCAACCTCATCAAGCGCACCAGCAAGGAGCTGGACCTGCGGGATCAGCAGGCGGTGGAGGAGTTCTTCCGGGCCGAAAAGCCGGACTATGTCTTTCTGGCGGCAGCCAAGGTGGGCGGCATTCTGGCCAACAACGAGGCCCCGGCCGACTTTATGTATGACAACATGATCCTGGAGATGAACGTGATCCACTCGGCCTGGAAAAACGGGGTCAAAAAGCTGATGTTCCTGGGTTCCAGCTGCATCTATCCCCGGCTGGCCCCTCAGCCCATGCCCGAGAGCTGCTTGCTCACCAGCAGCCTGGAGCAGACCAACGAGGCCTACGCCCTGGCCAAGATCAGCGGGCTGAAGTACTGCGAATACCTGAACCGGCAGTACGGCACCGACTATATCAGCGTCATGCCCACCAACCTGTACGGGCCCAACGACAACTACCACCCTCAGCACAGCCATGTGCTGCCGGCCCTGATCCGCCGCTTCCACGAAGCCAAGGAGGCAGGAGCCCCCACGGTCACCTGCTGGGGCACCGGCGCCCCCCTGCGGGAGTTTTTGTATGTAGACGACCTGGCCGACGCCTGCGTCTACCTGATGAATACCTATTCCGGCAATGAGACGGTAAACCTGGGCACCGGCAAGGAGCTCACCATCAGGCAGCTCACCGAGCTGGTGGCCAAGGTGGTGGGCTATACCGGCGAGATCCTGTGGGACCCCACCAAGCCGGACGGCACCCCCCGCAAGCTGCTGGATGTGACCAAACTGGAAAAGCTGGGCTGGCATTACAAGACCGAGCTGGAGGAGGGCATCCGACTGACCTACCAGGATTTCCTGCACAGCGAGATGCGGGCCGAGCGATAAAGCAAAAAGGAGAAAAAGATGGAACGATACGGCGTCATTATGGCAGGGGGCGGCGGCACCCGCTTCTGGCCCCTGAGCCGGGCCAAGACCCCCAAGCAGCTGCTCAACCTCACCGGGCGGGACCTGATGATCAACGAGACCCTGGACCGGCTGGGCCTCTGCGTGCCGGGCAAAAACCTCTATGTGGTCACCAGCGTCCATCAGGCCCGGGCCATGCGCCAGGCGGTGGGCAGCCGGGTGATGCCGGGGCAGATCCTGGCCGAACCCTCGGCCCGCAACACGGCGGCCTGCATCGGGTACGCCGCCCTGGAGATCCTGAAAAAGAGGGGAGACGGCATCCTCTGCGTGGCTCCTTCCGACGCCTACATCCGGGACTGGCCTGAGTTTGCCCGTGTGATGGACAGGGCCATCCAGGCGGCCGAAGAGGGGGAAAAGCTGGTGACCATCGGCATCGCCCCCACCTTCCCGGCCACCGGCTATGGCTACCTGCGCTTTGAAGGGGAGGGAGATACGGCCTGCCCGGTGCGGGAATTCAAGGAAAAGCCCGATGCCGAAACCGCCCGCCGCTACCTGGAAAGCGGGAACTACGCCTGGAACAGCGGCATGTTCATCTGGAAGGCCTCGGTGATTCTGGATGCCATCCGCCGTTTCCTGCCCCAGGTGTACCAGCCCCTGGAACAGATCGGCCAGGCCATGGGCACCCGGGACGAACAGAGCGTGCTGGAAGAAGTGTACCCCACCATCCCCAGCATCAGCATCGATTACGGGGTGATGGAAAAGAGCCCCGACGTCTGGATGGTGAAGGGGGATTTCGGCTGGAACGATGTGGGCAGCTGGGATATGATGGAGGTGCTCCATCAGAAGGACGCCCAGGGCAATATCCTGATGGGCGACTGCCTCTGTCTGGACAGTTCCAATACCCTGCTCTACTCCTCGGGCCGGCTGGTGAGCGCCGTGGGGGTGCAGGGCCTGGTGGTGGTGGAGACCCCCGACGCGGTGCTGGTCTGCCCCCGGGAAAAAGCCCAGGATGTGAAGAAAATCGTGGACGTTCTGAAGGAACAGGGGCGTCAGGAATTGCTGTAAAGGGGAAATACTATGCAGGATTACAGAGCGGTATATACCGCCTGGTGCCAGAGCCCCGCGCTGGATGAGGACACCCGGGCGGAACTGCTGGCCCTCAAGGATGAAGGGGAGATCGAGGACCGGTTCTATCGGGACCTGGCCTTCGGCACCGGCGGGCTGCGGGGCCTTTTGGGGGCGGGCAGCAACCGGATGAACATCTACACGGTGCGCCGGGCCACCCAGGGCCTGGCCAATTATATCAAAGCCCAGGGGCTCACCCCCCGGGTGGCCATCAGCTACGACAGCCGGATCAACAGCGACCTTTTTGCCCGGGAGACCGCCCGGGTGCTGGCCGCCAATGGGGTGGAAGCCTGGCTGTACCCCCGGCTGGAACCCACCCCCGCCCTCTCTTTTGCGGTGCGGGCGCTGGGCTGCGGGGCGGGGGTCTGCGTGACTGCCAGCCACAACCCGGCTCGGTACAACGGCTATAAGGTCTATGGGGCCGATGGCTGCCAGATTACCCTGGACGCTGCCCGGGCCGTGTTGAAAGAGATCGAAGCACTGCGTATTTTTGAAGATGTAAAGCTCATTGACTTTGCGGGCGGATTGGAGCAGAAAACCATCCGCTGGATCCCCGAAACCGTACTGGATGACTTCCTGGCGGCGGTGCAGGCCCAGAGCGTGCTGAACCCGGAGGCGCAGGCCGAGCCCCTGAAGGTGGTTTACACCCCCCTCAACGGCACCGGCCTGGAATGCGTGAGCAGGATCGCCGAAAAAATCGGGGTACAGCAGTTTTGGGTGGTGCCCGAGCAGAAGGACCCGGACGGCAATTTCCCCACCTGCCCCTATCCCAACCCGGAGGTGCGCCAGGCCATGGAGAAGGGGCTGGCCCTCTGCCGGGAGAAAAAGCCGGATCTCTTGCTGGGCACCGACCCGGACTGTGACCGGGTGGGCATCGCCGTGCCGGATGGGGAGGATTACCGCCTCATGAGCGGCAACGAGGTGGGCGTGCTGCTGCTGGACTTCCTCTGTGCCCGCCGGCTGGAAGAGGGCAGCATGCCCCAGCGGCCGGTGGCCGTTACCACCATTGTTTCCAGCCGGATGGCTACCCCCCTGGCGGAGCATTACGGGGTGGAGCTGCGCCGCACCCTCACCGGGTTCAAGTTCATCGGCGAGCAGATCGGCCTGCTGGAAGGGCAGGGCGAAGCGGACCGGTTTGTCTTTGGCTTTGAGGAAAGCTACGGTTACCTGGCCGGCAGCTATGTGCGGGACAAGGACGGCGTGGTGGCCAGCATGCTCATCTGCGAGATGGCCCGCTGGTATAAGCGCCGGGGCCTGACCCTGGCCCAGGCCATGGAAAAGCTCTATGAGACCTACGGCTATTACCGGGATTCCCTCCACTCCTTCGCCTTCGAGGGGGTGCAGGGCATGGGGCAGATGCAGGCCATCATGGAAAACCTGCGGGCCCAGCCGCCCCGGCAGATCGGCCAGGCGGCGGTAACGGCGGTGACGGATTACCAAAATGCCGGGGCCACCGGCCTGCCCGCAGCCGACGTGCTGGAATTCTCCCTGGAAGGCGGCGGCCGGCTCATGATCCGTCCCAGCGGCACCGAGCCCAAAATCAAGCTGTACCTCACCTCGGTGGGCGGTACGGCGGAGGAGGCCCGGCAGCGGGACGAGGCCCTGGCCCAGGCTGCCCAGCAGCTTTTGAAGGTGTAAGATGATTTGTCTTGTGTTGGCGGGCGGCGCGGGGGACAGGCTCTGGCCTCTTTCCCGCAAAAACTACCCCAAACAATTTGTAGACCTGGTGGGCAGCCATTCCCTCTTTCAGGAAGCCATCCTGCGGAACATGCCCTTCTGCGAGGAATTCTGGATCTTTACGGCCCAGAAATACCGGCAGATCGTCCGGGGCCAGATGCAGGTGTTCCAGGGGCTGCGCTACCGGTGCTTTTGTGAGGAGGAAGGGCGGCGCACCCTGCCGGCCCTGGTGCTGGCCTGTCTGTGTGCCAATCCCTCCGAAAATTTTCTGGTGGTCTCCACCGATCATGTGATCGAGGGGGAGAACTATAAAGATGCCGTGGTGCAGGGCCGGGAATGGATGGCCAGGGGCCAGCTGTGCTGCCTGGGTGTTTCGCCCCGGGAGGCCGCGGCCGGCTGCGGTTTTCTGCGCCGCAGGCCGGAGGGCGGGGTGGATTACCGCTATGCCGCAACCCGGCAGGATGCCCAGGCCCTGCCCGCCCGGGAGGGCTGGCTGTGGGATACCGGCATCGTCATGGGCAGGGCGGGTGACTTCCTGGCCCAGGTGCGTCGGTTCTGCCCCGGTCTCTGTGAAACGCTGGAAGAGCGGCTGCCCCGGCTGGAACTTTCCGGCCGGTACAGCCTGATTCCCGCTTCCTTTCTGGAATCCGTCCCCTCTTTGAGCATCGGCGAGGCCCTCACCCTCCGGTCCGATAAAATGCAGCTGATCCGGGGGGATTTCCTCTGGCGCCGTGTGGTGGATCTGGAGAGCCTCGTCCGATATGGCGGCGCCCGCCGGGAGGGCAGCGTGGTGGAGCAGGACTGCCAGAACGTCCATCTCCTTGGCCGGGTCCCCGGCAAACTCATTGTGGCCAACGGCCTGAAGGATATCTCCCTGGTGGATACGCCGGACGCTCTGTATATCACCCAGAGCGGTTCCGGCAGCCGCATCAAGGAAATTCTGGCCGAACACCCGGAATATCGGGCTTATTTCGAGGAGGGCAGTGTGCGCTATGCCCCCTGGGGCACCCGCCAGCGCCTGAGCGAGGGGGAGGGCTACCAGGTGGATAAGCTCTCGGTCTTCTGCGGCCGCCGGTGGAGCCTGCGGCCCGCCCCGGGGCAGACCTGCCGCCTCACCCTCCTGAAAGGCGCGGCCCTTCTGGAACAGGCGGGCAAGACCCGGAAACTATCTCCCGGCCAGGGCTTTGAGGCAGGGCCGGGGCAGCAGGCGGATCTTCTCAACGAGGGGGAGGAGCCGCTGGTTCTCCTGCAGGTATGTACCGGCCTGCCGGCTGAGGAGCCGGCCCCCGCCGAGGAGGATGCCTTCCGCCTGCCGGCCCGGGGGGAAGAACTGATCCGGCTGGAACCGGCCTTCCACGACAATCTGTGGGGGGGCACCCGCCTGCGGGATATCTATCACAAAAAGTGCGATTATGAGCGGATCGGGGAGAGCTGGGAGCTCTCGGCCCATGAGGCGGGCCAGAGCACCGTGGCCACCGGCCGGTTCCGGGGCCTGCCCTTTGGGGAATACCTGGAACGGATCGGCCGGGAAAAGTGGGGCTGGAAATGCCAGCATCTCAAGAGCTTCCCCCTGCTCATCAAGCTGATCGACGCCCGGCAGGCCCTGTCCATCCAGGTGCATCCTGGGGACGAGTACGCCCTGGAACATGAGAATTCCTACGGCAAAAACGAGATGTGGCATGTGCTGGACGCAAAACCCGGCGCCTGCCTGTACTGCGGCTTTACCCGGCCCATCACCCGGCAGGAGATTTCGGGCCGCATCCGGGAGGGCACCCTTCTGGAGGTGCTGCGTCGCATCCCGGTGAGCCGGGGCATGACAGTGTTCATCCCCAGCGGCACAGTCCACGCCATCGGGGAGGGGATATTGCTCTGCGAGGTACAGCAGAGTTCCGACCTCACCTATCGGCTGTATGACTACGGCCGTCTGGACGCCTTCGGCCAACCCCGCCGCCTCCATGAAAAGCAGGCCCTGGAAGTATTGGTGCCCGGCCCCATGGAAATCCAGCCCGTTCTGCCCGGGCCGGAGGGCGAGGGGGTGCAGGAGGTGTGCAACTGCAAGTATTTTGCGGTCACCCGCAGGGAGATCCCGGGCCGCTGCTCCTTTTTGGGGAGCGAGGCCTCCTTCACGGCCATTCTCTTTCTGGAAGGCAGCGGTACCATTCAGGCGGGCAAAACCCGGCTGGAATACCGGCCGGCGGATTGCTTCTTCCTGCCGGCGGGGGACTGCCGGGTGGAGATTGAGGGCAGCGGAAGCCTTCTGCAGGTGCAGGTATAAAGGAGAGGTATGGAAACAACAAGGTATTGCCGGCATCTTTATTACGGCAGCGGCAAGGGCAAGACCACCGCGGCCGCCGGTCTGGCCCTGCGGGTGCTGGGCCAGGGCGGGCAGGTGGTGTTCGCCCAGTTTTTGAAAAACGGATGCAGCGGCGAACTGGAACCTCTGCGCCGGCTGGGTGCCCAGGTCCTCAGCGGGCCGCCGGATCAGAAATTCACCTTTGCCATGACCGAGAAAGAAAAGGCCGAATCCGCCCGGATCCAGCAGGATATCCTGGCCCGGGCCATCCGGCTGGCAGGGGAGCGCCCCGGCTGCCTTCTGGTGCTGGATGAAGGGGTGGATGCCGCCGAAAAGGGCTTTTTGCCCCGCCAGAGCCTTGCCCCTCTTTTGGAGGGTGAAGCCCGGTGGGAGGTGGTCTTTACCGGCCATTCCGCCCCCGGCTGGCTGGCCGAAAGGATGGACTACCTCACCCGGATGGAGGCGGAAAAACACCCCTACCGGCAGGGCCTTGGGGCCCGGGCAGGCATTGAATATTGAGCCCGGAGCCGCCCTGACAAATGCCGGGCGTTTGGCCGAAAAAATTTTAGGGTATGTGCCTATTGTGTGCCGCCCTGACCTGCCGTATAATAAATAGTTGCGAATATTGAATTTCCGGCCCGAGGGCCGGACGAGAAAAGCGGGAAGGAAAGTAAAATGGAAAAGAAACCGTTCATCACCCTGGAACAGGCCCAGCGCATCATCGAGGATGTGCCCACCCCGTTCCACATCTACGACGAAAAGGGCATTCGGGAAAACGCCCGCCGGGTGAACAAGGCCTTTGCCTGGAATAAGGGCTTTAAGGAGTACTTTGCCGTCAAGGCCACGCCCAACCCCTACCTGCTCCAGATCCTCAAGGAAGAGGGCTGCGGGGTGGACTGCTCCTCCTACACCGAGCTGCTCATGAGCGAGGCCTGCGGCTTCAAGGGCGATGATATCATGTTCTCCTCCAACGATACCCCGGTGGAGGATATGCAGAAAGCCTGCGAGCTGGGCGCCCAGATCAACCTGGACGACCTCACTATGGTGGATTTTCTGGATCGGGTGGCCTCGGTGCCCGAGACCATCTGCTGCCGCTTCAATCCGGGCGGCCTGTTCAGCCTGGGCAATGATATCATGGATAACCCCGGCGATGCCAAGTATGGCATGACCGAGGAGCAGATGATCCAGGCCTACAAGCAGCTCATGGCCAAGGGCGCCAAGCACTTCGGCATCCATTCCTTCCTGGCCAGCAATACCGTCACCAACGAGTATTATCCCATGCTGGCCGGCATTCTGTTCCGCCTGGCCGTCCGGCTCAAGGAGGCCACCGGCGCCCATATCTCCTTCATCAACCTTTCCGGCGGCGTGGGCATCGACTACCGTCCCGAGCAGCCCTGCAATGACATCATGGCCATCGGCGAAGGGGTCCGCCGCCAGTTCGAGGAGATCCTGGTTCCCGCCGGCATGGGGGATATCGCCATCTACACCGAGATGGGCCGCTTTATGCTGGGCCCCTACGGCCATCTGGTCACCACCGTCCTCCACGAAAAGCATATCCAGAAAGAGTACATCGGGGTGGATGCCTGTGCCGCCAACCTGATGCGTCCGGCCATGTACGGCTCCTACCACCACATCACGGTGCTGGGCAAGGAGGGCGCCCCCTGCGATCACAAGTATGACGTGACCGGCGGCCTGTGCGAGAACAACGACAAGTTCGCGGTGGACCGCATGCTGCCCAAGATCGATATCGGGGATATCCTGGTCATCCATGACACCGGCGCTCACGGTTTTTCCATGGGCTACAACTACAACGGCAAGCTGCGCAGCGCCGAGGTCTTGCTGAAGGAGGACGGCACCCACCAGCTGATCCGCCGTGCCGAGACTCCCGAGGACTATTTCGCCACCTTCGATTTCACCCCCTTCTTCAAGGATACCTTCAAAAAGTAATTTTCTGCGCTTTCCCGGCCGCCTTTGTCTTTTGGGCAAAGGCGGCCTTTTTTGCCTTTTTGCCGCCCCAATGGCACACATTTCACCCCCCAAAAAGAATATATTGCCATGAAAGGGGGTGGGCGGATTGCTCAGAAAGCCCAGTATGCCCCTGCGCCCGGCGCGCAGGCGGGAAAGGATCAAGGGCCGCCTGGCCCTGGCGCTGCTGGCGGTATCGCTGGCCTGTTATCTGCTCTTCCGGGTCATGGGCAGCTTTGGGCCCGCGGTGCAGGAATCCATGGAATACGCCTGCAAAGGCATTGCATCGGACGCCATTTCCGGGGGAATCCACCGGGCCCTGGAAGAACAGCCAGACCTGTACGAGGGGCTTTATCAGCTGGAATACGACAGCCAGGGGCAGATACGCACCGTCACCACCGATGCGGCCCGGCTCAATTATGTGGAGATCTGCCTGGGCCACGCCATGAACCAGGTGCTGCAGGAAAATGACGAGATCAATGTGGAGATTCCCCTGGGCAGCCTGCTGGGCTGGCGCTTTTTCACCGGCAAGGGTCCCAACATTGATTTTGCCATGAGCCAGAGCGGCTATGTGCTCAGCGAAGTGGAGAGCAGCATGGAAAGCACCGGCATCAATCAGACAGATTTCCAGGTGAAGATCACCTTTACCATCGATATGGTGGCCAGTATCTCGGGTTATATCCAAACGGTGGAGGTGCAGGAGACGGTGAGCGTGGTGCAGATGGTGCTCAGCGGTGAAACGCCTGATTTCTATTCCCGTTCCGCAGGCTGACAGGGAGGCCGGTGGTGGACTTTGCCGCCTCGATTGGGTATAATAAAGAAATGGATTCTGACCCATAAATTCTGCGGCCGGCCGCCTTCCAGGGGGCGGCCCGGGCCGGATGGAGCTTTAAGAATGAATGATACCGAACTGAAAGCAAGATATGCCCAGCTGGTGGAGCTGTTGGCCAAGTACAGCCGCCAGTATTACGACGAAAACGAATCGGAAATTTCGGATGCCGAGTATGACGCCATGGTGCGCCAGCTCAAGGAGATCGAGGCTGCCCACAAGGACTGGATCCTCCCCGAATCGCCCACCCAGCATGTGGGCGGCACCGCCATGCGCCAGGTGGGCAAAATGGTGGCCCACCGGGTGCCCATGCTCTCCATGCAGGACCTGTTCACCAGGGAGGCTGTGGACGACTTTGTGAACGGCGCCCAGGAAAAGCTGGGAGCTGACACCACCTTTTTGGTGGAAACCAAGATCGACGGCCTTTCCATGTCCCTGCGGTACGAAAACGGCCTGCTCACCACCGCCCTCACCCGGGGCGACGGAAGGCTGAACGGGGAGGACGTGACCCCCAACGCCCGGGTTATTGACGATGTGGTCGAACAGCTGACCCTGCCGGTGGAGTACCTGGAAGTGCGGGGCGAGGTATATATGGAGCGATCCGCCTTTGAGGCGGTGAACGCCTACCAGGAAAACCACAAGGGGAAGGTGTTTGCCAATCCCCGCAACTGCGCTGCCGGTACCCTGCGCCAGATGGACAAGCGGGTGACAAAAAATCGCCATCTGTCGCTGTTTATTTTTAATGTGCAGGATGCAAAGGGGATGGACTTCACAACCCATCTGGAGGCCTACGACTTCCTGCACCGGGCCGGCATCAAGACCATTGAGCATTATTATCTCTGCCATAACGCCGAAGAGGTGTGGCAGGCCATTGAAAAGATCGGGGAGATGCGGGGCCAGCTGCCCTACGACATCGACGGGGCGGTCATCAAGGTGAACGAGCTGCACAAGCGTCACCTGCTGCCCGATTCGGCCAAGAACAGCGGCTTCCAGGTGGCCTACAAATACGGCGCCGAGGAAAAGGAGGCTGTGCTGCGGCATATCGAGCTGTCGGTGGGGCGCACCGGCCGCATCACCCCCACAGCCGTGTTCGACACGGTGCATCTGTGCGGCACCCAGGTATCCCGGGCCACCCTCCACAACGAGGACTATATCCGGGATCTGGATATCCGGCTGGGGGATACGGTGGTGGTCTACAAATCCGGCGAGATCATCCCCCGCATCAAGCAGGTGAACCTTGCCAAGCGCCCGGCTGATGCCCGCGAATTCCGGTTTCCTGCCTACTGCCCGGCCTGCGGGGCCCGGGTGGTGCGCCAGCCGGACAGCGCCGACTACCTGTGTATGGGGGCGAACTGCCCCGCCCAGCTGGAAAGGCATATCATCAACTTTGTCTGCCGGGACGCCATGGATATCAAGGGCCTGGGCGAATCCACCATTCAGGTGCTGATCCGGCAGGGATATCTCAAAGGCATTGCCGATATCTTCACCTTACAGGAGCACCGGCAGGAACTGCTGGATTCCGGCCTGATCGGCAAGGAAAAAACAGTGGACAACCTGCTGAACGCCATTGAAGCAAAAAAATCCGAGGATCCCCAGAAGCTGCTGGCAGGCCTGGGCATCCCCAACATCGGCAAGGCCTCGGCCAAGCAGCTGGTGCAGACCCTGGGCGGGGTGGACGCCATTGCCGCCGCCAGTGTGGAAGAACTGGCCGCCGTGCGGGATGTGGGGGAGCTGACCGCCCAATCGGTGCATGATTTCTTTGCCGACCCGGCCAACCAGGAACTGTTGGCCCGGCTGAAGGCGGCGGGAGTAAATATGCAGGCAGCCCACACGGCGCCGGTGAGCGGCGTTTTCGAGGGCCTCACCTTTGTGATCACCGGTACTCTGCCCACCATGGGGCGCACCCAGGCGGCCGAATATATCGAGGCCCGGGGCGGCCGGGTGAGCGGCAGTGTCAGCAAAAAGACCAACTATCTGGTGGCCGGCGAGGCAGCCGGCAGCAAGCTGGATAAGGCCACGGCTTTGGGCGTGCCGGTGCTGGACGAAGACGCCCTGAAAGAACTGGCAGGGGAGGAAGTTTGATGCAGCAGAAAAAAGAGGCGGCCCTGGCCACCGAGCAGGAGCTGGAAGCGCTTCTGGCTCGCCTGGCCGGTGTGCTGGAAGAGGAAAAGGTACCCGGCGAGGTGCTGCGGCTTCATCGCAACAAGGGTACCACGGCAATTTTTCTCCGCTCGGATCTGATCTGTCGGCTGACCGCCCGGGGCGATGGCTACAGCAGCCTGGCGATCGGCAGGCAGTTTGCCGGCCTGCTGCCCGCCGGTTGGGAGGGCAAAAAAGCCGCGGGGGACACCCTGGCTTTCCCCTTTGAGCAGGGCCCGGCCCTGGCCGACTGGGGCACGGTGCTGTGCGAGATCTGCCGGCGGAGGATCTGGGAAATCCCCAAGCAGTTCGATTGCTGCGACCGGTACGAGGAATGTTCCGACGCAGGCTTCTGCACCAACCCGGACCTTCTCTATGCCATGGAATGCGGTTATAAAAAGCTGCTTCGTCAGGGCAGGGTCTTTTATGGCAAAAACCGCAACGCCGGCGAGGGCGAGGGTCAGGCATGAGCGGCTCCCGCAGTCGGGCCTTGGATCTGGCCCGGGCGCTGGTCATCCTGAGCATGGTGGCCTATCATTTCAGCTATGACTGGTTCGTGGTCCTGGGGGGCGACGGAGGCTGGCCCGGCCGCTGGTACATCCATCTGTGGCAGCAGTCCATCTGCTGGACCTTTATCCTGGTCAGCGGGGCCTGCGGGCATTTTGGCAGGCATAACCTGAAAAAGGGCCTGATCCTCAACCTCTGCGGCCTGCTCATCACGGCGGTGACGGTGGTGGCCCTGCCCAGCCAGGCCGTCTGGTTCGGGGTGCTCAATCTGCTGGGCTGTTCCGCCTGGCTGCTGGCGGCCCTGCGCCCGGCGCTGGACCGCTGCCCGCCGCTGGCAGGGCTGGCGGCTGCGTTTTTGTTGTTCACCGCCACCTACCATCTTCAAAGCGGCTGGCTTGGCTGGCCGGGGCTGGGGGTTCAGCCGCCCTCCCAGTGGTACCAGAGCCCGGTGCTGGTGATCCTGGGCATGCCTTTTTCGGGGTTTGTGTCCAGCGATTATTTCCCGCTGCTGCCCTGGTTCTGCCTGTTCTGCTGCGGCTATTTCCTCTGGAAGCTTCCTGCCGTCCGGCAGGGGAGCGGCCGGCTGCCTTTGCCGGATGCAGGGTGGCTCAGCCGCCGCAGTCTGTGGATCTATCTCGCCCACCAGCCGGTGTGCATGGGCCTTGCCTGGCTTTTGCGGGCGCTGGCGGCAGGAATATAGACCGGAATGACAAAAAAGGAGGAACAAGATATGGATTTGATGGAACTTCTCAAGACCCGCCGCAGTTTCCGGCGCTTTGATCAAAGCCGGCCGGTGCCCGATTCGGTGATTCAAAAGATCGCCCGGGCCCAGCAGTATGCCTCCTGCAGCGGCAACAGCCAGTCCCTGCGGTACATAATGGTGAGCGACCCGGCCCTGGTGGAGGAGATTTTTGCCCTCACCCGCTGGGCGGCCAAACTGCCCCCGGAAGACGGCCAGCCCAAACCGGGGGAGCATCCCACCCTGTTTGCGGTGGTGATGATCGACAAGGCTGCCCAGAACGACTGGACCCCCATGGATGCGGGCATCGCCATGAACAACATGACCCTGGCCGCCTGGGAAGAGGGGGTGGGCAGCTGCATCCTGGGCAATGTGGCCCGGGTGCCCCTGGCAAAGCTGCTGGATATCCCCGAGCAGATGCATGTCTACACGGTGGTGGCCTTCGGCTATCCCACCCATCGTTCCACCCTGCGGGAGGTGGAGCCCAGCGAGGATCTGACCTATTATCTGGACGAAAACCGGGATTATGTGGTGCCCCGCAAAAAGATCGAAGAGGTTATCCAGTTCCGCTGAAAATCCGGGAGAGCCTCCTTTAAAAAACAAAAAACAGCCGAGGCTGCCGGCCCCAGAAGGGGGCAGGGCAGCCTCGGCTGTTTTGGATGGGGAAAAACTCACTCAGTGAGCTTCGTAGAGTTCGATAATGGCCCCGTCTTTCCAGACAAAAGCCAGCCGATCTTTTTCACCGGCGGGCATGGGGCCGCAGATCACGCTGTCCGCGTCCGCAATGTACTTTTCCATGTCATCTACCTTATAGGCCACATGGGGGTAGTGGTGAAGCACCTCGGGGAAGGGGGTGCCCTCCTCGAATTTTAGGTACTCGATCTTATAATCGTAGTCATCCACATTGCTTACCCAGAACTTGGCCCCTTCATTATAGGTCATGTTGGGCTTGCGGTTGGTCACAGGAATACCGATGTGCATGTATTCAGCGGACATATCTTTTCCCGCCTTATGGGGCGGGCGGAAAAGGCGCTCTGGGGCCTCTTTCCGCCCTTTTGTTCAGCTGTGTTTTACGCTCTCATAGATCTCCAGGGCCTGCTTGGGCGTATATCCCCGGTGCACGATGGCGCCGATGGCCTGGGCCATGCCGGCGGGGCAGTCGGACTGGAAGATGTTCCGGCCCATATCCACGCCGTGGGCGCCCTCCTGAATGGCCCGGTAGGCCATTTCCAGGGCTTCGGGTTCCGGCAGCTTTTTGCCTCCGGCAATTACGACGGGCACCGGGCAGGCGGCAGCCACCCGCTCAAAGCCCTCGCAGTAATAGCTTTTCACGATGTTCGCGCCGTTTTCGGCCAGAACACGGGTGGCCAGCTGGAAGAACTTTTCGGTGCGCTCCATCTGCTTGCCCACGGCCACCACACCCAGGGTGGGGATGCCGTACCGGGCGCCCGCGTCGGCGGTGCGGCAGAGCAGCTCCAGCGAGCGGGATTCACCGGGCGCGCCGATAAAGGTCTGTACCGCCATGCAGTCCGCATTCATCCGGATGGCGTTTTCAATATCACAGGCGATGCCGCCCCCGTTGGACATCTCGTCAAACAGGACGGTGGTGTCATAGGTGACCCGCACGCACTTCGCCGCCCGGGAAGCAGGGGAGATGCAGGAGCGCAGGATCCCCTTGGTGCCCATCAGCACATCCACATAAGGGATCAGGGGAGGGATCACCAGGTCGATACGTTCCAGCCCGGCCGTGGGCCCCATGATATAGCCATGGTCAAAGGCCAGCATCACCGCGTTGCCGGATTCCGGGTTAAACAGACGGGCAAGCCGGTTCTTCATGCCCCAATCGCCGCCGGACGCCCCCTTGAGGAAGAAGCCTTCCTGCACGGGCGGGGTATCCAGATGATAATCATGGGCGGCCTTGTTTCCGATATTGTCAGGCATAGTTTACTCCTTGCTGTAAGCGGGGGTGTGGCAGGGCGTATTCCACAGGCGGAGCGTCTCCTTATCCCATTTTGCGATGTTCATCTGGAAGCCGCCGGCTTCCTGCACGGTGAGGATCTCGCCCACCATGCTGCCTACCGCCTCAACGCCCTTGGCCTTGAGGAATTCCACCGTATCCTTGAACAGGATCAGCAGCTCCATGGTGGTGGCGGCGCCGCAGCCGTTGATCATCACAAAGGCCTTGTCGCCCTGGGTCAGGCCCAGCTTGCCGCACAGCGCCTCAGCCGCAGTGGCCACGGTCTCCTTGGAGGACATCATGGGTACCCGGCTGCCGCCGCATGGTACAGGGCCACCGCGCCGGCCAGACCCCGCTTGTTGTCCTCCCCGTTGGGGTCAAACTGGATCTCTTCCCCGGTGACCACCTGGCGGAAGTTCAGCCCGGCCTTCTGGGCCAGCTTGATGGCCTGCTTGCCGGCCAGTTGGTCGCCTGCATAGTTCAGGGTGAGCAGCAGCACGTCGTGGCCCTTGTCGGCCAGCTTCATGGCGTCAAATACCAGCTTGGCATTGGGGGCGGCAAAAATATCGCCCACAGCCTGCACGTCCAGCATGCCTTTGCCCACAAAGCCGGCCTGGGCAGGCTCATGGCCGGAACCGCCGTAAGTAACAATGGTAACCCGGTCAGCCGTTTCCAGGTCCTTGCTGATGACCAGATGGCCGTCCACGGTCAGGATATCGGGGTAGGCCATACCCAGACCCACCAGCTCGTCGTCGGTAATGGTCTCAGGGGCGTTGATGAATTTTTTCATTTTCATGGGAAATTCCCTCCTTCAAATGTTCTCTCATTCTGCCAGGCCACGGAAAAAGTATGCCATGGAAACGGCGCCCGCGTCCGGGGTGCCGATGGTCTGTTCCTTATAGCTCTTGGCCCGGCCATATTTGGCCACAAAGCCCTTGCTGGCCTCGGCGCCCGCCTGGGCAGCCTTGGCTGCTGCCTCAAACAGCCCGCCGGCCTCCTGGCCCTGGTAGGCCGCTATGGCCTTGCTGGCCGAGATCAGAGCATCCATCATGGTCTTGTCGCCCTCCTTGGCGCCCGAAATTTCGTCCAGTGCCTCGAAGGCATGGGCAAACATGGCTTTCAGGCCGGCCACATCCACTTCGTCTCCCTCGGGGGCCGCCTCCTGCAGGCCATCCAGCAAGGTGTTCCAAAGGGGAACGGCGCTGCCTCCGTTCAGCCCCATCACAGCCATGGCGGCATCGTCCAGCATTTCCTGGATACCGCCCTGGGATTCCTCCACTGCCTGGGAAATAGCCCGGGCGATCTTGCTCATGGTAAGGCCATGGTCGGCGTCGCCGAATTTGGAATCAATCTCGGTGAGCAGGCCCTCCGCCCCTTCTACCGAGGCGCAAGCCCCCTTGAGCCGCGCGGCGAATTCCGCTTTTGTCACTGCGTTCTTCCTCCTTTCCCGGCAGGTTCCTGCCGGCGTATCCGGGTAAACCTTACAGGGAATGCCGGCCGCATGGATGTACCGGCAAGTCGTTACTTTTGTTCAAGAATTCTGCCGCCATGCAGAACAAAAGTCAATCTAAAGAGGACGAAATCTATAAAACTTATAAATTAACAGAATTTAAACTGTACAAAAATGAAAAACCGATTTTGCCAAAATAAGAAAATCGGGCAAAACCGGTTACATATGTGACGATATTCACTTTTGAAAATCAGTCAAAAAGGGATCTCACCAGTTCCTCCCGGGCCACCAGATGGGTGAGCAGGCCGGTGTTCAGTGCCCCTTTCAGGGCCCGCACACTGGTATTCGCCGAGCAGACGCCGATGATATTGGGGCAGCGCCGCAGGATATCCAGGGGGATCTGAATAGCGAAATCCTGTTCAGACTGGATCACCTGGCCTTCCAGGTTGAAGTAGTAGATCAGCAGCCGCCCGCAGGTGTGGGCCTGCTGCAGCAGGTCGCCGTAGCGCACCAGGGAGGCAAAGTCCGGGCTGGAGGGATAGTTGCCGATGTTCACCAGGGCGGTGTCCATCCGTTCCCACTGGGTGCGGATCTGACGGTACAGCTCGGTGGAGCAGAGCAGCTGCTTTTCCTCCACGCTTTCCGGCAGGGCCGGCAGATGGATAAAATGGGGGTCGGCCCCCAATTGTTTGGCAATCAGGCGCACATTCTCGTTGGACTGATAATTGCGGGCGGGGATATTGGCGTTGCCCACCAGGGGGCAGATTTCTGCCACCGAGCTGTTCAGCTGCGGGTTCTTTTCCAACCAGGTTACCAGCTGGCCAATGAGATGGCCCCAGCCAATGCCCAGCCGGCGGGAATCCAGCCGGCTCAGCAGGCGGATGGCCCCCTGGGAGAGCATCTGGTTGGTGGCGTCATCGTCGGCCCCGTCCTCCACCAGCGCCCCGTCCCGCACCGGACTGATGGAGCGGAGCCGTTCCAGCAAGGCGGAGGAATAGGATTCAGGCTGAGCCACCGAGATTTTTACAATACCCAGCTGCCTCGCCTCGCTGAGCATCCGGCTCACCAGCGGGCGGGAGATGCCCATTTCCCGGGCAATATCGCTCTGCTTCTGGGCATCCAGGTAGTAGCGCCGGGCCACATAGATCAATTTCTGCAGTTTTTCCTGATGGTTCATGCTTTTCCCGCCTCATCGTCTGTAACATATGTTACTGCTATCATAGTACATCCTTTTCACAAATACAACGTTCAAAAAAGAAAGGGGCTTTGGAAAAATTCCAAAGCCCGAAGGTTTATTTCAGGGTACCGTCCAGGATCTGGCCGTAATACCAGGGTTTGGGCGCATGCAGCACCCGGCCGCTCAAGGGGGCGAAGGCCTCCTCGCTGGTTTGAGGGAAGCGCAGCTCGTAAGCGCACAGGGCCTGGTATTTCAGCCGCAGCTCCCGATTGGCGGCGTTGTTGCCGTATTTGCTGTCCCCCAGAATGGGGCAGCCGATCCCGGCCAGGTGGGCCCGGATCTGATGGGTACGCCCGGTGATCAGCCGCACCTGCAGAAGGGCCAGCCGGCCGCTGAAGGCCAGGGTCTCATACTGGGTCTCCACCTCTTTGCCGCCGGGCACCTCCTCCGGGTAGATCTTTACCCGGCCCTGGGCCGAATCCTTCACCAGCCAGCCGGTCAGGGTGGCCTCTTCAGGCTGGGGCCGGCCGAAGGTGACGCAGAGGTAGGTCTTCTGCACCCGCCGGTCCCGGATCCAGCCGGTGAGCACCTCCTCGGCATGGGGATTTTTGGCCAGGACGATCAGGCCGCTGGTGCCGGTATCCAGCCGGTGGCAAAGCCGCAGGGCATTGATCTCTTCCTCGCTCTTGCCCTGGCCGTGCAGGTAAAGGCAGGCCCGGTTATACAGGGTATCCGGGGCGGCCGGGTCCTCGGTGGGCAGGCCGGCGGGTTTGTTGGCCACCAGCACCTGCTCATCCTCATAAACGATCTCGGCGGGGCAGCGGGCGCTGCGGTACAGGGGCCCCTCCGGGGCGGTGCCCCCCTCCAGAATTTCGTCCAGAATAAACAGCCGGATCTCATCCCCGGCCTGCACCCGGGTGGAAAGGGGCTGTTTTTTGCCGTTCAGCTTGATCTTGTTTTCCCGCAGGGCCTTGTTCAGCCGGCCCAGCCCCAGGTGGGGGTACTGTTCCAGCAGATATTTGTCCATACGCAGGGGCAGAAGGCTCTTTACTTTCAAAATTTTCATGAGATAATACTCTCCAAATCCTTGCCTGCCAGAAGGGAGGCGTCCTCAATATCCAGGGTGACCATCAGCCAGCCCTCGTCCTTATCGCTGATTTCCAGAATGGGATACTCCTGCCCCTCGCAGACAAGGGCCGAAGCCCCGGTCAGCTTGCGGCGGGTAAAATCGCAGTCGTGGAAGGCCACGGTCTTGTGGTCCCACAAAAGCACCCCGTGCAGCCAGTTGTCGTCGGAGTAATCGCTGATATGCAGGGGATAGTCCTCCCCGTACACCTGGGTGTCCTGCCCCTCATACTCCATGCCGGGCGCCAGCACAAACCAGCCCCCTTCCAGCCGGGCACAGAAGGCCTGGTCGCCGGCGGCCTCGGCCAGCTCCCAGAACAGCCCTTCATCCTGGATCAGATACAGGCTGTCCTGCCGCAGCTGCCCGTTCAGGATTTCTTCATGCAGGGCCGCCCGCTGCTCTTCCAGGGCTGCCTCGTCATAGCGGGCGGCAAAGGGGTCGTTGGTGGTCATTCCGTTGTCGGCAGCGTACAGGGCCAAAAAGAGGGGTTCTTCCTGCAGGCCGTCCAGGCTCAGGATATGGTTGTACCGCTCGGCTGCTTCCTGCCAGAAATCGCTGGTGAGGGGGTTGAGGTACTCAGTCTCATATTGCCGCATCTCGTTTCCCCGTTCGGCCAGGGCAGGGGAGATATCCCACAGCTGCACCGCCGCCAGTACCAGCACCAACACCGCCGAGCCCCGGGCCGAAAAGCAGCGCAGCAGCAAAAGCAGACAGCCCAGGAACAGCAGGTAGTACACCGGCCAGAACATCCGCCCGCTGGAACGAAAGACGGTGCAGAGCCGGACAAGCGCCTGGGGCAGCCCCAGCCGGAAAAGGGTGGCGCCGTTTGCGGTGACCACATGGCTCACCGCAAAAGCCGTGCAGCACAGGCACATGGCCAGAAGCCCGGCATGCCGCAGGACGAGCCCGGGCAGCTTCTTCGGCAGGGCCCTGCGCCGCACAGCCACAAAGAGGGCCAGCAGCACCCAGCCTGCCAAAAAGCCCAGACCCAGGTAATTGAACCCGTCATAGTTGCCGCCGGTCTGGTTCTGTACCGGCAAAAGCCGGCTCCAATGGGTGTCCCACCGGCTGATGGGGTTCCACAGGGCATTCAGGTTCATGCTGAAATAGCCGTATTCCACCTCGCTGCCCCCGCTGGAAGAGCCGGTGGCCAGCCCAAAGGACAGGGCCATCAGGGCACAGGCCGCGCCGTACCCCAAAAAGGAAAGGCAGGGGCGGGCCAGGCGGCGGTTTTTCAGGGCGCAATCCAGTACCAGCGCCCCGCTGAGGGCCATGGTCATGGCGGTGAAATAGGGGTGGATGATGACCGAAAGGGCGTTGCAGGCCAGCAGGCTCCAGCGAAAAGGCCGGCCCTGCCGCACCCCGCGGATATACTCATAAAGTGCCCACAGGATCAGAAAATGGGCGGCCAGGGAGGCATGGCGGAAGGCCCGCTCCACCAGGATGGGGCTGAAAATAAAGGGGATGCTGCCGCCCAGCACAAAGAGGGGGCTGGCCGAAAACAGGGAGAGCAAAAGGGCCGCAAAGCCCCCCTGCAAAACAAAACAGAGCAGGGTGAACCAGCCGAAATACTGGAAGGTGGCGGGCAAAAGCGGTTCTGCCAGCCGGAACAAAAAGGCAAACAGGGGAATCGAATCGGTATAAGAAAGGCTCAGCCCCTGGGGCCAGTTGATGTTCTGAGCTACGCAGAAGGGAAAACCCAGGTCGCTCTGCCGGTAAAACAGCCAGCCGGCATAATGCTGCAGGCAGTCCTTTTCCACATAGCCGCCCCGAAGCCAGCCGTCCCAGGTCACATCCAGCGGGGAAAAGCCGTACAGGATCAGAAAGGCCAGCGCGCCAAGCAAACAGCCGGCGGCAAACAGCCTTCCGGCCGGCCAGGGGGTGGTAAATGGCTTTGATCGCATGAGGGCAGCTCCTTTCCGGTTTGGGCTTCACAATAGATATCCAGGCATCATTATACCTGCCGCGGGGCAAAATTACAATTCCGGGCAATTGCCCGCATCCGGTGATTCGTTGACTTTTTGGGTGCAGTATTGTATCATTAAACAGTCAGCCCGTACAGCCTGATCCATTTGCCGCTGTGGCGGAACAGGCAGACGCAAGGGACTTAAAATCCCTCGGTGGCAACACCGTACCGGTTCGATCCCGGTCAGCGGCACCAGCTCGCCGCAAGCGAAAAAACGCTTGCGGCGAGTTTTGTTTTTTCGCAAAGTCTTTCACCGGCTTTTTCCTTCCCGCAGGCAGCGGATTCCTTTATATGGCAGCATATGGCAGCCAGGCAAGGGAGCGCAGGGCCGCCCCTTGCCCGCCTTGCAAAAATCTCCCATTAGGAGTAATATAGTACCATGTATTGCTTTGCCCACAGGGGCGATGAATTTTTCATGAACCGGCGGCCCCAAGGGCGCCGGCCGAAAGAGAAGGAGACTATATGATCCTGAGCATGACAGGCTATGGCCGCGGCAACGCGGTGCTGAACGGCCGGGATATCACGGTGGAAATCCGCAGTGTGAATTCCCGTTTTTTTGAGTATTCCTCCAAGCTGCCCCGCAGCTGCCTGTTCCTGGATGACAAACTCAAAAAGCTGCTGAGCGCCCGGATCAGCCGGGGCAAAACCGAACTAAGTCTGCAGATCCAGGAGATCGCCGCCGCCTCCACCACGGTGGAGGTGAATATGGAGCTGGCCCGCAGCTACCGCCAGGCCCTGCGCAGCATCTGCAACGAGCTGGATCTGAAGGATACCACCTCGGTGGAGGCCCTGGCCCGTTTCCCGGATGTGCTCACGGTGCGCCGGCAGGAGGCCGACGAGGAGCAGCTGTGGCAGGATGTGGCGGCTGTGTGCGGCCAGGCGCTGGACAGTTTTTTAAAGATGCGGGAGACCGAGGGCGCCAAGCTGAAAGAGGATGTGCTGGGCCGGCTGACCTTCCTGGAACAGGCCGTGGCCCAGGTGGAGCAGGACAGCGCCGGCCGGGTGGGAGCCTATACCCAGCGGCTTTTTGCCCGCCTGCAGGAGATCCTGGAAGACCGGAACATCGACGAGAGCCGGCTCATCACCGAGGCGGCCATCTTTGGGGATAAGACCGCCGTGGACGAGGAGACGGTGCGGCTGCGCAGCCATATCCAGCAGTACCGGCAGATCCTGGAATCCGAGGGCCCGGTGGGCCGCAAACTGGATTTCCTCACCCAGGAGCTGAACCGGGAGACCAACACCATCGGCTCCAAATGTCAGGATCTGGCCATCACCCGCCTGGTGGTGGATATGAAAGCCGAGATCGAGAAGATCCGGGAGCAGATTCAGAACATCGAGTAAGGAGGGCCCCTCATGCGGCTCATCAATATCGGCTTCGGCAATATGGTCAACGCGGGGCGGCTCATCGCCATGGTGGCGCCGGATTCCGCCCCCATCAAGCGGATCGTGCAGGAAGCCAAGGATAAGGGCGTGCTCATCGACGCCACCTATGGCCGCAAGACCAAGGCGGTGCTGATCATGGATTCCGACCATGTGATTCTCTCGGCGCTTCAGCCCGAGAGCGTGGCCGGCCGGCTGGAGGGCGCCCAGCCTTCCAAGGAGGAAGAGGATGAATAAGGATCGTTATCTGGTAGTGGTGTCGGGCCCCTCGGGCTGCGGCAAGGATACGGTGGTGCGCCGGCTCCGGGCTCTTCACCCGGAAATCGAGCTTTCCGTTTCGGCCACCAGCCGTCCCATGCGGGCCGGCGAGGCCGAGGGTGTGGATTATTATTACATGAGCCGGGAAGAATTCCGGCAGAAGATTCAGGCGGGGGAGATCCTGGAGCATGCCGAATACAGCGGCAACCTGTACGGCACCCCCAAGTCTGAGGTAGACAAGCGGATCGGCCAGGGCCGCACCGTAGTGCTGGTCATTGAGGTGGAGGGCGCGGGCAACATCCGCAAGCTCTACCCGGAGGCCACCACCGTCTTTCTCATGCCCCCCAGCATGGAACAGCTGGAAGCCCGCCTGCGGGGTCGAGGCACCGAGGACGAAGCCTCCATCCAGCGCCGTCTGGCCCGGGCCCGGGAAGAGATGGAATATGCCCCCCTCTACACCACCACCCTGGTGAACGACGAGGTGGAGAGCTGTGCCGACCGGCTTTACGAGATCATCCGCCAGCGCCAGCAGGCCTGAAAATGCCGAAGGGAGGCAGTGCAGCAGCTTGACCCGGATCGCTGGGGTCGCCGTAAGCGAAGCGGCCTTTCATTTTGACAAACTCTATTCCTATAAAATCCCCCCGGCCCTGGCCGACCGGGTCCTGGTGGGCGGCATGGTCCTGGTCCCCTTCGGCAAGGGTTCCCGTCCCCGGATGGGTGTGGTGCTGCAGGTGAGCGAAGGGGAGGAGACACCCCGCCTGAAGGAGCTGTTTGACGCGGCCCCCGAAGAGGCCTGCCTCACGCCGGATCTTCTGGAGCTGGTCCGCTTTCTCAAGGAGCGCACCTTCTGCACCTATTATGAAGCGGTGCGGGCCATCATCCCTTACGGGGCCCAATACCGGCCTGCCCGGGCCGAGGGCCGCCCGGTGCTGGAAAAGGGGCTTTCCCGCTATACCGAGGCGGAATACCATCTGACGGGAGAGCTGCCCGAAAAGCCCCGCCCCACCGAAAAGCAGAAAAAAGCGGTGGAGCTGCTGGCCCCCGGCCCCCTTCGCCTGCGCCAGCTGGAACAGAACGGGATCAGCCGGGCAGTCATAGAAGGGCTCTGCAAAAAGGGGGTGGTGAGCCGCCTTCAGGTGGACAAAGCCCCTGATCTGTATGGGAACATCCCCTTTACCGGCGAGAGCATCCAGCTCACCGCCGGCCAGCAGGCGGCCTACGAGGAACTGGCCCCCTGCCTGCGGGACGGCCAGGCCCACTCGGCCCTGCTGTACGGGGTCACGGGCAGCGGCAAAACCCTGGTATTCCTCAAACTGATTGAAGAGACCCTGCGGCTGGGCCGCACCGCTCTTGTTCTGGTGCCCGAGATCAGCCTGACCCCCCAGATGATCCGAAGGCTGAAAATGACCTTCGGCAGCCGGGTGGCGGTGCAGCATTCCGCCCTCAACAACACCGAACGGCTGCTCCAATGGCAGATGATCCAGAAGGGCGGCGCGGATATCGTGGTGGGCACCCGCAGCGCCGTGTTCGCCCCCCTGCAAAACCTGGGCCTGATCGTGATGGATGAGGAACAGGAGCACACCTATCACTCCGAATCCGCCCCCCGGTATTCCGCCCATCAGGTGGCGGCCCGGCGGGCTGCCGATAACGGGGCACTGCTCCTCTTTGCCTCGGCCACCCCCAGCCTGGAACGGTTTTGGGCTGCCAAACAGGGGCGCTGCCGATTGGTGCGGCTCACCGAGCGGTACTCGGGCCGGCCCCTGCCCAGTGTGGAGCTGGTGGATATGCGGGCCGAACTGGCCGCCGGCAACGGGGGCGAGGTGAGCCTGGCACTGGCGGATCAGCTCAAACAGACCCTGGCCGCCGGCAAACAGGCCATCCTGCTGCTCAACCGGCGGGGCTACCGTACCGTAGCCCAGTGCGCCGACTGCGGCAAGAGCCTGAAATGCCCTTCCTGCTCGGTGCCCATGGTCTACCACAAGGCCCAGGGGCGGCTCATGTGCCACTACTGCGGCCAGATTCTGCAGCCCCCGCCCGAAAAATGCCCCGAGTGCGGCGGCCTTTTGCGGTATACCGGCTATGGCACCCAGCGAATCGAGGAGGAGCTGGCAAGGCTCTTCCCCCAGGCCCGGATCCTGCGGATGGACCAGGACACCACCACCCACAAGAACGCCCATGAGGAAATGCTGGCCCGCTTTGCCCGCCATGAGTATGACCTGATGCTGGGCACCCAGATGGTGGCCAAGGGGCTGGATTTTGAGGACGTGACCCTGGTGGGGGTGCTGGGGGTGGACGCCATGCTGAACAGCCAGAGCTTTCGCGCCTATGAAAACGCCTTCAGCCTGATCACCCAGGTGGTGGGTCGGGGCGGACGGGCCGACAGCCCCGGTCATGCCCTGATCCAGACCAGCGACCCCTCCCATCCGGTGCTGGCCCTGGCGGCCCGGCAGGATTACGACGCCTTTTTTGAGCAGGAGATCGGCTTTCGCCGTCTGGGGCTTTATCCGCCCTTCTGCACCCTCTGCCTGGCCGGTTTTTCCGGTGCCCAGGAAGCCCAGGTGCTGGGGGCGGCCTCCCGCTTTGGCCAGCTGCTGGCCGAGGAAGCGGGCAGGGGGGGGCAGATCCCCCTGCGGGTGCTGGGTCCTGCCCCCATGAACGTGGCCATGGTGAACGGCCTCTACCGCTATAAGCTCACCATCAAATGCCGGGGAGATAAGCCTTTCCGGGATCTGATGCGCCGGGTCATGACCCGCTACAGCGAGGAGGGCCTGCCCGTCAGAGCCTCGGTCACCCTGGATATGAATTCCGACGGAGATATGTAAGCGTCCCCGGCTTTTGGCCGCAGGGCGATAAAGTGAAAACAGTATAGCTATACAACAGGAGGATATCATCATGGCTCTGAGAACCATCGTACAGGACGGCGATCCCATTCTGAAAAAGGTCTGCCGCCCGGTGACCAATTTTGACGACCGTCTGGCGACCCTGCTGGACGACATGCAGGAGACCCTCATCAAGGCCGAGGGCCTGGGCCTGGCGGGCCCCCAGGTGGGGGTCATGCGCCGGGTGTTCATCTGCCTGGATCTTCGCAAGGAGCCGGAAGGGGAGCTGCCCCCCGACTACAAGCCCAGCTTTATCGAGTTCATCAACCCGGAGATCCTGGAAAAATCCCAGGATACCGTCAAGCTGTACGAGGGCTGCCTTTCCTTCCCGGGGCATAACGGGGCCATCTCCCGGGCCCGGAAGGTGAAGGTGCGGGCCTTTGACCGCCACGGCAACCCCTTTGAGATGGAGGCCGAGGACATGCTGGCCCGGTGCATCCAGCATGAGAACAACCATTTGGACGGCATCACCATCATGGATCTGGCCGAGTACTTCTATGAGGATGTGGAAGAGGGCCAGGAGGACGTGGACGAATGAAGATCCTGTTTATGGGCACGCCGGACATTGCGGCCCATTGCCTGGAAGCCCTCTGTGCCAGCTCCCATACCCTGCTCGGCGCCTTTACCCGGGAGGATAAACCGGTGGACCGGCGGCAGATCCTGACCGCCCCGCCGGTGAAGAAGGTGGCCCAGGCCCACGGGCTGCCGGTCTGGCAGCCCCGCACCCTGCGGGACGGGGAGAGCAAGCAGGTGATTCGCCAGCTGGCCCCCGACTTGATTGTGGTGGTGGCCTATGGGCGGATCCTGCCCCCCGAAATTCTGTCCATCCCCAAATATGGCTGCATCAACCTGCATGTGAGCCTGCTGCCCAAATACCGGGGCGCCGCGCCGGTGCAGTGGGCGGTATTGAACGGGGATGAAAAAACCGGCGTCACCATCATGCAGCTGGATGAAGGGCTGGATACCGGCGATATCTTGAAGGTCTGCCCGGTGGAGATCGGCCCGGAAGAAACCAGCGGTGAACTGTTTGAGCGGATCACCCAGACCGGGGCCGAGACCCTGCTGGCCTGCATCCAGGAGATCGAGGCCGGCAAAGCCGTCCCCGCTCCCCAGGATGAGGCCCAGGCCACCCAGGCCCCGCCCCTCACCAAGGGGATGGCTCAGCTGGACCTGAACCTGGACGCCCGGCAGCTGCACAACTGGGTACGGGGCATGAACCCCTGGCCCATGGCCTGGCTGGACTGGGGCGGCAAGCGGGTCAAGGTGGTCAAAAGCCGCCTGGCCGAAGGAGAGGGCAAACCGGGGCAGATCCTCTGCGCCGATCCCCTCACGGTGGCCTGCGGCCAGGGAGCCCTGGTGCTGGAAGAGGTAGTGCCCGAGGGCAAAAAGCCCATGACCGGCGCCGCCTGGGTGCTGGGCCGCCGGCTCAAGGCAGGGGACAGCCTGCTGTAACGAAGAGAGAAGAAAACAAGGAAAGAGAGGCGAGGAAGGATGGACCGGGCACGGTATACCGCGGCAAAGGCGCTGATCTGGCAGGAACAGGGCGGTTATTCCAATCTGGTGCTGGATGCGGCCCTGAAAAAACAGGAACTTACCCCTCAGCAGGCGGCCTTTTGCAGCAGCCTGTTCTACGGCACCCTGGAGCGGCTCCTCACCCTGGACGCCCGGCTGGCCCCTTTCCTGAAAAAGCCCATAGAAAAGCTGGATCCCCCGGTGCGGGCGGTGCTGCGCAGCGGCCTGTACCAGGTCCTGTATATGGAAGTACCGCCCGCCGCCGCGGTGAACGAGTCGGTCAAGCTGATGCGTCACCTGGGCAAGACCAGCGCCAGCGGCATGGTAAACGCAGTGCTGCGCCGGGCCTGCCAGGGCGGCCCGGAGCCGGAATACCGGGATGAAACCCACCGTCTTTCGGTGGAATACTCGGTGGGCCGCCCCATTGTGGAGCTGCTGCAGAAAGCTTACCCGGACCGGTGCGAGGAGATCCTAAAGGCCTCCTTCGCCCGTCCCCAGCTCAGCCTGCGGGTCAACACCCTCAAAACCACCCCGGAATCCCTGACCCGTGAACTGGCGGCTGAAGGGGCCGAAACCCGGCCGGGCCTTGTGCCGGGCAGCCTGTTTGCCCAGGTAAAGGGCAGCGTGACCCAGCTGGAAACCTTCCGGCAGGGGGAATTCCATGTGCAGGGCCAGGCTTCCCAGTACGCGGTGGCCTGTCTGGACCCTCGGGAGGGTCAGCGGGCAGCGGATCTCTGCGCTGCCCCGGGGGGCAAAAGCATTACCATTGCCCAGCTCATGCACAACACCGGCCGACTGTTCAGCTGCGATCTGCAGGCAAACCGGCTTCGGCTCATCCGTTCCGGCTTAGAGCGCTGCGGTATCTCCAATACTGTGGTATATCATGGGGATGCCTCGGAATTCGTGGAGGAATTCTGCGGCTGCGACCGGGTACTCTGCGACGTGCCCTGTTCCGGGCTGGGTGTTCTGGCCCAAAAGCCGGATATCCGCTATAAGGGACTGGAAGAGCTGGAAGGCCTTTGCGCCATCCAGCGGGCCATCCTGAAAAACGCTGCCCGCTATGTAAAGCCGGGGGGAAAACTGGTCTATTCCACCTGTACCCTCAACCCGGCCGAAAACGAGGAGGCTGTGCGGGAATTTCTGGAAGGCAATGAGGAATTTTCCCTCCTCCCGCCCCCCTTTGCGCTGCCCACCGGCTGCAGCGGCCCCTGGGGCACCACCATCTTCCCGGACGGCGAAGGGGTGGACGGATTCTTTGTGGCCATCCTCCAAAGGAGAAAAAGCACATGAAGCAGTGCATTTCATCGCTGCGCCTTTCAGCGCTGGCCGATCTGGTAAGCCAGATGGGCCAGCCCGCTTTTCGGGCAAAGCAGATCTTCCATTGGCTGCACCAAAAGCAGGCGGCGGAATTTTCCCAGATGACCGATCAGCCCAAGGCTTTCCTGGCCAGGCTGGAAGAAGACTGGTACATCGCCGCCCCCTCGGTGCGCCGGCGCCAGCAATCCAAAGACGGCACCGTCAAATATCTGCTGGAACTGGCCGACGGCAACTGTATCGAGACGGTGGCTATGCAGTACAGCTATGGCCTCAGCGTCTGCGTGTCCACCCAGGTGGGCTGCCGTATGGGCTGCCGATTCTGCGCTTCCACCCAGGCAGGGCGAGTGCGCAATCTGGAAGCGGGGGAGATCGCCTCGGAGATCTACACCGTCCAGAAGGACTTGGGCCAGCGGGTCTCGCATATCGTATTGATGGGCATTGGCGAGCCACTGGACAATTACGAGGCGGTGCTGGATTTTCTGCATATCATCTCTTCCCCCGACGGGGTGAATATCGGCATGCGGAACATCAGCCTTTCCACCTGCGGCCTGGTGCCCATGATCGACCGATTGGCCCAGGAAAAGCTGCAGATCACCCTTTCCATCTCCCTGCATGCGCCCAACAACCCCATGCGCAGCAAGATGATGCCGGTGAATGACGCCTACCCGGTGGAAGAACTGCTGGCGGCCTGCCGCCGGTACCAGAAAACCACCGGCCGGCGCATCAGCTTTGAATATTCCATGGTCCGCGGGGTCAACGATAGCCCCGAGACCGCCCGGGAGCTTGCCCGGCTGATTCGGGGAATGGGGGCCCATGTGAACCTCATCCCTATCAACCCGGTGGACGGCAGCCCCTATACCGCCACCGACGCCCAGAATGTGCGCCGGTTCCAGTCGCTCCTCACCGAGCTGGGGGTGAACGCCACAGTGCGCCGGCGGCTGGGCAGTGATATCAGCGCGGCCTGCGGCCAGCTGCGCCGGGAAGAAGCGGCCGAACGGGCTGCGGCCAATGCGGCGCAGCCATCAAAGGAGAGCCTATGAAACTGGCAGGAAAAACCGATATCGGATGCACCCGCTCGGAAAATCAGGACGATTACCGGGCGGCCCGTCTGCCTGAGGGGGACGCCTGGGGCGTGGTCTGCGACGGGATGGGGGGAGCCAACGGCGGCAAGCTGGCCGCCAGCCTTGCTTCCGCCCGTTTTGAAAGAGCCCTGCAGGGGGCCCTTGCCCGGGGCGAAGTGGCCGACCCCCAGAATTTTCTGCAGCAGACGATCGCGGATATGAACCAGACCGTGCATGAACAGAGCCTGAAGGGACCGGAATACCGGGGCATGGGCACCACCGCCGTATGCGCCCTGGTGCAGCGGGGGGTGGCCCATATTGTGCATGTGGGGGATTCCCGGGCATACCTGCGCCGGGGCAGGCGGATGATCCAGCTCACCAAGGATCATTCCATGGTGCAGCAGCTGCTGGAAAGCGGCCAGATCACCCCGGAAGAGGCAGAAAAACACCCTCGCAAAAACCTCATCACCCGCGCGGTGGGGGTCAACGAGTCCGTGCAGGCGGATTACACCTGCTGCCCACTGGCAGAAGGGGATATTCTGCTGCTCTGCTCCGACGGGCTCTCCAATCTGGTCAGCGAGGAAGAAATGGAACAAATCATTACCAATACCTCCTTTTTTGACGTGCCGGACAGGCTGGTGCAGCTTGCTCTCCGTGCGGGAGGGCAGGACAACATCACGGTGCTTTTGATGGGCACGGAACCCGGGGAGGTCTGAACAAGATGGACAACATGATCGGCAAGAAACTGGATGGCCGATATCTGCTCAATGAGCTGATCGGCATCGGCGGCATGGCCAATGTTTACCGGGCCACCGACCTGAAAACCCAGAACACGGTGGCGGTGAAGATCCTGAAAGAGGAATTCACCCAGAACGAGGAACTGGTGCACCGGTTCAAGAATGAATCCAAGGCTATTTCCATCCTGGATCACCCCAACATCGTCAAGGTGTTTGATGTATCGGTTACCGACAAACTTCAGTATCTGGTGATGGAATATATCGACGGCATCACCCTGAAGGAATATCTCAACCAGCGGGGCGGGCCCCTCACCTGGAAAGAGACCCTCCACTTCATCACCCAGATCCTCAGCGCCCTGCAGCACGCCCACAGCAAGGGTGTGGTCCACCGGGATATCAAGCCCCAGAACATCATGCTGCTGCCCGACGGCAGCCTGAAAATGATGGACTTCGGCATCGCCCGCATCTCCCGGGCCGAAAACTGCACCCTGGGCAGCGACAAAGCCATCGGTTCGGTGCATTATATCAGCCCCGAACAGGCAAGGGGAGAGCTCACCGACGCAAAATCCGATATCTACTCGGTGGGCGTCATGCTTTACGAGATGCTCTCCGGCAAGCTGCCCTTTGAGGGGGACAGCGCTGTCAATGTGGCCATCCGCCAGATTGCCGAAAAGCCCAAGCCCCTCTCGGAAGTGGCCGAGAACGTGCCGGAGGCCCTGTGCCAGATCACCGAAAAAGCCATGGCCAAAAACCCCCGCAATCGCTACCAGAGCGCCGCCGAAATGCTGGAAGCCATCGATATCTTCAAGCAGAACCCCAGCGTGCGCTTTGCCTATCGCTACCTGGCAGACGAGGAACAGCACCAGATCGAAAAAGTCATGCGGCAGAAGAAAAAGGAAAGCGAAAAAATGATGTCTAACCGAGAAAAAACTTCTTCCCCCAAAAACCGTACCGTCTCCCGCACCCGGGCCGCCTCCCCCAATGGCACCGCGCCCCGGAAAAAGCCGGCCAAGAAAAAGCGCAGCGTCCTGCTGCCGGTCATGTTCGGCATGGCCGTGGCCTTTGCCTGCGGCGCGGCCATCCTGTGCTATCTCATCTTCACCAACTCCACCAACCCCCTCTTCAGTTCCCGGGAAGATGTGGACCTGGTGAACTTTGTGGGCATGCAGAAATCCGATATTGAAAGCAACAGCGCCTACGATGTCTTCAACATCGTATACGATGAACAATACAACAACAATGTACCGGCGGGTGAGGTTTACAGCCAGACCCCCAAGCCCCCCCGGGAGGTAAAGGAGGGGCAGACCGTCACCCTGAAGGTGAGCCTGGGCACCCTCTGGGTCACGGTGCCCGAGGTGACCGACTTCACCCAGGCAGACGCGGAGAGTACATTGAAAGATAAGGGCCTCTCGGTAACGGTTCGCCGGGTGGTGGATGAGACGGTGGCAGAGGGCAGCGTGATCAAGACCAGCCCCGCCGCCGGTGAACAGGTGGCCAGCGGCGACAGCGTGGTGGTGTATGTAAGCCAGGCCAAGATCGAGACCACCTGCATTGTGCCCAATGTGGTGGGCCTGACCATGGGCGATGTACAGACGGCCCTCAAGAACAACAACCTCACCGCCGGCACCATCATCCAGCAGTACAGCGACAGCCCGGTGGATACCATCATCAGCCAGGACCCCGTGGCCGGCACCGAAGTGAAGGTGCGCACCAAGGTCACCCTGGTCATCTCCGTTGGGCCGGAACCGGAGCCGGAACCGGAAGAAAATCACGATGACGACGACGATTGAGGCAGAGGCATGGAGGAAAACTATATCGTCAAGGGCATCGGCGGTTTTTACTATGTGCGCACCCCTGAGGGTGTGGTGGAATGCAAGGCCCGGGGAATTTTCCGCAAAAAGGGAATCACCCCGGTGGCAGGGGACTGGGTTCGCCTGGCCGAGGAAAAGGGCAGTTTTGTGATCGATGAGGTCCTGCCCCGTAAGAATCTGCTGGTGCGGCCCCCCGTGGCCAATCTGGATACCCTGTTCATTGTGGCCAGCACCACCCAGCCGGTTCCCAGTGCCCTGGTGCTGGATACCCTCACCGCCATCGCTGAGGAAAAGGAGATCCAGCCGGTGCTGGTCTTTACCAAGGGCGATCTGGCCGACGGGGAAAAGCTGCGCCGGATCTATGAACAGACTCCCATTCCCTTCATTGAGATCGACTACCAGACCGGCGCCGGGGTAGAGCAGGTGCGCCAGCGCATCCAGGGGCATTTCTGCGCCTTCTGCGGCAACTCGGGGGTGGGCAAATCCACCCTGCTGAATGCGGTGGCCCCCGATTTCAGCCAGCGCACCGGCCAGATCAGCCAAAAGCTGGGTCGGGGCCGGCACACCACCCGGGAGGTGGAGGTGTTTGAGGCCTGCGGCGGCCGGATTGCCGACACCCCCGGCTTTGCCAGCCTGGATACCTTGAAGGCCTGCCATATCCCCAAGGAAAATCTTCAGTTTGATTTCCCTGAATTCGGCCCCTATTGGGATAAGTGCCGCTTTACCGGCTGCTCTCACTGCGGGGAGGCCGGCTGCGCGGTGCGCGAGGCTTTGGAGGAAGGCAAGATCTCCCAAAGCCGGTATAACAGTTACCGCACCCTCTATGAAGAAGCCAAGCAGTTCAAGGAGTGGGAAAACCGATGAGCAAAAGCAAAGAGCGCTGCCTGATCCTTTCGGCCTGTCCGGTCTCCGGGGCCATGCGGCGCTACTGCCGCCCCGGCGATTGGGTTATTGCCTGTGACGCGGGCTACCGGAACCTGGCGCCCCTGGGCCTTTCGGCCGACCTGCTGGTAGGGGATTTTGACAGCGCGCCCCAGCCCCAAGAGGGGCAGGCCATTGTGCTGCCCCATGTAAAGGACGATACCGACACCCAGTATGCCGCCCGCTGGGCCCTGGAACAGGGCTGCCGGGAGGCGGTGATCCTGGGGGCCCTGGGCGGGCAAAGGCTGGATCACACCATGGCCAGCCTTTCCACCGGGCTGTATCTGGCAAAGCAGGGGGTACAGGTTTTATTGGCTGACGAGCGCACCGAGGTGCGCTACCTGCTGGCCGGCCAGAGCCTGGAACTGGAGCGGGGCGACTGGGGTTATTTTTCCCTTTTCCCTCTGGAAGGCCCGGCCCATGGTCTCACGGTCAAGGGGGCGTATTATGAGCTGGAAGACAGCTCGCTCACCCCGGATTTTCCCCTGGGCGTCAGCAACGAATTTGTTTCGGACAAGGTATTTCTCTCGCTTCGGGAGGGTTCCCTGGGGGTTTTTCTGGTAAAAGCGGATTGAAAGTCACAATCCGCCCTCTCCCTGGATATAATGGAGTAAAATCCAAGGGAGGCATGAAGTTATGCAGGTGATCGTGATCCGCAGCCCCAAACTCTTGAGTGGCCTTCTCCGGGCGGTTTTCAAAATCAAAAAGGAAGATTGAATACCAAAAAGGCCCTGCCTTTCCCCATAAAGGGAAGGGCAGGGCCTTTTTCTGTTATAACGAGCCTTACCGGTTCAGGTTAGGCAGACGGGCATCGCTCTTGAAGCTCTGGAAATTGTACAGGATCAAAACCTGGTCATATCCTTCGCTTTCCATCAGATTGTCAATGCTCAGGTTGTAGTTGCGCAGGTCCACCACGCCGATCTTGGCATAGTTGGCGGTGAGGAAGGGGATAAAGCAGTTGGCGTAGCTGTCCTTGATGACCAGGATGCTGCCCTCGCCATCCCCTTCAATGGTGCTGTAACCGTTGTTGCCCCGCATGAAAGCGGAGTATTTGTCATAGGTGTCGAACTTGGCGTAATCGTACATATCCCCCTTGCTCAGCACGGTCTTGGTGCCGTCGGCGGAAAGATTCCAGACTGTCAGGGGATTGTCCAGTTCATAATAGGTGATCACGTCGGGCACGGCGCCCCAGTAGCGGGAAGAGGAATAACTGGTGCCGTAGAAATTCGGCACCTCCACCGCCGTGTGGGCCTCCCGGTCAAAGGGAGTGAGGCCCTGCTGACGGCAGAATTCTTCATAGGCCAGATACGCGCCGTTGGTGGTCCAGTGGTGGTCGGTGCGGTAGTACAGGTACTGATCCCGGTTTTCTCCAAACAAAGTGCGCAGATCCAGCACCTGGGCGCTGGGCACCTGGGAGAAAATATCATCCAGCATGGAATTCTCGTCCAGCAGCGGGGCATATAAGGGAACCGCGTCGCTGTAAATCAGGCTGGCAGAAGGGGCCAGCAGGAAGGTGACCTGGCCGGGATGCCGGAAAGCGAACTCTTCCACTGCCTGGATGTTCCGGGGCAGGAGGGCCTTTTCCGAATTGGTCAGGGAATACATCCGGGTGAACAGCATTGCGTCATCCCCGATCAGCACCCCGTTGTTCTCACACTTCTGGAACAGCACCGTTTCAAACCGGCTCTGCAGGCTGATCATACCGTCCCGGAAAATCACCTGGTCCTTCACATAGTCCCCATACTTGGCGGTCCATTCGTTCCGGGTCAGGGAAGAAAGGCTGAAGGCCGGGCGCTGCTGGAGTTTTTTATTTTCCAGCTCAGAGATCTCCCGGTCGGGGCAGATCAGATCCAGGATCATAAAGCCGAAGATGCAGACGAAGAAAAGCACCAAAGCCGGGTACCCGCGCAGTTTCTGCAAAAAGTCTTTCATGGTTGGCGCTCCTTTCTTCAGAAATTGAAATACAGGAAGGGATGGTTGGAAGATCCCACGATATAGCACACGCTCATCACCAGCAGTACCAGCAGGGTAGCGCACTTGATCCAGGGGATCTTCTTGGCCTCATCCCAGAACTTCTGGGGCAGGGTGGTGCAGCAGATCACGCTTACCACCAGCACCAGGGCGTAGTTCCGCAGGAAATACAGGGGAGAGGCACCGCCCGAGAAGATAAAGAGCTTCTGGAACAGCAAACCCAGCCCCACGCCGGTTTCGTTGCCCACAAACATGGCCCAGCCCACCACCACCAGGAACAGGGTGTACACATGGGGCCAGATCCGGCCTTTCTGCAGCCGAGGCAGCAGCCAGACCTTTTCGATGGTGAGCAGCACAAAGTAGTACAGCCCCCAGCACACAAAGTTCCAGTTGGCGCCGTGCCAAATGCCGGTGAGGGTCCAGACCACGAACATATTAAAGATCTGGCGGGGCAGGCCCTTGCGGTTGCCGCCCAGGGGGATATACACATATTCCCGGAACCAGCCGGAAAGGGTCATATGCCAGCGCCGCCAGAATTCGGTGATGCTGCGGGAGATATAGGGGAAATTGAAGTTGGCAGGGAAATCAAAGCCCAGCATCTTGCCCATGCCGATGCCCATCATGGAATAGCCGGAAAAATCGAAATACAGCTGGAGGGAATAGGCTATCACGCCCAGCCACACCAGCGGGGTGGAGGCATTGGCCAGCCCCACGCCGGCAGTGGTTTCAATGCCGCCCGAGCCATAGATGCCGATGATGTCGGTCCAGAGCCCGCCGATATTGTCGGCCAGCAGCACTTTCTTGGCCAGGCCAAAGACAAACAGGCAGACGCCTTCCTCCACCTGGGCCAGGCTGATCCGGCCCTTCAGCACATGCAGCCGCTCGGCCACATCCCGATATTTCACAATGGGGCCCGCGATCAGCTGGGGGAACATGACCACATAGGCGCCGAAGTCAATGATATTGTGCTCAGCTTTCACATCGCCCCGGTATACGTCGATGGAATAGCTCATGGTCTGGAAGGTATAGAAACTGATGCCCAGAGGCAGCACTTCCAGGCCGCTGATGGTGGGGATGGAAAGCCCCGCCAGGGCGTTCAGGCTGGTGATCAGGAAATTGGTATACTTGAAAAACACCAGCATGCTCAGGCTGCCCACAATGGAAAAAATCAAAAACACCCGCCGCAGGCTTCGGCTGCGGCCCCAGGCTTCCATGGCCAGCCCGGCAATATAGTTGATAAGGATGAGGACCACCATGATGGGGAAGAACCGCACCTCACCCCAGGAATAAAACACCAGGCTGCAGATGAACAGCACGGTATTCTTGAGCTTGCCCGGCGCCAGGTAGTACAGCAGCAGCGTGATGGGCAGAAAACGGAACAAAAACAGAATGGTACTGAAAACCATCCTTTGAATCCTCCTCTGTTTGGGATAAAAACCGAAGAACAGGCCGGCGCCTGTAACGGTACCGGCCTGTCGGGACAACGGGCTTGTTAGTTCAACGCGGAATCAATGGCCTTGTCAATCTCGCCGTAATCGGCGCCCTCGGTGTTGGCGAACACCAGCACCACATAGTCGCCGCTGGTCACCACACGGCCCTCTTCGATCTGGGCCTGGCCGTCGGCAAACTCGGCGTAGTTGCCGTAGTAAGCCACCTGATTCTGCTTGTAGGTCTCCAGCTCACCAGAAACATCTCCGGCCTTGCCGGCAGCGGCCTTCACCACCAGGATGGTGCCGCTGTTGCCCTGGTCATTGCTGCGCACGCCCGCAAACTCTTCCACATTCTCCATGGTGAGCATCATGTCGAACTCCAGAGCGGTCTCATCCAGCTCCAGGGGGTTGGAGATGGGGTTGGCAGCCTCAATGGCGGAAACAATGTCATCCAGGTTGTAGCCGTCGGAAGAAGCAGCAGCCGAAGACGCCTCGGAAGAAGCCGCCGAGGAAGCAGGGGTAGAAGCCGCCTGAGAGGCCGCGGAAGAAGAGGAAGAAGAAGAGGACCCGCCGCATCCGGCCAGCACGGCCGCAGCCAGCACAGCACAAGTCATCGTTGCGATCAGTTTTTTCATATTCAGAAATCTCCTTTACTGTGATACCTATTAAATACTACACTATTCCGCCCGGCGTTTCAAGCCTGACCCAAATCAAAAAAATAGATTTAACAGAAAGTTCATCACCCCCTCTTCTCCCTCCTTTTTCTTGACAAGTTTTTTGAGGCATATTAGGATTAAAAAGGTTATGCGGCAAGAAAGCGAGGTGCTGTTTCGTGCAAAATTCCAAGGCAAAAGAGGTTGCCCTGGGCGGGGTACTGTTTGCGCTGGCCCTGGCACTGTCTTTTCTGGAATCCGTCATCACCCCTCTGCTGGGGCTGATGCCCGGCATCAAGCTGGGGCTTTCCAACGTGGTGGTCATGTACGCCATGTTTTTCATGGGGTCCCGCCAGGCCTATACCCTCTGCCTGCTCAAGGCCTTTTTCGTCCTGCTCACCCGGGGCGCGGTGGCCGGTTTTCTGTCCCTGTCCGGGGGGCTGCTCTCCCTCACCGTCATGCTGGTGCTCTGCCGGCTGCCTGTTACCGATTATATTCTTTCAGTCTGCGGCTCGGTGTTTCACAACCTGGGCCAGCTGCTGGCCGCCAGCCTGGTGCTGAAAAACGCCTTCACCCTTGCGTATGCCCCCATTTTGCTGATTTCGGGGCTTTTGATGGGGGCGCTCACCGCCCGAGGATTGGAGGCAATTCTGCCTGCTTTGCGCCGTCTTGGTTATAATACCCAGAAAACCGATAAAAAAAGCAAAGAAAGCAAAAAAAACTGTTGACGAACCCGGGCGGGTGTGGTATTATGCATTTGCAGGAATGATTCTCATTTTCAGATTATTCCCTTACCAATGTCAGCAAATAAAATTCAAGTATATGGAGGATATGGAAAATGGCTAAATACGTTTGCACCGTTTGTGGTTATATCGCTGAGGGTTCTATCCCCGAGTTCTGCCCCGTCTGCAAGGCTCCCGCTGAGAAGTTCAAGGAGATGGCCGGCGACAAGGTTTGGGCTGCCGAGCATGTGGTTGGCGTAGCTCAGGGCGCTCCCGAAGAGATCATGCAGGGCCTGCGTGAGAACTTCCAGGGCGAGTGCACCGAGGTTGGCATGTACCTGGCCATGGCCCGCGTGGCTCATCGCGAGGGCTACCCCGAGATCGGCCTGTACTGGGAGAAGGCTGCTTACGAAGAGGCTGAGCACGCTGCCAAGTTCGCCGAGCTGCTGGGCGAGGTCGTGACCGACAGCACCAAGAAGAACCTGGAGATGCGTGTGGATGCTGAGAACGGCGCTACCGCCGGTAAGTTCGAGCTGGCCAAGAAGGCCAAGGAGCTGAACCTGGATGCCATTCATGACACCGTTCATGAGATGGCCCGCGACGAGGCTCGCCACGGCAAGGCTTTCGAGGGTCTGCTGGCTCGCTACTTCGGCTAATTTCCGATCCCTTGTAAAATCCGGCGCTTCCCCTTCTGGGGAGGCGCCGTTTTTTCTGCCACGACGGGGCTGCCCGTTGGATGGCCGGATATGTCAGTCTTTGTGTGGGGCACTTTGCTTTGCTGAATCGCCCGTTTCGCCAAAACCAATTGTAAAATCGTTTGGCCGGGAAGCTTCACCCAGCCTTGAGCCTCTGCATTTTATGTGCATCTTCTTCGATCCACGCCGCTTTTGATCTTACCAAAAGCTACCTGGCATCGCAGTATTTTCCTGTTTGCCGGGCGGCTTTTTTCTTTTGTTGGGGGGGCAGGGCCCCAAGCAAAATGTAAAAGATTTGTGACCGCACCAAATTTTTTCAAATTACCTCTTGATTTTTGATACAGAACTGATTACAATATGTTTAGCACTCAGGGATAAAGAGTGCTAAAGCAACTGAGTTTTCAGTTTTCGAGGAAAGTTTTTAAAAGTTTTTATAGGAGGACAGTATCATGACAATCAAACCTCTTGCAGACCGCGTTGTTATCAAAGCCGTGGAAGCAGAAGAGACCACCAAGAGCGGCATCATTCTGGCTGGTTCCGCCAAAGAGAAGCCCCAGGTAGCCACTGTGTTGGCCGTGGGCCCCGGCGGCCTTGTGGACGGCAAGGAAGTGGAGATGATCGTGAAGGTGGGCGATAAGGTCCTTACCAGCAAATATTCCGGCACCGAAGTCAAGGTGGACGGCGAGGAGTGCACCATCGTCCGGCAGAGCGACATTCTGGCCATCGTGGAATAAGGCAAGCAGCCCGGTTCCGGCCTCACAAAATATTCTGAATACCAATCGATAAAGGAGTAATGCATTATGGCTAAGCAGATTCTGCACGGCGAAGCGGCCCGCAAGGCCCTGTGCGCCGGTATTGATACCCTGGCGGATACCGTCAAGATCACCCTGGGCCCCAAGGGCCGCAACGTGGTGCTGGGCAAAAAGTACGGCAGCCCCGTGATTACCAACGACGGTGTGACCATCGCCAAAGAGATCGAGATCAAGGACGCCTTTGAGAACATGGGCGCTCAGCTGGTCCGCGAAGTGGCCACCAAGACCAACGACGCTGCCGGCGACGGCACCACCACCGCCACCGTTCTGGCCCAGGCTCTGGTTACCGAGGGCATGAAGAACGTGGCCGCCGGCGCCAATCCCATGGACATCAAGCGCGGCATGGAGAAGGCCGTGAAGGCCGCCGTGGGCGCCATTGCTGCCAACAGCCAGAAGGTTGCCGGCTCCAAGGATATCGCCCGTGTAGGCACCGTTTCCGCTGGTGACGCCGCCATCGGCAACCTGATTGCCGAGGCCATGGAAAAGGTCAGCGCCGACGGCGTGATCACCGTGGAGGAGAACAAGACCACCGCCGAGACCTATGCCGAGATCGTGGAAGGCATGCAGTTTGACCGTGGCTATATCACCCCCTATATGGTCACCGATACCGAGAAGATGGAGGCTGTCATCGACGACGCCTACCTGCTCATCACCGACAAAAAGATCAGTGTCATCCAGGACATCCTGCCCCTGCTGGAGCAGATCGTCCAGAGCGGCCGCAAGCTGGTCATCATCGCCGAGGACGTGGAGGGCGAGGCTCTGTCCACCCTGATCGTCAACCGTCTGCGCGGCACCTTCACCGTGGTTGCCGTCAAGGCTCCCGGCTTTGGTGATCGCCGCAAGGAGATGCTGCAGGATATCGCCACCCTCACCGGCGGCCAGGTCGTCAGCTCCGATCTGGGCTACGAGCTGAAGGATGCCACCATGGATATGCTGGGCCGCGCCCGTCAGGTGAAGGTCACCAAAGAGAACACCACCATTGTGGATGGCGCCGGCGACAAGACCGCTATCCAGAACCGTGTGACTCAGATCCGCAACCAGATCGAGGTTGCCACCAGCGATTTCGATCGTGAGAAGCTGCAGGAGCGGCTGGCCAAGCTGGCCGGCGGCGTGGCCGTCATCAAGGCCGGCGCTGCCACCGAGGTGGAGATGAAAGATAAGAAGCTCCGCATCGAGGACGCTCTGAACGCCACCAAGGCCGCTGTGGAAGAGGGCATCGTTGCCGGCGGCGGCACCGCCCCCATCAACGCCATCCCCGCTGTCAAGAAGACCTGCGACGAGCTGGAAGGCGACGAGCGCACCGGCGCCCGCATCGTGCTGAAGGCTCTGGAAGCTCCTCTGCGCCAGATCGCCAAGAACGCCGGCCTGGAGGGCAGCGTCATCATCGACAAGATCCTCAGCGCCAACAAGCCCAACTACGGCTTTGACGCCCAGAACGAGCAGTATGTGGATATGATCGAGGCCGGCATCGTGGATCCCGCCAAGGTCACCCGCTCCGCTCTGGAGAACGCTGCCAGCGTAGCTGCCATGGTCCTCACCACCGAGAGCCTGGTAGCCGACGAGCCCGAGCAGCCCGCTGCCGCGGCTCCTGCCGGCATGGGCGGCGACATGGGCGGCATGTACTAATTCCCGGTTCTGCGTCTGATTTTCGGCGCAAGGATAGGAAAGCCCCCAACCCGCACCCTGACAGGTGCACATAGCAAGAATGAAGGCCGATGTTTGCCCTTTGGCAAGCATCGGCCTTTTCTGTGTTTGCCGGCGGCCTGTACAGTTCCGCCACCTGGCTTTTCATTCCCTCCCATATCCATCCCCAAGAGCCGGAAAAGGCAGTATGACCGGCTCCCGGGCCGCCCATACTCTCCCCAAAAGGGGGAATCAAGGTGACCGAAAAACGGCTTGCGGCTCTCTTCCTGTGTTTTCTGGTTCTGTTCAGTCTGGTACTGGGCCGGTGCTACTTGGTGGCCAGCAATGAGCAGTACGCGGCCGCCGCGCAGGAACAGACGGTGGCCACCATCACCGCCGACCAGACCCGGGGGAATTTTTATGATCGGAACGGCCAGCCTCTCACCGGGGGCGCAACCAGCTATGAGGCTCTCTGCCTGCCGGGGGACAGCAGCTACAGCAAGCTGTTTGGCCTGGTAAGCGAGGAATCCCAGAATATTCTGTACCAGCGCCGGAATTCCGTCACTCCCTTTTTTATCCAGGTGCCGGAAGACCTGAGCGACCAGGGCTTTTTTGTCTGTACCTGCCAGGACCGGTATTGGTCCTGCCCGGTAGCTACCCATCTGCTGGGCTATCTGGACGGGGAAGGCAGGGGAGTTTCCGGTCTGGAACAGGCCTTTGACTCTCTGCTTGCCGAGAGCGGAGATACCCGCATTGTCCGGTGCGCCACCACCGCCCAGGGCCGGCTGATGGAAGGGGAACAGCCCATGCTTTCCACCCTCTCCGGCACCCATCAGGGACTGATGCTCACATTGGACGGCCCTCTGCAGAGGGCCTGTGAGGCCATCGCCCAAAACGACATGACCAGCGGCTGCATCCTGGTGATGGAGCGGGAGAGCGGCCGGGTTCTGGCCTGTGTGAGCGAACCGGAATTCGACCCGGAAAACCTGGCCGCCAGCCTTTCCGACGAGAACGGGGCCCTGCTGAACCGGGCGCTCTGCCAGTACAATGCGGGTTCGGTATTCAAGCCTCTTCTGGCAGCCTGCGCCCTGGAAGAAGCGGTCTGGCAGGCAGCCGTACCCTACCAGTGTCAGGGCTATGAGGAGGTGGACGGTCAGGTCTACCGCTGCGCCAACGGCACGGTACACGGCGTTCTGAATATGGGGCAGGCTCTGGCCCAGAGCTGCAACAGCTATTTTATCCATCTGGGCATGGAGCTGGGCGGCTACAAAATCCTGGCCCTGGCTCGTGACCTGGGGCTGGGGCAGGCGCTCACCGTGGCGCCGGGCCTGGAAAGCGCCGGCGGCAATCTGCCCCAGGCTTCCACCCTGGAAAATACCGGCCAGCTGGCAAACTTCAGCTTTGGCCAGGGCGAACTGATGGCCACCCCCGTACAGATCGCCGCCTTTTTGAACACCATCGCCAATGAGGGCGTGTATGTGGCCCCCGCCTTTGTGGAGGGGATCCTGGATGAGGATACAGGACTGCTCCAGGAGCAGATATATCAAAAGCAGAGCCGTCAGGTACTGAAGGACCAGACCGCTGAGCTCTTGAGCCAGATGCTCATCGGGGTGGTGGAGGAGGGCATTGGCCAGGCGGCCCGGCCGCCGGAAGGGGGAGCCGGCGGCAAGACCGGCACCGCCCAGACTGGCAGCTACACCGAGGACGGAACCGAAAAGATGAACCTGTGGTTCGGAGGCTTTTTCCCGGCCGAAGAGCCCAAATATACCATCGTGGTGCTGCAGGATTTCCAGGTACAGCCGGCCAGCTCTTCCGCCCTGATCTTTTCCCGGGTCTGCAGCGCTCTCATCGACCTGGAAATGAGTTGACAAGAGGCAGGCGCCGAACTATAATAAGGATAATCATGAGAAAGGCGATGACAGGGCCAATCCCAGACAGCATCTCCCCCAGAGAGAAAACCGTACGCTGCAAGGTTTTTGCTGATGAGTCTGCGGAAAGCCACCCCCGAGCCTCCGTTTTCAAAAGACGGACGCAGCACTGCGTTACAGGCACAAAAGCGGCGGCCTTACGGGGCCGCAAGTTGGGTGGTACCACGGAAGCGTTCAGCCTTCGTCCCTTGTGAGAGGGGCGAAGGCTATTTTGTTGCCGGAGCCTTGTCATGAAATTATAGGATAGGAGCAGAAAAGAAGTATGAAATGGACAGGATTGAATGAACTGCGGGAAAAATACCTCTCCTTCTTTGAGAGCAAGGGCCATCTTCGGCTGGACAGCTTCCCGCTGGTTCCCAAGAACGACCCCAGTCTGCTGCTGATCAACAGCGGCATGGCCCCCATGAAAAAGTGGTTCCTGGCACAGGAAGAGCCGCCCCGCCATCGGGTGACCACCTGCCAGAAGTGCATCCGCACCCCGGATATCGAGCGGGTGGGCATCACCGCCCGCCACGGCACCTTCTTTGAGATGCTGGGCAACTTCAGCTTCCAGGATTACTTCAAGCCCGAGGCCATTGCCTGGGCCTGGGAATTCCTCACCAAGGTGGTGGAGATCCCCCCCGAAAAGCTGTACATCTCGGTATACACCGATGATGACGAGGCCTACGATATCTGGACCAAAGAGGTGGGCATCCCCGAAGACCACATGGTCCGCTTCGGCAAGGAAGACAACTTCTGGGAGCATGGCTCCGGCCCCTGCGGCCCCTGCAGCGAGATCTATTTTGACCGCGGCCCCGAGTTCGGCTGCGGCAAGCCGGACTGCAAGGTGGGCTGCGACTGCGACCGCTACATGGAAGTCTGGAACCTGGTGTTCAGCCAGTACGATTCCGACGGCAAGGGCCATTACGAGCGGCTGGCCCGGCCCAATATCGATACCGGCATGGGCCTGGAGCGCCTGGCCTGCGTGATGCAGGGCGTGGGCAACCTGTTTGAGGTGGATACCGTCCAGGCCATCCTCCACCATGTGGAAAAGATCACCGGCAAGACCTACGGGGCCGACCACAAGACCGACGTGTCCATCCGGGTCATCACCGACCATATCCGTTCCACCACCTTCATGGTGAGCGACGGCATCCTGCCCTCCAATGAAGGCCGCGGCTATGTGCTGCGCCGCCTGCTGCGCCGGGCTGCCCGCCACGGCCGGATGTTGGGCGTCAACCGTCCCTTCCTGGTGGAACTGGTGGATACCGTCATTGAGCAGAACAAGGGCGCTTACCCCGAGCTGGAAGAGCATGCCGATTACATCAAGAAGGTGATCGGCACCGAGGAAGAGCGCTTCTACAAGACCATCGACCAGGGCATGACCATCCTGAGCAACCTGATCGACGGCATCGAGAAGGCCGCCCTGGAAGGCAAGAAGAAGATCCTGTCCGGTCTGGATGCCTTCAAGCTGAATGATACCTTCGGCTTCCCCCTGGATCTGACCAAGGAGATCGCCGCCGAGGCGGGCATCCTGGTGGATGAGGATGATTTCATCAAGGAGATGAAGAAGCAGAAGGAGCGGGCCCGCAGCGAGCGGCTGGCCAAGAACATTTCCGGCTGGGATGCCGACCTGTTCAGCGAGCTGACCGCCGAGCCCACCCAGTTCACCGGCTATGAGCGGCTGAAGGATACCGCCCGGGTCATCGCCCTTTCCGACGGCACTGAGCTGATGGACGCCATCTCCACCGACGACGGCCCCAAGGAGGGCGTGCTGCTGGTGCTGGACCGCACCCCCTTCTATGCGGAGATGGGCGGCCAGGTGGCTGACCGTGGTCTGATCTGCACCGACGAGGCCGAGCTGCGGGTGCTGGATGTGCGCAAGACCCCCAAGGGCTACTTTGTGCATACCTGCGTGCTGGAAAGCGGCCTGATCCAGGTGGGGCAGGATGTGACCGCCCATGTGGATGAGGAGCGCCGCGGCTGCATCGCCCGCAACCATACCGGCACCCATCTGGTCCAGAAGGCCCTGCGTGAGGTCCTGGGCAGTCATGTGCACCAGGCCGGTTCCTATGTGGACGATGAGCGTCTCCGCTTTGACTTCACCCATTTCAGCGCCATGACTCCGGAAGAGCTGGCCCAGGTGGAGCGGATCGTCAACCAGAAAATCTTTGAATCTCTGGATGTGACGGTGCAGAACCTGCCCGTTGCCGAAGCCAAGAAGATGGGCGCCATGGCCCTGTTCGGCGAAAAATACGGCGATATCGTGCGGGTGGTGGATGTGAACGGCTGGTCCACCGAGTTCTGCGGCGGCACCCATGTGAAGAACACCGCCCAGGTGGGCTGCTTCAAGATCCTGGGCGAATCCAGCGTGGCCGCCGGCATCCGCCGCATCGAGGCCTCCACCAGCCTGGGTGTGCTGCACCTGCTGGATGAGCGCACCGAACAGCTGGTCCACACCGCTGCGGCTCTCAAGGCCAACAACCTGAAGGACGTGGCCTCCCATGCCGAGGCCCTGGCTGCCCAGCTGAAGGAACTCACCAAGGAGCTGGAAGCTGCCAAGAGCCAGATCGCCGCTTCCCGCATTGACGGCCTGTTTGAGAGCGCCGATGATGTGGACGGCATCCGTGTGGCCACCGCCTACTTCTCTGGCACCTCTGCCGATACCCTGCGCAGCATGTGCGAAAAGGCCCGGGAGAAAGCCCCCAACACGGTGGTGGCCCTGGTGGGCTCTGCCGAAGGCAAGCTGACCCTGGCTGTTTCCTGCAGCGCCAACGCTGTGGCCCGTGGGCTGAAAGCCGGTGTCCTGGTCAAGGATATTGCGGCCATTGCCGGCGGTAAGGGCGGCGGCAAGCCTGACTTCGCCATGGCCGGCATCAAGGATGCCAACAAGGTGGACGAAGCCCTGAACGCCGTGTCCGAAATCGTTCGCAAGAACCTGAAATAAGCTCTGCAGGTCCGGCCCCGGCGGGCTGCTGCCGGCGGCCGGAACCCTTCGGATAAAACCCTGTATCTTTTGAAAATCCCTTTGGAAGGAGGAAGATCCATGGAAGATTGTCTGTTCTGCAAGATAGCGGCAGGGGAGATCCCCTCCAACAAGCTGTACGAGGATGAGGAACTGATTGCCTTTTATGACATCGACCCTCAGGCCCCCCTGCATTTTTTGGTGGTGCCCAAACAGCACATCACCTCGGCGCAGGAGCTTTCGGAAGAAAATGCCGCCCTGCTGGGCCACATTTATGGCGTCATTGCCCGCCTTTGCCGGGAACAGGGATGCGAAAAAGGCTACCGCGTGGTGACCAATGTGGGAGAGGATGGCGGCCAGACGGTGCCCCACCTGCATTTCCATGTGCTGGCCAAGCGCAGCCTTGCCTGGCCCCCGGGCTGAGCCGCGCCCTTTTCCGCCCATACACCCGGGCCGCTTTTGGGCGGCCCTGAACAGGAGTTATCAAGCATGCAGGAAAGCTATACCCTGAATGTGGCGGGCCTGACCCGTCAGCTGCCCATCTGCCCGGTGAACGAGCACCTTTCCATCGCCGCCTTTGTGATGTTCGGCGATGTGGAGATCACTGTCGCCTGTGCCAAGGAGCTGTTGGCCCGCTGCCCCGATTTTGATTATCTGCTCACCGCAGAGGCAAAGGGCATCCCTCTGGCCTACGAAATGGCCCGTCAGAGCGGCAAACCCTACCTAATTGCCCGTAAAGGCCGAAAACTTTACATGCAGGATCCGGTGGAAGTGGCCGATCAATCCATCACCACCGTGGGCCAGCAGAGCCTGGTGGTGGACCGCACCGAGCTGGAAGCCCTGACCTCCAAGCGCATCCTCCTGGTAGATGATGTGATCAGCACCGGCGGCTCCATGCAGGCGCTGGAATCCCTGGCCGCTCACAGCCGTGGCGTTGTGGTGGGCAAGGCCGCCGTCCTGGCGGAAGGGGATGCCGCCAAGCGCAGCGACATCATCTTCCTGGAGCATCTGCCTGTATTCATTCACTGAGGATGAAACGGCCGCTTGCATTTTTTGGCCTGTCCTTTTTGACGGCGCAGCTTTTCGCGGTCATTCTGCCGCCGGCGGCAATTCTGCTTCCGGCGGCTTTTTTGATGGGACTGGCCCTGATCCGCTCCAAAAGGCCGGTCCCTCTTTTCCTCTGGGTGGCCGGATCGGCTGTGCTGCTCAGCTTCGCCGCCCATGCTGCCTTTCTGGCGCTGCGGGTTGAACCCGCCCTCAAATGGGCCGGATTTTCCGGGCAGATCGAAGCGGTAGTGGAAGAGAGCGAGCCCTCTTTTCAGGACGGGATGGTCCGCGGTGTGATCACCGTGGTCAAGGCGCAGGGCCGGCCGGTACATTTCAAGGCCCGGGTAGAGGATCTCCCGGATTCCCGCCCCGGGGAAAAGATTGCCGGCTCTTTCACCTTTGAAAATCTTCCCTCCGACCCCTGGAAAAGCTCCCGCTATGCGGATGGGATCTACCTGCAGGCTTCCTACCAGAGCGATATTGCCTGGTTGGGAGAATCCGGCGCGCTCCGGTTCCGGCTTGCCGATCTTCGGCAGGATATGTCCTACCAGATCCGCCGGTATCTGCCCGAACCCTTCGGCCCCATTCTGGCAGCCATCACCCTGGGGGATAAAAGCCATCTGAGCGATTCGGTCCAGACAGTCTTTCGCCGGGCAGGTATCTCCCATCTGGCGGTGGTGTCCGGCCTGCACCTCACCCTGATCTGCGGGCTTTTTGTGGGGCAGGTGAGCGCCTTTTCCCGCCTGCGCAGGCTTCGGGCGCTGGGGTGCGCTCTTTTCACCCTGCTCATTATGGCCATCACCGGCTTCACCCCTTCCATCTGCCGGGCTGGGCTCACCATGCTGCTGATCTGTCTGGGCAACCTGCTCCTGGCCCCGGCGGACGGCCTCACCAGTCTGAGTCTGGCCGGCATTCTGCTCTGTTTGCAGAACAGTTATACCGTCTGGGATCTGAGCTTTCAGCTCTCCTTCTGCGCCACCGCCGGCGTGCTGGCGGCAGGGGAGTGCAGCCGCCGCTGGGCCGATTCCGGTTCCCGGGTGCTTCGATTGCTGGCCGGAGCCGGCAGTCTGGTGCTTCCCTCGGCTTTTGCGGCCCTGGCGACTCTGCCCATTCAGCTGCTGCATGGGCTTTCGGTGAGCGGCGTCTCGGTGCTGACCAACCTGCTGGTGGGCTGGCTGGTGCCCTGCGTCCTGTTCTTCGGGGTTTCGGCGGCTCTGTGCAGTCTGGTTCCGATTTTCGGCTTTGCCTGCATGCTTTTCAGTCTGCTGGCGGGGCTGTTTGTCCGGCTCCTGTGGGCAATAGCCTGTTTTACGGCCGCTCTGCCCTTGTCCCGGCTCTCCCTGCCTCCCCGCTACACCCTGTGGCTGCTCTGTCTGGCTGCGATTGCCGGTCTTGTCTGCCATCGCCGGAAGGAAAAAGGCCTTTTTCTCTGCCTGATGGCCCTCATTGTCGGGGGCGGCGGGCTGCTGGGCTACTGCCTGGAACAGGATGTGATTCGGGTTTATCTGCTGGGCAACGGCGCCAATCCTTGCGCTGTCCTGACCCAGAATCAAACTGCCTGCGTGATTTTCCGGGGCGGCCGGGCAAATCAGCTGGAAGTGGAAGAATTCCTGGAAGAAAAGGGGATCGATCGGGCAGATTTATGGATTCTGCTTTCCCAGGATGAATCCCAGGCCTCGGATTTCCGGGCCGAGCAGGTGCTTTGGCTGGAAGAGCTAAACCTCAACCAGGCTGACCGCCGCGAATCCGCCGGGTGTACCTTCACCCTGCTGAACCAACGGGACGGCAACCTGGCCCTGGTTCAGGCGGGCGGCTGCCGTCTGGCCATGGCCGCCGGGCAGATCCATCTCTCGGCCGGTCTGGAAGCCCATGTATACCTGGGCGGCTACGCAAACCCGGATTTTCTTTCCGGCGCCCGGGTTCTCACCACTACCCTGAGCTATGACTGGCTGGATTCTTATCAGGAAGGCGAGATCATCTACTCCCAGGGCACGCCCTATCTGGAAATTCGTCCGGGCCGTTCCCTGAAAATCTGGAAAGGGGAGGATATTTTTGGCTAAAACCGATTACAAGCAGCTGCTGGATTCCGGCTGCCCGGTCTTTTATCTGTATTCCCAGCAGGAATACCTGGTGCAGCGGCAGGCCGCAAAGCTGCTGGAATTGCTGAGCCGGGAGGATACCGAAGTCACCCGGCTGGACGGGCCTGCCCCCTCCCTGGAGGAGATCATTGCCTCGGCGGGCACCATCTCTTTTTTCGGCACCCGTCGGGTGATCTATATTCCCGGTCTTGCCCCCGGCAGTTATTCCGACAAGGACCTGAAAGAATTCTGCGAGGTGCTCTCCCAGGCGGAAAACTCGGTTTTTCTTCTCACTTCCGTCTTTGCGGATAAAAAAGCAGCCTCCGGCAAGCGGGTAACCACCCTCATCGGCCATTGCCGCAAGATCGGTTTTGTGCAGGAGCTGGCCCTGCCCACCCAGCGGGATCTGATCCGCCTGCTTCAGCAGCAGGCAGGGGAGGTGGGGGCCACCCTGCCCGACCCGGTGGCGCGGGAACTGATAGAGCGCTGCGGGCAGGACCCCTACCTGCTGGAAAACGAGGTGGCCAAGCTGGCCGCCCTGGCCGATTACGGGCCGATCACCTCCGCCATGGTGGAGGAAGCGGCGGTACAAAACCTGGAAGCCAATGTATTTTCCCTGATGCAGCTCATTGCGGCCCGCAACGCCAAAGGCGCCTGCGAGCTGGTACACAAATTGCTTTTGCTGCGGCAGGAGCCGGTGACCATTGCGGCAGCGCTTGCCTCCGGCTATCTGGACTGCTACCGGGTGCGCTGCGGCGCCTCCCTGGGCAAAAGCTATCAGGAGGTTCACCGGGATTTCCACTACAGCGGCGGGGATTTCCGGCTGCGGAAAGCCATGGAAAACGGCCGCAAGTTTACAAAGCCCCAGCTGGCTAAGAGCCTGAAGATCCTGCAGCATCTGGATGAAGGCCTGAAGGGCAGCCCGGTGGACCCCAAGATCCAACTGGAAACCGGGCTCTGCCGATTGGTACAGGTGGTAAGATAAGGTGAAAGAAAAACTGAAAATTGGGCAGGTCCTTCTGGTGGAGGGAAGGTACGACGCCAGCCGGCTGGCCGGCCTGGTGGATGGCCTCATTCTCACCACCGACGGCTTTGCCATCTTTAAAGATAAGGAAAAACAGGCCCTGCTGCGCACTCTGGGCCGTCAAAGGGGTGTGCTGATCCTCACTGACTCTGACGCCGCAGGTTTCCGCATTCGCCGCTTTGTCAGCGACCTTGTGGGGCGGCAGTACGTCTCGCAGGCCTATGTGCCCGCTATCCCGGGCAAGGAAAGCCGCAAGGCGGCCCCGGGGAAGGAGGGCCTTCTGGGGGTGGAGGGCGTGCCGGACCAGGAAATCCTGCGGGCGCTGGAAAATGCCGGGCTGCAAGGGGAAGAAAAGGCCTCCGGACGCCCCATTACCTACACGGATCTGTATGAGTGGGGCCTTTCCGGCACGGCCGACTGCGCAGACCGCCGTAGGGAATTCCTGGGCTTTCTGGGCCTTCCTCCCCGGCTCAGCAAAAAGGCCCTCTGCCAGGTGCTCAATACCATCTATACCTATGAGGAACTGAGCCAAGCCCTGGCCCGCTGGCAGAAAAACCGGGAAGCCAACACAAATTTTTCATCAGCAGAAGGGCAAAAATAGACGTGCCTTTTTGCGGGGAACATGGTATACTAAAACACAAAGAATGGATGCTATCCGGATAGGATGCCTGGAAAGGATGGAGTAGAATGAAAATCGTGGACATCGGCTCTCTGAATGTGGACTACGTTTACCGGGTGGATGACTTTGTAAAGCCCGGCGAGACCAAGAGCAGCAAGGACCGCAACGTATACGCCGGCGGCAAGGGCCTCAACCAGTCCATTGCCGTGGCCCGCGCGGGGGGCAAGATTTTCCATGCCGGCATGATCGGCAGCGACGGGGATATCCTTAAACAGGCGCTGGATAATGCCGGTGTGGATACCCGCTACCTGCAGAAAAAGGATGTGGCCGGCGGTCATACCTTCATCCAGGTTTCCGACGCGGGGCAGAACAGCATCCTGCTGTTTGGCGGCACCAACCAGATGCTCACCGAGGAATACATTGACTCTGTCCTTTCCGACTGCGAAAAGGGCGACATCATCCTTCTGCAGAATGAGACCAACCTGGTGGGTTATACCATTGAGAAGGCCTATGAGCTGGGCCTTCGGGTTGCCCTGAATGCTTCCCCCATGGACGACAGCCTGATGAACTGTCCTCTGGGCAAGGTGAGTTGGCTGGTGGTCAACGAGATCGAGGGCAGCACCCTGGCCGGCAGCACCGAGGAAGAAGAAGAGATCGTCAAGGCTGTGGCGGAAAAATACCCCGACTGCGCCCTGGTTCTCACTCTGGGCAGCCGCGGCGTGCGCTATCATGACAAAACCCAGGATGTGTGGATGAACGCCTATAAGATCAAGAACGTGGTGGATACCACCGCTGCCGGCGATACCTTCCTGGGCTATTTCCTGGCCTGCACCGCCGAGGGCATGCCTGTGCGGGATATTCTTCTGCGCAGCACCACCGCCAGCGCCATGGCCATCCAGGTAAAGGGCGCCTCCGATTCCATCCCCGCCCGCAGCGAGGTGGAAAAGGCCATTGAGGAAAAACGCTTCGGCGAACTGTAAGCCTTTTTCCTGCCTTCCCGGCTTGAAAAAGCCTGATTCTTTGTTGTAACAAAAAGGTCTTGCGAAATTCTTCACAAGACCTTTTCTTTGTATTTCTGCTTATTTTATTTCTGTACCGGGCACTTGATGACGTACTTGCGGTAATGGGTGGGGGTGTCCAGATGGCAGCAGGCTTTATGGCCGTCATGAGGGAACATCACATAGGCAACGCCTGGCTGGATCTTGACCACTTCGGTAGCCTGGCCGCTGAAGAACCAGGCATCCGGCTTATAGGGCACCGCCAGTTCCAGGCCGGAAATATCTGCCCAGGCCATCACTTCAGCCCCTTCGGCCAGCACCTGCACATCGATATACTCTTTATGCGCCTCGAAATTGCCCTCTTCGGGGGTAGAAGCAGTTTCTCCCTCCTGAATCAGGACAAATCCGCCCTCAAATTCATAGCGGCCGGGGGCAAGGCTGCCTGCCGTTTTGCAGAACTCCACCGCCTTTGCCAAGTTGGGGATCAGCGCCTCGTATTTCATCAGGTTTTCAAAACGGTCCAGAATCATTTCAGAACACCTCTTCCTTTTATGCTGCGTGGAAAGCCGGCGGGATTCTATCCGGCCAAGCCTTCTTGTTTCTTTATTATACCGTTTTCACAGGGGCAGCCGCAACCCAAAAAACCTGGCTCTGCCCCTGACCTACAAAAACCTTCATCTGGCCGGCCGGAATCGGCTCAGCTCCTCAAACCGGGCCTCGATCCCGGGCCGGGGCAGTTCGATCTCCTTGCCGGACAGATAGGCCAGGCTGTTTTGGGCGGGAATCTGGCCAAAACGAACGCATACCGCGCAAAGTTCCTGGCTCTTTTTCCCGGTGCGCTCGTTCAGCTTCCGGTTTCCATACTTGATATCTCCCAATACCGGGGCGCCCAAAAAGGCCAGATGCGCCCGGATCTGATGGGTGCGTCCGGTAATCAGGCCGATCCGGCAAAGGCTGAAAGGCCCCTGCTTTTTCAGCACCTCCACCCGGGTGATGATCTCTTTGTATCCGGGGGCAGGGGAGGGGATCACCGTCACCTTATTGTTTTTCTCGCTGTGGCGCAGGTAGGCCAGATGCCGCCCCTGGGGGGGAACCCCGCAGGTAATGGTCAGATACTCCTTGTGCAGCAGATCCTCCCGGATGATCTCATTCATGTCCCGCAGCGCCGGGTAGGTCTTGGCTGCCAGCACCAAGCCCTCGGTGCCCCGGTCCAGCCGGTTGCAGAGGGCCGGGCGGAAAGCGGCCTCCTGGCCGGGCTGATATTCCCCGTTCTCGGTCTGGCGGGCAATGAAGGCGTCTATCAGGCTGGCGTCCCCGGTCCTGTCCGAATGGCAAAGCAGGTGAGCCGGCTTATACAGGATGGCGATGGAGGAATCCTCGTACACCACCCGAAGGGGAATTTTCTTGGCCGGCTTTGGTTTTGCGGGCGCAGGCTGCTGGGCCGGCGCAAAAAACTCATCGTTGATGTACAGCTCGATCTGGTCCCCTTCATGGAGCCGATCCTCCGGCGCCGCTTTTTTTCCGTTGACCTTCACTCGTTTGTTGCGGAAGCCCTTGTACATCATACTCACGGGCAGGGCAGGGGCCACGCTTTGCACAAATCGGGAAAGCCGTACCCCCTCTTCGTTGGGGCCGGCAGTATAGCTTTTCATAGGAAAGTTCTCTCTTTTCAGAAAATTTCCTTTAGTATATAATAGATTCAGCAAATCGTAAAGCAAAAGGAAGGTAAAATGGGAGAAAAATCAATCCACGATCATCACCGTGAACGGATGTATGAGCGGGTGCGCAAGAACGGGTTCGAGGGCTTTTCCGACCATGAAGTCCTGGAATATATGCTGTACTTTGCGCTGCCCCGCATCGATACCAACCCGCTGGCCCATGCCCTCATCGATCATTTCGGCGGTTACGCCCAGGTTCTGGAAGCCAGCGAGGAAGAACTGCGGGCCGTCCCGGGCATTGGGCCCGCCAGTGCCCGGCTCATCCATTCCATCCTGATGTTCAGCCGCCATTACCAGATCAGCAAAACCCGCTCCTTCAAGCAGCTGGACAGCTGCGAAAAGCTGGTGGAGTACTGTATCCCCCTGTTCCACGGTATCACCAATGAGCGGATCTATCTGATCATGATGGACGACCGGCTCAAACTTCTGGGCACTGTCCTGCTGGGGGAAGGCGCCGCCAACTCGGTGGATGTACCCTCCCGAAAGCTTGTGGATATCGCTCTGCGCTACGGGGCCACCAATGTGGTGTTGGCTCACAACCATCCCGGCGGTTTTGCCCTGCCATCCCAGGCGGATATCCGCACCACCCAAAACCTGAAATTTGCCCTGAAAACCATGGGCATCGACCTGGTGGACCATATCATCGTGGCACAGGATGAGGGCACTTCCATGCTCAGCTCTTCCCGCATGCCGGATATGCCGGGCATCAGCATGAGCGCCAACTTCCTCGGCTGAAAACTCTCCCGATTTCGGCAGCTGTCTGTCCCTGTTTTTTAAAGCTGACGATCTTTTTTCAGCTTTTTTCGTATGGCCGAGCGCACCTTCCCACAGGCAATCGCGGTTGCCGCGCAACCGGCCAGGGCCAATCCCTCATATAAAAATTCCTGCATATTCCTGTCTCCTTTGGCAACCCCTCCGCCCCTTTGCGGCCTTTCAAAGGTATATTCAGGGGGGGCGGGAGTTTTTTGCTTTTTGGTTAGTTTAAACTAACTACAGGATACCTTTTTTCCGCATAAAAATCAAGAGGGCGCCTTGCCGTATTCCCGCAGCAAAAATGGGGGACATTTCGTCCCCCAGAAAAGCACCTGATTTTGGCCGTGGCTATGCTTCCACCGGGATCAGGGGCAGTCGGGGCCCCAGCCGGGCCAGCAGCTCATTGGTGATGGTCTCGCACTTTTCCGCCGCTTCTTCGGCAGGGATGGTTTCCATCCCGTCCCGCCCCAGAATCGTCACCGTATCCCCGGCTTTCACAGCGGGCAGATCGGTCACATCGGCCAAAAGCTGATCCATGCACATTCTGCCCACCATGGGGCACCGCCGCCCTCCGATCAGGACCTCGCCGCCCTTTTGGGCCAGCTGCCGGGCTGCCTCGGCCAGTTCCTTGGCGGAGGCGCCCCGGCGGAACACCTGCCCCCGGGGTACCCGGACCCCTGCCAGGCTGGCCAGCTTGTGGGCCCGGTCCTTATCCATGCAAAGGGCACTGGCCAGGCAGCCGCAGCCGATCAGGGGAATATCCGCCAGTTCCAGCAGCCCCTGCAGGGTGCCATCCTCTCCGTTTTTGCCGTGCAGCATAGGGAAGGCTGCGTCAAAGCCCAGGCAGGTCCGGTCTTTATCCAGCAAAATCAGCCGCTTTGCCCCCCCGGGAAGGGTCCAGCAGGCAGGGCACCGAACCTTTTTCCTGCCAGCAGTCGGCGGCGATATCCTCCGGCGCACCGGAATAGTACCGCCATTCTCCCTGCCGGGTGATCCCCACCAGCACCGGCTGGTACCGGCTGTTGTCCAGGTGGGTCAGCACAGCGGCGGCAGATTGGAGCGACACCGCATATTCCGTAGAGCAGCCGCCAAAAAAGATCAGAATCCGTTTCATCCTCAAAACCTCCCGAAATAAAAAACGCCTTGTTCTGGCAAAAATCATACCAGAACAAGGCGTTTGGAATTTTCAGGGCATCTTTCGGGAGGATGATGATTTTCTCGAAAAGTTCTTGCGATTTTCTTACAGCGGCTCGCCCGCCGGCAGGCTGACCGTAAAGATCACCTGTTCCTCCCGGCTGTCGGCAGCAATAACGCCCCCGTGGGCCTCCACGATTTCTTTGGCAATGGCCAGCCCCAGGCCGGCGTTTCCGGCGCAGGCGGCTCTCCCGGCCCGTTGTTTTCTCATTCAATGGTGTAGCCCACCCCCCAAACCGTCTTGATAAATTTAGGCCTGCGGCTGTTTTCGTGCATTTTCTCCCGCAGGCGGGCAATATGGCTCATGACCGTATTGTTGCAGTCCAGATATTTTTCGCCCCACACCGCTTCAAACAGCTCCTCGCTGGAAACCACCTTGCCCTGCCGGCTGCACAGATACCACAGGATGGAAAATTCCAAGGGGGTCAGCGCCAGTTCTTCCCCAAACAGCAGGCATTTATGGGTAGCCTTGGAGATCTGCAATCCCCGGATATCATATTCCGGTTCCGGCACGGCCGAACCGGCCGGGTTGTACCGGGTATAGCGCCGCAGCTGGGTCTTGACCCGTGCCACCAGTTCCAGCGGGTTGAAGGGCTTGGTAAGGTAATCGTCCGCCCCCAGGGTCAGGCCAGTGATCTTGTCCATGTCCTCCACCCGGGCGGTAAGCATCAGGATGGGGAACAGGTGCTTTTCCCGGATCTTTTGGCAAAGGGCAAAGCCGTCCAGATCCGGCAGCATCACATCCAGTATGGCCAGGTCCAGGTGCTGCTGCTCCACACAGGCCAGCGCATCCCTGCCGCAGCCGAATTTGTGGACGGTGTATCCCTCATTTTTCAGGTATACCTCCACCAGGTCCGCAATTTCAGCCTCATCGTCCACAATCAGAATATCCGCGCTCATATACTTCCTTCTTTTTTCTTGGTTTTGAGTTTTGCCCTGTCAGGCCATCAGCCCTCGTTCCTCCAACAATTGCCGGAAGGGCTTGTAGCCCACGCACATACAGGACACCCGGCAAAAGATTCCCTCTTCTGCATGAAGGATCAGGGTGCCGTACCGCGGGTTCCGGCCCACCCGGGCAATCCGGCTAAGAGGCAGAGAGCGTGCCCTGCCCACATAAGGGGTGAAGTGCAGGACCTCCTCCTGTAAGATCAGGCGAAACCGCAGGGTCGTCCAGGCAAAACACTCAATCATCAGGATGCAGCCCACAAGGATTTCTGCCATCTGCCGGCCCAGCTCTGGGGTGGCCATTTGGGAACAGAGCGGCGCAAAAGCCCCGAACGCAAGCCCGATTGTGTGCAGGGCCGCCCGATACACGCCGGGCATGTACAAAACCAGTGCGTTCTTTTCCGTTTCTGGGCGCTGACGGCGGCAGAGCAGTTCCCGGCAAAGGCCCGCCACCGGCGCCAAAAGCGTCAGATAGACAAACGGTTCCAAGGCTGACTCCTCCTTTCGGCCTGATCCTTTTGAATTCTACTATACCACAGGCCGCGTCGGGTTGTCATCTGTCCCGGCTCCGGGCAGAAATTTGGAAAAGAAAATCTCGGCTTTTGGGGGTCTGGCTATTGAATTGAGCGGCCGGTTGTGATATGTTCACCCTGGTGAGGATGCTACCAGCCAAGGCCCCGGCAGCCCTCTCCAGAAAAAATTTTTCAAAGGCACCCCGCCCGGCGAGGCGCTTTTGTGTCTGCTTTTTCAAAACGGAAGGTGAATGTGATGCCAGAAATCGTAACCATCGGGGAATCCCTCATTGATCTTACCCAAACCGCCGAGGATGCCCGCCATATCCGCCGTTATGCCGCTTTTCCCGGGGGCGCGCCCGCCAATGTGGCGGTAGCCGCTGCCCGCCTGGGCGCCAGCACCGCCTTCATCGGCAAGGTAGGGCGGGATGCTTTCGGCGCCTCCATCCACGGCACTCTCAGCGATAACCAGGTGGATGTGAGCGGCCTTCGGCAGAGCGACGAGGCACTCACCACCCTGGCGGTGGTGAGTGTGGACGCAAGGGGAGAGCGGGTGTTTTCCTTTTACCGCAGCCCCGGGGCCGACACCCTGCTCACCCCGGTGGAAGCGGTGCAGGCCCTGGATGCCTACGACCAAAAGCCGGTATTCCTGCATTTCGGCTCGGTCAGCCTTACTGCCGAGCCCTCCCGCAGCGCCACCCTGGAAACCGTCCGTAAGGCCCGGGAAGAGGGAATCCTCATCAGCTATGATCCCAACTACCGGTCCGCTCTCTGGCCGGACCAGGATTCCGCCATCCAGCGGATGAAACAGCCGCTGCCTCTTTGCCATATTCTCAAGCTGGCGCAGGAAGAGATGGAGCTGCTCACCGGCCTGCAGAACCCGGAAGAGGGCACCCGGGCTCTGCGTGAGGAGTACGGCATTCACCTCATTATCATCACCCTTGGCGAGGAGGGCTGCTTTTATTCCTTCGGGCCGCACACCGGGTATATTGCCGCCTGCCGGGTAGCAGTTGCGGATACAAACGGGGCAGGGGATACCTTCCTGGGCGCGCTCTTATCCCGTCTGGTTTCGGGCGGGCTGAACGGCCTCACCCAGGCCCAGCTGGAACAGGCTCTGCGCTTTGCCAGCCGAGCCGCCGCCCTTACCTGCTCCCGGCCGGGGGCCATCCCTGCCATGCCCACCCTGGCCGAGGTGCTGAACGAAACGATTTAAGGAACCACCCATGAAACAGCTTTTTCTTTTGGAGGATGACGAGACGCTGGGCCGAGGCATCGCCCTGGCTCTGGAAGAACCGGACCGGGCGGTTTTCCGGGCAGGCACCCTGAACAGTGCTCGGGAAGCGTTGGCCCATCGGCGTTTTGATCTGATGATTTTGGATATCAACCTCCCCGACGGCAGCGGGCTGGACCTGCTCCGGCAGCTTCGCGCTCAAGGGGACTTCACCCCGGTGATTCTGCCCACTGCCAATGATCTGGAATTGGATGAGGTCACCGGCCTGGAAGCCGGCGCCGATGACTATATCTCCAAGCCTTTTTCTCTGGCGGTGTTGCGGGCCAGGGTAAACGCCTGCATCCGCCGCACCCCGGACGCCCCGGCCGGACCGATTATCCTGGGCCCCTTTGTCTTTGATTTTGACCGGATGGAATACCACCGGAAGGGCCAGCCGGTGGAACTGAGCCGGACCGAGCAAAAGCTGCTGCGGGTATTGGTGGAAAACCGCGGCCACACCGTAAGCCGTGCCCGACTGGTGGACCGGGTATGGAGCGGCGGGGCGGAGTTTGTGGAAGAAAATGCCCTTTCTGTCACCATTAAGCGGCTGCGCGGCAAATTGGAAGAGGACCCTTCCCAGCCGGAATACCTAAAGACGGTATACGGTCTGGGCTATACCTGGGCGGTGCAGCCATGACGGGGTACTTCATAGCCGGGGCCCTTCTGCTGGCGGCCCTGGCTCTGGTTTTGCTGGAACGACGGCGTACACGGCGGACCATCCGCCGGCTGGATGAGATGATCACCGCAGCCATGGCCGGCCGTTTCTGCGAAAAAGATTTTGATGAGAGCCGGCTTTTCTCCCTGGAAAACCGGCTGGCCCAATACCTGACCGCCAGCACCCTGTCCGCCGGCCAGATTCAGCAGCAGAAAGACCAGCTGAGCACCCTTATCTATGATATTGCCCACCAGACCCGGACGCCGACGGCAAATCTTCGGCTGTATTCCCAGCTGATGGGGGAGCAGCCCCTTTCTCCCCAGGCCCGGGACTGCCTGCAGGCCATCACCGCCCAGACCGAAAAGCTGGAAAGGCTGATGGAGGCCCTGGTCAAAACCTCCCGGCTGGAAGCCGGCGTTCTGGCCCTTCACCCTCAATGCGGGCCGATCGGGCCGGTGGCGGAACGGGCCCTGGCCCAGTATACCGCCGAGGCATCAGGCAAACCGCTGACCCTTTGCGCCATGGGGGCGGAGGGTACCGCCTGCTTCGACGCAAAATGGACCGAGGAAGCCCTTTGTATTCTTCTGGACAATGCGGTCAAATACACCCCTGCCGGCGGCCGGTTAACGGTTTCGGTCAAGAATTACGAACTGTTCTCCTCCATCTGTGTCTGTGATACCGGCCCGGCCCCGGCATTGCCGAAGAAGAACAGGCCAGGATCTTCCAGCGTTTTTATCGGGCCCCGGCAGCCTACTCCCTGCCTGGCGTAGGGGTAGGGCTGTATCTTGCTCGGCAGATTGCCGAAAAGCAGGGCGGCTATATAAAAGTGAAGAGCCGGCCGGAGCAGGGAAGCAGCTTTTTGCTGTATCTGCCCCGGGAAAGCTGAACCGGGCAGTGCATTTTGAATTGATATCAGAACAGGATTTTTCCGGCAAAAAAGGCTGCACCCCGGCGGGCGCAGCCTTTTCTTTTGTCTTTTAATCCAAACGGAAATCCAGGATTTTGTACAGAATAAACAGGGCCGCGATCAGCCCCACCGCCGCCCGCAAGGGCAGGGCCACCAGGGGCTGGCGCAGGAAAACGCCCAGGCAGAGCAGACCGAAGAATACCAGAAACAGCAGCAGCCGGGCCCGTTTTTCTTCTCTGCCTTAAAAGAATCCCGGCAGATCCAGTGTACCAGCCAGCAGGCCGTCACAAGGATTCCCCCGCCGGAAAGGAACTGCCCCCAGCTCAGGGTCAATTCCGGCCAACTTCCCACGCCCAGGACCCCCTGCAGGGCGGAAGAGGCAAACCAGATGACCAGCAGGACCACCGTTGCCAAAAGTCCATCCCGCAGGGCGCACAGGTTCCTTTTCCATCCGGGCATGACGGGCAGCTCCTCAATCACCTCATCGCAAAAACTTTTTGGGTCCGGGCCAATCACGCTCTCGGCCTTTTCGCCCCGTTTTTCCGCATCCAGCAGCATCTGGTCGATGGTAGAGGTACTCCGCTTAATCTTCTAATCTGTTTGATGTCACGGCAGAGCGCGATTTGTTTCTTTCAGGTTGCTTTACTGCTCCGCATATGCGGTACTGACCCGGCAGCAGGTGGCTACCCTAAGCTTCTGCTACCAGATCCATTTAAAGTTTTTGTTTTGCGGGATCTCCATCATATGCTCAGACATAACAAAACCTCCATGCTTTCTGCTCATGCATTCATGGACAGTATACCATGGAGGTTTCTTCATAAAAAAGGAAAGCTGCATTCCAGCCTCTCTAATAAGGCTAAAATGTAGCTTCCAACTTGGTACGGGTAGTGGGGGTCGAACCCGCACGGTTGCCCACTGGAACCTAAATCCAGCGCGTCTGCCAATTCCGCCATACCCGCAAAACAGTTGTATTATATCACAAAATCTTAACACGCTTCAATCGCTTTTTCCTTTTCGCAGAAATTTTTCCGTTTTCTCAATAAAAATTTTTTCTCCGCACATACTAAGGGGGGAAACGGAGGCTAAAAAATGCTGCGAAAACGATCCAGAAAAATTTTTTGCGCCGCCCTGGCTGCCTTGCTGCTGGCCGGCGGGGGATATACCTTCTGCAGGTTTCAGGTGCCGGATACCATTTATGTACAGCCGGGCGAAACTCCCTCCTTGGCAGACCTACCCTGGGTGGGCATTCAGTCCGCTGCCCCCAGCGACAATGTGAACGCTTCCATGCGGGACAGCAGCCGAAACGCTTCTGCCCGGCTTTTTGATACATTGCCGCTGAAGTCCATCCGGGTCGTTGAACGAACCCGCCAGAGTGTAGAAGTCTGCGGGGATCTGTTCGGCATCAAGATGTTTGCTGACGGCGCCCTGGTGGTGGGATTCACTGAACTGTACACCGCCTCCGGCCCGCAGAACCCCGCAAAAGATGCAGGCCTGAAATTGGGCGACTGGGTGGTGAGCATAGACGGCCACAAGATCCTGTGCAATGAAGACATTGCTCAGGCGCTGCAGCAGGGAAGCGAGCAAGCCAAAGAACTGGTCTATAAGCGGGATGGCCAGCTTTTCAATACCACCATTCTGCCGGTACAGGATCAAAACGGAGATTTCAAAGCCGGGATCTGGGTGCGGGATTCCTCCGCCGGCATCGGCACCATGACCTTCTTTTTAGGCGATACCTTTGCCGGGCTGGGCCACGCCATCAGTGACAGCGATACCGGCCAGAGCATTGAACTGCGGAGCGGGGAGATCGTTCCTGTTGCCCTGAACGGCGTGGAAAAAGGCTGTGCCGGAGCACCGGGTGAACTGAAAGGCAGCTTTGTCAGTACCCAGGCTCTGGGAGAGATACGAGAAAATTACCAGGCCGGCGTTTACGGTGCTCTTCTCTCTCATACGCTAAAAACGCAGCCCGCGGAAGTCGCCTGGATGCAGGAAGTGAAAACCGGCCCTGCGCAGCTGATCTGCAACGTGGACGGCAATGGCCCCAAGGCCTATTCCATTGAAATTGAAAAAATATCCTATACCTCCCAAAATATAAACAAAAATATGATGATTCGGGTGACGGACGAGGCTCTTCTGGCCATTACCGGCGGCATTGTACAGGGTATGTCTGGCTCTCCGATCCTTCAGGACGGCAAACTGGTGGGCGCAGTAACCCATGTATTGGTTAAGGACCCCACCAGAGGCTATGCGGTATTTGCCCAAACCATGCTGGAAAAAGCGGAAAACATCCCAAATACCTCCGATTCCCCATAAGCATCCTTCATGTCCATGGGTCTTCTCTTTGTCGCAGGCTTCCCATTGCCTTGAACCTGCCCTCCCCCGGATATATTATTATAGAGAAAAATCCGCAAAAGCAGGGGAGGGGATGGCCCGGATGTTCATGAGAAGATACCAGCCTGAAGATTGTGCCGCACTGGCAAAACTATTCTATGATACCGTCCATTCTGTCAACGCCAAAGATTATACACTGCCCCAGCTGGCGGCGTGGGCGCCGGAAAAAGAGATATGAAAAAATGGGCTGACTCCTTTGCGCACAGTTTTTGTGTGATAGCCGTCCAGGCAGGGGAGATCATCGGCTTTGGGGATATAAAACCTGATGGCTACCTGGACCGGCTGTATGTGCATAAGAATCACCAGCGGGAAGGCGTAGCTTCTGCCCTCTGTGACACACTGGAACAATCGGTGCGTGCCTATTGTATCACCACCCACGCCTCCATTACCGCCAAACCCTTCTTTGAAAAAAGGGGCTACCGCATGATCCGGGAACAGCAGGTCGAACGTCAAGGCATCCTGCTGACAAATTTTGTGATGGAGAAAAGACGTTAAAGCTGCTTTGCCCTCAGGAAAGCCGTGAAACCCGTATATTTCGCCCAGATCTGCCTGTATAGTCATTCCGCTTTACAGTAATAATATGTCGATTTATAGTTTTGTTTCGAGTTGTAAATCAAAAGAGGCCGCCGGCAATTGCCGGCGGCCTCTTTCTTCTTGCGTCCGGAATTATATCCGGTATCTTTGCTTTTTTCAGCGGATCTCGATGCCCAGCTTATGCTTGAGATCGCCCAGGATCTTTTTGATTGCCCTTTCGGCCTCCTCATTGGAAACCTCTGCCCTGGGGTCAGCCATGGTCAGGGAGAAGGCCATGCTCTTCTTGCCCTCTCCGATGTTCTTGCCCCGATAGATATCAAACAGCTGCACATCCTGCACCAGGGGCGAAGCCTGGCAGATCACTTCTTCCACCTGCCCGCAGGTGATCTCTTCCCCGCAGACCAGCGCCAGATCCCGCTTGACCGCCGCATAGGGACTCAGGGGCTTGTACCGCCGCTCGGCAGGGAACTGGGCTTCCATAGCCTCGTAGTCCAGCTCGGCCAAATAGATGTTCTGGCTGTTCTTTTCGTCCTTGGCGATTTTCAGTTCACCAGTCACATCGTTGGCCAGTTTGCCGAAGATGCCCAGCCGCTGCCCATTGCAGTAAACGGCAGCGCTCATGCCGGGGTGGAGATAGCTGACCGTCTCCCGCTTGTACTCAAACCGGATACCGAAGGCCTGGGCAATGGCCTCCATGGCGCCCTTGACCGTGAAGAAATCCTCCTCCGGGCCAAAGCAGCCCAGGGCCAGGGTGAGACGTTCCTTGGGATGACGCACCAAGGGCAGCTCGTAGGGCAGATACACATTGGAAAGCTCAAACAGGCGGCCTTCGACGTTGCCCTTTTTCAGGTTGTCTACAATCACGTTCAGCATGCTGGGGGCCAGAATGGTGCGCATGATGGACAGGTTCTCGCTGATGGGGTTGAGGATGCGGATGGCCTGGCGCTCCGGTGCCTCTTGGGGCAGGTGAAGCATATCCAGCTCCGCAGTGGAGTAGAAAGCCAGAGTGCTGGCCTCATAGAAGCCCTGGGCAGCCATCAGCCGCTTTATCTTCATCTGCTGCTTCTGCCGGTTGTTCAGGCCGCCATTGGTCACCGAGGCGTTCTTCAGGAAGGTGGGGGTGATATGCTCATACCCATATTCCCGGATGATCTCTTCGGCGATGTCGGGGAAGCCATCCATGTCCTCCCGGTAACGGGGGACGCTCACCTGCCAGGGATCGGAGGAATCGTCCACACCAAAATCCAGACGGGTCAGGATATCCTTCATCACATCCCGGGGCACTTCAATGCCCAGCACCGCGTCCACCTGGGCAGGGGAGACGGTAATGATCTTTCGCTCGGTGGAACCGCCGGCAGAACAGTCAAAGCAGGTGGGCGTAATCTCGCCGCAGCCCAGCTCCTGAATCAGATGCAAGGCGCGTTTCAGGCCCAGTTCGGTGCTGTACTGATCCACGCCCTTCTCATACCGGGCGCTGGAATCGCTGCTCTGGCCCAGGGAGCGGCTGGTCTTACGCACGCAGTCCCGGGCAAAGGTGGCGCACTCGAACAGCAGCTCAGAGGTATCTGCCTCGATCTCACTGTTCAGGCCGCCCATGATGCCGGCCAGGGCCACCGGCTTTTCGGCATCGCAGATCACCAGATTATTTTCATTCAGGGTAAATTCTTTTTCGTCCAGGGTGACGATCTTTTCGCCCGGATGGGCCCGGCGCACCACAATGCTGCGGCCCGCCACATGGGACAGGTCAAAGGCGTGCATAGGCTGGCCGATCTCCAGCAGGGTGTGGTTGGTGATATCCACCACATTGTTGATGCTGCGCAGCCCCATCAGAGCCAGGTGCCGCTTCATCCAGCGGGGGCTGGGCGCCGGGTGGATGTTGCGCACATAATGGGCCAGATAGCGGGGGCAGAGATCCGGCGCTTCCACCCGCACCTGAATGCTGTCGTCGGGTGCGGCGGGGCACTCGTAATCAGTGGCCGGCATCTTCAGGGGCTTGTTCAGGATGGCAGCCACCTCCCGGGCCATGCCCAGGATGCTCTGGCAGTCAGGGCGGTTGGCGGTAAGGCCGATATCAAAGATGTAATCATTCAGGCCCACCACCTCGCAGATATCCCGGCCCACCACTGCGTTGGGGTCCTCATTCAGGATCAGAAGGCCGTATACGTCGGCGCCGGGGTAGAGGTCATCGTTCAGGCCCAGCTCCTCGCCGCTGCACATCATGCCGTTGGACATGACGCCGTGCATCTTGCGGGCCTTGATGGTGATGGGGCCATCCGGGCCGGGCAGCACGGCTCCGTCCAGAGCTACCGGCACCAGGGCACCCTCAAAGGCATTGGGGGCGCCGGTGCTGATCTCCAGCTCATGGCCGTATTCCTCGCCGCAATCCACCTTGCACTGATACAGGTGGTCCGAGCCCTCCTGCTTTTCCATATGGGTGATCCGACCCACAACCACACGGGAAATATTCTTGGAAAGGTCGATCAGTTCCTCCACCTCAAAGCCGCAGCTGAACAGCTTCTCCTGCAGTTCCTGGGGGGTAACGTCGATCTCTACAAATTCTTTCAGCCAGCTGAATGGTACTTTCATTGTCTCTTCTCCTTACTCCTGGAATTGTTTGAGGAAGCGCAGGTCGTTCTCAAACATCAGGCCGATGTTGTCAATGCCGTATTTCAGCATGGCGATGCGCTCGATACCGATACCGAAGGCAAAACCGGAATACACATCCGGGTCAATGCCGCAGTTTTCCAGCACATGGCGGTTTACCACACCGCCGCCCAGGACTTCGATCCAGCCGGTGCCCTTGCACAGGCTGCATCCCTTGCCGCCGCACTCGAAGCAGCTCACGTCCACCTCTACGCTGGGTTCGGTGAAGGGGAAATAGCTGGGCCGCAGCCGGGTGCGGGTGCCCTGGCCGAACAGGTTCTTGACCAGCTCGTCCAGCATGCCCTGCAGATCGCACAGGGTGATGCCCTTATCCACCACAAGGCCCTCCATCTGATGGAACATGGGGCTGTGGGTGGCGTCCGAGTCAGAGCGGAACACACGGCCAGGGCTCAAGATCTTAAGAGGAGGCTTCATGCAGTCCATAGAGCGGATCTGCCCGTTGGAAGTCTGGGTACGGAGCAGCAGCTCGTCGGTGAGATAAAAGGTATCCTGCATATCCCGGGCCGGATGATCCTTGGGCACATTCAGACGGGTAAAGTTGTGGTCGTCGTCGTCAATTTCAGGTGCCTCGAACACCTCAAAACCCATACCGGCAAAGGCGTCGATAATCTCGTTGCGCACCAGGGTCAGGGGATGGAGCGCGCCCATGGGCCGGGTCTTGGCCGGCAGGGTGATATCCACCGCCTCGGCAGCGTTGCGGGCAGCCAGTTCCGCCGCCTTGATCCGCTCGGCCGCAGCCTCATACTCGGCCTGCACCTGCACCTTGAATTCGTTGATGATCTTGCCCGCCGCCGGGCGCTCCTCGGGGGCCACGTTCCGCAGCTCCTTCATCAGGCCGGGCACCTTGCCGTTTTTGCTCAGATAGGTCTGCCAGAACCCAGCCAGCGTTTCCTTGCTGTTCACGCCAGCCAGATCCGCCTGCATCTGCTGTGCAAGCGCTTCGATCACTTTCTGCATGGTTTTCTCCTTCCATCCTTTCGGGGATTTGGGGCGGGGAAAGCAAAAAGCCCCACCCCTGCATAAAAACAGGGACGGGGCTTAAAAAGTCTCGCGGTACCACCCATATTCCGCACCCAGAGGCACGGCACTCTACTCAAGCGGATAACGGTGCGTCCGTCCCACACTACTGGGCAATAACTGCCGTTGGCATGGGCCACTCGGGAGCGAACTTCCCCCACGCCTGCCCGCAAGGCCCTTTCAGCCGGTGAAGCCTCTCTCTGCTGCGTCTGTTGCGGTGGGTACTTTCTCCGTCAAAGTGTTTCTTTTATAAAACTGGAACATGGTTATCCTATCACATCCCCCTAAACTTTGCAAGTGAAAAGTCCTTCTCTGCGGCTTTTTTCCTGTTTGGGCGCCGGGGGCCCGTCTATTTTTGTCCGGGGCCGCATACACTGCTCGTAAAAGAGGTGAAGCCAGATGGACGAGTATTACGAGGCGATCTCACGCCTGGGGGCCGGGTTGGACCGGATCCTGGGTCGGCTGGAACCTTCCTGCGCACCCCGGGTCCAAGAGATCCGGTTGCGCAGCGGCCGGCCGATTGCCCTGTCTCTCGGGGGAAAAAGCTACATATATCTTCGGGATGGCCGGCTGGGCGGGGCAGAGGCGGAAGGCGTACCGGTCAGCCAGGGGGAAATGGACGAGTGTTTTCTTTCCCTCTGCGGTTATTCCGTATATGCCCATGAATACGACCTGAAACAGGGTTTTTTCACCCTGCCCGGCGGGCATCGGGTGGGCCTGGCCGGCCTGCCTCAATGGCGAGAGGGTCAGATCACCGGTTACCGGAGCGTCACCGGTCTGAATCTTCGGATTGCCCGGCGGCGGGATGGGGCCCTTCCGGAATCTTTACGCTCCCTGCTGGCAGGGCAGCCGCTGGATCTGCTGCTGGTGGGCCCCCCGGGCAGCGGCAAAACCACCCTTCTGCGGGGCGCGGCAGCCTTTCTCAGCAGCCTGGGCCGGCGCACGGTGGCGATTGATGAGAGGGGAGAGCTGTTCCCCATCACGGCAGCCGGCCCCCAGCGCCCCCAGCCTCTGCACTGCGATGTGCTGGCCGATATGCCAAAGCCGGAAGGGATCCTGCATGCCCTGCGCTGTCTGGGGCCTCAGGTCATTCTTTGCGATGAGCTGGCCAGCGAGCGGGATGTACAGGCTGTACAGAAAGGCCGTTCCGGCGGGGTGGGGTTTGTGGCCACCCTGCACGGATATGACGCCAAAGATCTGGAAGCCTTTTATCGGCGCTGTCCCGGTTTTCCTCCCTTTGCCGCAGTTGCCTATCTCTGGGGAACGGACAAGCCGGGGGTGATCCGCCGGCTGGAGGTATCACCGTGAGCGGACTGCTACAGATGCTGGGGATAGCCCTGCTGGCTGCCAGCGGCACAGGTCTGGGCGTCTGGAAGCTGCATATGCTGGAAAAGCGTCTGCTTTTATACCAGGAGCTGGAGCGCTTTCTTGCCCTGACCCGGGAATCCATCGAAAACCGGGGTCTGCCGCTGGATGAACTGATGGCCCATGTGCGGGCGCGCTATCCCTTCCGGCTCTTTCCGGGGCAGAGCACCGAGGACCCCCGCCGGCTCAGATTGCCTGCCTGGTGCCCGGAACAGGAACAAGCTCTCTTTTCTTCCTGCTTTGCCCAGCTGGGCAGTCAGGGAATGGAAGGCAGCTGCCGGGATCTTCAGTATTACGAATCCTGCAGCCGGGAGCTGGCCAGGGATACCCGGGAGAAACTCAAGACCGCCCGCCAGCTTTACTGCCCGCTGGGGTTCTGCGCCGGGACGGTGCTGGCGCTGCTGATCCTATAAAACAATCGGAGGAAAACGCCCATGGATATCGATCTTGTCTTTAAAATCGCCGCCATCGGCATTATCGTAGCGGTGCTCAATCAGCTGCTCATCCGCTCGGGCAGGGAAGATCAGGCCATGATGACCACCCTGGCAGGTTTGATCGTAGTACTGTACATTATTCTCACCCAGATCAGCCAGCTCTTTGTGACCATCAAGACTCTTTTTGACCTGTAAAGCCGATTGGCATTACACTATGGAGATTTTAAAAATTTTCGCTTATGCGCTGCTTTTGATTTTTGTCTGTGAGCTGCTGCAGGAGTATCTGCCCGGCTATTCTTTTTTGCTGGCAGCGGCAGGCACGGCCGCGGTACTCACCGTCCTTTGCAGCTGGGTCCTGCCTTTGAGCCAATGGCTGGGGGAACTGGCTGCTTTAAGCGGACAAGACCACTTCTCTCTGCTTTTAAAAGCTGCGCTGATTGCCTTTCTTTCTGAAAATGTGGGGGAAATCTGTGCGGACGCAGGCCACGCGGCCCTTCGCTCGGCGGTGGAATTGGCCGGGCGCTGCCTGATCCTATTGGAAGCTTTGCCTCTTTTCAGCACCCTCACCGAATCTCTTATTACCTTGCTGCAGGGTTGACTATGAAAAAATGCATCTCTTTCTTGCTTGTAACCATACTGCTGCTGACCCTGGCGCCGGCCGCCATGGCACTGGATGCCCCCGAGCCGGTACAGGATTTTCTTTCTCAAAGCCCATTTTCCTCCGACGAGGCTTTTTCCTGGAGCCTGCAGGGGATCGCCGGCTATCTGTGGGAATTGGTGCGGGATCAGTTCCGGGCGCCTTTCGTTTTGCTGGCAGGGCTGATCCTTTCCATGGGGCTGGGGGCGCTGGCATACACCTTTGCGCCCGGGCAGGGCAGCAACACCCTTTTGGAAACCATCCTTCTTCTCTGTCTTTTTCTTCAGGGCGCCCCGCCCCTGCTGGAATTGATGGACAAGATTTCCCAGCGGCTGAACCTGTGGAGCGATTATCTGGCCAGCTTTGTGCCGGTCTTTTCCGGGGTGATGGTGAGCTGCGGGCAGACAGCCACCGCAGCGGTGTACAGCGGAATGTTCCTGTCCGTGGCTTTTTTCACTTCCCAGATGATCGTACAGGTGGGGCTGCCCCTGCTGCGCAGCTTTCTGGCCCTGACCACTGCCAGCGGCGTCTGCCGCATGGGCGGCATCGGGGAAGCCTGTCAGATCCTTTTGAAGGCCATCAAGTGGATCATCCGCCTGTCCTCCATGCTTTTCGGGGCTGTGCTGGGGCTGCAGACCATGCTTACCCAATCGGCCGACAGTCTTGCCATGCAGACCGGCAAGTTTCTTTTGGGCAGCGGTATTCCGCTGGTGGGGCAGACGGCGTCCAGCGCCCTTGGCAGCGTGCTTGCGGGGCTGCGGGTGCTGAAAAGCAGCCTGGGGTTTGCCGCCATCGCCTTTGTGGGGGTAAGTTTTCTGCCCCTGCTGATCGAATGTCTGCTTTTCGGGCTGATCTTTGGTCTGGGTGCCAGCGCCGCCCAGGCCATGGAATATCCTTTCTGCGCCAAAATGCTCACCGGCATGGGGCAGACCGCTGAACTATGCACCGCGCTGCTAGTATTTTTCTTTATGCTCATCGTCCTTTCCACTTCCTTGATGGTGTTGAGCGGGGGAGGTTTCACATGATCCGAAGCGTAACCCTTACCGTCTGCCTCAGCTGCCTTTTGGCCGGGGTATTGCAGGGCATCCTGCCCAAAGGGTACTACAGCAAAGTCATAAACCAGCTTTGTGTTCTATATATTTTATTATCCGCCTTTACGGCTGCACAAAATGTACCCTGGCATCAAATCTATGCCTTTCTGGATTCCTCCTGTCCTCAGGCCCAGCCCATGGATTTTTCGGCAGACGTGACTGCCCTGCTGGAAAGCGAGGTAGAAAGCCGGGCCGCCGGGCTGCTGGAGGAGCAGGGGCTCGAGGCGCAGGCCCGCTGCGAACAGGATGATTCAGGCAGCTTCCGGCTCATTCTGGAACCGGAGCCCGGGCAGGACGCCCGGGCCATTGAAGCGCTTTTTGCCGAGTATTGGAAAGAAGAGGGCATACCTTACCAGGTGCAGCCCACCGGGGAGGAACCATGAAAAACTGGAAAACACTGTGGGAAGAACTGACCCGCCAGAAATCCGCCTTTCGCCTCGTCCTGATTGGGGCCGCCGGGCTGCTGATGCTGGCCCTGGCCGGCCTGTTCCCTTCCGGGGGCGGCACCGAAGCCCAGACCAGCGACCAGAGCCAGACCATAGACCGGCAGGCCTATGAAAAAGAATTGGAAAAGGATCTGGAGGCATTGATCAGCCGCCTGGACGGGGCAGGGGAGACGCTGGTGATGGTAACGCTGGAAGAAAGCGAAAACTATGTATATGCCACGGACGAAAAATATGATGACAGCCGTCAGAACTACGAAAACGAGCACGTCCTTTACAATACCGGCGGCGGGAGCGCCCCGCTGCTGGAAACCACCTATATGCCCACTGTTCGGGGCGTGGCGATTCTTTGCGAAGGGGGGGAAGATGCCAGGGTGGCAAGCAAGATCACCGAAACCGTGTCGGCCCTGCTGAATCTGGGAACCAACCGCATCAGCGTCGCAAAAATCAATTGAGGAGGACTTTTCTTATGCGAGTGAAAAAGATAAATCAAAAAATGACCATGCTGACCCTGGTGGTGGCTTTGGGGGCCGCCGTCTACCTGAACTGGGCCTATGCCAAAAATGCCGAGATCTCCCTGGAAGCCGAGCCCACCGGGGCGGGTATCGTCACGGACGGGCTGGCGGTGGAAACCCAGGCCGGGGCCGGGGAGGAGAGCGATGCCAGCGAAACCAGCCAGGCCGGCGACAAGACCTATGGAGAAGCCCAGCTGGTGAGTGTTGGCTCCGAGAGCAGCTCCGACTTTTTTGAAAATGCCCGGCTGACCCGTTCCAAAACCCGGGACGAAGCCCTGGACACCTTACAGAGCAGCCTGAAAAAATCCTCCCTTTCCAATGAGGAAAAGGAGGAGCTGACCCAGCAGCTGACCCAGCAGATCGATGCCATCACCCAGGAAAGCGACGTGGAAAATCTCATCAAGGCCAAGGGCTTTGTGGACTGTGTGGCTTTCATCGACAATGGCACCGTAAACATCACGGTGATGACCTCGGGCGACGGGCTCACTGCCGACCAGGTAGCCCAGATCCGGGATATCGTGCTGAGCAAGTGCAGCGTCAGCGCCCAGAATATCACGGTGGTGGAAGTCAAATAGGAAACAGGTTGTGCCGCCGGCGGAAATATGGTATAATGTACCCGTCAATACGCGCTTTCTTTTTGCAGGCGCGTATCCGCCCGGGTCTGGCCTCGCGGCTGTTGCAGGCCACAGGCTTTGGGCCCGGCGGCAATCCCAATTCAATGGAGGGTCCAGTTATGGAAGTTGAAAACACAGATTTTGTGGGCGGCAGCCTTCGCATTTCCACGGCAGTGCTGGCCAGGATCGCCAAACTGGCCGCTCTTGAGGCAATGGGCGTTCAGCAGGTGCGCAGCGCGACGCCGGAGGTAAAAGCTCTTCTGGGCAGAAACGGTTTTGCCCGCAGCGTCGCGGTCTCCATGCAGGAGGGCGTAGCCGAGATCACGGTGGGCATTGTAGTGCTGTACGGGCATAAGATCCCCGCCGTCTGCTCCAAGGTTCAGGAAAACGTCAAGAACGCTGTGCAGAACATGGCGGGCGTCACGGTTTCCAAGGTGAACGTGGTAGTGGTGGGCGTCAGCAGCCCCGCAGAGGAAACAGCCGAAGACAAATAACCGCAAAAGGCCCCTTGTGCAAGGGGCCTTTGTACAGGAAAAATTTTTACAAACGGACGGAGAAACATGAGTCAAAAATTATCGCGCCGCGCGGCACGGGCCAATGCCTTCAAGGCAGCCTTTGCCTCCACGTTCGGCCTTAACGAAGAAGGCGCCCGGTGGGAAATCCCCTTTGATCTGGAAGACTGTGAGCTGGACGATTTCGCCCGCTCTCTGCTGGAACAGCTCAGCCTGCACAAGGATGAGATCGATGAAAAAATCGCCTCTCATCTGAAGGGCTGGACCCTGCAGCGCCTGCCCCGGGTCAGCCTGACCATCCTGCGCATCGCCCTGAGCGAGATTCTGTATGGCGAAGAAAAGCTGACCGGCGTGGCCATCAACGAAGCGGTGGAGCTGGCCAAGGAATACGGGGACGAAGGGGATTACCAGTTTGTCAACGGCATTCTGGGCGTCATCGTCCGGGAACTCCCCAATGCCGAGGCTGCGGCCTCTCAGGAGTGATCGCCCATGTGGACGCTTGGGATCGACACCAGCAACTATGCAACCTCTCTGGCTGTTTTTGATACGGCAGCCAGAGAGGTTGTTTGCGCTAAAAAACGCTTTCTGCCGGTAAAGGAAGGCCAGCTGGGGCTGCGGCAGAGCGAAGCGCTTTTCCATCACACCTCTGTTCTGCCCCAGATGCTGCAGGAGCTGGCAGAGCTGGCAGACCTGACCCGAGTAGAGCGGGTGGGCGTTTCCGCCCGTCCCCGGCCGGTGGAGGGTTCCTATATGCCCTGCTTTCTGGCAGGGGTCAGCGCCGCGTCCGCCTTTGCCGCAGCCCGGAATCTCCCCCTGCTGCGCACCACCCACCAGCAGGGTCACATTGCGGCAGCCCTGCTGGCGACGGGCGAGCGGGAACTGTTTGGCCGGGAATGCCTGGTCTTCCATATTTCTGGCGGCACCACCGACCTGATCCTGTATCAGGGCATCGACCGGCTCACCGAACTGGGCAGCAGCACCGATCTGTATGCCGGCCAGGCGGTGGACCGGGTAGGCGTTCGGCTGGGTTTCGGCTTCCCGGCTGGGGCGGATGTGTCCGCTCTGGCGGCCCAATGCCCGGAGCGAATTGCCCCCAAGGTGAGCGTCCGGGGGCTTTCCTGCAGTCTTTCCGGCCTGGAAAACCAGTGCGACCGGCTGCTGAAAGAGGACAAAAGTCCTGCCTATGTCTGTAAATACTGCCTGCTCTGTGTGGCCGAAACGGTGGTCCGTATGTCCAAAAACGCGCTGGAACTCTATCCGGGGCTGCCGGTGGTCTGCGCAGGCGGCGTGATGAGCAGCGAGCTGATTGCCGGCTATGTCAGCCGCCGTCTGCCCCAGGTGTACTTTGTGCCGGGCATGTTCTCCAGCGACAACGCCATCGGAGTGGCTGCCCTGGCGGGAGGGATTGACCGTGGCTGATATCATCACCGTAGCTGCCCTCAACCGATATGCAAAGACTCTATTGGAACGGGACCCGGTCCTTACCGACATTGCCGTGCGGGGCGAGATTGCCAATTTTGTGCACCACAAAAGCGGCCACCTGTATTTTTCCCTGCGGGACGGACAAGCCAGCGTAAAGGCGGTTATGTTCCGCAACTGGGCCTCCCGGCTCGCCTTTGAGCCTCGGGAGGGGATGCGGGTGGTGCTGCGCTGCCGGGTCAGCCTGTATGAGCAGACCGGCAGTTTCCAGCTTTATGCCGAGGATATTTTCCCCGAAGGGCTGGGTTCGGTACAGATGGCCTTTGAGCAGCTGAAGGAAAAGCTGGCCAAGGAAGGCCTGTTTGACGAAGCCCGGAAAAAACCGGTGCCCCGCCGGCCCCGCTGCATCGGGCTGGTCACCTCCAAAAGCGGGGCTGCCCTGCAGGATATCCTGCATGTTTCTCAGCGGCGCTGGCCCTTAAGCCGGTTCCTTCTCTGCCCGGTAAATGTGCAGGGGGAAGAAGCCGCCGACCAGATTACCCAGGCCCTGCGCAGCCTGGACCGGAGCGGCCGAGCAGATGTTATCCTGGTAGCCCGGGGCGGCGGCAGCCGGGAGGATCTTTGGGTCTTTAACAGCGAAAAGATTGCCCGGGCAGTTTGTGCCTGCCGTACCCCTGTGGTAAGCGCGGTAGGCCACGAGATCGACTATACCATTCTGGATTTTGTGGCGGACCTGCGTGCTCCCACCCCCTCTGCCGCCGCTGAATTGCTCTGCCCGGACCGCCGGGAAGCTGAGGCGGAAATATACAGGATCCAGGAAAATATTCATGAAAATATGCAACGCCGGCTGGAACTGTGGTATAATGAATTTCATGAGGCTCGCAGGGAACTGCTGCAGTCCGGCAGCCTTTTGCTGCCGCAGCGGCAGTTTACCCTCCGGCAGCAGGCTCAGGCTGCCGGGGAGGCTCTGGCCCGGCTGATCCGGGCAAAAGAAGAGCTTCTGGGGCAGAAAGCTGCCCTGGCCCATGCCCTGGACCCCATGAACACCCTGGCCCGGGGATATCTGATGGCCAAAAGCGAGGACGGGAAACTGCTGCGGCTGAAAGAAACCCAGGCCGGGCAGCAGCTGATCCTGGAAGATGACGCTTACCGCGCCCGCTGTCGGGTGGAATCGGTGAGCCGAAAGGAAAATAGCAGATGAAAAACCCCAAAAGTTTTGAAGAGGGCATGGAACGCCTGAATCAGGCTCTGGCGATTCTCAATGACCCGGCCACTCCCTTGGCCGATGCCCTGAAAGCCTATACGGAAGCCGCCGCCCTGATCGAGTACTGCGAAGGCTCGCTGGAAAAGGCCCGGGTACAGGTGGAAGAGATCAGCGCCAAACTTGGCGGCGCAGAAGGGGAAGTGAAGGAGAATGGAGTACCAGAAGAAGTATGAGGAATATCTCCGCCGCACCGAGGATCGTCTGACCCTGCTGTGCGACCGATATCTGCCCGAAACCAGCCTGACGGCCCGGGCTGCCCGGTACAGCCTGTTCGGCGGCGGCAAGCGGGTGCGTGCCATCCTGGTGCAGGCAGCCTGTGAGATGCTGGGCGGCGACCCGGAACCTGCCGCGGATTTTTCGGCGGCCGTGGAGATGCTGCACTGCTACAGCCTGATTCACGATGACCTGCCTTGTATGGATAATGACGATTACCGCCGTGGCCGGCTTTCCTGCCACAAGGCTTTTGATGAGGCCACCGCTCTATTGGCAGGGGACGCACTGCTCACCGAAGCCCTGGAAGCGGCGGCCAATGCCCCTTTCAGCCCCCAGGTGCAGGCCCAGGCTGTACGGCTGCTGGCCGGCGGGGCGGGCCTGAGCGGCATGATCCTGGGCCAGGAACTGGATTTAAAATATGAAGCTCAGAGTGCCACCGAAGCCCAATTGCTGCAGGTGCATCGCCACAAAACCGGCGCGCTGATCGAGGCAGCCCTTCAGATGGGCGCCGCGGCGGCCGGGGCAACGGAAGAGGACAAGGCAGCCCTCAAAACCTATGGCTACGGCCTGGGGCTTGTGTTCCAGATCGTGGACGATGTGCTGGACGTGACCGCCACCCAGGAAGAACTGGGCAAGCCCATCGGCAGCGATGCCCAGCAGGGCAAGACTACCTTTGTCACCCTGTATGGGGTGCAGGGCGCCATGGAATATGCCCGAAAGGTAAATGACCAGGCCTGTGCGGCCCTGCAGGGTTACGGCGAGCGGGCGGAATTCCTGCTCACCATGGCACAAAAGCTCATCGAGCGGAAGAAATAAATTTCGGAAAAAGGGGGTGCCCTTTTGGAAGTCTTTGAATCGATTTTCAGCTGGAACTATATCCTCAGCGTTTCCATCACCGGCTGGTGTGTGGCCCAGGTGCTGAAAACTCTCATCGATGTCATCCTGATCGGACGCTTTGACCCGGAGCGGCTGTGGGGCGCCGGCGGAATGCCCAGTTCCCATTCCTCTACCGTCTGCGCCATGACGGTCGCCTGCGGCCGGTATGTGGGCGTACATTCTCCGGTTTTCGCGGTGGCTGCGGTACTGGCCATCATTGTCATGTATGACGCCATGGGTGTGCGCCGTGAGACAGGGGAGCAGGCCAAGGTCCTGAACCGCCTGCTCACCACCTGGATGGAGAGCGGCGCGGAAAACATGCCCTTCCTGGCCGACAAAAAGCTCAAGGAAATGGTGGGGCATACTCCCTTTGAGGTACTGAGCGGCGCTGTGCTGGGCACGGTGATTGGGTTCGCTGTCCCCATCGTGTAAGAAAAAGCAGAAAAAGGGAAGATCGAAATCATGGATACATCTTTGCTGGATACGATCTCTTCGCCGCAGGATCTGAAAAATCTGCCGGTCAATCAGCTTCCGGCTCTGTGCGAGGAGATCCGTTCCTTTTTGATTGAAAGCGTCTCCAAAACCGGAGGACATCTTTCCTCCAACCTGGGTGTGATCGAGCTCACCGTGGCCCTTCACCGGGTGTTCAGTACCCCGGTGGATAAGATCCTGTTCGATGTGGGCCACCAGTGCTATACCCACAAGATCCTCACCGGCCGCCGGGAGGGTTTTGCCCAGCTGCGCATGCTGGAAGGTCTTTCCGGCTTTCCTTCTCCCCGGGAGAGCTGCCATGACGCTTTTATTGCCGGCCACGGCAATACCGCCCTCTCTACCGCCATCGGCATCGCCCGGGCCAAAAAGCTCAAGCATGAGCCGGGCAAGGTCATTGCCATCATCGGCGACGGTGCCTATACCGGCGGCATGGTATACGAGGGCATGAACAATATTGATACCCTGGATAATCTGATTGTCATCCTCAATGACAACAAGATGTCCATCTCCAAGAACGTGGGAACCATTGCCCGGCACCTGACCGTGCTGCGCACCAATCCCGGCTATTTCCGTGCCAAGGAAAGCGTCAGCAGCGCCCTGGATTCCATTCCTTTGCTGGGCACCCGCCTGGTGGAAATGATCCAGTTCCCCAAAATGCTGCTGCGGCGAACCATCTACCACTCCACCATGTTCGAGGAGATGGGCTTCCAGTACATTGGCCCGGTGGACGGCCACGACGTGCAGGCCCTGGTCTCCCTGTTCCGGAATATTCAGGAACAGACTGCCCCTCTGTTCATCCACGCAGTGACTGTAAAGGGGAAAGGCTTTAAGCCCGCAGAGGAAAACCCCGGCGAGTTCCATGGAGTCTCTGCCTTTGACCTGGATCATATCACCAACCCGGAAGTCTCCCCCAAAGCCTCTTTCTCCACCGAATTCGGCCAGACATTGGTGGAGCTGGGCAAGGAAGACCGCCGCATCTGCGCCATTACTGCAGCCATGAAATACGGCACCGGCCTGCAGTTTTTCTACCACACCTTCCCCGAACGCTTTTTTGATGTAGGCATGGCCGAGCAGCACGCCGTCACCTTTGCGGCGGGCCTGGCCAGCCAGGGGCTCAAACCGGTAGTGGGGCTTTATTCCACCTTCCTTCAGCGCTCCTATGACCAGATCATCCACGACGTAAAGCTCATGGATCTGAATGTGGTCTTTGCCATTGACCGGGCCGGTTTTGTACCCGCAGATGGGGAAACCCATCAGGGGATTTATGACGCTGCTTTCCTGTCCCAGATTGGCATCCCGGTGATTTCCCCCTCCAACTATCAGGAACTCCGGTTCTGGCTGCGGCGTCTTGTCAAGGAATATACCGGCCCCTGCGCCATTCGGTACGCCCGGGGCGGGGAAGACCCCCGCCTGAAAGATCTGGGCTGCAGCGGCGCCCCCTGGGATCCGCTGACTGCCGACCCTTCCAGCAGGATTGCCCTGGTCACCTACGGGGCTCTCACCGCCGAGGCCATCGACGCCTGCGCCAAACTCAAGGAAGAGGGGATTCTCTGTGACCTGTTCAAAATGGTACAGATCTATCCCCTGGACCAAGAGCTTTTGGAACAGCTGGGCCGTTATGACTGTGTCCTCTTTGCCGAAGAGGGCATTCGCAGCGGCGGCATCGGCGAAAAGCTGGCCGCAGCCCTTTTGGAAAAAGGCTGGAAGGGCCGCTATCTCCACCAGGCCGTGGAGGTAAACGTTCTGCCTCACGCCACCGTGCCTGAAATTCGCCGCTGCCTGCATCTGGATGCCGCCAGCCTTGCCGATATAGTGAAAGGGGTGCAGCTTTGAAAACCCGTTTGGATCAGTATCTCTGCCAGAACGGCTTTGCGCAAAGCCGGGAACGGGCCAAGGCCCTGATCATGTCCGGCATTGTTTTTATCAATGAGCAGAAGGCGGACAAGGCCGGCGACCTGGTGCCTGAGGGTGCCAAGGTGGAGGTCCGCGGCCACGACATTGGTTATGTGAGCCGGGGCGGCCTTAAGCTGGAAAAGGCCATGCAGGTGTTTCCCGTATCGCCTGATGGCAAGATCTGCATGGATATCGGCGCTTCTACCGGCGGCTTCACCGACTGTATGCTCCAGAACGGAGCCCGCAAGGTCTATGCGGTGGACGTGGGTTATGGCCAGCTGGCCTGGAAGCTTCGCACCGACGATCGGGTAGTGAATATGGAACGGACCAATATCCGCCATGTGACCCCCGATGACCTGGCCGATTCCATTGAATTTTTCAGTGTGGATGTTTCCTTCATCTCCCTCAAGCATATCTTCCCGGTGGCGGCTCAGATCTGCCTGCCGGGGGCCTGCGGGGTCTGTCTGGTCAAGCCCCAGTTTGAGGCGGGCCGGGAAAAGGTTGGCAAAAAAGGCGTTGTGCGGGAAATTTCCACCCATCTGGAAGTAATCCAAAATGCTGCCGGATACGCCATGGCCAACGGTTTTTCCGTCTGCGGCCTGGATTTTTCGCCGGTCAAAGGGCCGGAAGGGAATATTGAATTCCTGATGTTCGTCCAGAAAGAACCGGCCTCTTATCCGGTTTTTGATCTCTCCGGCGCCGAGGCCGTAGCCCAGGCGGCCCACCAAGCCCTGGACAAAGCCCCTGTCTGAACAGCCGATTTGCAAAACGCGGAGAATTGACGCCATGCATGTGTATTTTATCCCGTATCAGAAAAAGGAACAGGCAGTTTCTATCGCCATTATGGCGGCCAAACTGCTGCAGGCCCGGGGTGTGACCGTGATTTTTCCCGCCCCCCTGCGGGATCTGGAATCCCTGCCCTCTGCCCTGTATCTGGAAGAACCGGAGGCCTTCCAATTGGCCGACGCGGTGATCACGGTGGGCGGCGACGGTACCATCCTGCACACGGCCCGGGCCGGCGTGGAATACGGCAAGCCCCTGCTGGGCATCAACCTGGGCCGCACCGGTTTTCTGGCCACCTGTGAGCTGGAGGAGATCCCCCAAAAGATGGAAGCGGTGGCGGCAGGGGACTACAAGCTGGATCAGCGCATGCTGCTGGATGCCTGCGTTCCCGGTTTTGCGGATATGACCTTCACCGCTCTCAACGACATCGTCATCTATCTGGGTGCCCGCAAAACCACCATGGATTTCACCCTGTTCTGCGACGGGGTCAAGATCAATCACTATCGGGGCGACGGGCTGATCTTTTCCACCCCCACCGGTTCCACTGCCTATTCTCTTTCGGCAGGCGGGCCGATCCTGGATGCCAGCATCAGCGGCATCATCACCACCCCCATCTGCGCCCACAGCCTGAACAGCCCGCCCATGGTTTTTGCGGGGCAGCGGCGGATGGCCCTGCAGATCCATTCCACTTCGGTGGACGAGGTATATATCTGTAGCGACGGTTTCAATGAAAAACGCCTGCCCGCCGGCTGTATTGTGGAGGTTCGGCGCTCTCCCAAGACTGTAAAGCTGATTACCTTTAACCCTGCGGATCAATTCAAGGCGATCGACGAAAAACTCAATGGACGGTGATATACATGAAAAGTGCTCGCCATCAGGCAATTCTTCAGCTTATTGAGCAGTACCCCATCGACCGGCAGGAAGAGCTGCTGCGTCATCTGCGCAAGATGGGCTACGAGGTGACCCAGGCCACCGTTTCCCGGGATATCCGGGAACTCCGACTGGTCAAAGCCTCCACCGGCGGCGGCAATTACCGCTATGTGGTCTCTCACACCGGCGGCGGTTCCAAGGCTCATCCCTCCAGCCGGTTCGAGACCATCTTCAAAGAATCGGTGGTAAATGTGGATTATGCGGGTCATGTGGTTCTGGTCAAGTGCTTTTCCGGCATGGCCAATGCCGCCTGCGAGGTTTTCGATGCCCTGCATTGGGACAATGTGGTGGGCACTCTCTCCGGTGATGATACCTTTTTCATCCTGATGCGCACCGAAGAAGCTGCCGGCCAGATCTGCAAAGAATTAAAGCTGTACGTTTCCAACCACTAATTTCTCCGCAAAGGATGGGTATACGCGATGCTTTCCGATCTGAAAATCGAAAATGTGGCGGTGATCGAAAAGGCCGACGTCCATTTTGCCAGCGGGCTGAATGTGCTCACCGGTGAAACCGGCGCCGGCAAGTCGATCCTGATTGATTCCATCAATGCGATCCTGGGCAATCGCGCCTCCAAGGAGCTGGTGCGCACCGGCGCGCAGAAAGCCTGTATCTGGGCCACCTTTGAGAGGGTGCCCCATCAGGTACAGGAATTGCTGAGCCAGGCGGGATACGAAGCAGGGGAGGACCTGCTTTTGTACCGGGAAATCAGCCGGGAGGGCAAAAGCAGCTGCCGGATCAACGGCATGCCCGCCACTGCCTCGGCGGTGCGGGAGATTTGCGCCGGGCTGGTGAATATCCACGGCCAGCACGATAGTCAGAACCTGACCAACCCTGCCCGGCATCTCCAGATTCTGGACAGCTTCGCCCGCAACGAAGCAAGCAAAGCCGCCTATTATGAGGCGTACCGGCAGCTTATCGCCGTAAAGCGCCAGGCAGATGCCCTGCAGATGGATGAATCCGAGCGCCAGCGCCGCCTGGAACTGCTGCGCTATGAGATTAACGAAATCGAGGCCGCCGATCTGAAGGCAGGGGAGGAGGAAGCGCTGGCTGCCCGCAAAAAGGTTGCGGCCCACGCCCAGAATATTGCCCGCTGCCTGATGGGCGCCCGTCAGGCTCTGGCCGGTGCGGATGATGAGCCCGGTGCCACCGACCTTTTGGGCGGTGCCATGAATCAGATTCAGGAAGCCGCCCGATTGGATGACCGGCTGGAACCGGCCCTGGAAAAAATCAGCGATTTGTATTATTCTGCCCAGGAACTTGCCTCCTGGCTGAGTGATGCCGACGAGGAATACCACTATAATCCTGAGGAGCTGGATCAGATCGAAGAACGGCTGGATATCCTGTACCGGCTGCGCCAGAAATACGGGGATGATATTCCCGCCATTCTGGCACGGCTGGAAAAGGATCGCCGGGAGCTGGATACCATGGAAAGTTCCGCCGAGGAATTAGAAAAGCTGGAAGCGGAAAAACGCCGCCTGTATCAGAAAGCCCGGGAACTGGCAAACGCCCTGACCCAGACCCGCCTGCAGGCTTTTGAGGTTCTGAACAAACGCCTCAGCGAAGAACTGCGTTTTCTGAATATGCCGGGCATTCGTTTTGCACTCCAGCATACCCGTGGGCCGCTGGCTTCTTCCGGCCAGGATACCATTGAGTTTTATATCTCGGCCAACCCGGGGGAAGAGCCCAAGCCCCTGGCCAAAATTGCCTCGGGAGGCGAACTCTCCCGTATCATGCTGGCCCTGAAAAGCGCCCTAGCCGAGCGGGACGATATTCCCACCATCATCTATGACGAGATCGATACCGGTGTTTCCGGCTCTGCCGCCGGCAAGATTGGCCTCAAACTGAAGGAGACCGCCCGGGACAGGCAGGTGCTCTGCATCACCCACACTGCCCAGATTGCCGCCCTGGCCGACCATCACCTTCTGATTCGCAAGAACGTGACCAACCAGAAGACCTATACCGAGATTCACCCCCTGGATGAGGAAGGCCGCATCCAGGCCCTGGCCCGCATCATCTCGGGCGACAATGTCACCGAACTGAGCCTGGCCAACGCCCGGGAGATGCTCCATCAGGGCGGGGCTTGACTTTGTCGGAAGGGGCAGGTATAATTTGTTTTATTAAATGCAAAGACGAGAACCAGTAACCTGCCCGCCTCCGGCGCAGAGAGCCCCTGGGTGCTGAAAAGGGGAGCGGATGGGCAGGCGAATACATCTCTGAGCAGCAGGCTGAACGCCCTTTCGGGCCGGTAGGCTGAGCCGTACAGCGCACGTTACAGCGCCAGAGTGTATAGCGCACTTGTAAGGCTTCATCCGTGAGGGTGAAGTGAACAGAGGTGGTACCGCGATTTTTTCGCCCTCTGCCAAAGACATTTGGCAGAGGGCTTTTTGTTGCCTTTTGCCGCACAACACAGGGAGGTAAAACCATGACCATTTACGACGAGCTGGTAGCCCGCGGGCTGATTGCCCAGGTTACCGACGAACAGGAGATCCGGAATCTCATCAACCAGGGCAAGGCCACCTTCTATATCGGCTTTGACCCCACTGCTGATAGCCTGCATGTGGGCCACTTCATGGCCCTTTGCCTGATGAAGCGGCTGCAGATGGCCGGCAACCGGCCGGTGGTGCTCATCGGCGGCGGTACCGGCTATGTGGGCGACCCTTCCGGCCGTACCGATATGCGCTCCATGATGACCCCGGAGACCATCCAGCACAACTGCGACTGCTTCAAAAAGCAGATGGAACGCTTTATTGAATTTGGGGATGGCAAGGCCATCATGGTCAACAATGCCGACTGGCTGCTGAAGCTGAACTATGTGGAGCTTCTGCGGGAGGTGGGCGCCTGCTTCTCGGTCAACAACATGCTGCGGGCCGAATGCTACAAGCAGCGGATGGAAAAGGGCCTGTCCTTCCTGGAATTCAACTACATGATCATGCAGAGCTATGACTTCTATCATCTGTTCCAGCATTACGGCTGCAACATGCAGTTCGGCGGCGATGATCAGTGGTCCAACATGCTGGGCGGCACCGAGCTGATCCGCAAAAAGCTGGGCAAGGATGCCTACGCCATGACCATCACCCTGCTTTTGAACAGCGAGGGCAAAAAGATGGGCAAGACCCAGTCCGGCGCGGTCTGGTTGGATCCCAACAAGACCTCTCCCTTCGAATTCTACCAGTACTGGCGGAACGTGGGGGATGCGGACGTACTCAAGTGCATCCGGATGCTCACCTTCCTGCCTCTGGAACAGATCGATGAAATGGACACCTGGAAAGGGGAGGAGCTGAATAAGGCCAAGGAGATTCTGGCTTACGAGCTCACCAGCCTGGTGCACGGCAAGGAAGAGGCAGAGAAAGCTCAGGCCGCTGCCCGGGCCCTGTTTGGAGGCCAGGCAGACACCGAGCATATGCCTACCACCCAGCTGGCCGATGCCGACCTGACCGACGGCAAGATCGGTCTGCTGGACCTGATGCTCAAGACCGGCCTTGTGCCCAGCAAGCGGGAAGCCCGCCAGCTGATCCAGCAGGGCGGCGTGATGCTGAATGGCGAAAAGGTTACCGATACCGCTCTCTACCTGGGCGAGGATCTCCTGCGGGAGGGTGTCATCCTCAAAAAGGGCAAAAAAGTTTACCACAAGGTAATCCTGTAAAAGCGAAAAGTAAAAGCAAAAAGGCCGTTCCCAAAAGGGAACGGCCTTTTTATTTTAGATGCTTCAGGCAGCCTGCAAAAATTCCGCCTGTACGTTTTCCGTCAACAGATTCTGAATATAAGTCCGGTCAAATTCCGGGTAATTGGCCCGGATCCCATGCTGCCTTGCCAGATCCTCCGGGTAATCCTCCAACAGATACAGCCGGATATTGGAATATCCCGCATCATAGTGGTTCACCAGGGGTACCAGCTTGGGCTCGCTCATTCCCAACGTCTGGGAGTCATCCGGCCGCAGGGTCTTTTCGAACTTCACGGTCAGGATCAGCCCCACCATCTCATCGGGGCGGGCCTGGGCACTGAGAGAATTTCCCAGGGAATAGGCCACAAAAGCCTGCCTGCCATCCTGGGCGGTCAGCCACTGGGCATCCTGAATCACATGGGGATGGGTACCGATGATCAAATCAGCGCCCCAATCAGCCAGCTGCTGAGCCAGCTGCCGCTGTCCATTGGTGATCTGGTGGCTGTCCTCCACGCCCCAATGGCAGCTGACGATTACAAAATCCGAGAGCTCGGCAGCCAATTCCACCTGGCTCTGGATTCGCTCGGTCTCACTGGTGTAGATCACATGGGCTTCGGCGCTGGAAGGGGTGGGGATGCCGTTGGTATACTCGGTATAGGAAAGGAAGGCAAAGGTAATGCCGTCCTGCTGGCGCAGGACCACGCCCTCATTTTCCATCTCCTCGTTATACAGGCCGCTGAAAGTCACATCCTCCGGCATGCCATTCCAGTAAGCCAGGGTATCCGCAATGCCGCGGGCTCCCTGGTCATAGGTGTGGTTGTTGGAAAGGCTGAACGCCCGCATCCCCAGATCATACAGATCCCGCCCCATCTGGCCCGGGGTGGAAAAGCAGGGATAGCTGGAAGGCTCCAATGTATCGGTGACCAGAGTTTCCTGGTTGATCCAGTTCAGATCATATCCCCCGTAAAATTCCCGCAGATTGTCGTAGCAGAAGGAAAAATCATACCCGCTGCCGCCTGCTCTGCGCTGGGCCTGCCGGTACAGCACATCGTGGATCAGATTATCCCCGGTGGCAGAAAAGCTCACCTGATATACTTCCGGTTCGGGCTCGGGAGTGGGGGTAGGGGAGACACTCTGGGAAACCGAAGATTCCGTCTCCGCATTGGCCTGCTGGCTTTCCTTGCCGGAACAGCCGGCCAACATCAGCACCGCCAGGCAGAGCGCCGTCACTTTCCGCCGGTTCATCTCAGACCTTCTCTTTCAGCAAGTCATCCATGGTGTAATGTCCGGGCCCCTTGCCTGCCAGGAACACTGCGGCATTCACCGCTCCGTTGGCAAACACTGTGCGGGAATAAGCGCTGTGGGAGAGGGTGATCACCTCGTCCGGCCCGCAGAACAGGATATCATGGTCGCCCACGATGGAACCGCCCCGAATTGCCGAAAGACCGATCTCGTGGGGGTCCCGCTTCTGGCGCACCTCATGGCGGTCGTACACATAGTGATAGATGCCGCCGGCCTCCTTGTTCAGCTCATCGGCAATCATCAGCGCCGTGCCGCTGGGGGCGTCCAGCTTGTTGTGGTGGTGCCGCTCCACAATCTCAATGTCATAATCCAACCCCAGCAGATCCACTGCTTTTTTAGCCAGCTCGATCAGCAAGTTTACACCCAGGGACATATTGGCGCTGCGGAACACCGCCACCTTTTTAGAGGCTTCTTCCAGCTTCTGCAGGGTTTCTTCGCTCAGGCCGGTGGTGCAGATCACGCAGGGCAGGCCATGGGCAACACAGTAATCCACCGCCTTGTCCGTGGCTGCCGCCGACGAAAAGTCGATCAGCACATCCGCCGGGATGTTCACTTCCTCAAAGCTGGAAAACACCGGGATATCGCCGCTGCCCGGGCAGATATCCACGCCTGCCACTACCCGGCAGTCCTGCCGGCCGGCGATCAGCTCGCACAGCACCCGGCCCATCCGGCCGTTGATTCCTTGAATGATAATATCCGTCATCTTATTATTCCTTTTCGCCCAAAGGGCTCTCATTGTTTCAGATCAGGCCGGCCTTTTCCATTTCCTTGCGGATCAGCTCCTGATGGGCGGGGGTGGGGTCTACCAGGGGCAGACGGCAATGGCCCGCCTTGAAGCCCAGCAGATTCATGGCGTACTTGACGGGGATGGGGTTCACCTCGCAGAACAGGCTGTTGGCCAAGCTCAGCAGCTCCAGCTGCAGGGCCGCGCTCTCCTGAGTCTTGCCCTCAAACCACAGCCGGCAGATATCATGGGTCTGCCGGGGCGCCACGTTGGAAAGCACCGAGATCACGCCCTTGCCGCCCAAGGCCAGCAGGGGAACGATCTGGTCATCATTGCCGGAATAGAGGGGCAGCTCGTCGCCGCACAGGGCCACGGTCTTTGCGATCTGGCTGATGTTGCCGCTGGCTTCCTTGATGCCGCAGATCAGCGGATTCTTGGCCAGCTCATAGGCAGTCTCCGGGTCAATGTTCATGCCGGTACGGCTGGGCACGTTGTACACGATGCAGGGCAGGCCGGCCGACTCGGTAATGGCCTTAAAATGCTGCACCAGCCCTTCCCGGGTGGTCTTGTTATAATACGGGGTCACCAACAGCAGGGCGTCGGCGCCCAGATCGGCGGCCTTGCGGCTCAGCTCGCAGCCGTGACGGGTATCGTTGGAACCGGTGCCTGCAATCACCGGGATGCGGTGGTTCACATGCTGCACCGCGTATTCAATACAGGACAGATGCTCCTCATCGGGCATGGTGGCCGGCTCGCCGGTAGTGCCGCAGATGATGACGGCGTCGGTGCCGCCCTCGATCTGGGCGTCCAGAATCCGGCCCAACTCCTCAAAATTGATGCTGCCGTCTTCCTTCATGGGGGTGATCAGGGCAACGCCTGCGCCGGTAAAAACAGTCTTCTTCACAGGAAACCCTCCTTCTTGCCGTGTATCCTATTCCTTATAAATATGTAAGCGCCGGGCGGTTCAGTCCAAATAGCCCTTGACCGCCAGCAGCTCAGCCAGCAGCACTGCGCCGCCGGCAGCTCCTCTCAGGGTGTTGTGGGAAAGGCATACGAATTTGTAGTCATACTGGGTGTCGGGGCGCAGACGGCCGATGCCTACTGCCATGCCGTTGCCCAGGTTCCGGTCCAGACGAGGCTGGGGCCGGTCTTCCTCCTCAAAGTAGTGGAGGAAGTGCTCGGGGGCACTGGGCAGCTTCAGCTTCTGGGCAGGGCCCTCAAAATTGGCCCAGGCTTCCTTCATCTGCTCCATGGTGGGCTTCTTGTCAAAAGAAGCGTACACCGCCGCCATATGGCCGTCGGACACAGCCACCCGCAGGCACTGGGCGGTGATGTTGGGCTTATCGGTGGGAACGATCTCCCCACCCTCGATATGGCCCCAGATCTTCAAGGGCTCCTGCTCGCTCTTTTCTTCCTCGCCGCCGATATAGGGGATCACATTGTCCACCATCTCGGGCCAGCGCTCGAAGGTCTTGCCGGCCCCCGAAATGGCCTGGTAGGTGCAGGCCAGGATCTGCTTGAGGCCGAACTCTTCCTTCAGAGGAGCCAGGGCCGGCACATAGGTCTGCAGCGAGCAGTTGGGCTTCACGGCAATAAAGCCGCGCTTGGTGCCCAGGCGGCGGCGCTGAGCCGGAATGATCTCCACATGCTCCGCATTGATCTCGGGGATCACCATGGGCACGTCCCGGGTGCCCCGATGCGCGCTGTTGTTGGAAACCACCGGGCACTCGGCCTTGGCATAGGCCTCTTCCAGGGCACGGATCTCATCCTTCTTCATATTGACTGCGCAGAAGATGAAATCCACCTGAGAAGCCATCTCCTCCACATGAGAGGCATCCAGCACCACCATCTTTTTCACGGCCTCGGGCATGGGGGTAGCCATGACCCAGCGGGAACCCACAGCCTCCTCATAGGTTTTGCCTGCGCTGCGGCCGGAAGCGGCCACCGCCGTCAGATGGAACCAGGGGTGATTTTCCAGCAGGGTCACAAACCGCTGGCCAACCATACCCGTAGCGCCTACAACACCGACTTTGAACTCTTTCATGATACTCAAGATCCTTTCCGCACCGCTCTTTTGAGCGCTTAATCTGCAAAAACGGTAAAAAAAATACCGGCTTGAAAACCGGCAAGAGATGCAATATAATTAGATATTGCATGAGTTGAACACAGCACTCCACACATTCTGCGTGACAGTCTCAATCTTGTTCAGCATTGAAACCAGGCGAATGCTTGCCGAACATCGCCTTCGGCGACTTGCCCTTTCGCATCCCACTTGACAGCCTGGCAGCCGCAGAATGTTACTGATGCCCATCGCACCTCTGTATTCGTTTTAACTATAACATTCACTTTTGCCCTTGTCAACGGCAGAAAGGGAAAACTTTGCAGATGCTGAAAAAAGATTTTTGGTTCGACCTTCCCAAAGAACTGATCGCTCAGGAACCCGCCGACCCCCGGGATTCAGCCCGCCTGATGTGCCTGGACCGGCGTACCGGCCAGGTGGAACATCGTATTTTTCATGATCTTCCTCAGTTGCTCCAGCCGGGAGATCTCCTGGTGGTCAACAATTCCAAGGTGCTGCCGGCCCGCCTGATTGGCCAGAAAGTACCCACCGGGGCAGTGTGCGAGGTTTTGCTGCTGCGGCAGGTGAAAGGGGATACCTGGGAGTGCTTGGCCAAACCCGGCAAGCGGCTGCAGCCCGGCACCCGGCTCACTTTTGGGGACGGCACCCTGACCGCCCAGATCGAGCAGACCGAAGAGGACGGCAACAAGCTGGTAACCTTCTTCTACGATACCGAGACCCTGTATGAAAAGCTGGACAGCTTTGGCAAAATGCCTCTGCCTCCCTACATTACCAAACAGCTGGAAGATCAAAGCCAGTACCAAACCGTCTATGCCAAGGAGCTGGGCAGCGCCGCCGCCCCCACCGCCGGACTGCATTTCACCCCGGAGCTGATGGATACCCTGCGGGGTCTTGGCATCCGCATTGCCGAAGTCACCCTGCATGTGGGGCTGGGCACCTTCCGGCCGGTAAAAGAGGAGAACATCGCCGATCACGTGATGCACTCCGAGTGGTACAGCGTCAGCGAGGAGACTGCCCAGCTGATCCGCCAGGCCAAGGCCGAGGGGCATCGTGTCATCAGCGTGGGTACCACCAGCTGCCGCACCCTGGAATCCGTGGCCAAAAAATACGGCGAGATTCGGGCTTGCAGCGGTGATACGGATATTTTCCTGTATCCCGGCTGTGAATTCCGCTGCATCGACGGGCTCATCACCAACTTCCATCTGCCCGAAAGCACCCTGATCATGCTGGTCAGCGCCTTCTGCGGGTATGAGCATACCATGGAAGCCTACAAGATCGCAGTACAGGAAAAATATCGTTTCTTCAGCTTTGGCGACGCCATGCTGATCATCTAAACAGAAAGGAACCCCGTTTTATGGCATACAAACTGCTGAAGCAAGAGGGCAGCGCCCGCCGGGGCGCGTTTGAGACGGTCCACGGCACGGTCCAGACCCCCGCTTTTATGAATGTGGCCACCGCCGGCGCCATCAAGGGCGGGCTTTCCGCCTTTGATCTGAAAGATATCCGCTGCCAGGTCATGCTCTGCAATACCTACCATCTCCATCTGCGCCCTGGTGACAAGCTGGTGGCCGATCTGGGCGGGCTGCACAAGTTTACCCGCTGGCAGGGCCCCATTCTCACCGACAGCGGCGGCTTCCAGGTATTCAGCCTGGCCAAGCTTCGCAAGATCACCGAGGAGGGCGTAGCTTTCAGTTCCCACCTGGACGGGCACCGGATCTTTATGGGCCCGGAAGAAAGCATGCAGATCCAGGCCAACCTTGGCTCCACCATCGCCATGGCTTTTGACGAATGCGTGGAAAACCCCGCCCCTTATTCCTATTCCAAGGACAGCTGCGCCAGAACCACCCGGTGGCTGCGGCGCTGCAAGGCCGAAATGGCCCGGCTGAAATCGGAGGGGAAAGCGGTCAACCCGGATCAGCTGCTCTTCGGCATCAACCAGGGCTGCACCTTTGAGGACCTGCGGGTGGAGCATATGAAAGAGATCGCTCAGCTGGATCTGGACGGCTATGCCATCGGCGGTCTGGCGGTAGGCGAGCCTGCCCCTGTGATGTATCAGATCATCTCGGCGGTGGAGCCCCATATGCCCCGGGAAAAGATCCGCTATCTGATGGGGGTGGGCACCCCCGGCAACATTCTGGAAGCCGTATACCGCGGGGTGGACCTGTTCGACTGCGTGATGCCCAGCCGCAACGCCCGGCACGGGCATCTGAACACCTGGAACGGCATCATCAATATCAAGAACGCCAAATACGAGCGGGACGAATCTCCCATTGATCCGGAGTGTGATTGCCCCGTCTGCAAGAATTTCTCCCGTGCCTATATCCGCCATCTTTTCAAGGCAGACGAAATGCTGGGCATGCGGCTGGCCGTCATGCACAACCTCTATTTCTACAATCACCTGATGGAACGGATTCGCCAGGAACTGGATGCCGGCACCTTTGGGCAGTTCCATGACCATTATGTGCAGCTGCTGGATACCCGCATCTGACCTTTTGCCGGCAAAGGGCAAAAAGATGGTGAAAGTTTGGCATTTTATCTGCCATACGGCCCTTTTCCCTTGCATGACCCGGCAAGATTTGCTATAATCTTTCTTGCGTACCAAAATACTTTGATAAAGGAGATTATCCTATAATGGACCAGACAATGAGCCTGCTCATCACAATGGTACTGATGTTTGCGCTGATGTACTTTTTGATTTGGCGCCCTCAGAAGAAGCAGCAGAAAAAAGACACCGAAATGCGGAACGCCCTGGAAATCGGGGATGAAGTGACCACCATCGGCGGCGTGATCGGCCGCGTGGTCGCCATTAAGGACGAGACCTTCGTGCTGGAAACCGGCAGCGACCGTGTTCGCATCCGTTTCCTGCGCACCGCTATCCAGGCTGTGGACAAGCTGAACCTGGATGTGCCCGAAAAGAAATAAGATGATTTTTCCGGCAGGGGCTGTTTTAGGCCCTTGCCGTTTTTGTTTAAACCACGCCTCAAAGGCATAAAGCAAACACCCCCCGCATACTTTATGTTATGCAGGGGGTGTTTTGATTATGGAATACCAAAAACAGCGCAAACAGCACAGCAAGCCGTCCGCACGCTCCTGGCTTCCGGGATGTTTGTGTGTCCTTTTCGGCCTGGCCGCCACCGGCCTTTGCTTTTTTCTGTTCGCCTGCCTTCTCAGCAGGACGAATCTTCCTTTATATATGGCGGTGCCCTTTTCCACTGCCAGTGTCTGCGCAGGCGCCTTTTTGATCAGCCTGCTTCTTACCCGGACTTACAAGTTTTCCGGCGCTCTGGCCGGCCTCTGTGTGGGCACGGTACTGTTCGGACTGTTCCTTGCGGCAGCTCTTATGGAAGGCGAGCCACAGTTTACCAGCCTTACCGCGCTCCGGGCTGCCGCGCTGCTCACCAGCGGCCTGCTGGGCGGGCTGTTTGCCAACTACCGGAACAGCGCGCCCAAAAAGCCCAGACGGCCCTGAAACTCCGGCCACCGATGGCTTTTCCCGCAAGGGGGAAAGCCATCTATTTTCCATACAGGAGGGGACAACCTTGTGGACCTATCAACAAAAACATACGCCCGTCATGCCCCGCAGCGCTCCGATTGCCAAGCCGGAAGCGCCCCGCATCCCCACCGCGTCCAGCCGGGATGTCAGCCTGCTCTGGCTGCTGGCCTTTGCCGGCAGCTATCTGGCCGGGGAGGTCTGGGGCAGTCTGCTCTGTCAAAAACTCAGCAGCGGTCCTCTGGTCTATCTGCAATACTATTACGAAAACATCCTCTCCTTGTGCCGGGAAGATCAGTTCCCGCTATTGTTCGGCACCCGGTTTTTATCCCTCTTTGTGCTGTTCACCGCCGTCCTTCTGATGGGGCTGTGCACCTTCGGGCTGCCGGCACTGTTTGCCCTGGCTTTTCTCAAGGGGGCCGCCACCGGCAGCTTTCTCATCCAGCTTTTGCTGGAAGAAGGGCGGCAGGGCATGCTCAGCGCTATTCTGCTTTTCTGGCCTGCTGAGGCGCTGGCCGCTGTACTTTCGCTCTATCTGTTCCGGGCTGCCAGCCGAAGCTCTCTTGCCCTTTGGCGGACAAGCAGGGGCGCAAGGCCTGTCTCTCTTCAGTCGCTTCAAAACAGATTGATGCGGGTATACTTACTGAATTCCATCCTGGCCATCCTGCCCTGCGGCCTGGCTGTCCTGCTCTGCCAGGTCTTCGGTTTCCTGCTGGATTGACTCGTCCTCGCTTTTCTGCTCAAAATGCAGCTTGGAAAGAGGCGAGGACCGCACGGCTTTCTGCAGCCGCTCGGTGTTGATGTGGGTGTAGATTTCGGTGGTGGTCACATGAGCATGGCCCAGGATCTCCTTCAACGCCAGCATATCCGCCCCGCCGTACCGATACATCAGGGTAGCTGCCGTGTGCCGCAATTTGTGCACGGAATAGCCTCTTCCTTCCAATCCGGCGGTTTTCAGGCACTGTTCCACCACCTGTTCCACCCGACGGTTGCTCATACGCCGCCCGGTGCGCTTGGAGATGAACAGCGCGTTTTTATCCACCAGACGGGGCAGGGAAGCCCTTTCCTCCAAGTAATCCTTCAAAGCCATCTCACAGGCCTTGTTTAAGTACACCAGGCGCTCTTTGTCGCCCTTGCCCACAATCCGTACCGTGCCTTCCTTAAAATCGCCCAGGTTAATTCCCACCAGCTCGCTCAGACGCATGCCGCAGTTCAGAAACAGGGTGAGAATGCAGTAATCCCGGGTATAAAACCCACTTTGTATATTTTTTAACAATTCCATGGATTCTTCCAGAGAAAGGTATTTTGGCATGGTCTTGCGCTGGGCCGGCACGCTCACATCCCGGGCCGGGTCGAAAGGCAGCCGGTCGGTCTTGACGGTCATAAAGGTAAAAAAGCCCTTGATGCTGCTCAGCTTCCGGGCACGGGCCGCCGGCGCATTGCGGCGTTCTTCCTTTAAATAATAGAGATAATCAAAGATCTCTTCCTTGGTAATGGCTGCGATGAAGGCCCGGTCCAATCCGCTGATATTCCGGTCCTCAAAAGCCTGGGCGCACTGGGGGTTCCGCACGCCATACAGATAGCGGAAGAAGGTGCGCAGGTCGATGTGATAGCCGTCAATGGTACGGGGTGAACGGTTGTTGACCGTGCCCATATAGCGAAGATAATCCCGCACATCCTGGGGAACATCTTCATATTCATATCGATTCTTTTTTTCTGCCATACAATCTCCCGATTTCATTTAAAACCTGCCGGCGCAAACAACATTGCGCCAGCAAAATATTTGACGGAAAGCTGCGCATTCACTGGATTTGACGGCCATGCACACAAAAAGCAGCCTCCGGCAATCAGCTGCCGCTAAAGCACGCAAACGGCGCCCAAGAGGGGCCGCAGCCGGAAAGGGCCATTTTGCGCTCCCCTACATTTCGCTAAATTTACATTTAGCGAAATAATATACTTCTTTCAGGGAAGGGCTTTTCCCCCTGCCCCGGCTTTGCGCCGGTCTGTGCAGAGTCTGGCAGAGCCCCCTGTCCGCATGTTTTAACCTTCCAGCGCCCGTACCGCATCCCGCACATAGTTGAGGCCAATCAGCTCCATATCCTGAAATTCCTGCAGATTCAGCTGGCGGAGGCTGTGCTGCGGCACAATGGCCTTGGTAAAGCCGATCCGCTGGGCTTCCCGCAAACGCTGCTCCAGCGAGTTCACGTTGCGGATCTCTCCTCCCAGCCCCACTTCTCCGATGGCCACAGTTTTATCCCCCACCGGCTTATCCAGCAAGGAGGACAAAAGCGCAATACAGACCGAAAGATCACAGGAAGTCTCGCTGAGGTACAATCCACCCACCACATTGATATATACATCCAGATTGCCGAAGAAATACCCGGCACGCTTTTCCAGCACTGCCAGCAGCAGATTGGCCCGGTTATAATCAAAGCCGCTGGAGGTGCGCCTGGCGGTGGACAGGCCGCTTTTTGTGACCAGTGCCTGGATCTCGCTGAGCACCGGCCTGGTGCCCTCCATCACGCAGCAGACACTGTTGCCGCTGATACCCAAGGGGCGGCCTTCCAGCAACAGCTGAGAGGGATTATCGATCTCCTGCAAACCCTGGGTGGTCATATCAAACATGCCGATTTCGTTGGTGGAGCCGTACCGATTTTTTACTGCCCGCAAAATGCGGTAAGGCAGCGTTTTGTCGCCTTCAAAGTACAGCACCGTATCCACAATATGCTCCATCACCTTGGGGCCGGCGATGGCGCCATCCTTATTCACATGGCCCACAATAAAAGTCGGGATCTCCAGCCGCTTTGCCACATTCAAAAGCCGGGAGGAACACTCCCGCACCTGGGACACGCTGCCGGCGGAAGAAGCCACCGAACTGCAGTGCATGGTCTGGATAGAGTCAATCACCACCAGATCCGGCTTTTTCTGCTCGATCAGCTCACAGATGGCATCAATATCGTTGCCGGCCGTGAGCCAGATGTTCTCCTGGGGCACTTTCAGGCGATTTGCGCGCAATTTGATCTGCCGTACCGATTCCTCGCCTGTCACATACAAAACCTCATAGTGGGCCGAAATATTGCCGCAGAGCTGCAGCAAAAGGGTGGACTTGCCTGCGCCCGGCTCACCGCCCAGAAGCACCACGCTGCCCAGCACAATGCCGCCCCCCAGCACCCGGTCCAGTTCATGGATATGGGTCACGATCCGGCTTTGCTCTTCGCTGATGCTGGTCTCTGAAAGTTTACCCGCCGTGAGCCCTGCGCCCCCCAGGACGCTCTCTGCACGGCTTCCCTTCAAAGAGGAACCGCCTGAAGGCTGGGCCACCACATCCTCCGTCATGGTGTTCCAGGCTCCGCAGGAGGGGCAGCGCCCCATCCACCGGGGGCTGGTCTCCCCGCATTCCGAACATATATAAATGGTTTTCAGTTTTTCTCTCACAGATTTAATCCTCCGCTATCCTGAAGGGCCCCGAGCCGGCCGGTGCTACCGCCTTAGCCAGACTCTTGCCTTTTCGCCGGGCCTTCCGGTGAAAAGGCAAAACATCAAACAAGAGAAAAGCCCGATAGATTTCTCTACCGGGCTTTTTGGAGGTTCCGACCAGATTCGAACTGGTGAATGAAGGTTTTGCAGACCTTTGCCTTACCACTTGGCCACGGAACCATATTGTGAAGCGGTAACCGCTTCACGTTTTTTGGAGCGGCCGACGAGGCTCGAACTCGCTACCTCCACCTTGGCAAGGTGGCGCTCTACCAGATGAGCTACGGCCGCACAAACAAGGCATCCGGGCTTTTTGTGAACCCCTGTCGTTTGGTGCATTAGTATAATACCACGGTTCCCAGAAAAAGTAAAGACCTGTTTTGGATTTCTTTTGCTTTTCCGGGTCTTTTGTATATTGTTACAGTTATTATTCCAAACCTTGAGAATAAATATTCATATTGTTGCGTTTTGTTCAGATTTTAATCAAACCGCGATAAAACAACAAAAAACGCAGGTATCCGTTTGGATACCTGCGTTTTTTTGGTGCCTCCGATCGGAATCGAACCAATGACACGGGGATTTTCAGTCCCCTGCTCTACCGACTGAGCTACAGAGGCATAGTGGCGACCCGGATCAGGCTCGAACTGACGACCTCTAGCGTGACAGGCTAGCGTTCTAACCAACTGAACTACCGGGCCACATGGTGGAAGTTACAGGACTCGAACCTGTGACCCTCTGCTTGTAAGGCAGATGCTCTCCCAGCTGAGCTAAACTTCCAAAAATGTGGAGCGGCCGACGAGGCTCGAACTCGCTACCTCCACCTTGGCAAGGTGGCGCTCTACCAGATGAGCTACGGCCGCAGGTCTTTTCGGAAGAGTTGAGTAACATCTCCGGGCGACGCTGTTTATTCTATCGCATTAAGACCCATTTGTCAACACATTTTTTTGATTTTTTTAAATTTCCCATTCAAAAAGCATATATTTATCGATAAAACGATGAATTATTTTCCTGCTTTTCCATTTTTTCTTCCTATTTTATGCAAAGAAATTCATGCCAAAATGAAAATTGTTACACTTTTTTAATCAATTTTCCCAGGTCCACCTGGTATTTTTTATTGCAGAACTGACACACCACCTCTGCGGTGGGCTCTTCCTTATACAGATCTTCCAGCTCTTTTTTCCCCAGGCTGATCAGGGCGCGCTCGGTGCGCTCCATACTGCAGTCGCAGCGATAATCCACCCGGTACTCGTCCAGCACCTGGGGATCGAAGCCTGCCATAGCCAGCTCCATCATCTTGCGGGGATCCGCCCCCTGATCCAGCATCTGGGTCACACTGGGCATGGCGGCAATATTTTTCTCCAACCGGCTGATCTCCTCCTCACTGGCCCCGGGAAGCAGCTGGAGCAAAAAGCCCCCTGCGCACCGAATGGTCAGATCCGGGTTCACCAACACCCCCAGAGCACATACAGTGGGAATCTGCTCGCTCACCGCATAATAAGAGGTAACATCCTCGGCAATTTCGCCGGACACCAGGGGTACCATCCCCACATAGGGCTCTTTCAGGCCCAGATCACGCACCACGCTCAGGGTGCCATCCCGGCCCACTACGCCGCCCACATTCAGTTTCCCGTCCGGGCGGGCCGGCATATCCGCCAGAGGATTTTCCATATACCCCTTAACGTTCCCGGTGCCATCCGAAACAGCCAGCAGCAGCCCGGCAGGGCCGCCGCCCTTGACCCGCAGGGTCACGGTGTCCTTCTCGCTTTTCAGCATGATCCCCATCATGGAAGCCGCCGTGAGCAGCCGCCCCAGAGCCGCGCTGCAAACTGCGCTGGGTTTGTGCAGTTCTTCCATCCGGCGCACCATATCGGTGGAATCCAGGCCGCAGAACACCACTCCCCCATTTTCCGAAATGGCCCGCAGCATATTTTTCTTATTTTCCATTCTGATCGCTCTCCTGTGTGTACTGTTTGCGGGCGGTAAAAATCACCCGCTGGGATTTTTCCCGCAGAGGGCCAAAGTCCTCTCCGTCTGCCATCTCCTGGCATTGGAAGCCATACTGTTCCAGTACCTTCTTTACATAGCCCGGCTCATAGCTGTACTCATAAAAATCCTCATGGTAGGTCTCCTGCTCCTCCATATTTTCAATGGTGAGCAGGATCTCCACCCGTCCGTTCTCTTCATCATAGTGATTTTGCCACAGGCATCTGGCCTCCGGCGTTTCGATCTCATACCGGTTCTCGCCCAGAACCTCCCGGTGCTTATAGGGGGTGTTCATATCAAACACAAACAGGCCGCCTTCTTCCATAAAGAAGGCAGCCTTGCGGATCGCCGTTTCAAACCGATCCGGCGGGATATGATTATAGGTATCAAAAGTGGATACCACGGCCCGAATCGTGCCGTACAGGTCCAATTCCAGGATATCCTGCTGCAGCAGGAGCAGCCGATCTCCCATTTCCAGTTGATCCGCCTTATCCCGTACCACCGAGAGCATCTCTTCCGACTGATCCACTCCGATCATATCGTAGCCGGCCTGGGCCAGCATCAGGGTCAGATCGCCGGTTCCGCAGCCAAGATCCGCCACGATCCCGTCTTGGATGCCCGCCTGCTGCAGCTTGGCATGGATGTACCCGAAGAGAGCCTCGTAATCGGCTTCACCGTTGAATTCGTCATAAAAGTACGCAAATTCGTTATAGGCCATGGGTCAATCCCCATCCTTTTCCAAAAAGCTTGCCATCAGAGCCTGCAATTCCGGAATACCGGTCCCCTTTTCACTGCTGACAGGAGAAATTCCTTCACAGCCATAGGGGGCACAGTATTCCCGGAACTGCTTCTCCAGCACAGCCAATTGACTTTTTTTCAGCTTATCGATCTTGGTCAGCACCACCCAGAAAGGAATGCCGTGATAGCGCAGATATTCCATCATCTGCAAATCGTCCGCCGAGGGGGCGTGGCGGCTGTCCAGCAGCTGCAGCAGCAGGGCCTGGCTACGCCTTGCCTCAAAATATCGGTTGATCAGCTGGTCCCACCGGCGGCGCTCGGCTGCCGAGACCTTTGCGTACCCATACCCGGGCAGGTCCACAAAATACACATCATCCACCTGATAATAGTTGATGGTGGCTGTTTTGCCCGGCGTTGCGCTGACTCTGGCCAGATTTTTCCGGTTGCACAGCTTGTTGATCAGGCTGGATTTGCCCACATTGGACCGCCCCGAAAAAACAAACTCGGGGCGGTCGCTGTCGGGCAGCTGGCTGGCCAGACCATAAGACGCCAGAAATTCCGCTTTATTGAAATTCATGATCTCCTCTTTTACTGCCGCAGCACGGCGGAGCTTTTTTCCGCCGGCGCAGGAGCCTTGGCTGCATGCCCTTCCTCTGCCTGGCGGTGGGTGGCTTTTGCTTCCCCTTCCACCGGGATTAGGGCCAGCTTGAGCACCTGCTGAAGATTGGACACCGGAACGAAATGGATCTTCTCCTTGACCAGGGGATCCACCTCATAAAGGTCGCTCTGATTCTCCTTGGGGATCAGCACGGTCTTCATCCCTTCCCGATAGGCAGCCATGCTCTTTTCCCGCAGCCCGCCGATGGGCAGTACATTCCCGTGCAGGGTGATTTCGCCGGTCATAGCCAGATCCGAGCGGACAGGCCGACCGGACAGGCAGGAAATCAGGGCCGTGGTGAGGGTCACGCCGGCGCTGGGGCCGTCCTTGGGTACCGCCCCTTCCGGCGCATGAATATGCAGGTCCAGCTTCTTGAGCATTTCCGGGTCAATCCCATATTCCTGGGCATGCACACGGGTGTAGGTCAGCGCCAGTTTTGCGCTCTCCTTCATCACATCGCCCAGGGAGCCGGTAACCTCGATCTTGCCGTCGCCGCCCGGAATGGCCGCCACCTCGATGGGCAGAGTCTCGCCGCCGATGCTGGTCCAGGCCAGGCCGTTGGCAATACCTACAGAGTTATTCCGGTTCAGGAAATTCTTCTTGACCCGGCGGGGGCCCAGCAGTTCTTCCAGCGAAGCCGCGGTGACACAGAAATTCTCGCTCTCCCCGGCCGCGATCTTGCGGGCGCACTTGCGCAGCACTTCCACGATGGTACGCTCCAGGCTGCGGACACCCGCCTCCTGCACATAGCCGTCAATGATGCCATAGATGGCAGCTGAACGAAACACCACCTTCTTTTCCAGGCCGGTATTCTTCAGCTGCTTGGGGATCAGATGGCGGCGCGCAATCTGATATTTTTCAATACGGGTATAGCTGGGCAGCTCGATGATATCCATCCGGTCCCGCAGGGGGCCGGGGATGGTTTCCAGTGAGTTGGCCGTGGTAATAAACAGAACTTCGCTCAGATCAAAAGGAATATCCAGATAATGGTCCTTGAAGGTCTTGTTCTGCTCCGGATCCAGCACTTCCAGCAGAGCGGAGGCCGGGTCACCCCGGAAGTCATTGGCCAGTTTGTCGATCTCATCCAGCAGGATCAGAGGGTTGCGGCTCTTGGCCGTCTGGATGGCGCTGATGATCTTGCCCGGCATGGCGCCGATATAGGTGCGGCGGTGACCCCGAATCTCGGCCTCGTCCCGCACGCCGCCCAGGCTCATCCGGGCGTACTTGCGGCCCAGGCATTGGGCCACCGAGCGCGCGATGGAGGTCTTGCCTACGCCCGGGGGGCCCACCAGGCAGATGATCTGTCCCTTCACGTCCGGGCTGAGTTTGCGGACCGCCAGCAGTTCCAGGATCCGATCCTTCACCTTGGCCAGGCCGTAATGCTCCTTATCCAGCACCTGCTGTGCTCGCTGGATGTTCAGGTCATCCACCGTGGTCACAGACCAGGGAAGGTCCAGGCAGGTATCCAGATAGGTGCGCACCACAGCCGCTTCCGGGCTGCTGGACTGCATCCTCGCCAGGCGCTCGGCCTCCTTGGTGAGCTTTTCGGTGGCTTCCTGGCCCATGGGAGTCTGCTGGATCTTTTTCAGATACCGGCTGGCTTCGTCGTGGGAATCCTCACTCTCCCCCAACTCCTCGGCGATCAGATGCATCTGCTCCCGCAGGTAGTATTCCCGCTGGTTTTTGTCCATCTGATCTTCTACCTTTTCCTCCAGCTCCCTTTCAATCTTCAGGATCTGGCACTCCCGGCGCAGCAGCACCAGCAGGTGTTCCAGCCGGCTGGTAAGGGTGTTTTCGTCCAGGATCATCTGCCGGTCCTGATATTTAAAGAGCAGGTTGGCAGGTATGTATTCGCTGAGATAGGCCGGGTCGTCGCTGGAAAGGATGTTGTACACCACATCCTTGGACAACCGGGGATTCAGGGCCAGATAGTTCTCAAAGGTCTCCTTGATGGTGCGCACCATGGCGTCGGTGTCCACCGAGATACCGGCTTTGAGCCCCCGCACCGGCGCAGGCCGGATGGCCGCCTGCAGGTATTTTTCGTTGTTGTCCAGCCCCAAAAGCTTGGCCCGGTACTTACCTTCCACCAGGACCTTCACCAGCTCGTTGGAAACCCTCAGCACCTGCTTGACCTCGGCCACAACGCCGTAGGTATACAGATCCTTCATGCCGGGATCTTCCACATCCATCTCCCGCTGGGCCACCAAAAAGATGGCATTGGTATTCTCCATCGCCCATTCCACTGCGGCGATGGAACGCTCCCGGCCCACCTCAAAGTGGACCACATTATTTGGAAAAACCACCAGACCGCGAAGCGCGATGGCAGGCATGCGCTGTACTTCCCGGTCCAGCTTGATTTTAACTCTTTCAGACATACAGTATAACTCTTCCCTTCCGTCCCCAGAGTGGAAAGGGACTTATTGAGTATTCATTATACACAAAAGCCATGAAATGTTCAACCTTGGGGTAGGATTTTCCCAAAGCCCCAAAAACAAGAAAAACAGGCCGTTTTCCGGCCTGTTTTTCTGATAAATTCTTGAATCGAGAGCCGGTCAGGCCACAGGCAGCTGGTTTTTATACCGCTTGCGCACTGCGCCGTATTCCAACTTGGGCTGGCCGCCGTTGACGGCGTCCTCGTCCACCGTAACCCGAATGATGGTGGGGTCGCTGGGGATCTGATACATCACCGGCATCAGCAGCTTTTCCATCACGCTGCGCAGGCCGCGGGCGCCGCTCTTGCGCTCGATGGTTTTGCGGGCCACCGCGCGCAGGGCCCCCTCGGTAAATTCCAGCGTCACATTGTCCATCTGGAACAGGGCCTGGTACTGCTTGAGCAGGCTGTTCTTGGGTTCCTTCAGCACACGGACCAGAGCGTCCTCATCCAGAGCATCCAGCACCGTAACCACGGGGATACGGCCAATGAGCTCGGGAATCAGGCCGAATTTGACCAGATCGTGGGGCTCTACCTGGGACAAAACCTTGTGGGTATCCACCTTGTTCTCCTTGAGCTGACGGCCAAAGCCCAGAGTCGAAGTATCGGTGCGCTTCTGGATCAGCTTTTCCAGCCCGTCGAAAGCGCCGCCGCAGATGAACAGGATGTTCTTGGTGTTGATCTGGATGAACTCCTGCTGGGGGTGCTTGCGGCCGCCCTGGGGCGGCACGTTGCTCACGGTGCCTTCCAGGATCTTCAGCAGGGCCTGCTGCACACCCTCGCCGCCCACGTCCCGGGTGATGGAGGGGTTCTCGCTCTTGCGGGTGATCTTGTCGATCTCATCAATGTAGATGATGCCGATCTCGGCTTTGGGGATATCAAAATCCGCCGCCTGGATCAGCTTGAGCAGGATGTTCTCCACATCCTCGCCCACATAGCCGGCCTCGGTGAGGGTGGTGGCGTCCGCAATGGCAAAGGGCACACCCAGCATCTTGGCCAGGGTCTGGGCCAGCAAGGTCTTGCCCACGCCGGAGGGGCCCAGCATCAGCACATTGCTCTTCTGCAGCTCCACATCATTTTCCGAACCGCTGAGGATCCGCTTGTAATGGTTGTAAACCGAAACCGCCAGGGTGATCTTCGCCTCATCCTGGCCGATCACATACTGATCCAGCCGCTCTTTGATCTCGGCCGGGCTCAGGATGTTGATGGACGGCATAGAGCCGTTCTTGGCAGGCCGGCGGGGGCCCGCCTTGGGCAGGGGTTCGTCATCATGCAGGATGGAATAGCACAACTCGATGCATTCGCTGCAGATGCTGACCCCAGGGCCCAGAACCATCCGCTCCACTGCATCCTGGCTTTTGCCGCAGAAGCTGCAGACCGGGGTCTTTTCTTTATTGCCCTGATTGTTGTTCGCCATTGAGTACCTCTTTTGCTTTATCTGCTGGAGATCACTTTGTCGATCAGCCCGTAATCAGCGGCCTGCTGGGCGGTCAGATAATTGTCCCGCTCGGTATCCGCCTTGATCACTTCCAGGGGCTGACCCGTGTACTCACTGAGCATGGTGTTCATTTTTTCCTTGATCCGGATGATATGATCGGCATGGATCTTAATATCGGTGGCCTGGCCGGAGATGCCGCCCCCGCCGATCAGGGGCTGATGGATCATGATCTCCGCATTGGGCAGAGCGAAGCGCTTGCCCTTGGTGCCGCTGGCCAGCAGGAACGCGCCCATGGAAGCGGCCATGCCTACGCAGATGGTGGAGACATCGCACTTGATATACTTCATGGTGTCGTGGATGGCCATGCCGTCGGTGATGGAGCCGCCAGGGCTGTTGATATAAAAGCTGATATCCTTTTCCGGGTCCTGCCCTTCCAGGTAAAGCAGCTGGGCCACCACCACGCTGGCAGAGGCGGGGTTCACATCCTCGCTCAAAACAATGATGCGGTCATTCAGCAAACGGGAAAAGATATCGTAAGAGCGCTCTCCCCGCGCGGTCTGTTCAACGACATAAGGGACCAAACTCATGGTGCTTTCGCCTCCTGAAAATCCAATTCTTAAGAAAAGTTGACCGATACCACACCCGCTGGGCGCGTACCGGTCAACTTTAAAGCAGCAAATTATTCAGCCTCGGTCTCGGTCTTGGCCTCTTCTTCTTTGCCTACGGTTTCGGTCGTGATCACGGCCTTTTCCTTAATAAAGTCGATTGCCTTGTTGACGCCCAGATCCTTTTTCAATTCCTCCGCGTTCACAACAGCCTTAACCTGATCGACTTCCATCTTGTACTGGTCAGCCAGCTCCTTCACCTTGGCCTCAAACTCCTCATCGGAAGCCACGATGTTCTCCTTGGCGGCCACAGCCTCCAGGGCCAGACGCATCTTGACCTGCTTCTCAGCGTTCTCCTTGAAGTTGGAACGGAAATCATCCATGGAAACGCCCATATACTTCAGGTAATCCGCCAGCTTCAGGCCCTGCTGGGAGAGGCGGTACTCAAAATCCCGCACGGAATCGTCGATGCGGCTCTCGATCATGGCAGCGGGGATATCCGCCTGCATGCCGGCCACAACCTGATCCACCAGATCGTTTTCCACGTCCAGGGAAGCGCTCTTCTCGTTGCGCTCCTCCATGCCCTTGCGGATGTCGGCCTTCAGCTCATCCAGGGTGTCGAACTCGCTCACGTCCTTGGCGAACTCGTCGTCAAGGGCGGGCAGCTCCTTGCGCTGCACCTCATGCAGCTTAATCTTGAAGACGGCAGCCTTGCCGGCCAGCTCCTTGGCCTGATACTCCTCGGGGAAGGTGACGTTCACGTCGAACTCTTCGCCGGCGGCATGGCCCACCACCTGCTCTTCAAAGCCGGGGATGAAGGAACCGCTGCCCAGAACCAGGCCGTAGTTTTCAGCCTTGCCGCCCTCGAAAGCGACGCCGTCCACAAAGCCCTCAAAGTCGATGTTGGCGGTATCGCCGTTCTCGGCCTTGCCGTCCACGGTGATCATCCGGCCGTTGCGGTCCTGCATACGGGCCAGCTCGGCGTCCACATCGGACTCCTCCACAGTATGGACCTTCTTGGTAGCCTTTAAACCAGTGTATTCGCCCAGGGTGACCTCGGGCTTAACCGGCACGATCACCTTGAGGACAACGCCCTCTTCCAGGGACTGGGAAACCACGTCCGCCTCGGGCTGGCCCACAACCTCGATGCCGGCCTCTTCCACAGCGGCCTCGTAGTTGGCCGGGAACAGATCATTGATAGCATCGTAATGGAAGATATCGGCACCGTACAGCTTCTCGATCAGATGACGGGGAGCCTTGCCCTTGCGGAAGCCGGGAACAGAATACTTTTTGCCCTCGCGCTTGAAAGCCTTGTCAACGGCAGCCTGGAAGGTTTCCGCGTCCACCGCAAACTGAAGTTCGTACATGCTTTTTTCCAGTTTTTCGCTTTTTACCAGTTTCATTCTATTTCCTCCAAAAAATAATACGACTTTTTGACGGCTGCCTGGGATCCGCAGAGCAGGAAACCGCTGCTTTGCGGCGGGCTTTTTTATGGAAAAGCGCCCCATAGCGCACAGATGCGGCCATTCTTTGAGATTATAGCATAGGATGCAAAAAAATGCCAGATTTTTTTGTCCATTACCGGATTTTATAGGGACAAAATTTCAGTGCGTCGGCGCTGATGAGGCGGTAATCCACTCCGTCATGTTCCCCCTGCACCGCATACCGGATGGAAACGCCGTGAAGGTGGCCATAAAAGCAGCGGCTCACCCCGAATTCCTTCAAAAGGTTTGCCAGGCCGCCCTCCATCTGCCCGGGGTACAGGGGCGGATAATGGAGAAAGGCCAGCTTTTCCCCTTCCCCGGCGGCTTCCAGGCTCATTCTCAGCCGGCCGATCTCCCGGTTCAGGATCTTTTCATCCTCCGGCCCCTGCACATCGCTCATCCAACCCCGGGTACCGCACAAAAACACGCCTTCCGCCTGGATCGCAGTGTTGTGCAGGATTTGCAGGGTATCAAAACCGTTGACTTCCAGAAAGCGGTTCATCTTGTTCAGGGTGGTCCACCAATAATCGTGGTTTCCCTTCAGGATGATCTTTTTGCCGGGCAGAGCGTTCAGGAAAGCAAAGTCCTCCCGGGTATCCTCCAGGCTCATGGCCCAGCTGATATCTCCCGGCAGCACCACCGTATCCTCCGGCGCAATCAGGGTACGCCAGTTCCGTTCCAGCTTGGGCAGATACCCCTGCCAGCCCTCGAACACATCCATCGGCTTATCGGCCGCGCCCAGGGAGAGGTGCAGATCCGCGATCACAAAAATTGCCATGGAAAACCTCCCGTTCAACTGATAAAACCGGGATCTGCCTGCCATACTAACCCGAAAAAGGAGGGATAGGCATGGACCAACAGGAGCCCGTTCTGCAGGGGATCTGCTGCGAAGTCTCTAACTGCGTACACAACAACGGAAACAGCTGCTGCACTGCCCCCGGCATCCATGTGCGCAGCCAGAGCGCCGACCCGGAAAAGACCATGTGCGAGACCTTTACCGAGATCTGAGCGCTGTCAAATCAGAGCGCCCGCCGCCCCTTGAGGGCCCGGCGGGCGCTTTTGGGGCTTCTGTTACAGCTCACCCAGGGCAGCCGCCTTGATCTGTTCCGGGCGAATCACCCGGTCAAAGCGTACCGGCATTTCTTTCAGCTGGCACAGGCTGAGGGGCGCCTTGCACCCCGAGACCTCTTCCAGAAGATGCAGGGCCTCAAAATCATCCTGGGGCGCTTTCTGTCCCAATGCCCCCAGCACCGCCGCCGGGAACTTGAAGGGGCTGGCGGTGCTGAGCACCACCATCGGGTTGTGTTCTGCCTGCCGGGCCATATATTCCCGGGCCACTTTAAAGGCCACCGCCGTATGGGTATCGCAGAGGTATCCGTCCTTTTCAAAGCAGGTTCGGATCTGCCCGGCCCCTTCCTCATCGGAGGCAAACCCGGCGTCAAACACCTCTTTCAGCCGGTTCAGGTCCTGCTCCTCAATGGTGTAGCGGCCGGTCCGGGCCAGCTGATCCATCCGCAGCCGCACCGCCTCGTCGCTGCCCAGCAGATGGTACAGCATCCGCTCCAGGTTGGAAGAGATCAGGATATCCATGGAGGGCGAATCGGTCTTATAAAACTCCCGCCGGGCGTCATAAAAGCCGGTGGCAAAGAAATCGGTGAGTACATTGTTCTTATTGGAAGCGCAGACCAGCCGCCCCGCAGGCAGGCCCATCCGTTTGGCATAATAGCCGGCCAGAATGTCCCCGAAGTTCCCGGTAGGCACACAGAAGTCCACCTTCTGCCCCAGCTTTACTTCACCTTCCCGCACCAGTCGGCCATAGGCGGCAAAGTAGTAGACAATCTGGGGAACCAGCCGGCCCCAGTTGATAGAGTTGGCGCTGGAAAGCCGGACGCCTTGCGCATTCAGGGCTTTTTCCAGCTCCCGGTCGGCAAAGGCTTTTTTCACGCCGGTCTGGGCGTCATCAAAGTTGCCCTGCACAGCCCAGACAGACAGGTTCTCCCCTTCCTGGGTGGCCATCTGCAGCCGCTGGATCTCGCTGGTACCGCTCTCAGGATAGAATACCTGGATGCGGATCCCCGGCAGATCCCGGTATCCCGCCAGAGCAGCCTTGCCGGTATCCCCGCTGGTGGCCACCAGAATCTGGGTGGTCTCACCTCGGTTCAGGTTCTTCTTGGCCTGCACCAGCAGGCGGGGCATCAGCTGCAGGGCGTAATCCTTGAAGGCGCAGGTGGGGCCGTGCCACAGTTCCAGGGAGTACAGGCCCTTCTCCACCTTCTTCAGTTCCCCAGCCTTCCCCTGGAAGGCGTCCCCATAGGTTTCCCTCGCTGCCTGCAGCAGAAAATCCGGGTCATAGTCGTCCAGATACTGACGCAGAATCAGCGCTGCCAGCTGGGGGTATTCCAGCCGGCAGGCTTCTTCCAGATTGATCTGCGGAAAGCTTTCCGGCACAAAAAGGCCGCCCTCCTCCGAAAGGCCCTGCAGAATGGCCTGGGAAGAGCGAACCCGGTTGTTTTTATCTCTGGTGCTGTAAAACCACATCGTTTTTTCCCCTCTCGCGCTTTTCTGTTTCCCGCCCCCAGGGAGCGGCCCGGCGCAGCCCTTTTATTGTAACATACCGGACCCCGCCATTCAAAAGTTTCCTGCCTAAAACTCTCCCGCCCGGAAAGCATCCTGGATACAGTGGACCTCATAACCACCCGCCGGGCGGGGGCACACCTCCACCACATCAAAGCGAATCGTCCAGTCAGCCGGAGGCAGCTGAGTGAGCAGATACCGGCAGGCCAGGATCAGCTTTTTCTGTTTATACAGATCCACCGCCTCCCGGGGCCGGGCCCGCTGGCAGTCGGTGCGGGTCTTGACCTCCGCCACCACCAAAAGGCGCCCCCGGGTAAGGACCAGGTCCAGCTCCCCCATACGGCAGCGGAAGTTGTGGGCATACAGGCTGTAGCCCTGCCGCAGGTAATATTGGGCGGCTATTGCCTCCCCCTTTGCCCCCAGCTTTGCCCTTTCCAACTCAGTACCCCAGCTTTTTCAAAAAGCTCTTGCGGTAAAAAGGCTGGATACCATACTGGCGGATCAGCTCATAGTGCAGCTTGGTGCCGTAGCCTTTATGTTTTGCCAGCTGATATTGGGGATATTCCTTGTCCAGCTGGCACATATACCGGTCCCGGGTGACCTTGGCCAGGATGGATGCGGCCGCAATACTGGCGCTTACACCGTCCCCTTTTACCTGGCTGGCAACAGGGATGTTCAGCTGAGGGCAGCGGTTTCCGTCCACCAGCACAAAGGCCGGCTGGATCTTCAGTCCTTCCACCGCCTGCCTCATTCCGTCCATGGTGGCCCAGAGAATGTTTTTTTCGTCAATCACCTCCGGCCCCACCATGACTACCTGCCAGGCCAGTGCCTTCCGGGTAATCTCCTCATAGAGCAGTTCCCGCTTTTTCTCGCTGAGCTTTTTGGAATCATTGACCCCTTCTATCGGGTTTTCCGGGTCCAGTATCACGGCAGCGCAGCACACCGGCCCGCACAGAGGGCCCCGGCCGGCCTCGTCCACCCCGCAGAAGGTCCCGTGTTCCGCCCTCACCGCCTGGTCAAAGGCATACAGTTCCTCAGTCATAGTCCTCTTCCTCATCCTGCCTTGCGGGAGGCTTTTCCAGAGAGATGCGGCCCCATTTGGAGGCCCGGAACTCGTCCACCAGCATGATGGCGGCCCGTTCGGTATTTATCTCGCCGCCGCTCACCAGCATACCCCGCTTGCGGCCAATGGTCTCCAAAAGCTCCCAAGCCGAACCCGCCAGCTCTTCTTCACTTAGCTTATATCTGTCCCGGATCTTTTCCGGGTAGATCCGGCGTACCTGGCTCAGCAGGCCCATGGCCAATTCCTCGATATCCAGCACATCGTCCTTGATGGAACCAATAAAAGCCAGATTAGTGGCCACTTCCAGGGAATCAAACTTGCGCCAAAGCACGCCCGGCATATCCAGCAGGTCAAAGCCTTCCACGCTCACCCACTGCTTACCCCGGGTCACGCCGGGGCGGTCGGCAGCCTTGGCCCGGGCTGCGCCGGCAAAGGTATTGATGAAGGTGGATTTGCCCACATTGGGGATGCCCACCACCATGATCCGCAGCTTGGCGCCGCCCATGCCCTTTTTCTCCCGTTTTTCCAGCAGGGCCGACAGCTCTTTCAAAATCTGCCCCTTGACTGCCGAGGCTCCGCCCTTCTGCCGGGCATTGATGGATACACAGCCTGCTCCCACACTCCGGAAATATCGAATCCATTGGGCGGTGATCTCCGGGTCAGCCAGGTCGGCCTTATTCAGCACATACAGATGGGGCTTGCCTGCGGTGATCCGCTCGATCTCCGGGTTCAGGCTGCTCAGGGGGATGCGGGCGTCCAGCAGCTGAAGGACGCCGTCCACCTGGCGGATATCCGCTTCCATCATGCGCAGGGTCTTGGTCATATGACCCGGGAACCACTGAATATTCTGCCGGGGAATAAATTCTTCACTCATGTTATGCTTCCTATCGCTGAAAAGGGATAGGTCCGGTAAAGGACCTGCCCCAAGATGTCTCGTTCGTCAATAAAGCCGATATCCTGATAGCGGCTGTCGGTGGAATGCATCCGGTTATCGCCCATCACAAAAAGGTACCCTTCCGGCACCGTAAGGGGGAATTCCATATCCCCCTTCTGGCGGGTCGCTTCGGCAATATAGGGCTCGTCCAGAAGCTGACCATTCACAAAGACCTCGCCAGTCTCGGCATTAATATCCACCCGGTCGCCGCCCACGGCAATCACCCGTTTGACCAGGGGCTTGCCATATTCGATATAGCTGTCAATGACTACCACGTCGCCCCGCTCCACCTGAAACAGGGAACTCTGCACCAACAGACGATCCCCGCTGTTCAGGGTGGGCACCATGGAGGACCCGTTCACTGCCACCACCCGCACCACAAAGGTGAACAGCAACACCAGAAAGGCCAGCGCAAAGATCAGTGCTTCGTACCATTCCACAATATTTTGATTGCTTTTTCTCCGTCGGGAAGTCATGCTCCGCCCCCTTTGCTGCCCTTTTTCAAACAGCTGGATATAAAAAGAAAAAAGGGACAATCGCTTGCCCCTTTTCCTTTGAGAATTCAGACTCTGCTCTTGACCTTGGCGGCCTTGCCGGTGCGGCTGCGCAGATAGAACAGCTTAGCGCGGCGGACCTTACCGCGGCGAACCACGGTAACCTTCTCCACAAAGGGAGAGTTGATGGGGAACACACGCTCCACGCCTACACCGTAGGAAGAACGGCGAACGGTAAAGGTTTCCTGGATGCCGCCGTGCTTCTTGGCGATGACAGTGCCCTCAAAAGCCTGGATACGCTCGCGCTCGCCTTCCTTGATGCGAACATCCACGCGAACCGTATCGCCCACTTCAAACTGGGGCTTCTCAGCCTTGAGCATGCCCTCGGTCATGATCTTCATTGCGTCCATTCTGATAATCCTCCATTTTTTGTGACGTTCATACCCGAACCAGCGGCAGAGGACCGTCTGTTTTAATGCTACGCATTAACCCCGCTGGTGGTGCCAGCGTACACTAACGCCTAAATATTGTAGCACAGTGGAGGCAAGGATGCAAGGGCATTATTCAAATTTTTCCATTTTTCCGGTCAGCAGCTCGGTGCGCAGGATCCGGGCGTTCCAGGGCTCAAGGCCATATTCCTTTTCCAAAAAACCGGTGAGCAGGGCGGGGTTGACCGTAAAGGACACCCCGGCGGGCAGCAGCAGCTCAAAGCAGTCCCCTTCCGCCTCCTCGTGCACCTCGATACGGGGGATATATTCCTTCAGATCCAGGGTCTTGACGCCCCGCTTGCTTTTCTTTTCCACCAAGGCCTGGGGCAGTGCGTTGTATCGCCGGGCCGCATCGCCGGCCGTCTTTGCAGGATAGGTGATTGTATACCGGCTCCAGGCGATCTCTTCGGCCTTGCGGGTCGCCGAGCAAAGCCGGTTCACCTCAATGCCCGTGGGCATCACGCCCCGCAGGGCCTTGGCCCAGGCCTCAAAATCCGGGTGCTCTTCCTCGGTTTTGAAATCCACGCTCTCCACCAGGCTCTCCTGGCCCAGAGGCAGCGGGCAGGCAAAGGTCATATAGATATGGGGATTGAATCCCTGGGTATACCAGGCCGGCACCCCGCTGCGCTTGATGGCGCGCCCCATTACCCGCTGCAGGTCCAGCAGGGAGATATAGGACGCCTCCCCTTTTTTACTGAACCAGATCCTTACTGTATTCAAAGCAGGGCCCTCCCAACAAAAGATTTGCGCCGCAGCCGCTGCACTGACGATTGCAGGGCTGGGTAGTTTTGGCCTCCAGGGCCTTCTTGTATTCCCGCACCAGGAATTCATGGCTCACACCATAATCCAGGTGGCTCCAGGGGGTGATCTCATCCAGCCCGATAAACCGGTTGGCATAAAAGGCTGTGTCGATCCCGAATTCCCGGAAAGTCTCCATCCACCGGTCATAGTGGAAGCAGTCGGACCAGCTGTCCAGATAGCAGCCCTTGCGGTAGGCCGCCACCATCACCGGGGCCAGCCGGCGGTCACCCTTGGCGAACACCGCCTCCAAAAAGCTGGTGGAACTGTCGTGGTAGTTCACCCGGATCTTCCGGCTGCGGACACTGTGCAGCAGATGCTGCTGCTTTTCCTTCAGGCTCTCCTCTGTATCCTGGGGAACAAACTGGAAGGGTGTGTGGGGCTTGGGCACAAAACAGGCCACGCTGATGGTCACCTGGACGCTCTTGCCCTTGGGCTTGTCCGGGTTGGCATAGTACAGGTCCACGATTTTCTGGGCGGTCTCGGCAATGCCCTCAATGTCCTCCATAGTCTCGGTGGGCAGGCCCATCATGAAATAGAGCTTTACCGAGGTGTACCCATCCCGGAAGGCCATGGAACAGGTCTTTTCAATTTCTTCCCAGGTGATGTTCTTGTTAATCACATCCCGCAGACGCTGGGTGCCCGCTTCGGGGGCAAAGGTCAGGCCGCTCTTGCGGATCTTGGTGGTTTTCTCGATCAGGCTCTCGCTGAAATTGTCGATCCGCAGGCTGGGCAGAGAAATGCTCACATGCTCCTTGGGCATCCACTCATTCATCCGGTCCAGAACCTGTTCCAGCTGAGAATGGTCGGAGGTGGAAAGGCTGTGCAGGCTCACCTCTTCATAGCCGGTATTGGCGCAGAGATCCTGGGCAGCCTTGTCCAGCATTTCGGCGCCCCGCTCCCGCATGGGGCGGTACAAAAAGCCTGCCTGGCAGAAGCGGCAGCCCCGCACACAGCCCCGCAGCACCTCTACCTGGGCCCGATCGTGGATGGCCCCGATCATGGGCACAATAAAATGGGTGGGCAGGGCCTGCCGGTTCATATCCTTGATAATGGCTTTGTGCACCACAGCCGGCGCGCCTTCCCGGGGGGTGATGGCCTGAATGCGGCCGTCCGGCTGGTAGCTCACCTCATAGAAGGAAGGCACATAGCAGCCGGGAATGCGGGAAAGGCGGCGCAGCAGCTCCTGCTTGTCCACGCCCTCTTTTTTGGCCTGCTCCACCACAGCGCACACCTGGGGCAGCTGTTCTTCCCCTTCGCCCAGCATCATCATATCAAAGAAATCCGCCAGAGGTTCCGCATTGCAGACACAGGGCCCGCCCGCCACGATCAAGGGCCAGGTTTCATCCCGCTCCTTGGCATAGAAAGGAATCCCGCCCAGATCCAGCATGGCCAGGATGGTGGTATAGGAAAGCTCATACTGCAGGGTAAAGCCCACAATATCAAATGCGGTGAGAGGGTCCTTGCTTTCCAGGGCATATAGGGGGATATGCAGCCGCTCCATTTCCGCCTTCATATCCAGCCAAGGCATAAAGACCCGCTCACACCACCAGTTTTCCTTTTGGTTGAGGATCTCATAGAGGATCTTCTCCCCCAAGAAGGACATCCCCACCTCATAGGTATCGGGGAAACAGAAGGCAAACCGCAGGTCTACCTTCTCCTTATCCTTATATACGCATCCCGGCTCGCCGCCGGTATATCGGCCCGGCTTCTGCACATTTGCCAGGGCTTCTCTCAATGCAGGATCAAACATGTTTTACTTCCTCCGCCCGATTATTCACTGTGACCCATTGTACATGATTTGCCCTCAAAAAGCAATTTAATCCCACAGCAGCCGCCAGATTCGCCGCCCGTCCAGCGGGGAAACCGGCAGCAGATTGAAGGCCCCCACCCACAGGTTCACTGCCGCGCAGGCGTACAAGCCATAGCCGGCCTGCCGCTGGGCTGCCGACCAGAAAGCCAGGCTGGCCAGGAAGTTAGCCGCCGGCCCGGCCAGGGTAACCCACAGGTCCTGCTTTCGGCTCAGGGCACAGCCTTCCAAGGAAAAACCGGTAAACTGCAGCCGCAGCGGGGGCCATCCCCCACAAAGCAGACGGTAGGCCAGCAGATGGCCGCACTCATGCCAGAGTGCCGCGGCCAGGCTCAGCCGGGTCAGGCCTGTGCCGTCCCGCTGAAAGAGAAAAAAGAGCAGCGCCAGGGTGCAGACCGGGTGCGGAATGGTTAAAAACTTATACCGCGCCGGCCAATCCAAGCGCCTCAGACGGGTCGTAACGAAGGTTTTCATGGATCAGCTCCCAGTGAAGATGCGGGCCGGTGGCCTGTCCGGTCTGACCGACGGTGCCCAGGATCTGCCCCGCCGATACCTTTTCCCCTGCTCGAACAAAGATATACTGCATATGACAATATCGGGTATCGGTCCACCCCTCATGCCGCAACAGGATCCAGTTGCCCCCGGAATCATCTGACTGAACATTTTCCACCCATCCGTCCATGGGCGCATAAATCGGCTGGCCTTCTCCGGCTGCCAGATCGATTCCCTTATGGAAATCCCCCTTTTTTCCGGTGATCGGGTCTGTGCGCCAGCCATATTCGGAAGAAACCGTATAACTTGCCAACGGCTGGACAAAGTCCCCGGCGGGCAGAAAGGTATCCAGCGAGCATCCCTCCGGCGCTTCTTTCCGGAACCACCCATTCCAGAAGGCCATTTGGGGAATTTGCGCATCCTGTGACTCTTTTTCCTGTTCCAGCTGCTGCTCCCAAACGGATACCGTCTCTTCTGCCCGGACCCGTACCCCTTCCAAAAAGCTCTCCGCCAGGGTAAACCATTCCTGCTGGCGCAAGAACTCCCCATCCTCGGCCATGATGGTCTCATATTGCCCCTTGAAATATTCATAAGCCGGCAATTTGAGAAGCCGCAGCCCCAGTACAGCCCCCAGCAGCAAAATACAGAGCAGCATCTGTACCTTTAATACCGGACTTACCGCTCCGCTCTTATCAGCAGGCGCTTCTTCCTCCGGATACCGGAACATCTCTTTCAGCGGCGGCTGGGGCGGAAACAACTGCTCATTCTGTTGTTGCGTTTCATTCTGCCACATCTTTCCCGCCGCCTTTTCTTTATAGCATATACCCCATTTTATTCCCCGCCCGTCAAGAAAATGCGCATAAAGAAAGGCGCCGGGCACCTAAAAGTACCGACGCCTTTCTTTTTTATAAATCTTACAAAGGATGAGAGCAGAGAAACAAAAGATAGAGAAACAGGCCTGTCGCAACAGGCCCGTTTGGATAAAAGGCAAAAAGATAACCGATTGCTCAGCTCACCCAGGCCAGCCCTTCCCAGCTCTCAATGGTTTTGGGGCCGATACCTTCTACCTGATCCAGCTCCTGCAGGCTGGCAAAGGGGCCGTGTTTCTGACGGTACTCCAGGATTCGCTGTGCCTTAACCTCCCCGACGCCGGGAAGCAGACAAAGCGTTTCCAGATCCGCCTGATTCAGATCAATCCGGCCAGATTGCTCCAACTCTTCGCTCACTTCCGGCAACGGAACAAAATCCCCCTGATATGCCGGTGCCAAGAAAAGCAAAGCCCCGATCCATACCGCGACCGCAAAGAGAAAAATCACTATAATTCGTCTTTTTGTCCCAGTTTTGCCCTTCTGATTGTTCACGATTCCGCTTCCTTGCAAAGTCTGTAAAGTTCTTTGCCTATACACCCTTCACAGGCATTTTGCAGCCGCAGAGCTGCTTTTTTCTTCACTGCATCCTCTGCGTTATAGGCAGCCACCACACGGCCCAGGCGGCTCAGAGTTTCCGGCCCCAGACTCCGGCATCCCAGCCAAAGGGTATTCTCCGGCTGGATGTTCCAATCCCGCCAGATGCTCTCCAAAACCTGATCGGCCCCTATCCCGCGAGGCAGGAACTGCAGCCAAAGGTCCTTCTGGCGGATCTGATAATTTTGAAAATCTTTCTCGGAAAGGTACATCCGGATCCGCCCAAACTGCGCGGGGTCCGCGAAGAAGGTGACCTGATACCAGGGCGCCGGTATGGAATCCAGCTCGCTCAATATGTACAGGCAGCCTTCCTTCTTCAGCTGGGCATGGGCCAACCGGTTGATGCGGGGCAGATATACCTTCCCCCCACCGGTAAGAATGCCCATGGCCGCCCCGGGGAATGCCTCCAGCAGATCCCGGGCCAGAGCCCGCATGTCCCGGCCAGGCAGAGGCTCTCCCCCGCAGATCTGGCCGGTAGCAAAGCTGTAAAGCCAATTGCCTTCCCAGCACAAAATTGGCAATTGCAGGCCGGCCTGGCGATATAACTGCCGCACGGAAGAGGGCGAACCCTCGGTTTCCAGAATCAGGCGTCCGCCCATCATCTGATACAGCCGAATGGCAGCCAGATCACTGGGCAGCCAGCGGGCCGGGCTGCCCAAACAGCTTTCGGCACTGCATATGACCAGTTGATGATGCAAATCCGTCATGCTCAGGGCTCCTCTTTTTTCAGGGATGATAAAAACTTCAGAAAATAATCGGGCAGCGGCGAATCAAATTCCATATATTTCCCGCTGATGGGATGCACAAACCCCAGGGTTTTGGCATGGAGGCACTGCCCCCCCAGCTTTTTGATCACTGCACGGGGGCCATACACCTCATCTCCGGCCAACGGGTGCCCGATGCTGGCCATGTGCACCCGTATCTGGTGGGTACGGCCGGTTTTCAGCTTGCACTCTATATGTGTAAAGCCAATATACTTTTCAAGCACCCGGTAACCGGTATAGGCATATTTGGAGTTCTGCTGTGTCACCGCCATCTTCTTCCGGTCGGTTTTATGCCGTCCAATGGGTGCTTCTACAAATCCGTCTTCCTTCAGGCTGCCGTATACCACCGCCTGATACAGTCGGTGAATGCCGTGCACCGCCATCTGTTCACTGAGGCCTGCGTGTGTGCGGTCATCCTTGGCCACCACCAAAAGGCCGCTGGTATCTTTATCGATCCGGTGCACAATGCCGGGGCGCAATTCGCCCCCGATACCGGAAAGGCTGCCCCTGCAATGGTATAGCAGCGCATTGACCAACGTCCCATCCGGGTTGCCCGGCGCCGGGTGCACCACCATCCCCTTGGGCTTGTTGACCACCAGCAGGTGGTCATCCTCGTACAAGATATTCAGGGGGATATTCTGGGGCAGAACCTGTACCGGCGCAGGGTCCGGCAAGGTCAGCTGCAGCTTATCCCCTTCCTTGGGGCGAAAACTCTTACTCACCGTGCGGCCGTTGCAGGATACATGTTCTTCCTCGATCAAACGCTGGATCATGCTGCGGGAAATATCCGTCAGCTGAGCTGCCAGTAGGCTATCCAGCCGGGCGCCGGCCTGTGCCGGCTCTACCAGAATCTCAATCTGCTTCATGGTTCTTGCTCGGTTCTTTTTTACTGCTGAAGAGGATCATGGAAAGGGCAAACAGGCCCACCCCCACGCAGACGCAGATATCCGCAAAATTGAAGATGGGGAAATCAATGAACAGCAGCCGGATATAATCGATCACTTTCTGGTTCATCACCCGGTCGATCAGGTTGCCCACACCGCCGCTGAAGATCAGCACCAAGCCAAAGTATTCCAGCCGGTCGGTGCACTTGCCCAAAAACAGGTAGACCAGCACCAGGATCAGCGCTATGCCGGTAAAGGCAATCAAAAAGCCCTGACGACCGGTAAGCAGGCTGAATGCCGCCCCTTCATTATATACCAAAAAGAAATCCAGCACATGGGGAATAAAGGGGACGCCTTCAGGCCGTGCCAGAAGCACCTTTTCGGCATATTGCTTGAGAAGCTGATCCGCCGCAATCAGGGCCAGCATCAGCAGGACTGTGCAGGCCACATTATAAGCTCGTTTTTTCAAAACCAGTCTCCTTTGAGAGAGAATACAGAAGAAGAAGCGGCGGCGCTTCGCGAAAAGCGCCGCCGCTATCGGGCAGCCGCCATTTTGTCAGCTGCCGCTGTTTCATTTCTCTTCCAGCACTGCCGCGCAGCGGGCGCAAAGGGTGGGATGCTGCTGGCTGCTGCCCACATCCTGGGTGTATTTCCAGCAGCGCTCGCACTTTTGGCCGGGAGCGCGAAGCACTTCCACGCCCAGACCTTCCACCAGGCCCTGCACGCCGCCCTTCTCCTGCACCAGATCCACAGAAGAAACGATCATCAGGTCGGCCAGCTCATCCATGGGGATGCTGTTGAGGAAATCGTACATCTCCTTGGAGCAGTAAAGTTTGGCCTGAGCCTCCAGGGAAGCGCCAATCATCTTGTCCGCGCGGGCCTGCTCCAGGGCCTTCTTCACATCATCGCGCACCGCGATGATCTTATCCCACTTTTCCTCAAAGGCGGCATCCTGACGGTACCGGCCCGTCTTGCCCATCTCCTCAAAAGCCACATACTGGTTCATACCAGGCATCTTGGGGATAAAGCTCCAGATTTCCTGGCTGGTAAAGACCAGGACAGGGGCCACGATCCGGGTCAGTTCCACCAGAATCTTGTACATGGCAGTCTGCGCAGCCCGGCGGCCAGCGCCGGCAGCGCTGCTGGTATACAGCCGGTCCTTGATCACATCCAGATAGAAGTTGGACATATCCACCACGCAGAACTTATGCACCGCATGGTATACACGGCTGAAGTCAAAATCCTCGTAGGCCTGGGTGGTCAGCTCCATCAGCCGGTCCACCGCATCCAGAGCCCAGCGGTCGATCTCGTACAGCTGATCATCCTCCACCATATCGGTGTTGGGATCAAAGCCATCCAGGTTGCCCAGGATAAAGCGGGCGGTGTTGCGGATCTTCCGGTAAGCCTCGGAAAGCTGCTTGAGGATCTCCTTGCTGATGCGCACGTCCACGGTGTAATCCGAAGAAGCCACCCACAGGCGGATAATATCCGCGCCGTAATCCTTGATGATCTCCTTGGGCTCGATGCCGTTGCCGGCGGATTTGTGCATCTGCTTGCCTTCGCCGTCCACAACCCAGCCATGGCTCAGCACATTCTTGTAGGGAGCCACGCCGCGGGTCGCCACACTGGTAAGCAGGCTGGACTGGAACCAACCGCGGAACTGGTCGGCGCCTTCCATGTACAGGTCGGCGGGCCAGGCCAGTTCGGGCCGTTCTTCCAATACCGCCACATGGGTGGAACCGGAATCGAACCACACGTCCATAATGTCGGTATCCTTGCGCCAGTCGCTGGCACCGCACTCGCACTTCACGCTGGCAGGCATGATCTCGTTGGCATCATACTTATACCAGGCATCGCTGCCCTCCTTGCGGAACAGCTCGGAGACAGCCCGGATGGATTCATCGGAAATATGATATTTGCCGCAGGCCTTGCAGTAGAAGGCAGGGATGGGCACACCCCAGGTACGCTGACGGCTGATGCACCAGTCGCTGCGGTCCCGCACCATGCCGTACATCCGGTCATGACCCCAGGCGGGCTGCCACTTGACCTGATCGATGGCCTTGTACACATCTTCCTTAAAGGCAGCCACCGAGCAGAACCACTGCTCCGTGGTGCGGAAGATGATGGGCTTATGGCAGCGCCAGCAGTGGGGATACTGGTGGTTGATGTGCTCAACGCCCATCAGGCAGCCCAGTTCCTTGATCTTGGCCAGGATGACCGGGTTGGCCTTCCACACCTTCAGGCCGGCAAACTCGCCCGCCTCCTCGGTGAGGAAACCGCCGTCGTCCACAGGCACTACCACAGGCAACTGAGGATAGTTCTTGACGCAGACATCAAAGTCCTCCACGCCGTGGCCGGGAGCGGTGTGTACGCAGCCGGTACCACTTTCCAGGGTAACATGGTCGCCCAGGATGACCAGACCCTTCCGGTCCAGGAAAGGATGCTGGTACTCCATCCCCTCGAACTCGCTGCCCTTGACACGGGGCTCCAGGATCTCATACTCGGTAATGCCGCAGGCCTTGAGGGCGGTTTCGGCCAGCTCGTCGGCCATGATGTGGTACTCGTTGCCGATCTTGACAAAGACATACTCGAAGTCCTTGTTCAGGCAGGTAGCCACGTTGGCGGGCAGGGTCCAGGTGGTGGTGGTCCAGATCACCACATAAGCGCTCTCCTTGGGGATGCCGTACTTGGCCAGCACACCGTTCGGATCCTTGGTGATGTGGAAACGCACATAGATGGAATCGCACTCATCATCGCCGTACTCGATCTCGGCTTCGGCCAGGGCGGTGCGGCACTCGGGGCACCAGTATACCGGCTTCATGCCCTTATAGATATAGCCCTTCTTGGCCATATCGCCAAAGATCTCGATCTGGCGGGCCTCAAATTCCGGCTTCAGGGTCAGGTAGGGATGATCAAAATCACCAATCACGCCCAAACGCTGGAACTGCTCGCCCATGATGCCGATATGCTCGGTGGCAAAGTCATGGCAGATCTTGCGCAGCTCCAGCTTGGAGATATCCTTCTTTTTATCACCAAAGGAAGCCAGTGCCTTCAGCTCGATGGGCAGGCCGTGGGTATCGTAGCCAGGCACATAGGGGGCCTGATAACCGCTCATGTTCTTGTAGCGGACAATGATATCCTTGATGATCTTGTTCAGGGCGGTGCCCATATGGATATTGCCGTTGGCGTACGGAGGGCCGTCGTGCAGCACATACTTGGGCTTGCCCTCGTTGTGCTTGATCAGTTCCTCATACAGCCGGTTCTTTTTCCAGTCTTCCAGCATAACCGGCTCTTTTTTCGGCAGACCTGCCCGCATTTCAAACGCGGTGCGGGGCAGATTGATGGTCTTGTTATAATCCTGTGCCAATGGTATACAACTCCTCATTCGATGAATTTCTGCATGAAACAGCGCGGCATTCAGTCGCTGAATTTAATTCCCTGGAAGGAATCAAACAGGGGGGCCTGATCTTCCGGCTCCTCGGCCTCTTCCTTCTTTTCTTCCTCTTCCGGCTCCACCAGCCCGCTCAGGTCAAAGGTAATCTCAGGAGCTTCGGTCTTTCCCTTTTCTTCCTCAGCGTCGGGCAGATCAAAACTGATCTCCAGTTCCGGCTCCGCCACAGCCTGGGGCTGGGGTTCTTTCTCCCGGGGCAGCTCGGCCTGAGGAGCCTGCTCCTGAGGAACAACCTCTTCCACATTCTCTTCGCCGCCCGGCAGGGTGCTGAGCGACTCGATGTGCTGCTTATACAGCTGCAGCACGTTGGCCTTGAAGCGAGCCACCTCGCCCTGCACTCTCTCCAGTTCCAACTGCTCGTCGGTCACCCGGCCCTTGGCATTCTGTACGATGTCATCGGCCTTGATCCCGGCTTCCCGCAGCATGGCCTCGGACTTCTGCCGGGCCTCCCGTATGATGTTCTCGGCCATACGCTGGGCGTTGAGAAGCGCCGTCTTCACGTTGTCCTCATCCTTGCGGTACTCCTCAATTTTCTGGGCCAGGACCAGGAGCTTTTTCTCCGCCTCGGCCTGCTTGCGCTGGGATTCCTCCAGCTCGTCCGCAATCTGCTGCAGGAAAGAATCCACATCCACGCGCCGATAACCACCCATGTTCTGTTTGTCAAAGGTGACGGTACGCACTTCTTCCGGTGACATCATACTGTTTCTTCCTCCGATGTACTTATTCGTTCATACTGGGATCCCGCAAAAGGATCAGTACTGAAAAAACTCTATGAAGATCCTGTCTTTCCGGCTTCGGCCTCCCACAGCCTTCAGCCGGAACTTTCCTTTTCCCCGAATGGAAAAGACATCCCCTTCGTATACGCCGGCATGGGCGTTGGTCTGGGGAATATGGCCAATCTCTACCCTGCCCTCCCGGATCAGGGCGCAAGCCTGCGCTCTGCTGGTATTGAGCAGGGCCGCCAGCACGCTATCCAGCCGCAGGGAGGAAACCGTTGCCATTTTAACCTCCGGTTCCGGCATCTCCTGCCATTCCACCTCGGCAGCCTCACAGACGGTGGTCCGCACCGGGTCCCGGCCCACCTGGGTCAGTTCCCGGACCAAAAAATCCGCCATCCGTTCCAGTACCGCCGCATATGCAACCTGCGGCTCACCGGGCAAAAGCAGGATATCGCCCAGACATTCCCGCTCCACCGAAAGCCCCAGCAGAGCCCCCAGGTAATCCTGGTGTGTCAGCTTCTGCTGGGCAAAGGCGGTGCTTTCGATCCGCAGAAAACAGACCGGGGCCGGGGCATCCTCCCCTTCCGGGTCCAGCACCAGCACCTGGCGCTGAGCCTGCGGGTATCCCCCGTCAAAGCGATAAAAATCGCAGCCCAGCTTTTCCAGGGCGGCACGGGCCAGGTCTTGCTGCCGGTCGCTCAAAAAAGCGGAAAAGCAGGCTTTCCCCCTTTTGGAGGCCGCCCGGCAGAGATCTTCCGCCCGGCGCATCACCAGGTTTTCCTGCTGGTTTTGCGGGGGAAGGAAATTTCGCTTTTGATGGGGATCAGAAGAATACGCCATTGCTCTCCAGCTCGTCCAGCAGATCTTCGCCCATGATATCCACATTATACGGGGTGATGATAAAGGTGCTGGCAGCAACCCGCTTCATCTGGCCATTGTTGGCATAGGCCACTCCGGAAAGGAAATCCACCAGCCGGCGGGAAACCTCTTTGTTGGTGTTTTCCAGGTTGAGCACCACCGTGCGCTTGGCATTGAGGTGGTCCGCAATGGAGCTGGCGTCGTCAAAGCGCTCGGGCTTGACCAGCACAACCTGCAACTGGGTGGTGGCGTTGATGTTTACCACCTTGTTCCGCTTGGGCACCCCCAGGTCTGCCCCGTCATCTGCCGGGGCGCGGCCGCTGCTCACAAACGGCATATCGTCCGTTTCGTATTCGCCCAGATCATCCTCTTCGCCAATGCCAAGAGCATTTTTCAGTTTATCCCACATCCAGATATCCTCCTTATATTTTTACCGCGCTGTACAGTACACGGCAAAAACGATTTCTTTCTGCGGCTGCCTCGCCGCCCGGTACAAAATCGGAACACCCCGCCGATGCGGGCCGGATCACCGGCCCTGCCGCAGTCTGCCCCAGGGTTTACATAGTTTTATTATCCCCTGTTTTGGGCAGGATGTCAACCAAAGCAGAGATATTTTTGCCGGACTTATAGCAATTTCTCGTCTTTCAGGCCGCTGCCCTCGGTGATGATCTCGTCATACGACCTCACCTCATTGTCGCTGCCCACCTTGCCGCCTTCCGGCACCAGGATAAAATCTTCATCCTGATACAAAATCTGGATCTTGCGGAAATAGACGATATTCCCGTATTTTACATAGACGCCCTTGTTTCCGTCCACGATATGCAGCGCCTCGGCAGGGATTCGGATGCCCTCGTAGCTGGCGAAATCCACCTGGGCAGACTGCTGGGCCAATGCGGGGATTTCCGCATTCATGTACTCGCAGCTCAGCACCACCTTTGCGACCCCCGCTTCCTCGTCGGGAATGACTTGCACCACCTGGGCCGGCAGTTTTTGCTCCGCCCAGCCGGGGAAAGAAAGGGTAACTTCCTCGGTATCACTGAACTTTCCGCTCTCTTCCAGGGTGCACACCCCGTAAAAATACCATTGATAGCTGGTAACGATCTTGCCGGCAGCGCCGGAAAGCGGAGAAGTATGGTCCTGAGAGAGATATTCCTTCATCTGGGCCGGGGTGGTATTCTGCAAACTTTCCCGGTCCAGATCCAGGGTCAGCGCATGGGGGGCGTCCACAAAATAGCCGCTGGTGGAAGCATAAATGGCCTCCGGGCTACCCAGTTGGGATTCCAATTCCTGCTTCGCAGATTGCAGCTGACTCAGGGGCTGGGAAAAATCCCGCACCTTGCCGGTGGTGTACTGGAATTTATTGGCCGAAAGCAGGTATTCGCCTCCGCTCTCTTCCAGGCCGGAATAATCCTTCCGGTCCAGGTCTTCCAGTACCTGGATGAGATTGCTCTGCATCTGGTTCAGCAGGATATCCACATCGGCCGCATTGCTCTGGCTCTTTTCCAGCAGGGCGATCTGATCTTCCACCTTTTGCAGCTGTTCCCGGCACTGGGCCTGTTCAATGCTGTCATATTTTTCGGCCAAGGCCGTACCAGCCGAAACTCTCTCTCCGCTCTTGACCAGATATCCCAGCAGGCCATCCCCTTCCACCGTGATCTGGTCAAAATCCAAAAAGCCGTCCATGGTGATGCTGTCGGTCATGCTGTACTGGATGGCCGTCTCGGTTTTATACCCCCGATTCATTACAGCCAACAGCTGCATTCCCACATACAGGGCCAGAAGGGCCAGAAGCCCCCGGATGGCCCAGGAAAGGATCTGATTCTTTTTCCTTTTTTTCTCGTCCACTGCCGGCCTCCTTTCCCGGTCATCCCTTTAAAAACGCCCGCGCCAGCTCTGCCGCCTCGTCCCCTGCCTGCGGGTCGGAGGCTTCCAGCCAGACGGCCTCTTCCTGATGCCGGAACCAGGTGAGCTGCCGCTTGGCATACCGGCGGGAGGACTGCTTCAGCAGTTCCACACATTCCGGCAGGGTCTGACGGCCCTCAAAATATCCAAAAAACTCTTTATACCCTATAGCCTGAGCCGCTGTAAGCCAGCTGTGCCGGTGCAGGTAGACCTGCACCGCCTCATTCAGAAGCCCCTGCTCCATCATCTTATCCACCCGCAGGTCGATGCGCCGGTAAAGCTGCTGCCGGTCCTGGTAATTCAGGCAAAGCAGCAGGGCCCGGTAGGGTCTTTCCTCCGGGAGAGCCTGGGCCTTTTGACGAGAAAAGGCCTGACTGCCGCCCTCCTCGCAGACCTCCAACGCCCGGATCACCCGAACCCGGTTGTGGGGATGGATCTTTTCCGCCGCCTCCGGGTCCAGTTTTTGCAGCCGCTCATAGAGAAGAGCCGAACCGCCCTCCTCCCATTCCCACTCCAATCGGGCGCGGATGGGGCTGGTATCGGGCTGGGGCTCAAACCGAAGGCCCCGCAGCAGGCTGGAAATATACAGACCTGTACCGCCGGCCAGGATGGGTACCCGGCCCCGGGCACGGATTTCCCGGATCACTCGGGCCGCCTCGTCCACATATTCCGCCACACTGTAGCTTTCCTCCGGGGATCGGATGTTGAGCATGTGGTGGGGAATGCCCTGCTGTTCCTCCGGTGTTGCCTTGGCGGTGCCGATTTCCAGCCCCCGGTAGATCTGCATGGAATCCGCCGAGAGGATCTCGCCCCCCAATTCCCGGGCCAGTCGGATTGCCAGAGAGGTTTTGCCCGAAGCGGTAGGCCCGCCCACCACCAGCAAATCCGGTTTTTTCTCAGCCAAGTCTGCCAAACTGTTTTTCCAGCTCCTTTTTGGTGAGTCTTAATACAATGGGCCTCCCGTGAGGGCAGAAGGGCGGGATCTTTCCGGAAAGCACTGCCTGGGCAATGGCCATCAGAGGCTCACTGTGGTTTTTATCCCCCGCCTTCATGGCTGCCCGGCAGGAGATGGAGTGCAGCACCCATTCGGTCTTTTCGCTCAGGGCGTCCTTGCTTCCCTTTGCCAGCTTGGCAGCCAGTTCCACCACCAGGCTCTCCCCGTCCTCGATGACCACATCGGCAGGTACCGCCCGCAGCAGCACGGTATTGCCGCCGAAGTCTTCCAATTCCACCCCGGCATCCTCCAACATCTGCAGGTTCTGCAGCACCGCGTCCTTTTCTTCCGCCGACAGGTTCACCTGCACCGGCACCAGCAGCATCTGGCTGCTCACATGGCCGTAATTGGCGGCGATCTGCTCATAGATCATCCGCTCATGGGCTGCGTGCTTGTCGATCAGGCAGAGTTCCTCGCCCCGCTGGGTGACGATGTAGGTTTTGAAGACCTCTCCCACATACCGCAGGGGCTCTTCTTCCGGGGGCTCCAGTTCCAGCTGCTGTCCTTTTTCCGGTTCCTGGGGGGCGGGAGCTGCCTGGGCAAGGGCAGCCGGTTCCGGTTTTTCCGGCTGGCTGGCCGGCTGTGCCGGAGCGGCTGTAAATGCCTGGCTTTCTTCCTCGGTGGGGCAGATATCCAGTTCTTCCTCCCGCACCGGGCGGCTATCCCGCTGCAGGGTAAGGGAGGCAGATTGGAGAGTATGCGCCCAGGGGGACAGAACCGGGTCGGCCAGGGAAGGCCGGCCTGCCGGCATCCTTTCTTCCCGGCGGGGCATCTCCTGCCGGGGAGGCATCGGCCATGCCGACCCACTCCTGACAGTATCGGTTTTTACAGGCTCAGAAGCCCCGTGCAAGGGGCCGGCTTCCCCCACCGGCAAGGTTTGGGCCGGTTTTGTAGCTTGTGGTTTTTCCTCTTTTTGCTGCCCGGTTTGAGGTGCCGGCTGCCGGGTTTCTTCAAACCGGAACCGCCTTTCGCCGCTGGCCGGCAGCAGAACGGTGGCTTTTACCGCCCCGTACACCGCATCAAATACATCCGCCTCCCGGGCAAACCGCACCTCGGTCTTGGCGGGATGCACGTTCACATCCACCAGATCCGCAGGCATTTCCAGCATGAGCAGGCAGCCGGGGAAACGTCCCTGCATCAGGGTGCCTTTATAGGCGTTTTCCAGGGCGGCCATCATGGTACGGTTTTTGACAAACCGGCCGTTGATATAGAAGAACTGCATACCCCGGCTGGCCCGGCAGTCAGCGGGAGAGGTGACAAGGCCTTCTACTTTATAGGGTTCCTTGCCCCCCTCCACCTCCAGCAGATTCTGGGAAAAAGCCTTGCCCAGAACCGCATAGGCGGCGCTTTTCAGCTTTCCGTCCCCGGTGGTGCGGAACTGCACCTTGCCGTCCCGGATAAAAGTAAAGGCGATCTCCGGATGAGACAGGGCAATGCGGGAGATGGTCTCGCCCACAAAGGTGCCCTCACTGGAATCCTTTTTCAAGAACTTCATGCGGGCCGGGGTATTGTAGAATAGATCCCGCACCGATATGGTGGTTCCCACCGGCCGGGCGCCTGCCTCCATCCCCTGTTCTCTGCCGCCCTCAATGCGGTAGCGGCAGGCAAATTCGTCTTCTTCGGTGCGGGTCAGCACCTCCACCCGGGCCACGCTGGCAATGGAGGCCAGAGCCTCACCCCGGAAGCCCAGTGTATGGATGCTTTCCAGGTCCTTTTCACAGCGAATCTTGCTGGTGGCATGCCGGATAAAGGCTTTGGCGATATACTCGCTCTCAATACCGCTGCCGTTATCCGCCACTTCCAGCAGGGAGATGCCGCCCCGCTCGATGGTGAGGGTGATCTGGCTCGCTCCCGCGTCCACGGCGTTTTCCAGCAGTTCCTTGGCCACCGAGGCCGGCCGCTCCACCACCTCGCCCGCCGCAATCAGCTCTGCGGTGTGGGGGTCCAGCACATGAATCACTGCCATTTGAGCCACCTGCCTTTCTGCTTGTGAGAGTTAGAAAAATTTTTTCAGTTCATACAGGAAATTGAGCGCTTCCAGGGGCGTCAAGGTATCCACATCCAGCGCTTTCAGTTTATCGAACACCTCGCTGGGCGCTTCGGGGGACTGGTAGGCCTCCACCGTCTCAAAATCCAGCTGCATTACCTTGTGGGCATCCGGGGCGGAGGCTTCCAGCGCTTTCAGGATCTGTTTGGCCCGCTTGGTGACGCTGGCGGGCAAACCTGCCAGCTTGGCCACCTCGATGCCGTAGCTGTCGTCCGCCGCGCCCCGCAGGATCCGCCGCAGGAAGGTGACGTCATCGCCCCGCTTTTTCACCGCAATGTTGTAATTCTTGACCCCTTCCAGAGAGTTTTCCATCTCGGTAAGCTCATGGTAATGGGTGGCGAAAAGGGTCTTGCAGCCCGGGCCTTCCTTTTTATCGCAAATATGCTCCACCACGGCCCGGGCAATGCTCATGCCGTCAAAGGTGGAGGTACCCCGGCCGATCTCATCCAGGATCACCAGGCTCTTGGGGGTGGCTTTCTGGAGAATTTCCGCCACCTCGGTCATCTCCACCATAAAGGTGGACTGGCCCGCCGCCAGGTCGTCCGAAGCGCCCACCCGGGTGAAGATGGCGTCCACCACACCCAGCCGGCAGCTCTTGGCCGGCACAAAGCTGCCGATCTGAGCCATCAGGGCGATCAGGGCATTCTGGCGCATATAGGTGGATTTGCCCGCCATGTTGGGGCCGGTGATGATGAGCATCCGGTTTTCGCCGCAGTCCAGCAGGGTATCATTGGGAACAAAAAGGCTGCCCTTGAGCACCTGCTCCACCACCGGGTGACGGCCCTCTTCAATGACGAATTCATCTCCGTCATCCACCAGGGGCTTTACATAGTGGTTGACCGCCGCCACCTCCGCCAGGGAGGCCAGCACATCCAGGGTTGCCACCGCCACCGCCGTGGCCTGGATGCGTACCAGCTGGCCGGAAATCTCCTTGAGCAGGCTGTCGAACAGCTCGTGCTCCAGCACCAGAAGCCGCTCGCTGGCACCCAGGATCTTGTTTTCCAGCTGCTTGAGGTCGTCGGTTATGTACCGCTCGGCATTGGCCAGGGTCTGCTTACGGACAAAGCCCTGGGGGATTTCCCCGGTATAGGTGCGGCTGATCTCGATATAATACCCGAACACCCGGTTGAAGCCGATCTTCAGTTTGGGGATACCGGTCTCTTCCCGCAGTTTGGCCTCCATCTGGGCCAGATAGCCCTTGCCGCCATGGACGATATCCCGCAGTTCATCCACTTCCTGGCTGTAGCCTTCCCGGATGACACCCCCGTCCTTTAAAGTGGAGGGGCATTCCTCCTGGATGGCCGCATAGATCTTATCCCGGATATCGGCCAGCGGGTCGATCCGGTCTGCCAGCTCCTGCAGGGGGGCACAGCCGCACTCCCCTGCCAGCTTTTTCAATTCCGGCAGCTGGTCGCAGGTATTGGCCAGGGCGTAGATTTCCCGGGGCGTGGCCGACCCGTACACCGTGCGGGTCATCAGCCGCTCCATATCAAACACTCTGGAAAGCGCTTCCGCAATATCCGCCCGCAGGATGGTCTGGTCAAACAGGGACTCCACAGCGGCCAGGCGCTGATTGATGGCCTGGCTGCTCACCAGGGGCTGCTCGATCCAGCTGCGCAGCATCCGCTTGCCCATGGCAGTCTGGGTCTTATCCAGGACCCAGAGCAGGGTTCCCTTTTTCTCCCGGCCCCGCAGGGTCTGGGTCAGTTCCAGGTTGGCACGGGTGACCATGGAAAGCTGCATGAACTGGGCCTCGGCATAGTTGTGCACACTCTTGAGCCGCTCCACGCCCTTCTTCTGGGTGCGGTGCAGGTAGCCCAGCAATGCCCCCAGGGCCCGGGCGGTAACGCTCCCCTGTTCCAGGCCGCAGCTCTTGGGCCAATCCTCCCCAAACTGTTCCCACAGCAGGGGCAGAACCGCCTCGTCCCCGTACTCCGAGTCCTCCAGCAGCTCCACACTGCAGGTCATATGCTGCTTGATATAACTGGTCACATCTTTATAGCGCAGCAGTTCCGGGTTCATCAGGAGTTCGCTGGGGGTAAAGCGGCAGATCTCGGTGATGATTTGAGGGCCCAGCTTTTCGGCATTCAGGCAGGTGGCATGGGCCTCACCGGTGGAGATATCGGCAAAGCAGAGGCCCGCCTGATTCCCCTGGACGCAGATGCTGGCAATGTAGTTGTTCCGGTCATCCTGCAGCATGCTGCTTTCAATGACGGTGCCCGGGGTAATGACCCGGATGATATCCCGCTTCACCAGCCCCTTGGCCAGGGCAGGGTCCTCCATCTGCTCGCAGATGGCCACCTTATAGCCTTTGGCAATCAGCCGGGCCACATAGCCCTCGTAGCTGTGGAAGGGCACGCCGCACATGGGGGCACGCTTTTCCTGGCCGCAATCCCGTCCGGTAAGGGTCAGTTCCAGTTCCCGGGACGCCAGAATGGCGTCATCATAGAACATCTCATAAAAGTCGCCCAAACGGAAAAAAAGGATTTCATCCGGGTGCTGCTTCTTGATCTCAAAATATTGCGCCATCATGGGCGACAGCTCGGCCATGGTCTGCTTTCCTCCTGTTCTCTCAGGGAAAAGTTTCCCCTGTGAAAAGTTCCCCCTTTTGTTTACCAAAGCCGGGATAAGGCTTCCCTTACCCCGGCTCTTGTTCTTAGTGGCAGCCCGCGCAGGAGGAGCAGCTGCCGCTGCATCCGCCCTGAGGCTCCTGCACCAGCATCGGATCCCCGCCGTTCATGGCTGTATTGATGATGGCGTCGATGTGAGCCACCATCTTTTCCGCTTCGGCCTTGGCTTCGTTGAAGTCCTTCATCTTTTCGTGGTTCATCACCTGCTGGTACAGCTGGCTGACCCGGTTGTTCAGCTCGTTGATGTGAGCTTCGTCCCGCTCGTCCTTCACCATTTCGTTGTTCAGGTCCATCCGGGCCAGGTTGAACTGGCCGATCAGGTCCTGCAGCTCCTGATCGCTGTCCATGGCGCGGCGGGCGGCATCCAGGGCCAGGTAACGCATATCCGACTGCATGGCCACAGCGGCCTGCTTGAAGAGTTCAATAACATCCATGTTCCATTTTCTCCTTTTGTTTGATGGGATTGATATAACTTGTTCTGAAAACGAAAAGCGCGAAAACGCCCCTGGCCCTTATTTATAATAAAGGTATTATGGGCTTGTGCAGCCCCGGCCGGCCCAAACAGGCGGCAGGCGCCCCGCCCTTTTCGTTTCTTTCTGTTTTTGGCCTGTTTCGCAAAACTTTTCTTTTGCGAAACAGATATCTCTCAAAACAGGAATTTCTCCCCTTTTGATTATTACAGGGCCAGTTCACCGGTAAGCATGGCGCCCCGGGCCCCGGTGGGCAGCACCATAGCTTCCCTGCCGGCCCATTCCATGCCGCAGGGGATCTCCACCACCAGATTGTTCCGCAGCCGGAAATTCACGGTGCCGGGGTTGCGGCCCGGGCCCTCGGCCAGGGCGATCTGCCGCTTGCCTACCTGCTGGGCCGTCAGCTTGAAGGCGATTTCCTCCTGTGCCGCCAGCAGCCGGGCCATCCGCTCGGTTTTTTCCTCATGGGTGGTCTCGTCGGGCAGCAGGGCGGCGGGGGTGCCGGCCCGCTTGGAGTAAATGAAGGTGAAAAGCTGCATATACTCCACCTTGCGGATCAGGTCCAGCGTACCCTGGAAATCCTCTTCGGTCTCCCCCGGAAAGCCCACGATGATGTCGCTGGAGAAGGTCACGTCCGGGATCTTCTTGCGGGCATAATCGATCAGGCCCAGATATTTTTCCACGGTATAATGCCGATTCATCTTCTTAAGCAGGCGGTCGCTACCGCACTGCACCGGCAGATGGATGTGGTTGCAGATATGATCCTGGGCGGCGATGGTGTCGATCAGCTTATGGGTCGCGTCCTTGGGATGGCTGGTCATAAACCGGATGTGGTATTCCCCCGGCACGGTGCAGAGCAGATTCATGAGGTCGGCAAAATCGCACTCCTCTTCCAAGCCCTTGCCGTAGGAATTCACGTTCTGCCCCAGCAGGGTGATCTCCTTGTAGCCGGCTTCCACCAGACCCCGGAACTCCTGCAGAATGTCCTGGGGCTTGCGGCTGTGCTCCCGGCCCCGCACATAGGGCACGATGCAGTAGGAACAGAAGTTATCGCAGCCGTTCATGATGGGCAGCCAGGCCCTATACGAAGAATCCCGCTTGGCGGGGATCTGCTCCACCACCTCGGGCCGCTCGCCGGGCTCCAGCAGCACCCGCTTTTTGCCCTCCAGCTTTTCGGTCAGCAGCTGGGGCAGCAGGTCGATCCGGTTTACCCCAAACACCAAATCCACATAAGGGTAGCTGGCCCGGATCTTGTCCACCACCTGGGGCTGCTGGGGCATACAGCCGCACAGGCCGATGATCAGCCCGGGCTTTGCCTGCTTATACTTTTTCAGGGCACCCACATTCCCAAACACCCGCTGTTCAGCGTGTTCCCGCACCGCGCAGGTATTGAAAAGGATCAGGTCTGCCAATTCGGGCGAATCGCAAAGCCCATACCCGATATCCAGCAGAACGCCCTTGATTTTTTCGCCGTCGGCCACATTCTGCTGGCAGCCGTAGCTGTGCACATAGGCCAGGGGCGGCTGCTCGTAATGCTCGGCAATGCAGCGCGCCGCCCGCTCGTCGTGATGATAGATCATGCTCGCCATAAAAGAGGCTCCGTTTCCTGCTATATAGTATCTTCCGAGAATAAACCAATTTATACTATACAACAAATAGGGCCCGAGTTCAACCTTTCTCTTTGCCGGCCTTTTTCTTTCCGCCGGCCTTGGCGGTTTTTTGGGCAGGGGCTGCGCCCGGCCCCAGAACCCGCTTGAGATACTGGCCGGTATAGCTCCCGGATACCTGGGCCACCTCTTCCGGGGTGCCCTGGGCTACGATCTGGCCGCCGGCGGCGCCCCCCTCCGGGCCCAGGTCGATGATATGGTCCGCCCGCTTGATCACATCCAGGTTGTGCTCGATGATCACTACGGTGTTGCCCGCATCCACCAGCTTATCCAATACCTGCACCAGCCGGTGCACATCGGCCACATGCAGGCCGGTGGTAGGCTCGTCCAGAATATAGACGGTCTGGCCGGTCTCCCGTTTTGCCAATTCCAGCGCCAGCTTTACCCGCTGGGCTTCGCCGCCGGAAAGGGTGGTGGCGCTCTGCCCCAGCTCGATATACCCCAGGCCCACATCCAGCAAGGTCTGGAGTTTGCGGTGAATCTTGGGGTTGTTGGCAAAGAAGGTGCAGGCCTCCTCCACCGTCATGTGCAGCACATCGGCGATGGTCTTGCCCTTGTAGTGCACTTCCAGGGTCTCCCGGTTGTAGCGGGCTCCCTTGCACACCTCACAGGGCACAAAGATATCCGGCAAGAAATGCATCTCGATCTGGATGATGCCGTCGCCCTCGCAAGCCTCACACCGGCCGCCCTTCACATTAAAGCTGAACCGTCCCGGCCCGTAGCCCCGCATCTTGGCTTCCTGGGTCTGGGCAAAAACACTCCGGATATCGGTAAAGACGCCGGTATAGGTGGCCGGGTTGGAACGGGGGGTGCGGCCGATGGGCGACTGGTCAATGCCGATCACCTTATCCACATATTCCAGCCCCTCGATGTCCTTATGCTTGCCCGGCCGCCGCTTGGCTCCGTTCAGGTCTGCCGCCAGCCGTTTATACAAGATCTCATTGATCAGGGTGGATTTACCCGAACCGGACACACCGGTGACCACGGTCATCTTGCCCAGGGGAATTTCCACATTCACATGCTTCAGGTTGTTTTCGCAGGCATCCAGAATCTTCAGGCTCTTCCCATTGCCTTCCCGGCGGTGCTGGGGTACCTCGATTTTTTTGCGGCCGGAAAGATAATCTCCGGTGATACTCCGCTCTACCTTGCAAACGTCCTCCACACTGCCGGCGGCTACCACCTCGCCCCCGTGGACGCCGGCCCCCGGGCCGATATCCACCAGAAAATCCGCCTGGCGCATGGTATCCTCATCGTGTTCCACCACGATCAGGGTGTTCCCCATATCCCGCAGATGCTTGAGGGTAGCGATCAGCTTGTCGTTATCCCGCTGGTGCAAGCCGATGCTGGGCTCGTCCAGCACATACAGCACCCCGGTGAGGGCGCTGCCGATCTGGGTGGCCAGCCGGATCCGCTGGCTTTCGCCGCCGGAAAGGCTGGAAGCGCCCCGGCTGAGGGTCAGATAATCCAGCCCCACGCTCTGGAGGAAGTTCAGCCGCTCCCGCACTTCTTTCAGGATGCCGTCGCCGATCCGGTGTTCCTGGGGGGTCAGTTCCAGGCGATTGAGAAATTCCAATTCTTCCCGCACGCTCATGGCGCAGAAGTCGCTGATATTGATGCCGCCCACCGTCACGGCCAGACTGGTGGGTTTGAGGCGCTTACCGTGGCAGTCGGGGCATTCCACGCCATCCATCACGGTGGCGATCTCTTCCTTCATCCACTCACTGTTGGTTTCCCGGAAGCGCCGTTCCAGATTGGTGACAATTCCCTCAAATTCATTGAGATACCGCCCGCTGCCGAACTCGTTTTCCCGGTGCATTTCGATCCGTTCCCCATTGGTGCCGTACAAAAGGGCGTGAACGGCCTCCTTGCTCATCTCGCAGATGGGGGTATCCAGTGTAAAGCCGTATCGCTTGCCAAGCCCCAGATAGTACATTTCGGAGATAGACCCCTCCGCATAATACCAGCCGCTAGCCTTGATGGCTCCCTGCCGGATGGAGAGCTTTTTGTTGGGCATGATCAGGTCCGGGTTCACCTTCATAAAGGTACCCAGGCCAGTGCAGGTCTCACAGGCGCCAAAGGGGTTGTTGAAGCTGAACATCCGGGGGCTCAGTTCCTCCACCGAAACACCGTGTTCCGGGCAGGCATAACTCTGGCTGAACTGGGTCACCTCCCCGTCCATCCAGTCCACATTTACCAGGCCGCCGGTGAGGGCCAGGGCAGTCTCCAGGCTGTCGGCCAGTCGGGTACGGGTCTCCTCCCCTTTCACGGTCAGCCGATCCACCACGATCTCCACCGTATGTTTTTTGTTCTTTTCCAGGGTGATGTCCTCGTCCAGGTCGTAGAGATTCCCGTCGATCCGCACACGCACATAGCCGGCCCGGCGGGCAGCTTCCAGTTCCTTCTGCTGGGTGCCTTTGCGACCCCGCACCACCGGGGCCAGCACCATGAACCGGGTGTCCGTCGGCCGCTTGAGCACCTCATCCACCATCTCGTCCACCGTCTGCTGGCTGATCACCCGCCCGCAGACCGGGCAATGAGGGATGCCGATGCGGGCATACATCAAACGCAGATAGTCGTAGATCTCGGTGACGGTACCCACAGTGGAACGGGGGTTGTGGCTGGTGGTCTTCTGGTCGATGCTGATGGCCGGCGACAGGCCGGTGATCTCATCCACATCCGGCTTTTCCATCTGGCCCAGGAACATCCGGGCATAGCTGGAAAGGCTTTCCATATACCGGCGCTGGCCATCCGCATAGATGGTATCGAAGGCCAGGCTGGATTTACCGCTGCCGGAAAGGCCGGTCATCACAATCAGCTTGTTCCGGGGCAGGGTCAGGTCAATATTCTTCAGATTGTGCTCACGGGCACCGTGAATGACAATTTTATCGTTTTCCAAAATGCGTAATCCCCTTTATACCGTGTTTTCGCTTCAGCCGCGTTTGCCTCTTCTTCCCCGGCCGGAACGGGCTGCCGGGGCTTTCTCCTTTTCTTCCAGCGGGTTTTCCCCTTTGCGCAGCCGGTCGATCTGATCCCGCAGGAAGGCCGCATGTTCAAATTCCAGCAGCTTGGCGGCCTCTTTCATCTCCCGGGTCAGGCGGGTGATCATCTGTTCCCGCTCGGCCTTGCTCAGCCGGCGGCGGCCCTTGAGCCGCTGGTTCTCCTCCTGGTCACTGATCTCGATGCTCTCCCGGATGCCCTTGACCACCGTTTTGGGCACGATGCCGTGGGCCTCATTGTAGGCGGTCTGGATCTGGCGGCGCCGCTCGGTCTCCAGGATGGCCCGCTCCATGCTGGGGGTCACCTCGTCGGCATACATGATCACCTGGCCGTTGGCGTTTCGGGCCGCCCGGCCGATGGTCTGGATCAGGCTGGTCTCACTGCGAAGGAAGCCCTCCTTGTCTGCATCCAGGATGGCTACCAGGGACACCTCGGGCAGGTCCAGGCCCTCCCGCAGCAGGTTGATGCCCACCACCACCTCAATATCGCCCAGGCGCAGATCCCGTATGATCTCCATCCGCTCGAAGGTATCCACCTCGTGGTGCATATACTTCACCTTCACCCCATGCTCGGTGAGGTAATCGGTGAGGTCCTCCGCCATCTTTTTGGTAAGGGTGGTCACCAGCACCCGCTCGTTTTTCTCGGTGCGCTGGGTGATCTCCCCCAGCAGATCCTCGATCTGGCCTTCCACCGGCTTTACCACGATGAGGGGATCCAGCAGGCCGGTGGGGCGGATCACCTGTTCCGCGATCTGGGTGCTGTGCTGCCGCTCATATTCGCCGGGGGTGGCACTGGTAAAGATGACCTGATTGAACTTTTCCTCAATTTCCTCAAATTTCAGGGGACGGTTGTCAAAGGCGGAGGGCAGCCGGAAACCGTACTCCACCAGGGTCTTTTTCCGGGCATAGTCGCCGCCGTACATGGCCCGCAGCTGGGGCAGCATCACATGGCTTTCGTCTGTGAACAAAAGGTAATCCTCGGGGAAATAGTCCAGCAGAGTGGTGGGTGTGGAGCCGGGGGCGCGGCCGGAAAGCACCGCCGAATAGTTCTCGATGCCCTTGCACATCCCCACTTCCGACAGCATTTCCATATCATAATTGGTGCGCTGGGCGATGCGCTGGGCCTCGATCAGCTTGCCCTTGCTCTGGAATTTCTGCACCTGCTCGTCCATCTCTGCCTGGATCTTTTTCAGGCCCACCTTCATCTTCTCGGGGGAGACGATATAGTGGCTGGCCGGGAAGATGGCCACATGGCGCACCACGTTTTTCCTCTCGCCGGTGAGGGGATTCATCTCGCTGATCCGATCCACCTCATCGCCGAAAAACTCCACCCGGATGGCAGTATCGCTCATATAGGCCAGGTTGATATCCACAATATCCCCGTGTACCCGGAATTTGTTGCGGACAAAGTTCACATCGTTCCGCTCGTACTGCAGGTCCACCAATCGGCGGCAGAGCTGCTCCCGGCTCATCTCCATGCCCGGGCGCAGGCTGATCACCATGCTGCGGTAATCGATGGGGTCACCCAGGCTGTAGATGCAGGAAACACTGGCCACGATGATCACATCCCGCCGCTCGGAAAGGGCCGCCGTGGCCGAATGGCGCAGCCGGTCGATCTCATCGTTGATGGCGCTGTCCTTTTCTATATAGGTATCTGTGGAAGGGATATAGGCCTCGGGCTGATAATAATCATAGTAGGAAACAAAATACTCCACCGCGTTTTCCGGGAAGAATTCCCGGAATTCGGTGCACAGCTGGGCTGCCAATGTTTTGTTATGGGCCAGCACCAGGGTGGGCCGGTTCAGGTTGGCAATGATATTGGCCATGGTGAAGGTCTTGCCGCTTCCGGTCACGCCCAGAAGGGTCTGGAATTTATCTCCCCGCAGCACCCCTTCGGTCAGCTTGGCGATAGCCTGGGGCTGGTCGCCGGTGGGCTGATAGGGCGCGTGCAGTTTAAAAACCTGATTCATCTCGCTCTGCAAAACAAACTCCTTTTCCCCTGGTTGAACGGCAGGCATGGCCCGGGGGCCGGCCCTGAACATATGTATATAGATTATATGTCAAAATCCCGGATTTCACAAGGGAAGTTCCTTCCGCTCCCGCCTTTTCCTGCGCTTTTGCCGTTTTGCCTCTGACCTTGCAGCCAAAACACAGCCAGCCCCCACTTTCTCGGGCTTTTCAGGGGCTTTCTTTCTCAATATTTTAGGGGCTATTCTCAAAAACGAGTCCGCCCGGCTGGTTAGTTATCTCTATCCGCCTCAGATTTTAAAACGTTTGTTTTAACTAACTTTCTCATTTTTGAGATAGCTCAGACTAACTTGCCTTCATAAAAGCGCAATATTTTCACTTTTTGCTCAGACAAAGGCCCGAAAGGGACATTTTTCAAACTTTTATCGTTTTAACGATTGCATTTTTCTTAACATATGTTTATACTATGACAGTAGAGACACATTCCGGCAGCATCTCACTTTCTCGAAATGGCATTTTAAAGTTTCTTGGTTGCAACTTGGTTCTTTAAAATCGCATATTTGAGAAAATTTTGGCAAGTATTTCCCGCCACAGGGGTTCCGCTGTTTCTGAAGCAAACGACAAGCGGCCCCATGGCGCATCCGCCATAGAGCCGCTTGCCTTTGAGAAGTCTCTTGTCTCTTTTTTCTATTTTATTTTTACTGGAGGTTTTATTCGTGCAAGAAACGCAAAACAGCACCCCCGTGCTCACCCCCGATCAGCAGGAGCAGCAGAAGATCCTGGCCGACAACTTTAAGACCGGCCAGCGCTGGGCCATCATTGGTGTGGCCGGCAACCTTTTTCTGACCGTTTTCAAGTATGTGGCCGGCATTCTGGGCCACAGCACCGCCATGGTGGCCGACGCTACCCACTCTGCTTCCGACATCATCGCTTCCGGCGTGGTGTTCGCCAGCATGAAGATTGCCGAAAAGCCCCGTGACGAGCGTCATCCCTACGGCCACGGCGGCGCCGAGATCGTTTCCACCATGATCTGCGCCGTGGTTCTGTTCATCGCCGGCCTGGGCATCCTCTCCACCGGCTGCCAGACCATTTACGGCCACTTTGTTCACGGTGAGGCCATCGAGGCTCCCGGCGTGATCGCCTTCATCGCCGCTGTTGTTTCCATCGCCACCAAGGAATGGATGTTCCGTGCCACCTACAAGGTGGGCAAGCGCATCAACAGCCCCTCCCTGATTGCCAATGCCTGGGACCATCGCTCTGACGTGTACTCCTCCATCGGCACCGTGATCGGCATCGGCGGCGCTCTGCTGGGCTTCCCCGTGCTGGACCCCGTGGGCGGCATTGTGGTTTCCTTCTTCATCATGCACATGGCTCTGGATATTGCCAAAGACGGCCTGAACCAGATCATGTCCGCCTCCTGCGATGCGGAAGTTCTGAAGAAGATCGAGGAGACCAGCTCCGCTGTGGAAGGCGTCAAGGCTGTCCAGAACATCCGTGCCAAGCAGCAGGGCCCCTACATCATGATCGATATGATCGTGATGGTGGATCCCACCCTCACCATCACCCAGGGCCACGACGTGGCTGCCGCTGTAAAGCGCGCCCTCTTCGCTTCTGTGGAGCACACCTATGACGTGGTGATCCACATCGAGCCCTACATGGAATAAACTTTTTTCTCAACTTTATAAAAAGCAGAGCCGCTCGCCAAAGCGGCTCTGCTTTTTTATCTTCAGCCGCAGCTCTTGGCCGGGTTCACATGAACCAGACAGTGTTTCACTTCCGGCACCCGGGCTTCCACTGCGCCGCGAATCTCCCGGGAGATCCGGTGGGCCTCCGCGATCAGCATATCCTCTGCCCGCCGGGAGCCAGTCTCTTGTTCCGGGAGGATTCCCGCCCGGATCTCTTCTCCCTCCTGGCGGATAAACACCTGCCCCCGGGTATCCATCAAAAAGATCTGGTCCTGCGTGCCCGCAATCAGGTTGCCGGCAACCGCCTGATACAGCTCTTCCAGACGGATCAGCACACCGAAATCGGAGCCATCTTCCCCGCCCTTCAGGATCGCCAGATAGCATTCCTCCTGCTCATCCAGGCAGGGCACGGCCCAGGTGTTTTCATCCAGCGCGATTTTTCCAGGAATCGACACCCTGTTTGGCCCTGGGCCGAGTAAAGGACTGTATCCTCCTTTACGCAAACCACATCCCAGGTAAGCGGGTTGCCCATCAGGAGATTTTCGTCCTGATAACGGATGAGGGAGTCGCCCTCTTCTGTCTGAGTCAAGCCATCCTGACTTACCACATGATCCAGATCTCTGGAAAATTCATACAGGTAACTGTCAATGCTCCGGTCCACCGAAGCGGCCAGACCCAAAAGCTGCCGATCCTCGTTTTGGATGATAATCTTCTCATATCTGCCAAACACCTGAAAGGTCATAAAAATGCCTGCCAGCATCAGCATCGGTATCAGGGCCACGGCGCACCAAAACAGCCGCTTTCTTCCTTTTTTCCTATTCAAGGAAAATCCCCCCTTGCCAAATCTGTGAATTTTCTCTTACACTATGGTACGTTATCGAAACAAGCGCACAATGTAAAGGGGGAACGGTTATGGCGGATTCGGTACTGATTGTGGATGACGACCAGGCAGTTCTCTCCATGCTATACAAAGTGATCCAGGGCAACGGGCTTTTGGCGGATACGGCTTCCACCGGAGAAGAATGCCTGAAAATGGTAGGAGAAAAGAATTATGATCTTCTCCTGTTGGATATCAATCTGGCCGGCCTGGACGGATTCCAGGTGGTCCAGCAGCTTCGGAATCGGGGCTTCAAAATCCCCATTATTCTGGTCAGCGGAAGAAAAGAGGACTATGACACCCTCTATGGCCTGGATATCGGGGCGGACGATTATATCACCAAACCCTTCAACCCGGTCACCTTGGCCGCAAAAGCCAAGGCGCTGATCCGCCGAAGCCGGGGCAATCTTCCGGGTGCTGATAACCTGCTCTGTGCAGGGCCTTTCCAGTACAACACCAGTACCCTTCGGTTTTATAAAAACGGCCAGGAGATTCCTCTCTCTTCCAAAGAAAACGCCATCGTCAAATTATTCATGGACAATGTCAACCACATCTTCTCCAAGGACATGATCTATGACCTGGTGTGGGGTTCTTCCATTATTGACGAAAATGCCATCATGGTGTACATCAACCGGATCCGGGCAAAAATCGAAGATGATCCTTCCCATCCGGTATATATCCAAACCGTACGTGGGCTGGGCTATCGCTTTGTGATTCCCTGACCGCGTTTCTCCCCTTTCCGCCTTATGTTTCCCGCCTTCAAAAAGAAAAACGCCCGACCTGAAAGGCCGGGCGTTTTTGTATAAGGATTCTTTTTTCAGGCAGTCAGGTCATTCCACAACCGACCATGCCCTATCAGTAATTCTCGCTGCTGATCTCAAAGAAGCTCTTGGAATACAGGCAGACCGGGCAGACTTCCGGGGCCGCCGTTCCCACCACGATGTGGCCACAGTTGCGGCATTCCCACACCTTGACCTCGCTCTTTTCAAACACCTTGGCGGTTTCCACATTGCGCAGCAGGGCACGATAGCGCTCTTCGTGGCGCTTTTCAATGGCGGCTACCAGGCGGAATTTGGCGGCCAGCTCCGGGAATCCTTCTTCCTCGGCAGTTTTGGCAAAGCCGTCATACATATCCGTCCACTCGTAGTTCTCCCCTTCGGCGGCATGCAGAAGATTTTCCGCCGTATCGCCCAGCCCGTTGAGTTCCTCAAACCACAGCTGCGCATGGGCTTTCTCGTTTTCCGCCGTTTTCAGGAAAAGCTCCGCAATCTGCTCATACCCTTCTTTGCGGGCTACCGCCGAGAAGTAGGTGTACTTGTTCCGGGCCTGAGACTCCCCGGCAAAGGCCGCTTCCAGGTTTTTCTCGGTTTGGGTCCCTGCATATTTGCCCTCGGATTTGGCCGCAGGCTCCTCAATTTTCTCAAAAGCCGAAGCGGGCTGCTTGCACAGCGGGCAGACGAATCCCTCCGGCAGGCTCTCGCCCTCATAGATATATCCGCAAACCTTGCATTTCCACTTGGTCATAGTTTTCGTTTCTCCTTTCTTCTGGATCATTCCACTCTGATCCCGGTAGGCGGTATGCAGCATTTTCTCCGCCATTTCACTGAGGGGCTTGCCGTAAAATTCCTCATAGACCTGACGGATTTCCGGGTTTTCATGGCTGGTGCGCAGGGTCATGGATTCATCCCGCCGGTACAGTGCCGCTATCCGGCTCTTACGGGTCTCATCCGCATCCTTCATCAGGTCCTTGGGCTGACCGCCGCCTCCGATGCATCCGCCGGGGCAGGCCATCACTTCCACAAAATGATATTGTTTGCCGCTTTCTTTCATGTGATTCAGGAAGGTGCGGGCGTTGGCCGTGCCGTATACCACCGCCACCCGAATGGTCTGGCCGGCGATCTCCACCTGGGCTTCCCGCACGCCCTCATATCCCCGAACCGGCTGAAGGCTGAGCAGGGCATCCGGTGCTTTCTGGCCCGTGATGTACTCATAGGCCGTGCGCAGCGCTGCCTCCATCACTCCGCCGGTATTGCCAAAGATGACACCCGCGCCCGAAGCCTTGCCCATGAGGGAATCATAGGCGGAATCCGGCAGGGTTTCCCATTCGATTCCTGCCGCTTTGGCCCAGCGGGCCAGTTCCCGGGTAGTTATGACCTGGTCGGTATCCCGCATTCCTTCTATGCCGTGATAATCCGCAGCTGCGTGCATCTCCTCCCGCCGTATCTCAAACTTCTTGGCCGTGCAGGGAGTTAGCGCTACATGAACGATCTTGCGGGGATCCAGGCCCATTTTTTTGGCAAAATAGGTTTTTACCGTGGGCCCCTGCATCCCGATGGGGCTCTTGGCTGTGGAAAGATGGGGCAGCAGTTCCGGCGCGTAGATCTCGGCAAAACGTACCCAGCCAGGACAGCAGCTGGTAAACTGCGGCAGAGGCCGGCCGCCTTCCTTGATGCGGCGAACCAGTTCGCTGGCTTCTTCCACAATGGTGAGATCCGCGGCAAAGTTGGTGTCCAGCACATAGTCGGCGCCCAGCGCCCGCAGCAGTGCCACCATCTTTCCTTCCACAAAGGCACCGGGCTCCATGCCAAACTCTTCGCCCAGAGAGGCCCGAACCGCAGGCGAAGTGCTGACCACCACAATTTTATCCGGGTCGGCCACCGCCTGACGCACCGCCGGGCTTTCGTCTCTTTCGGTGATGCTGTCTACCGGGCAGACATTGGCGCACTGCCCACAGTAGATGCAGATGGCCTTCCCACCCGTTTCTTCCAGGGTATAGGTGCCATGAACCCCCATCAGATTGGTACAGACATCCTTGCACATGCCGCAGCGTATGCACTTTTCTTCCCAGCGCATGATGCTGGGATTGTCTTCTTCAATGGGGACGCGGACGGACAAAGGTAAATGTTTCAGTTTCCTCACTATCCTTTCTGTTCCGATTTATTCCTGCACTCCTCGCACAGATACAACAATTTCAAATCATAGGAAAGAATGGATATCCCCGCCTTTCTTTCCAGCTGACGGGTCATATCTCCCAGATCCAGATCAGACAGCCGGCCACATTTTCTGCACACCAGATGGTCATGCCGCTGGATTCTGTCATATCGTTCGGGCATTCCTTCCAGGGATATTTTTCGGATCTTCCCTTCCTCACACAGCCGGTTCAGGTTGTTGTACACCGTAGCCCGCACCACAGAGGGGTAGGTCTGCCACAGTGTTCCAAAAATCTGCTCCGCCGTCATATGGTCCCGGGAAGCCTGCACAATCTCCAGAATTTTCTTTGTGTATTTGCTCAAGAATTCATCACTAGAATTTAGAATTATTCCAATTTTATTATAGAAACTTTCCTGCCCCAGTCAAGTTTATTATAGAAACTTTCCTGCCCAAGTCAAGGAAAAGTCGCACTTTATCCCCATACAATTCTGGCGCTATGCCCAGTCCCTTTGTGTTCCCCTTCTCTTTTTTAGGCCTTTGCAAAAACGATGCCAGACTAAAAAAGCCCGACCAGGGCCGGACTTTTGAAAACAACAGGCAAAACCTTTTGGCGGGCAAAGAAGCCATCTTATCCGCCTGTTGACATACGCCTGCAAACATGATAGCATGAAAAACGTGAAAGCTATAAGTTTCCTTGTAATGAGATAAACAAGGGCTTATAGCTTTTTTCTTTTTATCTGTCAAAAGGGAGAGTGTCCGGAAAATGCAGCAGACATTTATGAAAACAAAACCCATATTGCCGTTGGTACTGTCCATGTCCCTGCCAATGGTCATATCCATGATGGTCGCGTCTCTCTATAATATTGTGGACAGCTACTATGTTGCCAAGATCAGCGAGGACGCCATGACCGCGCTTTCGCTGGTTTTTCCCGTACAAAATCTGATCAATGCCATTACCATCGGCTTTTCCATTGGGGCCAACGCCGTCATTTCCTACCACCTTGGCGCGCAGAATCACGCCAAGGCAAACGCGGCAGCAACCCAAAGTATCCTGTACAATGCCATTCACGGGCTGCTGCTGACCATTGTTTATATTGCCGCCGTCCCGTTTTTCCTTCAGCTCTTCACCGCAGACAAACAGGTGATTGATATGGGGGTGCGGTATTCCCGAATTGCTTTCGCTTTTGCGATATTTATCGCCGCTTCCATGTCAATGGAAAAGATGTTTCAATCGGTCGGGAAAATGCTGCTGACCATGCTCTGCATGCTGTCCGGCTGCGTGGCCAATATTGTTCTGGACCCTGTTTTGATCTTTGGCTGGGGCCCCTTCCCGGAAATAGGGATTGAGGGCGCCGCTTTGGCAACAGGCATCGGCCAGACTCTCAGCCTGGCGATTTATGGAATCTGCTACTTTACAGGGCATTTCCCGGTGCGTCTCTGTTTTACCAGGGAAACCTTTGATTTGCGCCTGACCAAAAAGATGTATTCCATTGGAATCCCTGCCTCCCTGAATCTTGCGCTTCCGTCCTTGCTGATTTCCTGCCTGAACATCATATTGTCCGCATATTCGCAGGTATACATTTTGGTGCTGGGCGTCTACTACAAACTCCAGACCTTTTTATATCTGCCCGCCAACGGAATCGTGCAAGGGATGCGCCCGATTGTAGGGTACAATTTTGGCGCAAAAGAGTATGGGCGAGTGCATAAAATTTACCGCACAGCCCTTGTGCTTTCCGTCTGCATCATGACCTTGGGAACGCTCCTGTGCTGGTTGATGCCCGGCCGGCTGATCGGGCTGTTTTCTACCAATGCGGATACCATCCAGGCCGGCAGCACCGCCCTGCGGATCATCAGCATCGGATTTATTGTTTCTTCTGTTTCCGTTATTTCCAGCGGTGCCCTGGAGGGTCTGGGCATGGCACCCCTTCCCTGGTCATCTCCTTGTTCCGCTATGCGGTGTTTATTCTCCCTGCTGCTTTTATCCTAAGCCGGCTTTGGGGCGCAGTCGGCGTCTGGCATGCATTTTGGCTTACGGAATGGATTACGGCGATCCTCTCTTATCATCTTTACCGAAAGCAGGTGTCCCTGCAGAATCTCCCTGCAGAACCAGAAAAATAATCCCCTGGGATCATCCCCAAAACCCAACACAGCCGCTGCGGCACCCCTGCAGCGGCTGTGATTTTATATTTATCCTTTTGCTGGCGCCTCGTTAAACGGTCAACGCCAAAATTTCTTTGTGATATTTTTCAAGATAAACAAAAAATCACCGCCGGTCTGGCAGTGATTTCTGGTGGTGGACCTGGAGGGATTCGAACCCTTGACCTCTGCGATGCGAACGCAGCGCTCTCCCAACTGAGCTACAGGCCCTTATGCAATTTTCTCCCGCAAAGGTACTTGTATACTATAGCGCAATTTTAAAGATTTGTCAATCTTTTTCTCGGAAATCCCGCTCTCCTCCGGCAGCGCAAAAACGGGCGAATCTGCATCCGCCCGCTTTTGCCCGGCTTCATCCTTTCCGCCGCTTGTATTTTTGCCGGGTAGCTTCCCCACCTCTCAAATGGCGTTCCGCCTTGTTTTTTTCCAGGATTTTCTGTACCTCCTGATACAGCCCTGCATTCTGCTTCTGCAGCCTTGTTCGGATATCCTTATGCACCGTGCTCTTGCTCACGCCGAAGGCTTTTGCCGCACTGCGCACGGTGGCTTGTTTTTCCGCTATGTATTCGCCCAGGCTGATTGCCCGTTCCTCTGGGTTGCCCTTCATTCCTGCATCCTCCCCATACCGAAACTTTGATACAGGATTATGCAGCAAAACGGGCAGTTATGTGAAAAAGCATTTTTTCCGGCAAAAAGCGCCTGCTTCCGAACAGAAGCAAGCACTTTTTCTTGCATATTCAGGATCTTTTGGCAAAAGCCTTCCGTCTGCGTTTGCCATGCAAAGATTTATCCCCCCGGACGAACATAAAAGGGGTATCCTTGTCCAGATAGGTGGTGGAGATATGGTCCAGCACCAGGCACAGAAGCGCCCCGCAGAATACATCCACACAGGAGTGCTGCTTGAGCAGGACGGTGGAAAGGCAGATCATTACCGCCAGCACCAAATTGGCCCGCCGGATCCAGGGTTTATCCCGGAACAGATCGCTGTGATGCACCGAAGCATATACCGCCAGCGAGTTGAACACATGGATGGAAGGGCACACATTGGCCGGCGGATCGATCCTGTACAGATTCCTTACGATCTGGCTCAGCAGGTCATCCCCATACACCACCTGGCGAAGCGCCAGCCCGTTGGGCAGCACCAAGTACACCAGCAGACAGAAGGTAAGGCCTGTAAAAAGCACAAAACTCAGCCGCCAGAAATCTTCCCGGGAGCGGAAGAAAAAGATTATGATAATCAGAGGCACCCACACAAACCACAGCACATAGGGAATAATGGCCCATTTAAAAAACGGAATGTACTGATCCAGCGCACACTCGATAATCACTCTCGGCCGTATATATGTTTGCAGTGCCGAAAACACTGTAAAATAAAACACCATATAGACTGCCCAGAATAAAAACGGATGTTTCTTAATACGTTCCCGCACGCACTCTCTCCTTATCCCTGAGGGCAAACTTCCCTTCGGCCAAAGAACCTGTTTTGGCCGGAAGGGGAACCGCTCCTCCAGAACTTATTTTCATTATAATGCCCCTTGCTTATATTTTCAAGGAAAGTCGGCCACTATCCTACCTTTTCCCTGTGCTTTTTTCATTCTTTCTGCTTCGGGGGCTAAAAAAAAGAAAGAACTTATGGTAAAATAAGGGCATCACAGTAAAGCCTGTTTTTGTTATACCCTTTTTATATACGAAAGAAAATAGCTTTTACGGCAAAGGAGTAAAAAATTTTGAGCGATATGTTTGACTGCGCCGTTATCGGCGCTGGCCCTGCCGGCCTGAGCGCAGCCCTAAACCTGCGCCAACGCGGCAAAACGCCCTGTATCCTGGGCAACACCTCCACCCTTCTGGCCAAAGCGGAACGGGTAGACAATTACCTGGGCCTGCCGGAAATCTCCGGCCAAAAGATGATGGAAGTATTTGAATCCCATGTGCGCCAGGCCGGCCTGAATATTCAGCCCGGCAGGGTGGTCAATATCCTGCCCATGGGGGATTTCTTCATGCTGAACGCAAACTCCCAGATTCTTCAGGCCCGGACGGTGATCCTTTGCGGCGGCGTATACAGAGGCGCCGAACTGCCCGGTGAGGTCCAATTTTTGGGGCAGGGTGTTTCCTACTGCGCCACCTGTGACGGCATGCTGTACAAGGGCAAGAAGGTAGTGGTCTGGGGGCTTAGCGAGAGCGCTGTGGAAGAAGCAGATTTTCTCGCCTCTCTGGGCTGCCAGGTCACTTATGTGGCTGCCTCGGAACCTGCCGGGAAGCACGGCTTTGCGTTTCTTAAGGGCCGTTTGAGCGCAGTAGAGGGCGACATGAAGGTAACAGGCGTTCAGGTTGGGAATGAGACACTGGCCTGTGACGGAGTTTTCATCCTGCGGGAAGGTGTCTCCCCCGCCCAACTGGTCCCCGGCCTGGAAACCCAGAACGGACATATTCAGGTAAATCGGGAGATGGCCACCAATATCCCCGGCTTGTTTGCTGCCGGCGACTGCACGGGCGCGCCCTATCAGGTGGCCAAGGCCGTGGGCGAAGGACTGACGGCTGCCCTCACTGCCGCCGCCTATCTGGACAAGCTGAACAAAGACCAAGGAGGAAAAACAAACGTATGAAGCGCCAGGACTATATCAGCTGGGACGAATATTTCATGGGGATTGCCATGCTTTCCGCCATGCGCAGCAAGGACAACAACAGCCAGGTGGGGGCCTGCATTGTCAGCCCGGAAAACAAAATTCTCTCCCTGGGCTACAACGGCATGCCCATCGGCTGTGCCGACGATGATATGCCCTGGGAGCGGGAAGGCGAAAACCCGCTGGACACCAAGTATATGTATGTGTGCCATGCCGAGCTGAACGCCATCCTGAACAATGCCCACGGCAACCTGAAGGGTGCCCGTTTGTATGTGACCCTTTTCCCCTGCAACGAATGCACCAAGGCGGTCATCCAGAGCGGTATCAGCGAGATCGTGTATCTGGCAGATAAATACCATGATACGCCTGCCTGCGAAGCCTCCCGTCGGATGCTGAAAATGACCCATGTAAAGGTCCGTGCCTACGAACCCACCGGCCGGGAAATCCACTTTACCCTTTGATCGTATCTCTGCAAAACAAAAAGCAGCCCCGGGCTTTAGCCGGGTGGTCGTAAAACAGTAAAATCAAAAAATGGTGAAAACCTTGAGTTTTCAAGGGGTGCGGCGTGACTTCGGTCACGCCGTTTCCTCTTTCATCAGTTCATTCAGCGGGATGAAGCCCAGCCCATCGTACTTGATGTGGATGTGCTGCACACGCTTTCCGCTGGATTTGTCCGGTGCATCCACATAGATAGCTGACACCAGCTCCCGCAGAGCATAGCCGTCCAGCTCGTCGATGCCCACACACTTGTGCGCCGTCTGAATGAACTTTTCAGTGTTTTCGTTCTGTCGTTCCTGTACTTCAATTTCCTGCCGCAAGGTGATGCACTCGCCCTCCAACTGCTTCTGCTCCGTTTCATAGGTCAGGCTCAGCATATCGAAGCGGTCATCGCTCAGCCGCCCGCTGGCGTTGTCCTCATAAATCCTGATGAACAGCCGTTTCAGTTCAGCGATGCGGTTTTCATTCCGTTCCAGCCGTTTTTTGCGGATGCGGATCTGTTCACCGCTTTCCAGCCGGAGCTGTTCTTCCATCACCGTGCGGGAATGTGCCTCATGCCGCAGAATGTAGCCCGTCACAGCCTGGATGTGTTTCAGCACTACATGCTCCAAGGCCTTGACCCGAATGAAGTGTCCCTTGCACTTCTCCTTGTCCTTGCGGTGCAGCGAACAATCAAAGAAGTCCTGTGTGGGATCGCCGTTGTTGGACGAGCCATAGTTCATTTTGGAACCGCAGTCGGCGCAATAGACAAGACCGGAAAAGATGCTGCTTCGGCCTGTGCGGATCATTCGGTGCCGCTGCTGCCGGATTTCCTGCACCTTCTCAAACACAGCGTCCTCAATGATATGCTCATGGGTGTTTGGAAAGACGGCCTGTTTCTCAATGGGCGTTTCCCGCTGCTTTTTGTCCCAGATCGAGTTGGTATAGGTCTTGAAGTTCACCGTACAGCCTGAGCAGGGCCTTGACATCCGGTAAGGCGAAGGCTTTTTCCACGAAGGAATAGAACTCGGTTTCGCTCAAAACCTTTGCCAACGGGGCGACGCTTTCGATGGCAGCTCCACGGGTAATGAGCCTGTGCGCCCGCTTCCGGCGGTCACCCTTTTCGTAGTAGGCGGCACGGTTTTCAAGCTGCTGCTGTTTGTTCCGGAGCTGGGTAAGCTGGCGCTCATTGGCGGCTATCTCGGCTTTCAGTTCTGGGATGATTTTCTGTTTGGGCATGGTACATGACCTCCTTTTGATGGGATGGATGGGATAAAAAAAGACCGCCTACATTTTCAGTAGACGGTCTGACTGACAGTATGAGATTTTCAGACTTTGCGGCGGGGACGGTCTGCTGAAAGCAGATTGTTTCCGCTGCAAAGTGCGCTGGGATAGATGCCGCAGGCATCGCAAGGGAGGCACTCCCTTGTTCGGAACGCAGTGACGCAAAACAGCCCGGACATTCGAGTGTCCGGGCTGTTCGCCTCGCAGAGCGCACATACAGGGCTTGCCCTGTATGTGCGCCATTAGTTCCTAATGGTATCCTTGCTTGTCTGCTCTGCGAATCGTTTCATAAAAGCTCCTTCGCTTGCTTGTCAGGATAAGATGAAGAAACGCTATACCCTTGCTTGGTTTTCCTCTACAAGAAATGCAAATCGTTTTTCTGCCCAGCAGCGCCAAATCTCATCCGATGCGTTTTTGGGGCAGGATGCCAGCACGGAGTAGGGTTTCAGCCGTGCGCCGTATTCCCGAAGGATAAACTCCATAAGCGGAGCAGGATCAGGCGTTTCGCACCCCAGTTTTTTCGCCTCATCCATGCCGCCGTAGATATTGTATGGCGACAAATCACCCTGGTGATGAAGTTGCCAGAACATCTCGGGACGGTTTATGATGACGATGCCAACCAGATATTCTTTCAGATAAATAGCATACCCACAACGGATCATCTTCAGAAGAAACCCCTGCTGCTGTCTTGCCCATGCGCGCTGCAATTCATACTGCTGCCGATCAGCCTGTGCTTTGGCGGCCTGCTTTTTCATCTGCTCCATCTGATAATTCAGGCGGGAGATCTCATCACAGGCCTTTTCCTTCATCTCGTTTTGCCTGTAATCACGGTAGAGCGCCGTTGTATAATAGGAATCTGAATCGGTCGTTCCCATGAGCCAGCTTTCCTGATCTGTAAAGGGACCTCTTCCCGTTGCAGCGTTCAGGATACTTTCCATAAGATCCTGCCGTCTGTCAAAGGCAGATAAGTTTTCTGAAAGATTTGCAGAAATCGAACGCACTTCGTCCTGCATCCGCTGATATTCGTTGGAATTTATGAGACTATTCGACATTTTGTCCTGATAGTCTTTCATACTTTCCGGCTCAAACTGGGCCTCCTCACAGCAGAGAATCGCCCTGATCGATACCGGCGCTGTCAGATTGGCTTTCATCTGCTTCCGGTCTGCATAGAGAACAACATAATCAGACATCCGGAAATAGGAATTTAAGACGTCTGCGACATTTAGTTGCTGCTCCGCACGATCCAGAAAACCACCGTGATATTCCGCAAAATTATCCTGCTCCGAGTAAACTCCCTGGGGCAGAGACAGACAGCTTTCAAAAGTCTCAAATGGTGCTTCCACATCATAGGAAATGTCCCACCAGTACCGCTTCCCCTCGCATTCGGGAATTGTGTCGCGCAGAGCATCCAACTTGCGCCGCTGCTCTTCCCACTCTTTTTGCACGGCAAGGATGTTTTCCCGACTTACCGAACTGGGAGCCTGTCTGTATCGACGGTATAGCAGCCGCCCTCTGAGCTCTGTCATCGCCAAAGAGAAAGCTGCCTCCTTCAGCTTTTCCTTACCTTCTGTCATCTGCCAGCGCTTTGGCCCGGTGCAGGGCGCCCGGGTCGCCTTTCTTCGCACTTAACTCCAGCAGATCAATCAGCTGATGCGCGACAGCTTGCGGATCGGAAGAGCTTCTATAAAAGTATGCGTGTGAGTCGCAGACCTCCTGCCTGCAATCGCTGTTAAACAGATCCGCCAAAAAATGCAGTGCAGACATACAGCCCTTATCTGCCGACATCCAGATCAGATTCCAGCCCTTTTTCCGCGAGAGATCCGGAAGAACATCCACAAACGGTCCTCCGCCGATCAGATGCGCATAACCATTTACAAAAGCTGCGGTATCGCGAGTGCGGGAATAGAATGCATCTGCTTCCGCTTCATGCTTCTTCGATAATTCATTAGCATCGTCGATGATGCTATTGCCCATTTTGACCACATCATCCCGCATGGAACTTCTGTAGGAAAGGCAAGCTGTTACATAAGAAGAAAAGCACGATTCATGCAGCAGACACTCATTCTGCTCATCTGTACTTTTCTTGAAAAAACCAGATGAGCCAGTGTCAATTCCCATAAACAGCGGATACCAGAAATCCACATCATCTTTGGAACCCTTTTCCGGGAAAATATGATTCTGATCCAGACGGTACCACTGAAGCATAGCCACGCCTGCTTTCCGGATGTACTCCACGCGCGGGTAATAATCTTCCTTCATACGGAAGTTTCCCGCCGCCTCGTCAAAGGTTCCGTAGAAGTTGTCCAGCCACTTGCAGCCTGCCTTTTTTCCCGCTTCCTTTGCTTTGCTGTGGCAGATGTCGGCCTTATCAGGGGCAAAGGGCATTTTGCAACTTGCCAAATCATAACAAAGTCCCATGAACAGATACCCTTGCCAACCGGAGGGCCAGTTCATCGAAGCCGCTTCCATCGCCGCAAAGGTTTTTTCATTCGGCTTAGACAACATGGCGACAAGCGCCTTATCGTATGCTTTTTTCTCTGCCGGTTCTTTTGAAAATAATCCCATTGTTAATTCTCCTTTTCGTTTTATTCTTACTCGTCCTCATCGTCTTCATCAAACAGAGGATTTGTAAGCATTCTTTGTCCGAATGAGTATCCTGCGTCTGCCAGCCGCTGAAAATATTCTCTGGCTTTCAAAAGATTCTGCTCGAAAATGATTCCATAAAAATACATCTGTCCGAGAGCGCAGCAGGCTTTTTCGTCGTCCTGCTCTTTAAGCCGTTCAATCTCCGGGGCCAAATAGTCCTCTATCATGTCACGGTAATTGGCCTGTGCTACCGCTTTTTCCTCCTCAGTATATTGTGAACTATTAAACTCACGATTCCAGTGAAAAAGCAGCCTCTGTGCGGCGGGCTCACTCTCCTTTTCCATCGCCAGCAGGTATTCCCGAAGCGATTTTTCCATATAGGTCTCGAAATCCTTCTGTAAATATTCGGGTGTCTCATAGACAAGGCCCAAGTAGTAATGCCCGCAGATATTCCCGGAGTCTGCGGCACGCCTGGCCCAGTATTCCAACTGGTCGAGAGGAACCTTTTCGTTGTTCTCATCGGCACGCTCAAACAGGGCATCTATCAGCGTCGTATAAGCGGAAACAAATCCGGCGTCCGCCAATTCTTCCATTCGCCGCAGGCGCTCATCCAGGTCAGTCAGGTCACGGGATTGAAACCAATATTGCCGCTGCTCATCTCCCGACATCCCCTTAACAGATTTTTGAGATACACATCTACTTCCCATGCGGCGAACCTGTTCCTCTTCGGAAATTTGCTGACCCTGAAAAAGTTTTTTGAAAAATCCCATACGCTCTCTTTGCACACCCCTTGTGGGCCTTACCAGTGGAAGCTGCGGCCCCAGCAGGATGCTCTACCGCCTGCCATGTCGGAGCTCTTCAGGTATGCGACGCCGCCGGAGAGACTATCCTGCAGGTCGGCCTTCTGGTCCTCCACAGCGTCCAGCGTATAACGGGCCTCCTGGCCATTGCCCCAGTCGAAGGTCCATTGCCGACCCAGATCGTCATAAATCAGGTAGGGGAACTGGAAGTCCCCGCTCTTCTCCCTGGCTTCACCAGGCCCGGCATTCTCCCGGACGGTGACCTGGGGTGTGGCGCTGAATTCATTCACCCCGCTGAGTTTGGACCGCAAAATCTGTTTATAGGCAAAGTACTCTGCGGATTTTTTGGCGTCCTTCTCCGCACCGTCGCCAGCGCCATAGGCACGTACCAGGATCTCGGCCAGATCGATGGCGTCGCTCAGAAAAATCGAATATGACAGGCGGAATTCGGACACCTGCTCGTCCAGCTCTGCCATGACGGCATCCAGGTCCTTGCCGGTGGCCTCTATGCTCTGGTAACTTGAAATGAAGGCGCTGTTGGCGGAGCGAATGTGTTTCATTGCCTTTTCCGCATACAGGACCGCTTTCTCGGGATCTCGCCTGATGTGTTCGCCATCCCAATATTCGCTGGCCAAGCCGTGGCAGGCAACGAACAGGTTCCCATAATGCTCTTTGAGGTCCGCGCTCTTTTGCGCCTCCAGACGCTTGACCACCTCATGCCAGCAGCGCCGGGCGTATGCGTGTTCGCTGTATTCCAGAGCCTGTGTGGCCATTATCAGGGCAAGGTCGTTGTCCCGGGGGACAGGCTTCCGACTGGCGGGGGTCCCCCCATGGAGCACACCAAAGACTGGTCTTGGAAGAACGAGCCACACATAAAGGCTGATCATCAGCGCGGAGATGCAGATGCCGAGGATCCACGGGAGTTTGCCGAAAAGGTCAAAGTTTTTTTCTTTCTTTTTCATAAAAAGGACCTCCTCTAAGAAATGCGACAGAGGAGACAACATACTTTATTATCCCCTTTGATAGGTCGTCACCTCGAAACCGCCCGCCAGCGCGGTGGTGGGCAGCAGTCCCACCAGCAGGCATACTGACAGCAGGACGGCCCATATTCGTTTTCTCATGCCTTGTTTCCTCCTTATACTTCATGAAAAGTACAACGTTGGATACTCCTATACGATTTTCGTTTTAGCATCAAGTTTTTCCACCGTCAAGCAAGTGAAAATTAACAATCGAATGTTAAAGTTTACTTGCTTGCCTTGGTGTTGCTTTTATGTTTAGATTATCCTGTAACCAAAATCGCACACAGGCCAGTAATCATGAACCATGCGGGGAATGTCAAATGAAACGATTCCGACAACTTGATTTCACACAGAGGGTCGGAAATCAGGAACTGCGGTGGTTTCTGTTTCCGTTCTTCCTTTCCGCGGGATTCCAATGTATCTACGCTATGGTGAATACGGCGGTCATCAGCAGATATCTGAGTCAGGACGCGGTGGCAGTGACCGGCGCATGCTCCGGGTGTGTGTCGGTCATCAATTCCATGTTTGCGGCCGTTGTCAGTGGGTTTGGCGTCCGCCTTGCCCGCTGCATCGGCTCCGGTGATCCGGAAGAAATCAGACAGGGATTCTGGGGCGCAGTATATCTGACGTCAGCCATGGGAGCCCTTTGTCTGTCATTTCCTCTGTTTGCCGAAAGCATCCTGCGGCATGCCAATGTTCCGGAAGCTCTGATGCCGGATGCCATAGCCTATTTCCGGGTCATCCTTTTTGGCGCGGGGATTCTTTATCTGAAGCTGATCCTGATCAGCACCATTCAGGGAATGGGAAACAGCGCCGTCCCTGCCATGTTGTCCATGGCGGGCGTTGTGGTGCAGACTTTTCTGGTTGTTTTTCTGGTTGCCGGCCTGCGTATGGGAATTACCGCCCCGGCGCTTGCCATGATGATCAACAATCTGTGGCAGGTTCTCGCCCTTGCATGGTTTTTGGGAAAGCTATCCGGCGGCCGGCTTTCCTTTACTTCCCCCTTTTCCATACAAAGGGCTCATTATTTGGATACTCTGGCCAACGGCTGTTCCAAGGGACTTCTGTTTCTGTTCTTGTCCGTCGGCTCTTTTTTCATGCAGCGAATGGAAAATAGCCTGCTGACCGATCTGTTGGCCGGAGACGCCTATTCCGACCAGTATACCTCCCTGTTCACAGAACTGCTCAGTGTTTACGGGACGGCGGCAGTTGTGATCGTTGGGCAAAATGCGGGCCGCGGCAACTACCGTATGATCCATGATTATGTTTGCAAACTCTACCGTCGTTCCCTGCCTGTTTGTCTGCTGATTATCGCCCTGTCCCTTGCGTTTGCTCCTGCTCTGATCCGCGGACTGGCAGGAGATGGAGCATCTCTCGAAGCCGTTCAGGCAGGCATCTTTCAGATGCGGATCATCGTTGTATCCTATCCCTTTCTCACCGCACTGGTCATTCTGCGATATGCGCTGCAATCCATGGGAGATTACCGCGCCATGCCTCTCTTCGGCTTGATCGAAATGACGATCAACATTGCTATGGCTTCGCTGATCCCCCGGCTGGGCTATCTGGCTGTCTGCCTGGGGCTTTCACTCAGCAGGATCGGAGCGGGTTTTGCTGCCGTTCTCCGCTATCGGCGCTTCATGCGGCACAGACGGCAAAATACGCCTGACGCTTGTACCACAAACCCATGAATCGAAGGAACGATGCCGATGGATGAACTGAAAAGAATTCTGGATGACACCCTTTTGAAATCCCTTGATGTCAGGCCTGAAGTGCAATGGCTGCAGGAACAGCATCTCCTTTTCATGAAGAAGAACGGCCTGACCGCAAAAAGGGATGCCGATACGTTTCTGTATGAGAAAATGTACGCTGCCCTGCCGGAGCAGGATTCGCAGATCACAAAGGTCCGATTCTGGCGAACCGGGCATCATGTCCCATCTGACAGGACGCAGCTTCTGATGTTCGGAAAAGCACTGGGGCTGAGCGGCGACGATCAGCAGTATCTGCTGCAGGTCTATGCCGACCGGAGTGATCTCGTCTTTGACGCGTCCTCCGCCGGCAGCGCGCTCTACCAGGAGCGGTGCCGCATTATGGACACGATGATCCGGGAATATCTGAGCAAACTTCATCCGATGGAACGGAGAAAATACGGAATTTACTCAGAAGATCCGTTCCCCAGCCTGCGGCATATCTACTTCAGCCAGGCCTGTGAATACACCTTCCGGTCCGCCGAAGCCGACACCCGGCAGATCAGCCGTATGGCCAGTATTTCCTATGGCTCCGAATTCTTGAAGAATACAAAGCTTTTGGGGGAGATCCCGCGGAAAACCATGATCCGGCATATCCTGATCATGTGCATTCCCTTTGTCAATGAATGTGTGATCAATACGTATTTATCCGCTTTTGGATACTGCCCGCTGCATGCGGATCATACGCTGACCAGCGGAGAGCGTTTCGACGCCATGCTGCTGCAGATCCTTGCTCTGTACAGGGCCCGCTGTCTTCATAAAAGTCCGGAGGAATGCCGGAGATGGCTTCAGGAGGCCTTCCGTTTTACCGATCAGTATCTGCGTGCTCAGGGGCAAAACAGGCTTCGTCCATTCTTTTTTAAAACGCTGGAAAAGAAAGAGACCTGAATCATGAAATACTTTAACTATCAGGAGCAGCTTTTGCTTTGGAAAAAGAACCAGCTTCTGCTGCAGAAAAAATACGCAGACACCCCGCCCGGATTTTCCTCTGCGGAAGCGGAAAAAGCTGCCTGGGCGGCCTGGGAAGAAGAATACACACGCTTTCAGGAACACATGCACTTCAAAGTCAACGATACCGCTCTGCCTTCCGTTTCCTCCCCTTTGATCGGGCGGGAAGAAGAGCTAACCGCTGTCCGAGACACGCTTGCCTCTTTCCACACAGTCTTCCTGTACGGCATCGGCGGCATCGGAAAAACTGCCATTGCGCTTGCATATATCGCCAGACATCGCCCTGCATATGATCATGTCCTTTACATCGTAACCGGCAAGGGGATCCTCCAGGCTGTCTGTGATGATACTTCCGTTCCCATTTCCGGACTGCTGTATGACCGGAAACGATATCCTGCCCTACGGCAGTATTATCGGGAAAAGCTCAGCGCTCTGCAAAAGATCAGTGAAGAGAAAAAAATCCTGATCGTGATCGATAATCTGAATACGCCTGCGGATAAGGATCTCTGTCAGTTTCTGGAGCTTTCCTGCGATAAGATCATCACCACAAGAGTCAACTATGAGATCGTGCCGGAAAAGGAAAAGCTTCTGGTCAACGCCCTGCGCCCGGAATACTGGTCAGAGCTGATCCAAACCTATTCCAGTGGACTGGAACCGGCAAAAACAGAACAGCTTCTGCATTACGGTCATCAGGTGGAAGGTCACACCTTAAGCATCAAAATGGCATCCGTCCAGGCTTCCTATGGGGAACTGTCCGGGCATCCGGACAACGGATCGCACATAACTTCCCTGCTTTCCTCTTTCCGGTTGAAAAAAGCAGAATGGGAAGCCCTGCTGTATTTGTCCGTTCTTGCACCGCAGGGGATGGAAAAGGATCTGTTTCTCCGGATATCCGGCGCATCGGAACAGACGCTCCGGTCGCTTCGCAATGATCTTCTGATCGATGTTCTTGTCATGGAAAAAACGGCGGAACATTCCCCGGAAGATTCGGGCAGGGAGACAGCGGCTCTTTCTGCGGGATCTGAGAAAACAGAAACCCGCCTCCTTCTCCGTGTTCATCCGCTGATCGCCGAGGCAGTCAAGCGGATCATGCCTCCCACATGTATCAACTGCAGCCGTCTGCTGCGTGGCTTCGAGAAGTATTTGTATGGAGATGATCTGGGAGTCGGTACATGGAACCGCACCTATGAGGAGAACCGGGTTCTGGAGCCCCATGTGTTTGCTGTTTATGAGACGTTTCCGAACCCCGCTCCATGGCTGGGCACCGCTTTCGAGGAGATCGTTACCTTTCTGTGGGTTCAGGGATATTATGAAGAAGCGCTGCCCTATGCCATAAAAGTCTATGAATCTGTCATAAATTACTATGGTCCCAACCATGTTCTGCCGGGAAGAGAAGCCCTCCGGGTGGCAGCTGTCTATCATAACCGCATGGATCACGATCAGGCGCTGATGTGGTATCAAAAGGGATACGAGCTGCTGAAGGCGGTGACGCCCCGGTCCTTTGAAGTGATGGACCAGCTCAGTACTGCCTGTGGAAAGCTTGCAAAGGAATACAGCTACCGCCAGGACCCGGTTGCCCGGAACAAATATGCGGCCGAGTATATGCAGGTCGCGGAGGCCATTATGCAGATGAATGACAAAGACCTCCCTGAGTCCGGGAAGCAGCGGTTCTCGATGAAGCGGCACTATTTTTTGCTGGAAGAAGCAAAACATGCGCTGCGCGAGGGGCGTATTACTGTCTCCAGAGAGCTCTATGCGGCCATCGAAACATGGATGTAAAGTCAGGAAAACCTGGGATACCGGAAAACAGCCTTCAAGGAGCTGCAGATCGCGCTTCTGATCCATGAAAACCAGCTGGAGGATGCGGAAAAAATAGCTCGGGAGAATGTACAGTCCTCACTCCTGTATCGCGGTGAGAAGTATAAGGATTATCTTTCCCAGCTTGAGATCCTGGCGGATGTGCTTGCCCTGGAAAAGAAATCAGCAGAGGCTTTTTCCGTATATGAGAAGATATTGACCCATCTGCAGCGGGATTACCCTTACGAGGAGAAGTGGATCCGGAAGACCATGGATCATCTGACAGTATCTCTATGAACGGGAATGATCCTGGGCAGGGTTTCTGTTTACAGGCGGCAAACAGGAAAGCCGCATAGTGAATGAAAAACCGGGTAGAGGATCATCCCTTTACCCGGTTTTAACCATTTGGTCAGCCACTTTGAGTTCTTAGGTCATGCCTTCCTGTTTTGCCATAGCGGGAACGATGATTCCCATACACTCATTGCAGGCTTGGTCGCTCTCGGACATAAGTAGTTCCTGCGATATTACCTCACCTCCCGACGCTTGACCCATACAAGATCATAGCCCAGCACATCGGCCAACTCCACCGCCTCAGTGTACCGCAGCGACCCGCGCCGCAGCTTGCCGGACAGATTGGGGACGCTGCTGCTCCATCCGTGCTCATCGGCCAGCAGCTCCACCACCTCCGTCATGGTCATGCCCTCTCGGGTGATATAGGATTTTCCTTCATTGCGGCAGTTTTCTGCCTTGTTTCTGCTCATATTTACAATTCCTTTCCCTTTTTGGATTCGCTCTGTGATATAATGGATGCGCTGAATGGCAACACCTATTTGCCGCAGAGCGTTGTTTTATCATGGACGGCCATCCGCTGGAATTGCCGCCCGTGTATCCCTTTTCACAAGGGACACCTACCGTTTTTGCTGTTCCGCGTGACTTTTCGCAGTTCGGTGAAAACGCACACGGAACGGTGTGCGGCGTTCGCTGTCCGGCGCATCGCTGATTGATATGGGCAGCGGTACAAAAACAGCGGTTTCTTCGCTGTTTTCACATGGTTTGAAAATAGCTGTGGTTTTTTGCCGCTTTTTCCGAACTCGTTCCTGCCCGGAGGATCGCTCCCGGCGTTTCGTCCCCGGTGGTGCGCTTCGTCGTCACAAGCTCCATATCCCTCGCTTCCATGCAAGCATGAAAGCTCGTTCATTTCGCTGCTCCTCCTCTTCCCACAAAATCTTACGATTTTGCGGGAACCCTGTCATGGCGTTCACTTCGCCGGGGGACATATCCCATTCGGACGGTCATTCAATTTTCAAGGTTCAGGTGTTGCTACAAGAACAGTTTAACGAAAAAAATGCGCTCTTTCCCGTATATCCAAGAGGTAGGAAAAGAGCGCAAAACAGGGTGGATTTCCACGCTTAGAGACAGAAAGAAGGAGGGATACGCCATGCAGATAAAACTCACCATACAGGAACGGTTGAAGGATTTGCGAGTAGAACGGGGCCTGACGCTGGAACAGCTTGCAGAGCAGACCGGGCTTTCCAAGTCCGCCCTCGGCAAATATGAGTCAGACGATTTCAAGGACATCAGCCCGTTCAGCATTGTCACGCTGGCGAAGTTCTACGGCGTGTCCACGGACTATCTGCTGGGCATGACAGAAACCAAAAATCACCCGGACACAGAGCTGGATGCTCTGCATCTGAGTGATGATGCCATAGAAGTATTAAAGGCGGGACAGTTCAGTCACCGGCTGCTGTCGGAAATGCTTTGCCACAAGGATTTCCAGCGCATGATGCTGGACGCTGAGATTTACGTTGACAGGATCGCGGATATGCGGATCAACGATATGAACGCCATGCTGGAAGCAGTACGGAAGATGGCCTTGATGAAGCAGGACGGGCAGGATGATCTTTCCACCCGGACATTGGAGCTGGCCCAGGTGCGGGAGGATGATTATTTTGGTCATGTACTTGCCGACGATCTGAAAGGAATCCTCCGTGACATTCGGGAGGAACACAGCACCGATACCACAACGGCAGACACGCCATCCATTGCAGAGAAAGTTCAGAGCCAGTTGCGGGATGCCATGAACTTTGAGGGCAGCGACGCCGAGAAACAGGCAAGGATCTACCTTGCGACATTCGGCATTGACTACGATGCCATTACCAAGGAGCAGTTTGTCAATATCATTGATGTTTTGAAGCTGTCCAAATATATGAAAAGCCCAATCAACCAACGCGGCAAGGCAAGACCGTACCAACCGCATGGCAAAGGCAAGCGGAAACGCAAATAAGCAAAAAAACACGCCATACCCAGCCCTTGAAGCTGAATATGGCGTGTTTTTTCGTTGACCAATCCCGTCTGACAGATGCTCATTTCGTGTTATTGGGCTAACACTGTTTTACAAACACCTGTCATTCTGCCCGGGGCTGCTTTTTTATGCCGCATTACCAGTATTCCTGAATCTCTTCATAGAGCGCTTCATACTGCTTGGCGGATTTTTCCCAGCTAAAATCGCACTCCATTGCCCGCTTGACCAGAATGCCCCAGCCTTCCGGATTTTCATATCCGTCTTTGGCGCGGCTGCAGGCGCCATACAAGTCATGGGCCGTATAATTGGCAAAGGTAAAGCCATTGCCCTGGCCATCACCCGAGTCATGGATGGAATCCCGCAGGCCGCCGGTCTCCCGCACAATGGGAATGGTGCCATAGCGGCAGGCCACCATCTGAGCCAGGCCGCAGGGCTCGCTCTTGGAAGGCATCATGAACATATCGGCACCGGCATAGATCTGCTGGGCCAGTTTGGTATCAAAGCCGATATGCACGCCCACCCGGCCGTGATGCCGGGAAGCCAGATTCCAGAAGAACTCCTCATAGGCATGCTCACCGGTACCCAGGATCACCAGCTGGAGGCCCCGCTGGACCAATCCCTCGGCGATTTCCTGTACCAGATCCACGCCCTTATGGCCCACCAGACGGGTCACCATGGCCAGGATCGGGCTACCGTCCTGGTCCAGCTCAAAGCGCTCGCAGAGAGCCTTCTTGCAGGCGGCCTTGCCCTTCATGTTCTTGACGTCGTAGTTTTTCACCAGCGCCTTATCGGTTTTCGGGTTGTTCACATCCACGTCAATACCGTTGAGGATGCCGCACAGCTTATACTGCTTCTGGTTGAGCAGCCCATCCAACCCATGGCTGAACCAGGGATTCAGGATCTCCTGGGCATAGGTGGGGCTGACGGTGGTCACCTTGTCGGCGCTCTCGATGGCCCCCTTCATAAAGTTGGCGCATCCGTCATACTCCACAATATGGGCATCCCGCCAGCCGATGCCGCAGGTATCTTCCAGGATATCCAGGCCGTATTTGCCCTGATACTGGATATTGTGAATGGTGAACACACTCTTGATCCGGCTGAATTTTTCAATATGCCGATAATACAGGTTCAGGTAAACCGGCGTCAGAGCCGTCTGCCAGTCGTTGCAGTGGATGGTATCCGGGGCGAAGTCCACATGGAAGAGCAGTTCCAGGCAAGCCCGGCTGAAAAAGGCGAAGCGCTCGCCGTCATCATAAAAGCCGTACAGCCCGCCCCGTTTGAAATAATATTCGTTATCCAGGAAATAGTAGGTCACGCCATCCTTCACGGTCTGGAACAGGCCGCAGTACTGGTTGCGCCACCCTACCGGGACGCTGAAATTGGTGATGTATTCCAGCCCATCCCGCCCGTTCAGCGTTCCGTACAGGGGCAGAACCACTCGGCAGTCCACCCCGTTTTTGGCCAGCGCTTTGGGCAAAGCGCCCGCCACATCGCCCAGGCCGCCGGATTTCGCAAAGGGACTTGCCTCGCTGGAGCAGAAAAGCACCTTCATGGTAAAATCCTCCATTTTGCAGTGTTGAGACCGGAACCAAAGGTCCCGCGTCCCGGCCCTGCCGGGCCGCGGGACGCCGGCCGAAGGTTATACAGTGTGCGCTTTGGCCACATATACCGGGAAGGTATCCGTGCCGTTCAGCTGTTTGTCGGCCGTGATCTTCACCCGCTTATCGGTGACCACATATTCCACATCTGCGCCCTCTTCCACGACGGTATCCTGCATCAGGACGCAATTGCGCACCTTGGCGCCCTTTTTGACCCGTACCCCGCGGAACAGGATGCTGTTCTCCACATCGCCCTCGATGATGCAGCCATCCGCCACCATGCTGTTCTTGATACGGCAGTCCATGGCGTAGCGGGTAGGCGCGTCATCGCGGATCTTGGTATAGATGGTATTTTTGCCGCCGAACAGAGCAGCCAGGTTTTCCGGCTTCAGCAGCTTCATGTTCTCATCGTAATAGCTCTTCATATCGCAGATGCGGGCCACATATCCGGTGTACTGGATGCCCTGCACATTCAGCAGTGCCAGATTGCGGGAAAGGATATCCCGCTCAAAGCTGGTGAGATTGCGGATATTGGCATCCCGGATCATCTGGATCAGAGTCTCTCTTTCCATGATGTAAATATTCATGGAAAGGTTCTGGATGCCGGGGCGGTTGTCATTGGTGAGCAGCTCCACCACCCGGCCATTTTCCACCTTCAGGGTGTGGTTGTGGTTGTGGATGCTTTCGGGGATGGGGATGGACTGATAATACATGGTCACATCCGCGCCGCTCTCCACATGACGCTCAATGAAGGAGGAGAAATCCACATTCACCGCCAGATTCGCGTCCGACATGATCACATACTTCTCTTTCTGGATGGAAAGGAAGTTTACGATGCTGGCCAGGGCCTCCACCCGGCCCCCATAGACCTTCACGTTCTCTTCATAGAAAGGAGGCACGATGTTCAGGCCGCCATGCTTGCGGGAAAGGTCCCATTCCCGGCCAGCGCCCAGATGGTCCATCAGGGAGTGGTAATTCTTTTTGACCAGCACCGAAATATTGCTGATACCGCAGTTGGACATACTGGACAGGACAAAGTCGATCATGCGGTAACGACTGCCGAAGGGTACGGAAGCCATGGTACGTTCACAGGTCATTTCGGGCAGCAGGTCCTCGTAGCAGTTGGGGAAAATAATGCCCAGTGCGTTTGCGTTGGTACTTACCATTGTTCTTCACCATCCTTCACGTCTTTGGTCACCATAGCGCTGGGCATGACTTTTGCTTTATAGCCCACAGTAATACCGCCGCCGATCACGGCCACGCCCCAATTGGAGCGATCGGCCATATCCTCCGGCCGGCAGCCCACCTGCGCGCCGGAACGCACGGTCACGTTTTCCGCCACAATGGAATACTGCACCACCGCGCCAGGCTCGATTACCGCGCCGGGCATCAGGATGGAATCCTCGATGAGAGCGCCGGCGCCGACCTTGACCCCCGCAAACAGTACACTGTTGTGAATCACGCCGTCCACCCGGCAGCCTTCGGTGATCATGGAGTTATCGATCTCGGCGTTGGCGCCGATCTGATGGCCGGGCATACCGGAGTTGCGGCTGTAGATCTTCCACTTATCATCCCACACATCCAGGGGCACGTTGGGGTTCAGCAGGTCCATATTCGCCTCCCACAGGCTGGCGATGGTACCCACATCTTTCCAGTAGCCGGCAAAATGGTAGGCGCTCATTACCTCGCCCGCAGCCAGCATGTTGGGGATGATGTTCTTGCCAAAATCATTTTCGGAGTTGGGATCCGCCTCATCCTGGCAGAGATACTGGCGGAGCTTTTTCCAGGTGAAGATGTAAATGCCCATGGAAGCCAGATTGCTTTCCGGCTGCTTGGGTTTTTCCTCAAACTTGGTGATCCGGTCGTTTTCATCGGCCGTCATGATGCCGAAGCGGCTGGCCTCCTCCATGGGCACTTCCATCACCGCAATGGTGCAGGCTGCCCCCTTGGCCTTGTGGAACTCCAGCATCTTGCTGTAATCCTGCTTGTAAATATGGTCACCCGACAGGATCACCACATATTCCGGCTGATACCGCTCAATAAAGTCGATGTTCTGATAAATGGCATTGGCCGTTCCCTTGTACCAGTCAGAACCGGTAGCCGTCTGGTAGGGCGGCAGCACATGCACGCCTCCGTACAGCCGGTCCAGGTCCCAAGGCTGACCATTCCCGATGTACTCGTTCAGCTCCAGCGGCTGATACTGGGTAAGGATACCCACCGTGTCAATGCCGGAGTTCACGCAGTTGGAGAGCGGAAAGTCGATGATCCGGTACTTTCCGCCGAACGGCACAGCGGGTTTGGCCAGCTTTTGGGTAAGGGCATACAGCCGCGAACCCTGACCGCCGGCCAACAGCATAGCGATACATTCTTTCATGATATACTCCCCTTTTCGAAGCGGTGATCCGCCCCGTGATTCAACAATACGGGATGCATTTTTCCCTGAAGGCCCACCGGGGCCTGCTCAGCTTTTTTCCTCCGCCTTCCGGGCAGCGGTTTTGCGGGGCTTTGCCGCTTTGGCCGGCGCTTTCTCTGCCTTGGGCTCCGCAGCCGCTTTGGCGGCCGGCTCCTTTTTGGGTGTCGCGGCTTTGCGCCCCCGGGTCTTGGACGCGGGGGCGGCCTTGGCCTCTTTTTCCTCCCCGACCGCAGCCTTGACGGCGGTGGGTTTGGCGGTGGCCTTTGCAGCAGCGGTCTTGCCGGCCTTCTTGGCGGGCTTGGCTGTTTTCTTGGGCTTGGCTTCCGGGTCAGGCACCGAGAAATACAGGGTGCTCAGAGGCGGAAGGGTCAGCCGGATATGCTGCTCAAAGCCGTGCATGGCGCCCTTGCGGGAGCGGGCGGTGCGATTGTGGAAGCCGGAACCGCCGAAGCGGGTCTCATCGCTGGAAAGGATCTCCTTATAGCTGCCGGCCACCGGCACACCCATCTCGTAATTTTCCCGCAGCACCGGGTTAAAGTTGCAGACCACCAGCAACATATGGCCCTTGGCGTCCCTGCGCAGGAAGGCGATCACCGACTGCTGGTTGTCGTCGGGCACGATCCACTGGAACCCCTCCCAGCTGTAATCCACCTGCCACAGAGCCGGGGTATCTTTATAGAAAGTCCCCAGCGCCGCCATGTAGTCCTGCAGCTGCCGATGCTTTTCGTATTCCAGCAGGGACCAATCCAGCTGGCGTTCCTCCCACCATTCGCTGAACTGGCCGAACTCCTGCCCCATGAACAGGAGCTTTTTGCCGGGGTGTGCCATCATATAACCATAAAACGTGCGCAGATTTGCGAACTTTTGGTCGTACTCGCCGGGCATTTTCCCGATCATGCTGGCCTTGCCGTGCACCACCTCGTCATGGCTGATGGGCAAGACAAAGTTTTCGCTGAAGGCATAGAAGAAGCTGAAGGTGACCTTGTTGTGGTTGCCAGCCCGGAACAGGGGGTCGGTGCTCATATAGCTGAGCATGTCGTTCATCCAGCCCATGTTCCACTTGAAGGTGAAGCCCAGGCCGCCATCCGAAGCCGGCTTTGTCACCAAAGGCCAGGCGGTGGATTCCTCCGCAATCATCAGCTTTTCCGGATGCCGGCCCAGCACGGTGTTGTTGAGCTTTTTCAGGAAAGCGATGGCTTCCAGGTTTTCCTTCCCGCCGTCCTTGTTGGGCTGCCATTCGCCCTGCCGGCGGTTGTAATCCAGATACAGCATGCTGGCCACGGCATCCACCCGCAGCCCGTCGATATGATACTGCTCCACCCAGAACAAGGCGCTGGAGATCAAGAAGCTCTGCACTTCCGGCCGGCCATAGTCAAAGACCATGGTGCCCCATTCCTTGTGCTCTCCCCGCAGAGGATTGGGGTCCTCATAGCAGGGCTCGCCGTCAAACATGTAAAGGCCATACCCATCCTTAGGGAAATGGGCAGGCACCCAGTCCATGATGACGCCGATGCCGGCGGCATGGCACTTGTCCACAAAGGTCATAAAATCCTTGGGGGTGCCGTAGCGGCTGGTGGGCGCAAAATACCCGGTGACCTGATAGCCCCAGCTGCCATCGAAGGGATATTCCATCAGAGGCATCAGCTCCACATGGGTATAGCCCATTTTCTGTATGTAGGGGATCAGCTCATCAGCCAGTTCTGAATAATTGTAGGGAACCCCGCCCTCTTTGGTTTTCCAACTGCCCGCGTGCATTTCATAGATATTCATCGGACTGTTGATATTGTCCGATTTTTTCTGCTTGCGCTGCCACTGGGCATCCTTCCACTTATACCCTTCCAGATCATACACCTTGCTGGCGTTGGAGGGACGGGTCTCGGCATGGAAAGCATAGGGATCCGCCTTGAAAACCTGCCGGTCATCCTGGGTGGTGATACAATATTTATAGATATCATATTCTTTCATGCCCGGGATAAACACTTCCCAGACACCGCTGCCCTGCAGGTTCACCATCGGGTGACTGCCAGGGACCCAGCTGTTGAAATCGCCCACCACGCTCACAGCCCGGGCGTGGGGAGCCCACACCCGGAACACAGCGCCTTTTTCACCGTTCAGGGTAGAAAGATGGGCGCCCAAAAAGCGATACGCCTCACTGTTATTGCCCTGCTTGAAAAGATAGATGGGAAAATCGGAAGATGCTGCTTGTCTGCTCTCCATCTATGACTCCTTCCTGCAAAGCCCGAGGCTTTGCATTTACTGTGTACTATTCTACTCATTTCAGAATATCTTTTCAAGGTTTTTATGTAATAAATATCAAAAAATGTCGACATCTTCCGCTTCGTTTTTGTCATTTTATACATTCTTTTTACAGGTTTTTGTCTGATAATCCAGTTTTTTGGTCTTTTGGCGCTTTTCTGCCCCTCATTTTTTCTTTTTTGTACAAAACAATCGGCCCGTCGGCTTTTCTGGCTTCTTCTTGCATAACTCCGGCCGGATGTGTATAATAGTCTCATATCGTTTTTCCTACCATGTACCGGAGGAGGTGCCCCACAATGAAGGATCCTACCGCTATTTTTTCCCTCTATGATGATAAGGATGAGCAGATCCGTACCATTGTTCAGGAAGTATATGACGCCCTGAAAGAAAAGGGGTACAATCCTGTCAACCAGTTGGTGGGCTATATTCTCTCGGAGGACCCCACCTACATCACCACCTACAAAAACGCCCGCAGCCTGATCCGCAAGGTGGACCGGGATGACCTTTTGCAGGCTCTGGTGCGCAGCTACGTAAAAACCTGAGGGAATACACACAGGAATCCGACGCATTGACCGGGAGCATACCGCTCCCCGGCAATGCGTTTTTTTCTGCCTGGCCGAGGCATGCAGCTCCATTTTATTCCCGTGTATTCCGCTCCGGAATGGCTACAAAAAAGCCGCCTGCCTTTCGCCTGTTTTTAGGGAAAAGGAAAGCGGGAAATCTTTATATGTCCGCTGCTGAATTTCTTCCGATCAGCAAAATCCTCCCGTCGCTTTCCCGCTTTTCCTCCCCCACAGGTAACGTCAGACCCACACAGCCAATTTTTTATTGTATCCGGCGACACTCTTCGTCATTCCCACCGGATTGTATCCATATCCAGGCAGGCCCGCTTGGGATATGCTGGATCAAAACGGATTACCGGTTGCTGAACCCCGTCAGAGGGTTTCCGCCAGGAAAGCCCGCTTTTTACCGTATACATCTGATCTTGATGGCAAAATGTGCACTGCACGACCCAGGGCGCAGATCGCCCATATCGATTCGGGAATAACTCCGTGTTCCAATTGATCCAAACCAAATGTCGGACAGCGCAAACCCGCCCTTTGGCCGAAAGTCCTTCCCTTTTTAGGAATCGCACCTGCTTCTCCCACTGACGATTTTTCCAAAAGCAGACCAGCCCCACCAGAAAGAGAACTGCACCAAAAGGGATAAAGAACCAATCCGGCCCCCCGCGTGCCGGGACATCCGCTATACGAAAAAACAAATCAATGAGCGTAAAGATGCCCCCCATTTGCCCAAACAGCAACCCACAAAAAGACCAGATCGTTTTAGGCGGCTTCATTTTCTCCTCCTTATCTGCGGCTTTTTTAAGGAACAAGCCCACTGTATCATGCTTGCCGGCTTTTTTTACAAGGCACCTGGCCGGGCAGCTCGTCCTTGGTTGCAAAGGGACGGCTTTCTGCGTATAATGGAAATATATATGCGCATTTTTATGCGTGTTCGGCCTTGGGTTCAAAACCGCCCCTGTTCGCGATTTTTCCTTCCCGGGTTTTCTCATTTTTTCACAAGAAAGAAGGCTGCCTGTATGCCCCCTGTCCGGGTTTTGCAGATCGTGCCCGCCATGAATGCGGGAGGCATGGAAACCTTTATCATGAATGTCTACCGCACCATCGACCGGCAGAAGGTGCAGTTTGATTTTTTGTATCACTACGACATGCCCTGCTTTTACGACGAGGAGATCCGTCGTTTGGGCGGCAATATCTACAAGCTGACCGTGCGGCAGGATAACCGGCTTTTTTTGTATTTGCGCCGTCTGAATGAATTTTTCCGGGCGCATCCGGAATACCGGGTGATCCACGGCCATTACAGCGGCTTTGGGATGTTTTACACCCCCATTGCCCGCCGGCACGGGGTGCCGGTGCGTGCCGGCCACAGCCACAATACCGCCTACGAACACAACCTGGTGGGGCAGCTGGACAGGCTGATGAGCTGGTTCTTTGTCTATGGGCTGACTGATCGGTTTGCCTGCGGCCAGGAGGCCGGCAAGGCCCTTTTTCATGGGCGGGACTTTGTTTTTCTGCCCAACGGGGTGGACGCGGCCTCCTTTGCGCCGGATGAAGAACTCCGGCTCGAGACCCGCCGGCAGCTGGGCATTTCCGACAAGGAAATCGTTCTGGGCCATATTGGCCGGTTCAACCAGCAGAAAAATCATCCCTATCTGATCGAGATTTTTGGGGAAGTGCTGCGCCGCCAGCCCTCGGCCCGGCTGTTGCTTTTGGGCGACGGGCCCGAGCGGCCTGCCATCGAAAAACTGGCCGCTCCCTTGGGCGACCGGGTGATTTTTGCCGGTGTGCAATCCAACACCCGGGCCTATTACAGCGCCATGGACGCCTTCTTGCTGCCCAGCCTGTTTGAAGGCCTTCCGGTGGTACTGGCGGAAGCGCAATCCGCCGGTCTGCCCTGTTTTGTATCCGACCGGGTGGACCGGGGCGCAGACCTGGGCTGCGGGATGCGGTTTCTGCCCCTGGGCAGCCCTTCGGCCTGGGCAGATGCCCTTTTGGAAAAGCCGCTGGAACGCTGCCCCGACGCCCTGGAAAAGGTGCGTGCCGCCGGCTATGACATCCGGCACACCGCCGCCTGGCTGCAGGATTTTTATCTGAACGCATACGAGGAGAATTCATGAGACCTCTTATCAGCATCGTGGTGCCGGTATACAACGCCGGCCCCCATCTGGAACCCTGCCTGAAAAGCCTGCTGGCCCAGACCTACCGGCCGCTGGAGATCCTGTTGGTGGATGACCATTCCACCGACGGCAGCAGCGAGATCTGCCAGCGCTGGGCCGAGGAGCACAGCCTGGTGCGGCGGGTGCCCGGCACCAACCGGGGCGCCAACGGCGGGCGCTGGCTGGGCATACAGGCTGCCGCCGGAGATTTTGTGCTTTGCAGTGACGCGGACGATCTGACCCACCCCCAGCTGGTGGAGATGCTATACCGGGCCGTCTGCGCCACCGGGCTGCCCTGCGCCTGCTGCCGGTACGACACCTTTACCGGCACGGCCCTGCCCGACCCGGAATACACCGGCCCGGCCGCCGAGGCCTGGCGGGACACCCAGCCACGTCAGGCTCTGCTCCATGACAAACGGGTGGACTGGGGGCTCTGGAACAAGCTGTACCTACGGGATCTTCTGACCCAGGACGCCTTTGAGACCGGCGTTACCTACAACGAAGACCTTCTCACCAACTGGATCCTGCTGGGGCGGGTACCCGGCATGGCCTTTGTGGATTTTGCAGGCTACCACTACCGGCAGCATTCCGCCTCCATCAGCCGGCGCGCCCTTTCTCAGAAGCAGCTGGACGATCAGATAACGGTGGCCTGCCGAATCGAAGCGGAAGCCGCCGGCACGTCCCTGGAAAAAAGCGCGGGGGCTTTCCGTTATGAAAAACTGCTCTACCTGTACAGCCTGATCCTGCGCCAGCGGGACCGGGGCCCCTTTGCCGAAACCGCCCGGGCCTACCGGGAGCGGATTCGCCGGGATTTCAGCGCCATGCGCTCCAATCCTTTCCTGAGTTCTTCCATGAAAGCCGCGGCCCTGGCTTCCGGCTGGCTCAGCGGCCCTTACGGCTTTTTCTGCCGTCATTTCCTTGAAAAGCGCTGAAAAAGCGCACTCATATTCCGGCGGCGGCATGCCGCCTTTGTGTTGGGAGTATCTATGAAACTGCTGATGGTTCTGGACGGGGTGGATTTCCCCCTTGCCCCCAATCCCCGGCTTGCCTGCCGTGTGGCCTGGGAACTGGCCGAGATGGGGCACACCGTCCATATTCTGTACATGGCCGGCTTTGAGAAAGATCTGCCGGCCCTTCCCTCTCATGAAAATCTGACCCTGCTGCCCCTGCTCTTCCCGGCTGAGGCGCAGATGGAACAGATCCTGGAGCACGGCGCCCGGGGCGGCACCCCGGTGATCCGACGGCTGGCCCGCCTGGCAGCCCATCCCCTCTGCGCCGAGGCGGCCTTCCGCCGCATTGTATTGCACCGGCCCGCCCGCATCGAGCGCTGCCGCCGCAAGATTGAGCTGTACTGCGCCCGCAACTGCTACGACGCGGTGCTCACGGTAAACGCCCCTTATCACAGCGCCGAAGCCCTGATGAATGCCAGCGTTGGCGCCAAACGGTTGGTGTGGGAGATGGATCCCCTGGCCGACAGCCCCACCGACCAGGGGCCAAGGGCAGCCAACCTGGAATTCACCCTCTGCCAGAAGGCGGACGGCCTGTTTATTACCCGGGAAATCGAGCGGCTGTGCTGTGAACCCGGGCGGCTGATGTCCAACTACCGGCGCAAAATTGCCGTGCTGGATTTCCCCAGTTTTGTGGCACCGGAAAGCCAGCCTCTGGCCCCTGCCAAGGTGCCGGACGCCCCCACCCGGGTGGTATTTGTGGGCAGCCTGTATAAGGATCTGCGCACCCCCCATTTTGCTCTGGAGCTGTTTGAGGCGCTGGATCTGCCCGGGGTTGAGCTGACTTTGGTGGGCGGCGGCTGGGAAAACTATCCCCCTGAACTGCCCGAAAGCGCCCGGCAAAAGCTGGGCGACCGGCTGCGGATCACCGGCCCTCTGGCCCCCGACGCGGCCGAGGCCGAGCTGGAAAAGGCAGACATCCTGCTCAACCTGGGCAATGCCAGTGACACCCAGCTGCCCAGCAAAATTTTTGAGTATTTCAGCACCTGCAAGCCAGTGCTGACCCTGGCCAAATCCCCCACCGACCCCTCCCTGCCCTATCTGGAAAAATACCCGCTCTCCCTTACCATTCAGGAAGCGGAGGGCCTGGAACCGGCTGTGCTGGAAAAGGTGCGGGATTTCCTGGCCAAAAATGCCTGCATCCGCTGTGACAGCCAGCAGGTGGCCCGCCTGTTTGAGGCCAATACCCCCCGGGCCGTGGCCCGGGCGTTCCTGGAAGGGCTGGAAAGCTGCACGGTTTGAATGAAAAAGGAGATTGCCCCATGAAGGTGCTTTGGCTGATCAGTGTAACTCTACCCCAGGTGGGCCAGGCTCTGGGCCTTGCCGGCCAGCACGGCGGCGGCTGGATCCTGGGCCAGCTGAACGAGCTGCGCACCCAGGCCGAGCTGACTGTCTGCACCGTGAACTCCAAGGTAAGCGAGCCCACCGCCCTGCGGCTGGAAGGGGTGGATTACCGGCTGCTGCCCAAGGGCACCGAAGAGGAATTCGCCCGGCTGCTGGAAGAGGTAAAGCCGGATCTTGTCCATATCTGGGGCAGCGAATACCCGCCGGCAGCTGCGCTTTTCAGTCAATGTGACCCGGATCGGGTGCTGCTCAGCATCCAGGGGCTGATGGGCCCCTGCGCCGACCACCTGCTGGACGGGGTGCCTAAGGCCTATTGTTCCTCCTGTTTTGTCCAGCGCATGATTGACCGGGTGGTGCCCGGCGGCCTGCTGGATCAGCAGCAGGCCTTTTTCCGGCGTCAGGCAAAAACCGAAGCGGCCATGCTGGCCTCACTGCGGCATGTGACCGGCCGGACCCTCTGGGACCGCCGACAGCTGGAAAGCCTGGCGCCCAAGGCCCGGTATTATTCCTGCAACGAGACCCTGCGCCCCGCTTTTTATGAGGGCCAGTGGCAGAGCGGGCCGGATGCTCCGGTTCTGTTTTTGAGCCAGGGCAATTACCCCCTGAAGGGGCTGCACCGGCTTTTGCAGGCCCTGCCCGCCGTACTGAAAAAGCACCCGGACGCAAAGCTGGTGATTGCCGGCTGGCCCCCGCTGGAGCGGGGCGCCCTGCTTCGCCCGGTGATTGACTGGATGTTCCCCTATCAAAGATATACCAAGAGCCTGATCCGCCGGCTGGACCTGCAGGGAGCCGTCGTTTACACCGGCCCCTTGGATGAGGACCAGATCCGGCAGCAATACCTGAACAGCAGCCTATACCTTTTGTGCAGCAGCATTGAAAACAGCCCCAATTCCCTGGGGGAGGCCATGCTGCTGGGGCTGCCCTGCGTGGCCAGCCGGGTGGGCGGCGTGGAGAGCATGCTCACCCATGGGCAGGAGGGGCTTTTGTACCCTGCCGAGGATATCCAGGCCTTAAGCGATGCCATTCTGCAGATGCTGGACGACCCGAATTTTGCCCGGGACTGCGGCCAGCGTGCCCGCATCCGGGCCTTGGCCACCCACGACCCGGCTGCCAATGGCCGGCGGATGCTGGAAATATACCGGGAGATCCTCTCCTCTCCCCTTCAAAACACCTGAAAGGAAGCTGCCGGCATGGAGCCTCTTGTCACCGTCCTGGTCACCACCTACAACCAGGAAAACTATATCGCCCAGGCGCTGGACAGCGTGCTGGCCCAGAAAACGGATTTTGAGTTTGAGGTCCTGGTCAGCGAGGACTGCGGCAGTGACGGCACCCGCCGAATTCTGGAGGAGTATGCCGCTCGGGACAACCGCATCCGGCTGAATCTGCGCCCGGAAAATGTGGGCATCAGCCGGAACTGGTTTGAGGGCCTGCGGATGGCTCGGGGCCAATTTGTCTGTACCCTGGAAGGGGACGACTGGTGGCTGAACCCGGACAAACTGCAGACCCAGGTGGATTTTCTCCGCTCCCACCCGGATTATTCGGCGGTGAGCCATACCCTGCTGCTTACCGATGACGAGGGCAACCTGTATGGCACCGAGCCCCATGACAAGCGCATTCTGGGCCATGACGCCACTGCCCGGCTGTTTTTGCGGGGCGTCACCTTCTCCTGCACCGCCTGCCTGTGCCGGAACATCTTCCGCCAGATGGGCCCCCGGGAGGAAGAATATGTGACCGCCAACCGGAGCATTGCGGATTTTGCCCTCTGCCTGCTGATCCTGAATGCCGGACGGGTGTATGTGCTGCCCCAGGCCCTTTCCGCCTATCGGGTGGCCGGCACCGACCCCCACCACCAAAACTACAACGGCACCCGCACCGCCGTGCAGAAATACCGGGATCACCTGTCGGTGATCCGGGCCAGCGAAAAATACTGGCAGGGCCGGTATTCCTTTACCCTCTGCTATCTGGCAGGTACCTTTTTCCCCTTCTGTGACCGGATCCGCCTGGGCGGCCTGCCGGAATTTTTGCAGGCCATGGGAGGCATGCCCCTGCGCTGCCGGCTGCTCTTCCCCTTTTATTTTGCGGCTCGCTGCGCCGGTCTGCTGGCCCGCAAACTGACCGGCTGCCGGGAGGGAACGCCATGAATCAGCCTCTTCTCAGCGTGATCGTGCCGGTCTACCGGGCCAGGGATACCCTGGACGCCTGTGTGGAGAGTATCCTGGCCCAGGATTTTCCGGATATGGAACTGATCCTGGTGGATGACGGCAGCCCGGACGGCAGCGGCGAACTCTGTGACGCATGGGCCCGCCGGGACGAGAGGATCCGGGTGATTCACCAGGCCAACGGCGGGGCTTCCGCCGCCCGCACCGCCGGGCTCGGGGCCGCCGGGGGGCGATATCTCTCCTTTGTGGACGCGGATGACCGGCTCCTTCCCGGGTTGTATCCTCTGGCCCTGCCCCAGCTGGAAGCCGAAGATCTGGATTGGTTTGGCTTCGGGGTGCTCCACACCAGCGGCCGGACCTGCCCCTGGCCCCTGCCCGGCCCCCACGCCGGGCTTGAGGAATTGGCCCCCGAGCTGGACTCGCTTTTGGTGCGGGAAGGGCAGATCGCCCTTTTGTACAACAAAATTTATGCCAAGCGGATGGTGGGCGACACGGTGTTTTCGAACCGCCTTGCCGTCAACGAGGATCTTTTGTTCAACCTGGAAGTGCTGACCCGCGGCCATGCCTTCCGCCTTTGCCCCCATTCCTTCTATCTCTATCAGGATGAGGCCGGGGGTTCGCTTTCCCGCCGGCTGCGCACCGACCTTCTGGAGGCCGAACAGCTCACCCGCCCCGCCTTCGAGGCCTTTCTGGCAGCCTGCGGGCTGGAAGAGAAAGAGCACCGGGCCTTTGCCGAAGCCCGCCGGGCCGATGTGTGCCGGCTGCAGTTTTTCCTGCTCACCGGCCAGAAGGGGAAGCTCCCCTTCCTCCGCCGCCGGGCTCTCCTGGGGGAATGCCTGGGCTTTGAGGCCGGGCGGCAGGCCATTTTGAAGCAGCTCCGGCAGGATTCCCACGGGCTTCTGGCCCTGCCCTACCGGTTCTGCGCCGCCCTTCGCCTTCCGGGCCTGCTGGCCCTTTACTGCGGCTTTAAGGAACCCTTCCTTTCCTGAACCATTTTTCCCTTTTAGAAAAGGAGTTTGTCATGCCCCTTATCAGCGTGATCACCAGCGTATACGATGCCCGGGAACAACTGCCCGACTGCATCCAGAGCATCCTGAACCAGACCCTCTCTGACCTGGAACTGATCCTGGTGGAGGACGGCAGCCCCAACGGCTGCGGCGAGATCTGCGACCAGTGGGCCCTGCGGGACCCCCGCATCCGGGTCATTCACAAGCCCAACGGCGGCCCCGCCAGCGCCAGCAATGCCGGCCTGGAAGCGGCCCAGGGCCGGTATATCGGCTTTGTGGATTCGGACGACCTCATCGAGCCCACCTTTTACGAGACCCTCTACCGGGCCCTTGTGGAGAATGACTGCCAGATTGCGGCCTGCGGGGCCGAGGGCATCGACGAGGAGGGCCGCCCCCTGCCGGATATCACGGTGCAGAGCCAGATCACCGGCAAGCAGGACGCGCTGGATCTCTTCTACGATATTTTCCAGACCGGCACCATGTACGGCATGCTCTCCTGGAACAAGCTCTTCGATGCCCGGCTTTTCAAGGAGCGGGGAATCCGGTACGACGAGAAGATGTTTTTCGGGGACGACGCCAGCATCCTGCATCTGGTATATGAAGGCGCCCAGATCTATTGCCTGAATGACAAGCTCTACCACTACCGCACCCGCACCGGCAGCATCACTTCTGCCGCATTCCCGCCCCGAAAGCTGGACGACCTTACCATGTACTGGGATTGGCTGTGCTGGTTCCGGGAGCGGGGCGACCGGCCCGACCTGACCCAGTGGGCTTATGCCTGCTACTGGCGGGTATTCTATCTGTTCTATGTGATGGCGGCCGAGAGCGGTTCTCTTCGCCTGCCCCAGGTGAAACAGGGCTTTGCCTACCACCGCACCCACCTGGCCCAGATTCGTGACCAGATGCTCGCCTGCCCCCATATCTCTTCCTTTGAAAAATTCCGCCTTCGGCTGTTCCTGCTCAGCCCCGGCCTTGCCTATCAGACGGCCCGGGTCTGGGGCAGGCTGCACCCCGGCAGCTGATCTTTCCCGGCGGCCCGCCCGCCCATCTCGTTAGTAAAGGAGCGTTTCCTATGCCTGCCATCAGCGTAATTATCCCGGTATACAACATGGGCCCCTGGCTGAGAAACTGCCTGGAGAGCGTCCTGGCCCAGACCTTCACCTCCTTTGAATGCATCCTGGTGGATGACGGGAGCACCGATGATTCCCCCCAGATCTGTGACCATTATGCCAAAAAGGACGACCGGTTCCGGGTCATCCACAAAACCAACGGCGGCCTTTCCAGCGCCCGGAACGCAGGCCTGGATGACGCCGCCGGGGAATACATCGCCTTTGTGGATTCGGACGATGTGATCCTGCCGGATTATCTGAAAGTCCTCTACGAGGCCCTGCACCAGAATGACGCGGATATGTCCATCTGCGGGGTAGAGGATGTCACCGAGAGCTGCCAGTCCCTGCCCAGCCCCGCCCTCACCCAGCCCACCAAGGAAGGGTGTTTTGGCGGCGATGAACTGCTGTATGAATTTTACAGTCCCTCCAGCACCTATTACACGGTGGCCTGGAACAAGCTGTACAGCGCCCACCTCTGGAAGGACCTGCGCTACCCCAACGGCCTGATCCATGAGGATGACGCGGTGGCCCACCGGCTCTTCCACGAGAGCCGGGCCGTGGCCTGCGTGGCCCGGCCCCTTTACCGCTACCGGCTGCGCTCGGGCAGTATCTGCCGCACCGGCTTTTCTCCCGCCCGGTTCGACGGGGTCACCGCTCTGGTCATGCGTTGCCGGTACCTGGCCCAGAACCAGCTGCCCAAGGACCTGCAGAGCAAAGCTCTGGCCGCCTGCTGGCGCCGGTATCTCTCCCTTTGCGCCCAGGCCCGCCAGGCCCTCACCCCCGCCGTGTATGACCGCTGGCATGTCGAGCAGATGCGCATGTGTACCCTGCTGGCTCCCCTGCCTGCCTGCCGGGAACTCTCCCTTCGGGAAAAGGCCAGCTGCCTGCTTTGGAGCGCCCGGCCCCTTCCCCACACCAACACAGAGAAAGGCAAAGAATGAAAGTCTTTTTGGTGCCCCCTCCCGCCCTGGCGCTGCCCGCCGTAAAGGGCGGCGCAGTGGAAACCCTCATTACCCATCTGATGGAGGAAAACGAGATCCAGCAAAAGCTGGAACTGGTCTGCGTGAGCCTGCCCGACCCGGATGCCGAGCAGGCCGCCCTCCGTTACCGGCATACCCGGCTGTATTACCTGCCCGCCCAGCCCCTGCGCCAGAAGCTCTGGGGCCCGGTATGCGGGCAGCTTCGCCGTATGAAACGCCCTGCTCCCCTGGATTGCTGGTACAATCAGGTATTGCGGGCGGTTCAGGCCGAGCAGCCGGACCTGGTGGTCACCGAGGGGGGCGATCTCACCGAGACCCAGATGATCTCCCAGGTGATGGGGCGGGACCGCTGCTTTGCCCACCTGCATATGCAGCTGAAAGCCACCCCTCTTTTGGAACGGATGTATGGGAACATCCTGGCCATCAGCCAGTTTGTGGCCGACAGCTACCAGCCCACCCGCCCGGTGCGGGTCCATCTGGTGCCCAATTGCGTGGACCTGGCCCGCTTTTCTCCCCGGCCCGCCTTTGTGGGCGAACAGGAGGATCTCCGCCGCCGGCTGGGCTTTGAAAAGGAAGATTTTGTCCTTCTCTTCTGCGGCCGCATCTGCCCGGAAAAGGGCATCCATCACCTGATCGAGGCCCTGGGCCTTCTTCCCGACCCCCGCATCAAGCTGCTGGTTATCGGCAGCCCCTTCTTTGCGGCCGAGGATTCCAGCCCCTTCTTTGAGCAGCTCAAGGAGAAACAAAAAGCCCTGCAGGGCCGGCTCGTCTTTACCGGCTTTGTGCCCAACGACCAGCTGCCCGCCTATTACCGGATGGCCAACGCAGCCTGTTTCCCCGCTGTTTGGGATGAGCCCGCCGGCATTACGGCCATCGAGGCCATGGCCTGCGGCTGCCCGGTCATCGCCACCCAGAGCGGCGGCATGCCGGAATACCTGGAGGGCAGCGATGCCATCCTGCTGCCCCGGGATCAGCGGATCCGGGGAAACGGCAGCCTGGAGGAATTGCCCGGAGCGCCCGCCCTGCCCCAGAGCATTGCCCAGGCGGTAGAGCAGCTGCGGGCCGACCCCCGGCGGGCGGCAGACATGTCGGCCGCCGGCTGCCGCCGAGCCCAGGATTTCAGCCGTCAGGCATACTATCAAAACTTTGTGGCAGCCCTGAAGCGCTGAGGGGAACTGCCAAAAAGGAGCACGCTCTATGAAGAATCCCCCTCTGGCAGAGATCATCGTCCCGGTTTACAATGCCGCCGGCTTTTTGGAGGCCTGCCTGGACAGCATCCTGGCCCAGACCGAGCCAAACTGGCGCGCCATTCTGGTGGATGACGGCAGCACCGACGATTCCGCCGCCATCTGCCAGCGTTATGTGAGCCGGGATGAGCGTTTTACCCTGATCCGGCAGCCGAATCAGGGCGTTTCCGCCGCCCGCAATACCGGGATACGGGCCGCCTGCGCGCCCTATCTTCTCTTTGCGGACGCGGACGACCAGCTTTCCCCGGTTCTGCTCTCCGCTGCGCTGGAAGCACAGAGGCAGCATCCCCATTCGGTGGTATTCTGGTCCTTCCGGGACAGTCTGGATGCGCTGGACCTTCAGCCGCCCCTCAACCCGGCAGCCCCTTGTCCTTCCAGCAGCCTGGCTGCCCTGCATATGAGCGGCGTTCTCTGCCCGGTATACACCAAGCTTTACAATCGGGCGCTTCTTTGGGAAAAAGAGATCCGTTTTGAAACAGGCAAATCCCTGGGTGAGGATATGATGTTCAACCTGGATTATCTGCTGGCCTGCCAACGCCGGCAGCCGGATTTCACCCTGCTGAACCTGGATAAAGCCTATTATTTTTATAACCCGGGCAATCCTTCCAGCCTCACCCACTCCCTGCCCCCTGATTACTGCGACCGGGAAATCGAACTGTTTCAGCGCCTGATCTCGGTCTGCCGGGATTCCTTCCACTGCCCCCAACAACAGCTGGACCGGATCGACCTGCAGTATTTTGAAACCTTGGCCGATGGGGTGGCCGCCCTGCCTGCGGAGGAAGGCCGCCGGGCCCTGACATCCTATCGGCGGCTTCCCGACATCCAGGCCTTACTGGCACGCCTTGGGCAGGCCGGGGCCTATTCCCCTTTCCTGGTTCTCTTTTCGGGCTGCCGATACCGGCAGCTGGTCTTTCTGTACCGGCTGCGTATTCGCCGGCCCCGTTGGTTCCAGCGGCTTTTCTGGCTGGGCTACCGGCTGCGCACCCTCCGGGGTAAAGCGCCGGAATTGTATGTTTCCCCTTAATTTTCTCAAAGGAGTTTTTTATGGCAACCGTTACCGTCGTGGTTCCCGTTTACAATATGCCCCAATATCTGCCCCGCTGTTTTGAGAGCATCCGGGCCCAGAGTTTTTCCGACTGGGAGGCGATCCTGGTGGATGACGGCAGCACCGACTCTTCTCCCCGCATCTGCGATGAATGGGCGGCCAAAGATCCCCGGTTTCGGGTCATCCACAAGCCCAACGGCGGTGTGTGCAGTGCCCGGAACGCCGGCATAGACGCAGCCAATTCCCCTTATGTGGTCCTGATGGATCAGGACGACCTGCTCAGCCCTGTTCTGCTGGAGGCCTTGCTGGAGGCCCAGAAAAACAACCCCAAGGCGTTCTGCCTTTGCCTGCACACCGAGGAACGGGACCAGCTGGCCCAGGCCCTTCCTGCCAGCCATCCGATTTTGTACACGGCCCGGCAAGCGGGGCATCTGTATAACCGGGCGCCCTTCCCGCCTCCCTGGGCCAAGCTGTTTCAGAAGTCGCTTCTGCAGGAACATTCCATTCGTTTTGACGAGACCATCCGGGACGGCTACGAAGACCGCCCCTTCATGCGGGAGTACCTGGCTGCCCTTTGGAAAACCGATCCCCTGACTCCCTGCGTGGTGGTACAGGCGCCTCTCTATTTCTGGGAACGGGGAAATGTGGGCAGCGTAAGCCAAAGCGGGCATCAGCCGCTCAAGCCCTGGCATCTGTCCATGTTTGACACCTTTTTGCAGGACTGCCTCACCGTATACAAAACGCCCCCGGTAAGCCTGCAGTTTTATATGATGCAGTATATCCAGACCCTGGCTTTCAGCATCAGCTGCCTGCCGGCCCAATCCCGCCAGGCTGACGCGGCCTGGATCTACAGCACCCCGGAATATGACCGGCTTCTGGCTTATTTCCGGGATAACCGGATCTACTCCGTCTTTTATCTGCCCTTCAAATACCGCCGCACGGAACTTATTGCCCGGCTCTCCCGGGGGCGGCTGGAAAACGACGCCTTTTACTGGCGGCTTTACAAACTGGGCCGTCTGCTGCACCCCTTCTGGCGGGATTGGCAGGGCATCGACGCCATTCCGGCGGACTAACGCGTTATTTGCAACTTTTCTGTAACTTTTGGCTTCCAAGCCCGGCGGATTGCCCGCCGGGCTGTTTTCTTTTCTATCGCTTTGTGGTATAATCTTACGGATATCATCGATTGAAAACGCAAAGGAACAAAATCAAGATGGCCAATACCGAAAATCAAAACTGGACCACCGTCATCCGGCCCAAAACCGGCTGGTTTGACATCGACCTGCGGGAGCTCTGGAAATACCGGGACCTGGTGGGTATGTTCGTCAAGCGCAATTTTGTGGTGTACTATAAGCAGACCATTCTGGGCCCGCTGTGGATTCTGCTCAATCCCCTGATCACCACCGTGATCTTCAACGTGGTGTTCGGCGGCATTGCGGGCCTTGCCCCCGGCGGGGTGCCCAGCTTCCTGTTCTATATGGCCGGCAACACCATCTGGACCTTTTTTGCCGGCTGCATCAACAACACGGCCAACACCTTCGTCACCAATGCGGGGGTGTTCGGCAAGGTGTACTTTCCCCGCCTCACTGTGCCCTTCAGCCAGGTAATCACGGCGCTGCTCAATTTCCTGATCCAGTTTGCCATGTTCCTCTGCTTCTGGGCTTATTTTGCCATCACCGAGGGCAGCGTCCGCTTTACCCTGTGGGCCCTGCTCCTGCCCTTTTTGATGATTGAGGTCATGCTGATGGGGCTGGGCGTGGGCATCATCGTTTCCAGCCTTACCACCAAATACCGGGACCTCGCCATTGCCGTGGGCTTCGGCGTCCAGCTCTGGATGTATGCCACCCCCGTGGTCTATTCCATGGATACCCTGTACAATCAGCCCAAGCTGGCTTTCCTGGTCAAGCTCAACCCCATGACCGCCCCGGTGGAGATCTTCCGCATGGCCACCCTGGGTACCGGCACCTTCACCCTGTGGCAGTTCTGGTACAGCGTTATCGCCACCCTGGCCCTGCTGGCCATCGGCGTCATCCTGTTCAGCCGCATCGAAAAAACCTTTATGGACACGGTCTAATCGGGAGGGAGCCGAAAGAATGGAAAATCTCAATCAGAACCGGGAACCGGTGATTCAGATCACCGGCCTGAAAAAGCAATATAAACTGGGCCAGATTGGCGGCGGCACCCTGACCGCCGATCTGCAGAGCTGGTGGGCCCGCCTGCGGGGCAAGGAAGATCCCAACCTGGTGATTGGCACTGATACCCGGCTGTTCGGCACCACCTTTATGGCCCTGAACGGGGTGGACCTTACAGTATACAAGGGCGAAGCTCTGGGCATCATCGGCCGCAACGGCGCCGGCAAGAGCACCCTGCTCAAGATCCTTTCCCGCATCACCGCCCCCACCGAGGGGGAAATCCGCCTGCGGGGCCGGGTGGCCAGCATGCTGGAGGTGGGCACCGGCTTCAATAACGAGATGACCGGCCGGGAAAACATCTATATGAATGGCGCCATTCTGGGCATGACCAAGGCCGAGGTGGATTCCAAGATCGATCAGATCATCGAATTCAGCGAGTGCGGCGACTTCATCGATACCCCGGTCAAGCGCTATTCCAGCGGCATGTTCGTCAAGCTGGCCTTTGCGGTGGCCGCCCATCTGGATTCCGAGATCATGGTAATGGACGAGGTGCTGGCTGTGGGCGATATGAAGTTCCAGCAAAAGTGCCTGGGCAAGATGAGCGACGTGGCCGGCCAGGAAGGCCGCACCGTCCTGTATGTGAGCCACAACATGAGCACCATCCGCCAGCTGTGCACCCGCTGCATTGTGCTGGATAAGGGCCGGGTCATCTTCTCCGGTGATGTGGAACAGGCCATTGCCATTTATATGGACACCACCGATGTGAACGTGGTGCACTACGACCTGCGGTCGGTGGGCCGCCAGACCCCCAGCGCCGGCAAGCGGCTGTTTTTGGAGGAGCTGCGCTTTTTGGAAAAGGAGAGCAGCGTATTCTCCAACGCCGAGACCATGAAGATCCAGATCCGCTGGCATGTAAACGAACCTTTCAGCGGCATCAACATGAAGATGAATATCCACTACCGGGATTCCAGCCCGGTGGGCATCACCCATCCGGTGAGCCTGGGGGCTGCCGAACCGGGCAAAACCTATACCACCGTTTTTGAGTTTGACCCCTCTCTTCTGGGGGAAGGCCAGTATTTCTTCTATCTGGATATCTTTGAGCGGGCCCTCACCAATCCGGTCTGCCTGGATAAGCCCAGCACCGAGTTCCACTTTGAGGTGACCAACGAGGACTTCACCATCCCCGAATGGCCTGCCGGCTGGGGCCGCATCCACTTCCCTCCCGTGAAGATCCTGTAACCGACCCAGAGGTTTTTCATGACAAAGCCTGATCTTTTCATCTGCCACACCCAATACCATGTGCTGGCCTCTCTCATCAAGGTACTGGCCCGGCCCCGGCCTGCGGATATCATTCTCAGCGAGGCCATCCCCGGGCGGGAAGAACTTGCCCGCCGGCTTTCGGCCAGCGGGGTTTTCGGGCAGGTACTCACCTATCCGGACGAGCACTGGCCGGCTCCGCCCCAAAAAGGCTGGCGGGCCCTGCTGGGGCACCCCATGCAGCGGCGTGCCCTGCGTCTGGCCGGATTTTCCCTGGATCCCCGGGCCTATGGGCAGATCTGTATCTACAACGACTGGACCCCTCTGGGCCGCTGGCTTCAGGATTGGGGCGTCCACTATATCCTGGGGGAGGATACCCGCAACCATCTGGCCCATCCCTCCAATATCCACATTGACCGCCAGCGTGCCCTGCCGGATTTTGAGCGGCGGCGGCAGAGCGGCAGGGGCTACCTGTATTGGGGCGGCTACCGTGGGGTGGACGGGGTGGAGATGAGTGATCCCTCCCAGGTGCCCTATTACCAGGAAAAGGCCATTGCCATCGATCCGCTTCAGCTGCTGGAGAGTTTTGGCCCTGATAAGCGGGGTGTGATCCGCCGGGTCTTTGTGAGCGGCGAATTGCCTGCCACCGACCGGCCTGCCTGCCTGCTTTTGCCCCGCAGCTTTTATGTGGACCGGGATCTGCCCAGCCAGGAAGCCCAGAATCGGCTTTGTCTGGATGTGGCCGCCCAATACGCCCAGGGCTACCAGCTCTTTATCAAGACCCATCCCCGGGATACCACCGATTACAAGGCCCTGTTCCCGCAGGCGGTGGTGCTGGACCGGTTCATGCCCTCTGAATTGCTGGATTACTGCTTTGAAGTGCGGTTTGCCCGGGCGGTGGGGCTTTGCACCGCTTCGGTGGCAAATCTGAAATGTGCCGACGAAAAGATCAGCCTGGGGTATGATTTTATCGAGCCCTATCGCTGATTTGCTTTGTAGTTTCCGCCGCCGCCCCTCTGCGGGCGGGGCCCAGCGCTCCCTCCTTTGAGGGAGCAAAACCAAAAAGAGGTGTTTTCGCATATGAAAATCATCGGCGTAATCCCTGCCCGTTATCGCTCCTCCCGTTTTCCCGGCAAGCCCCTGGCCGACATCTGCGGCCGGCCCATGATCTGGTGGGTGTACCAGCAGGCCAGCAAGGTGAAGGAACTGGACAAGCTCTATGTGGCCACCGACGATGAGCGCATCGAGTCCGTCTGCCGGCAGTACGGCATGGACGTGGTGATGACCAGCCCCGATCACCCCACCGGCAGCGACCGGGTGGCGGAGGTTGCCTCCAAGGTGGAGGGCGACCTTTTCATCAACATCCAGGGGGACGAGCCCCTCATGGACCCGGAAATCATCCGCCAGGCCATCCGGCTTTTCGATGACCCGGAGGTCTATTTCGGCAGCCTGAAAAAGAAGATCACCGATCCGGAACTGATCGCGGCCCCCAGCACCGTCAAGGTGGTGACCGACGATCATATGGATGCCATGTATTTTTCCCGCAATCCCATCCCCAGCGGCGTCAAGGACACCGACCATGTGGATGTGTTCAAGCATGTGGGCATCTATGCCTATAAGCGGGATTTCCTTTTGAAATTCGGGGCCATGCCTCAGTCTTCCCTGGAAATCGCCGAATGTGTGGAGCCGCTGCGTGCCATGCAGGCCGGCTACAAGATGCGTTTTGGCGAGACCACCCTGGAAAACATCAGCGTGGATCTGCCCCAGCACCTGGAGCAGGTCATCGCTGAGATCAAGCGTCTGGGTCTGGATAAGGCCATGGGCCTGTGACCCTCTCGCCCGCCCCTTTGCCGGGGCGGAGAAAGGACCATTATGGAAAAAGATATCAAACTTCTGGATTGTACCCTGCGGGACGGCGGCTATCTGGTGGATACCCAGTTTGGCGATAAGTTCATCAAGGGGTTTATCCAAAGCCTCACCGATGCCGCTGTGGATGTGATCGAGGTGGGTTTTCTGAAAGATGAGCCCCACCAGCCCGGCAGCACCATCTTCAACAATTCCGCTCAAATCAAACCTTACCTGCCCAAAGAGCGGCGGGAAGGGGTTGCCTATGTGGCCCTCTCGGACTACAGCCGTTACCACATCGAAAATCTGGACCCCTGCGACGGGACCAGCATTACCGGTGTGCGGGCCTGCTTCTTCAAAAAGGAGCGCAAGGACGTTTTGCCCTTCTGCCGCCGGATCCAGGAACTGGGGTATGACCTCTATATCCAGCCGGTGGACATCCTGGGCTATTCCGACGAAGAGCTGCTGGATCTGATCCGGGACGTGAACCAGCTTAAGCCCCTGGCCCTTTCTACGGTGGACACCTTCGGCAGCATGTTTCCCGAGGACCTGCAGCGGCTGTTTGGGGTGATCCATTCCCACCTGGATTCTTCCATCCGGATGGGCTTTCACAGCCACAACAACATGCAGATGAGCTTTGCCCTCAGTCAGGAATTCGCCCGGCTGGCCAAGGGCCTGCGGGATATTACCATCGACGCCACCCTCTGCGGCATGGGCCGGGGCGCCGGCAACACCAACACCGAGCTGGTGGCCGACTACCTGAACCGCAAGTGGGGCAAGCACTATGACCTGGATGTGCTGCTGGACGCGGTGGACAACTATATGGGCAGCATGAAGGCCCGCTGCACCTGGGGATATTCGGTGCCCTATTTCCTGGCGGGCATCTACAGCGCCCATGTGCACAACATCACCTATCTTTCCGAAAAGCCCAGCATCCGCACTAAGGATATGCGCTATGTGCTGGAACAGCTGGAACCGGCCATCCGTAAACGGTATGACTATGACCTGGTGGATAAGCTCTATGCCGGCTGCCTGGCCAGCACCGGCGACGACAGCGAAAGCCGCAAGGCCTTTGCCTCCCTGGTGGAAGGCCGCACGGTGGTATTGGTGCTGCCTGGCCCCAGCAGCCGCACCCATGAGGAAGAAATTGACCGCTTTATCCGGGAAAAGGACGCCTTTGTCATCACGGTGAACCAACTGCCTCAGCCGGAAAAGCCCCTGCCTGACCTGGCCTTCTTCTCCAACCCCAAGCGGTATGATTACTGGAAGCATTCCGAGCGGTTTTCCCAGGCCCGGCTTCTCTTTACCTCCAATCTGAGAGAAAGCGCCGGCGAAAACAAGCTGGTGGTGAACATCGCCCCCCTGATGCGCCCCGGTTTTTACTATGCGGACAACGCGGCCCTGCTGCTGCTGACCCTGCTGGATGGCTGCCGGCCCGGCGCGGTATATATCGCCGGCCTGGACGGCTACGACACCAAAGCCCAGAACTTTGCCAGCGCCGATATGGAACGCAGCTTTGACGCCCAGCAGGCAGCGGCCATCAACGAGGGGCTGGCTGCCGCCCTGAAGGATCTGAAGGAGCACCACCAGGGCGTACTGCCCCGCTTCCTCACTCCTTCCCGCTTTGCCCCCATCTTTGAGGAGGGCCAGGCATGAAGGACATCCGGCTGCTGGTGCTGGACGTGGACGGCACCCTGACCGACGGCAAGATCTATATGGGCGCGGAAGGCGAGGTCTGCAAGGCCTTTTCCATCAAGGACGGGCTGGGCCTGCGGCTGATGGCGGATTCCGGCGTTACCCTGGCCGTCCTCACCGGCCGGGAAAGCCGGATCGTACAGAACCGGGCCGCCGAGCTGAAGATCCCCCATGTGATCCAAAATGTACAGAACAAACCCGATGCCCTGCGCCGGCTCTGCCAGGAGCTTTCCATCCCTCTGGAGGAAACCGGCTTTGTGGGGGACGACCTGATTGACCTGGAGGCCATGCGCCTGTGCGGTCTTTCGGCATGCCCCTGCGACGCCGCCAAGGAGGTAAAGGCCCAGGCGGATTTCGTCTCGGAACTTCCAGGCGGTTCGGGGGCTGTACGCCAATTCGTGGAATGTTATCTGGAAGAGCGAGGGCTCTGGGCGCCTTTGGCTGCCCGTAGGTTTGGAGTAAAGCTGTGAAGGCATCGCTATTGAAAAAACATCTGCCGCTGCTGGCCTCCCTGCTTTGTCTGGGGTTTTGCCTCTGCGTCTTCGGCGGCGTCTGGCTGCTGAAGGTGCGCCCGGCCCAAAGCAAAAGCACCTCGGTGCGGGTCAGCGACGATTACTCCCTCTATACGGAAAATCTGGAAGATTCCCTGACCCAGACCTTTTCCTGCAGCGAGGATCTGTATGCCCTGGCCTTTGTCTTCGGTGTGACCGAAGTGCAGCCCCGAGGGGAGATCCTTCTCACCCTGGCGGATGCCCAGACTGGGGAGGTCCTGGCCCAGAGCCGGGGCGAGATGGGAAATATCCTGCCCGGGCAGTATACCGGCCTTGGGCTGGATAGGGTCGTGGAAGGCCGGGAAGACGCCTACTATACCCTCACTCTCACTCCCTCCTATCAGGGAGAAGGCAGGCTTTCCCTGGGGTATTCCGGCAGCCCGGCCGAGGGTGTTGAACTGACGGCGGACGGCCAGTCTCTGGAAGGACAGCTGGCCCTTCTGGTGACCACCGGGCAGATCGGCTCTTTCCTGAGCCAGTATTACTGGCTGGTGGCCCTGGCCCTGAGCCTGATCCTCAGCCTGACCCTGTGGGCGGTGCTGGCGCTTCGCCCTGCCCTGCACCGGCTGTATTTTGTTCTGGTGCTGTCCCTGGGTTTGGTTTACTGCCTGGTGCTGCCCCCCTACTCCGCACCGGATGAACAGTTCCACATCAACCAGAGCTTTTCCATCGCCACCACCCTTACCAGCCGACTGCCACTGGGCTCGGTCCCGCTCAGCGAGACCTACCGGCGGCCCAGCGACCAGAATCCGCTTTTGCAGGATCAGAACACCACCGTGTTCACCTGGCAGGAATTTGCCGATACCCTCCTTACCCGCAGCCCGGATTCTGCCGGAGATTTCCAGCTGTATACCGAGATGCAGGCGGATGACAGCGACATGCTGTATCTGGTAAGCTCCCTGGCGGTGGCCCTTTGCTTCGTTTTAAAGCTGGGCTTTACGCCCACCCTGGTGATAGGCCGGCTGGCCAACCTGGCCGTTTATGCCCTGCTTACCTCCTGGGCCATCAAAAAGGCCCCCTTCGGCAAAAAGATTTTTGCCTGTGTGGGGCTTCTGCCCATGAGCCTGCACCTGGCTGCCTCTTTCAGCCGGGACTGTCTGACCCTTTCCCTGGCCTTTCTCTTCACCGCCCTCTGCCTGGATGCCGCCTTTGGGGAAAAATCCCCCCTCAAGCCTTTCCAGTGGGGCGCACTGATCCTCACCGGTGTACTGCTGGTGCCGGCCAAGGCTGTCTACTTTCCCCTGGCCGCCCTCTTTCTGCTCATCCCGACTGCCCGTTTTGGCCGCCAGGCGAAACGCAGCAGATTGCTCAAGGGCGGTTTTCTCCTGCTCTGTGTACTGGCTTTCCTTTCTTCCGGCGCCCGCTACACCATAGCCGGGCTGTTCAACCGAGCGGATTCAGCGGAAGAACTGGCCGCCCAGATCGAAACCATGGATGAGAGCGTGGCCGAGAGCTGGAACCTGGAAGAGCAGGCCCAGAACCCGGATTCCATCTGTTATTCCCCGGGCTATATTCTCTCCCACCCGGCACAGACCCTTGTGCTGGTGGGCAACAGCCTGATTGAAAACAGTGAACATTATCTCAAAACCCTGGTGGGCGGCAAGCTGAGCTATTACAGCCTGGATCTGAGCTGGGGCTGGGTATTGCTTTTGTATCTGCTGCTGGCCTTCTCCCTCCTGCCCGAACCGGGCGAAAGGGATTGGCCCAGGCCCTCCGGCCGGATATTCGCTGCCCTGCTGGCTCTGACCTGCATGGGTTTGGCCGTGGCCGGCTGTATTACCTGGACCCCCACCTACTACACCTCTATCTACGGTTTACAGGGGCGGTACTTCCTGCCGGCTCTGCCGCTGCTCTGCCTGGCTTTGCGGCCCTGCTGGCTGAGCCGCAGCAAGCCTTCCGGCGCCCTGCCTGCCCTGTATATGGCGTTTGCCAACGCGGGCGTTCTTCTCAACGCATTTCTTGCCATTCTTGCCCGCTGACGAAAGGAATCCCTTCTCATGACCACAAAACAGATTCCCCTCATTATCCCTTCCCTGGAACCGGACGACCGGCTGACCCAATTGCTGGCCGAACTGCGCCAGGAGGGCATCGAGAACATCGTGCTGGTGGATGACGGCAGCGGACCGGCCTACCGACCCTATTTCGACGACGCCGAAGCCAAGGGGTGCGTGGTGCTGCGCCACGCCGTCAACCTGGGCAAGGGCCGCGCCCTGAAAAACGCCTTCAATTACTGCCTTCTGCGCTGGCCGGAAGCCCCCGGCTGCGTCACCGCCGATTCGGACGGTCAGCACACCCCCGCCTGCATCCTGGCCTGTATGGAGGCACTGGCCGCCCACCCGGATCACCTGATCCTGGGCTGCCGGGACTTTGATGCCGAGGGCGTCCCCTCCAAATCCCGGATGGGCAACAAGCTCACCTGCCTGATGTTCCGCTATCTGGTGGGGTTGAAGATTGGCGACACCCAGACCGGCCTGCGGGGCATCAGCCGGGAATATATGAAAAAGCTGCTTTCCACCCAGGGCGAGCGGTTTGAATTCGAGAGCAACATGCTCATCGACACCAAGGAAGCAGGCGTGCCCATCACCGAGGTTCCCATCCTGACGGTGTATGATTCCAAGGAAAACCACTCCACCCATTTTCATCCGGTGCGGGATTCCCTGCGAATCTGCTCCATCTTCGGGAAATTCCTCTTTTCCAGCCTTTCTTCCAGCGTGGTGGATCTTCTGCTCTTTTCCCTGTTCTGCCGTGCGTTCCCGGCCGGGCTTTGGGGCATCGGATATATCTCCACTGCCACCGTTCTGGCCCGTATCCTCTCGGCCACCTACAACTACCTGCTGAACCACCGGGTGGTCTTCAAGAGCAAGGAGGGCTATATCTATTCCGCCCTGAAATACGCGGCTCTGGCAGCGGTGCAGATGTTCTGCAGCGCCTGGCTGGTCACCCACCTGCATGGGCTGATTGGCGGGCCGGAAGAGCTGACCAAGATTCTGGTGGATACCTTCCTGTTCTTTATCAGCTTCCAGATCCAGCGGGAATTTGTCTATAAGCGCCGCTGATCTTCTTGCAAAGGAGTTCTGTACGTGACCCTGTGTTTCTTTTCCGCTCAGTATCTGCCCACAGTGGGCGGGGTGGAGCGCTACACCTTTAACCTGGCCAAGCGGGCAGTCCAGGCGGGCCATCGGGTGCTGGTGGTCACCAGCGCCCTGCCGGGCCTGCCTCAGGAGGAGACCGACGAAAACGGAATCCGGGTCTTCCGGCTGCCGGTATGGCCCCTGATGAACGGGCGCTTCCCGGTTCTGAAGCCGGGCAGGCAGCTGCGGGCCGGGCTGGCCCGGATCTGGGCGCAGAACCCCGATTTCTGCCTGATCAACGCCCGGTTTTATCTGAGCAGTCTGTATGCTGCCCGGGCCTGCAGCAAGCGGCATATCCCCGCCATCCTGGTGGAGCATTCCACCGGTCACCTGCCCATGGGCGGGGGGCTTGTTGGGCTGGCCGGCCACTGCTACGAGCACCTGGCCTGCCGTTTTCTTCGCCGGTATTGTTCCCGTTTCTACGGAGTGAGCCAGGCGGTCTGCCGCTGGCTGGAACATTTCGGCATCCGGGCCGAGGGCACCCTGTACAACGCGGTAGACCCAGCAGAGCTGGAAAGGATCCTGGCCAACGAGCCGCCCTTTGACTGGCGGCAGGATCTGGGGCTTTCCCCGGATACCCGCCTGGCTGCCTTTGTGGGGCGGATCATTCCCGAAAAAGGTGTGGGCGAACTGATCCAGGCCTTTCAGATGGCCGACCTTCCCGGCACAGCCCTGGTGGTGGCGGGGGACGGCCCCCAGCTGGCCAGTCTGAAAGCCTCTGCGCCACAGGGCGTTTTCTTTGCGGGCAGTGTCCCCTATCCCCGTGTACTCCAACTGTACCGGCAGGCAAACCTGTACTGCCTGCCCACCCGGTACGCTGAGGGTTTTCCCACCACCTTTCTGGAAGCGGCAGCCTGCGGCTGCCCCATCCTGACCACGGTCACCGGAGGCAGCGGTGAGTTGCTGCGGGACGAAAGCTACGGCCTGCAGCTGCCTCCGGACTATACGGTGGACCAGCTGGCTGAGGCCCTGCGGCAGGCCATGGAAAGCCCGGATTGGGGCCGGCAAGCCGCCCAAAAGACCCGCCAGAATCTGCTGGAACATTTTACCTGGCAGATCGTAACAGAGCAGCTGTTGGGCATCGCACATCTTTCCAAAGGAGAACCTTTATGCTGAAGCTTCTCATTGTCATCCCCGCCTATAACGAGGCAGAAAGCATCACCCGGGTGGTGGATGATCTGATCCAAAATTATCCCCAGTATGACTATGTGGTGGTAAATGACGGCAGCCGGGATAAGACCGCCGCCATCTGCCGGGCCAAGGGCTATCATCTCATTGATCTGCCGGTGAACCTGGGCCTGGCGGGCGCTTTCCAGACCGGGCTGCGCTACGCGGCCGAAAACGGTTATGACTGCGCCATGCAGCTGGATGCGGACGGCCAGCACCTGCCCCAATACATCGCCCCCATGCTGGAAATGCTGGAGGATGGCGCAGACATCGTCATCGGCAGCCGCTTTGTGACGGTACTCAAGCCCCGGACCCTGCGGATGCTGGGCAGCTATCTCATCAGCTGGGCCATCCGCCTGACCACCGGCCGGGCCATCTGTGACCCCACCAGCGGCATGCGGATGTTCAACCGCCGCCTGCTGGAGGAGTTTGCCCAGAACCCCAACTACGGGCCGGAACCGGATACCATCAGCTATCTGATCAAAAACGGCGCAGTGGTAAAGGAACTGCAGGTGGAAATGGCCGAGCGCACGGCTGGCCAGAGCTATCTCAACTTTGCCCGCTCGGTGCAATACATGATCAAGATGGGGTTGTCCATCCTGCTGATCCAGTGGTTCCGCAAACGGGACACCGTCACCCCCTACCCGGAAAGGAGCCTGTAAATGGATACCATGATTCCCCTGGTGCTGCGGGCGCTGCTCATTTTAGGCAGTTTCTGCACTCTTGTCTTTATCCTCAAGCGGGTGCGCCATGCCAAAATGCAGATTGAGGATACCATCTTCTGGATCTTCTTTTCGGCGCTTCTGCTCTTCATCAGCATTTTCCCGGGCCTACTGTACTGGGCCTCGGATCTGCTTGGTTTTGTCAGCCCCATTAATCTGGTCTACCTGCTGATTATCTTTGTGCTGCTGATGCATCAGTTCTCCCTTACCGAGCGGGTGAGCCTGATGGATGTGAAACTGCGCACCCTGGCCCAGCGGGTGGCCCTGAACCAGGAAAAACTGGACAGTGACCGAAAGCCCGCCGAGGAACCCAAAGCCGAGCCCTCTCAGCCGCAGGAAAAAGACTGAGCCCCGGCTTTTTTGCCATAAGCGGCATACCTGTCGCCCGAAAAAGCCGATATTTCGACCGGTTGGGTTTGTCAACCCCTGCTTTTTATGGTATACTAATAACGTTTATTGGAAATGAGAGAAACGGAGGCGTTTGCTATATGGAATTTACCCCCAAACTGACCTATAAGGGGCGTCCCCTGGTTCGCAGCAAAAACGAGATCTATTACGGCAACCTGACCGATCCCTATGTGATCTTCATGCAGATTTTGACCACCAAGGAAGAGAACGGCGTGCAGGTGGCGGACAAGGTACATGTGGTGCTGATGAGCACCGATGCCTCCAAGCCCCTTCCCGAGCGTGTAGTTCGTCAGAGCGCCAAGAACGGGCTGTACAGCGCCCTGGATATCGGCAATATCTGGTTGGAGCGCGCTTTGAAAGAAGCCAAAGCCTGAACAAGCAAGAAAAGGCCTGCTGGTATAAACCAGCAGGCCCTTTCTTTTTTCTTTTGTGGGAAGCATCCGCCGCCCGAAACAAGGAAAAGCTTACTCTTCCTCTTCCGGGGTCTCTTCTTCCTCGGCGCCGAACTCGATATCAAAGGCAGCGCCGCAGTTCTGGCAGCTGATCTCGCTGTTCTCGTCCAGCAGAGTGGCTTCGTCCACCACCGTGACAGCGCCGCACTTGGGGCAGGTCAGCTCATACTCGGCCTCGGCCTCTTCGTCGCCTTCCTCGTCCTCTTCCTCGTCGTCGCCGTATACGGCGGCTTCCAGGTCATCCATATCCTCATCCATGGCATCCAGCTCGTCATAGATCTGGTCCATGTTGTCGTCCAGGCTCTTCACCTCATCACAGACCTCTTCCAGCAGATCCACAATGGCAGCCAGGACCTTGCCCTCCTTGGAAGTGGTGTCCAGTTCCAGCCCTTCCATCAGGCCCTCGATGTAAGCGCACTTTTCGGTAATCCCCATAGTTGGTCTCTCCTTTGTTCTGCGTTTAAAAATACGGGCAGCAGCGAACGGCTGCTGCCCGTAAAACCAAAATCAGACGCGCTCCATGTACTCGCCGGTACGGGTATCGATGCGGATCTTGTCGCCCTCGTTGATAAACAGGGGCACACGGATCTCGGCGCCGGTTTCCAGGGTAGCGGGCTTCAGGGTGTTGGTGGCGGTGTTGCCCTTGAAGCCGGGTTCGGTCTGGGTCACTTCCAGCTCGATGAAGTTGGGGATTTCCACGCTGAACACCTTGCCCTTGTAGGACAGCAGCTTGCAGATCTCGTTCTCCTTGCAGAACTTGAAGTTCTCGGGCACGTCGGAAGCGTTCACGGGAACATCGTCGTAGGTCTCGTTGTCCATAAAGTGGTACAGATCGCCGTCCGCGTAGCTGTAGGTCACCTCACGGCGCTCGATGAACGCCTGGGGGAACTTGGCGCTGGGGTTATAGCTGGTCTCGGTAACGGCACCGGTGATCACGTTCTTGGTCTTGGTGCGGACAAAAGCGGCGCCCTTGCCGGGCTTCACATGCTGGAACTCCACAACCTGGAGAACCTGGCCGTCCTGCTCAAAAGTCACACCGTTGCGAAAATCGCCTGCACTGATCATATGGGAATTCCTCCAAATTTGTATTTATACCACAAAGTACATATCTAAAGTTTATTTTACCTGAAATGCTTGCTTTTTTCAAGTATTTTCATGATAAAATAGCGCTGCGCCCCACAAAAGGGGGTTGGCTGCTTTTAAAACAGCGATTCATAATAGAGCTGCATGGTCCGGGCGTCCTCGGCCTGGGTACCTGCGCTCTCGCAGATGATCACCGGGCTCAGCTGCCGCTCCTTACAAAGCCGGAGCAGCGGCTCCGGCTCGGGGCCCCACTGGGTATCCGCAAAGGTATGGTGCTGCTTTTCGCCCCCTGCGGAGTACTCGATGCGGGAAAAATGCACATGGAAGGCCTTGGCCCGCTCATCCCCCAGCACATCTTCCATCCTGTCCAGGATCTCCTCGTACTCGGCCCGGCCCTTGATGCCACCCAGGGTACGGGCGTTCAGGTGGCCGAAGTCGATGCAGGGGGTGATCCGTTTATCCACCTGGCAGAGGGTCAGCACCTCATCCAGGGTGCCCAGCTGGCCGATCTTGCCCATGGTTTCGGGGCAGAGGGTAAGGTCGCCATAACCTGCCTCATCCACCGCCCGCACTATCTTTTCCATGGTGTCCAGGGCCTTTTCCAGGGCCTGCTCCCGGCTCTGCTTGCCGCAGCTTCCCGAGTGAAAGATCACCCGCCGGCCCCCCAGCGCCCGCACCACACGGCAGCTCTGGAGGATATAGTCCACACTGCGCAGACGGGTCTCCTCGTTCAGGCTGCTCATGCTGATAAAATAGGGAGCGTGCAGGCTGAAAAGAATATCCCTTTCCTGGGCCCTGCGAGCCATTTCCCGGGCTTTTTCCTCCCCCAGCCGTACACCGTGCCCGCACTGGTATTCAAAGGCGTGCAGGCCGAATTTGGCCGTGTATTCCGGCACATCCAGGCTGGTCTTGTATCCCATGGCGGCAAAGCTCTCGCTCTGGCCCGCCGTGCCGAATCGGATTCTGTTCACAGTATCTTCCCTCCTTTGGCAAAATACAGCCCGAAGAAGGGCTTTTCCAGCACCCGCTTGAGGCGGATATACCACTTGGTCTCGGGGCCCAGCGGCCTTGTAACCAGAGCCGGGATGCCGTACAGCGAACCGGCCAGCCGGTCGGTAAAAAGCTGATCCCCCACAATGGCCATCTCCCGGCGGCTGATGCCCCAGCGGCTGCGGGCTTTTTCCAGCCCCTGGGAAAGCGGCTTATGGGCCTTGGCCACATATTCCAGCCCCAGGGCTCTGGCAAAAGGCTCCACCCGCTGCTGCCCATTGTTAGAGGCGATGGTCAGCAGGATCCCCTCCCCCTGCATCTCCTCCAGCCAGGCGCGCACACGGGCCGGGACCTGCGGGTCATCATGGAGGGTGAGGGTGTTGTCCACATCCAGCACCAATGCCCGGATTCCCTGACTGCGCAGGAAAGCCGGGGTGATATGGGTCACATCCTGGAACAGATACTGAGGCGTCAGCAGCATGGGCTTTTCCCTTCCTTGGCATTTTTTCAAAAAAGAAGCGGGCCCGTAAGGATACGGGCCCGCTTTACTGCGTAACACAACGCATTACCGCTTTACCACGGCGCTGCCGCTCTGCTCAAATTACTTGAACTTGCGCTTGCGGGCAGCCTCGGACTTCTTTTTGCGGCGCACGGAGGGCTTTTCGTAAGCTTCACGCTTACGAACCTCGGCGAGAACACCGCTGCGAGCGCAGGAACGCTTGAAACGGCGCAGGGCGCTTTCCAGCGACTCGTTGTCCTTGACACGAATTTCCGACATTTACTTTTTCCCTCCCTTGACCTGAGGCAGGAGTCTCGTTGCTACAAAGTAGTCAACGGTATAATTATACAATGGCACCGATTCTCCTGTCAACAGCTTTTTTCCTTTATGAGAGAAAGTTCATAAAAAATTTTCAGCTTTCTCCCTTATCAGCCTTTTACGGCCAGGTTGACCAGCTTACCCTTTACATAAATTTCCTTGACCACGGTCTTGCCGGCGATGGCAGCAGCCACGGCGGGCTCGGCTTTGGCAGCGGCGATGGCGTCGGGGGCCTCGATATCCGCAGCCACCTTCAGGCGGGCGCGGACCTTGCCGTTCACCTGTACGGCGATTTCCACCGTGCTCTCCACACACTTGGCCTCGTCGTAACTGGGCCAAGTGGTGTGGGCGATCTGATCCTCAAAGCCCATCTGCTGCCACAGCTCTTCGGTGAGATGAGGAGCAAAGGGGTTGAGCAGGATCAGCAGGGTGCGGTACTCATCCTTGGTGCAGCCGCCGCTGGTCTCAAACTCGTTCAGCAGACCCATCATGGCGGCGATGGCGGTGTTGTGCTTGAGCACCTCGATATCCTCGCTCACCTTCTTGATGGTGCGGTGCATGGTGGCTTCCAGCTCAGGCCGGTAGCCCTCGCCGGGCAGGATCTTTTCCTGCAGGTTCCAGACACGGTCCAGGAAGCGCTTGCAGCCCTTGATGGAAGAGGTGTTCCAGGGCGCGGCCTTTTCAAAGTCGCCGATGAACATCTCGTACAGGCGCATGGTATCGGCGCCGTACTCATTGACGATATCGTCCGGGTTGACCACGTTGCCCAGAGACTTGGACATCTTGACCACCGGATGCTCGGCCATCTCGCCGTATTTTTCCACCAGAGCGGCCCGGGCAGCCTTTTCGCTGCCGTACTCCTGCACCAGGGCGGCCTGCTCTTCGGCGCTCATGTTCACAAAGCTGTGGGGGTTGAGACCCAGGATCATGCCGTGGCTGGTACGCTTCTGGTAGGGCTCCGGCTTGGGCACCACGCCGATATCATACAGGAACTTATGCCAGAACCGGCTGTACAACAGGTGCAGGGTGGTGTGCTCCATGCCGCCGTTGTACCAATCCACCGGGCTCCAGTATTCCAGGGCCTCCTTGCTGGCCAGGGCATCCTTGTTGTGGGGGTCCATATACCGCAGGAAGTACCAGGAAGAACCGGCCCACTGGGGCATGGTGTCGGTCTCCCGCTTGGCGGGGCCGCCGCAGCAGGGGCAGGTGGTGTTGACCCACTCGGTATGGCGGGCCAGGGGGCTTTCGCCGTTCTCGCCCGGCTCAAAGTCGGTAATCTCGGGCAGCTTCAGGGGCAGCTCGCTCTCGGGCAGGGGCTGCCAGCCGCACTTTTCGCAGTACACCATGGGGATGGGCTCGCCCCAGTATCTCTGGCGGCTGAACACCCAGTCCCGCAGCTTGTAGTTTACCTTTTCCTGGCCCTTGCCGTTCTCTTCCAGCCAGGCCACCATCTTCTTCTTGGCCTCTTCCACCGACAGGCCGTTGAGGAAGCCGGAGTTCACCAGAGTGCCGGTGGCCACATCGGTAAAGGCCTCCTTGTCCAGGCGGCTTTCGCCCTGGCCCTTCACCACCTCGATGATGGGCAGGCCGAATACCTTTGCGAACTCGTAGTCGCGGGTATCATGGGCGGGCACGGCCATAATGGCGCCGGTACCGTAGCTGGCCAACACATAGTCGGAAATGAAGATGGGGATCTCCTGGTCGTTCACCGGGTTGATGCCCATGACCCCTTCCAGCTTGACGCCGGTCTTTTCCTTATTCAGCTCGGTGCGCTCGAAATCGCTCTTGCGGGCAGCCTCGGCCTGGTAAGCCTTCACTGCCTCGGGGTTTTTGATCAGGCCCGCTTCCAGCCACTTTTTGACCATCTCATGCTCGGGGCTCACCACCATGTAGGTGGCGCCGAACAGGGTGTCGCAGCGGGTGGTATACACGGTGAGGGTATCGCCGGCGGTGGTGCCGAAGTTCACCTCGGCGCCATGGCTGCGGCCGATCCAGTTCTTCTGCTGGGTGGCCACACGCTCAATGTAATCCAGGCCTTCCAGCCCGTCGATGAGCTTATCGGCGTAAGCGGTGATCTTCAGCATCCACTGGCTCTTGACCTTGTGGATCACATCGCTGCCGCACCGCTCGCACTTGCCGTTGACCACCTCTTCGTTGGCCAGCACCACCTTGCAGCCGGTGCACCAGTTCACGTTCATTTCCTTTTTATAGGCAAGGCCGTGCTTGTACAGCTGCAGGAAGATCCACTGGGTCCACTTGTAGTATTCCGGGTCGGTGGTGTTGATCTCCCTCGTCCAGTCAAAGGAAAGGCCCAGGGCCTTGAGCTGGCTCTTAAAGCGGGCCACATTGTTCTTGGTGACCACTTCCGGATGGATGTGGTTTTTCATGGCAAAGTTTTCGGTGGGCAGACCAAACGCATCCCAGCCCATGGGATACAGCACGTTGTAGCCGCACAGCCGCTTTTTGCGGGCCACCGCATCCAGCGCGGTATAGCTGCGGGGGTGCCCCACATGCAGGCCTGCGGCGGAGGGGTAAGGGAATTCCACCAGGGCATAGAACTTGGGCTTGCTGTGGTCGATCTGGACGGCGAAGGTGTTTTCTTCATCCCACACCTTCTGCCATTTGGCTTCCACAGCCTTGAAATCATACTTCACTTTCCATCAACTCCATATCAACTTTTGCTGCCGCCCACCGAAAGCGGCTGATTTTTCTTCCGGGCAGAAAGCCTGCCCGGCTTATCTTCCGGCACTGCCTGTGGGCTGTGCCTTATTCCTCTGCCGCTTCCTCTTCCAGAAGCCCGCTCAGATCCACCGGCTGGGCGTCGGCCCACAGGTGCTCCAAATCATAGTAGCTGCGGGCTTCGGGATAAAAAATGTGCACGATGACCCCGCCGTAATCCATCAGGATCCAGTTGCGGGCCTCATAGCCTTCCACCCGCTGGGGTTCCACCCCCTGCTGGCCCAGCTGGAATTCCACTTCATCGGCCAGGCTGCGCACATGGGTGGAGGAAGTACCGCTGGCGATGACGAAGTAATCCGCCAGAACGGTAAGGTCCCGGATGCTCAGTACCTTAAGCCCTTCGGCCTTTTTCTTGTCCAGGATCTTCGCAATGCGAATGGCCAGTTCCTTACTTTCCATAAAGAGCCTCCCTGTTATTTGTAAGACGTGTTGGACCCGTCCAGGTTGTTGTTCTGCTGCGCGTCGATGCTCTCCTCATCCAGCTGGCCCATGAACTGAACGTTGGGGTCGCTGGCCTGCCCGGAGGGATACCAGGACTGGAGATTCAGCTCGGAAGCGGGCACTTCGCCGGTATAGGTGCGGAAATAGGTGTTGAGCAGCTCGGCCGTCTCTTCGGGGGCGCCCACCACCACCGAGTTGTTGTTGTAGTACTGGCTGGAGCCATACACCGGCATCTGGCTGATCATGATATTGGCGCTGTCCACCTGCAGAAGGCTTACGCCCAGGCTGATCATGGTGGAGGAGGGCATATCCGTCTCCACATAGTTCATAAAGGCGGGCATCAGCTTGGCCACATCCCAGATGTTCATGGTGCGGAAACGGCCCAGCAGGCCGGAATAGAAGTACCGCTGCATGTTCAGGCGGTCCAGGTCAGAGCGCTCGTAGCCGGCGCCCTTGCGGTTGCGCACAAAGAACTCGGCGGCGGCGCCATCCAGGGTCTGGTAGCCCTGCTTGAGCACACTTCCGTTGTACTCGATATCCTGGGGCACATACACCTCAATGCCGCCGAAGGTATCCACCACCTCGTGGAGAGACTGCATGTTGATGGTGATGTAGTAGTCCACCGGCAGTTTCAGCTGGTCGTTGATGGTCTCGGCCAGGGCATTGATGCCGCCCTCATTGGAGAGCATCACCGAGTTGATCTGCCCGTTGGAGGCATTGTAAGTCTGGCCGCTCTCCGTGGTATAGCTGCCGCCCACATAGGTGTTGCGGGGGATCTGCAGCATGCTGATCTTTTTATTGGCCACGTCGAAGCTCACATACATGACCATATCGGTCATGCCGTCGTTGCTGGAAGCATCGCTGTAAGCCCGGCCTTCCTCCCAGTCCACACCGCAGACCAGCACGTTCACCACATCCCCCTTATATTCGGAGGGGGTGTTGATGAGCTGGCTGATGGTCACATCGCCGGTGACGCTGCTGGTGATCACCTTGAAGGCAATGAAAAAGAGGGCTGCCAGGATCAGAATCAGCAGCAGGAACACTTTCAGGCAGCCGTTCTTCTTTTTCTTTTTGCCCTTGCCCCGGCGCAGGGCCGCGGCCCCGTCGGCACCCGGCGGGGGCGGGGCGGCTCGGTAGGTTTCCGCCCTCTGGGAAGGCGCCGGCCGGCTGATATGCCGGGAGGTGCCGGAAGAAGCCGGCCTGCGGCTGCCGCCGGAAGGCTGGCTGCCGGAATGGTAAACGTGTCTTTCCGTGCCCTTGGCAGCACTGGTATTCAGCTTGCGGGGCTGTTTCATATCGCTCATGTATCGGTTTTACCTCCTGAGAAACGGCGGTATTCTTCACAGGCTTCCCGGGTGACGGGATCAATGGGTTTCCCGCTTTCCCGAAGCCATTCCAGGCTCATCTGGAGAGCTTCCCCCAGGGCCCGGTCCAGATCCTCCATCTCCACCTTGCGGAGATAGGCGGCTTCCGGATAGGTGCGCTCGGCGCTGGTCATATCCGCCAGATACAGGATCTTGTCCAACAGGCTCATATCCCGTTTGCCGGTGGTATGGCAGCGAATGGCGCTGAGGATCTCTTCATCTTCAACGCCCCATTGGGTTTTGGCCAGGATGGCCGCGCAGATTCCGTGCCACACCGGCTGAGGCCGGTTTTCGGCATTCTCAGACATTATAGCATTATCCCGGATGATCTGCAACAATTCCTCCCGGCTCATCTCCTTGGCCGCGTCGTGCAGCAGCGCCGCTATGGCGGCCTTGTGAGGGTCGGCACCGTAGCGCTCTGCCAGGGTCACGGCCATATCCCGCACATTCACCGTGTGCTGAAAACGCTTGTCTTTCAGCCGGCTTCTGGCAATTTCCAGGGCAGTTTTTTCCTCCATCCTTCTTACCTCCCATAGCCGTACAAATGGTTTTCCTGCACCAGTCGGCGAACCGGCCCGGGCAGCTGTTCCAGAGAAACCGCGCCGCTGCGGATATCCCGGCTGGCCAGGGGCAGGGCGGGCGCATGGGCAAAAAGAATTCTTGCCCCCTGGGCCTGCAGCTGTTCTGCCTGCTCGGTCAGCAGCCGGTCATCCCCCAGCTGGCGGCTCTGCACCACCAGCACGCAGAGTTTCAGGATGGTCTGCCAGTCATGCCATTTGGTAAAGCCCAGCAGCATATCGCTGCCCACCGTCATGTACAGTTCAGCGCCCGGCCGGGTCTGGCCCAGCATCTTCAGGGTATCCACGCTGTAGTTCCGGTACCCCTGTTCCGCCCGCCGGATCTCCCAGTCGCTGAGGGTGAAGCGGGGCGAAGAGGGCAGCCGGAACAGCTCTTCAAAGCAGCCGCACATGGCATAGCGCAGGCCTGCCGGCGTGGAACTGGCTTTCTTGTGGGGCGGCACGCCCGCAGGCATCACCACCACCTCGTCCGGCTTCACCGCCTGGACTGCCGCCTTCAGATTGTTCAGGTGGCCGTTGTGGGGCGGATCGAAGGTGCCCCCAAACAGCAGGACTCTCATCCCGCCTCCCCCTTTCAGTGCAGAAGATCGGCGTACTTGGAATCCTTTTCCTTCTGCAGATACAGTACAAATTTGGAGCCGATCACCTGCACCACATCCGCCCCGGTGGCCTGGGCCATTCGGTCGGCTGCCTCCCGGGCGCTGTACAGGCTGCTCTCCAGCACCTTCAGTTTGATCAGTTCCCGGGCGGCCAGGCATTCCGACACGCTGCGGGTCATGGTCTCATCGATCTCTCCCTTGCCGATCTGGAACACGGGGTCCAGACTGTTGGCCTGGCTGCGCAGAATGGCGCGCTGTTTACTGGTAAGCATAATTTCTCCTTGCCGCCGGAGCCTCTCCCCCTTGGGGTCTCTCCAGCATAACACGATTTTATGGATATTTTATTGACAAAATTTAGCCCAAAAACAAAGGAAGCATCTGCTGCAGTTTGCGCAGGGCATTCCCCCGATGGCTGATGGCGTCCTTCTCCCAGTCTTCCAGCTGGGCATAGGTGCGCCCTTCCCGGTTGGGCAGGCGCTTTCCGTCCCGGGTACCCACCTCATCGGGGATGAAAAGGGGGTCATAGCCAAAGCCGTTGGTTCCCTTTTCCTCCATCCCCACCCGGCCCGGGCACTCGCCCAGGCAGGTGAGCTGACGGCCGTCCGGCAGCATGAGGGTGACGGCGGAGACAAACTTTGCCCCCCGCCGGCCGGCATCTATGCCGGCCATGTTTTCCATCAGCTTCCGGTTGTTGGCCGCATCGTCCCCATGGCGGCCGCAGTACCGGGCCGAATAGACGCCCGGCGCTCCGCCCAGGGCCTCCACCACCAGGCCGGAATCGTCCGCAATGGTGGCAAGCCCGCTGGCCTTGCAGATGGCTTCCGCCTTGATGAGGGCGTTTTCCTCAAAGGTGGTGCCGGTCTCCTCCGGTTCCAGGTTGATGCCCAGTTCCTTCTGGCTCTTCACCTCATGGCCCAGGGCGCTGAGGATACGGCGGAGCTCCTTGAGTTTGCCGGCATTGCCGGTGGCAGCACAGATCACCATAACTCAGTCCTCCTTTGCCCCAAAGAGGGCGTCGGCAAAATCCTGGGCAGAGAAGGGCATCAGATCATCGATGCCCTCGCCCACCCCCACAAAGCGGACGGGCAGCCCCAGCTTCTGGCGGATGCTGATGACGCTGCCCCCCTTGGCGGTGCCGTCCAGCTTGGTGAGGATGATACCGGTAGCCTCGGCGGCCGCCACAAACTCCTTGGCCTGGCTGATGGCGTTCTGGCCGGTGATGGCGTCCAGCACCAGCAGGGTCTCCACGCTGGCCTCGCTGCTGGCCTTGGGGATGGCCCGGGCGATCTTGGAGAGCTCGGCCATCAGGTTCTTCTTGTTGTGGAGCCGGCCGGCGGTATCGCAGATGACCAGGTCATAGCCCCGGGCAGCGGCAGACTGGACCGCGTCAAAGATAACGGCGGCGGGGTCGGCCCCCTCGCCGGCCTTGATGATGGGCACCCCTGCCCGGCCGGCCCAGATTTCCAGCTGCTCGGTGGCGGCGGCCCGGAAGGTATCCCCCGCGGCCAGCATTACCTTTTTGCCCTGGGCCTTGTAATAGTTGGCCAGCTTGGCGATGCTGGTGGTCTTGCCCACCCCGTTCACCCCGATGATGAGCAGCACCGCCGGGTGGCCGGAAAGGTTCATCTCGGTCTCCGGGGTCATTTCCTGGGCAATCAGCCCCTTCAGGGCCTGCATGGCCTCCTGCCCGGTTTTCAGGTGATCCCGGCTCACTGCCTGCTGGAGCTTATCCACCAGGCCCACCGCCACGTCGGCACCGGTATCCGCCAGGATCAGCTGTTCTTCCAGATCCTCATACAGATCATCATCGATCTGGCTGGCGGTAAGCCGGTTCAGGATGCCCCCGAAGAAGCCCACCCGGGTCTTGCTGAGCCCGTCGTTCAATTTTTTCTTATTTCCAAACAACCCCATAGTTTTTCTCCTTATCCGGGCGCCCTCAGTTCACCAGGGAGGCGTCCATGGTATCCAGATCCAGCTTGAGCAGCTTGGAGACGCCGTCCTCCTGCATGGTCACGCCGTACAGCACGTCCGCCGCCTCCATGGTGCCCCGTCGGTGGGTGATCACAATAAACTGGGTGTTTTCGGTGATCCGCCGCAGGTACTGGGCATAGCGCACCACGTTCACATCGTCCAGAGCCGCCTCGATCTCGTCCAGGATGCAGAAGGGCGCCGGGTTCACTGCCAGAATGGCAAAATAGATGCAGATGGCCACCAGGCTCTGTTCGCCGCCGGAAAGGGCGGAAAGGTTCTTGATAACCTTGCCTGGGGGCGCCACATGGATCTCGATGCCGCTTTCCAGCACATCTTCCGGGTCGGTGAGTTCCAGGCTGGCAGTGCCGCCGCCGAACAGTTCGTTGAAGATCCGCCCGAAGTTTTCGTTGATCTGGGCAAAGCTGGCGGTAAAGAGCTTTTTCATCTCGCCGGAAAGCTGCTGCACCATCCGGATCAGCTCGGCCCGGCTCTTTTCCACGTCCTCTACCTGGGCTTTCAGGGCCTGGTAGCGCCGGTTCACCTGGTCGAACTCCTCGATGGCATTCACGTTCACATTGCCAAGGGCCCGGATCTTGCCCCGCACCTCGTTGACCCGGCGGTTCAGTTCAGGCAGGCTTTCAAAGGCTACACAGAGTTTTTCCGCGTCGCTCACAGCCAGCTCATATTCATCCCACAGCCGGCTGACCGTCTGGTCATATTCCTGCTCGGCCGAATCCTTGCGCTCGGCCAGGCGGGCCAGTTCCCGGCTGCACTCTTCCCTCTGATCGGTAACGGCCCGCACCTTCTGGTTCTGGCCGGTGAGGGAGGCGTCCAGCTCCATCCGGCGGGCGGCAGCCTCTTCCCTGCGTTTTTCCAGGGTCTTGATCTCATTCTGCCAGGTTTCGGCCTGGCCGGCAAGCCCCCGGATCTGTTCTTCCAGGTTCCGGTTGGTCTCTTCCAGCCGCCCGATGGCCTCATTCAGCTCCTGACGGCGCTGGCCGGCCTCTCCGGTGCGGCTTTCCAGGCCGCGGATGGCCTCTTCCAGCCGTTCCACATCCTTATCCGCAGCCAGACGATCCATCCGGGCAGCGGTGAGCTCTTCGCTCAGCCGACTCCGAGTGGTCAGGAAGCTGTCATCGCTGCCTTCCAGCTGATTCAGCTCCCCTTCCAGTTTCTGGATCTCCCCGGCCAGCCGTTCCAGCTCAGCCTGAGCCCGGCGGCAATTGGCTTCACTTTGGGCCAGGGTCTTCTGCAGCTCCTCGGCTTCCCCTTCCAAAAGGGTCAGGGCCGCCTCGCCCTGGCTGACGGCTCCATCCAAACGGTTCTGCTCCATCTCCGCCCGGATCTTGTCGCCCTGGGCGGTGACGATCTCGCTGTCCACGGCGGTGAGCTGAGCGGTGAGCCCGTCCACCTCGGCCTTCCACTTGTCGGTATTTTCCTGGGCCTGCTCCTCCTGCTGAGTAAGCTGGCGGATCCTGCCCTTCAGTTCTTCCATCTCCTGGCGGCGGCTGAACAGGCCCGCCGAACGGGAGGTGCTGCCGCCGGTGAAGGAACCGCCCGCATTGATGACCTGGCCGTCCACCGTAACCACCCGGTTGCGGTAACTCAGAGCCCGGGCTACCCGGGAGGCTTCGTCCAGGTCCTCCACCACCACGATCCGGCCCAGAAGGTTGGCCACGATCCGGTCATAGCGGGGGTCGTATTCCACCAGGCTGGAAGCCACCTGTCCGGAGGGCAGACGGCTCTGGTCCATATGCTGGCCCTGCATGGTATCCATGGGCAGGAAGGTGGCCCTGCCCCCCTTTTCGGCTTTCAGGAAGGCGATGGCGCTCTTGGCGCTGCTCTCCCCATCCACCACGATGTTCTGGGCCGCAAAGCCAAGGGCCGTCTCGATGGCGGTCTCATAGCCGGGCTTCACCTTCAAGATGCTGCCCACCGGGCCCACGATCCCCCGCAGGCGGTGGTTCTGGGCCGCCCGCATCACGCTGCGCACGCTCTGCTGGTAGCCATCCATATTCTTTTCCAGGTCGCTCAGCACCGAAAGGCGCTGGCGTGCGGCGTCCAGGCTGCGGCTCACCCGCTGCTCGGTCTCGTCCGCCTCGCCCAGCTGGCGGCGGCGGCCCTCCAGCTTGAGGGTGAGGCCGCCCTTGATGTTCTGCAGCCGGGTCAGGCCGGCTTCCAGCTTTTCCAGATATTTGCGGTTTTCCCCGGCCTCTTCCCGGTCCCTTTCCAACTGGCTGCCGGTCTGGGCCCGGTCGGCGCCGGACTGTTCCAGCCGCTGGCGGGCATTTTCCGCCGCGCTGTTCTCGGCTGCCTGGCTCACCCGCTCCTCGGTCTGGGAGGCCGTGAGGCGGGCCAGCAGGGCCGCCACGGCGCCCCGACGCTCCCCGGTGGATTCATTCTGTTTCTGCAGTTCTTCCAACTGCTCTTCCAGATGGGTGATCTGGGCATCCAGGCCGGCGATCTCTTCCTTCTGGCGGGCGATCTGGGCCCGGTGTTCCTCTATGGCCCGGGCGATCTCCTGGCCGCCGGCCTCGCTCTGGCGGATCTCCTCCCGGTAGGCATCCATGCTCTCCCGGTTGTGGGCCATATCGTTGTTCAGCACCGCCCGCTGGCTTTCCAGCCCGGCGATCTGGTCCTGCAGGGAGCGGATCTCATTGCCGCAGCGCTCGTTCTCCACGATCATCCGCTCGCTTTCCCGGCGGATCTGCTCGGTCTCCTCGTCCAGGCTCTGGATCTGGCCGCTGAGCCGGTCATAATCGGCCTGGGCGGTTTCCAAGTTCCGCTGCTGGGCCCGGACGGTCTCCCGGGCACGGCGGATCTTTTCCACCCAGAGGGTCACTTCCAGCTCCTTGCGGGTCTGGGCCAGCTCCAGGTATTTTTTGGCCTTTTCGCTCTCCTTTTCCAGAGGGCCCACCCGGTCTTCCAGTTCGCCCAGGATGTCCCGCAGGCGGACCAGATTTTCCTCGGCGGCCTCCAGGCTGCGCTCCGCCTCGTTTTTGCGGTAGCGGTAGCGGGCAATGCCAGAGGCCTCCTCAAAGATCTCCCGCCGCTCGCCGCTTTTGACGCCCACGATCTCGGCGATCTTGCCCTGGCCGATGATGGAGTAACCATCCCGCCCAAGGCCGGTATCCAGCAGCAGCTCGTATACATCCTTCAGCCGCACATTTTGGCCGTTGATGGAGTATTCGCTCTCCCCCGAACGGTAGTATTTGCGGCCGATGACTACCTCGTCGCTGTCCACATCCAGCCGGCGGTCGGTATTATCCAATGTAAGATGGACGCTGGCAAAGCCCATGGCGCCCCGGCGCTGGGTGCCGCCGAAGATCACGTCCTCCATCTTTCCGCTGCCCCGCAGCTGGCGGCTGCTGGTCTCGCCCAGCACCCAGCGGATGGCGTCGGAGATATTGCTCTTGCCCGAACCGTTAGGGCCCACCACCGCGGTGATGCCCGGCCGAATCTGCACTTTGATCTTGTCCGGGAAACTTTTGAATCCCTGTATTTCCAGTTCCTTTAAAATCATCTTATTTTACCAGCCCCATCAGCTTGAGGGCCTCCCGGGCCGCATGCTGCTCGGCGATTTTTTTGGAATGTCCCTCGCCCCGGCCGATACAGTTGGAGTTCAGGTAGACCGCCACCACAAAACGCTTGTCATGGTCGGGGCCGGTCTCCCCCTCCACCTCATACCGCAGCTTCTCTTCCGGGTTCTGCTGGATGACCTCCTGCAGCTCGGTTTTGTAGTCCATTTCGGCGGTTTTGCCCTCCTCGATAAAGGGCAGGATAAAAGCCCGGGCCACTTCCATGCCGCCGTCCAGGTACAAAGCGGCAATCACCGCCTCAAAGGCGTCGCTCACCACGCTGGGGCGATTGCGGCCGCCGCCCCGCTCTTCTCCCTTGCCCAGCCGCAGGTAACTGCCCAGGTCGATCTCCTTGGCAAACTGGAACAGGGCCTCTTCACAGACCAGACTGGCACGGGCACGGGTCAGCTCCCCTTCCGGCCGGTCCTTCCAGGCGTGGAAGAGATAATCCGCCACCACAATGGAAAGGACGCTGTCGCCCAGGAATTCCAGCCGCTCGTTGTGGTGCACCGGCACCCGGCTCTCGTTGGCATAGCTGGTATGGGTCAGGGCCGTTTCCAGCAGGCTGGGGTTTTTGAAGGTATATCCGATGATGGTTTCCAACTGATGATGCATGGTTATTCTTCGCTCCCCGCTTCTTCCTGGCTGGCCAGGGCCTTGGCCATGGTCCCGCACAGATCGGTCTCCACACAGGTCTTGGCCTGACGGATGGCATTCTGAATGGCCCGAGCCTTGCTGCTGCCGTGGGCCTTGATCACCGGCTTGGCAGTGCCCAGCAGGGGCGCGCCGCCGTATTCTTCGCTGTCCAGAGATTTTTTTAGTTCACTCAGGCCGCCCTTCACCATCAGGGCCGACAGCTTGGTGAGGGTGTTTTTATAAAAGACGCCCTTGACCATCCCCATCAGGCTCTTGGCCAGGCCCTCGGTGAGTTTGAGGATCACATTGCCGGTGAACCCGTCGCAGACCACCACGTCAGCGCCGCCCGCAGGCACGTCCCGGGGCTCGATGTTGCCGATGAAATGGATGTGGGGGTTGGCCTTGAGCAGCTGGTGGGCCTCCCGGTAGAGGGGGGTACCCTTGCTCTCCTCGGCGCCGTTATTCACCAGGGCCACGTCCGGGGTGGGGATGCCCATGACCCGGTTCATGTAAGCGGAGCCCATGACCCCGAAGGCCTCCAGCATGGAAGCCCGGCACTCCACATTGGCGCCGCTGTCCATGAGCATATAGGGCTTTTTGCTGCCCGGGATGATGGTGGCCAGGGCAGGCCGCTTAACCCCCGGCACGGTACGGATGATGAGGGAGGCCCCCACATGAAGCGCCCCGGTGGAACCGGCCGAAACAAAGGCATCACCCTTGCCTTCCTTGAGAAGGTTCAAACCTACCACGATGCTGGAATCCTTTTTACGGCGAATGGCCTGGGCGGGCTCGTCGCACATCTCGATAACCTGGCTGGCGTGGACGATCTCGAAGCGGGGTTCATCCGGCCGAATGCCCGCCTTCTGAGCGGCTGCCCGCACTTTTTCCTCATCGCCCACCGCAAGGATGGAGAGCTCCGGCCCGTAAGCAGCCAGAGCCTGGGCCGCCCCCTTTACGATCTCCTCCGGGGCGTTATCGCCGCCCATGGCGTCCAGAATGATCTTCATGGCGTTTTTTCCTTTCTGCCGTTCCAAGCGGCAAACCAAAGGTTACAGCGTACTCTCTGCCCAGCCCTTCATGGAGGCCACGGCCCTCTCGGCCAGGGCCATGTACCGCTGGCGCTTATCCCGCACCGGCTCGGCCAGCGGGGGGAGGATGCCCATATTGGCGCCCATGGGCTGGAAGTTCTTGTTTTCGGCGGTGATGTAGCGGATGAGAGCCCCACACATGGTATCCTCCGGCGGGGGCGGGCAGGCCTTGCCCCGCAGGGCGGCCAGCATGGCCCGGGCCGCCAGCAGGCCGCAGGCGGCGCTTTCCATATAGCCCTCAAAGCCGGTGATCTGGCCGGCAAAATAGATGTGGGGGTGTTGGCGCAGGTTCAGGGTGGGCAGCAGCAGGCGGGGGCTGTCCAGGAAGGTATTCCGGTGCATGACCCCGTAGCGCACAAATTCGGCGTTTTCCAGGCCGGGGATCATGGAAAAGACCCGCTTCTGCTCGCCCCATTTCAGGTTGGTCTGAAAGCCCACCAGGTTGTACAGGGTGTTTTCCTTGTTTTCGCTGCGCAGCTGCACATTGGCCCAGGGCCGGTGGCCGGTGCGGGGGTCGGTGAGCCCCACCGGCCGCAGGGGCCCAAAGCGCATGGTGTCGGCGCCCCGGCCTGCCATCACCTCGATGGGCATGCATCCCTCATAGACGGTGAGTTTATCCACCTCGTGGAGTTCCGCCCGCTCGGCCCCCACCAGGGCGGCATGGAAGGCCTCGTATTCTTCCTTATTGAAAGGGCAGTTCAGGTAATCCGCCTCGCCCCGGCCATAGCGGGAAGCGGCAAACACCTTCTCCCGGTCCAGGCTTTCGGCGGTGACGATGGGGGCCACCGCGTCAAAGAAGCTCAGGTGATCCCCGCCGGTCAGCTCCGAGATACTCCCGGCAAGCCCGCCCTCGGTGAGGGGGCCGGTGGCCACCAGGGTGAGCCCCTCCCCGGGCACCTGGGTGACCTCCTGCCGGTGCAGATGGATGCCCGGACGGCTCTCCACCATCCGGGTAACCTCCTCGCTGAAAAGGTCCCGGTCCACCGCCAGCGCCCCGCCGGCAGCCACCCGGGCCGTCTCGGCGGCCTGCAGCAGGCTGCTGCCCATCAGGCGCATTTCCGCTTTCAGCAGGCCGGAGGCCGAATCCAGCCGCTCGGCCTTCAGGCTGTTGGAACAGATCAGCTCGGCAAAGCCGGCTTTTTTGTGGGCAGGGCTGAAGTGTACCGGCTTTTGCTCGTACAGCTCCACCTCCACGCCCTGGCTTTCCAGCCAGAGGGCCGCTTCGCAGCCCGCCAGACCGGCGCCCAAAATGGTTATTTTCTCGCTCATTGGCCCTCGCCCTTCACATAGGGTTTCTCAAAGCCGCAGCCCTCCTTGGCGCAGTACAGCTTGCCGCCCTTCTTGAAGAGGGTGGCGCCGCACTTTTCGCACAGGGTGGGCACCGGCTCGTCCCAGGTCATAAAATCACAGTTGGGGTAGTTTTCGCAGCCATAATATACACGTCCCTTGGCGCTGCGCCGCACCAGCATCCGGCCGCCGCACTTGGGGCACTTGCCGCCGGTATCCTTCACCAGACGGCGGGTGTTGGTGCATTCCGGGAAGCCGGGGCAGGCCAGGAACTTGCCGTACCGGCCGATCTTGATGACCATATGCCGGCCGCACTTCTCGCAGATCTCGTCGGTCTCCTCGTCGGGCACCTTGATCTTTTTGCCCTCCATATTGGTTTCTGCCTGCTTGAGTTCCTTGTCAAAATCCTGGTAGAAATCGTCCACCGTGCTGCGCCAGTCCACCTCACCGTTTTCCACCTTATCCAGCTTGCGCTCCATATCCGCCGAGAAGGTCACGTCCACAATGTTGGGAAACTGCTCCATCATCAGCTCGTTGATGGTGCGGCCCAGCAGGGTGGGCTTGAGCTTTTTGGCTTCCCGCTCCACATAGCCCCGGTCGATGATGGTGGTGATGGTGGGGGCATAGGTGGAGGGCCGGCCGATGCCGTTTTCCTCCAGGCAGCGGATCAGGGTAGCCTCGGTGTAGCGGGAGGGGGGCTGGGTGAACTTCTGCTCGCTCTTGAGTTCCTTCAGCTTGAGGGTCTGCCCCTCGCTGAGGGCAGGCAGGGCCCCTTCCTTTTTCTCCTTATCCTCGGCGCTCTCCTCATACAGGGCCGAGAAACCGTCAAAGGTGACCACATAACCGCTGGCCCGGAAGAGATAATCCCCTGCCGTGATAGAGGCCGACACGGTATCCTGCTCGCAGTCGCTCATCTGGCTGGCAATAAAACGGCTCCAGATCAGTCGGTACAGCTTGGCAATATCCCCCGAGATGCTCTTTTCCACCTCGTCGGGGGTCAGGCCGGGCACGCTGGGGCGGATGGCCTCGTGGGCATCCTGCGCAGCAGTGGCGCTGCGGGATTTATAGGTGCGCTTATAGGGGCAGACATACTTTTCCCCGTAGGTCTCCCGGATAAAACTCTGGGCACCGGCCACTGCCTCGTCGGAAACCCGCAGACTGTCGGTACGCATATAGGTGATGAGGCCCAGGGTACCCCGGCCCTCGATATCCACGCCTTCGTACAGGGTCTGGGCCGCCCGCATGGTGCGGGTGGAGGTAAAGTTCAGCCGGCTGCTGGCCTCCTGCTGGAGGGTAGAGGTGATGAAGGGCGGGGCGGGGGTCTTTTTCCGGTGGCCTTTTTTCAGGGACGAAACCAGATATTCCTTGCCCTTGAGGGCCTCTTCGATCTTCTTTGCCTCTTCCCCGCTGTGCACGGTGAACTTTTCGCCGGCGGCGGTGCCGTACAGCCGGGCGGTAAACTTTTTCTGGCTGCCCGGCGGCAGGAGCACCGCGTCCATGTTCCAATATTCTTCCGGCTTGAAGGCCTCAATCTCCTTTTCCCGGTCCATAATCAGCCGGACGGTGACGCTCTGCACACGGCCGGCCGACAGGCCCCGGCGCACCTTGCGCCACAAAAAGGGCGAGAGCTTATAACCCACCAGCCGGTCCAGCACACGGCGGGCCTGCTGGGCATTGAAGAGATCCAGATTGATGGCCCGGGGGTGGGACATTCCCTCGGTGACGCCCTTGCGGGTGATCTCCCCGAAGGTCACCCGGTTGGGCTCGGTGGGGTCCAGCCCCAGGAGATTCGCCAGGTGCCAGCTGATGGCCTCCCCTTCCCGGTCCGGGTCGGTGGCCAGCAGCACGCCGTCTGCCTGCTTCGCTTCGCTTTTCAGCTCGCGGATCAGCTTTTCCTTGCCTTTGATGTTGATATACTGGGGAGTATATCCGTGCTCCACATCAACGCCCAGCTGACTGGCGGGCAGGTCGCGGATATGCCCCATGGAGGCGGTCACCTCGTAACCGTCTCCCAGGTATTTGCGGATCGTCTTCGCTTTGGCGGGCGACTCCACGATGACCAACTTCGACATAGATTCTCCTCGCTGTTCTCAATGCTAATCTCACGCCCCAAGGGGCAGAAAAGAGGCCTTCCTCCGGTTTTACTCTGTGCAGGCTCAGCGCAGGACATACATCCCGCAGGAGCAGCTGACCAGTTTTTCCATCTCCAGCCGGGTCAGGCTGACCAGCAGCTCATGGGAAGGTACCCCCACCGCGTCGCTGAGCTGGCCCAGGGTACAGGGCCCCTGCCGCAGCAGCTGCAAAACCCGGCCTTCCTCGCTTTCGGGCGGGGGCAGGGCCTTTTTCTTTTTGCCCGCGCGGGCGGGCTTGGGCTGGCCCAGGCCCAGGGCTTCCAGCAGAGTCCCGGGCCCCACCACCGGCCGTGCCTGGCCCTGGCCGATAAGGGTATTGGTGCCCTCGCTCTGGGGGCTGAAAATCTCCCCCGGTACCGCATACACCGGCCGGCCATACCGCTGGGCATGGCGCACCGTGCTCATGGTGCCGCTCTGCAGCCGGGCTTCGGCCACACAGACCAGGTCGCTGACTGCCGCAATGAGCCGGTTGCGCTGCAAAAAGCAGCTGGCCTTGCCGCCCTCTCCCGGCTCATATTCGCTGAACACCTGGCCCTCTACCTCCATCCGGGCCCGCAGGGGCCGATTGGAGGCGGGGTAGGTCTGGTCGATGGCACAGCCCAAAAAGCCCACTGTCCTGCCGCCCGCTTCCAGGGCGGCCTTGTGGGCCTCTCCGTCCAGCCCGTCGGCCAGGCCGCTGACCACCACCGCTCCGGCCCTTGCCAGGGCATCGGCCAGGACCCGGGCCGCCTGGGCCCCGTAGGCGCTGGGGCGCCGGCTGCCGATGATGGCCGCCACGGGGGCGTCCTTCAGAGCGCCGGCCGCGCCGGTGGCGTAGAGAAGGACGGGAGGGTCCTGGATATCGGCCAGGCGGGCGGGATAGTCTTCACTGCCGAAAGGGAGCAGACGGATGCCGGCCCGCTGGCATTTTGCCCAGACCGGCAGGCAATCCTCCAGGCTCAGCTGCCGAAGCCGGCCCGCCTGGGTCTCGGTGAGGTAGGGAGAAAAGTCCTCCTTGAGCCGGGCCTCATATACATTTTGGGCCGAGCCGTATACCTCTAATAGTTCCCTGCCCCGGGGGCTGGCCGGGCCGATCACCCGGGAGAGCCAGATCCAGTATACCTCTTCTTCTCTCATAGCTTGCCCCGAAAATGCCACAGCAGGACCCCGCCGGCCACACCGGCGTTCAGGCTTTCCACCCGATTGGAAATGGGGATGCGCACCGCCGCCGTACAGCTGCGGATCACCTCTTGCGAAAGGCCCTGCCCCTCGCTGCCGATCACCAGGCAGACCCCGCCGGCATGACTGCCGTCCACCTCATCCAGAGGGCGGCTGTTGTAAAGGGCGGCCGCATAGCAGTCTATCCCCCGGGCCCGCATCCCGGCCAGGGTGCCGGGCAGATCCTCCACAAACTGGAGAGGGATGCGCCCGGCCGCCCCCATGCTGGCCCGCAGGGTCTTGGGGCCAAAAGGCGAGGCGCAGCCGGGGCCCAGCAGCACCCGGTCAAACCCAAAGGCAGCGGCACTGCGCAGCAGCGCCCCCACATTGCCCGGGTCCTGAACCCCTTCCAGGGCCAGGTACCGCCCGCCTGCAGCCGGCAGGCCCTGGGGCTGCCTGGGCCAGCCAAAGACGCAGAACAGTCCCTGGCTGGATTCCACCCCTGCCAGCTTCTGGGCCACCGGCGGGGTGATCTCATATTGCTGCCCGCCCAATGCGGGGATCTCAGGGCATTTTTCCAGCGCTTTGGCGGTATAAAAGACCTGCCGCACCGGGCAATCCTTGGCCAGTTCCAGACACAGCTTCAAGCCCTCCGCCAGAAAGGATTGCTCCGATTGACGAAAGGCTGCGCTGGTGCCCAGTTTGCAGGCATATTTGATTTTTTCATTGTCCCGGCTGGTGATCTGCTGAACCATTGGCACACTCCCCATCCGGCAAAAAGCCGCAAATACAAAAGCGACGCCCGCGCGAGGGCGTGGGCGTTGCTTTTTCTTATTTTACAGAGCCTTCTTGGCGGTCTCCACCAGAGCGGCAAAGCTCTGAGGATCCTGGATGGCCATCTCGCTGAGCATCTTGCGGTTCAGCTCGATGCCAGCCTTCTTCAGGCCGTTCATGAAGGTAGAGTAGTTGATGCCCAGGGGACGAACGGCATTGTTGATGCGCATAATCCACAGGTTGCGGAACTGACGCTTCTTCATCTTGCGGCCGGCGAAAGCGTAGTTACCGCTCTTCATCACCTGCTGCTTGGCCATCTTGAAATGCTTGGACTTGCTGCCGTAGAAGCCCTTAGCCAGCTTGAGGGTTTTCTTTCTGCGTTTATGCGACATCATCGCGCCTTTGATACGAGCCATAGTATTGAATCTCCTTTACAGTCCTAAACTCATCAGTTGTTGGTAGCGGCAAAACTCAGCCGTAGGGCAGCATCTTTTTCAGAGCGTCCTCGTTGGTCTTGTCCACATAGCTGGGCTGACGATAGCCGCGGGTCAGCTTGGTGGTCTTCTTGGTGAGGATGTGGCTGCGGAAGGCGTGGCCGCGCTTGACCTTGCCGTTCTTGGTGAGCTTGAAACGCTTTTTAGCGCCGCTGTGAGTCTTGAGTTTCAGTTTAGCCATTTTTCTTTTCCTCCTGAGTTTTACTTGTTTTGGCTGGGGTCTTCGCCGGGGCCGGGCTCATGAACATGAGCATGCTGCGGCCTTCCAGCTTGGGCTGTTTATCCACCACAGCCTCGGGCAACGCAGCGGCAAAGCGCTTGTGTACCTCAAGGCCCAGATTGGTATGGGCCATTTCACGCCCGCGGAACCGGATGGAGACCTTCAGTTTGTGACCTGCCTTCAGGAACTTGGCGGCCTGGTTCACCTTGGTGTTGAAGTCATTGGTATCGATGTTCAGCGAAAGGCGGACTTCCTTGATCTCAACCACTTTCTGGTTCTTCTTGGCTTCCTTTTCCTTCTTCTGCTGCTCGAACCGATACTTGCCGTAATCCATGATCTTGCAGACCGGGGGCACCGCCTGGGGTGCGATCTTCACCAGGTCTAAATTCGCCTCGTCGGCCATCCGCTGGGCTTCCCGGGCGCTCATCACGCCCAGCTGGCTGCCGTCGGCGCCGATCAGACGGATCTCGCGGTCACGGATGCCGCCGTTGATCTCCAGTTCCTTTTTGCCATTCGTAGCGATTGTGAAACACCTCCAAATCAAAAGCTGTGTGGATAAACAGGAAAGAAAACGCGGCTGTCTTTGCAAGAACAGCCGCGCAAGCACACAAAACACAGCGCAGGAGCGCTGAGGCTGTATTGCCCGGGTCGGGATAAGACCTCAAGGCGAGCAAGGCGGCCAGCCGATTGCTACTTTCTTTACCGGAATAATTATAACACCAAAACGCCCCTTGTCAAGGGATATTCCCGGTTTTTTCCGCTTCTTTTTGGCCGTTTTCGGCCACCGGCAGGCAGATCTCCCGCCCCAAGGCAAAGCTGTACAGGCTGCACCGGGTAATGGGCAGGGGGGCCAGCCGCCGGGAGATGGCCCGGGCATAGTATTCCAGCTGGGGCGCATAGGCCCGGACAAAATCCTCCTCGGTCTTGCCCCGGTCGGTCTTGTAGTCCACAATCTCCGCATGATCCTCAAAAATCAGGATCAGGTCGGCCACGCCCTGCAAAAGCACTTGCTCCCCCTCCCGGCTCAGGATCTGCTGATCTTCCGGCAAAGCGGCCAGCTGCCGGGCCGGGATGGCGCTGATGAAGTCATATTCCCGCAAAAGCCTTTTGGCTTTTCGGATCCGCCCGAACAAATCGCTTGCGAAAAAGCGTTCAAGGCCCGCAAAATCCAGCTTTTCAAAGAGCCCTTCCTCCAGAAGGTCGTTTTCCTTCTGGCGCCGGGCTTCTGCCTGCAGGTCCTTTTGTGCCAGCTCAAAATCCGCATGCTCCATAAACGCATGCAGGGCGGTGCCCCGCTCGGCCCCGGTGAGCCCGTCCTTCATCATAAAGGCGGGCCGCTCCATCAGAACTTCTTTTTCTTCCCGGTGCACCACCGAGGTTACGCTCACCTTGGCGGCTACCCGGGTGCGGGCCTCGTGGGGATAGCGCCAGGCCATCCCCTGCCGCAGCTTTTCCAGCAGCTCCGGGTCGGGCCGGGCGGTATGCCGGGGCGCCGCGGGCCGGGCGGCGGGGGGCTGGTCATCCTCCATAAACAGTTCCATGGGCCAGCTTTCCCCCTTGTCGGGCGGTTCCAGCCCCGCCTTCTGCCACAAAAAAGCGCCGGCGGTATTCTGCAATGCCCCCAGCAGGAGCCATTGTCCCATGTTCTGGGCATGGGCCGCGCTCTCCCGGCCTGCGGCGCACTGCAGGGCCCGGGCCGGTTTTTCCAGCAGCCGGGGCAGGGCGTCCGCCCCTTCTTTCTGCTTGTAGGGCACAAAGAGGATCAGCCGGTCCCTTGCCCGGGTAAGGGCCACATAAAAGACCCGCATCTCCTCGCTGAGGGCCTCGGCCTTCTTGGCCCGCAGGATGGCCGTCTGGGCCAGGGTGGGGTACAGGCCGCTTTCCCCCCGCAGCTTGAGGCCCAGCCCCAGCTGCCGGTGGAAAAGCACCGGGTCCCTCTGGTCAGAAAGATTGAAGGCCCGGCCGGTATCGGCCAGCAATACAATGGGGAATTCCAGCCCCTTGGAGCGGTGGATGGTCATCACTGACACATGGCCGGGCCGGGCCAGGGCCCCGGCGCCGGGAGAAACCACCTGGCCGGATTCCTCCATGGCGTCCAGCGCCCGGATCAGGGAGGAAAGCCCCCCTTCCCCCATGGCTGAGGCAAACTCGGTGAACCGACGCAGCTCATCCCGCCGGGCCGCACCGCCCGGCATGGCGCCCACCAGAGCCGGGTAGCCGGTATCCGCATAGATCTCTTCCAGCAGCCGGTCCACCGGCAGGGTGCGGGAGAGTCGGCGCAGGGCCTCCAGCCGTGCCCGGAAGGCTTCCGCCTTCTGCCGGGCGGGGGCCGGCTCCTCCTGCCCGGCCTCGTGCCGGGGCAGCAGGGCCGTATACAGGCTGCCGCCGGGGTGTTCGGCCCGCAGCCAGGTGAGTTCTCCCAGGCTCATGCCCACCAGGGGGCTGAGCAGCACGCTGGCCAGGGGCACATCCTGGGCCGGATTATCCAGCACCCGCAGCAGGCTTACCAGCGGGCGGACCGCCGGGGCTTCCAGCAGGTTTTCGCTCACATCGGCGTAGACTTCCAGCCCCTGGGCTTCCAGCGCCTGCACATAGGCGCCAAAACTTTTGCGGGTGCGCAGAAGGATGCAGAAATCCTCCGGACGGCAGGGACGGGTGCCCTCCCCTTCCCGCACCGGGAAGCCCTCTTCCAGCAGCCGGCGGATCCGGGCCGCCGCGGCGCTGGCGTCCTGCCCGCTGCCGCTTACCAGGTGCATCTCACACCCGCCGGGGTAGCTGCCGGCGTTTTCCGGCAGGCAGAGCCGCTCGCCGGCCGAATCGGCGTAATCCACTCCGCCCAGCCGGCGGCTCATCACCGCATCGCACAATCCGTTGATGCTGCCGATCACCCCCGCCGCGCTGCGGAAGTTCCGGTCCAGGGCAAGCTGGGCCGGGTAGGTCTGGGCCTCGTCCTTCACTGCCGGGTCCATGGGGGCAAAACTCCGCCGCTTTTCCCAAAATATTTCCGGGTCGGCCTGACGGAAGCTGTAAATACCCTGCTTCATATCCCCCACAAAAAAGAGGTTGGAACCCTCCTCGTTGGCAAGGCAGTGATAGAGAAGATCCTGCAATCGGTTGGTATCCTGGTACTCATCCACCATCACCACCCGATAATTCCGGCTCACCCGGCGGGCCAGCTCGGTGCGCTCCCCCTTTTCTCCGTCCCACAGAAGGCGAAGGGACAGGTGTTCAAAATCGCTGAATTCCAGCACCTTCCGCTCCAGCTTGAGGGCATAATACCGGTCGTCAAAGGCCTCCACCTGGCGCACCAGTGCTTCCAGGAGGGGGGCGGCGGCAGCCCGATCCTCCTCAAAATCCGGCTGGTTTTCCCAAAAGCCCTGCACCTCCCCGGTCAGGTCCTTGGCCTTCTGGCGCAGGTCCTTGATCTGCTCCTTCACCTGCTCCATCCGGGCGCAGAGAAGCACCTCGGCGGGCTGGGCATCCTTTTTGGGGCGGGTGTTCACCCGGGGCAGAGGGGCAAAGCCAAAGCCGGCCAGGGCCCCGCCCAGGCCCTCGTAGTCCCCGGCCCGGGCCAGTTCCAGCAACTGCCGCAGCCCGGCCTGCTCCGCTTCAAAAAAGGGCAGATAGCTGCCGGTGAGCTTTTCCATCCCCGGGGCCCCCGCGCAGGCTTCCAGAATGCCCTTCTCATACAGAAGGGCCTCTTCCAGCAAAAGGGCCGCCTGTTCGGTGAGGAATCTTGCCCAGGGGGTGCTACCCACCGGGCAGGGCTCCTGCCAGCTTTGCAGGCTCCGGCGCAGCCAGGCCCGGTATTCGGGCAGGCTGCGGAGAAAATCATACAGCCGAAGAATCGTCTCGCCGGCCCGGGCATCGCTGCGGCTTTTGCCATACAGATCGGCAAAGGCGCAGAACTCGGGGGTCTGGTAGGCCTGGGCCAGCACCTCGTCCAGAGCCTGACGGCGCAGGGCATACAGCGCGCCCTCGTCGGCGGTGGTGAAATCGGGCGGGATCTCCAGCGCCCGGAAATTCTGCTGCAGCAGCCCCAGACAGAAGGCGTCAATGGTGCCGATGGAGGCCCGGCCCAGCATCATCTGCTGACGGCGCAGGAAATTCTGCCGGCCGGCCCCCTGGCCGCTGGCCTCCCGCACTGCCTGGCTCAGCCCCTTGGCCAGCCGGCTGCGCAGCTCGGCCGCCGCCGCATTGGTAAAGGTGACGATGAGAAGCTGCTCGGCAGGGATGGGGTCCTCCCGGCGGCAGATGAGCCTCAGTGCCCGATTGACCAGCACGGCGGTCTTGCCGCTGCCGGCGGCGGCGCTCACCAGCAGGGTGCCGCCCTCATCCTCGATGGCCCGCTGCTGGGCCGGCGTCCACTTGGGGGCTTTTCCTACCTGTCCCATACCACTTCCTCGCTCTCTTCAAACAGATGCTCGCCCTGGGGGCGGGGGCGTTCGTTCTCCCCGTCCAGATGGCCGCAGACCGGCCGGTAGGGGCACCAGGCGCACTTGTTCTCCCCTTTTTCATCCTGCAGGGGCCGGGCCGGCACCTGCCCCTCGCAGAGCCGCCGGGCCATACCGGCCAGCAGCCGGTCCAGATATTCCTCGATATTCCGGAGTTTCTCCTCGCCGGCGATCTTCCAGGGCTTTTTGGGCTCGCCGTTTTTATAGTACCCGGTGGGCATATACTCCCCGGCCAGCTCCGCATCCATGGCCCGCTGCACATCCTGATCGGCACAGACCAGCCCGTCCACCGTATACCCGGGGCCCTGGCCGCTCTGCCGGGCTTTTTCCCGGCTGAGGGTCTGGGGGGCCGGGTCGGTGAGCAGGTACTGCACCCCGGCCGGCTTCAGGCCGAGCCCCGGCGCCGGGTGCCACTGGGCCGTGAGGGTAAACAGATACAGCAGCATCTGGCAGTCGATCCCGCTGAGCACGTCCTCCAGGGCAAAGGTCTGGGTGCCGGTCTTGTAATCCACCACCCGCACCCAAGCGGCGTTTTCCTGTGGCGGCAGGTACAGGTCTACCCGGTCGATCTTGCCCACCGCCTGCACCGTCACCCCGCCGGGCAGGGTCTGGCTGCGGGGCGGCACCTTGCCCTCCCCCTGGCCGATCTCCAGCTCAAAGGCCACCGGGGCAAACCCGCCCTGGCGCTGCTCCTGCTGCAGGAACAGCAAAAGCCCCCGGAAACTGCGGGCCAGACGGCTGGCCAGATACAAAAGCTGGGGGTCGGGGCTGTACAGATTTTCCTTCATGTACTGCTGGGTAAGCCGCTGGGCCAGCGCTTCCAGCTCTTTCTCGTTGAGTGCCAGGAAGTCCGGCTCCTGTAGGGCTTTTTCCAGCACAAAGTGGACCAGCGTGCCGCTTTGGGCCGGGTCCAGAACCGCTTTCTGCCGGGGCTTGGCCCGCAGCACATACTGCATGTAATAGGCAAAGGGACACTGGGCAAAGGTTTTGAGCTGGCTGGCCGAGATCTTCAGCTCCTGCCCCAGCAGCCGGCCCAGGGCTTCCCGGTCCTCCACCTGATACTCCTCGCCCCGGCTGATCTGTTCCATCTTCCCGGGCAGATCCCCGCCCTGCTCCCGCAGAGCCTGCCACAGGGCCGCCCGGCGGGGGGTATCTTCCTCCCAGAGAGCCCCCAGCCGGTCCAGGGCCATGGCGGGGGTCAGGGCCAGGTCGCTCTCTTCCAGTTCCGGGGCCGGCAGATTTTCCGGGGAAAGGACATCCAGCCCGCTGGTAAGGGGCAGGCCCGCCGAACCCTCGGCCCAGCTGAGCCAGAGGGTCCGGGAAGGGGCGGTGAGGGCCTTGTAAAAAGCCATTTTTTCCCGCAGTACCCGGTTTTCAAACCGATCCGGCAAAAACAGCTGTTCTTCCGGCTTTGCGCCGGCGGTCTGCTCCATGAGCAGTTCCCGGTCGGCATGGGTGAGCAGGCCGGTCTCCTGGGGAGTACGGGGAAACTCCCCCTCCCCCAGCCCCAGCACAAAACAGTGGGCAGGGCTGTCCAGCCGCATCTTGCCGGCCGAGGTGAATATCACCGCGTCCAGGGTCTGGGGCACATGCTCCAGCTCCTGGGAGCGCAGCAGCAGGGTGAGCAGCTCGTCATATTCGGCGGCTTCCAGTTTCTCGGTGCCCAAAAGCAGGGTCATCTGGTCCATCAGCTGCACCACCACATTCCAGAGGCGGCGGGTCTCGGCGGCCTGGGCCACCTGGCCTTCCTCCTCCAGCTGGCGGGAAAGGGCAAAGGTTGCCTGCCCTGCGCCAAAACCATCCATGGTCTGGTACAAAAGCCGGGTGAGCTGGGTGGCGTCCTGGTCTTTGGCCTGCCGCAAAAACTCCTGAATGGGGCCCATCAGGCGGACACGGGCGGTTTCGGCCAGTTCCCGCTGGGCCGACTCACTGCGGGTCATCTCCCGGCTGCCGAAGCCGGAGGGATTGCGGGTAAAGGGGGCGCGCCAATCCTCCGCCCGCAGTTTCCAGGTAAAGGCATAGTTTTCCAGGGCGCTGAGCTGGGCCTGGCTGAGGCCGCACAGGCCGGTTTTGGCCGCTGCCAGCACCCGGTCGCTGGTCAGGCCGCCCCGCAGCAGCTGTAAAAGGGCCCGGGCCAGCAGGGCCGGCGGGCTGAATTCGGCGGTGGTAGCCTCATCCTGATACAAGGGGATGCCGGCCTGGCGGAACTCGCTGCGCACCAGCCGCAGGTATTCATCGCTCTGGCGGCAGATCACCGCCATATCCCGATAGCTTGCCCCCTGACGGGCCAGCTTCTGGATGGCAGCTGCCGCAGCCTTGACTTCCTGGGCCCGGTCGGATGCCCGGTACAGGGTGATGGAGCCGTCCGGCTCGGGCGCTGGGCCCTCCGGTTCCTGCCCTGCCAGCAGGGCCGCGGCCCGTGCCAGGGCCGGGGCATGGCGGCGATCTTCTTCCAGGGTTTGGGTGGCCGCCACCGGGCAGCCCACCGAACGGGCCAGCCGGCGAAGCCGGGCCGCCACCTGCTTTGCGCCGCTGAACAGGCCCAGACCGGCCTCCCAATCCTCCTCGCCGTCGGCGCACAGGGTCACCGTCACCGATTCGGCTGCCGGCAGGATGGCCCGCAGCAGCTTCTGCTTGGGGGAATCAAAGGTATCAAATTCGTCCAGGTAGACGGCTCTGCCCGCAAAAAATTCCGGGTGCTCCTGGGCCTTCCGGGCGCTCAGCTCCACCCGGTCGGCCGGGTCCATGGAGGTATTGCCCAGCACCGCCTCATAGGCGGAAAAGATGGAGGCCAGCTCCAGCAGCTTTTCCTGGCCGGCCGCCCGGGCCAGCTGTTCCAGCTGCTGGCCGGTCAGGCCGGCGCTTTTCAGTTCATTCAGGGTCTCGGCACAGAGCTGCAGAAAAGCCGGGTTGCGCCGGTGCTTTGTGTAATATCGCACCCCGTCCCCCAGGGCCTCAATGGCCCGGCGCACCATCACCACCCGGGTGGCATCGGTCACCGTGCGGATGGCCGCCCCGCCGTACAGACCCAGCAGCTTTTCGCTCAGGCTGGTGAAGCTGTAGCTGGCCACATAGCCGGACAGCTCGTCCCCCAGCCAATGGTAGATTCTGCTTTCGGTGGAGGAGGTGAACTGCTCAGGCACCAGCAGGATGCTGTACTGCCCCTGCCGGGCCCGGCGGCGGATCTCCTCAAAAATATAGGTGGATTTGCCCGTACCGGACACACCCAGGACAAGCTGCAGCATACCGCACCTCCCGTTTCTTTACCGCTACCAGTATACCATCCCCGGCCCTCCACTTCAAAGGAAAGGTGGCGGTTTTTCCTCGGCAATTTTCTCTTTTTTCAGGAATGGCTGCTGTGGTATAATCCGGATAAATCATGATTCAGGGAGGCAGGAATGGAAAAGATCCTGATTGTATACGAATCCCGCTATGGCGCCACCCGCCAGTACGCCCAGGCCATTGGCCGGGCCCTGGGCTGCCCGGTATATTCCCGCAAGGAACTGCCCGCCGGGCAGCTGGAAAGCTGCTCGATTCTGGTATACGGCGGCGGGCTGTATGCCGGCGGGGTGGCCGGTATCCGCACCCTGAAGCAGGCGATGGAAAATTACCCTCAAAAAGAGTTTGTCCTGTTCACCTGCGGCGTGGCCGACCCGGCCCTGCCCGAAACGGTGGCCGCCGTCCGCCGGGGGCTGGAAAAGGCCCTGGGGGCCCAGGCCCTTGACCGGCTGCACCTGTTCTGCCTGCGGGGCCGGCTGGACTACAGCCAACTGAGCCCTCTGCACCGGATGATGATGGCGGCGCTGTGCCGGATGCTGAAGCGCAAGGATCCCCGCTCCCTCGCCGAAGAGGACCGCCAGATCCTGGATACCTACGGCAGCCGGGTGGATTTTGTAAACCTGGGTACCCTCACGCCGCTTCTGAGCTGTCTGGAACAGCCGTAGGCACCTTTGGAGCCGGGTCTTTTTCATCCCGGCCGGTCAAGCGCTGCCAGGCTTCCAGCAGGGCAAAGCGCACCTCATACTCTCCTACGATCAGGGCCTGCTCCCCGGGCTGGCTGTATTCAGCCTCGCAGCCGGGCAGACAGAGGGCCGGGTAGAGTACGCACCACCAGTTCCGCCCCTGATGGTCCCCCAGTTCCACCCGCAGCGCGTCATACCAACCGGCAGGCAGGGTGAATTCTTCATATTCCCGGGTCTCGAAATACATCCGGGTCAGGTACACCCGCACCGGCCCCTCAAAACCGGCCCGGGCCGCTGCCTGGGCCGCCGTGAGTTCCAGCCTGCCCAGACTGGCCGCGGCCCGCTGTTTTGCCTGCTCCACCCCCTGGCAGCCGGCAAACAGCTCCCCCGCCGTCTGTACCAGCTCATCCCGCACCTGCAGCTTGATGTACTGATCCTGTAGGGAGTCGGAGGCCGCCACCACATGCAGCCGCAGGGTATCCGCCCGCACCTGACCGCAGACCGTTTCAAAGCGGCTCATGCTGCCGGCCAGCCAGAGGGCCAGCACCAACCCCACCGCCATGGCAATCTCCAGCCTGGCCCGGCGGGAACCTGCCAGCCGTTTTAAAAATGTACCCACAAAATACGCCCCCTTAAAAGGAAAAGCTTTCCTTTTAAGGATGGGCGTTTTCTTGTTTTTTATGCGGCTTTTCGGAATTTCCGGCAAGCGGTCCAATCATTTGGCCGTACGCCGCCGGCAGGGCGCTTTAATCTTGCTTTCGTTTTTCCCGCACCCGGCGGCAGAAGGCCAGGATCTTCTCCCTTGCCTCGATCCCCAGTATGCCCAGCAGGCCAGTAACCAGCATCAGGATCAGGGCTGTTTCTCCTTCCCCCTGGATCACCGAGGACCCGATGAGGGTGGAGGAAAGCACTGACGGGACCCGGGCCAGAGTGGAAAGCCAGAGGAACCGCTTCAGGCTTACCCGGGTCATTCCCACCACATAGGTAAGCATATCCTTGGGGGTACCAGGGATCAGGAAAACCAGGAAAATGACCAGATCCGCCTTTTCGCTCTGTTCATCCCGCTGCAGCCATTTCCACTGGGCCACCTGCTTTTCCCCAAAGCCCAGCAGGGCCAGCAGCCGCCGGCCATACCGGCGGGAGAGGGCAAAAATGCAGGCAGAGGCCAGCACCGTGCCGGTGAGACAGAGCACCGTGCCCCCCAGGGCCCCACACAGGGCGCCGGCCAGCAGTTCCATGGGCTCGCCGGGGATAAAAGCGATGATCACCTGAAGCACCTGGAGCCCCAGCAGGATGAATATTCCCCAAAGGCCCCGCTCCCCGATCCAGTTCTGGATAAACCGCTGGGTCTCCGGGTCGGAAAGGCGGCGCACATAGGGCAGGGCCAGCACCGTCAGGGCGGTAAGGACCCCCGCCAACAAAAGGCAGGAAAAGGCGATTCGCAGAATTCTTTTTTTCTTTTCCATATTCTTTCCTCATGGCAGCCATGAAGGTATTCCGGTCTTATGCTTCCTCGGTGACCCGTGCCCCGAAGGTATCCGGCGCTGTCAGATATACCTGACGGTATTCCCCCTGGAGAGTCCGGCGGGCCTGTTCGGCCCCGGCCTCATCGGCAAAGATTCCGAACACCGCCGCGCCGCTGCCGGTCATAAGGGCCGTTATCGCCCCCTCCTGCCGGAGTCGCCGGCAGATATGCTCCGTCTCCTCGGTGCCGCTGCAGGGCTGCAGGGCGTTGCCGGCCGCCCCGCAAAGGGCAGACAGATCTTTTTTCCGCACAGCCTCTTCCAGCGCCTCCACATCCGGGTGGTAGGCCGCCGGCATCCGGTCATAGCGGGCAAAAGCCGCAGGGGTGGATACCCCCTCTTCGGGCATCACGATCACGAAGCGGCAATCCGGGCAGGGTGGCAGGGCCTTGAGAATATCCCCCTTGCCCTGTACCCGGCAGGTCCCTCCCATCAGGGAAAAGGGGACGTCCGCCCCCACCTGGGCTCCCAGCTCCAGCAGCCGGCAGAAGGAAAGCGGGCCGCCGTACAGCCGGTTCAGCCCCACCAGCACAGCTGCCGCGTCGGCACTGCCCCCGGCCATGCCTGCCTGGGCCGGGATGGCCTTGTGCACCGTGATCCGGGCCCCGCCCCGGATGCCCGCCGCTTCCAAAAAGCGCCGGGCTGCCTGCCAGGCGGTATTTTTTTCGTCTGCCTTCAAGGGAGAACCGGGCAGTTCCAGGGTGATCTCCCGGCTTTTTTCCAGCTCTATCTTCTCATACAGGGTCACCGCCTGCATCACCATATCCAGCGCATGGTAGCCGCCGGGCAAAAGCCCCACGATATCCAGCGAGAGATTCAGCTTGGCCGGCGCCAAAACCGTTACCTTGTCCATTTTCCTTTCCCCTTTACAGCCTGAACAGCGAGAATTTTTTCACCTGGATGGCCTTGACCGGGCACATCTCATGGCAGCAGAAGCAGCGGATGCACTTCTCCTGCCGGATCTTTGCCTTCTTATCCAGCCGGATGGTATGCTGGGGGCAGATTTCGGCACACTTGCCGCAGCCGATACAGCGGGAAGCCATCACCACCGGGTGGGGTGCCAGTACCCGCTCCAGCGCCTGCACCGGCTTTTGCAGGAGGCCGGGAACATGGTGGGCAAAGTCCGTATCGCCCCCCTGATAACTCTGGGGCAGGGCAAAGCCCGGGATGGGACAGAAAGCATCCGTGTCCCCCCGCAGCAAGGCCGGGTCCAGGCTCTGATCGCAGAGGTCCCGCCTCTGGGCAGCGGCCAAATAGGGCACCCGCATGGGGTCCAGCCCCATCAGCCCGCACACAGCCAGGTCCACCGTGAGAGGGTCCTCCCCGGCCAGCAGAAGGCCAATCTGCCGGGGCGTACCGCCGGCCGGGCCGTCCCCTTCCAGGCCCAGGATGCCGTCCACCAGGGAGATTCGGGGTCGCACTATCTCCAGCAGGTCGATGAGCATATCCCCGAACCGCTCCTTGTCGGGGAAGCGCATATGCCATTCCGCCTTTTGCAGCCCGGGGATGCAGCCAAAAAGGTTTTTGGTGGCTGCCGTGCAGCCGGCCATCACATGGGTCTTGAATTTGGCCAGGTCGATGATAAAATCCGAATCCAGCACCGGCTGGATCAGGGTGAATTCCTTCACCACCCTGCCCTCTGGCGCCGGGCGGGCGCCATACCGGCACTCGGTATAGCATTCCACCCCTTCTTCCTGGCATACTTGCCAAAGGCCGCTCACCTTATACAGGCTTTTCATCACAGCCGGGTTGTAAAGTCCCCCGCAGGAATCCGCCAGGGTGATATGAGTCACCCCTCTTTTTTTCAGCGCCCGAATCACCGCCCGGACCACCGCCGGGTGGGTGGTAACTGCCGCTTCGGGCGGGTGTTTGGCCAGAAGATTGGGCTTGAGCAGGACCCGGCTGTTCTGGTTCAGTTCCCGGGCCGCTTCCAGCTGACCAAAAAGAAACTCCACCTGCTGATCTACCAGGGCCTGGTCGTAGCTCTGCGCACGGCAAAGCAGGACGGTTTTGTCCAAAAAATCCACCTCTTTTTTCTCAGAAGGCCTGTGCCCCCCCCGCCGGGGTGGCACAGGCCCAGTTTCTCTTATCCCTTCAGTTCCGCCAAAAACGCGCGGATGCGCCGCAGCGCCTCGGTGAGATGATCCACCGAATAGGCGTAGCTCACCCGGGCATGGCCCTCGCCGCAGGCGCCGAAGGCGTCGCCCGGCACGATGGCCACCCTTTTTTCCTGCAGAAGCCGCTGGCAGAACTCCTGGCTGGAAAGGCCGCTGCACTGGATGCTGGGGAAGACATAGAAAGCGCCCTGGGGCTCAAAGCAGCTCATGCCCATCTCGTTGAAGCTGTTTACCAGCAGCTTACGGCGGTGGTCATATTCCCGGCGCATGATCTCGATCTGATCATCGCATTCCCGCATGGCCACAATGGCCGCATACTGGCTGGTGGTGGGGGCGCTCATGATGCAGCTCTGATGGATCTTGGTCATGATCCGGATCACCGGGGCCGGCCCGGCCGCATAGCCCAGCCGCCAGCCGGTCATGGCGTAAGCTTTGGAGAAGCCGTTCACCACCACGGTGCGCTCATACATACCGGGCAGGGTGGCAATGCTGATATGGCGTTCGGTGCCATAGGTGAGTTCGGAATAAATCTCATCGCTCAGCACCATCACATCGGTACCCCGCAGCACCTGGGCAATCTCTTCCAGATCCTGCCGGCGCATCACCGCGCCGGTGGGGTTATTGGGGAAGGGCAGGATCAGCAGCTTGGTTTTGGGGGTAATGGCCTGCTTCAGGCTTTCGGCCGTAAGGCGGAAGCCGTCCTCCGGCCGGGTGGCCAGATGTACCGGCACACCGCCGGTAAGGGCGGTGATGGGCTCATAGCAGACAAAGCAGGGTTCCGGGATGATCACCTCATCCCCCGGCTGCACCAGGGCCCGGATGCAAAGGTCAATGGCCTCGCTGCCGCCCACCGTAACCAGCAGCTGATCCTGGGGATCATATTCCAGATTCATCCGGCGCTGGAGATAACGGGAGATCTCCACCCGCAGCTCCTTCAAACCGGCGTTGGCAGTATAGCGGGTATGCCCCCGCTCCAGGCTGCGGATGCCCGCATCCCGGATCGCCCAAGGGGTTTTAAAATCAGGCTCGCCTACGCCCAGGCTGATGCAGTCTGGCATATCGGCAGCCAGGTCAAAAAACTTGCGGATGCCGGAAGGGCGCATACTCTGAGCGGCAGGCGCAAGGAGTTTTTCATAGTCCATCACTGCACTGTACACTCTCTTTCATCAGCTTCTTCATCCTCATAAAGCGCGCCGTCCTTCTTATAGGTACGCAGCACAAAATGGGTGGCGGTGGAAAGCACATCGTCCAGCGGGGCCAGACGCATGGCCACGAACTGGGCCACTTCCTGGAAACTCTTGCCTGCGATGATCAGCATCAGGTCAAAGCCGCCGCTCATCAAAAGCAGATTCTGCACCTCATCGAAGTCTGCGATGGTGCTGGCAATCTCGTCAAAGCCCCGGTTCTTTTTGGGGCTCACCTTCAGCTCGATCATGGCCTGCACATGGTCGGCCCCGCCGTTCACCCGGGCCCAGTCCACCAATGCCCTGTAGCCCCGCAGATAGCCCTTCTCCTTGGCCAGTTCCATCATCTGCTCAATCTCTTCCGGGCTTTTCTCCAGCATTGCCCCCAGCTCCGCCGTACTGAGCCGGGCATTCTTTTCCAGCAAGCTCAACAACGTTTCCATAATTTACCCTTTCCGCCCCGAAGGGCTTTCTCTTCTTTAACTTCGCCGCATCCTGTCGCAGCGGGTAAGTTGCATCTATTATAAAACATCCCGAAACCAATGTAAACAAAGCTTTTCTCCCCCTCCTTTTCCCTTTCTTTCCTTTGTGCATGGTTTTCTTCCCTTACGCATTTCAAAACAAGACCTGACCCCCTGCTGACTTTCTTTTATGCGCCTTTTTGTTCAAAAAACCGGTCAGCCAAAAATTTTACAAAAAATTCTGCTATAATGGTATCGATTTGTCAGGTATTGCCTGATAAAAATACCGGCCATCCCTCAAAAGAAGCGCCAAAGGGCCAGAACAAGGGAGTAAAGAAGTATGAGAGCATTCATCACCGTTATCGGGCGGGATACTGTGGGCGTCATTGCCCGGATCAGCACCGTCTGCAGCGAACTGAACATCAACATCCAGGATGTGACCCAGAGCATCCTGCAGGAAATGTTCTGTATGATCATGCTGGTGGACCTGAGCAAATGCACGGTCAGCCATGAAGAGCTGCGCAGCCGTTTTGCCCAGGCCGGCGCCGAACTGGGTATGCAGGTGAATGTCACCCGCCAGGAAGTTTTTGACGCCATGCACAAGATCTGAGGCAGCCCGGCCCTGTGCCCTGCCCTCTGGAGGAAACACTATGAGTATGATCAATTCCAGAGATATTCTGGAAACCATTGAAATGCTGACCGCAGAAAACCTGGACGTGCGCACCGTAACCATGGGTATCAGCCTGCTGGACTGCATTGATTCCGACCCGGCCAAGGCCTGTGAGAAGATCTATAATAAGATTGTAAGCAAGGCCTCTGCTCTGGTCCCCACCGTAAACGCCATCAGCGAAGAATACGGGATCCCCATTGTAAACAAGCGGATCAGCGTAACCCCCATCGCCATGCTGCTGGGTGCCGCGCCCCAGGCCGACCCGGTGGAATACGCCAAAACCCTGGACGCCGCCGCCCATAAGGTGGGTGTCAATTTCATTGGCGGCTTTGGTGCGCTGGTGCACAAGGGCTTTTCGCCCGGAGATGAGCGGCTGATCCGCTCCCTGCCCCGCGCTCTGGCTGAAACCGAACTGGTCTGCAGCAGCATCAATGTGGGCAGCACCAAAAGCGGCCTGAATATGGACGCCATCCGCCTGATGGGGCAGATCGTCCGCCAGACTGCCGAAGCCACCCAGGATAATATGTGCATGGGCGACGCCAAATTGGTGGTCTTCTGCAATGCGCCGGAAGATAACCCCTTCATGGCCGGCGCCTTTCACGGCCCCGGCGAGCCGGATTGTGAGATTCATGTGGGTGTTTCCGGCCCCGGCGCAGTGCGGGCTGCCCTGGCTGAGCTTCCCAAGGATGCCCCCATGGATGAGGTGGCCGAACTGGTAAAGCGCACGGCCTTCAAGATCACCCGTCTGGGCCAACTGGTGGCCAATCTGGCCAGTGAGCGGCTGGGAGTGCCTGCCGGCATCATCGACCTGAGCCTGGCCCCCACCCCGGCCGTGGGCGACAGTGTGGCCAATATTCTGGAAGAGATGGGCCTGGAAAGCTGCGGCTGCTGTGGCACCACCGCCTGTCTGGCCCTTCTGAACGACGCAGTCAAAAAGGGCGGCGTGATGGCTTCCAACCATGTGGGCGGCCTTTCCGGCGCCTTCATCCCTGTCAGTGAGGATGATGGCATGATCAAGGCAGCCACCTGCGGCAGCCTGACCATTGAAAAACTGGAGGCCATGACCGCTGTCTGCAGTGTGGGTATTGACATGGTCGTCATCCCCGGCGATACCTCCGCCGAGGTCATCAGCGCCTTGATTGCCGACGAGGCAGCCATCGGCATGGTCAACTCCAAGACCACCGCCGTGCGGGTCATCCCCGCCATCGGCCATCAGGCCGGCGATGTGTTGGATTTTGGCGGCCTGCTGGGCCGGGCACCTATCATGCCTATCAGCACCTATAAGTCGGATGTATTTGTACATCGGGGCGGCCGCATCCCCGCACCCATGCAGGCATTGAAAAACTAAAGCAAAAAGCCCCGGATTTTTCCGGGGCTTTTCTCATAGCTTTTATAAAACAGGGCCGGCCAATCTCATATTTTTCATACAGCGAAAATCCAAAAGGCCAAAACACCTAGATTCTTCTGGGTTAGCGGTGTTGTTCGTTTGTTTGTTGGTTTATCTGCCTTTATTTCCACCCATCCAGCTCAACACACAAAAGAAAAGGCGCTGAAACTCGCGTTTCAGCGCCTTTTATGGTGGACGGTACAGGACTCGAACCTGTGACCTCCTGCACGTCAAGCAGATGCTCTACCAGCTGAGCTAACCGTCCATTTTTCGACTGCTTGATTATTATAGCAGAGTGCGGAGAAAAAAGCAAGCATAAAATAAAAAAAGACGCCGCTTTTTTGCAAAAGCGACGTCTTTAAAGGGAACTCAGGTGTTTTCCCTGCGGGGATTGGAAGTGAACAGGCCGGGAATAGCGCAAATTGCTGCGATACCCATAATGGCAAAGATGATCCGGGAGATCAGCGCCGTGGTGCCGCCAAACAGCCAGCCCACCGCGTCAAAATTAAAGAGCCCGATCAGCCCCCAGTTCAGACCTCCCACAATCAGCAAGGCAACACAGATTTTGTTTACAGTTTCCAAAGCTGCACTCGCCTCCTTTCTTTGGTGCATATTCTGCCCCGATTCTTTGCCGGCTATTCATTGACCGGCAGAACCAGCCAGAATCAAAAGCTCTGGCTTTTTTCGGCAAAATCTCCCCTTCTCTCTTTTTATGATAGGAGAAGGAAACGCAAAGGAGGTTTTTCCATGTTTGAAAAATATTTCTGGATGGTGCTGTTCGGCTTTGTATACAGCGCAGCACTCTCTGTTTTGATCGTACGGCTCTGGCAGAAGCTTCTTCGCGTCTTTTCGGCCAGTCAGGGAATGCCGGTTCCCGCCCAAGATATTTCTACACCCACAGGCCTGCCAGGAAGGGACAAAACGCTTTCAGAACCACCGACACCGCCGTCGGCTGTTCCTCCAGGGCCAGAATACTCAGCAGCATCAGAAAACAGCACAGGTTCAGGCTGACCATGCCTGCCCGAATCACCATGCTCCGCACCGAAAGGCAGAGCAACAGGCAGCTGTATACGCCTGCCCACACAAAATCGGTGGGGTCCAGATTTTTGAATCCGGTGAGATAACACCAGAAGGCAAAGGGAAACACATAGCTCAGGGCCAGAAAAATCCCCTTTAAGATGAGATTGTTTCGGATAAAGACCCGTATGCTGCGCATGGTACCTGCCGCCCCCTTCCCTTTGTCTGTGCTATTCTTCCTCAGGCAGATGTATCTATCATTTATCTATTACTATACCAGCCAGATAAAAAAGGATCTTCCTCTATTCGTAAACAATTTGTTGCAGAGCTGTGACCAACATTCCGACAAAAAGAACTCCCCGGCAGCGGATTTACTGCCGGGGAGCTTTTTCAAGGTTGTTCTTCCCTGTTTTCTTCCTCCTGCCCCAATGATGCCTGTGCGGCCAGACGCAAAAGGCGGCGAAACTCCGCTTTTTCCTGTTCTGTCATACGATGCGTCATATGCTCAAAGCATTCCTGGACCTGATCCTTGATAAAGGGATACACGTCCAGCGCCTTCCGGGTGGGGCGGATATCATAGGTCCGCTTGTCTTTTGCGTGGGTCTCCCTGATCAAAAAGCCCTGTTCTTCCAGTTTGGTCACAGTTTTGGCGATCACACTCTTATCCAGAGACAGGCACTTGGTCATCTCATCCTGGGTCATCGCCCCGAAATCACAGAGGATCAGAATCACAGAGGCCTGGGCGGCTGTCAGCTGATGGCCGGCACAGCTGTTGTTCAGCCAGATATGGGATTTTCGATACAGGATCGAGATGGAGTTCAGCGGATTTTCCGCACTGTCGTACATTCTGTATCTCCTTTTCTCTCTCAACATACCCAGGCACTTTTGCCTGGTAGCATGCCCCCGCTTCATATCCGTATAGAAACGGTGATAAGCGGCCCGGCGCTTGTCCTTATCCCGCAGGCGCTGTTCCGGAGAGTCTTCCCGTTTGCCGTACTCCTTCACGATGCGCTCGGCGCGGAATTTCATATCCGCATGGATAAAAACCCGCAGGCAATCTGCCTTATCCCTGAGGATATAGTCGGCACATCTGCCCACAATCACACAAGGACCTTTCCGCGCCAGTTCCGATATGATCCGGTACTGAATCTTCCAGAGGTAATCCGCATTGTTGGGGCCGCCATCCCGATGGGTAAAGGCCGAAGCCAGGAATCCGCCCGGCGCATACTCACCCGCATCCTGAATGTAGCTCACATGGAATCCGCTTTCCTCCGCAATTTTCTGCAGCAGCTCACTGTCATAGCAGGGTATTCCCAGCGCTTCGGCTACTTTTTTCCCAATGGTCCTTCCTCCGCTGCCAAACTCAACGGCTGATGGTGATCACGCGATTTTTCATACTCTTCAGGCTCCTTTCCCAAGCTGTTATCCCATCACTCACTTGCAAAGACGCATACCGATGGCAATACAGAAAAGGGGGCCGGCGGATTTGTAAAGATCCGCTGGCCCCCTGCAGAGCAAGTCACTAAAATGGGCTCCGATCCAACGGCTCCATTTTCTCAGGCTGCAGCCCGGGGCTTCTTACATTATTCAAATTCGATGGTGGCAGGCGGCTTCCCGGTGCAGTCATAAAGCACGCGGTTTACATGTTTGACCTCGTTGACAATCCGGCTGGTTACCACATTCAGCACCGACCAGGGAATCTCCGCAGCCTCGGCCGTCATAAAGTCGGTGGTGGTCACTGCGCGCAGCGCTACTGCATAGTCATAGGTGCGCTCATCACCCATAACACCCACACTGCGCATATTGGTAAGGGCCGCATAGTACTGGTTGACCTTCTTATCCCAGCCAGCCTTGGTAATTTCCTCTCTCCAGATATAATCCGCATCCTGTACGATGGCCACCTTCTCGGGGGTCACTTCACCGATAATACGGATAGCAAGACCCGGGCCGGGGAAGGGCTGACGGCTTACCAGATATTCCGGCAGGCCCAACTCCCGCCCGGCCTGACGGACTTCATCCTTAAAGAGATTGCGCAGGGGTTCCACCAGATCCTTGAAGTCCACATGATCCGGCAGGCCGCCCACATTGTGGTGGCTCTTGATCACGGCGCTTTCGCCGCCCAGGCCGCTTTCCACCACGTCAGGGTAGATGGTACCCTGAGCCAGATAATCCACCTGGCCAATCTTCTTGGCCTCTTCCTCAAAGACCCGGATGAACTCCTCGCCGATAATCTTGCGCTTTTTCTCCGGCTCGATCACGCCGGCCAGCTTGTCGTAAAAACGCTGGCGGGCATCCACACAGATAAAGTTCATCTCAAAAGGACCGTCCGCGCCAAACACCTGGCAGACTTCTTCCTTCTCGTTCTTCCGCAGCAGGCCGTGATCCACAAAAACACAGGTGAGCTGTTTGCCTACGGCCTTGGCCAGCAGAGCTGCCAGAACCGAGGAATCCACACCGCCGGAAAGGGCGCAGAGCACCTTGCCCTGGCCAATTTCCTGGCGCAGAGCCTGCACCGTGCTTTCTACAAAGCTGTCCATCTTCCAGTCGCCGGCACAACCGCACACCTGGTACACAAAGTTGTGGAGCATTTCCTTGCCCTGCTGGGTATGCAGCACTTCGGGATGGAACTGGACTGCATAGAGGTTCTTTTCCGCGCATTCCATGGCTGCAGCCGGGCAGTTGTCGGTGTGGGCCGTAATCCGGAAATCCGCAGGAATTTTTTCAATGTAATCGTTATGGCTCATCCAGCAGATGGTATCCTTTTCCAGCCCATTGAACAGCTTGGAACTGGTATCCAGATGGACCAACGTTTTGCCATATTCCTTTTCCGGGGCCTGGCATACATGACCGCCCATCAGATGAGCCATCAGCTGGCTGCCGTAGCAGATGCCCAGAACCGGGATCCCCCACTCAAAAAGCTCCTTGCCGCACAGGGCCGCATTCTCCACATACACGCTGCTGGGGCCGCCGGTCAGAATGATGCCCTTGGGATTCTTGGCCTTGATCTGGGCCAGATCCGTTTTATAGGAATAGATCTCACAATATACGTTGCACTCGCGCACCCGGCGGGCAATCAGCTGATTATACTGGCCGCCGAAGTCGATCACAATGACGGTTTCTCTCTGCACAGTTTGTCCTCCCATTCCTTTTGGTCCACCAGTTTTGTAAAAACAATCTGTATTACTGGCATGATTTTGAATATGTAGAAATAGTATATCACAACGGCGGATAAATTGCGACATACAGAAGGCCTTTTCCGTGAAAAAAAGCGTCAAAACAAACAGGAAAAAACCGCAGAAGCGCACAAAAAGGCCCCTGCCTTTCGGCAGGGGCCAAAGCAGATTTCGAATTACTCGAAGATCTTGGAAACAACGCCGGAACCAACGGTACGGCCACCCTCACGGATAGCGAAACGCAGGCCCTCTTCCATAGCGATCGGGGTGATCAGCTCGACGGTCATGGTAACATGGTCGCCGGGCATGCACATCTCGGTGCCCTCGGGCAGCTCGATGACGCCGGTCACGTCGGTGGTACGGAAGTAGAACTGAGGACGATAGTTCTTGAAGAAGGGAGTATGACGGCCGCCCTCTTCCTTCTTCAGGACGTACACCTGGCCCTCAAACTTGGTGTGGGGATGCACGGAACCGGGCTTAGCCAGAACCTGGCCACGCTCGATCTCGTTGCGCTGCACACCACGCAGCAGAGCGCCGATGTTGTCGCCAGCCTGAGCGAAGTCCAGAGACTTGCGGAACATTTCCAGACCGGTGATGGTGGTCTTGCTCTTCTCGTCCTTCAGACCAACGATCTCAACTTCCTCGCCCAGCTTAACGGTACCACGCTCCACACGGCCGGTAGCCACGGTGCCACGGCCAGAGATGGTCATAACGTCCTCAACGGGCATCAGGAAGGGCAGGTCGGCCATACGGTCGGGAGTGGGGATATAGCTGTCAACAGCGTCCATCAGGTCCAGGATGCACTTGTACTCGGGAGCGTTGACGTCGGTGCTGGTGCTCTCCAGCACCTTCAGAGCGGAACCACGAATGATGGGGGTGTCATCGCCGGGGAACTCGTACTCATCCAGCAGCTCACGGATCTCCATCTCAACCAGGTCCAGCAACTCGTCGTCGTCCACCTGATCGCACTTGTTCATGAAGACAACGATATAGGGCACGCCAACCTGACGGGAAAGCAGGATGTGCTCACGGGTCTGGGGCATGGGGCCGTCGGAAGCGGACACAACCAGGATAGCGCCGTCCATCTGAGCAGCACCGGTGATCATGTTCTTGACGTAGTCAGCATGGCCCGGGCAGTCAACGTGAGCGTAGTGACGGTTGTCGGTCTCGTACTCAACGTGAGCGGTGTTGATGGTGATGCCGCGCTCGCGCTCCTCGGGAGCCTTATCAATGTTGGCGTAATCAACGAAAGCAGCGTCGCCCTTCATGGCCAGCACCTTGGTGATGGCGGCAGTCAGGGTGGTTTTGCCGTGGTCAACGTGGCCGATGGTGCCGATGTTGACATGAGGCTTAGAACGGTTAAATTTCTCTTTAGCCATGGGAATATCCTCCTTTTTAATCCGAATCAGTTTAAGGCTATCATACTAAAACCTACCCGAAAAATCAAGTTCTTCGGGGAAATTTTCAGCCCGCAGCCGGATAAAGGGACTTAGCCCTTCTGCCGGCCGGCGATGATGTTGTCGCTGATGCTCTTGGGAACCTGCTCGTAATGGCTGGGCTCCATGACATACTGACCACGGCCCTGAGTCTTGGAACGCAGGTCGGTGGCGTAGCCGAACATCTGGGCCAGAGGCACCATAGCGTTGATACGCTGAGTACCATTCATAGCCTCCATGCCCAGGATCTGGCCGCGACGGCTGTTCAGGTCGCCGATAACGTCGCCCATGTAGTCATCAGGCACAATAACAGCAACCTTCATGATGGGCTCGGTGATCACAGGATCAGCCTTCCGCATAGCCTCCTTGAACGCCATAGAACCGGCGATGGAGAAAGCCATTTCGGAAGAGTCGACCTCGTGATAAGAGCCGTCCCACAGGGTAACCTTCACGTCCACAACCGGGTAACCGGCCAGCACGCCGGCCTTCATCGCGCCCTGGATACCAGCGTCAACCGCAGGAATATACTCCTTGGGAATGGCGCCGCCCACAACGGCGTTGATGAACTCGTAACCCTTGCCGGGCTCGTTGGGCTCGATCTTGATCTTGACATGACCATACTGGCCCTTACCGCCGGACTGACGGGCATACTTGGTATCCTGGTTGGCCTCCTTGCGGATGGTCTCACGGTAAGCAACCTGGGGAGCGCCCACGTTGGCCTCTACCTTGAACTCACGCAGCAGGCGGTCCACGATGATCTCCAGGTGCAGCTCGCCCATGCCAGCGATGATGGTCTGACCGGTTTCCTCATCCGTCCAGGTACGGAAGGTGGGGTCCTCTTCAGCCAGCTTGGCCAGCGCGATGCCCATCTTCTCGTTGCCGGCCTTGGTCTTGGGCTCGATGGCAACGCGGATAACGGGCTCGGGGAAGTTCATGGACTCCAGCACGATGGGGTGCTTGGGGTCGCACAGGGTATCACCAGTGGTGGTGTTCTTCAGGCCCACGGCGGCAGCGATATCACCGGCGTAGCAGATATCGATATCCTTCCGGTGGTTGGCGTGCATCTGCAGGATGCGGCCGATACGCTCGTCGTTGTCCTTCACGGAGTTGTAAACCGAGGTGCCGGCCTCAACCGTGCCGGAGTAGACACGGAAGAACGCCAGCTTGCCCACGAAGGGGTCGGTGGCAATCTTGAAGGCCAGAGCAGCGAAGGGAGCCTTGTCGTCGGAAGGACGGCTCTCCTCTTCACCGGTCTCAGGGTTCACGCCCTTGATGTCTTCGATATCGGTGGGGGCGGGCATATAGTCCACGATGGCATCCAGCAGCTTCTGAACGCCCTTGTTGCGGTAGGAAGTACCGCAGACCACGGGCACCAGAGTGTTGGCGATGGTCTCCTTGCGGATGGCCTTCTTCAGCTCAGCAATGGTGAGCTCTTCGCCGTTCAGGTACTTCTCCATCAGCTCTTCGTCGTTCTCGGCAACAGCCTCAACGAGAGCGTCATGGTATTCCTGAGCCTTGTCCATCATGTCGGCGGGAATCTCTTCCACGCGCATGTCCTTGCCCATGTCGTCGTAGTAGACGTCAGCCTTCATCTCCAGCAGGTCGATGATACCCTTGAAGGTATCCTCGGCGCCGATGGGCAGCTGGATGGGCACGGCGTTACACTTCAGCCGGTCGCGCAGCATATCCACGCAGCGGTAGAAGTTGGCGCCCATGATGTCCATCTTGTTCACGTACACCATACGGGGTACATGATAATCGTCGGCCTGACGCCACACGGTCTCGGACTGGGGCTCCACGCCGCCCTTGGCGCACAGAACGGTCACGGAACCGTCCAATACGCGCAGGGAACGCTGAACCTCAACGGTGAAGTCCACGTGACCCGGGGTATCGATGATGTTGATCCGATGACGGTTCTTCTTCATCGCCGCGGGATCGTTCTGATACTCGGTATGGCTCCAATAGCAGGTGGTAGCAGCAGAAGTAATGGTGATACCACGCTCCTGCTCCTGCGCCATCCAGTCCATGGTAGCTGCACCATCGTGGGTCTCGCCGATTTTGTGGTTAACGCCCGTATAGTACAGAATACGCTCGGTGGTGGTGGTTTTGCCTGCATCGATATGAGCCATGATACCGATATTTCTCGTCATCTGCAGAGAAACGTCTCTTGGGGTAGCCATGTCTTAAACCTCCTAACAATGCAGAGCAGATCAATAACGATAATGAGCGAACGCCTTGTTGGCCTCGGCCATCTTGTGGGTGTCCTCGCGCTTCTTCACGGCGTTGCCGGTGTTGTTGGCAGCATCCATGATCTCAGCGGCCAGACGGGCAGCCATGGTCCGCTCGCTGCGGGTACGGCTGTAGGCGGTGAGCCAGCGCAGGCCCAGGGTCTGACGACGCTCGGCACGCACTTCGATGGGCACCTGATAAGTGGAGCCACCCACACGGCGGGCCTTCACTTCCAGGCTGGGCATGATGTTCTCCATGGCCTTTTCGAAGGTCTCCAGGGGATCATTGCCGGTCTTTTCCTTCACGGTCTCGAACGCCTCATAGACGATTTTCTGGGCCACGCCCTTCTTGCCGTCCAGCATGATGCTGTTCACCAGACGGGTGACCAGCTTGGAATTGTAAATAGGATCAGCCAAAACATCGCGTTTCGCGACATTGCCTCTTCTTGGCATCTTTCTTCCCTCCTTCACAGAATGATATCATCGGTACTCGAAAGCATAAAAACTCCCGTTGTGCCACAAAGAGCAAACCTTCTATATGGAAAGCCTTTGATGGCGGGTAAAATTTTCATTACTTCTTAGCACCGGCCTTGGGACGCTTCGCACCGTACTTGGAACGGGCCTGGCCACGATTGGCAACGCCCTGGGTATCCAAGGTACCACGGATGATGTGGTAACGCACACCGGGCAGGTCCTTTACACGGCCGCCGCGGATCAGTACGACGCTGTGCTCCTGCAGATTGTGGCCGATGCCGGGAATGTAAGAGGTAACCTCGATACCATTCGTGAGCTTGACACGGGCAACTTTACGCAGAGCAGAGTTAGGCTTCTTGGGGGTCATGGTACGAACGGCAGTGCAGACACCACGCTTCTGGGGGCTGTTCTGATCGCTGTAGGCCTTCTTCTGGGAGTTGTAGCTCTTCAGAAGGGCGGGAGCAGTACTTTTCTTCACCAGGACCTCACGGCCTTTGCGTACGAGCTGGTTAAAAGTAGGCATTGTTTTCTCCTTTCTTTCGTGATTTTGCGCCGCTTTCTTTGCCCTCCGCAACCGCGAAGGCACAGGGAAAAAGTACAGAGCGCAACATGATTTATTTTACATACAATTTTTGTGGATGTCAACAGTATTTCCCAAAACTGTTTGGCAAAAACCCTGAATTTTCATTTTTTCCGGTTTTGAGGGCCCGATTTCCCCTGTTTTGCCCCAAAAACACAAAACTGCCGCGGGCAAAAGCCCGCGGCAGCGGTTCAGAGCCTTTCAGAAGTCTCTGAAAAGAAATCAGTCATGCTCCCGATCCATCACGCAGATCTTGGCCTCTTCCCGGCGGATGAGTTCCTCCTCCACCTCGGGAAGACCGGTACCGGCAGGCAGCAGCTTACCGATGATGACGTTCTCCTTCAGGCCCTGCAGGGTGTCCACCTTGCCCTTGATGGCGGCATCGGTGAGCACACGGGTGGTTTCCTGGAAGGAAGCGGCAGACAGGAAGCTGTCGGTGGCCAGGCTGGACTTGGTGATACCCAGCAGAACCTGGCTGCACTTGGCCAGCTTCAGGTCGGTCTCGCCGGCGTCAATACGGGCCTGCAGATCCTGGTTCATGCCCATGACCTCCACCCGGTCGGCTACCGAGCCGGCGATCAGGTTGGTGGAGCCGGGATCTTCCACACGCACCTTGCGCATCATCTGACGGACGATGACCTCAATGTGCTTGTCGTTGATTTCCACGCCCTGCAGCCGGTACACCTTCTGCACCTCGCTGATCAGGTAGTTCTGCACGGCAATACGGCCCTTGATGGCCAGGATATCCTGGGGATAGGCATGGCCCTCGGTGAGCATATCGCCCTTTTCCAGCACGTCGCCTTCCTGAACCTTGACCCGCTGGCCGAAGGGGATCAGGTAGCTCTTCTCGGTGGGAACACCGTTGTCGTCCACGCCGCTGACCACCACATGGCGGTTCTTGCGGGTGTCGTCGATGTGCACGGTGCCGGCGATCTCGGTCATGATGGCCATGGCCTTGGGACGGCGGCTCTCGAACAGCTCCTCAACGCGGGGCAGACCCTGGGTAATATCCTCGGCGGAAGCAATACCGCCGGTATGGAAGGTACGCATGGTCAGCTGGGTGCCGGGCTCACCGATGGACTGAGCGGCGATGATACCCACGGTCTCGCCCAGGTTCACGGTCTCGCCGTTGGCCATGTTGGCGCCGTAGCAGTGGGCGCAGACGCCCCGGCGGGCATGGCAGTTCAGCACGCTGCGGATCTCCAGTTCGGTGATGCCGGCTTCCTCGATCCGCTCGGCGTCGAACATATCCATCATCTTGCCATAGGGCACGATGACTTCGCCGGTGCGGGGATCCTTCACATCGGAAACCGCATAGCGGCCGATGAGACGCTCACGGAACTTCTCGATCTCTTCCTTGCCTTCCCGGATATCGGAGACCAGGATGCCCTCGTTGGAGCCGCAGTCGATCTCCCGGATGATGACCTCCTGGGAAACGTCTACCAGACGGCGGGTCAGGTAACCGGAGTCGGCGGTACGCAGAGCGGTATCGGCCAGACCCTTACGGGCGCCGCGGCTGGCCACGAAGTATTCCAGAATGTTCAGGCCTTCACGGTAGTTGGCACGAATGGGCATCTCGATGGTCTTACCGGCGGTGTTGGCCAGCAGGCCGCGCATGCCGGCCAGCTGTTTGATCTGGTTCATGGAACCACGGGCGCCGGAGTCCGCCATCATGAAGATCTGGTTGCGCTTGGGCAGGTTGGCAGCCAGGGCCTTGGCCACCTTGTCGGTGGTATCCTGCCAGATCTCGATGACCTTGCTGTAGCGCTCCTTCTCGGAGATAAGGCCCTTGTTGTACTGCTTGATAACCTTGCCAACCCGCTTGTCGGCATCTTCCAGCAGCTCGCTCTTCTCCGGGGGGATCACCGCGTCAGACACGGAAACCGTGATGGCGCCGATGGTGGAGTACTTGTAGCCCTGGGCCTTGATGGAGTCCAGCATCTCGGCCGTGACCGAGGTGCCGTGCTTGGCCAGGCAGCGGCTGATGATGTCGGGCAGGTTCTTCTTGGTAACCTGGAAGTTGATCTCCAGATCGAACATATGCTCGGGGTCGGTACGATCCACATAGCCCAGGTCCTGGGGAATGGGGTTGTTGAAGATGATGCTGCCCACCGTGGTATCCACAATGCGGGAGCGCATCTCGCCGTCCACTTCCCGGAAACGGCGGACCTTGATGGGAGCCTGCAGGGTGACCACATGGTCCGCATAGGCCATGATGGCCTCGTTCTCATCCCGGAACACCTTGCCGGCGCCGGGATCTTCCGGGTTGACCATGGTCAGGTAGTAGGAACCCAAGATCATATCCTGAGTGGGAACGGTAACGGGGCAGCCGTCAGACGGTTTGAGCAGGTTGCCGGAAGCCAGCATCAGCTGCTTGGCCTCACGCTGGGCCTCCTTGGACAGGGGCAGATGGACAGCCATCTGGTCGCCGTCGAAGTCGGCGTTGAAAGCGGTGCAGGACAGCGGGTGCAGCTTGATGGCGCGGCCTTCCACCAGCACGGGCTCGAAGGCCTGGATGCCCAGACGGTGCAGGGTGGGGGCGCGGTTCAGCATGACGGGATGGCCCTTGATGACGGTCTCCAGGCTGTCCCACACTTCGGGACGGACCCGCTCCACCATCTTGCGGGCGCTCTTGATATTGTTGGCGATGCCCTTCTCTACCAGGTCCTTCATGACAAAGGGCTTGAAGAGTTCCAGAGCCATCTCCTTGGGCAGACCGCACTGGTACATCTTGAGCTCGGGACCAACAACGATAACCGAGCGGCCGGAGTAGTCCACGCGCTTGCCCAGCAGGTTCTGACGGAAGCGGCCCTGCTTGCCCTTGAGCATGTCGGACAGGCTCTTGAGGGGGCGGTTGTTGGGGCCGGTGACCGGGCGGCCGCGGCGGCCGTTGTCGATCAGGGCGTCCACAGCCTCCTGCAGCATCCGCTTCTCATTGCGGACGATGATATCGGGGGCGCCCAACTCCAGCAGCCGCTTGAGACGGTTGTTCCGGTTGATGACCCGGCGATACAGGTCGTTCAGGTCACTGGTGGCGAAACGGCCGCCGTCCAGCTGGACCATGGGACGGATATCAGGGGGAATGACGGGGATGACGTTCATGATCATCCACTCGGGGCGCTGGCCGGAAAGGCGGAAGGCCTCCACCACTTCCAGCCGCTTGAGGATGCGGACCCGCTTCTGGCCGCCGGCCTCGTCCAGCTCGGCATGGAGCTGGCTGCTCAGCTCGTCCAGATCGATCTCCTGCAGGAGGGTCTGGATGGCCTCGGCGCCCATGGCTGCCTGGAACTCATCCTCGTAACGGTCCCGCATCTCCCGGTATTCCCGCTCGCTGAGGAGCTGCTTCTTTTCCAGGGGAGTATAGCCGGGGTCAGTGACGATATAGCTGGCGAAGTACAGCACCTTTTCCAGCAGGCGGGGGCTGATGTCCAGCATCAGGCCGATGCGGCTGGGGATGCCCTTGAAGTACCAGATGTGAGAAACAGGGGCGGCCAGTTCGATGTGGCCCATCCGCTCGCGGCGGACCTTGGACTTGGTGACCTCTACGCCGCAGCGGTCGCAGATCTTGCCCTTGTAGCGGATGCGCTTGTACTTGCCGCAGTGGCACTCCCAGTCCTTGGTGGGTCCGAAAATGCGCTCACAGAACAGGCCGTCACGCTCAGGCTTCAGGGTGCGGTAGTTGATGGTTTCCGGCTTTTTGACCTCACCGTAGCTCCAGGCACGGATCTGATCGGGAGAGGCAAGGCCGATTTTAATAGAGTCGAAATCAGTATATTCCATAAACGAACCTTCCTTATCTCTTAAGAGGTGAATGTGCCTGATTTACAGCAGATCGTCCATATCGCCGTTGGCGCTTCCTTCCGCGCCGAACAGGTCGTCACCCGGTTCCGGTTCCTCATCGGAGCCAAAGCCTTCATCTGCCTCCTCGATGCTGTAATCATCGTTCAGTTCGCTCTCCAGCAGCACGTCGTCGCCGGGCAACTCGCGGCCCTCAAAGCCGGGCTCCTCATCGTCGAAGTTCTGCTTCAGGTCGATCTCATCGCCATTCACATCCTGCACGCGCACATCCAGGCCCAGGCTCTGCAGTTCCTTGATCAGCACGCGGAAGCTCTCGGGGATGCCGGGCTTGGGAACATCCTGGCCCTTGACGATGGCCTCGTAGGTCTTGACACGGCCCACCACGTCGTCACTCTTGACGGTGAGGATCTCCTGCAGGGTGTAGGCGGCACCGTAGGCCTCCAGGGCCCACACCTCCATCTCGCCGAAGCGCTGGCCGCCGAACTGGGCCTTGCCGCCCAGAGGCTGCTGGGTAACCAGGCTGTAGGGGCCGGTGGAACGGGCGTGGATCTTATCGTCCACCAGGTGATGGAGCTTGAGGTAGTACATATAACCCACGGTAACGGGGTTATCAAACTTTTCACCGGTACGTCCGTCGTAAACGGTGCTCTTGCCGTTATCGGCCAGCTCGATCTTGCTGAAGTCGATCACATGGCCCTGCTCGCCCATCAGCTTGTTCAGCTTGGTGGGGTACTCGGGAGCGTTCTCGCCATGCCACTTCTCACGGGCAGCTTCCAGGCAACCCACAATGTCGGCCTCACGGGCGGAGTCGAACACAGGGGTCATGGCCTTCCAGCCCAGCGCCTTGGCGGCGTAGCCCAGGTTCACTTCCAGCACCTGACCGATGTTCATACGGGAAGGCACGCCCAGGGGGTTCAGCACGATATCCAGGGGGGTACCGTCAGCCAGGAAGGGCATATCCTCCTGAGGCAGGATGCGGGACACAACACCCTTGTTGCCGTGACGGCCGGCCATCTTGTCGCCCACGCTGATCTTGCGCTTCTGGGCGATGTAGCAGCGCACCACCTGGCGCACGCCGGGCTGCAGCTCGTCGCAGTTGTCGGGAGTGAACACCTTCACATCCACAATGATGCCGTACTCGCCGTGAGGCACACGCAGGGAGGTATCCCGCACCTCACGGGCCTTTTCACCGAAGATGGCGCGCAGCAGCCGCTCCTCGGCGGTGAGCTCGGTCTCACCCTTGGGGGTGACCTTACCCACCAGGATGTCGCCAGCGGTAACTTCGGCGCCCACCCGGATGATGCCGCGCTCGTCCAGATCTTTCAGGGCGTCATCACCCACGTTGGGGATATCCCGGGTAATTTCCTCGGGTCCCAGCTTGGTCTCCCGGGCCTCGGTCTCGTACTCCTCGATATGAATGGAGGTGTACACGTCCTCCCGGACCATCTTCTCGCTGATCAGGACGGCGTCCTCGTAGTTGTAGCCCTCCCAGGTCATGAAGCCGATGAGGGCGTTCTTGCCCAGGCTGATCTCGCCGTTGCGGGTGGCGGGGCCGTCAGCCAGCACCTGGCCGGCCTTGACCTCTTCCCCGGTGGAGACAATGGGACGCTGATTGACGCAGGTGCCCTGGTTGGAGCGCATGAACTTGATGAGCTCATACTCGTCGGTAGTGGTCTTAGAGGTACGCACCACAATGTGGTCGGCATCCACCTTTTCCACTACGCCGTCATGACGGGCCAGCACACAGACGCCGGAGTCGGTGGCGGCCTTGTACTCCATGCCGGTGGCCACGATGGGCTGCTGGGTCACCATGAGGGGCACGGCCTGCCGCTGCATGTTGGAGCCCATCAGAGCACGGTTACAGTCATCGTTCTCCAGGAAGGGGATCATGGCGGTAGCCACGGAAACCATCATTCGGGGAGAAACGTCCATATAATCGATTTTTTCTTTCTCGATTTCCAGGATCTCGTCCCGGCGGCGGGCGCTGACGCGGGGCTTGATGAAGCGGTTGTTCTCGTCCAGGGGCTCGTTGGCCTGGGCAACCACATATTCATCTTCCTGGTCGGCGGTCATGTAGACCACCTCGTTGGTGACCACCTGATCGATCAGCTTGCCGTTCTCATCATAGGTTTTTTCCACCTTGCGGTAGGGGGCCTCGATGAAGCCGTAGGAGTTGATGCGGGCGTAGGTGGCCAGGTAAGAGATCAGACCAATGTTGGGGCCTTCGGGGGTCTCAATGGGGCACATGCGGCCATAGTGGCTGTAGTGCACGTCACGGACCTCGAAACCGGCGCGATCACGGGACAGACCGCCGGGACCCAGAGCGGACAGACGCCGCTTGTGGGTCAGCTCGGCCAGGGGGTTGTTCTGGTCCATGAACTGGGACAGGGGGCTGGAACCGAAGAACTCCTTGATGGCGGCCACCACAGGGCGGATATTGATGAGGGACTGGGGAGTAGCGGAATCGGAATCCTGAGCCTGCAGGGTCATGCGCTCCCGGATCACCCGCTCCATACGGGCAAAACCGATGCGGAACTGGTTCTGCAGCAGTTCACCCACACTGCGGATACGGCGGTTGCCCAGATGGTCGATGTCATCGGTGGTGCCGATGCCGTGATCCAGGCCGTTCAGGTAGTTGATGGAGGAGAAGATATCATCCACGGTGACCGTCTTGCTGATCAGCTTATCGTGGTTCTCCTCCAGCATCTTCTTCTGCTCTTCCGGGTCGTCGGTGGCATCCAGGATGGCACGGATCTGGCTGAAGTTGCAGCGCTCGTTGATGCCGGCCTCTTTCACATCAAAGCTGAAGAAGGGCTGGGCATCCACGCTGCCGTTGGTGATGACCTTGACTTCCTTGCCGTCCACATTCAGCCAGACCACGCTGACGCCGGCGGCGTCGGCAGCCTCTGCCATGGGGCGGGTGATCTTCTCGCCCTTGCTGATGAGGATCTCACCGGTGAGGGGGGCGATCACGTCCTGGGCAGCCACGCCGTTTTCGATGCGGCGGGCCAGGCTGAGCTTCTTGTTCATCTTATAGCGGCCGAAACGGGAAAGATCGTACCGGCGCTCGTCAAAGAAGAGGGCAGCCAGATGGCTCTGGGCGCTGTCCACCGTGGGAGGCTCGCCGGGGCGCAGCTTGCGGTAGGTTTCCAGCAGGCCTTCTTCCTCGTTGGTGGTGGTATCTTTTTCCAGAGTGGCCAGGATCCGCTCGTCCTCACCGAAGAAGTCCAGGATCTGCTGGTTGGAGCCCATGCCCAGGGCACGCAGCAGCACGGTCACGGGCAGCTTGCGGTTCTTATCGATGCGGACATAGAAAACGTCGCTGGAATCGGTCTCATATTCCAGCCAGGCGCCCCGGTTGGGGTTCATGGTGGCAGTAAACAGCTTTTTTCCGGTCTTGTCGTAGCTGGCGCCAAAGAAGACACCGGGCGAACGGACCAGCTGGCTGACGATGGCGCGCTCGGCGCCGTTGATGATAAAGGTGCCCGAATCGGTCATCAGGGGGAAATCGCCCATGAAGATCTCCTGCTCCTTGACCTCACCGGTCTCCTTGTTCAGCAGGCGGGCAGTGACATGGAGGGGAGCCGCGTAGGTAACGTCCCGCTCTTTGCACTCTTTAATGGTATACTTGGGCTTGGAATCCAGCCGGTAGTCGATAAAATCCAGCACCAGGTTGCCGGTGTAATCGCCGATGGAAGAGATGTCTTTGAACACCTCTTTCAGGCCTTCGTCCAAAAACCACTGGTAGGAATTTTTCTGGACCTCGATCAGGTTCGGCATGCCGATGACTTCATCGATGCGGGAAAAGCTCATTCTTTCGGTTTTGCCGAGCTTCACGGGCTTGACCTTCATCATAAAAGCGACCACTCCTATTCTTTCTATTTTTACTGCCATCTTGAGAAAAGCGCTTGAAACACACCGGGGGGCTCCCCTGTTGTTTGTGCAGTTTTAACAAACTTTGCAAAATCTTTTGTGCAAATGGTATGTTTAAGGGCGCTCTTATCCATTTTGCTATACTATGGCAGTATACCACCCTAAAACGGCTGTGTCAAGCCATTTTCCGGCTTTTTGTTCCGATTTTTTCCGAGTGCGATACGCCCGGGGTCGTGTGCATTTTTGCAGTGGTTTTCTCCCCTGTCCCCTCCTGCCCACCGGGCTTTTTGGCGCCCTCGACATTCCTTGCGGGCAATTTGCCCATAGGAAAAAGCCGGGCGGAACTGGCAAGTTCCGCCCGGCCTTCTATGGTTTTCAAAGCATTTTGGGGAAACACATCCTTCTTACAGCTCCAGCTGATCCAGAATGTCTTCCATCTCCTCCTGCGCCGCCGGCAGCTGATACGGGTTCACCTGCTCCAGCAGGCTCTGGATCTCCTCCTGGGTGATGGAGGAATCCATGGTATCACCGCCGTCGTAGATGCTCACCAGTACCCAGCTGTAATATTCCTCATCCACATTGGTCCAGGCATAGTAATTGTAGCCGGCATAGTTCCCCTGGTAGGAAAAACCGTCCAACGCAAAGCTGAAATTCGCAGTATCCACGATTTCGATGCTGGGCATCCGTTCGGGGCCGAACATATCTCCGGTATACTCGTAGGCCGCCTGGTCCACCATATCCCAGAAGAAGAAATCGTTGCGGTCATCACTCGTCCACATCTGATAGCAGACCAGCCGGTCCAGCTCCTCGCTGTAGAAATCCACCTCATCGTAATTGGTGTAGTCCAGCACATAGCCTTCCGGGGCCTGGATATTGGCATAGTAGCCGCCTTCCTGAATGGTGAAGGTGCCATCGCCGTTATCCGGGTTGCCGGCCAGCAGACGCTCGTTCTGAGCGGCCTGTTCCTTGGCCCCCTCCGGCAGCACGCAGGGATCCACCGGGTCATAGGAGGTATAGTTCACCGTGGCATTTGCCTGCCGGATGTTGATGGAAACATCGCTGTTCCCCACCATACCTGCCAGGGCTTCATCCAAGCCGCTGATGGAAATTTCTTCCCGCATGGGCAGATAGGTCTCCGTGTCCACATAAGTGGTCACCTGAGCGGAGATTTTTTCCCAATCAATCTCATCCAGAGATCCCTGCACATCCTCATCCATCAGCATGCCCTCGTCCAGCAGACTGCCGCTCTCTTCCAGGCTGCTGAACAAAAAGCTCATTGCCTGGGCAACATCCTCGCCGGTGACATTCGCCTTCAGGCAGGTCGCCGGGCTTCCTTCCAGCTCGGTCACTTCCTCATCAATGGAAAGCTGTTCCGGGTCCAGAGCCCAGATGTCAATGGAAAGGCTCCCGTCCTGCTGGGCGGAGGCATCGATTTCCGACCGCAGCCAGCTGCCTTCCGTGTTGCTGTAGCTCGCGGTTTTCCCGTCCTCTTCCAGAACATAGAGTTCCACATTCAGGGGCACCCGGAAGCCCATCATTTCCATGGTAAGATCCAGGTTTTCATAAACCGTATTCGGCTCATAGCTCACCCGCACCTGGCCGTTTATCTGGATGCCCAGATCCATCTCGATCCCGGTGGTGGGCTCCGTCGCCGATATATCCATGGTCATATCCACGTCTGCCTGGCTGTAGGGAGTCTCCTCCACTGCCTTTTTGACCTTATCAGCCAGCTTTTCCGGTGTCATGGTGCCGCAGCCCGACAAAGCCAGGGCCGCAGCTGTACCCAATATCAGTGAAACAACCGCTGTTTTTTTCTTCATTTCTCGTTCCTCCGGATGATCCAGGGCCGATCCCTTTTCTTTTTCACCATTTTATCACATTCTTTTCTCCCTTTCCACTATAAGCGCATCCTTTTTTCCCTTTTTAAATAGCAAAAATGCCGGAAGGAAATTTTTTCCTTCCGGTATGGTTTGTTGAATAGAAAATTTTTCGTTAAGTGGAAAATAAGCGACAATACTTCGGAACCATTGAAACCCTTGAGAAATAATGGATGGCACACTTTTGTCGTTTCGACAAAACATTTCGAGTACACGTAAAACGACAAAAAGTTTTGTGACATTTTGTCGCTTTTGAAAAAGGAAAGTCAAATATATAATTTAGATAGAGAGAAGAATTTTGTCGTTTTGAAAGTATGACCTCAACGAAAACCCACCTACATCGTCGGCTACTCAACGAATTGGAAAAAAACCATTATAAATATACTACAAGTTCCCTTTTGTGTTCCTGGAGAATAGGTTAGGGCAGACTAATGTAGATTTATTCATTAGGGGAGATAAAACGAGGCAAGAACCACTATGATTTCTGCTTCGTTTAGCTATTCCCCGTGACTAATCATAAGTTGTTCAGTTAGTCTGTTCTTAACATCAATTCACCATGAATTTCATTAAAAGTCATACAAAGATTTCCAAAGGTCGATTGTAAAATGAAGTTGGACACCTAAGAAAAAATCCATAGTGATTTTCCCCACATGGTAGAATGAAGTTAGCACACAACTTCTTCCAAGGGAGGACAATCACTATGGACTGCCAAGATTATATCACAGAATTGGTAGAACGCAAGAAAGGACAGCACTTACAGCGAGAGGAACGAGGCGCAATCCAGCATCTCAAGAACGCTGGCTACACGAACAGAGCCATTGCCAGAGCAATCGGATGTTCACCAACCACCGTTGGGAACGAGCTAAAGCGCGGCACACCACCCCGAAAGAGCAGCAAGGGCAGGAAGCCCGGATACTCGGCAAGGCGTGGAGAAGCGGCCTACAGGGCGAACAGGAAGCGTTCTCGGAAACCACACCGAATTTGTCACTGCACTCGCTTCATTCGCTGGATAATGGAACAGGTCAAAGAACACAAGTGGTCTTTGGATGCCTGCGTCGGCTATGCTCGTCTGCACGGGCTGTTTTCAGCAGAGGAGATGGTCTGCACCCACACGCTTTACAATGAGGTCTGGGCAGGCAGCCTTGACTTGTCTGTGATAGAACTGCCCGAAGCCATGAAACGCAAGCAGCACAAGGGCTCCAAGCCCCGTGAACACAAGAAGAGCTTCGGCACAGACATTTCCCAGAGGCCTGAGATTGCGGCTCTGCGCATCGAGGAAGGTCATTGGGAAGGTGACACCGTGGTCGGCAAAAGGGGCGGCAAAGAGGCTGTTGTCCTTCCCTGTTGGAGAAGAAAACGGAGAACTATATTGCCATCCGGATTCCCGGCAAGGATGCAGACTCCGTTCTGAACGCCATGCAGTCACTCAGGGAAGAATTCGGAGAAAAGTTCTCACAGGTCTTCAAGACCATTACCGTGGACAACGGCTCAGAGTTCTCTGCGTTCAGTCAGGTCGAGAGCTGGGGCTGTGCAGTCTACTTTGCGCATCCCTACACCTCGTGGGAACGTCCCCAAAACGAACGCCACAACGGGCTGTTTCGAACCTTTGTTCCGAAGGGTGTGTCCATTGAGGCTTTCTCTGCTGAGTATATCTTGGCTGCAGCTGATGAATTGAACGGACGGCCTCGCAAAAAGCTTGGCTACCGCACCCCGGAGGAACTGTTTGACGAGTTCCTCGACTCTGTTTACGCAGCCGAAGGCTGCGGCAGCATCGCCCAGGACGGAAGCCTGCGGCTTCCATCCTGACCGACGCTCTGATTCACTAAGTTCTACCGTGCACGTGTCCAACTTGCACTTGCAATTTGCGTCGAGGATCTGGAAAAGGAGGATGACGGCGATGAGATGCGGACATGACTGCGGCAGTTGCGGCAGTTGCGGCAGCTGCGGCGGCTGCGGCGGCGGCGCGCTGGAGCTGACGGAGCAGGAGGTGGAGCTGCTGGGCCGCTTCGCCCAGATCCCCTTTCTGCCGGTGGCCCGGCGGTGGGACTCGGAGACGCCGGTCTATCTGGAGGAGGCGGCGGACTTCAGTGCCGCCATCGTTGGCCTGCAGCTGAAGCGGCTCATCCGGGTGGACTATGACCTGCCGCTGGTGAATTTCGACTACGCCGCCTACGGGGCCTATCCCTGCCGTGGCAGCATGGCCCTGACGGAGCGGGGACAGGCGGCGGTGGAGCTGCTGGAGATCCAGGGTGTGGAGCCCTGAGGGAAAACGGACCTTCCGGGACGCCGGACGGTCCGTTTTGCAGCATTTAAAAAAAGATAATACCAATGCACGTATTGATAAATTCACAAAGTTGTTGTATAAATGTAACTGAAAAGTGCTTTTGTAACAGAAAAATATCACCATCGAAAGGGCGGGATCTTGGATGCATGCAGCATTTCTGGATATCTACATCAAAATTTCCATTGTGATCGCCCTGGCTGACGTGGTCCTGGCCGTCAAATCCGTCCTGAAGAAGAACGCCATTGGGCGGTATCTGGGCTTTGCCTGCGCAGGCGCGGCGGTGGTGGACATCAGTTACCTGGTCAGCATTCTGAACAATGACTATTTTTGCGTCTCCGTCATGTCCAGCATTTACTTTGTCAACATCGACATCATGCTGATCTGCCTGCTCATCTTCACCGTCTATTTTACCAGGGGGAACTTTACGAAGCCGGGGAAACAGGCCATTGGCTTTGCGGTTTTGTACGCGGCCTTTGAGGCGGTGGTGTTCGCCGTCAACCCCTTTTGCGAAATTGCCATCCATTATGTCCGGAGAGTGACCTACATTGCCAAATACAGCTATCAGATGAAGCCGCTGTACTGGATGCACCTCCTCTTCACCTATTCGCTGGTGGTGGTGATCCTGGCGCTGCTGATCCGAAAGCTGCGGAGGATCCCCCGGGAATACCGGTCCCAGTACCGCTATGTGATCCTGGGGATCGTGACAATCGTTGCGGTGAACGGCGTGTTTCTCTACTGGCCGGGCCTGAGCATCTATAACCTGCTGGACTACTCCATCTGCGGATACAGCCTGACCGCCTTTTTGCTGTATTGGAGCTGCTTTGAATACTCCACCCACGGCATGCTGAACAGCCTGAAAACCAGCATCTTCGAAAATATCGGCCAGGGGATCGTCCTGTTCGATTACCGCGATCAGCTGATCCTCCACAACAAGAGAGCCGATGACCTCCTGGGCGGCATTCAGATAGAAGAATGCGCGAAGTTGAAGGACTTTCTGAACTGCTATGACCTTTCCCTGAATGCGGAGACGGAGAACGACAGCTTTTCCCTGCAGTGCTATGTCAAAAAAGACGGGGAGGTCCGGCCCCTCCGGTGCGATATCCGCAGCCTGAAAAACGAGAAGGACCAGCGGCTGGGGCAGCTGTTCGTGTTTTCGGACGCGGCGCTGGAGACCGACCTGCTGACCGGCTTCCAGACAATGGACAGCTTCCGGATGCTCGTCCGGGACCAACCGGGCACTTTCCCCTGCCCTACGGCGGTTGCCATCTGTGACATCAACAGCCTGTCGGTGGTCAACAGTACCATGGGAAACCACGTGGGAGACCAGAAAATCAAGCTGCTGGCGGATGCCATGCGCCAATACTTTCCGAAGCGCACCTACTATGTGCGGGGCGTGGAGGCCCACCTCATCGCCCTGTGCAGCCACAGCAGCGAGGCGGAGATGCAGGCGTGCATGGAGCGGGTCAAAGAGAACTTCTCCGGCAAGATCCAGTACGCAGTCAGCCTATTCACAAAAGAGTCAACAGATATTGTACAGACGATCTCCGCGGCGTCCCAGGCCATGCGGGCTAAGAAGCTGCTGGACCGGGAATCCATCCACTCCGAAATGCTGACATCCCTGATCCGGGCCCTGCAGGAGTGCGACAGCGACACGGAGCACCACGTGCGGCGCACGCAGATGATGGGAGAGAAGCTGGGAAAGCGGATCGAACTGACGGACGTCCAGCAGAGCAACCTGTCGCTTCTGTGCCTGCTGCATGACATTGGAAAGATCGGCATCCCCCTGGAAATTCTGAACAAGCCGGGCAATCTCTCCGAAGAAGAGTGGACGATCCTGCGCTCCCACACGAGAAAGGGCTACGATATTGCCAACAGCAATACGGAGTTGAAAGGGATTGCGGAGGACATCCTCCACCACCACGAGCGCTGGGACGGCAAGGGGTATCCGGACGGCCTCAGCGGGGAGAGTATTCCGCTCCTCTCCAGAGTCATCGCCGTGGTGGACGCCTATGACGCTATGATCAACAACCGCTCCTACCGGCAGGCCATGTCGGTCCCGAAGGCCATGGAGGAGCTGAAGCGGTGCGCGGGCAGTCAGTTTGATCCCTATATCGTTTCGGAGTTTCTTCAGAGCCTGAAAGAAGAGCCGCCGGAAGTCCGGGAGGACCGGGAGCAGCCGGAGTCCGCCATGGTGACATTCCGGGAATACCCGGGCAGCACCGGCCATGAAGCCATAGAAACCGGGCACAATGTCCATCCGATCATCCACAGCCGCTATCTGCTGGATGATTCCATGCACATTATCTCCGTGGATGAGAATTTTGAAAAGCTGACGGGGTATTCGGCAGAGGATATTCGGCAGCGATCCATAATCCAGGCGGATCTGATCCCCGATGAGGACCGCATAGAATACCTGTGTCAGACCGACGCCAGCCTGGCAAAGGACCCGCTGGTCTTTCAGGAGCATAAGCTGCGGAGGAAAGACGGCTCCGATATTTACGTGCTGTGCTGCGGCAGAATGTATTTCGATTCCGCTGTGCGTGCCGAACGCTCGGAGATCATCATCGCTGACATCACCAACACTTATTCCATGCGGATGATGGCGGCTGCAGAGCAGAACAAGGCGCAGGTCCGGCTGCGGTACTGGGAGCGCACCTATCGCAGGGATTCCCTGACAGGCCTGCTGAACCACGCGGCCTTCCGCAGTGATGTGGAATTGAAGATTCTGGAGGGGACGTCCAAGATTATGATGCTGATGATCGACGTGGACCGATTCAAGGAGTACAATGACACCTTCGGACATCATAACGGGGATAAATTTCTGATCCTGGCCGCGCAGACGCTGATGATGTCCCTGCGAAAGGAGGACCGTGCCTGCCGCATGGGCGGAGACGAGTTCGCGGCGGCGCTGTTTTTTGACAAGGACACGCCGGACGCGCAGCTGCAGGAGCGGGCGCAGCAGATCTTCGATAAGGTCAATATCACCCTGAAATCGGTGGAGGGCGGAGCGGGCATCTCCATGGGCATGGTTATCGTGGACTCGGAAGTGACCTTCAACCAGCTGTATGAAGCGGCGGACAAGGCGCTTTATCATGCGAAGGATCACGGCCGGGGCAGGCTGGCTGTGCTGTAGGCCGGCATCCCGGGCAGACCGATCACAGCAGAAAGTACACAACTCCCCCGGACGGCGGAAGGGCCGCTGTCCGGGGGAGTCTTTTTGACGTTTTCCCACTTGTATCATTGATTATCTCAACATAAAATAAAATAATCATCCCAAGCTGGTTTCCGCTGCCGGGGAAATCCGTCTGAAGGAGATCGCGATGAATATGCCTTGACGGTTCCGCAATACGCCCGCCTGTAAAAAAGCGGGAGCAAGAGCCAATGAATACGTACCTTATTCCCATGCCTGCACATGGTGGAGGTGCCTGAAAGGACACGGGTGGAACAGCGCCATTTCCAGTCATACGGCAGGCAGCGGATGTCCATACGGTCCCAAGCGATTCAGAGGACATAGAAGGCTGATTTGAACATAATAAAACCTCCCCTTCGTGAAGGTGGCAATACTTTCACGAAGAGGAGGTGTTTATTTTTGGAACATAGCCGTTTCGACTGAAAGAAAACGACAAAAGCTTGTTTTTGACTTTTTCACTTACTTGAAAAAATCACGCTGAAAACGACAAAAGTCCAGAAAAAAATTTTTTACTTAACATACAAGGCCGATCAATCCAGGAAATCCCGCAGCTTCTTGCTGCGGCTGGGGTGGCGCAGCTTGCGCAGGGCCTTGGCCTCGATCTGGCGAATCCGTTCACGGGTCACGTTGAACTCCTTGCCCACTTCCTCCAACGTGCGGGGGCGGCCGTCATCCAGCCCAAAGCGCAGGCTGAGCACCTTGGCCTCCCGGGGGGTCAGGGTCTTGAGTACGCTGCCCAGCTGCTCTTTCAGCAGGGTGTGGCTGGCAGCCTCGGCGGGCACGGGGGCGTCCTCATCCGGGATGAAATCCCCCAGATGGCTGTCTTCCTCCTCACCGATGGGGGTCTCCAGGCTCACGGGCTCCTGGGCTACCCGCATGATCTCCCGCACCTTATCCACCGGCATATCCAGCTCCTGGGCGATCTCGTCGGCGGTGGGCTCATGGCCATTTTCGTGCAGCAGCTGGCTGGACACCTTCTTGACCTTGTTGATGGTCTCCACCATATGCACCGGAATACGGATAGTACGGGCCTGGTCGGCAATAGCGCGGGTGATGGCCTGGCGGATCCACCAGGTGGCGTAAGTACTGAACTTAAAGCCCTTGGTATGGTCGAACTTGTCTACCGCCTTGATCAGACCCAGGTTGCCTTCCTGGATCAGATCCAGGAACTGCATGCCCCGGCCCACATACCGCTTGGCGATGCTTACCACCAGACGCAGGTTGGCTTCGGACAGCCGGCGCTTGGCCTTGTCGCCCGCCGCCACGGCCTTTTTCAGCTCGGCAGCCGTATCCGCATCCAGGGAATCGCCGCCCTCTTTCAGGGAAGCGGCCGCCTCCGACCCCAGAAGGATATCCTTGGCCAGCTGGATCTCCTCCTCGCTGGTGAGCAGGGGCACCCGGCCGATCTCTTTCAGGTAGACCTTCACCGGATCATCGATGGATACGCCCTCGGCAGAAAGCGCGCTCTCGAACTGATCCACGCTGTCCTCGGTAAGGGTGAAGCTGTCGGCGTCGGGGTCCGGCTCATCCACAATCTCAATGCCGTTGCGCTCCAGCAGCTCATAGAGCTTGTCCACGTCTTCCAGCTCGATGCCCTTTTCCTCAATGGCGTCGTTGATCTCCCGGGCGGTCAGTTTGTTGCCGTTGCGTTTGCCGGTTTCCACCAATTCCCGCACAGCGTTTTTCTTTTCTGCCATAGTTTCGGTCTCCTTTGCTTTGTCTGGTCAATTCTTTTTCTGCTTTTTATTCAAAATACTGGTTAAGTAATTTTCAATTTCATCGTTGCTCATCTTCCCCGCCTGGCTGCTCTTGGGCACGCTCTGCTCCATCCGATCCATATACATTTCCAGGTCCGCCGGGCTGGGGCTCACATCATGGTTTCTTGCCAGCATCTGAGAAAGGGTGCTCATCAGCTTGTCGTCCAGTTCCTGGGCCAGGGCCGAAAGGCTGGGCGCTGCCCCTTCCCGGGCACAGCGGCAGATGGCCTCATAGCTCTGGCGCATATCCTCCATCAGGAACTGCTCGGGACGGATCCGCTGCATCACCCGGGGCAGGAATTCCGGGCTTTTCAGCAGAGCCGCCACCAGCTGCTGCTCGGCGTTGGCGACCCCCAGGGTCTTGGCCCCATCCGGGCCATAGGGCAGATGGATCTGCCCGGCCGTCCCCTCCTGCAGCAGTTCCCGGCTGCGGGCGGCGCTGGCCCGGCGTCGGTTCTGGCGGATGGCTCCGTCCAGCTGGTTCAGGATGGATTCCTTTCGCACGTCGGTCTCTTCGGCCAGGCGGCCGGCATACACATCCCGCTCGGTTTCGCTGATGGGGCCGGCCAGCAGGCCGATGGCCTCCTTGATATACTGCACCCTGCCCGAATCCTGGGCGATGTCGTATTTATCCCGTATCTTGGCAAGCTTGTATTCCAGTGCGTTGTCCGCCTTGTCAAACAGGGCGGCAAACCGTTCTTTTCCGTACTTCTTGATAAACTCGTCCGGGTCTTTGGCTCCGGGGATCTTTAAGACCCGCACCCGCAGGGGGCTGCTGGCAAAAAGCTCCAGGCTCCGGGCGGTGGCCTTCTGGCCCGCCTCGTCCGAGTCGTAGCAGAGCACCACCTCTTCGGCGTACTCGCTGAGCAGCTTGACCTGCTCGGGAGTGAGGGCCGTGCCGCAGGCGCAGACTGCCGTATCAAAGCCGGCCTGGTGCATGCTGATCACATCCATATATCCCTCACAGAGGATATACCGCTTGCTGGCGCTCTTTTTGGCCAGGTTCAGGGCAAACATGGTGCGGCTCTTCTTGTACACCAGAGTTTCGGGGCTGTTGACATATTTGGGCTTGGAATCGTCCAGCACCCGCCCGCCAAAAGCAATCAGGCTGCCCTTCACATCAAAGATGGGGGTCATGACCCGATGGAAAAAGGCGTCGTACAAATTTCCCTTCTGGCTGCGCTTGATGAGCCCCGCTTCCAGAAGTTCCTCGTCGGTATACCCTTTGCTGCGCAGGAACTTGTAGCCGGTGGAGAATCCATCCGGCGCGTACCCCAGCCCGAAGCGGCGGATGGTATCATCCGACAGCCCCCGGCCCCGCCAATAGCGGCGGGCCAGCCTGGCCTCCTCCGTATCGGCATTGAGCTGCTGGTAATAAAACCGGGCCGCGTCCTTGTTGGCAGAAAGAATGCGGCTGCGCAGCCGCCCGGCCTTGTCGTCCTCCTCGGGCATGGGCATTCCCGCCCGGGATGCCAGAAACCGCACTGCCTCCACATAGTCCAGGTTGTTGATCCTTTTGACAAAGGTGATGGCGTCCCCGCCCACCCCGCAGCCAAAGCAGTAAAAGCTCTGGGTTTCGGGATATACCACAAAGGAGGGCGTCTTTTCATTGTGGAAGGGGCACAGGCCGGTATGGGTGCGTCCCCTGTGTTTCAGATTCACATAGCCGCCCACCAGATCGGTGATATCGGTGCGGCGGATCACTTCCTGTATGTAATCCTGCGGGATCACCTGTTCTTCCCTCCTTGCCCATGGGGCCCTGCCCCATTACAGCACATGCCACTTCTGGGGCACGAACTGCTCCACAAACATCCGGGTGGCAAACTCGTCGCTCATGCCGCTGATGTAGTCCACCACGGCCCGCTCAATCCCTTCTTGATAGGCAATATGCAGAAAACCTTCCGGCAGCAGCTGGGGCCGGCTCACCAACCGGTCATACAGCTCCCCGATCATCTTCTGTACCTTGTTTTCTTCCTTTTTGGCCACCTCGTCCACATAGACGGTGGAATACATGAAATCCTTCAGAGCCAGAAAGCCATCCAGGATCTCGGGGCTGAACCCCAGCTCCTCCCGGCTGTTCTCCACCAGATCCGTAATGAGGGTGGTGATCCGCCGGGATTTGGTGTTCCCCAAAAGATCGGTGATCTCCCGGGGCAGCTGATCCGGCCGGAGCACCCCGGCGGTGACGGCGTCCTCAATATCGTGGTTCATAAAGGCGATCTGGTCGGCATAGCGCACCACCCGCCCCTCCCAGGTCTGGGCCCAGGCCCCCTTGGTGTGGCAGACGATGCCGTTGCGCACCTCCCAGGACAGGTTCAGCCCCTGGAAATTCTTTTCCAGCCTGTCCACCACCCGAAGGCTCTGGAAGTAGTGGGAAAACCCGCCGGGGCTGAGGGCGTTCAGGGCCCGCTCCCCCGCATGGCCGAAAGGGGTATGCCCCAGGTCGTGGGCCAGGCTGATGGCCTCGGTCAGGTCCTCGTTCAGCCGCAGGGCCCGGGCGATGGTCCGGGCGATCTGGGCCACCTCCAGGGTATGGGTGAGCCGGGTACGGTAGTGATCCCCTTCCGGGGAGAGGAACACCTGGGTCTTCTGTTTGAGCCGGCGGAAGGATTTGCAGTGGATGATCCGGTCCCGGTCCCGCTGAAAGCAGGGCCGCAGCGGGCACTCTTCCTCGGGTCTCTGACGGCCCCGGCTGCGGCGGCTGAGCGCCGCATGGGGAGACAGGATGGCCTCCTCCATCTCCTCGGTTCTTTCCCGTATGGTCACGCCCTCGCCCCCTTTTTTTGGCTCTTCATCCTCTTTATACGCCTTTTTCAAGGTCAAACCCTCTAAAAAGTCAAAAAAATTTTTGTCAAAATGCCGTATGGAAGGGTTGGGACACTGTGAGGGTCCGGCCGCCCCGGGTCAATTCCGTGAGTTTAGGCAGCAGCGGCAGCTCGTCCCCTTCGGGCAGAATCCCCCGCAATGTCACCTGATCGGTGAATTCCGGCTCTTCCATCCTGGCCCCTGCCTCACTGAACAAAAGGGCCGCCCGCTCATACAGGGAATACTCCACCCGCAGCTCTACCCGCACGCAGGAGCGCACCGTCACCACCCGGGCGCTTTTTACCGCCAGGGACGCCGCCCCCGAATAGGCCCGCACCAGGCCGCCGGTGCCCAGCAATATCCCGCCGAAATAGCGGGTCACCACCAGGACGCAGTCGGTAAGGCCGGCATGGGTCAGCACCTCCAGCACCGGCAGGCCGGCGGTCTTGGGGGGCTCGCCGTCATCGGAATAGCGGGTGCGGTTGCCCTCCCGAAGGATATAGGCGTACACATTGTGCCGGGCCGTCCGGTTGGCTTCCCGGATCTCGGCCAAAAAATCCAGCGCCTTCTGCTCGGTATCCGCAAAGGCCAGGCTGGCAATAAAGCGGCTGCGCTTTTCTTCCAGCTCCGCCCGGGCCCTGCCTTCCACCGTGCGGTAATCTTCCATGCTGGTTCCTCCTCCCATCTATTCTTAGGGAACAGAAAAAAGGCGGTTTGAAACTCAAACCGCCTTTCTGTTGCCAAAACAGCTTATTTCTTGAGACCAAAACGCCGGTTGAAACGATCAACGCGTCCGCCGGTGTCGACCAGCTTCTGCTTGCCGGTGTAGAAGGGATGGCACTTGGAGCAGATTTCCACGTGGATAGTGGGCTTGGTGGAACGGGTCTGAATCACGTTGCCGCAAGCACAGGTAATGGTGCAATCCACATAGTTGGGATGGATACCCTGTTTCATTGTTCATTCACCTCTTTCTGATCATGACTGCAAGGGGCCATGCGAAACCATGCGCCCAATCACAACCTTCAATATGAGCTACCAGCGCGGTTCATACGCCCGCGGAGCAGCCTTGGGAACGATTGCCCTAAGATTATACCAGCCCGGCGGGGGCTTGTCAAGGATTCTTTTTTATAAAAGATCCCGGGAATCCTTCAGGGCATCGGCCAGGCCGTCCCCATCCGTGTCATCATCGCCGCCCAGCTCATCCAGCAGCTCGCTGGAACGGACCTGGTTGGCCAGGCGGGCCTTATTCACCAGATTCACAATGATCTCCTTGGTCTGGATCGGATCCTTGATATTTTCCAGCTTCATCTCCGGGCAGGATTTGTCGCTGGAGATCAGGCAGACCGTGCCCACCCCAAAAATCTTCTGGCCCAGGGTACGGATGACCCGCACATCCCGCACCCGGTACAGCTGGATCTCATCCAGGGTGGTGCTGAGCAGGCCTCTCTCATAGAACAGCCGGTCCTGGCTGAGGCTGTATTTGGTGAAGGAGAGGGGAAGCCCGAAATGGCGCTTGCGGTCCTTCCAGCACAGTTCGATCATGGGTTGCCTCCTTGGTTCGGGGTAGGTTTTCTTCTCAATCCAGCAGGGGCTTCATGGCCTGGGCCAGAGCATCCTTTCTTGCCTGGGCCTCGGCCAGATCCTTGCCTTTGGTGGTGTAGTAAGCCTTGACCTTGGGCTCGGTGCCGCTGGGCCGCACCACCACCGTGGCGCCGCCTTCCAGGGTGAAGATCAGCACATTGGCTGCCGGCAGACCGGTCTCCTCCGGTTTCTGGTAGTCGGTCACCTTGATCACCGGGCAGCCGGCGATCTCCTTGGGAGACTCAGCCCGGAGCCTGGCCATAATGGCGGCCATTTTGTCCATACCGGAAAGGCCGGGGAACTCAAAGCTGTCCACCTGGTTCAGGTAACGGCCATATTCCCGGTAGATCCGCTCCAATTCTTCCTTGATAGAGGAACCGATGCTGCGGTAATAGGCGGCCATCTCGCAGATCAGCATGCTGCCCACAATGGCGTCCTTATCCCGCACATAGCTGCCGGCCAGATAGCCGTAGCTTTCCTCAAAGCCGAAGATGAAACGCTCTTCCTCCCCTTTTTCTTCCAGCTTGGCGATCTGGTCGCCGATCCACTTGAAGCCGGTGAGCACGTTGCGGCACTCCACCCCATAATGGGCGGCCACCTCGTCGGCCAGCGGGGTGGAAACGATGGACTTGCACATCACGGGATCCTTGGGCATGGTACCCTTTTCGATCCGGCCGGCGCAGATGTAATCCAGCAGCAATACGCCCACCTCATTGCCGCTGAGCAGCTGATAGCTGCCGTCCTTGCAGCGCACCGCAATGCCCACCCGGTCGGCATCCGGGTCGGTGGCCAGCATCAGGTCGGCGCCGTTCTTCTCGGCCAGCTCCAGCCCCAGGCGGAGGGCCTCAAAGATTTCCGGGTTGGGATAGGGGCAGGTGGGGAAATTGCCGTCCGGCTCTTTCTGCTCGGGCACGATGGTCACATCGGTGATGCCGATGTCACTCAGAATCCGGGTGACCGGCACAAGGCCGCTGCCGTTCAGGGGGCTGTAGACCAGCTTGAGCCCCGCCTGGGCGCAAAGGCCCGGCCGCACCTGGCGGCTCTTGATGGCGTCGTACAGGGCCTCGATGCAGTCATCCTCCACATACCGGATCAGGCCGGCAGTCATCCCCTCTTCAAAGCTCATGAGCTTGGCGCCGCTCAGTACATCGGTCTTCTGGATCTCGGCATACACCACCCCGGCGGCCTCGTCGGTCATCTGGCAGCCATCCGGCCCGTAGGCCTTGTACCCGTTGTACTTGGCCGGGTTATGGCTGGCGGTAACCATAATGCCCGCGTTGCAGTGGTAGTAGCGGGTGGCAAAGCTGAGGGCCGGCACCGGCATCAGGGCCTTGTAAATGCGCACCTGGATGCCGTTGGCGGCCAGCACCTGGGCAGCGCTGCGGGCAAACAGATCGCTCTTGATGCGGCTGTCGTAGCTGATGGCCACGCACTGGCTGCCGCCCTGGGTCTTGACCCAGTTGGCCAGGCCCTGGGTAGCCTGGCGCACCACATACACATTCATCCGGTTGGTTCCTGCCCCCAGCACGCCGCGCAGGCCTGCGGTGCCGAATTTGAGGGAGACGGCAAACCGGTCCTTGATTGCTTCCTCATCGTCCCGGATGGATTCCAGCTCAGGGGCCAGATCCGGGTCGTCAAGTTTCGAAGTCAACCAACGCTCATATTCTTTTTTATACATATTTTACACCTGCTTTTCAAAATTTCTCACAAAATTGGGCAAGGTCACTATGGGTATATGATAATTCATGCGCCTTTGCTTGTCAATTCCGACTTGTGAAAACGCGCCCCAAAGGCTATACTGAAAACAATGGATTTTTATGCAGAAAGGAGCGGGCCGGATGTTCGCAAAGGTAGCCAGTTTCGGCGTGCGGGGGATCGACGGGTTCCTGGTACACGCCGAGGCGGATTTGTCGGGCGGGCTGCCCAGTTTTTCCCTGGTGGGCCTGCCGGACAGTGCCGTAAAAGAATCCGGCGACCGGGTGCGCAGTGCCCTGAAAAATCTGGGATATACCTGGCCGGTCAGCCGGATCACGGTAAACCTGGCCCCGGCCGACGTGCGCAAAACCGGCCCGGTCTATGACCTCCCGGTGCTGCTGGCCATTCTGGCCGCCGGGGGCCAGCTGCCCACCCCTCCCCTCTCCCAGGCTTTTGCGGGGGAGCTCTCCCTGGACGGCAGCCTGCGTCCGGTGGCGGGGGTGCTCTCCATGGCTCTCTCCGCCCGGGATAACGGGGTTACTGAATTCTTTGTCCCCCGGCCCAATGCGGCGGAGGCGGCGGCTGCCGAGGGGCTCACCGTCTACCCGCTGGACAGTGTGGCCCAGCTGGCGGCCCACCTGCGGGGACAGGAGCTTCTGCAGCCTCAGCCGCCCACCCCTTTTCTGCCCCAATACCGGGAAGATCTGCCCGACTTCCGGGACGTGCACGGTCAGCTGCTGGCCCGCCGGGCCTTGGAGATTGCCGCCGCAGGGGGACACAACGCCCTGATGGTGGGCCCGCCGGGCACCGGCAAATCCATGCTGGCCAAGCGGCTGCCCTCCATCCTGCCTCCCCTGAGCCTGGAAGAATCTATCGAGACCAGCAAGATCTATTCGGTGGCCCATCTGCTGCCCTCCGGCAGCGGCCTTGCCTGCCGCCGGCCCTTCCGCAGTCCCCACCATACCGTGAGCGCCGCCGCTCTTGCCGGCGGCGGGACCAATCTGCGGCCGGGTGAGGTAAGCCTGGCCCACAACGGAGTGCTGTTCCTGGACGAACTGCCCGAATTCAAATCGGATGTGCTGGAAGTGCTGCGCCAGCCCCTAGAGGACGGCAGCGTCACGGTGAGCCGGGTGAGCGGGAGCGTCACCTACCCCAGCCGGTTCATGCTGATTGCGGCCATGAACCCCTGCCGCTGCGGATATCTGGGGCACCCCACCCATCCCTGCACCTGCCTGCCCAATGCGGTGGCCCGCTACCGGCAGCGGGTCAGCGGCCCTCTGCTGGACCGGATCGACCTGCATATCCAGGTGGAACCGGTGGAATACGAAGCCCTGGCCAGCCGCCAGGGCGGCGAGGACAGCGCCTCGATCCGAAGCCGGGTGACGGCGGCCCGCCTGATCCAGCAAAAGCGATATGAGGGGCTGGGCTTTTCCTGCAATGCCCATATTCCCGCCGGGCTGCTGCGCCGGTTCTGCCCCCTCACCAAGGGCGCGGAGACCCTGCTGAGGAGCGCCTTCCAGAGCCTTGGACTCTCGGCCCGGGCCTATGACCGGATCCTGAAAGTGAGCCGCACCATTGCCGATCTGGCCGGCGCCGACGTGATTGGCGAGAGCCAGATCGCCGAGGCACTGCAATATCGCTGCCTGGATAAGGAAATCGAATATACCCTTTGAGCCGGGGTCCTGCTCCCAGGTGCTTTCTGGCATAAAAAGAGCCGGCGAAAATTCGCCGGCTCTTTGCTTTTGTCAGTTGGAAGCTGCGGAAGAGGCCGCGTCCGAAGAACTGCTCTGGGAAGAAGCAGATTCGGAAGAAGCGCTCTCGGAGGAGACCGCCTCAGAAGAGGTGCTCCCGGAAGAAGCGGCCTCAAAGGAGGCACTTTCCGAGGAAACAGCCTCGGAAGAAGCCGCCGAATCCGCTGCCGAGGAAGCCGTCTCCTGCTCCTCAGAAGTCTCGGAGGAAGTACTCTCCTCCTCTTCTTCCTCAAACAGGTCTTCGGGGGCGTACTGGAAAGCGGAATACATGGTCTCATCCACCGTATAAACGGCATCGCTGCCTTCCAGCATCAGGTACCGGTCCTGGGTCATCTGATTCTGGTTCCCGTAGAGGAAGGTATGGGTCTCCTCCCCGGCGGTGGCAGTGACGGTGAAGGAGGGCGCATCCAGCCCGTACTGGCTCAGATTCCCCGCATCCTCCAGCTGGCGCTTCGCCTTCATGGCGCTCACCGCCGAGGCCATGTTGCCCGTGAGGGTGGCCTGCAGGGGCTGATCCGGCAGATCTTTCAAATGCCATGCCTGGGCCTCGGCATCATACACCAGCTCCACCGTGTGTCCGTTAAAGGTATAGGTGATGGTGGAAAGGGCCGAGGATTCAAAATCGGTGATATAGATGGTCTCTTCCCCGCTGTCCTTTTCCTGGCTGTTCATCCAGGTAACCAGCGCCAGCAGGGCGGCCAGCACCACCAGACATACCGCCATGCCGATCAGGGCTCTTTTTTTGGCTTTCATACGCGCCGGCCTCCTTTCTTACCGGGCCCGGCGGCGGATCACTACCACCGCTCCGGCCACCAGGATCACCAGGGGGATCACCACGATGAAGGTAAGGCCCATGGTGGCGATCTGGCCGCCGGTGAATACCAGGGTCTCGGTTTCCAGGCTCTTGGCCCCCACCAGAACGGTGGATTCTGCATCGGTGAGCCAGGTGACACAGCCCAGGGCAAAGGTGCCGTTGGCGCCGCTTACCATGGTATCCGCATCCGCTGCCAGCATATCGCCGCTGTTGATCCAGATGATCTTGGCCTGGGTGTCGTCATCCAGGGTCTTGACCGACTGAGCCGCCAGGGTGAAGGGGCCGTCGGTGTCACCATCCTCCTTCTCGGTGGTGGCGGCATTCACGCCCTGGGCTTTGTTGTAGGCGGAATCGGAAGTATCCAGCAGAGCCGTGACCTTCACGTTTTCCAGCTCATTGTTCAGCTGGATGCCCCGGGCAAAGGGAACCATCAGATAGGTACCCTCGGCAATGTCCTGGGTCACATCGGTGGAGGTGATGGTGGGCATCAGGTAATGGGCATAGCCCCGCATATGGTGGGAAGAATCCCCTTCCACCACCAGGCCCTCAATGCCGGTCATCCCGTATTCCGCCAGCAGAGCTTCCAGATTGGGGGTAGATACCCGGGCATTGGTGGTCACCAGCAGGCTGCCGCCCTGTTCCAGGTAATCCCGCACAATGGCGATATCCGCCTCGGTATAATCCACCGTCGGGCTGTTGATCACAATGGCGTCCGCATCCTCGGGGATCTCGCTGACGCTGAGCAGCCCCAGTTCCTCCACTTCCATGTTCTGGGTGTTCATGGCGGCGGTCAGGCTGCCGTACAGGCTGGTCTCACCATGGCCGGTGAGCTGATAGATCTTGGGGAACTCGCCGGTCTTGCTGGTCACATACTGGATGGCGCTGCTGAACTGGTTCTCCGCATCCAGGCTGGTGGCCTTGAACTGCCCGTAGTTGTAGTCATAATCATAGTTGTAATAGTCGGTGGCGTCGATCACCTTATAGGTGTCGCCGCACACCACCACCGTGCTGCCCATGGAAGCCGTCTCGGCCCCATACTGATTGGCAAAGGTGGGATAGACCGCCGGGTCTTTCTGCTCCCACTTCACATGGCTGCTGGCGCCGGCGTACCGGTTCAGCATGTTCACGATGATATCGTTTTCCGACCCGGTCTGGCAGAGATAGTAGATGGTCACATCCTGGTCCAGCCCATCCAGCAGTTCCAGAGTGGTATCGCTCAGCTCAAACAGCCGGCTTGCGCTCACATCCAGCTCGGTGTACTGGGCCGGAATTGCCCCTACCACCAGGTTGATCAGCAGCACCGCCACAATGGCGAAGATGGTCAGCAGGCTGCTGGCCGCGCCGATCCGGAAGGTTTTGGTGTTCTTGACCTTTTCGCCGTTTTCGGCGGATTTTTTAGGGAAATCAAATTTCTTCATGATCGTTCCAGGCTCCCTTCCTTAGTTCCAGCGCCGCTTTTCCAGCGACTGGCCGGTCAAAAACAGGAACAGGCCTGCAACCGACAGATAATACACGATGGAGGTGATGCTGAACAGGTCACCCACGAAGTTCTGGAAGGGATCAAAGATGGACAGATAGCCCAGCAGCCCGGAAAAAGCGGTGGTGAGGGCCGCGCTCTTGAGCTTGAACAGCGCCAGAAGCACTGCGCCGCCCAGGACAAAGACCATGCAGCCCAGACTGAGGCTCTTGCTGTTCAGGCCCACCAGCAGGCTGATCACCAGCAGCAGCACCGTAAACACAATGAGAGCCAGGGAGCTGCCGGTGGTGAAGAGGGTGCGGATACCGCTCATCAGGTAGGTGAGCAGCAGAATGGCAAAGGTGCCCAGCACCGCAATGATCTGGTTTTCGGTAAGGCTGGATACAAACATCCCGATGGCAATGCAGGCCGCGCCCAGCAGGAAATACCCGAAAATCGCCGAGTAGTTGCTCAGGTTGGAGAATTCGCCCCCGATCCTCAGCAGCAGCGGGCAGACCGAAAGCACCGCCAAAGGCAGGACAAACACGGTCATCAGGGCCAGGTACTTGCCCATCACGATCCGCCCCAGGGATACCGGGCTGGTGAGCAGCAGCTGGTCGGTCTTGTTGTGGCGTTCCTCGGCAAAGCTGCGCATGGTGAGCACCGGCACAAAAATCAGAAAAACAAAGCAGGTGTTATACAGGGTATAGGAGAAATACGAATACCCGCCCTGCAGGTTGACGGCAGTGAAGTACAGCCCGCCCACCAGGATAAAGAAGGCATCCAGCAGATACCCCATCATGCCGCCGTAAAAGCTTTTCAGCTCCCGTTTATAAATCGCGATCATTCCTTCGTTTCCTCCTCCTGCTCCTGGTCAGCTGCCGCAGGCTCCTCTTCCTGCTGCCCGGCAGCGTTCTCCCCTTCAGTCAGCTGCAGGAAAATATCTTCCAGGCTGAGGGTCTCGGTGGCCAGTGCGGTCACCGGGCAGCCGGCCCCTGCCAGGGCAGCGCTCAATTCGGCCCGCAGATCCTGCCCGGAGGGAATCTCCACCTTCAGGCTGGTCTCACCGTTTTCTTCATGGGCTTCCAGGATCCCGCCGATCTTCTCCACGCCTTCCACCACAGCGCGCACCTTTTCCAGGCTGCCCAGGGCAGTCAGGTTCAGGGCAGTCTTGCCGCTGAGCCGCTGGCTCAGTTCTTCCGGGGTGCCCTGAGCCGTAAGATGGCCGCCGGAAATGATCAGCACCTGATCGCAGACTGCCTGCACTTCGCTCAGAATATGGCTGGAAAGGATCACGGTATGGGTCTTGCCCAGATCCCGGATCAGTTCCCGGATACCGATCACCTGGGCAGGGTCCAGGCCCACGGTGGGTTCGTCCAGGATGATGACCTTGGGGCTGCCCATCAGGGCGCCGGCCAGGCCCACCCGCTGTTTGTAGCCCTTGGAAAGGTGCTTGATGAGCCGATCCGCCATCTCGGCAATGCCGGTGCGGTCCATGACCCGCTGAATCTGCTCTTTCCGGGCGGCTTTTTTCATTCCCTTCAGCTCACCGGCAAAATTCAGATATTCCCGGGGAGTCATATCCATATACAGGGGCGGGATCTCGGGCAGATATCCGATGCAGGCCCTTGCCGCGCTTGGCTCTTCCAGGATGTCGTACCCGTCCACCGTTACCGTGCCGCTGGTGGCCGAGATATACCCTGTGATGATGTTCATGGTGGTGGATTTGCCCGCGCCGTTGGGGCCCAGAAGCCCGTAGATTTTTCCCTCTTCCACCGTGAAAGAAAGATCCTCGATGGCATAATGGTTGCCGTAGCGCTTTGTCAGGTGCTCTACCTTGATCAAGAAAGCCACACTCCTAACTGATTTGCAGAATGTATGTAGAATGTATGTATTGTATCTCTTAAATGTGAAGATTGTGAGGAAATCCTCCCAAAAGCTGAAAAAAGCCCCCCGCAGCAGCCGGCGTCTGTCCGCAGGCCGAAGGGGGAGCTTTTGCCGCAGGGCCGCCTACCGGCCCCGCCGTTACTTTTTCTTTTGCCCAAACCGATATTCGGTACCCTCCCGCAGCCGCTTGATATTGCTGCGGTGCATCCAGATCACCAGCGCCGCCATGGCTATGGCTCCTGCCGTGGACACCACCACCGTCTGGATGTTGTAGCCAAAGTACAGATCCAGCAGCAGAGTGCAGATGGGGTACGCCACCGCCGCCGAGATGCTGCCCAGGCTGACGATCCGGGTGGCCAGGAAAGGCACACAGAAGACCACAAACAGGATCAGCACGGTCAGGGGCTCGGTGGCAATGATGGCGCCCGCGGCACACAGAACCCCCTTGCCTCCTTTAAAGTGGAAGAACACGGGGAACAGGTGACCGATCACCGCCAATACGCCGCCCAGATAAGCGCCGCACACCGGCTCCAGCTGGGGCACCAGGGAAACAAACAGCCACTCGCCCAGCAGCGCTGCCGCCACGCCCTTGAGCACATCGCCCAGGGCCGTGAGGGCCGCGGCCTTCTTGCCGAAGGTGCGCAGCATGTTGGTCATGCCGGCACTGCCTGAACCATGGGCACGGATGTCATCGTGGTACAGGTACTTGCTTACCAGAATGCCGAAATCGATACTGCCCAGCAGATAACCGACCAGACAGGCCAGCAAAAAGCCCATCGGTACTCCGCCTGCGGTGACATAGATGGCGGTGGGGCCATCGGCGCCGCCGATCACGCCAAGGGTAGTGAGGATATGAAGCATAAGGCAACTCCCTTTTTTATCCGGCCCTGCGTCTCTCCCAATCTCCGCCGCGGGGGCCGCTGCATATTTGGTTTTACCGGGTGCTTCCGTCGCCCCGTTCCCGCACCACAATGCGAACCGGCGTACCTTCCAGCCCGAAGGTCTCCCGGATCTGGTTTTCCAGATATCTCTGGTAGGAGAAATGGAACAGATCCTTCCGGTTCACAAAGCAGACAAACGTGGGCGGCCGGGTAGAAGCCTGGGTCATATAGAAGATCTTCAGCCGGCGGCCCTTGTCGCTGGGGGGCTGCACACGGGCAGTGGCCCGGGCCAGAAGCTCGTTCAAAACGCCGGTGGGCACCCGCAGGGCATTCTGCTCGTCCACATAGCGGATCATCTCAAAAAGCTTATCCACCCGCTGGCCGGTCTTGGCGCTGATGAACAGGATGGGCGCATAGGACATAAAGCTGAAGTCATCCTGCAGCTTTTTGCGGTAGGAATCCATGGTGCGGCCGTCCTTTTCCACCAGGTCCCATTTGTTCACCGCAATGATGCAGGCCTTGCCCTGCTCATGGGCATATCCCGCCACCTTGCTGTCCTGCTCGGTAAAGCCCTCGGTGGCATCGATCAGGATGACGCAGACGGTACTGCGCTCCACAGCGGCCAGGCTGCGCAGCACGCTGAAGCGCTCCACGCCGCTTTCCACCTTGCCTTTTTTGCGCAGGCCCGCCGTGTCGGTAAAGATGAATTTGCCGAAGGCGTTGTCGATGGGGCTGTCGATGGCGTCCCGGGTGGTGCCTGCCTCGTTGGCCACGATCATCCGGTCCTCGCCCAGGATATAGTTCACCAGGCTGGACTTGCCCACATTGGGCCGGCCGATCACCGCCACCGAGATCCGGTCCTCCTCCGGGTTTTCCTCCCCGGAAAAATCCAGGTGCTCGCACACCGCGTCCAGCAGATCACCGGTGCCATGGCCGTGGATGCTGGATACCGGGATCAGCTCGCCCAGGCCCAGGCTGTAAAAATCATACAGCTCCATAGGAGGCTCGCCCACCTTGTCGCACTTGTTTACCGCCAGCACCACCGGCTTGCCGCTGCGCATCAGCAGGGCGGCCACATCCTGATCCTGGGGAGTCACTCCGCTGTTCAGGTCACAGACCATGATGATGCAGTCCGCCGAATCGATGGCCAGCTGGGCCTGCTGCCGCATATGGGCCAGCAGGCCGTCATCAATGCTGGGTTCGATGCCGCCGGTATCCACCAGCAGCATTTTATGGCCCCGCCACTCGCAGTCGCCGAAGATCCGGTCCCGGGTAACGCCGGGGGTATCTTCCACAATGGCAAGGCGCTGGCCGATCAATTTGTTAAAAAGCGTTGATTTGCCCACATTGGGCCGGCCAATCACCGCTACAATGGGTTTTGCCATAGGGCTCGCCCTCCTTCACTGTTTCCTTGTTTTCTATTATACGCCCGGAAGCCTTATCCTTCCAGTAAGGCGCGCAAATTTTCCGCACCCTGGCAGGGCAGCACACGCACCGGCCTCCCCAGCTCCTCTTCCAGCCGGGTCAGGGGCATGTCATCCAGGAACATATCCCCCTCATCCCGCAGCATCACTTCGGGGATGCCCAGCAGCCGGCCGCTCAAACGGCCCCTGCACTGGCTGAGGATATCCTGGCCGGTGACCAGACCGGCCACGCTCACGTTCCCGCCAAAGAAATCGTTTTGGATCGGGTGGACCCGGATCTTCACCTGCGGCCATTCGGCCTCCACCCTGCCCATCATTTCCCGGATCAGGGGCGCTGCCAGGGTACCGGTGACCAGATCCCATTCCAGGGGCTTTTGGGGTGCCGGAGCCGATTCCAGTTCCCACAAAAACTCTTCCCGGTACTTTCTCCACATGCCCACGCCATTTTCCAGCTGGACGAAATCCTCGTAAAAATCATAGTCCGGCAAAGGCCGGCCCGCCTGCAAATACCATTCGTCGGCGGGGAACACCACCCGCCGGCCCCAGTCCGCCAGGCACTTCTCCCCTGCCTCTTCCAGGATCTCCAGGACCCCGGCAGCGGTGGGGGCATCGTAGGTGATCAGGGGATAAAGATGTTCCCGGTAGCGGGTGAGCCCGATGGGGACGGCGGCAATGCTTTCCACCGCCTCATCCCCCAGCGCCAGCAGATCCCGCAGGGTATTTCTCAGCTCCTGCCCGTCGTTGATTCCCCGGCAGACCACCAGCTGAAAGTTCATGGAAATACCGGCCTTGGCAAAATCCTTCAGGTAGGCCAGCACCTCCCCCGCCCTCTTGTTGGCGGTCATCCGCACCCGCAGTTCCGGGTTGGTGGTATGCACCGAGATATTGATGGGGGAAATATGCATCTTTTTGATGCGCTCCACCTCATGGGGGCTCAGATTGGTAAGGGTGATATAGTTGCCGTATAAAAAGGAGAGCCGCTCATCATCATCCTTGAAATACAGGGTAGGCCGCATCCCCTTGGGCAGCTGGTCGATAAAGCAGAACATGCAATGGTTGGCGCAGGAATGCTTTTCGTCGATCAGGTAGGTTTCAAAGTCACAGCCCAGCGGCTGGTACTCCTCCTTCTCCACCCACAGCTCCTGCTCCTGCCCTTCCTGCGGGCGCACCTTCAGCCGGATGCGGGAGGCCGCCGTGTAGAATTCATAATCCAGCATGTCATTGAGGGGATTCCCATCCGCCTCCAGCAGCAGCATGCCGGGCTGGATCCCTGCCTGTTCGGCCGGCGAGCCTTCTTCCACCGCCTTGACCCGGATCGCCATCTCTGTTTTCCCCCTTTCTGTCTGTCCTGTGAGCGCAAAGAAAAAAGGGGAAGGCAAGCCTTCCCCTTTGCGCGAAAGCCCGATCAGGCTTCCTTCTTGACGATTTCCTTGCCCTTGTAGTAGCCGCAATTGCCGCATACCTGGTGGGGAAGTTTATACTCGCCGCACTGACTGCACTTGACCAGAGCGGGAGCCTCGAGCTTCCACACAGAGGAGCGACGCTTGTCACGCCGTGCCTTGGAAACCTTTCTCTTGGGTACTGCCATTATTTAGCACCTCCTCGATGTGAAAATCAATTCAGCAGTTGTCGCAATATACTAAGCCGGGGATCTGCGGGGGCGGAATCTTCCGATTCCTGGCAGGTGCATCCTGCCCCTTTTTTCTTCCCGCATACCGGGCATAGTCCCAAACAATCCGGGCTGCAAAGCAGCACCGTGGGGATCTGCAGCACCAGTTCCTGATAAACCAGCTCGTCCAGATCCAGAACACCCTTGAGGTCGATGGGCAAATCGTTGTCTTCCTGGGTCAGTTCCCGTTCCTTGAGGGTGTAGGTCTTTTCCACTGTGAAAAGCTCCTGCACCGGGGCCAGGCATCGGGCACACTCGGCCACCACTTCGGCGCCTGCCGAGAGTTCCACGCGCAGAAGATCCCCTTCCAGGTCAGCCTCAAAGCGTGCGGTCACGGCCTTGGGCACCTGATAACCCGGGAAATCCTGTCCGGAAAGATCCACTGAAAATTCCGTCTGATACGGCTTGGTAGCCGTCCGGAAAAACTTAAGCAGGTCGAATTGCATAGTACCACCTCAAAAGGTTGCCTTACAAGTATAAGCAATTCGGGTTTGTTTGTCAACCCCAAAACAGAGCGGGGACCAAAATTTTGGTCCCCGCTCCCAAATCCGGCGCAAAACCACCGGATTTTTTGGTTCTTCTGCCTTTTTACAGGTATTTCTTCACGCTCTCGGGCAGGGCGGATTCCTCGGCGGAAATGGTCACCACCACTTCGGTGGAATCGCCGGCGATGGCGGCAATGGCGTCCAGGGTCTTGCCCAGGGCCTCCAGGTCGTCGCCGCCCACGCGGATCATGCCGTCCACAAACAGCTCGGTGATGTCGTAGTTGCCGGCCAGAACGCCTGCCACGAAGCCGTACAACATCTCGTAGCCGCTGATCTTGTAATCGGCCAGGTCCACCAGGCGAGCCTTGTGGTCGATGTTATAGGTAAGCTGCATGCCTTTCTCGATCACAACCACATTGCCGGCCGTGGTCTTGGTTGCAGAGTTGATCATATCCACCATGGTCTTGGTCTTGCCGGAGCCTTTGCTTCCAACGATAAGTTTCATCATAGGGGTTAACCTCCTTGTATTTTACAGGCGGCACGGATGTGCCGGCCATTTCGCACCCACAGTGCGGGACGATTAGTTGAGTTTTGCCTCCAGCTCGGCCTTGCGGTCCTCATAGCCGGGCTTGCCCATCAGGGCGAACATATTCTTCTTGTAGCTCTCCACGCCGGGCTGGTCGAAGGGGTTGATTCCCAGCAGATAGCCGCTGATGGCGCAGGTCCGCCAATAGAAGTAGATCAGATTGCCGATGTTGTATTCATCCAGGCTGTCCACCTCGATGATGCCCACCGGCACGCCACCATCGTTATGGGCCAGAATGGTGCCCTCCATGGCCTTGCGGTTCACCACGCTCATGTTCTGCTCGGCCAGGAAGTTCAGCCCATCAAAGTTGCTGGGCAGGCTCTTGATGAACAGATCCCGGGCGGGCTTTTTCACATCCACCATGGTCTCAAAGAGAACACGGCCGCCATCCTGAATAAACTGGCCCATGCTGTGCAGGTCGGTGGAGAAGACACAGCTGGTGGGCATCAGCCCCCGCTGATCCTTGCCCTCGCTCTCCCCGAACAGCTGCTTGTACCACTCGTTCATCATGGCGAAGGCGGGCTCAAAACAGGCGGTGAGTTCCACGGCCTTGCCCTTGCGGTACAGGATGTTCCGGGCCGCGGCATATTTGTAAGCGTCGTTCTCCGGGCTGAGCACCGAGAACTGCTCCATGGCATCCGCGGCGCCCTGCATCAGGGCATCGATATCACAGCCGGCGCAGGCAATGGGCAGCAGACCCACCGCCGTCAGCACCGAGTAACGGCCGCCCACATCGTCGGGCACCACGAAGGTGGGCCATCCTTCGGCGTCGGCCAACTCCTTCAGGGTTCCCTTGGCCCGGTCGGTGGTGGCGTAGATTCGTTTGGAAGCCTCTTCCTCCCCCATCTCCTCGATCAGCAGCTGACGCAGCACCCGGAAGGCCAGAGCCGTCTCGGTGGTGGTGCCGGATTTGGAGATGACGTTGATGGAAAAGCGCTTGCCCCGGCACTGATCCATGATATCCTGCAGATAACTGGGGCTGATGGAATTGCCGCAGAACAGGATCTTGAGGCCGCCGTCCAACTCGTTGTGCATCAGGCCCTTACAGGCCTCGATGACGGCACGGGCACCCAGATAGCTGCCGCCAATGCCTGCCACCAGCAGCACGTCGGAATCCTGCCGGATCTTGGCGGCCGCCTCTTTGATGCGGGCGAATTCTTCCTTATCATAATCGCGGGGCAGGGTTGTCCAGCCTAAAAAATCGCTGCCGGGGCCTGTTTTACTCTCCAGCAGCTCATGGGCAGTCTTTACCTGCGAATAGATATTTTTGTATTCCTCGTCCTGGATAAACTTCTTAAGATACTTGGCGCTGTACCGCACGCCCATAATATTTATCCCCCCGGAACATAAGTTTTTTATTACATTTAATATACCCTTTTCCGGGGGGAACTGTCAAGGTGAAAGATACCACTTTGACAGGTCTACCAAAAAAATCACCCTGTTTTTGCCGCCTGCCACAGCCAGCGCAGTCCGGTGGAAATATTGCGCTTTTTCACGGAATTTGCGCTTGTGATGGGGTATTCGCCCAGCAGGGTCTCGCCGGTATACACCTGTACGCTGCCCACGCTCTGGCCTTCTTCCAGGGGCGCTTCCAGGCTTTCGGGCAGCTGGACCCGGCAATTGAGGGCGGCCCCTTCGCCCTTGGCCAGCAAAAAGCTGTCAGGCAGGCTGTAGGAAAGCCCCACCTGCTCCTCTTCGCCCCGGCTCACCGGGATGGTACCGGGTACATCCGGGGCCTGGGGCAGCGCTGCCGCCTCAAAATTGGCAAACCCATAATCCAGCATGGTGGTGACCGAGGCAAAGCGCTCCTCGCTGGAAGGACTGCCCAGTACTACCGCGATCAGCTTGAGCCCCTCCCGCTCGGCACTGGCGGAAATGCAGACCCCCGCGCCGCTGGTGGTCCCGGTCTTGAGGCCATTGATCCCCTGGTACCGCTTGAGCAGCTTGTTGGTGTTGATCAGCTGGGTCTGGCCGCCTCTGAGGCTGTCCATCCAGATGGTGGTGTACTCGGTTACTTCCGGGTGGTTGTTCAGCATCTCCCGGCTGAGCAGGGCAATGTCCCGGGCAGTGGAATAGTGGTCTGCTGTATCCAGTCCGCAGGCATTCATGAAGTGGGTGTTGGTCATCCCCAGCTGGGCGGCCTTATTGTTCATCATCTCCACAAAAGCGCCCTCACTGCCGCCGATGTACTCGGCCACCGCCACGGCCGCATCGTTGGCGCTGGCCACACAGATGGCCCGCAGCATCTCATCCAGGGTCATCTGCTCCCCGGGCTCCAGCCAGATCTGGCTGCCCCCCATATCATAGGCATGCTCGCTCACCGGCACCAGGTCCTCCCGGCTCACCTTGCCCGATTCCAGTGCCTCAAAGGTAAGCAGCAGGGTCATCACCTTGGTGATGGAGGCCATCGGCATGGGGGTATCTGCCTCCTTTTCAAACAGGACGGTCCCGGTGGTCTGTTCCACCAGAATGGCCGCCCGGCAAGGCACATCCAAAGACGGCATGGCAAAGCGACTCTCCTCCCCCTCGGCCAAGGGGGTGCAAATTCCGGAAAACAGGGCTGTACCCACCAGCGTCAGCGCCAGAACTTTTGTCAGCATACGGTATTTCATGGCTCCTTCCCCTCTCTGCGATTTCCCTGCTATCTATATGCGCCCGGCCCGGAAAATATTTTCTCTTTTGGGGCCGGGCCGCTTTGGCTTTGGCTCTGTTTCTGGTATAATAAAAACAAAAAAGGACGTCAGCGCTTTAAGGTGCCCTTTCCAGGGCGAGCGGCGCTGCGGAAGGAACTATTTTTCATGCGAATCAGTTTTTATACTTTGGGATGTAAAGTCAATCAGAATGAGACCGGGGCCCTGCAGCAGCTTTTTCTGCATCGGGGTTATACCCTGGCAGGCCCCGAAGAAGAGGCGGACGTATACGTGGTGAACAGCTGCACCGTCACCGCCGGGGGCGACCAGAAAAGCCGGAAATGGCTGCGCCGCGCCAAGCGGACCAATCCCGGCGCGGTCACGGTGCTCACCGGCTGCTACCCCCAGGCCTTCCCGGAGGAAGCCGCCGCCATGACCGAAGCGGACGTGGTCACCGGCAGCACCGACCGGGCCAGCCTGCCCCTGCATATCCAGAAAGCGCTGGAAACCGGCGAGCGGGTCATTGCCATTACCCCCCACCGGAAGGAGGAGGTTTTTGAGGAACTGCCCATTGACCGCTTTGAGGGCCACACCCGGGCCTTTGTAAAAGTAGAGGACGGCTGCAACCGCCGCTGCGCCTACTGCGTTATTCCCCGGGCCCGGGGCAGCGCCCGCAGCCGGCCGGTGGAAAGCACCCTGCGGGAGCTGGAGGCCCTGGCCAAGGAAGGCTACCGGGAGGCCGTTCTTTCCGGCATCAACCTGCCCAGCTACGGGCAGGATAACGGCGCCAGCCTCACCGAGCTGATCGAAAAGGCCGCCGGGGTGGAGGGGATCCAGCGGATCCGACTGGGCAGCCTGGAACCCGACCTGCTCAGCGACGAGGACATTCTGCGCATGTCCCGGGTGGAAAAACTCTGCCCTCAGTTCCATATGAGCCTGCAGAGCGGATGCACCCGCACCCTGCGTCGGATGCGGCGCACCTATACCGCCGAGCAGTACGCCCAGGTGGCCGAAAAGATGACCAAGGCCTTCCAGGGGCGGCTCAGTTTCACCACCGATATCATTGTGGGTTTCCCCGGCGAGACCCCGGAGGATTTTGAGGAGAGCATGGCCTTTATCTCCCAGATCGGCTTTCTCAAGGTCCATGTGTTCCCCTATTCCCGCCGTGCCGGCACGCCGGCCGCCGATTTCCCCGACCAGATTCCCGAAGAGGTAAAGGCGGCCCGGGCCCATCAGATGCAGGCCGAGGCCGACCGGGTGCGGGCGGAACAGATCCGCCGCATGGAGGGCATGGAAGAGGAAGTGCTGCTGGAAACACCTCTCTCCGCCAGTCTTTTCACCGGCTATACCCGCCTGTATGTGCCGGTGGTGCTCTCGGCGCCCGGTCATGTTTCCGGGGAGATTCTGCGGGTGCGCCTGGGCAGTTACGACGGCTCCCGCTGTGCCGCCGAACTGCTGTAAACCGGACAAAATCCCGTTCATTTCCCCTGTTTTGGGCTATTTCCGTCTTTATCCCGGGCAAAGGGCGCATTCTGCCCAGTTTCCTCTGCTTCTCTTCTCCAAAATTAGGCAGGTTCCCACTTGGATTTATAAAGCCTGTATGGTATTATAATTTTCGATTCATCAGCTGTCTTTCGGGTTCATCCCCCGTTAATTAAAGAAATTCTTTCGTTGCGGTTTACCAAAAAGATTAGGAGAGAGTCATGTCTTCAATGAGAGGTATCTACACGTCCGTCACCGACATCCGGCGCAAGGTATTCACCGAGGTCGCCCGCATGTCCTATCAGGGAGGCGACTACGACGATTACGCCGCCAAACTGCGCAAGCTGCCCTTCAAGATCATCCCCGGTGAGGTAAACCACCACCGGGAAAGCATCTTCCTGGAGCGGGCCATCGTCTCCGAGCGGCTCCGTCTGGCTATGGGCCTGCCCCTGCGCCCCATCGACCAGCAGGTTCCCACCAGCGAGGGTCTGGAGCACAGCGTTATCGCGGACAAGTACTATGATCCCCCGCTGATCAACATCATCAAGTTTGCCTGCCATCGCTGCCCCGAAAAAGAGGTCAAGGTGACCAACCTGTGCCAGGGCTGCTTGGCGCACCCCTGCCAGGAGGTGTGCCCCAAGAACGCCATCCACTTCAGCAACAACAACACCTCGGTGATTGACCAGGATGCCTGCATCAAGTGCGGCCGCTGTGTGGATGCCTGCCCCTACCATGCCATTGTAAAGATGGAGCGCCCCTGCGCTGCTGCCTGCGGCACCAACGCCATCCATTCCGACAGCCTGGGCCGGGCCGACATTGATTACGACAAGTGCGTATCCTGCGGCATGTGCCTGGTGAGCTGCCCCTTCGGCGCTATTTCCGACAAGGGCCAGATCTTCCAGCTGATCCAGGCCATCAAGCGGGGCGACAAGGTCTGCGCCATCGTGGCTCCCGCCTTTATCAACCAGTTCCCCGGCCTTACCGCTGCCAAGCTGAAGGCCGCCCTGGAACAGCTGGGCTTCTGCGATATGGTGGAGGTGGCCATTGGCGCCGACCTGTGCGCCATTGAGGAAGCCAAGGATTTCATGCGGGAAGTTCCCGACCAGATCCCCTACATGGGCACTTCCTGCTGCCCCAGCTGGAGCGTAATGGCCAAGAAGCTCTTCCCCGAGCGGGCCGACTGCATCAGCATGGCCCTGACCCCCATGGTACTGACTGCCCGGATGGTCAAGCGGGATCATCCCAACGCCCGTGTCTGCTTTATCGGCCCCTGCGCCGCCAAAAAGCTGGAGGCCAGCCGCCGTTCGGTCCGCAGCGATGTGGATTTCGTGCTCACCTTTGAGGAGCTGATGGGCCTGTTCGAGGCCAAGGAAGTGGACTTCACTGCGCTGGAAGAGGGCGAAGAGCCCCAGGGCGCCACCGCAGCCGGCCGCGGTTTTGCGGTGAGCGGCGGCGTAGCCCAGGCCGTGGTGGAAGTGATCCATCGCCTGGATCCTGACCGGGAGGTCAAGGTGGCCAGCGCCCAGGGCTTGGCGGATTGCAAAAAGATGCTGATGCTGGCCAAGGCCGGCAAGTACAACGGCTACCTGCTGGAAGGCATGGCCTGCCCCGGCGGCTGTGTGGCCGGCGCCGGCACCCTGGCAGATCCCGCCAAGACTGCGGCCATCCTGGCCAAGTACAGACAGGCTGCTGACAAGAAGGAAGCGCTGGACAGCCCCTACGAGATCACCCTTTCCTTCCTGCACGAATAAGGGTTTTGTTTCTCTGCTTTGTGCCATTGGGAATCCCCTGACGCCTTTGCAGAGAGAGCCCCGGTGAGTGGCCCACAAACCAACTAAAAAAGAACCGGCGTGTTATTTCGCAAGGAAATAGCACGCCGGTTTTTTGTCGGGCATTGCGCAGTTTTTTCGGTTTCAAATCCAGTCACAGGGAAAAGACGTTTTTCAGCGCCCTGCCCAACAGTTCTATTCTCCCGATTTTTCCCAGGTCTTTTTCCAGTTTTTCTTCGTCGCTATTTTTCCCGGCCACTAACTTCATGATCTTGGTACCCGGGATCATGCTCTTTTTCATTGCGGCAACCTCCTTTCTGCTTTTATTATAAAAGCAGCCGATACCGCTGCCAAAAAAGTCCGGGTATTCAGACCATATTGAAGAGGCACGGTATAATAAAGCAGATTTCAAGAAAGGGGTGATACTGTGGAACGATACGGCGCCACCATCCGCCAGATCCGGCTGAGCAAAGGGTTTGCCCATAAAGAGATTTATTCAGGAATACTAAGCAAATCCTTCGCCATTGATTTTGAGAAAGGTCTTTATGATATCAAGTTTGACTTTATGCTGCAAATTCTGGACAGGCTGATGCTTTCCGTGGACGAACTCCTGCTTATCCATAGCCAGTACCAATCGACGCCCCACAGTGAACCTCTGCTGAACGTGAATCTCGAGCGCCTGAATGACGATCCCCTGTATTATTGTGCAATTGAAAAACTGCTATTTGAAAAAATGCAAAGTGAAAAGACCTCTGCCGCCAGACTGCAGTATGCAGAAATCACGGCGTTGCGATGCGTATATACGGCTCCAGATTATCAAAATCTGCCTGAATACCAAAACGCCCGACGATATATACAGCGATATCTGTTTGACGTGGAGACCTGGACACTGGCCGAGTTTCGGATTTTTTCAGACATGAGTTTTCTTTTTGATGGCGGCGAGCTCAAGACTTCCCTCTTTCTGACAGCTTGGGACACTTTGGAAAAATACCAGGCTCACCCGGATTATCCTGTATATCTGTCCCACCTGTTGGTGAACAACCTGTATTCGCTGATCCGCAGCCGTCAATATGATCTTGCCGAAAAAGCTATAAACAAATTGCAGGAATTAACCTCTGATCCCAACATGCTGACCTGGAAAGTCCCCTTGCTCTATTATCAGGGTCTGTTGGATTGCAGGATCAATAGTCTGAAAACCGGAATGGACAAAATTCAAAAGGCAAAACAAATTTATCAGCTGTGCGGCAACTCGTTCATGGCTGATCAGATGGAGCTTGGCCTGCAGTCTCTGCAAAATGGTTGAATCCAAAATGTCAGGCTGCCAACAAACGTCTTTCTCCAAGGAAACCCGCTGACAAAGCAAAACGCCCTCTGCCTGTATACAGCAGAGGGTGTGTTTATTTATGGTATTTACTTCCCGCATTGATGGCAAAGGCCCGGTAAATCTGCTCGCAGAGAACCAGCCTTGCCAGCTGATGGGGCAGAGTGATGCGCCCCATGGAAAATTTCAGGGCCGCTGCCGCTTTGACTTTTGGGGCAAGGCCATGGGAGGAACCAATCACAAAGGCAATATCTCCTGCCCCTTCCAGCGCCCGCTGGGCTACAAAGCCGGCCAGTTCTTCGCTAGAAAGCAGCTTGCCTTCTACACACAGGGCCACAATACCGGCGCCCTTGCGCACATTGGCTAGGATCGCATCCCCTTCTTTTTCCAGCGCCTTTTCAATCAGGGCAGGCGAGGCGCTTTTTTCCTGGATTTTTTCCTCGGGCAATTCCAAAATCCGGAACCGGCAGAACGCGGACAGCCTCTTCTGGTACTCGGCCACTCCCTGGGCGCAGTAAGCCGCATTCAGCCTCCCCACGCAGATCAGGTCAATATTCTGCATCTTCTCCCTCCTACAGCCTTAAAAATCCAGTACCTGGCTCACTTCACTGCGCTTTTGCACCTGAACCCGGGTGCCTTTTTCCGGCATAAGGCCTGCTTCCAGCAGCAGTCGGCGCAGGGTCCCCAGCACCAGGTCTTCCCGGTTGTTCTCCTTGCTCATATGGCACAGGGCAAAGCGTCGGCAGCCCTCCTGCATCAATTCCAAAAGTTTTGCCGAACACTCATCGTTGCTCAGATGTCCCCGGGCCGATTCGATCCGTTTTTTGAGGTAATAGGGATACGGCCCACAGCGCAGGCATTCCCGGTCATAGTTGGATTCCAGCGCCACCAGGTTCGCTCCCGCCAGATTCTGATGCACCACCGGGGTCAGAGTTCCCAGGTCGGTGGCGATGCTCATCACCTTATGGTCCGGCGTCTCGATCCGAAACCCGCAGCAGGGTACGTCATGGCTGGTGGCAAAAGCCTTTACCCCGAACCCGCCGATCTCTTCCTGGGCTTCCCCCAGCGGTATTGCCTCCACCCCTGCGGGCAGGATCCCCTGCTCTTCCAGGTGCAGCAGGGTCTCGTCCCCGGCGTATACCGGCACCGGGTTCTTTTTCAGGAATACCGAAAGTCCCCCGATATGGTCGGTGTGTTCATGGGTAATGAGGATGCCTCGCAAGCCTCGGGGATCCAGTTCCAGTTCCTTCAGGGCTGAAAGAGTGGTGCGGCAGCTCTTGCCCACATCGATCATCAGATATTCTTCGCCCTGCCAAACGACTCCACAGTTGCCTGAGGAGCCGGAATACAGCGTGGTAAAAAAAGCCATGGGTCTCTCCTTGATAAGTAACAAAAAACAAAGGCCGCATTTCTGCGGCCCCGGCGGAAATCTCCCTCCGCCCAACTGTTCAGTTAAAGCGCCTTGGCCATGGCCGCTGCCGGTTTTTCCACCCGGCGGATATCTGCCCCCAGGCCCTGCAGCTTTTCCACCAGGTTCTCATAGCCCCGCTCGATGTGGCTTACCTCATCGATTTCGCTGATTCCCTTGGCGGAAAGGGCAGCCACCACCAGGGCAGCACCGGCCCGCAGATCGGAAGCCCGCAGCGGAGCGGGCAGCAGTTCCGGCACGCCCTCGATCACGGCCACCTGACCGTCCACCTGAATGTTGGCGCCCATCCGCACCAGCTCATCCACATACCGGAAACGGTTTTCCCAGATTCCCTCAGTGATAATGGAGGTGCCCAGAGCCCGGCTCAGCAGCACGGTCATCAGGGGCTGCATATCGGTGGGGAAGCCGGGATGCGGCATGGTTTTGATCTTGCAGGGATAAATATCTCCCGTGCGGTATACCCGAACCGCGTCATCATATTCTTCCACCGTGGCGCCGGCCAGTTCCAGTTTGGCGGTGATGGGTTCCAGATGCTTAGGCGTTACATTTTTGATCAGTACATTCCCGCCGGTGGCCGCAGCCGCCACCATAAAGCTGCCAGCTTCGATCTGATCGGGGATGATGGAATAGGTGCAGCCGTGCAGCTTTTCCACACCGCGAATCTTGATCACGTCGGTGCCGGCGCCACGGACGTCTGCGCCCATCATGTTCAGGAAGTTAGCCAAATCTACAATATGGGGCTCTTTGGCCACGTTCTCCAGCTGGGTGGTACCTTTGGCCAGCACTGCGCTGAGCATGGCGTTCATGGTGGCCCCCACCGAAACGGTGTCAAAGAAGATATGAGCCCCCTGCAGATCCTCGCTCTGCACCTTGATCATGCCGTACTCCACAGAATCCGTCGCATTCAAGGCGCAGAAAGCCTTCAGATGCTGGTCGATGGGGCGGGGCCCCAGGTTGCAGCCGCCGGGCATGGCCACCTGGCCGGAACCGCAGCGGCCCAGCAGCGCGCCCAGGAAATAATAGCTGGCCCGCATCTGACGGGAAAGATCGTCCGGCACCCGGGTGCTGGTCAGGTGGGTGGTATCGATCTCGTAGCTGTTCTTGCCCAGGGTACGGATCTGCGCGCCCAGAGCCTCCAAAATTTCAAGAGAAACCGACACATCATGGATGGCCGGGATGTTTTCCAGAATGCATTTATCTGCGGCCAGAATGGTCGCGGGCAGGATAGCCACCGCCGCATTCTTGGCACCGCTGATGGTGACCTCGCCCATAAGAGGTTTGCCGCCGTTGATGACGAACTTTTCCAAACCTAACTCTCCTTTGAGTTTTTCTGTACACACAAGCGAGAAGGGGCCCGCCCCTTCTCACTAACTTGGTAATTATACACCATATTTGCCGAGAAAGGAAGTGCCAAACCTATTATTTGCCCATTTTGCCGGAACTATCCCCTTTTTGCCGAGCTGCTTTCATCATACCGGCAAAGGAGCCCTTGGGAGCCTGCAAGTTTTCTCCATATTGCGCAACAAAAGCGCAGGCAGATTCCTCTGCCTGCGCTTCTTTGTACACTCGCCGATCCCGGCTTCTTACATACCCGGGAAATAATTCCGGGCACTGGTAAGGGCACCGTTGATGCGGATCTCGAAATGACAGTGGTTACCGGTACTCTGACCGGTGGAACCTACCGCGCCGATTACCTGGCCCTGGCTCACATAGGTGCCTGCCGATACATACAGCTCGGCACAGTGGGCATACAGGGTGGTCATTCCGTTGCCATGGTTGATGATGATGGAATAGCCGTAGCCGCTGCCCGCCGCATTGTAGCCGGCGGCCGTTACCACACCGCTGTCGGCGGCCAGGATAGCCGTACCATAGGCGGCGCAGATATCCGCACCCTTGTGGGAAGAACTCATCCAGCGGCTCACATACCGGTAGTTGGGCACCGGCCACATGATGGTGCCGGTGGCAGTGGCCGCCACAGAGCCATCCTTCAGTCGGGTACCCTTGACGACTTCCTCGTTCACCACTTCCTGCAGCATGGTTTCCTGCAGGATCTCCCGGCTGGTCTCCACGCCGTTTTCATAGGTCACATCGGCCACCACCTCTTTCAGGCCATTGGAGCCCTGGGTGATCGTTTTGGTGGTACCCCAGTCGTATTCGTCCGACTCGGTGGTGATGGTCTCGTAGGGAACTTCCACCTGGTAGGTTTCGGTATAGATCACCTTGACCGGCAAATACTGCCGCTCCTGCCCGATGACCAGCTCGTCCCCCACATACATGTTGTAGCCCTTCTCGGTCATCTGGGGGTTCATGGCATACAACTCATCAATGGTCAGATCATGGCTCAGGGCAATGCTCCAGGGCGTATCCCCTTCCTGCACCTGATACTGGACCTCGGCCTGCTCCAGACCGGTGATCTTGTCATACACTTCGTCATAATCGGAAATGGAATCGGTGAAATAGATACCATCCACCACTTCCACGTCCTTGGTGAACTCCACCCGCTGGTTGGGGTCATTCGGGTTTTCATAGGGCTCCTTGATGGCCTCCAGATCTTCCCGAAGATCCTCTCCGTCTGTGGTGATGGCCGCCAGGTCTCCGTCCACATACAGGGCGGTGGCTTCTTGGATCTCGTCGCTGGCCGCAGTCAGGATCGCGTCCGCCATGGCGTTTTCATCCAGCACCTCGCCCTGAACAGCCAGCGCAAAGGTGGGCTTGATTTCCAGCTGACGGGAAGCGTCTCCCGTGGCGATGTTGGCGCTTTCCACACGCTGCTGCACATCTTCCTCGGCCTGATCAAACACGTTTTCGCTTTCCACATAACCCACGATCTGGTCGTTTACATAAACAGCCAGAATGTAGTTATAATGCACCACCGTCTGCACGGTGAAGACAAAAACGGCGAAAGCCGAAAGGGGCAGCAGGTAGACTCCTGCCCGCCGGGTAAGATGGCGGAAACGGGCAGCCCCCAGATTCAGCCGTTTGAACAGCAGCCGGGCAGCGCCCACAAATCCTTTGCTCTTATAGGTCCAGTGCACCAGAGCGGAAGTGCTCTGCCAGCCCTGGTGGAAATACACGATGGGGCCGGTAATTTCCTCAAACGCATGCCCTATTACGCGGGCCAAGCGGTGCCATCCCCGGCCAATCAGCCGGACAGCGCGGCGGATCCCGGTGCGGGACCAATACCGCAGGCCCCTGCCCGCGCGCAGCACCGTATACTCGGCCCAAAAGCCTATGTAATACAGTGCCTCGCCCAAAGCGGCAAAGCGGGCGCTCTGCCGCAGACGATGAAAGAGCATTGGAAAGCGTTCCTGCAGCTTATCTTCCAGTGAGCGGCAGCTCTTGGTTTCCGGCATGCCAGCCGGTTTTTCCTCTTTGCTTCCCGGGCCCTGGGGTTTTCCGGGAGGTTTCTGAGTAAATTGCGGCACGCTGTATGCTCCTTTCCTGTTAGATTTTTGATTCCTGGTTTTTGCTGTTTTTCCGTTTGGCAGGGATCGGCCCCATTATACACCCATCTTTCGAGCCAAAACACCTTACGGCCAGGATTTCCCTGATTTTTTCACAGGGTTTTCACACAAGCCCGGTCTTTTGGGCCAGCCGGCGCATATCTTCCGGCAGCGGGCTGCGCACTTCCACAGGCCCGGTCATTCCCTCAAAGGTCAATACTCCGCAGTGCAGAGCATGCCGGGAAAGGGCCTTGTCTTCTCCGTAAAGATCATCCCCTGCCAGGGGATGGCCCACCCAGGCCATATGCACCCGGATCTGATGGGTACGCCCTGTTTTGGGCTCCACCTCCAGCAGGGAATACCCTCCTGCCGCTGCCAGCACCCGATATTCGGTAAGGCTGGGTTTGCCCCCTTCATATACCCGGCGCCGGATAATGCTGTCCTGGGCCCGGTCAATGGGCGCTTTGATCCGGCCGGGCCCCAGGGGCATTTCCCCCCGGGCAATGGCCAGATATTTTTTCTGGCAGGTTTTTGGCAGGCGGGAGGCCGCAAAGGCATCTCTGGCGCAGAGCACCAGCCCGCTGGTGTTTTTATCCAAACGATTTAAAGGCCGGAAAATGCCGGTTTCGCCCCGCCGGCGCAGTTCCCCCATCCAGGCATTGGCCAGGGTTCCTTCCTTGATTGTAAGGGTGGGGTGTACCGCCATACCGGCGGGCTTATCCAGTACTATTGCCTCCTGATCCTCATAGGAGATATGCAGGGGCAGTTCCTGGGGCAGAACGTCGGTATCTTTTTCGGGGGGCAATTCCAGGGAGATTTTCTCCCCGCCCTGCAGCAGGTAGTCGGTAAATACCGGCTTGCCGTCGGCCCAAAAGCCGTCGCCCCGATACTTGACCTCTCGGATCAAAGACGCCGTGATCCCCTGCCGGCGCAGAAACTCTCTCAGCGGTATCCCCTTCTGGCAGGATTCCGCCTGAAATGTCAGCCTGCGCCCCAAGGCACGACGCCTCCTTTCCCGGGCTCTTTACCCGGCAGCCCGGCAGAGCAAAAGTCATATTTCCGGTTTTACAAGTATTGATTATAGCAAAAAAGCGGGAATTCTGCAAACGTGCCGCACACAAACCCTCCCTTTTTCTCGTTTTTTTAAATTTTTGCCGATTCAAGGCTCTTCAGCCAGCTGGCACAGACTGTATCGATCCCCATTTTCATCCAGGATCTCCACATGGCAATGATCGCCGGTACTGTTCCCGGTATCGCCTGCACGGGCGATCAGATTCCCTTGCTGCACGGTATCGCCTTCCTGTACGCAAACCTCATCGCAATGGGCATACAGGGTGCGCCACCCGTTTTCATGGCGCAGAAGAACCAGATAGCCATAGCCGGAACCGCTGCCCAGCGCGTCATAACCGGCTTTTTCCACCACGCCGTCGGCCATAGCCAGCACCCGGCTGCCCTTAGGCGCAGCCAGGTCCACGCCTTTATGCGTGCTGCCCACCACCTGCTGATTGTCCGGGTCATCTTCCTGGGTTCCGCACATATCCCGGCTCACAGCGGTATACTCCGGCACCGGCCAGAGCCATTCCTGTGCAGCATCCTCCTGCCCGGCATCCGGTACTGCCTGACTGGATACCTGGGAATCCGCGTTCTGAGGCTGCGGCGTGGGGGCATCTTCCGCAAAGGAGAAGGTACTGGCTGCCCCCACCATCAACACCACGGCCAGCGCCAGGGCCGTGAGCAGTTTGCCCGGCTTTTTCCATTTCAAAATGTAGCTGACCCTGCCCTTGAGCGGATAACGGCCAAAGGCCAGAACTCCCGCCGGGATGCCTGTTTCCTGCGCCAGAGAGAGCAGGCACCGGCTGTACGCCCCTTTTTCCGCCTGGGCTCGCAGCACCTCTTCATCGCAGGCAGTCTCTGTATCCCGCACAAAGCGGAAATAGGCCGCCCACACCAGAGGGTTATACCAGTGCAGGCAGACGGCACCGTAAAACAGCAGCCTTGTCCAATGATCCTTCCAGCGCAGGTGTGCCCGTTCATGAGCCAGTACCATCTCCCGGTCCTGTCCGGTAAGCGAAGCGGGCAGGTAGATGCGGGGCCGCAGCACCCCTAAAATCAAAGGGGTTTGCACGCCGCTGCCGGTGTAATAGCCATCCTCGGTGCGGTAAGCCAGCGCCAGACTGTTTTTCAGTCTGTAATATCTATGAATCGCCCGGGCTGCCAACACCAGCACTCCCGTGATGTACACCGCAGCCAGCACATTCGGGATCAGCTGGCTCGGTGCGGCTGTCTGGGCTGCGCCTTCATACAGTACCTCCCATTCCAACTCGGTGATTCCGGTCCCTGCCGCCGCAGCGGCTGCCTTGGAGGCGGAAAGATTCAGCTGAAAACTGAAGGGAGAAAGGAGCCGGAAACACGCCGCCAGCCAAAGCAGCGCCACCGGCCTTGCAGGCGCTTTGCAGCAGCGCAGCAAACTACCGGCCAGCCAGACGATCAGCAGCACCAGGCTTCCTTCCACTCCCATGCGAAAAATCTCCTGCAGTACCCTGTTCATCCCTTTTCTCCTTTCTCATAGGCCTCAACCATCTGCCGGATCTGACGGGCTTCTTCCGGGGTGATGGTTTTCCCATCCAGAAAAGCCGCCACAAAGCCGGGCAGACTGCCAAAAAAGGTCTTATCCACTACAGCAGCGCTCTCCGACCGCTGCACCTCGCTCTGACCCACCAGGCTGGTCACCTGGCTCTCCTGATTGCACAGGATTCCCTTTTCAATCAGCTTGTGCAGCACCGTATATGTAGTGCTTTTTTTCCAGCCCATCTCCTGGGCGGCCAGCTTGACCAGCTGGCCGCTGGCCAGCGGTTCGTTCTGCCACACAAGGCAGGCAAACCGATACTCACTTTCTCCCAGCCGGGCAGGCTTTTTTTCTTCCTGTCTTTTTTCCTGCATCGCTTGCACCTTCTTTCTTTATTTCAAAATTCTGAAAGCCGCAATTGGTCTATCTCAATAAACCTTTCACTTGCAGTCTATCTCTATAGACCCATCTTGTCAACCCTTTTTCCTGCTTTTTCACTTTTGGGCACAGAAAAAGATTTGTCCTCCGGCAAGAAATGTGCTATACTGACTTGGCAGAAAAACGAGCGGAACATACGGCGGCGGGGCGGCTTTGACCGCCCTGAGGAAAGTCCGGGCTTCACAGGAGCATGGTAACTGCTAACGGCAGCCGGGGGTGACCCCAGGGATAGTGCAACAGAAATAAACCGCCGCGCCTGGCGCGGTAAGGATGGAAAGGCGAGGTAAGAGCTCACCAGCGCACTGGCAACTTTGCGGCTCTGTAAACCCTACCAGAAGCAACATCCGTATGGGACATATGCGTTGCTCCGCGCGTCCCGGAGATGGCTTGAGCTTTGCGGCGACGCAAAGTCGAGAAAGATCGTCGTTTAATACAGAACCCGGCTTACGGTCCGGTCGTTTTTCTGTAAAAAAAGAGGCTTTCCCTTTTTGGGGAAAGCCTCTTTTTTGCTTGTATAGGGGTATGGGGCCGGCTGTGGGCAGGAAGTGTTTTCACCTGCCGCGGCCTGCGCCGCCGCCATGGAAGCCGCCGCCCCCAAAACCGCCGAAGCCGCCGCCTCCGCCGCCAAAACCGCCGCCGAAGCCGCCTCGACCGGAACCGAAGCCTCCTCCGAAGCCTCCGCCACCAAATCCGCCGCCAAAGCCGCCCGGGCCACGGGGAGGACGGGGCGGGCGAGGAGGACGGGGACCCCAGCGGGGGCCGCCGCCAAACAAAAACAGCCAGGGCAGCAGCGAACCACCGCCGCCGCCTCCGCCGCCGCGGGGCCCGCGGGGGATCAGCAGCAGGATCACCACCACCGCAATTACCACAAAGAAGAGCATCGGGGCCATGGCGCCTGCCATACCGGATACACTCGAACCTGCAGGACTGCCGTACTGATAGACATAGCTGCCCGTATTGCTGTTGAAGCCGGTGCTGTAGCTTCCGCTTACTGCCGCTTCCGCCTCATCCGGATCGATGCCATAAATGGAGCACAACTCCTCATACAAGGCCTGTACGGTCTGCCGGGTGCCGGTGTCATAATCCTTCTTTACCCACTGGGGCTCCATCTGCTGCTGCAGAATGCGGCTGAGCGTACTGGTGGGCAGGGTGGTTTCCAGCCCCTTGCCCTGCAAACACCAATAATCATCCGCGCCGGGCACCAACAACAGCACAATGCCGTTGTCCTTATCCTTATCGCCTACGCCCCAGTTGTTGCCCACAGTCAAAGCATATTCTTCCGTAGACAAACTGCCGGTATACTCCACCGTGAGTACGGCGATCTGAGCCCCACTGGCAGCATCCAGGGCCTGGGTTTTCTGATTGACAAATTTTTCGGTTTCTTCATCCAGGATATTCGCCTCATCCAGCACACAGCTGTCCGTGGGCGCGGCGGGAATTCCCCGGGCTTCTCCGCTCTGAGAATTTTTTGCGGAGCATCCTGTCCCCAGCGCCAGAATCAGGCCCAGGGTGCAAAGCAGAGCTCCTGCTTTTTTTCTGTTGTATTTCATGCAAAAAGCTCCACTTCTCCGCAGCCCCACACAGCAGCCAGCCAGCGGGCCGGGATGGAGGCCGCCGCCTCATTATACTCTCCCGCCGCATCATTATAGGCTTTCTGGCCTTCAATGCGGGGATCATCGGCAATATGGCTCATCTGATCCTGGCTGTCCAGGAAAGCACTCCACTGGGTCTGCAGGCTGTCGTACAGGCTGGCATCCTCCCCTGCATCTTCCCTGCCCAATTGCAGGTTCTGATACAGCAGGTCCACCGACTGTTTCAGGGCGCTGTTGGCCTGATACTGGGCCGAAGGGCCGCCGGTTTCCCGACTCTCTTCCAGCTCTTCCAGAGCCTGGCGGGCACTCTGCAGGCTGGCGTCATCCTTATCCAGCAGCTGCCCGGCCACCGTGATGATGTTGGCGGCAGTATCCTGACTGGTCTGCAGGCAGGCAGAGATATTGTAGGGGTAGCCGTCCGCATCCCGCCCGCTCTCGTACATCTGCAGCACCGAATTATACTGCCCCTTCAGCTTCAGCCCGCCCACCAGCAGCACCGAAACCAGGGCCAGGGCCAGCGCTGCCGCCCAGGCGGTGCCCCGTTTTTTCAAGGGGGCTGGCAGACGGCTTTCCGCCTGGCCCAGCACCTCCAGCTGGGGCCCGGTGGGCGTTTCATATGCCTTGAATGTTTCCATCATTTATTTGCGGATCTCCATCAATTTGTCCTTCAGCTCTCCCTCAATGCGGCCCAGCTCCGCCTCGGCGGCAGCCCGCTTCTGGCGGCCCTCGGTCTGGATCTTGTTCAGCTCATCCAGCGTCTCGATCAGGCTGCGGTTGGTCTGCTGCAGGGTCTCAATATCCACAATGCCCCGCTCGCTCTCCTTGGCCACATCAATGGTACCCTGCTTGAGGGCGGCAGCATTCTTCTTCAGCAGGTCGTTGGTCATATCCGACACCGCCCGCTGGGCCTCCATGGCCTGCTGGCTGTGGGCCAGACCCAGGGCCAGCACCATCTGGTTTTTCCACAGGGGAATGGTATTCACAATGGTGGTCTGGATCTTTTCCGCCATCAGGGTGTCGTTGTTCTGGATCAGGCGGATCTGCGGCGCCATCTGGATCGAGATGGTGCGGGTAAGCTGCAGATCATACAACTTCTTTTCAAACCGGACGCACATATCCTCCAGATCCCGGGCGCGCTGGGCATCCTCGGGCAGGCCGCTGGCCTGGGCTTTGGCCTGGGCCTGGGCCAGGTCCTCGGCACGCACCTTTTCCAGCTTTTTCTTGCCGGCCAGGATATACATGCTCAGTTCCTTGAAATAGGCCATGTTCATCTCATACATCTTGTCCAGCATGGCCACATCTTTCAGAAGCTGTACCTGATGATTTTCCAGCATGCCCTCGATCTTTTCCACATTGGTCTCGACCTTGCTGTAGCGCAGCTTCAGGTCATCAATCTGCTGGCCGGCCCTTTTGAAAAAGCCGAACAGGCCCTTCTGGGGCTGGGCATTGGCGTCAAAGCCCTTCAGCTCGCTCACCAGATCGGTGAGCATGCCGCCCACCTCGCCCATATCCTTGGTGCGCACCTTGGAAAGAGCCGCGTCGCTGAAATCGCCGATCTTTTTCTGGCAGGCCGCACCGTACTGCAGCACCTGCTGGGAATTGGTGATATCAATTTTTTCCGAAAAATCGTCCACCATCTTCTGCTCTTCCGGGCTCAGCGGAGTTTCTTCCACCGAAACCGGCTTGGCCTGAGGCGCTTCTTCTTCCTTTTCCGGCTCCAGTGTCAGGGTGGGAGCGCTGGGCTCCGCGTCCAGGGTCAGGCTGGGGGTCAGATTCAGTTCGTCCATGTGAAAATACCTTCCTTTCTTATCCGGGTCCGCTTTCCCGTATGAACCGGGCTCAGTTCAGCCCCTGTCCTTTCAAAAAGTTCTGCAATACTTCCAGGTCGGTGCTGATATCCAGCGCCTCCCCCTCAAACAGGCTGTCCAGATGATTTTCAAAAGCCTTTGCAATGGAGGCAGCATTGTCGGCCACCTGCCGGCGCACGGTATCGGCATTTTCGCCCGACACGCCCCGCTTTTCCAGTTCCGCATAGGCGGTAAGGATCTTCACCGCGTCGGGCAGATAATAGTTTGTAAAGCGGCGGATCTGCCGGGCTTTTTCCGGGTGGCTCTCCACCTCGCTGAGAATGCCCGCGCCGGCCTTTTCCATTCGGGTGATGGCAGCGCTGAGTTCGTCGTCCGGAATGGCGTCATTCAGTTCCTTCAGCTTTTTCAGCAGCTCGTCTATGGTGCGCAGCATTTCGTCTGCATCCTCGCTGCCGGTCATGAAGTCCTGTTCCACCCGTTTCAGGCGCTTGGGGCAAAGGATCTTGCCCAAGCCATATCCCGCCGCGCTGAGCAGAGCGGTCAGGATCAACGCCCAGAGCTTATAAATCGGCAGGATCAGGCCGCATATCAGCCAGATGATCCCCACAAAATATACCGGCAGGACCGGGTTTTCCTTTTTTTCGATCCAACGACTCAAAGCAGGGTTCTCCTTCTTTTTCAAATCATTTTGGGCCTGTGTTTTTATCTTTTTAAACGCATTTTCATTGTACCCCCTTGCCCTGCAAAAAGCAAGGAAAGGCAGGACTGTTCATGGTTTCTTTACAAGATAGGGGCCCAGGGCCTGCCCCCAGGCCTCCTGCAGCCGGTCCAGGCTCCAGGCTGCATTGGCCGGGCTGGTGCTGGGCAGTTTCACTGCCTTTATGCCGGTAAGGGGGCGGGCAAATTTTTCATAGAACTTCCAGGCCGCCGCCCCGTTGCAGAAAATGGCCTCCACCGGGGCTCGGGCCAGAAGCCCCGCAATATCGTTGGGTACCGGGTCTTCTATGGTCTCATCTCTGGCCCCCACAATGGTGCAATGGGCCAGGGTATCCCACAACGCAAGGCCGCTATTCAGGATCAGCCTCTTCTTCTCCTCAATGGTCACCGGGCGCTCATTACCGGTGAGCCGGGCCAGAAGGGGCCAAAACCGGTTTTGGGGATGGCCGTAATAAAACCCCTGGGCCCGGCTTTTAGGGCTGGGCCAGGTACCCAGAATCAGTGCCCGGGAATCCCTCCCCCACACCGGCTCAAAGCCATAGAACTCCGCCGGGAAATCCGATCTTTCTGCCATGTTTTCTCCTTTATTTCCCGAACAATTCTTCGATCAGCAGTGCCACGCCGTCTTTGTCACAGGCAGGGGCCAGCCGGTCGGCCTGGCGTTTGACTTCCTCATCCCCGTTTTCCATGCAGACTCCCAGCCCCGCCAGGCGGATCATGGCCAGGTCGTTCTGGTTATCCCCCACTGCAACCACTTCTTCCGGCTTCATTTCCAGCTTTTCCAACAAGGCCGACAGCCCTACCGCCTTGTCCAATCCCTGCTGCACCACATCGTACCGCCCCACCGCATAGGGCATGAACTGCAGGCCCAGGTAGCCGTATTTTTCCCGGAACCCCTCCACCCGCTGGGGCGGCATACAGCAGAAGGCGGCCAGCGGCATACTTTTCAGGTGCCGGTTCTGATCCTCCCCGTCTTTCACATGTTCCCCGTGGCCGGTGGCGGTTTGATAGAACTGCCGGATGGTCTCATAGCCCACATAGGCATAGTAGCCATCCTCGAAACAAAAACAGAGGGCATCGTCATAATCTTCGCAGTAATCCACCAGGGCATACATTTCCTCGGGGGTCATGGTGCGGCTGGCCAGCACATTTCCTTTTTGGTCCAGCACCTGAGCGCCGTTGGAGCAGATGGCATAATCCGGTCGGATGCCATTCAGAATTCCTCCGGACATGGCAAAATAAGTACGCCCTGTGGCCACTGCCACGATCACGCCCTTTTTCTGCAGCGCTTTGACCGCTTTTGCCACCCGATCGGTGACCTGGGGGTATCCTTTTCGCATCAGGGTGCCGTCTATATCCAGCACCATCATCTTATAATCCATCGTTCTCTCCTCGCTCTTTTTACAATCCGATCTCCTGCAGGATTAGCCCGATCAACGCGCCCAGCCCCCACAGCTGCGCCGCAATAAACAAATTCTGCCGGAGATTCCGGTTAGTTCGGAACAAAACCGCCAGCCCCACCCCGGCACCGGAGCAGAGCCCCGCCACTGCGCTGCTGAAGGGCAGAGCCCCGGTCAGGTACAGCTGGGTGAGCAATACACTGGCCGCGCAGTTGGGCACCAGCCCGATCAGGGCCGCCGCCAGAGGCCTGAAAGCTCCCATGCTCAGCAGGAAACTGCCAATGGCATCCTCGCCCACCAGGGCCACCACCAAACCAATCCCAAAACTAAACAGCAGAATAAAGAAAAAGATCTGAAGGGTGTGCTGTAGAGCTGCCAGCCAGATATTTTTCTCTTCCCCATGTTCGCCAAAGCAGTCCACTTCCTCCGCCCGGCCTTTATACCCACCCCGCAGGGAGGCAGGCAATACCCGGCTCAATACCATATCCAGCAAAAAGCCGGCCGCCAGCGCAAACACCAGCTTAAGCCCCAACAACGCAAGCAGCTGGGGCCAATACTGGGGCATGCTCAGCAGCATGGGCACCGCCTCGTCGGAGGTGGCCACAAACACCGCCATCAGGGTGCCCAGGCTGATCACCCGGCTGGCATAGAGATTGGCGGCCATGGCAGAAAACCCGCACTGGGGCAGGCATCCCAGCACTCCACCGGCCAGGAACCCCCATTTGCCTCCCTGCGCCAGGATTCGCTCGATCCGGGCGCCATGGCTCCGTTCCACCGCCTCAATCAGCCAATAGGCCAGATACAAAAAGGGCAGCATTTTCAGGCTGTCCAGCAGAGCGTCCAACCCTGCTTCCCATAAAAGTTCCATATCACTTACTCGATTTCCCAAAGATTTTCTTTTTATTATACCCGCGCACTGCCCGGCAGACAAGCAAAGCCGCAACAAAAAGAGCGCCCTCCCTGCGGGAAGGCGCTCTGCAAAGGTCAAAGCTTACTGGTTCTTCATCTTGGCGAAGCAGTCGCTGCAGTACACAGGACGATCCTCGCGGGGCTGGAAGGGAACGCGGGCAACCTTGCCGCAGGCGGCGCAGGTAGCCTCGTACATCTGGCGCTCGCCGCGAGTAGCGTTCTTGCGGGCGTCACGGCAGGCCTTGCAGCGCTGGGGCTGGTTCTCAAAGCCACGGCTGGCGTAGAACTCCTGCTCGCCGGCGGTGAAAACGAATTCCTGACCGCAGTCTTTGCAAACTAAAGTAATGTCTTCGTACATGCTTGGTATCTCCTCAATGTTTTGAATTTTTGCCCGCGGAAGGATTTCAACCGTCACCTTTGGCTTTCTTTTGGAACCAACGCTCTGAATGTTAAGCTACTGGGGGCATTGTTATATAGTGCGGCCAACCGACCGAACACCTTGACTATCCGGTTTATAAAAAAGACCGGAGTTTGCGGCGTGCCCTGGCAAGGGCGCCTTCCACCGCCTTGGGAGTACAGCCGAGGATCTCGGCAATCTCCCGATAGCTGTCCCCTTTTAAAACCAGGGTCAGCACCTGACGCTCTCTTTCTGAAAGCTGCGAACGAAACCGCGCCTGCCACAACTCCAACTGCTCTTGCTGGATCGCCGCTTCTTCCGGCCCCGGAATCGTCTGCTCCTCGCTGAGGGGAACACTGGAATTCAGCGGACCATGCTTTTTGCGGCGGGCCGCCCGCAGTGCCGAAATCTGCGCGTTCTGAATGCAGGAAGCACCGTAGGTCTCGAACTTTACACCCTTTTCCGGCACATAGGTGCCGATTGCATGCATCAGGCCGATCAGGCCCTCCTGCACCAGGTCTTCCGAGTCCAGCCCCTCTGCGGGAAGGCTGTATGCGCCGAAGCGCACCTGGGGCATCATCCGTGAAATAATGCCTGCCAGCGCCCTTTCGTCGCCGGTCTTTGCCCGGACGAGCTGCTCCGGGGTTATCTGCGCCATGGCTCCACCCCTGACTATCTTCACTGCAATCTACCACATTATACAAACCGAAAGGTTTTTTGTCAATCCTTTTTTGTGTTTTTACCATAAAAAGCTTTCCCAAAATTTCTGCTTTTTTCTGCCTGGGGCGGCCCGGCCTTTCAGGCATACGACAAAAATGCATCTTGATTTTCTTCCGATCTTCGTGTATAATTTATTTCTGTTAAACACATCATGCCGGTGTGTTGGAACTGGCAGACGAGACGGACTCAAAATCCGTTGATGGCAACATCGTGTGGGTTCGACCCCCACCACCGGCACCATGGAAAAGCGCGTCAAACCATTTGGTTTGGCGCGCTTTTTTGCACAACACCCATAAGCCATGCATACTTCTATTCTTACAACGCCAAAAATTATCTGTGCTTGGGTCTCATACCTATGCTCAACAAGTCTTCACCGCTTATTGTGCGTCTTAAATTAAGGCTTGCCCCATACAAATTTTGCAATTTGTATCGTTTCTTGCAGCGTTTTTATCGCATACGCTTACCCTGTACAAAAAGTGGCCTTTTGTGGCATACTATCCTTGAATACTATGCCACGGAGGGCTTTATGAATCTGATTCTATCCGACCGGGCGCTGCCTGTACCAGAGATCTGCCGGGCCTCTTCGGAGTTTTTCGATCTTTCCCAAATGAGAATTGCCCACTGCCTGGGTTGCTTTGGCTGCTGGGTCCGCACGCCCGGCCGCTGTGTCATCCGGGATGACGCAGTGCGTATCTATCCCCGCATTGCCGCAAGCCGGAAATTGCTGTGTGTCAGCCGCATCTGGTGCGGCAGTTATGATCTTCCCATGAAAACCATGCTGGAGCGGGCCATCCCGGTGCAGCAGGCATTTATCCGGCTGTGGCATGGGGAGACCCACCACCTGCAAAGGAATCCCTTACCCAAGCAGGCTCTGATCCTGGGGTACGGGGATATTTCCGCTGGGGAACAGGATATTTTCCGCCAGCTGGTCAGCCGGAATGCCCATAATATGAATTTTGAGGAATACCGGATTGTTTTCACCTCCGAAGAAGAACTGGAAATGACCTTTCAAAAGGAGGCGATTGCATGGGCGAACTCCTGATCCTGAACGGGAGCCCCCGGGCGCCCCGTTCCAATTCCCGCCAATACGCCCTTTTGTTCGCCAAGTCTTATCCCCAGGCTGTGGAAACTTTCGCCGTGGGGCAATGCCGCCCCTGGGATCTTTGCCGGGCCATGGAGGACTGTTCCGATCTTTTGCTGGTCTTTCCTCTATACGCTGATGGTCTGCCTTCTCCCCTAATGGGTTTCCTGCAGGAATTGGAAAAAGACCCGCCTCACAACCGGCCGGTCATCTCCATTCTAATCAACTGCGGTTTTCTGGAACCGGAGCAGAACGATACCGCTATTCGCATCCTTCGCCGGTTTTGCCAGAAGAACGGATATCCCTTGGGCTCCATCCTGAAAATTGGGGGCGGCGAGGCAATTCTCTCCACCCCATTCCGCTTTCTGGCCAAGCGGGAGATCCGGCAACTGGCCAAATCCATCCATCGGCGCTCCTATGGGACCTTTCAGGTGACCATGCCCCTTTCCAAGCAGATGTTCCTCCGCGCCTCCTCCCGATATTGGGAAAACTGCGGCAAAAGAAACGGCCTTACCAGAGAGCAAATGTCCGCCCCGCAGATAGAAAACGAATCCCCTCCCCCGCAGTAAAAAGCAGGCGCCCGGCCATCAAACCGGGCGCCTGTTTTTGTTTAAAAATAGCTTTTTACAAAACCAGATAATCCTGCTCCACCAGGGAATGGATCCTCTCCCACATAACCGCCCGTTCCTCACAGGCGTATTTTACAAATCCCCTTTCCGGATGAAAAGAGAGGACTTTTGCAGGATAAGAAACCCAAAAGCAATATTCTTCCGCTTTGATACCGATACTTTTCCGGGCCATGATGCCTGCACCTCTTTCCTGCGTGGTTGCTTTTCCTTTATTCTGACGATTTTCTCGTTTTTTTACGGCAGGATCAGGAAATTTTATGGCCGGAATTTTTTCTCAGCGGGTGCCTGTACTCTGCGCCGCGGCAGTTCGGGGCGCTGAACCGACAAAGTCAGCGCCATACTTTTTGCGCAGGCTGCCGATACACCCGGCACAGGCAGGCAGCAGGAAGGCATCCGCTGCCAGCCAGGCAGCCGGGGCCGCATAGCAGGCGGCGGCATAGCCCCACAGGGGCACGCCCCAAGCCCCCATCAGGGTGCGGGCCACCATCTCAAAAACGCCTGCCACCACTGCCAGGCGGCTGAAGCCCATTCCTTGGATAGAAAAGCGCAGGATATTCACCAGTGCCAGGGGGAAGGCAAACAGAGCCTGTGCCACCACATACCGGCTGCAAAGCCCGATCAGCTCGGTCTGGTCCGGCTTGAGGAAGAGCAGGGACAGCTGCGGAGAAAAAACAGCCAGAAAAGCAAGGGAAACCAGCGCATAGATCAGCCCCAGCAGGCTGCAGGCCTTAACGCCGGCCGAAAGACGTTCCAGCCGACGCGCCCCCACATTCTGCCCGCAATAGGTCGCCATGGCAGAACCCATGGCATCAAAGGGGCAGCAGAAGAACTGGCTCAGTTTGCTGCCGGCTGAAAAAGCAGTCACATAGGTGGTGCCCAGACTGTTTACAAAGGCCTGCAGCACGGCACAGCCAATGGCAGTCACCGAATATTGCAGCCCCATGGGCAGCCCCATGCCGCAGAGTTTCAGGGCCAACCGTCGGCGGAACGCCCACTCCCCCTGTCTCGGTTTCAGGACCGGGTACCGGCGGTAGATAAACACCAGGCAGAGCAGCACCGAAACGCTCTGCGCCAGCACGGTGGCGATACCCGCCCCCATCACACTGGTGTGGAACAGCCAGATAAACGTAATATCCAGCGCCACATTCAAAAGAGACGACAGGGCCAGAAACACCACTGGGGTACGGCTGTCCCCCAGGCTGCGCAGCAGCGAGGCCAGCAGATTGTACAGGCAGGTGGCCGGTATGCCCAGAAAGACAATGAAGAGGTAGTTCCAGGAATCCTGCAGGATGCCCGCCGGCGTATTGGTCCAGATCAGCAGCCGTCGGCAGGCCAGGGCCGTAACTGCCGCCATAAGAACGGAAAACCCTATGGTCAGCCAAAAAGAATTGGCGGTATACCGGCGCAGCCCCTCTTCATCCCGGGCGCCGAAGCATTGGGCCACCGGGATGGCGAAACCATTGCATACTCCCATACAAAAGCCCAGCACCAGAAAGTTCAGCGAACCGGTGGAACCCACCGCCGCCAGCGCATCCGGCCCCAACAGCTGACCCACGATCACACTATCCACCAGGTTATAGAATTGCTGAAAAATCATTCCCAGAAAAAGCGGGCCGCTGAAGCTCAGGATATGCTTCATTGGGCTGCCGCTGGTCATATTCTTTGTCATTTCCCATCCATCTGCTTTCTCTTTGTAGTTTTACACCGGTTTCCCATTATACGGATTTCTTCCCGCTTGACAAGGCGATAAACCGCACGAAAATGAAGCTCTCTCTGTTTGTAAAACTATGGATTTTGAAATGCCCGCAATCATCTTTTTGCCGTGTCCGGCGGCAAAGATCTATCTATTGCCTTAGCTTTTCCTGCGCGGAATTTCCCGCATAGTGACAACTCAAAAGGGCAGCCGTATGGTTTTTCCATACGGCTGCCCTTTGTTTTTTCCAGGCCTTATGATTCGTATGCATTGCCGTCTGCGTCAAAATACACGGCCTGCAGGGTATATTCTTTTTCCGGATTTTCTATGCAAAAGATCTCCATATCCGAAGTATCATACCGCACTGGAGCCTGTTCTTCCCCTGCTATAGTATACCGAATCTCGGCGTATTCCGTATCAGCCCCCTGGAACCAGACCAAGTCGTACCAGCTTTCCCCGGTTTGGAGCCCTGTCACGAGAATCTCACCCTGATCCTGGCTGACAGATGCGGAAAGGGTATATCCCCCTTTCCCGGCGGGCTCAAAAATCGCCAGGCAGGCTTTTCCGTCCTGACCGGAAGCGGCGCTGATCAAAAAGCCATCCAGCTCTTTTTCCCGGGAAATGGTCCAGCCCCCACCTGCCGGAAGGGACTCGTTCAGGATCTTTTCTCTGTCGGCAAGGGTATCTCCCTTTAGGCCAAAGAATCCCTCCAAGGCGACCAGGCAGACCAGGCCTACAATCAGGATAAACGCCCTGACGGGCCACTGTTTTTGTTTCTTGATCATATGCCCTCCCTGCCCGGCTCACCCCGGCGGTTTTGATTCTGTCTGTATTGTACCAGACTGGCGCCGGCAAGTCTATCCTGCCCCCAAAACGTCCCTCCGCCCCCGCTCCTCGACCGGGTGGACAGCCAGCCTAAAAAAGCATTTTTCCCTTTCCCGCAAACCAAAACCGGCGCCCGGAAGAATCCAGGCACCGGTTTTTTGCTTGTTTTGACAGCAGATTGCTCTGCCCTTGGGATGGCTCTTCCCGTTTGTTATATCAGCCCAGGCGCATCTACTGCGCCCCCTTGCGGCAAGTCGACCTCAGCCCTGCTCCCGCTGGCTGTAGTGATGGGCCTCTTCCAGCATCATATCCTTTACCTTCATCAGGCGGATCTGGGTGCTGCGCTCGTTTTCGTCCAGCTTCATGGTGATGTACCGGATCTTTTCCCGGGTATCGGGGATCATCACATGTTCCAGCGCATTCACCCGACGGCGGGTCTTTTCGATCTCATCCGCCATCAGCTCGCAGCTTTTTTCCACCTGCGCCAGGCGCAGAAGGTCGGGCAGAAGGTCGGCCAGGCTTTTCACCGCGTCATCCAGATCGGCGCTGGTAAAAGCAAAGCCATAGGAATAGATGTCGGCCGGGTCAGAGGTGCGGGTCTTGTACTGATAAACCGGGATATCCACGCTCATGACGTTCCGGGTCTCGGTTTCCAGATACACCTCCTGCTTGGGGGCCATCAGGGCAACATCCACCGATTCATCCGGCATGGAAGCCCGGGCCATCACGAAGTTGCGGTTGGCCGCAGCCAGCCCTTCCTCCACTTTTTCCCGCAGGGCTTTGTTTTCCCGCACCAGCTCCAAAAACTGGCGCATCAGCTCATCCCGCTTATCCTTCAGCAGCTTGTGGCCCCGCAGAGCGGTGGTCAGCTTGCGCTTGAGGCGGGTCAATTCCATTCGGGTGGGATTTATCTGTGTGCTGGCCACCAGTCATCCCTCCTCACTGTTTGTCATAGTATTCGTCCAGGAATTTATCCTTGATACGCTTCAATTCGCTTCTGGGCAGGATCCGCAGCAGCTCCCAGCCGATGCTGAGGGTCTCTTCGATATCCCGGTCGGTCTCATAGCCCTGGGATACATACCGGTTTTCAAACTCATCGGCAAACTTGGCGTACAGCTTATCCACATCGGTAAGGGCAGCCTCGCCCAGAATGGTCATGAGCTCCTTGGCGTCCTTGCCGCGGGCATAGGCGGCAAAAAGCTGGTTCATGGTATCCGCATGGTCCGCCCGGGTCTTGCCCTCGCCGATGCCCTTATCCTTCAGACGGCTCAGGGAGGGCAGCACATCGATGGGCGGCATGAGGCCCTTGCGGTAGAGCTCACGGCTCAGGATGATCTGCCCCTCGGTGATATAGCCGGTCAGGTCGGGGATGGGGTGAGTCTTGTCGTCCTCGGGCATGGTAAGGATGGGGATCATGGTGATGGAACCGGTCTTGCCCTGCTGGCGGCCGGCCCGCTCGTACAGGCTGGCCAGGTCGGTGTACATATAACCGGGATAACCGCGCCGGCCGGGCACCTCCTTGCGGGCGGCACTGATCTCACGCAGGGCGTCCGCATAGTTGGTGATATCGGTGAGGATGACCAGCACATGCATATTCTTCTCAAAGGCCAGGTACTCGGCAGCGGTCAGGGCCATGCGGGGGGTCGCGATCCGTTCCACCGCAGGGTCGTTGGCCAAGTTGATGAAGAGCACCGTGCGGTCGATAGCGCCGGTCTCCTTGAAGGAGTTGATGAAGTAGTTGGCCTCCTCAAAGGTGATGCCCATGGCGGCAAACACCACGGCAAAGGGCTCGTCGGTGCCACGCACCTTGGCCTGACGGGCGATCTGGGCCGCCAGTTGGGCATGGGGCAGACCGGAAGCGGAAAAGATGGGCAGCTTCTGGCCTCGGACCAGGGTGTTCAGGCCGTCGATGGCCGAAACGCCGGTCTGGATGAATTCCTGGGGATACTGCCGGGCCGCCGGGTTCATGGGCAGTCCGTTGATATCCATCCGCTTTTCGGGCAGGATGGCGGGGCCGCCGTCGATGGGCTGGCCCATACCATCAAACACCCGGCTCATCATGTCCTCGCTGACGCCCATGGACATGGTGCGGCCCAAAAAGCGCACCTTGCTGCTCTCCAGGCTGATGCCGGTGGAAGCCTCAAACAGCTGCACCAGAGCCGTGGTGCCGTCGATCTCCAGCACCTTGCAGCGGCGCTTTTCGCCGTTGGCCAGCTCGATCTCGCCCAATTCATTGTACACCACGTTTTCCACGCCGTGTACCATCATCAGAGGGCCTGCTACCTCCTGAATCGTCCTGTATTCTCTGGGCATCAGTACTCCTCCTTCTTGTTCAGGACCCCGGCGATTTCCTCATCCAGTTCTGCCTGAATCTTCTCATACTCACTTTCCACCTGCTCGGGCACGGTGTACTTATACCGGCCAATGGCCTCCCGCACAGGCAGGCTCAGCAGCGGCTCCACCGGAGCGCCCTTGCCCAGGGCATCGCTGCACTTCTCATAATACCCCACCACCAGCTGCATCATCCGGCGCTGTTTATCCAGCGGGGTATAGGTGTCCACCTCGTGGAAGGAGTTCTGATGCAAAAAGTCCTCGCGGATGCTGCGGGCGGCCTCCATCTTGAGCCGATCGGATGCGCCCAGGGCGTCCATACCCACCAGCTTGACAATCTCATCCAGCTCGGACTCTTCCTGCAGAAGCCGCATCATCTTGCCCCGCAGTTCGGTCCAGCCGGGCTGCTCCCGGTTGAACCAGGCGGCCATGGTGTCCAGGTACAAAGAATAGCTGGTAAGCCAGTTGATGGCGGGGAAATGCCGCTTGTAGGCCAGGGCGGAATCCAGGCTCCAGAACACCTTGACGATACGCAGGGTGGCCTGGCTCACCGGCTCGGAAATATCACCGCCCGGAGGCGAAACCGCACCGATCACGCTCAAAGAGCCTTCCCGCTCGCCGCTGCACAGGGTGTGCACCCGGCCGGCCCGCTCGTAGAACTGAGCCAGACGGCTGCCCAGATAGGCAGGGTAGCCTTCCTCGCCGGGCATTTCCTCCAGGCGGCCGCTCATTTCCCGAAGGGCCTCGGCCCAGCGGGAGGTGGAGTCGGCCATCAGGGCCACGCTGTAGCCCATATCCCGGAAATACTCGGCGATGGTAATGCCGGTATAGATGGAGGCCTCACGGGCCGCCACCGGCATGTCGGAGGTGTTGGCGATCAGCACGGTGCGTTCCATCAGGCTGTTGCCAGTTTTGGGGTCCTTCAGCTCGGGGAACTCGTTCAGCACGTCGGTCATCTCGTTGCCGCGCTCGCCGCAGCCGATATAGACCACGATGTCCGCCTCGGCCCATTTTGCCAGCTGATGCTGGATCACCGTCTTACCGCTGCCGAAGGGGCCGGGCACGGCGGCCACACCGCCCTTGGCGATGGGGAACATGGCGTCCACCACCCGCTGACCGGTGATCAGGGGCATATCGGGAGAGAGCTTCTGCTTATAGGGACGGCCCCGGCGCACCGGCCACTTCTGCATCATGGTCAGCTCAAACTCTTTGCCGTTGGCGTCCTTCAGGACGGCCACCGGCTGCTCGATGGTGAAATCCCCCTCCTGAATGGACTGGAGGGTGCCCTCCTTGCCCAGGGGGACCAGGATCTTATGCAGCACAATGGGGGTTTCCTGAACGGCGCCCAGCACATCGCCTGCCTGCAGCAGGTCCCCGGGCTTTGCAACCGGGGTAAAGTGCCAGAGTTTTTCCCGGTCCAGGCTGGGGACCTCCACGCCCCGGACCAGACTGTTGCCCACCTTTTCCATGATCTTGACCAGGGGTCGCTGGATGCCGTCGTAAATGCTCTCGATCAGGCCGGGGCCCAGCTCCACGCTCAAGGGGGCGCCGGTGGATTCCACAGGCGCACCGGGGCCCAGGCCGCTGGTCTCCTCATATACCTGAATGGAGGCCTGGTCGCCGTGCATTTCGATCACTTCGCCGATCAGCTTTTCCTCGCTGACCCGCACCACGTCGAACATGTTGGCGTCCCGCATCCCCTCGGCAATCACCAGCGGGCCGGCCACTTTTTTAATGGTACCTTTACTCATTCTTTTCACCTGTTTTCATGTCGGCCCGCAAAAGGCGGACACTTGTTGTTCGGACAGGCGGCTCAGCCGCCGAAAATGATATCGCTGCCCACGGCTTTTTCCACAAAGCCCTTGACCCGGGCAATCCCAAGGCCGGTGTTGCCGTACACACCCGGAATGGGCAGCACGGCCGGCTTGAGCACGCCCTTGTATTTTTCCAGCTCATGGCCCAGCTGGGCATAGCAGCTTTCGGTGACATAGATCACCGCATACCCCTGTTCGGCCAGAGAATGCAGCATCCGCGCCGCCTCTTCCGGGCCTTGTACCGGGCAGGTTTCCAGGCCGACGGCGGCAAAGCCGTAAATGCTGTCCCGGTCGCCCAGCACTGCAATTTTATCCATAGGTCTTCCTCAGCCTTTCCCTTACCGCCTCTTCCGGCAGGCCGTTGCGCTTGGCCGCCAAAATCAACCGGACGGATTTGATTTCGTTCTGCTTGACGGTGAGATAGGCCACCAGCGGCCCCAGGGTGAAGGGGGTGTACTGCTGGCTGCGCAGCTGCTGCGCCAGGTAGTCATCGCACCATCTTTCAAAGGACGACGCCGATTTTTTGGCCTGCTCGGCCGCCCCGGCATAGCGGGTTCCGCTCAGATAAGCGCAGACCGAATCCACGCCTTCCCCGGCTGCCCGTGCCAGGTCCGCCGCCGAAAGGCTGGCGCATCCGGCCAGCGCCCGGCGGACAAAGGCCGGCGGTTTGCGGGTTTTGGCGCAGCGGAGCGCCGTCTTGATATCGGCGCAGGCCACCGTCACATCCGCATACAGGGCCATGGCCGGGTTTTCCTCCTGCCTTCCCTTTGCGGAGATGGCTTCCAGGCAGCCCCGGTCCACAATCATATCGCAGAGCTGGCCATCCTGGGTCTCGGTGAGTACATCCCATGCCTCCTTGGCGCAGGTGCGCATATAGGCCGGCAGAGCGAAAAAGTTCTGGGCGCTCACCGCCTCCCGGATCTTTTCCGGAGGCAAATTGCCGCTGTGTACATAGGATGCAGGCATGCGCCCCGGCAGGGCAGTGGCCTTCATGGCCGCCTTCAGGTTATGAAAATCCCCCGGATAACGGAGCATTTCCAGTTCCGCCGGGCTCTGCACCAGCGAGGCCATCAGAGCCCAGGTTTTCTCCTCCTCTGCCCGCAGCAGTTCTTCCGCGTCCCGGGCATCTTCGGTGCCGAAGCCCTGTTCCTGCAGAAGGCGGATGGCTTCCTCTGCGTTTTTGCAGGCCAGCAGCCGCTCAAAGGCCGAGGCGTTCATCAGGGAAGCCTGTTTTGCACGGATCCGCGCCACCGCAAAGGCATATCGCGGCTGTGACATGGCTTCATCCTCCTTTACAGTTTTTTCAGGTTCTTGGCCCGAACATGACCTCATCGGCCAGATCCAAAAGGTTCTCGCTGCGTGAGCCGAACAAAGCCCGCAGCGAACAGTTCTCCTCTACGCCGCCGTATACCAGCACCATGCCGCCATACATGGAACGGGGCTCGGCGGAAATGGTCAGGCGGCAGCCCTCGGGCAGCGCCTGGTTCAGCTGTTTCTCAAAATCTGGCGGCAGTCGGTCCAGGTCCCGCCGGGAAAGATGGGCCACCCCTTCGCCCGTATGGGCGTACAGGGAAGCAATGCGGATCAGGGCCTGGAAATACTCCTGCGGCGGCATATCCAGAATGGCGTTCCCTGCCGCCCGCAGGGTCTCCCCGATCAGCCGCTGGCGGGTCTCCAACAGCACTCTCCGCCGCTGCAGCTCCGCGCCTGCCCGGGCCTGGCTGATCATATCCTCACAGCTCTTTTTGCCCTGGGTACGAAGCTTTTCGCACTCCGCCTCGGTGCGGCGGGCCGACTCCTGCAGGATGGCCTCGGCTTGCTGCCGGGCCTCGTCCAAGGCAGCCTGCCGGGCCGCCTGGGCCTCGCCGGAGATCTCGGCCAGTATCTTTTCTAAGCCTGTCATGGCCATAACGCTCCTCTCTCTGTCATGTATCGGCCGGTCAGGCTCAAATGGCCAGACTGTTCACGCCGAACACAGCCAGCAGGGAGATCAGCAGGGACAGCAGAGCGTAGGTTTCCACCATGGCGGGGAAGATCAGCGCTTTACCGGACATATCCGGCCGCTGGGCCACCAGGCCGATGGAGGCAGCAGACGCCTCGCCCTGGGCTTTGCCGCTGGTCCAGCCGGCCACGCCGATGGGCAGGCAGGCCGCCAGGTACAGCGCGCCCTTGGCAATGCTCATATTCACGTCGGCGCTCCCGCCCAGGATGCCGATATTGGAAAGAACCAGGAAGGCCACGATCAGACCGTAAATGCCCTGGGTACCAGGCAGAAGCTGAAGAATCAGCACCTTGCCGAACTTGTTGGGATCTTCTGCCACAACGCCGGCGGCCGCCTGACCTGCGATGCCAACGCCCATAGCCGAACCGGAACCGCCGCCGAACACGGCAATCGCCGCGCCCGCCACCGCCAAAGCCAAACCGATAGACATGTTACTTTACCTCCGAAATTTTATAATATTTGGTGTGAACATCGAGGGGAACAAAGGGTTCGCCCCCGCCCTCAAAGAACTTGCCGAAGAATTCCACATACTCCAACCGGTTGGTGTGCACATAGGCGCCCAGCAGGTTGATGGCGATATTCATGGTGTGCCCCAACAGGAACACCAGAATAAATACGATGGCTCCCAGCACGCCGCCGCCCATCATGGAGCCCATCATGTTGACCACCTGGGCGATCACGCCGGTGGCAAGGCCCAGGCCCAACAGACGGCTGTAGGAAAGGATATCGCCCAGCCAGCTGGTGGAACCGTACAGGGCATACAGCCCGTTTACCAGCCGCAGCAGCGGGTTTTTGTAGCCCAGGCCGCCGCAGATCACCACGCCCAGGGCTCCCAGGATGGCCATCCACTTACCCACGGCGCCCACCGCAGCGGGCAGCAAAAAGTCAAGCTGCAGCATATCCACAAAGGTCTGGCTGGAAAGGCCAAACAGGATCAGGCCGCCCACCAACAGGTACCAGACCAATGCGTCGGATACCACGCTGAGATAATCCTTCTGGCGCAGGCTCTGGTACACCTTGCAGCCCAGGCCCGCAAACAGATGGATGATGCCGAAAAGCATGCAGATCATCAGAAGGGTCATGGGCTCGGCCAAAGGATCCATCCAGAGGGGCCGGATGGCGAAGTCCGAGCCAAAGAAGGTGGACGCGATGACCTTGGGCGCATCGCCAAACCAGCTGCCGTACATGGCGCCCCAGAAGGCGGCGGAAATGCCGCTGTACAAAAACATCTTCAATGTCTTTTTCCAGCTGGGCTCCATATTCTTATATTTCACCAGGCAGAACCCGCAGGCCAGCACCATCACCAGGCCGTAGCCGGCATCCGAGAGCATCATGCCAAAGAAGAAGTAATAGAACAGGCTCATCATGAAGGTGGGATCAATCTCCCCCTTGCCCGGCAGGCTGAAGCTGTTGAGCACGCCCTCCACCGGGGCAGCGAAGGGGCCGTTTTCCACTGCCACAGGAACATTCTCCTGGGGAGCGGGCTCCTCAAACTGTACCACTGCGCCGTATTTCTGTTCCAGCAGGCTCTGAATCTCCTTTGCCCGCTTGGCGGGCAGGTAACCGCTGAGCCAGAACACATGTCGGGAGGCCATGGTAAGGTCGGTGGCCTTTTGCTGCTCGGCCCGCAGGGCGCTGTCATCCATCAGCAGCATCAGGTCTTCCCGCCGGCTGCCCAGCTGCCGAAGCTCTTCCTCATTCTGCCCGGCCTTTTCCTGGCACTGACGGATTTTTTCCAGCAGCTCTTCCTTCTCTTGGGCAGGCACCTTATCCCCCGGCAGCCCCGGCAGAGAAAATCCGTTGGCCCTCAGGGCATCCTCGGCCTTCTGTGCGTCCTTTTTCAGGCAGAGCACAAACACACAGGTCTGCTCTTTGGTGCGGCTGATGATCCAGAGATCCAGCGCTTCCAATTCCGGCGCGCTCTGGGCAAGAGCTTCTTTCAGCGCGCCCTCGTCCCGCTCGCCGGCAAACACCCCGATAAAGGCCGCCGTCTTTTTCGTGCCTTTGAAATCCAAAGGCAGGTCCAGCCCCATCCAGGGTTCCAACCCCTGCACCTGAGCCTGCAGCCGGCCAGCCTGGGTGTGATTTTCGGCTGCCTGCTTGGCCAGGGCATTGATCTGCCGGGCAACGCCTTCCAGTTCCTCCCTTTCCCGGGTGCGCTTTTTCCACTCTTCTGGGGAAAGCATTCGTCTTCCCTCCAACGCGGCGAGGGGAGATTCTTTGACCGGCGCATATTTATCCAGCACTTCCAGCGCCTGCTTGCAGGCCTGGATGGTGCGCTCATAACCTGAGCGCTGCTCCATGGTGTTGGTTTTGCCGAAGGCACCCTCTTCGGGCGGCTCCTGGTCCACCAGCTGGACCGCCCCTTTCCGCTGCAGTTCTTCAATCAGGGCCTGCCGGTCCTTTTTCAGGGCACAGATCCCGATCTTCTGCATTTGCAATCGAGCCAAAGAAAGAAACCTCCTTTCTCTTTCGGCTTTTGGCAGAGCAGACTTTTGACTGCTTTGTCAAAAGTCTGCCCCGTTTGTTTATTTTAGTTTTTAGGAATTTTTAATATAAAAAAGCCGCAGGGATCACAGCAGTGTCTTCAAAAGTCTCTTCACTGCTTCGCCCTGCTTTTCCGAGGCTTTTTTCTCCAGTTCCCGCACCTGTTCCTGCGCAGCCTGCCGCGCCTCGTCCTGGATCTGACGGACGGTCTGCTCGGCCTGCTCTTTCTGCGCCGCAACCTCAGCGGATACCTGATTCAGTCGATCCTGGCGCACCTGCCCGGCCTTGGCACGGGCTTCTTCCAGAATTGCGGCACAGTCCTGCTTGGTCTGTTTTTCCAATTCTTCGGCCGCCTGTTCGGCCCGGCGTACCGCGTCGATGGTTTCCTGCATCCTGTCACCCCCATATTTTTGACGGCCTACCGGCCTGCTATGGATATTATTATGCCACTTTTCCACACAAGAATCAAGAAGACAACTTTCTATTTTATTCAACTTTTACAAAATGTTCAAAATAAAATTCAGTTTTACGGTTTTTTATCCCTTAAAAACTTTATTTTATATAGCGGTTTCCTGATTGTAAACCTTTGCCATGCTCATTCAAAAATGTTTCCGTTTTGTTCTCTTCTGTACACATTTTTTCCAGCTTGATTTTCCTGTATGCGGGTAAAACCGCCCGGGAAATTTTCCTGCCGGGTGCCGGCAGGCTTTGGCGCGCTGCTTTTTCCATTCTGTCGGCTCTCTGCCAAAATTCTCTTTTGCTCCTCCCCTTTGCCCGTTGCAAATCCCTCTGTGCATGTTATAATAAAAACGATCCGGGCCGGCAGCTGAGTTGCTCGTATCAGACGCCGGGCCGCACGAACAAGAAAAGGAGAGGATACCAATGAAGTTCTTTATTGATACCGCCAATGTGGAAGAGATCCGCAAGGCCAACGATATGGGCGTCATCTGCGGCGTCACCACCAACCCCAGCCTGATCGCCAAGGAGGGCCGGGATTACGCCGAGACCCTGAAGGAGATTACCACCATTGTGGACGGCCCCATCAGCGGTGAGGTAAAAGCCACCACCATGGACGCCGAGGGCATGATTGCCGAGGGCCGTGCCATCTACGCGCTGGATCCCGAGCATATGGTCGTCAAGATCCCCATGACCGTGGAAGGCCTGAAGGCTGTGAAGGTTCTGAGCAGCGAAGGTATCCCCACCAATGTCACCCTGATCTTCACCGCCAACCAGGCTCTGCTGGCTGCCCGTGCCGGCGCCACCTATGTGAGCCCCTTCCTGGGCCGCCTGGATGACATCAGCGAGTTCGGCACCGATCTGATCCGCTCCATCGCCGAGATGTTCTCCAACTACCCCGACATCAAGACCCAGATCATCTGCGCCAGCGTCCGCAATCCTCTGCATGTGACCGAGTGCGCCCTGGCCGGTGCCGATATCGCCACCGTGCCCTACAAGGTGATCGAGCAGATGACCCATCATCCTCTGACCGATGCCGGCATCAAGAAGTTCCAGGAAGATTACATCAAGGTCTTCGGCGAATAAGCTTTTTCATAGAGCGCGCGTTTTCCCGGCGGGAAAACGCGCGCTTTTTTGTTTGCCCGGTATTATCGCTGATAAATCCCGTCCTTTTGCTGGGTTTTATCATAGCCCATGTACAGCGAGATCTTATCCGCGCTCTCCCGCAGCAGATCCATATGTTCCTGTACATGTTCCCGGGTCATCACGGTCAGCGGCCCGCCCACATTCAGCGCCGCTATAATTTTGTTGGTATAATCCCGGATCGGCACCGCCACGCAACACATCCCATACACCCGTTCCTCTTCGGCACACGCATAGCCCTTGATCTGGGCCAGCAGCAATTCCTTCTGCAGCTTTTCCCGGCTGGTAGTGGTAAGGAATCGCAGGGTTGTGGTTGGGTTCATCCCACATTGCTCCGCAATATCGTACAGCCGCATGGCACCCACCGACTGGGACATCTGCTCCACCATCATGTCGGATGGATATGCACTGCAGCTGGATTCCCCCAACCGCATTTTCTATTTTTACTGCGGCAAACGTCTGGGCTCTTTTTTGAAATCTTCACCTCTATTTTTCTGTTCTGCCTTTTTATCGTTGAACTCTCCGGCACCGGCGCCATTCTGAATGAATACTACGGCCTTTCGCCCCTGTGGGGCCGTATTGGGATGGCTCTGCTCTCCCTCTTCACCGTTTTGCTGGGGCTCAACGGGCTGGTGAATGTGGTATCCAAAATCGGCCCTCTTATCATCCTGTTCTCCCTTCTGGTGGGAATCGGCAGCATTGTCATGAATCCCACCGGCATCTTCGAGGCCGATGAGATTCTTTCCGGCGTCACGGTCACAAAAGCAGCTTCCAACTGGCTGGTCTCCGGTCTGATCTTTCCCTCCATGGGCTGCGTGATGATTGTACCGTTCCTGGCGCAGCTGGGGGCCACGGCATCCAGCAAAAAGGAAGCACGACTGGGCGGCGTTATGGGTGCGCTCACCTTCTCCCTTGCCGTGGCCGTATTCGCTTTCGATCTGCTGGCCAACATCGGGGATCTGTACGACAAGAATGTGCCCGCGCTGGTAATTGCCAACCGGATCCTTCCCTTTATCGGCGCCATCTTCTCCATCATCCTGATCAGCGGCGTATACACCACCGCTGTTCCCCTGCTCTGGCTGAGCCGCAACCGACTGTTTGTTGATGAAAAAAGCAACCGATTCAGGGTCGGAGCTATCGTGCTCACCCTGATCACCTTCTTTCTCAGCCGTTTCCCCTTTGCCGTGCTGGTAAATGTGCTGTGTACCATTACCGGATACCTGGGTATTCTTCTGGTTTTCTGCATCTTTAAAAAGCGTTTGAGCAACCGGGAAGCGTATCGGGACCCCAAGTAACCCACCTTTCTGCAAACGGAGGTCATTGTTATGGATTCAATTATGGAAAAACCCCGCAGCATACCTGTGCTGGAAAAAGCACAGGTGTTGGTGGTAGGCGGCGGGCCGTCCGGTATTGCCGCGGCCCTTGCCTCTGCCCGTTCCGGGGCGGATACCCTGCTTCTGGAGCGGTACGGATACTTTGGCGGAGTGATCACCCAAGTGGGCATAGAAGCTGTGGCCTGGTACCGCCATGAAGGCAAGGTGAACGAGGCCGGCGGCATTCTCCGGGAAATGGAGGATACCGCGCTCCGTATGGGGGCCTCTGTCAAGGAATGCCAGTCGGACAGCCAGGCCCTGGACCCCGAGATGTTCAAATATGTGTGCGACCAGATGCTGCAGCAGGCCGGCGTCCGCCTTTTGCTGGATATCTACGCTGTAGCCGCCATTGTGGAGGACGGACTGATCCGGGGCATTATCACCGAGAGCAAATCCGGCCGAACGGCCATCCTGGCCGACCGGGTGATCGACTGCACCGGCGACGGAGACAATATGCATCTGGCCGGAGCCCTGTACAAAAAAGCGTCCCGCCAGGACCTGATGTCTGTTACTGAACTCTTCAGCTGCCGGGGAGTGGACACCGAGCAGTTCACCCGCTATGTCCAAAACGATCTGAACCCCACCTATCGGGATTGGGGCGGCGAGTGCTGGGCCCAGCAAAGCACGGGAAAGGAAGAAAATTTGTTTTCTCCCTATCTGGAAAAGCCCTTTGTGGAAGCCCGCAAGCGTGGTGACCTGGTCATAGATGACCCTTCCACCAGCATCGGCGGCACCTGGAGCACCATCACACCGGAAGGCGAAGTGACCCAGCTGAATCTGGTGTTCATGCGGAATATCGACTGCACCGATGTACGGGATACCACCAAAGCCCACCTGAATGGCCGGCGCTATTGCATCGAAGCCCTTCGCATCCTGCGGGAACAGGTGCCGGGCCTCCAAAATGCCCGGCTCCGGAATTTTGGCATGGCGTTGGGCACGCGGGAATCCCATCTGCTGGACGGCCGGTACACCCTCACCAAGGAGGATGTTTTCAACCAGGCCCGCTTTGAAGATTCCATTGCCATTTTCCCGGAATTCATTGACGGCCGCGGCTATCTGGTACTCTCCACCAACGGCCGGTATTATCAGATTCCCTACCGTGCTCTGGTGCCCAAGAATGTGGACAACCTGCTGGTAGCTGGCCGCTGCATTTCCGGCGAACCTATCGCCCACACCTCTTTCCGGAACATGTCCTGCTGTGTGGCCACCGGTCAGGCTGCCGGCACTGCGGCTGCTCTATCGGTGCAGTCCCACACGACCACCGCCGATGTCCATATTCCCACCCTGCAGCAGATGCTGGAAGCCCAGGGGGTACGGCTCCGCTGAAAAGATTGCAAGCCAAAAGGGCGCGCCTTTTTCCAAGGCGCGCCCTTTTTATTTTATTTTACCAGGGCAGCGGAATTCCCGGCTGTCCGATCCACAGAATGCGGAAAGAATTGTATACGTCCAGCACCTGGCAATCTTCCGGCCCATCCCAGAGATAGGTATCCCGGGGCAGCTCTTTTTCGTTCAAAACCACGATGGCCGGCCCGTCAACCGCATCCAGCGCCTGCTCCAACTCTTCCACCGACCAACCGTTGATGACCGTGGAACAGAGATCCCCCGGCTGGGGCTGTATGCCGCTGCTATCCTGGGGCGAAATTCCGTAAAACCGATAGGCCAGATGGTACCCGCTGGTGAAAAGGGTAAAATCCCCCTCCTCTTCCGCCTGATGCAGCAGCCGGGCCACCCCTTTGTAATCATCCTTGCCATAGCTGGGGACAAACCGCAGATTAAAGCAGGAAAAGGCCTGCATGAATACCAGAAGTATGGCCAGCACCTGCAGGGCTTTCCCCCCTTTTTCCAGCCGCAAGGCGCAAAGGGCCTCGGCTTCCAGCAAAACAAAGGGGATGACCAGGGGAAACAGATGTCTTTCCCAGATCTGGAATTTCCAAGCCATGGACATGACCCAGAAGCAGACAAAGTATGCCCCGGAACCAATGAGGATCAGGCGGTATTTCCGGAATATCTTTAACAATCGTTTCTTGCGCCACAAAACCAGGGCAATCAGTGCCATGGCCCCCAGCAGCAGAGCGGATTGAGCAATGGCAAAGCCATCCAGGGCTGCCCAGTCCATGGCCCTAAGTTCATTGCGGGAGAGGCAAAGCCCGCCCAGGCCCAGGAACAGATATACAATGGCCGCCAGATTTTTCAGGCCCGGCATCTCCCATCCCCGCTCCGACCCGCTGGAAAGGTTCTGCAGCACCAGGATGGCCAGGGCCAGATAGGCGGGAGAAAAACAGAGCAGCATGCCGCCGCCATGCAAAAGTTCTTTCCTGCCCGCCCGTTTTTTTCTCAGCCGCCACCAAAGGGCGACCAGATAGACCGGGTAGATGAACACAAAGATAAAATGGGTGGCGACCCCCAGCAGGAAGGCCAGATTCAGGCGGAACAGGTTGGGCAGGCCATCCGGTTCAGGCGCATAGATGGAATAATAAAAGAAGGCCGCGCCGAAAGCCCCCAGCATCAGGTAGGGGCTGGCCTCATTCATGTAATAGGCAAAAACGGGCTGCAGAAGCAGCAAAAAAGCATACCCTGCCGGCCGCCTTGCCCGGACCAGGATCCGCCGCAGATACCACAGCATCACCAGCGCAAAGGGGATATTCAGGGCCCGCATGGCCCATTCCCCTGCCCCGAACAGATGCCGCCAGACCCAGGCCGTCAGCACAAACAGCAGCTGCTTATCTTCCAGGCCGTACTGCACGGTTTCCGCCAGGCCCTCAAAGGCCAGGGAATACAGCCGAATGGCCTCATCCGTCCAGTAGCTCTGGCTACTTACTTCCAGCGCCAAAAGCAGAATGGCTGCCCCATAAAACAGGATCTGACCGCCGTGCTTTCTTGCCAGTTTTTCCAAGACAGCAATCCCCTTTCTCAATAAAAGGCAGGGACGAACCTCGCCCCTGCCTGAACCGAATCTGGAAAATTACTTGTTCCGGTACATTTCGGCGTAATATTTCTGATAATCCCCGCTGGTCACGTGGGCCATCCATTCCTCATGCTCCAGATACCAGTCGATGGTAAGCACGATCCCCTTCTCAAAGGGAGTCTCCGGGTACCAGCCCAGCTCCTCCTTGATCTTGGTGGGATCAATGCCATACCGCCGGTCATGGCCCAGGCGATCCTCCACATGGGTGATCAGCGCCTCGCTGATTCCCTCATCCTTCAGCCGGTCATGCAGCTGGGCGATGATGGTCTTTACAATGAAGATGTTGGGCCGCTCGTTGTGGCCGCCCACATTGTATACCTCGCCGTCCCGGCCCCCGTTGGCCACCATATCGATGGCCTTGCAGTGGTCCTCCACATACAGCCAGTCCCGCACCTGCATCCCGTCGCCGTACACCGGCAGATTCTTGTGGTTCTTCACATTGTTGATCATCAGGGGGATGAGCTTTTCCGGGAACTGATAGGGCCCGTAGTTGTTGGAGCAGCGGGTGATGTTGATGGGCATGCCATAGGTGTCATGGAAGGCCTTTACAAACATATCCGCACTGGCCTTGCTGCTGGAATAGGGGCTGTGGGGGCACAGAGGAGTGGTCTCCATAAAATACCCCTCGGGACCCAGGGCGCCGTACACCTCATCGGTGGATACCTGCAGATACTTTTTGCCCTCTTTCCAGGTCTTGGAGGCGGCATCATACCAGGCATTCTTGGCGCACTGCAGCAGGTTCACGGTGCCCAGCACATTGCTTTCCACGAAGATCTCCGGGTTGGAGATGCTCCGGTCCACATGGCTCTCGGCGGCGAAGTTGATCACATAGTCAAAATCGTATTTCTCAAACAGGCTGCTCACCAGAGCCTTGTCGCAGATATCCCCCTGGACAAAGACATGGCGGGGATCCCCCTCACAGTCCTTCAGATTTTCCAGGTTGCCTGCATAGGTCAGCTTATCCAGGTTCACCAGCAGGATCTCCGGATACTTTTTCAGCATATAATAGACGAAGTTGGAGCCGATGAAGCCCGCGCAGCCTGTGATCAGGTACTTTTTCATGACGTTTGTGTTCCTCTCTTATTTCATTCCGTTTTCGCCGTCCCAGTGCTCAAAGAAGCAGGCCAGTGCCTGCTGCCAGGGACGCATCTCATCCCCCACCGTGCAGCGCAGCATCCGGTTTTCCAGCGCGCTCCAGGCAGGACGGTCGGCGCTTGCCGGGTGTTTTGCCTTGTACTGTGCGCTGGTGCAGGGGGAAACAGTGGCGTTCACCCCAGACAGGCGGATGATTTCCGAGGCAAAATCATACCAGCTGCAAACGCCTTCGCCGGTGCAGTGATAGATACCATACTCATGGCTTACCACCAGTTTGAGGATATGGTGGGCCAGATCCACCGCATTGGTGGGGTTGCCCTTCTGGTCATTGACCACTTCCAAGGCGCCCACCTTCCGGCCGGCGTTTACCATGGTCTTGACAAAGTTCTTGCCATAATAGCTGTACAGCCAGGCTGTGCGCACGATGAAATGCCGGCGGCAGAATTCCTGAACATATTTTTCGCCCAGAAGTTTGGTGTTGCCATAGGCGCTGATAGGGCCGGGCAGGCAGGTCTCATCCTGAGGGATCTCCCCGTTCTCCCGGCCGCTGAATACATAGTCGGTGGACACATGCACCAGCCTGGCCCCTGCTTTTTCGGCAGCGATAGCCAGGTTCCGGGGGCCGATGGCGTTGGCCTTAAAAGCCGCATCGGTATTGGTCTCACAGCCATCCACATTGGTAAAAGCGGCACAGTTGATGATGGCGTCCGGCTGATGGCGGCGCACAAAATCCACCACAGCCGTCCGGTTGGTGATATCCAGCTCATCCAGATCCACCGCCAGCACCGTGGCATTTTTCAGCTTTTCGGGGATGGGGCCGATCTCACTGTACCCAAGCCGAAGCTGCTTCTGAATTTCCATCCCCAGCTGGCCATGACTGCCTGTAATCAGCACCTTCATATCCTGCAAATCTCCTTCCCTTAATAGCGGATCTTATTGTCCGCCACCTGTTTCAAATGCTGGCCGTAAGGGCTCTTGCCGTAGCGCTCGGCGCTTTCCAGCAGTTTTTCCTTGCTGATCCAGCCATATTTATAGGCAATTTCTTCGGGCGCGCTGATTTTGATGCCCTGGCGCTTTTCCACCATCCGCACAAAATCCGCCGCATCCACCAGGCTGTCCATGGTGCCGGTATCCAGCCAGGCAAAGCCACGGCCCAGCAGCTGCACATCCAGGTCGCCCTCCTTCAGGTACAGCTCGTTGAGAGTGGTGATCTCCAGCTCTCCCCGGGCGCTGGGGCGAACTTTCTTGGCCATCTCCACCACCCGCTTGTCATAGAAATAGAGGCCGGTGATGGCATAATTGCTCTTGGGCTGGGCGGGCTTTTCCTCCACGCTGATCACCTTGCCGTTCTCGTCGAACTCCACAATGCCGAACCGCTCCGGGTCGCTTACATAATAGCCGAACACGGTGGCACGGCCTCTCTCCTCGGCATTCTCCACCGCCGCTTTCAGGATATGGCTGAACCCGTTGCCGTAAAAGATGTTGTCGCCCAGCACCATGGCGCAGCAATCATCCCCGATGAACTCCTCGCCCAGCAGGAACGCCTGGGCCAGACCGTCCGGGGAGGGCTGCACCTTGTAGCTCAGCTGCAGGCCAAACTGGCTGCCGTCCCCCAGCAGATTCTCAAAGCGGGGCGTATCCTCCGGGGTGGAGATGATCAGGATCTCCCGGATCCCTGCCAACATCAGAGTAGACAGGGGATAATAGATCATGGGTTTGTCATATACCGGCAAGAGCTGTTTGGAGGTAACCATGGTCAGGGGGTACAGACGGGTGCCGGCCCCGCCGGCCAGAATAATGCCTTTCATATACAATCACTGCCTTTATTGCTTTTATAAGAGTGCCCTGGTGCCAGGGCCTTCGTCCGGCCGGCCTTCCGCCTGCCGGGTCATATATAGTATTATTATAAACAAAACGGCCCCGCAGTACAAGCGTTTTGTCGCTTTTGCGGGGAGCCGTTCTTTTTTTATGAAGTTTTGCAGGGCGGTGCGGGGCCTCTCTTTTGCCTTTACTTGAGCCGGAAGCCCCACTTGCGGAAATACCGGCCCATGCTTTTCAGCTGCATCCAGAAATGGGAAAGATCCTTGTTGGGGCTGCGGTGCCAGGCATGACAGGCGGTAAACTGGGGCAGATAGCATACCCGGCCGTATTTCATAGCCTTCCGGGTGATATCCGCATCCTCCACATACATAAAATAGCCCTCATCAAAACCGCCCATTTCCCGGAACACCCCGGTGCGCATGCAGAAGAAGCTTCCGGTGCAGAACTGGATATCCGTGACCTTGCTCAGGTCCTCATCCAGCATGGCGTAATGGTCCCCATAGGGCTTTAAAAAGCCCACCGAAGGCAACTGGCGGGAGAGCAAGCCCAGCAGATTACAGGGCCGCTTGGGCAGTACCTGGGGCCGTCCGTCCGGGAAGGTGAGCCGGGGGGTGCTCATCACCACATCCGGGTTCTGATCCATCCAGCCGGCCATCTGTTCCAGCACCGGCCCATTGACCAGGATATCCGGGTTCAAAACAAAATGGTACTCGCTGTCCAGCAGAGGGATCACGGTATTATGGCCCTTGCCGAAGCCGTAATTCTGGGGATTTCGGATCACCCGCACCCGGGGCTCCCGCACAGAGTTTTCCAGCCTTTCGCCAGTACCGTCAGGGCTTGCGTTATCCACCAGCCACAAGGTAAAATCGGGCCCCGCATATTTCAGCAGGGATTCCACCGCCCGCATCACTTCCTCGTAGCCGCCGTAGCTGACAATCGCAGCCGAGATCTTCCCCATTTTCTTTCTCTCCTCGCTTTTCGGCGGTCCTTCCGCCTTTTTCTGCCATGCGCCGGCAATCGCCCTTTATCATACCACGCCTGGGGCAGGCAGGCAAGGGCTCAGCGGTGGAACCGCCGCCGGGCTTCTTCCCGCAGGGAGGGCACCAGCCGCATGATCACCAGCGGGATCACCAATGCCACGCAGGCAAGGAAGATCACCATGGACCATCCCAGTTCCCACTGGCCCCGGAAATACCGATCCCAGAAGTATTCCACCCCCAGCATGAATACCCCAAAGGCCAGGATATCCAGGGATGCTGCCGTGAGCAGGGAACGCCGCCGCCCCTGCAACGCCAGCCCCAGTACCAGTACCAACAGGGCGGCCAGAATCAGAATCGGCAGGGCCAGGGTCATAAACCAGCTGCCCTGCAGGGCCAGACTGATCAGATACACATACAGCCCGATGGCCCCCACATCCAAGGTGAGACGGGCCCAGACCGGCATATGCCGGGCCAGAAGGGGCAGCACACACCAGAACCAGAGCATGGCCGCAGCCCCGGTCACATAAAGGGACCAGGCAACCGTGCGGCCCACAAACAGATTCACCACCGAACAGCAGATGGTCACCGAAGCCAGCATACCGGTGAGCAGCAGGGCCAGTTCCGTTTTGGATACCGGCGGCACCTCTTCCCGGCGGGAGGCAAAAAAGGGCGCTTCCTGCATCGGTTCCAGCGCAGATGGGTCTACCACAGGCGTGCCGCACAGCGGGCAGCGCTTGGCCTGCTCATCCAGCTCCACCCCGCAATGAACACAGTAGGACATGATCTTCCTCCTTTCGGCCTCAGGGCCGATCGCTCTCAATCTTCACCGGAATTCCCTCCCGCACCAGGAAGCGGAAGAACTCCCGCTCGGTGTCGGTCTCCTTCTGGGTTCCGGCAAAGGTGATCTCCATGGTATTGCCGTAGCTGATGGACGCACAGTCGGTGCGGGGCACCGTGGCCTGCCCCAAAACCACCTCCATATGCTTGATATGGGGGCGCATCTCGGCAGGTACATCAAAGGAGCCCGGGTTGGTAAAGGTGGCGGTATAGGGCCGGGTGCCCAGGATTTGATAATTCCAAGACAGCACCGGATTTTTCAGTGCTACCGGGATCAGCTGAAGCAGCCGGTTTTCCGCAAACCGGACCTTGGTGGTAAAATCGGCCTGCATCTCCTGGCGATTGATGTGCAGCTTCATAAAATAGCGCACCTGGGCCACGATTTCCGGGAATGTATATTCCCCCAGGGTGGGGTCGATGCAGGGGCGCACCGTGGTGATGAAATTCCGCAGCGTTTCGGAAGGGAACCAGCCCCGCAGATTGATGGGGATGGCCAGGGCTACCGGCATCAGCCGCCGGGGATGCTCCCGTTCCTGTTTATCCAGCAGCACCCGGATGAAGATCGCCGCCAGGTACTCGGTAATGGAAGCGCCGTAGCTTTTGGCCTTGGCCCGCAGCTGATCCAGCGGCACAAAACCCATGGTGACATGGAGGGTATAGAAAGGCTCCGGTGTGCCCAGGTTCTGGTAAGCTCTGGGCAGCAGGCCGAATCTTCCCTTCTTTTTGCCGGCATAACGGGAATACGCATCTTCCAGCTCACCGGGCCGGGGCGGCTTGTCCGGATCCAGCACTCCAAACCGCCGACCGCAGGGTACCGGTATGCCGGTCTGGCGAAGATACTCTGCCAGCAGGCTGCGGAAGAACACCATGGCGCCCCCGCCATCCGACAAAGCATGAAAGACTTCGATGGAGATCCGGCAGCGGTAATGGTAAAACCGCACCAGCCATCCGTTATCCTGCCCAAAGCGAACCGGTGGGCAGGGATTGAGGATATCCTCCCGGACAAAGGGCCCGGGCGCCTGATTCGGCTCGAAATAATACCAGAACAGCCCCCTTCGGATCCGCACCCGAAAACCGGGGAACCGGGGCATGATCCGATCCACTGCCCTTTGCAGGGCAGCCGGGTCCACCGGCTGGGTCATCATGGCTGAAAAGCGGTAGATCGCCGAATACCGATCGCTCTGTATGGCCGAGTACAGCTGGCCCGCACTGTCCAGCCTGTACCAACTCCCGCCAGGCTCTGCCATCTGACTCATCTCCTCTTTTGTTTTTTTCATTGTACCATTCCTGCCTCGGTATCTGCAACCGGATACGGTCGGAAAAGGTTTTCCTTTCTATTCCCTGCCGGGCATGGTATATTAAGTATATACCCTTCACCCGTTTATTGCCCAAAGGAGTCCCCATGGAGAAAAAACATCTTTCCCTGTCCCCCAAATACCGTCACACCCGTCAGCAGGCCAAAGAGGCCGAAAGCCGCCGGCTTGCCCCCCTGGTGCTGGCCATGAAAGCCCTGCACAGTGTCAGCGTCCCCGATTCCATGGATCCCGAGGAATTGGAACGCCAGCGCAAGAACCAGGAAATACTGGGAAAGCTCTTTTCCCCCATGAATGGGCTGAACTGGGAGTCCTTTACCCTGGGCGAAATCCCCGCCGCCTGGACCCGGCTGCCCAAGGGCCCGGCCTGCCGCCGGGTGATCCTGTACTGCCACGGCGGCGGCTATACCAGCGGCAACCTGGGCTATGCCCGGGTCCTTTCCTCCAAGCTCTGCCGGGCCACCGGCTTTGATGTGCTCTCTTTTGAGTATCGTCTGGCACCCGAACACCCCTACCCCGCCGCCCTGGAGGATGCCCTTCTGGCCTGGGATTCCCTGATGGAAAATCATTTTGCCCCGGAGAATGTGATCCTGGCAGGTGATTCGGCAGGCGGCAATCTGGCACTGGTTCTGAGCCTGTACTTAAAAGAAAAAGGCCGCCCCCTGCCGGGCGCGCTCCTGCTTTTCTCCCCCTGGACCGATCTGACCCTGTCGGGCGAGAGCCTGGAAAGCCGGGCTGATATCGACCCGGTACTGACCCCGGAATATGTGCGGGCCGTGCGGGATGCCTACACCAACGGAGCTTCGCCGGATTCTCCCCTGCTCACACCCCTGCTGGGCGATTTTGCCGGATTCCCGCCGGTACTGATCCAGATCGGCACCAACGAGATCCTGCATTCCGATTCTCTCCGCCTGGAGGAAAAACTGAAGGAAGCCGGTGTCCCCTGCCTGCTGGAAGAATGGGATGACATGTGGCATGTTTTTCAGATGTACCCCACCAAAAAGGCCTCCGACGCCATTCGGGATACCGCCTATTTTCTTCTGTCTTATCTGTAACAAAAAAGTACCCGGAACGCCCTGGGCGTTCCGGGTACTGCTTTTTATTGGGGTTTTGCTCAGTTCTGCTGTGCCTTCTTGGCGGCAATGGCAGCCAGAGCGTCCTTGCGGGACAGGTTGATGCGGCCCTGCTGGTCGATTTCGGTGACCATGACGATCAGCTCGTCGCCCACCGCGACCACGTCCTCCACCCGCTCTACCCGCTTGGTGTCCAGCTTGGAGATATGAACCAGGCCTTCCTTGCCGGGAACGATCTCCACAAAGGCGCCGAAGTTCATCAGACGGGTCACTCGGCCCTTGTAGATGGCACCGATCTCGGGGTCTTCCACAATGGTCTTGATGGTGTGGATGGCACGCTCGGCGTCGTTGGCGTCCTGGGCAGACACGAAGACATGGCCGTCCTCTTCCACATCGATCTTGCAGTTGCAGTTGGCGCAGATCTCCTGGATGACCTTGCCGCCTTTGCCGATCACGTCCTTGATCTTGTCCACAGGGATGGTCATGCTGAACATCTTGGGAGCATACTTGGACAGCTGAGCTCTGGGTTCGGCGATCACCGGCTTGATGATCTCATCCAGAATGAACAGGCGGCCCTTGCGGCATTTTTCAAAGGCTTCCTCGATGATGTCGTAGGTCAGGCCATCCACCTTGATGTCCATCTGGATGGCGGTGATGCCCTTGCGGGTGCCGCCCACCTTGAAGTCCATATCACCGTGGAAGTCCTCCACGCCCTGGATGTCCAGCATGGTCATCCAGCGGTCACCCTCGGTGATCAGACCGCAGGAGATGCCGGCCACAGGAGCCTTGATGGGCACACCGGCATCCATGAGGGCCAGGGTGGAACCGCAAATGGAAGCCTGGCTGGTAGAGCCGTTGGAGGAAAGCACCTCGGAAACACACCGGATGGTGTAGGGGAACTCCTCCACGCTGGGCAGCACAGGGATCAGAGCCCGCTCGGCCAGAGCGCCGTGGCCGATCTCACGACGGCCGGGAGAACGGGGAGCACGGGCCTCGCCCACCGAGTAGGGGGGGAAGTTGTAATGGTGGATATAGCGCTTGTAAGGCTCGGTGCCCAGGTCATCCATCAGCTGGCTGTCCTTGGTAGAGCCCAGGGTGCAGGCAGTGAGCACCTGAGTCTGACCGCGGGTGAACATGCCGGAGCCATGCACACGGGGCAGCAGGCCCACTTCGGCAGCCAGAGGACGGATCTCGTTGATGCCGCGGCCGTCCACACGCTTGCCGTCATCCAGCAGCCAGCGGCGCACCACGAACTTCTGCATCTTGTAGGAGATGAGGTCCAGGGTGGCGGCATCCAGGTCGGGATGTTCCTCGGCGATCTTGTCCATGATGGGCAGCAGGGCAGCATCCCGCACGGTCTTGTCGTCGGTATCCATGGCAGCCTTGAACTCATCCAGATGGGCAGCCTTTACCTCTTCCAGCAGGTCATGGTCCAGATCCACCGGCTGGAAATCAATCTTGGGCTTGCCGATCTCGGCCACAATGCCGTTGATGAACTCAATGATCTTCTTGATCTCGCTGTGGGCCATCTTGATGGCGTTCAGCATGGTGGTCTCGTCCACCTCGTTGGCGCCGGCCTCGATCATGACGATTTTTTCCTGTGTGGCGGCCACGGTCAGCTGCAGGTCGCTGTGCTCCCGCTGCTCCAGGGTGGGGTTCACCACCAGTTCGCCATCCACCAGGCCCATGAAAACGCCGCCGATGGGGCCCTTCCAGGGGATCTCGCTGATGGACAGGGCAATGGAAGTGCCGATCATGCCGGTGATCTCAGGGCTGCAGTCCTGATCCACGCTCATAACGGTCATGGTCACGCACACATCGTTGCGCATATCCTTGGGGAACAAAGGACGGATGGGCCGGTCGATCACACGGCTGGTGAGGATGGCCTTCTCGCCGGGGCGGCCCTCACGGCGCATAAAGCTGCCGGGGATGCGGCCCACCGAATACATCTTCTCCTCGAACTCCACGCTCAGAGGGAAGAAGTCAATGCCGTCGCGGGGCTTGGCGCTCATGACCACGTTGCACAAAACGGCGGTCTCACCGTAGCGCACCATGCAGCTGCCGTTGGAGAGCCCGCACATCTTGCCGGTCTCCACCTTCAGCGGCCGGCCGGCCAGGGTGGTTTCAAATACCTTGTACTTGGGGAACGTCTCATGCCTGGATGCGAATTCCAAAGCCATAATGGAACCTCCTGATATTTATTTTTTAAAAGGCTGCACAACGGCTTTAGCAATAAATCCAGAGCAGCGGGGGCCGCTGCCCTCGATTTACCGCTAAAACCACCCGGTGCAGTCTTTTTTACCCTTTTCGGAAAATGATTGCAAAAACAGGGAAAAGGCAGGCGGCCGTGATGCCGCCTGCCTTTTGGTTTCTTACTTACGCAGGCCGAGTTTCGCGATCAGGGCGCGGTAACGCTCGATGTCCTTCTTCTGCAGGTAAGCCAGCAGGTTCCGGCGCTGACCGACCATTTTCAGCAGGCCGCGGCGGCTGTGATGGTCGTTGTGGTTGGCAGCCAGATGCTCGTTCAGATGGTTGATACGAGCGGTGAGCAGAGCCACCTGAACCTCGGGAGAACCGGTATCGGTCTCGCTCAGACGGTAAGTTTCGATGATCGTTTTCTTATCCATTTTCCAAACCTCTTTTCTGAATTTGCCGGCAGCGCAGCAGAGGGCATCGGTCCTCCCCAAAAGGGGCATACGCCCTGAACCGGGCCGCGGTATCTTTGATATTATATCATCCGGCAAAAGCAAATACAATCTTTTTCAAAATTATTTTTGCCTTTGCCGAAAAAAATTCAGCCTTCTTTCGGCCCGTTCAGGGCTGGGAGGCGAAGAATTCCCGGGATTCTCTGGCTGCCTCCATCACGCAGTCGGTAAGCTGCTGCAAATTTTCAAATTTGCGGGTGGGCCAGAGATAACGGTAAAACTCCACCACCGGGCTCTGACCGTACAGGCTGCCCTCATAGCCGGGCAGGAAGGTCTCGCAGGTGGGCAGCACCCCATTCACGGTGGGCCGGGTGCCATAGCCGGTGGCGCTGGGGTACCACACCCCATCCACCCAGGTGCGGGTGATATACACCCCTTCCCGAGGGGTCTGAAACCCCGCCGGGTAGTGCTGGTTGATGGTGGGGAAGCCCAGGGTGTGCCCCAGCCCCTTGCCCCGGCGTACCGGGAAGTCGATCTGGTAGGGCGCCCCCAGAAGGGCGTTGGCCAGTTCCACCTCCCCATCTTCCAGAGCTTTGCGGATGCGGGTGCTGCTCACCGGCTGTCCCTCATATTCCAGCAGGGGCAGTACTGTGACCCCGATGCCTTTCTGGGCACAGAGCTGGGCCAGCACCTTCACATTCCCGCTTTTTTTGCTGCCGAAAGTAAAGTTTTCCCCACAGAATACCTCTTTGGCATGGTAACAATCAATGAGGATTTTTTCCACGAATTCTTCCGGAGAAAAACCGCAGAACTCCTCAAAATCCGGGGCCATATACAATTCCACCCCAAGGCCTGCGGCCCGCTGGTGTTTGCGCTCGGTGGAAAGCAGCCGAGGCCCCTTGATTCGGCTTTCCTCCGGCAGACGGAAGGTGAACAGAGCGGGCACAAGGCCCTTTTTCTGCGCCTTTTCCACTGCCCGGCGAACCACCGTCTGATGCCCAATGTGCAGGCCGTCGAAATATCCCAGCGCCACGCTGGACCCCTGAGGGGCCGGCAGTTCCGCCAGGTGTTCAAAATACTGCACAGGGTTCACTCCCTTTCACAAAAACTCTTTTCCACCCGAAGTACATGATCCTCTACCCGGCCCAGGCCCCAGAATCCTTCCGCCGTATACAGGCGATAGACTCCATCCGGCTTACGGAACTTGTAGGTGGGCGCGCCGTTCCGGAGCCTCTTTTCAATTTCCGGGCTCACCGTCACAGGGGAAAAGCGCTCAAACACCGTATCCACCGGCAAAAGCCAGGATTCCAGCCGACCCTCTTCCCCTGCCCGGAGGATCTCTTCCAGAGGATGGCTCTGTTCCAGCCCATAGATCCCGGCCCGGGTGCGGCGCAGGGCCGACATGGTGGCCGGCACCCCTATAGCCCGGCCGATCTCTTCCAGCAGCACCCGCACATAGGTGCCTTTGCTGCAGGCGATCTCCAGCCGGTACTCATTTTCCCCTGCCTGGCCCAAGTACCGCAGGGAATAAATCTCCACCGGCCGGGGCTGGCGCTCCACCTCTTTGCCCTGGCGGGCGGCCTTGTAAAGGGGCTGGCCGTTGATTTTTACCGCCGAGTACATGGGGGGCAGCTGCATCTGGGGCCCCACAAAGCGGGGCAGAACTTCCAACAGCTCCTTCTCCCCCACCGTCACCGGGCTGCTTTCCAGCACCTGACCAGTAATATCCCCAGTGTCGGTACGGCTGCCCAGGAGCAGGGTAGCCTCATAGGTCTTATCATGGTCGGCCTGCATATCCACTGCCCGGGCTGCCTGCCCCGCAAAGACCGGCAAAACCCCGGTAGCCATGGGGTCCAGGGTACCGGAATGGCCGATTTTTCGGGTGCCCAGCACCCGACGGAGCTTGGCCACCACGTCAAAGCTTGTCCAGCCCTGGGGTTTGTCCACAATCAGTATGCCTTGCATTTTTCTACCGCTGCTTTCTTTTTTATATGGGAGATTTGCTCAAACAGCCTGCACAGTCCGTACGCCGCCACCGGGATCAGGCTGATTACAAAGGGCGTTACATATCTTGCCCGGGTCTCCCAGATCAGATAGAACCAAAACCCTGCCAGAAACACCACCAGGGGCAGCAGCGCCTCCAGTTTCTGATGATCCTTTCTCAGGAAAAGCGTCACCCCCAGCAATGCTGCCAGATACAAAACATTCTGATACAGATTGAGCCAGGCGATCAGGGCATTTTTCTCTTTCCCGAAGAAAAAACGCCTGGAAAGAGAATTGCCGGCCTGCCCTTCCGGTTCTTCGTAATAATCCGCCTGCAGGCTTTGATAGGTAGGGTCTGCCCATTCTGTTGCCAATTTGTTATGGAAAAAGTACAGGGCATAGCCGGGATCTTCCGCAAAGCCCGACAAGCTTCTTTTGATGTTCTGTATGTTTTTCACATTGGCCACATCATAGTCATAGTGAGAATATATGGTATAGACGTTTTCGCCCCAGGGGTTATAGCCTCCGCAGCTCCGTCTTCCTTCCTGCAGGCCATGGCGATCCAGCTGCTTTTCGGGGTCCCTTTATCCAGAGAATAGCCGGAGCGGAACTCCACATAGCGATGCAGCAGGGCGCCGGAACACAAACCCGCCGCCAGGATGGCCGCCGCAAACGCCAGCAGGAACACACGCGTCCTGCTGCGATATCGCTTGCCAAGGGCATATACCACCAGCACGATTCCAATGGAAAGACACCACAGCAAAGCCACGCCCCGGATCACATTGGCCAGAAGCAGACAAAAGGGTACCGGCACCAGCCAGCGCAGGTCCGCGCTCTCCCCTTTCAGGGCTTTCATGGTCAGCCATACCGACAGCCAGCACAGCACCCAGGAAGGCAGATCCCCATAAATCATGGATGTGAGAAAGACCATGGGGAAGAAGGCCGCCGTACAGAACATTGTCAGTACATTGACTCGAACACTTCCGAAGGCAAGGTCCGCGATCTTATAATTCAGATACACACACAAAAGCGCGCTCAGCCGGCTGATCACCAGCACCACTCGCTTTGCCGCAGCATACAGCCAGGTTTCTTCCCGCGTTGTCTGCATGGGATTACTGCTCCTCTTGCTTCAGCTGTTCCTGGCGCCGGAACTCCCGCTCCACCTCGGCCAGAACTGCCGCCTTGGTATTATCCAGATTGCCCATAAGCTCGCAGCCCGCCGCCCGGGCATGACCGCCGCCGCCCAAATGCTGGGCAATCACCCGGGCATCGGCCGCACCGGCCGTGCGGATGCTGACCTTATAGCTGCCGCCGGGCTGCTGGCGCAGGGTGATACCCACGTCCACCCCTTCAATGGTACGGGGCAGGCTGGTGAGATCTTCCAGCTCCTCGGGGGCCACCTGGCTGAGAGTGATCTCCTCCCTTGTGAGGAAGGTGAGGGCACAGCGGCCGTCAAAATGGTATTCCAGGTTCTGCAGGGCAATTTTTTCCGCCACGATCCGCTGCCGGCTGCGGTTTTCAAACAGCAGGGTGTTCAGTTCGCTCACCCTTGCCCCCGCATCCATAAGGCGGGCAGCGGTGCGGTGGGTCTCGGCGCCGGTATTGCTGAACCGGAAGCATCCGGTATCGGTGGCAATGCCGGTATACAGGCAGTCTGCCAGTTCGGGGGTCAGTTCCACCCCCAGAAGATCCACCAGACGCACCATGATCTCGGCCGCAGCGGCGGCTTCCGCATCCAGATAGGTGGCATCCGCATAACCGGAATTGGTGGCATGATGGTCAATGCACAGGTCTACCCGGTCCTGATACGGCTGGGCCGCATCCCCAAACAGCTGAATACCTGCCACATCCACCGCCACGATATACTCCGGCGTCCACTGCCCGGTATACCGCTGGATCTGCATATACTCATACATGGCCGGGATCGGGTCGCTGCAAAATACAGCCGCTTCCTTTTCCAGCGCCAAAAGCGCCTTGCACAGGGCCGCACCGGTGCCGATGGTGTCTCCGTCCGGATTCTTATGGCACAGGATCAGGATCCGATCCTGTTCTTTCAGGCGCTGCGCCGCCTGCTCCAGACTCAATGCCTCAGTCATATTCTCCTCCCGGCGTTCTGCCCGGGGCCCCACGCCCCGCACGCCTTCGATAAAACGCGCTTATTCTTTCTCCGAACCGGTTTCCGCCTCGCTGTGGGGCAGGCCGGCCAGCAGTTCATTGATGTGGGCCGCATAGGCTGCGCCCTCGTCCAGCGTGAAGACAAAACGAGGGGCTTTGCGGATATGCATCCGGCGGCTGATCTCGGTGCGCACATGGCCGGATGCCTTGTTGAGGGCATCCACCACGCTCTTGGCCCCTTCGGGGGCGTTCATGACGCTCACATGCACCTTGGCCACATCCAGGTCCGGCGTAACATCCAGCCGGGTCACCGTCAGAAGTCCGCCGCTGAGCCGCGGGTCCTTCATCTGGCTGATAATTCCGATAAGCTCCCGTTTCATATCCTGGGCCATCCGGCCCTGATTTTTGGTAGGCATGAGCTTCTCCTTTCTTCAGGCCAACGCATCGGCCCTTGGGCCGGGCTTTTCCCCCGCCCGGACGGACGGCGGCCGGCTGCCCTCCCCCATCAGGGGGACAGAGCAGCTGCCCTTGCCATCAATCCCGATATTCTTCCAGTTTGAAGGCTTCGTATACGTCGCCTTCCTTGATGTCGGCGAATTTTTCCAGGGTCACGCCGCACTCAAAGCCCTCGGCCACCTCTTTGGCGTCATCCTTGAAGCGCCGCAGGCTGGCGATCTCGTCCTCGGCCATGACAATGCCGTCCCGCACAATGCGGATCTTGGCATCCCGGGTGACCTTGCCGGAGGTAACACGGCAGCCGGCCACGGTGCCCACACTGGAAATCTTGTAGACCTGGCGCACTTCCAGGGTGCCGATCTCCACCTCACGGATCTTGGGTGCCAGCATGCCCTTCATAGCGTCGGTCACATCGTTGATGGCGTCGTAAATGACCCGGTACATCCGCATTTCCACGTTGGCCTGGGCGGCTTCTTCCTTGGCCACCGCATCGGGGCGCACATTGAAGCCGATGATGATGGCGTTGGAGGCATCGGCCAGGGTCACGTCGCTCTTGCTGATGGCGCCCACGCCGGCATGGATGACCCGCACCCGCACCTCGTCGTTGGAGATCTTCTCCAGGCTCTGCTTCACAGCCTCGGCGCTTCCCTGCACGTCCGCCTTGACCACGATGGCCAGCTCCTTGCGCTCGCCCTCGGCGATCTGGCTGAACAGGTTATCCAGGGTGACCTTGGTGTAGCTGGCAAACTGCTTTTCTTTGGCTTCCTCGGCGCGCTTGTCGGCCAGTTCACGGGCCAGCCGCTCGTCGGCCACCGCCTCGAACTGATCGCCGGCTTCCGGTACCTCGGTCAGGCCGGTGATCTCCACAGGGGTGGAGGGGCCGGCTTCCTCAATATAGGCGCCCTTGTCGTTGCGCATGGTACGCACACGGCCCACGGCGGTGCCCGCGATCAGGCAGTCGCCCTTGTGGAGGGTGCCGTTCTGGACCAGCACGGTGGCCACGGGGCCCTGGCCCTTGTCCAGCCGGGCCTCTACCACGCTGCCCTTGCCGCGGCGGTTGGGGTTGGCTTTCAGCTCCTTCATCTCAGCCACCAGCAGGATGTTCTCCAGCAGGTCGTTGATGCCCATGCCAGTCAGGGCGGAAACCGGCACGCAGATGGTGTCGCCGCCCCACTCCTCGGGCACCAGCTCGTATTTGGTGAGCTGCTCCTTGACCTGCTCGGGGTTGGCGGTGGGCTTATCCATCTTGTTGATGGCCACGATCACGGTGACGCCGGCCGCCTTGGCATGGTTGATGGACTCCACGGTCTGGGGCATGATGCCGTCGTCGGCAGCCACCACCAGCACCGCGATATCGGTCATGTTGGCGCCGCGGGCACGCATGGAGGTGAAGGCCTCATGGCCCGGGGTATCCAGGAAGGTGATGAGCTGGTCGTTAACCTTGACCTGATAGGCGCCGATGGCCTGGGTGATGCCGCCGGCCTCGCCCGCGGTCACATTGGTCTTGCGGATAGCGTCCAGGATGCTGGTCTTGCCGTGGTCTACATGGCCCATGACCACCACGACAGGGGGACGGCTCACCAGATCCTCAGCGGCGTCCTGCTCGGTCTCAAACAGGCGCTCCTCGATGGAAACATGGACCTCCCGCTCCACCTTGGCGTGGAATTCCTCGGCGATGAGGGCGGCGGAATCGAAGTCCACCACATCGCTGATGGCGTGCATCTCGCCCATCTGCATGAACTTCTTGATGACCTCGGCGGCCGTCTTCTTCAGGCGGGTGGCCAGCTCGCCCACCGTGATCTCTTCGGGAATGGAGATCTTCAGCTGAGCCTTGCGGGCCTTTTCCAGCTGGATGCGCTGCAGCCGCTCGGCCTCGCTCTCCCGCTTTTTCTGGAAGGGCTGCTGGCGGTTCTTGCGCTGGTTGTTGAACTTCTGCTTGTTGCCGGCAGGGGTGGGCTTGCGGCGGTTTTCCACATTTTTGGTGCTGGCCAGGTCGTTGTACTTCTCGTTGAACTTATCCAGGTTCACATCCACGGTACGGGTATCCACCATGACGGTATCCCGCTTGACCTCCACCGACTCCACCGGGGCGGCCTCTTTTTTGCCGGATGCGGGCACCGCGCCCACAGCCTTGGCGGCCTCGGCCAAGCTCACGGTCTGGCGCTTGGGCTGCTTGGGGCCGGCAGCGGGCTGCTTGGCCTTCTGCTTTTTGCCGTTCTGCTCGCCGGCCTTGTTTTCCTGGCGGCGGGGCTCCTCTTTCTTGGGCTGGGGCTTGCTGGCCGAGTTCAGGTAGGCTTCCAGATTGGGCTCCTGATTGGCCTGGGTGTAATGCTCCAGCAGGTAGTTCAGCTCGTTTTCGGTGAGGTTGCTGCTCACCTTCTTGGCCTCGCCTCCTTGGGCCGCCAGCTGATCCAGGATCTGCTTGGGCGCCATGTTCAGGTCCTTGGCCAGGTCGCTCACTTTATATTTAATGACAAATTCTTCCTTCGGCATGGGCTATATCCTCCTTGATCGATGTTATTTCACAAGATGTCCGCGGCACAGGCTGGCCAGATTTTCATCGGCCACGCCGTATACGCCCACCGGCTTTCTGCTGATGGGGCAAAGATCTTCCTGGGTAAGCGGCATGGCAAGCACCTCGGCCGCTCCCTCACAGGCTCTCTGCAGCCGCGCAAGGGTTTTGGGGCTCAGATCGGCAGCGGTAAGCACCAGCGTCACCCTGCCCCTGTATACTTCATCACAGACCGCGTCAAATCCCATCACAAGCCTGCCTGCCTTGCGGCAGAGGCCCAGGGCACCGAAAAGCGCCTGCTCATTGCTCATGATCCGCGCCTCCCAGCTCTTTTTCCAGCCGGTCATACACTTCATCGGGAATGGCCTGGGAAAATTCCTTTTCCAGCCGGCGGGCCTTGCGGGCCTTGCGCAGGCATTCCGTATCCCGGCACAGGTAAGCGCCCCGGCCCGGCATCCGGCCGGTCAGGTCCAGATTCACTTCGCCGGCCGCACTCCGCACCACGCGCACCAGTTCTTTTTTCGGCTTGCCCTCTCCGCAGCCCACACAGCGGCGGATGGGGATCTTTTTCGGTTGCATGGATCTGATTCAGCTCCTTCTTGTTGAGGTCTGTGTTTTATCCGGCTTTTCAGGCCTTCTCGTCCGGCTCCTCGCCGTAGTAGCCGCTCTCGGGGCGGATATCGATGTTGTAGCCGGTCAGGCGGGCACACAGGCGGGCATTCTGGCCCTTGTTGCCGATGGCCAGGCTCAGCTGGTTATCCGGCACGGTCACCTTGCAGGCGCGGGTGTCGCCGTCCAGGATCTCCACCTTCAGCACCCGGGCGGGGCTGAGGGCGGCGCTGATGAACTCGCTCACATCCTCACTCCACTTGACAATGTCGATCTTCTCCCCGTTCAGCTCTTCCACGATCTTGGCCACACGGGCGCCGTGTGCGCCGATGCAGGCGCCCACCGGATCCACGTTCTCATCCTTGCTGTACACCGCCATCTTGGTGCGCATGCCGGCTTCCCGGCTGATGGCCTTGATTTCCACGGTGCCGTCGAAGATCTCGGGCACTTCCATCTCAAACATCCGCTTCACAAGGCCGGGATGGGTGCGGCTGATCATCACCCGGGGACCCCGCTCGGTGACGGTCACATCCACCACATACACCTGCACATGCTGGCCCTCGGTGTACTCCTCGCCGGGCACCTGCTCGTTCCGGGGCAGGATGGCCTCGCCGCCCTTGCCCAGATCCAGGGCCACAATGCCTCTGGCCGGATCTACCCGGGTGACGGTGGCGGTGATCAGCTCATGGGCCTTGGACTGCATCTCGCTGAACTGCTGGCTGCGTTCGGCCTCCCGGATGCCCTGACGGATCACATGCTTGGCGGTCTGGGCGGCAATACGGCCGAACTCCTTGGTCTTGAGGGGAGTCACCATCCGGTCGCCCAGCTTATAGCTCTTGCGGACTTCCTGGGCCTCGGCCAGGCTCACCTGGGTGTTGTGATTTTCCACCTCTTCCACGATGTCCCGCACCAGGGAAACGCTGAAGCGGCCCCGGGCCGGGTCGATCTCCACCAGTACGTTGTCATCCTCCACCTCGTAATCCTTCTTCACCGCGATCACGATGGCGTTGGCAATCTTTTCCACCAGGTAATCGGCGGAAAGCCCTCTCTCCTTTTCCAGCATGGACAGGGCTTCAAAAAATTCTGCATTCATTTTCCGGTTTCCTCCTGTTCGAGATCCCGCCTGGCCTTGCCGGCCGGGGATTCCTTTCGATTTTCCTCAATCTGCCATCCATCTTCAGGGGCCGGCCCTTTTCCTTGCCGGGCCCCGGGCCTTAAAACAGGTCCTCGTCGTCGCACAGCTTCACATAGCTGGCTGCGCCGGCCTCAAAACTCACCGGCCCCTGGGGGGTATCCACCGTCACCAGGCTGTCCTGCCGGCCCTGCAGGATCCCTTCGAATTCCCGCATGCCGTTTTCCAGGGGGCGGATGAGCCGCACAGCCACCTTCTGCCCCTGCAGCTGCTCATAGTGCTCCGGGCGGGTAAGGCGGCGGCCCAGGCCGGGGCTGCCCACCTCCATAAAATAGCTCTGGTCGATGGGGTCGGCCTCATCGATCACCGGATCGATGGCATGGCTTACCAGGGCGCAGGTATCCGTATCCAGCGGTTCATCCCGATCAATGAGGATCCGCAGATACCAGTCCGGGCCTTCCTTTTCAAAGCGCACATCCCACAGCCGCAGGCCAAGGCCCATGCTTTCAATCACCGGACGCACCAGCTCTTCCACCACGCCCGCCGTATTTTTTCCGTTTTTACCGGACGCCATTGACACACATCCTTCCCGGGGCAAAAAAGCCCCTGACAAACAAGAAAAGCGGACCTTGCGGCCCACTTTCCATTGAAATCATTCATCCTACCCTGCTACTATATCACAATTTGGGGCCGGGCGCAAGGGCCCGACCCCATAAAGATGGGCAAAATTCCCGGCAAAACCGGCTTTTTGAGGGGATTCCCCCCTCATCAGAAGGCCCATTCCCCATCCCGGAAGATCAGCACCTCCCGGCCGTCCCGGGTTCTGCCGGTAACGGTGGTATCAGCCGCGCCGATCATCACATCCTCATGGATGGCCGAGTGGTTCATCCCCCGCCCGTCCAGCTCTGCCCGGCTGAGGGCCGTACCGCCCCGGGTGGTACCCGGATAGCTGTCCCCAAAAGCAATGTGGCAGGCGGCGTTCTCATCAAACAGGGTGTTGAAGAAAAGCAGCCCGCTGCGGTTTATGGGACTGGAAGCGGGCACCAGGGCGATCTCGCCCAGCCGGGCGGCCCCCTCGTCGCTGGTGAGCATCCGGGTCAGCAGCTCCCCATTTTCCCCGGCGCTCCATTCCACCGCCCGGCCTTCCCGGAAGGTAACCGAGAAGTCCCGGATGATCTGGCCGTTATACACATAGGGCTTGGTGCTTTTCACCACACCCTCGGTGCGCCGGCAGTGGGGGGCGGTAAAGACCTCCTCGGTGGGCACATTTGCGATGAACTCCACCCCGTTTTCGGCCAGGCCGGCGGCCCCCTCCCAGAGATTCTCCTCTGCCAGGCCCACCACCAGATCGGTGCCGTTGGAAGAAGTGATGTGCAGGCTTTCCAGGCCCAACTCGTTCAGGCGATCCCGGCGGGCGGCGGTTCTGGCCACATGGGCCTTCCACTCCCCTACTGGATCCCCTCCGGTGACCCGGCAGACATCAAAAATCACCGGCCAGAGCTTCTCCACCGCCTCTTCCCCGTCCAGGCCCGGGAAGACCCGGGTCGCCCAGGCAGGGGTGGGCAGGGCCGCCACGCACCACTGTACCCGGTCCTTCATGGTATAGTCGTTCCAGGGCTGCATGAAGCGGCGGCGGGCCAGGCTCACCCGGTTCAGCTTGCCGGCATCCAGCCCGGCAAAAACTTCCGGGTCGGAGGCATGAATGGCCAGCAGGCAGCAGCCGTCCGGGTCTTCGGCATAGTCCAGCCAGCTGCGCAGCTCGTACTCATGTCCCCCGGCCAGGACCTCCTCCGGTGTTTTTTCGTATTTTAGCCGGGCCAGCTGATCGTCCTCGTATCGGACGATCACCTCCTTGGCGCCCGCCTCATATCCGGCCCGGGCGCAGGCCCGGGCAAAAAAGGCCGCCTCCACCGGGCACCGGATCAGAAAGGTCTGGCGGGGCTGCACATTGACCCCCACCTTCACCACAAAATCCGCGTATTTTTCCAGCAATTCTCTGTCCATCTTTCTTCCTCCCGGCAGCAGGGACCCTAAAAGGTCTTTCTCATTGTATGGCTGTTTTTGCCGCCCTTTATGCAGCTTTTTCTGTTTTTGAAAAGGGGGCCGCCGGCAGTTCCGGCAGCCCCGCAGAGAATTCCTCAGAATTCGATCTTCTTTTCAATGTAGGCGCGCAGCTCGCTGATGGGCATGCGGACCTGCTCCATGGTATCCCGATCCCGCACGGTGACGCAGCCGTCGCCCTCTTTTTCTCCGTCGCCCACGGTGTCAAAGTCCACCGTGATGCACAGGGGAGTGCCGATCTCATCCTGCCGGCGGTAACGCTTGCCGATGGACCCGGCATCGTCGTAATCCACCATAAAGTAGCGGGAAAGCTCGCTGCGGATCTCCTGGGCCTTGTCCCCCAGCTTTTTGGAGAGGGGCAGCACTGCCGCCTTGTAGGGAGCCAGGAAGGGATGCAGGCGCAGCACGGTGCGCACATCCTCCTTGCCCTTGGCATCGGTCATGTGCTCCTCGTCGTAGGCTTCGCACAGGAAGGCCAGAGCCACCCGGTCGCAGCCCAGGGAGGGCTCGATCACATAGGGGATGTAATGCTCGTTGGTCTCGGGGTCAAAGTACTCCAGGCTCTTGCCGCTGGCCTCCTGATGGCGGCCCAGGTCGTAGTTGGTACGATCGGCAATGCCCCACAGTTCGCCCCAATCGGTGAAGGGGAAGGCATATTCAATGTCGGTAGTGGCCCGGCTGTAGAAGGCCAGCTCGGCAGGCTCATGATCCCGCAGGCGGAGGTTCTCCTCCTTGATGCCCAGGCTCAGCAGCCAGTTCTTGCAGAAGTCCTTCCAGTAGGCAAACCACTCCAGGTCGGTGCCCGGCTTGCAGAAGAACTCACATTCCATCTGCTCAAATTCCCGGGTACGGAAGGTGAAGTTGCCCGGGGTGATCTCGTTGCGGAAAGCCTTGCCCACCTGGCAGACGCCGAAGGGCAGCTTGCGGCGAGTAGTGCGCTGGATGTTGGCAAAATTCACAAAGATGCCCTGGGCGGTCTCGGGGCGCAGATAGCAGGTGCTGGAAGAATCCTCGGTAACGCCGATGGCGGTCTTGAACATCAGGTTGAACTTGCGGATGGGGGTGAAGTCATGCTTACCGCAGACGGGGCAGACCACATCCTCATGGCCGGCAATAAAAGCGTCCATCTCATCAAAGCTCATGGCGTCCACATTCACCTCGGGGTGAGCCTCGCCGATCAGCTTATCCGCGCGATGACGGGACTTGCAGGCCCGGCAGTCCAGCAGGGGGTCGCTGAAGCTGGCCACATGGCCGGTGGTCACCCAGGTCTGGGGGTTCATCAGGATGGCCGCGTCCAGACCCACGTTCAGGCCGCTCTCCTGCACGAACTTCTTCATCCAGGCCTTTTTGACGTTGTTTTTGAATTCAACGCCCAGAGGGCCGTAATCCCAGCTGTTGGCCAGGCCGCCGTAAATCTCGCTGCCCGCATAGACAAACCCGCGGTTTTTGCAGAGATTGACGATCATATCCAGTGTTTTTTCGCTGTTTTTCATTTGATACTCCTCACTGCGGCGCTGGCTGCGCCGCCGTTATTCCGGCGCGGAAGGCGCTCTGCCCCCGCAAGTTCCGATGCACATTATACCTCTGCCCGGCCCGCATTGTAAAGGGCCGGGGCAGGTTCAGGCGGGAGATTCCGGCTGCCACAGGCAGCAGCGCCCCTTGCCCTGGCGCTTGGCTTGGTACAGGGCCTGATCCGCCCGGACCAGCGCCTGCAGAATCTCCTCGCTGCTCTCTTTCCAGACCAGATGGTATCGCCGGCCCAGCACCCGCTGCTGCAGCTGGCGGTAAGCCTCTTCCCGTTCCAAAATCAGGAGGGTGGGTCTATGGGTTTCCTCTTCCCCGTCTTCCGGTTCCGGTGCGGAGTTTTGCTGTCTGACCGAAGCCTCTTCCTTACAGCGGCGCAGCAATTGGAGATATTCCTTTTCCGGCAATGGGCGGGAGAAGAAATACCCCTGCCCGCAATCGCACCCGATCCCCCGCAGCCAGTCGGCCTGTTCCCGGGTCTCCACCCCTTCTGCCGTAACCGGCAGCCGCATCCACCTGGCCAGGTCAATAATAAAGTATAGGATGTTCCGGTCCCGTCCCGGGTTCTTTTCATGCCGCAGAAAATTCATATCCAGCTTGAGCAGGTCGATGGGCATCTCATTGAGCATATTCAGGGAGGAATAGGCGCTGCCGAAATCATCCATTTCCAGCACAAAACCGGCTTGTTTCAGCCGTTTTGCCGCCTCCACGATCTGGTGAGGCTCCTTTGCGCAGACCGTCTCGGTGATTTCCAGATGCAGCCGGGAAGCAGGGAGGCTGTATCGCCGCAGGATCTCCCCCAAACGCCCCGGCAGTTCCGGGTCGTACAGATCGGCCCGGGAAACATTCACCGACACCGGCAGCGCCGGGCAGCCCTGCTTTTCCCACCGGGCCGTGTCGGCACAGGCCTGTTCCCACACATACAGATCCAGCTTGTCGATCAGCCCGGTGCGCTCGAACAGGGATATGAATTCATCCGGATGCAGCAGCCCTTTTTGGGGGTGCTGCCAGCGCACCAGAGCTTCGGCCGCAGCGATCTGCCCGGTTCGGAGGCAATACCGGGGCTGATACCACACTTCAAACTGCTTTTCACTCAGGGCCTGCTCCATCCCGTCGATGAGGGATTTTTCCCGCAGCAGATTCTGGCGGATCTCGTCATTGTACACCGCAAAGCGCTTGCCGTACCAGCCCCGTATGGAATCCGCCGCCAGGATGGCCCGGTCACAGACCGTGCTCATGGACAGATCCCGCTCTTCTATTTTATAAATGCCCACCCGCAGGGAAAGGCGCACATTCATTCCCAGCCCGTTCAGTCGTTCGTTTGCCCGGCGGAACTCCTCTTCCCCATACTGTACCCGGCTCGGCGCCAGGATGGCAAAGGTATCCGCGCGAAGCCGGCCGCACAGCCCGCCTTCCGGGATCTGTTCCTTCAGGATGCCGGCGGCGCACTGAAGCAGCCGGTCCCCTGCGGTCCGGCCGGCAAGATCATTGACCAGCTTGAAATTTTCCAGGTCAAAGCAAAAGACCGTATAGGTTTCCTCTGGGTTTTCCCGCAAAAGCTCTTCTGCCTTTTGGCAGAACACCTCCCGCTTCAGAAGGCCGGTCAGCTCATCCTCCTGATCCGGCTCCTGCCGGCCGCCGCTCTCCCGCAGGCGGATCACACTTTCCACCTTCCGCCGGAGCAACAGGGGCCCGCAGGGCTTGGCCAGCACCTCCGCTGCCCCCAGTGCCAGGGCCTGCTCCGCTTCTTCCTGGGAATCCTGCCGGGTCACAGCGATGACCGGGATCCGGGCCAGGGAGGGTTCCCGGCGGACCTGCTCCAGAAGTTCATACCCGCCCGATTCCTGGGTGGTCAGATCCAGCAGCACCAGATCGATGCCGCCATGCGCCTGCCTCAAAAGCGCAAGGCCCTGCCGGCCATCCTGCGCCCGGGCCACCTCGTATTCTTCCTGCAGGCTCAGGCTCAGCAGTTCTGCGTCGATGGGGCTTTTCTCCACCAAAAGCAGCTTTCTTTTATGCATGGCATTTCTCCTCTTGTTTGCCATTTGCCAAAAACGCCGCGGTTTTCGGGGCAAGTTTTTTCCTTTTGCCCCGGCCATATCGCTCGGCAGAGAAAAAAACGGCGCTTTTTTGTCTTGGTCAGACCAAAAGCGCCGAATCAAGCCTCAGTCTCAGTGCCTGAGGCTTTTCTCTATGCTGGATGCCGGAAAAGCGGTTATGCCTTTTCTCCGGTTTCGTCCGGATTTTGCCGGCGCATCTGCTCCAGATGCCGGCGGATCTTTTCCACCGTGTCTTCACTCAGGTCGTGTTCAATGCGGCAGGCCTCGGCGGCGGCCGTTTTTTCGTCTACCCCCAGTTCCCGCAAAAAGGAGCTCAGCAGCTTATGCCGGCCATAGATCCGCTGGGCGATCTCCATACCGGTGGGGGTCAGGGTGATATACCCGTCCTCATCCATCCGGATATGCCCGCTCTCCCGCAGCTTTTTCATTGCGACGCTGACGCTGGGCTTTGTGTAATTCAATTTGCCCACGATATCAATGGAGCGCACCTGACCGTTTTCTTCCTTCAGCATCAGGATCGTTTCCAGATAATCTTCCGCCGACTCATGAATTTGGATATGCACAACAAGCCTCCTGTATCCCTGACGGCTGCCCGTCTTTCACTCCGGGCAGGCCGATACCGGCCGCCGTTTTCGTAAATTCCTACCATTTTATTGTATCCAGAATAGCATATTTGCGCAGCTTTTGCAAATTTCCTCTTTCCTGCTTTTTACAAGGTATTTTCACGCCCAATCCGCTTGCACAAAACATAAAGATTTACTATACTGGATGTATTTAGAGCATTTACACTCCCTTCTTTTTCAGTATATTTTATGAGGAGGCTTGGTTTCATGGCCACGCTTCGGGAACTGGCCGAATATACCGGCTATTCCATCACCACCATCTCCCGCGTACTGAACGACGACCCCACCATGAGCGTCACCGATTCCACCCGGGCCGCCATCCTGGAAGCCGCCGGCAAGCTGCATTATACCACCAAAACCTCGCCCAAATCTCCCCGTTCCCGGGCCCGGGCTTCGGCCGGCTGCTTTGCCATTGCCGAAATGCTCAGCCCGGTGGAACAGCTGGCCGACCCCTACTACCTGTATCTGCGCAACTACGCCGAGCAGTATTGCCGGGACAAACGGATCCGCACCCTGCACCTGCTGGAGCAGGGCGGCGTTTACCGGGCCGACCTGGCAGGCAGTTTTGAGGGGATCCTGGCCATCGGCATCTTCTCGGAAGAGCAGATCCGCACCCTGCACCGGCTCTGCCCCAAGCTGGTCTTTCTGGATTCTTCCCCGGATGAATCCCGTTTTGACTCGGTGGTGCTGAATTACCGGGTAGGCATTGAACAGGCATTGGATTCCCTGCTTTCTTTGGGCCATACCCGGATCGGCTTTTTGGGCCCCGCTGCCAAACTGGACCAGAAAAAGCGCCCCGCCCCGGAGGTCCGCCGCCAATATTTTATCCAATATATGCAGGAAAAAGGGCTTTTTGACCCGGCTTTCCTGCTGGATGCCCCCATGACAGCGCCGGAAGCCCGGGCTGTGGTCAGCTGTCGGCTGGAAAGCGGCGAGCCCATGCCCACCGCTCTGATCGCCGCCAACGAGGAAGCCGCCATTGGCGCGGTAAGCGCCGCCCGGGCCGCCGGCATCCGGGTTCCCCAGAACCTTTCCATCATCAGCTTCAACGATACCGTTCTCAGCACCCTCACCGACCCTCCCCTTACCAGCATCAGCACCCATGTGGAAGAGATGAGCCACCTGGCCGTGGACCTGCTGAGCCGCCGGGTATCCCTGGGGGCGGATGCCCTGCCCCTGAAAGTGGTCGTTCCCCCTTCCCTGATCCAGCGGGAGAGCGTCTGCCCTCCCGGCCGCTGATCGATCCTTTTGCGGCCTTTTCAAAGCTTGCTCCCGCCCTTCTTCGGGATAGACAAATCCGCGTGAAAAATCGCCCGGGCTGCCCCGCAGCCCCGGGCGATTTTTTCTTTTTCCCGCCGCCCTGATTCCGTCCCGGCGGCCTTCTTGATTTGCGGGGAAATCTTTCGTCTTTTTGCGCAAAAACCGGGGGAAATCCTTGTGCATGTTTTTTAGTAAACATATTGTGCTTTTACTAAAATCACCGTATACTGTAATCAGGGGTATACTGTCCCTTTTTTCTAATTTTGTGTTGCTCAAAAATACATACAGGAGATGATCTATCATGCAGCATCCCAACGATCTTCGCCGCCATATCCAGGAGGGCGGGCTGGACGCCCGTCTGTGCGCCGTATGCGGCTGTGGGCCTTCCGCCCTGGGCACCAAGCGCGCCCGCTTGCTGAAACTGCTGGACGCCTATCAGGCCGCCTTTGCCGCCGATGAGGAGGTAGGGCTGTTTTCCGGCCCGGGCCGCACCGAGATGGGCGGCAACCACACCGACCATCAGCGGGGCCGGGTGCTGGCCGCCGCTGTGGATCTGGACGCGCTGGCCTGTGCCGGCCCCAGCGGGGACGATGTAATCCGCATTCTTTCCGAGGGTTACCCCGAACTGCGGGTGGATCTGAGCTGCCTTACCCCCAAAAAGGAGGAAGAGGGCAGCTCGGCGGCTCTGGTGCGGGGCATTGCCGCCCGGATTCGTGAGCTGGGCTACCAGCCCCATGGCTTCCATGCCTGCGTGAATTCCACCGTACTGGGCGGGTCGGGGCTTTCCTCTTCGGCCGCCTACGAGGTCATGATTGGGGTGATCCTGAACCATCTGTACTGCGGCGATGAGCTGGATATGGTGCAGATCGCCCAAATCGGTCAGTACGCCGAAAACGTCTTCTTCGGCAAGCCCTGCGGCCTGATGGACCAGCTGGCCAGCGCCGTGGGCGGCATCATCTCCATTGATTTTGAAGATCCCGCCAAGCCCCTGGTGAAAAAGCTGGAATACTCCCTCTCTTCCTCCAGCTATGCCCTCTGCGTGATCGACTCGGGCGCAGACCATGCGGATCTCACCGATGAATATGCCGCCATTCCCCGGGAAATGGGCGCCGTGGCCCGCTTCTTCGGCAAGGATGTGCTGCGTCAGGTGCCGGAAGAGGCGATCTGGTCCCACCTGCCCGAACTCCGGGCCCATGCGGGCGACCGGGCCGTACTGCGGGCCATCCACTTCTACACTGATAACCAGCTGGCCGCCAAAGAGGCCCAGATGCTGGAAAACGATGATTTCTATGGCTTCCTGCGGCTGGTGAATCAGTCCGGCCAGTCCTCTGCCGAACATCTGCAGAACCTTTCCTGCTGGTCGGATCCTGCCCACCAGGCCCTCACCCTCACCATCGCTCTGGCCCGCCGGCTCCTGAAAGGGGACGGAGCAGTCCGGGTGCACGGCGGCGGTTTTGCGGGCACCGTCCAGGCCTATGTGCCGCAGGACCGGGTCCAGGAGTTCCAGGCCGGCATGGAAGCAGTACTGGGCAAAGGCTGCTGCCATTTCCTGCGGGTGCGGCCCGTGGGCGGCGCCGTGCTGATCTGACCTTTCTCATCCCCAATCCATAAGGAGGCGTTTATTTTGTCCGCATCGTCTGTTGCAGCACTGGTGGAATATGCCCGCCGGAAAGAGCTTCTGCCCCCCGAAGATCTGGTCTGGGCCCGGAACAGCCTGCTGGAAATTCTGAAACTGGATTCCTATGAGGATCAGGAGGTCCCCGACGGGGAGATCGACCTTCCCGCTCTTCTCAACGCCCTTACCGAGGATGCCCTCGCCCGGGGCGTTCTGCAGGATGATTCCCCCCTGGGGCGGGACCTCTTCGATACCTCTCTGATGGGCCGGGTCACCCCGGCCCCCAGCCAGGTGATCCGCCGCTTCTTTGAGCTGTATGCCCGCTCTCCCCAGCAGGCCACCGACTGGTATTATCGTTTCTGCGGCGATATCAACTATATCCGCCGGGACCGCATTGCCCGGGATGTGCAGTGGAAAGCCGACACGGAATATGGTCAGCTGGATATCACCATCAACCTTTCCAAGCCGGAAAAGGATCCCCGGGCCATCGCTGCCGCCCGCAACGCGGCAGCCACCGCCTACCCCAAATGCCAGCTCTGCCGGGAAAATGAGGGCTACGCCGGCCGGCTGGACCACCCTGCCCGGCAGAATCTCCGCCTGATTCCCCTGACCATCCACGGGCAGCCCTGGTTTTTGCAGTACTCGCCCTATGTGTACTACAACGAGCACTGCATCCTGCTCAACGGCAGCCACACCCCCATGAAGATCGATCACGATTGCTTTTGCAAACTGATGGACTTCATCACCCAGTTCCCCCATTACTTCCTGGGCTCCAATGCCGACCTGCCTATTGTGGGCGGTTCCATCCTGGCCCACGACCACTTCCAGGGCGGCCGGTATGATTTTGCCATGGCCAAGGCCCCGGTGGAGACCCCGGTCTCTTTCCCCGGCTTTTCGGATATCCAGGCCGGCATCGTGAAATGGCCCCTCTCGGTGATCCGGCTGCAGGGAGCGGATCCCCAGCGGCTCATCGCCCTGGCAGATAAAATCCTGGCTGCCTGGCGTTCCTATACCGACGAGAGCGCAACCATCCTTGCCTATACGGACGACGTTCCCCACAATACCATCACCCCCATTGCCCGCCGCTGCGGGACGGACTACCAGATGGATCTGGTATTGCGGAACAACCTCACTACCCCCGAACATCCTCTGGGGCTTTATCATCCCCATGCCGAACTCCATCACATCAAAAAAGAAAACATCGGCTTGATCGAGGTCATGGGCCTGGCCGTGCTGCCTGCCCGCCTGAAAACCGAACTGGCCGCCGTCGCCCGGGCTCTGGTCCAGGGTGAGGATCTCCGGGCCGACCCTCTCACCGCCTCCCACGCGGACTGGGCCCTGGAAATCGCTGCCCGCCGCAGCCCCGACGCCTCCAATGTGGAGGAGATTCTCCGGCAGGAGGTTGGCCAGGTGTTCGCCAAGGTTCTGGAGCAAGCCGGCGTGTATGCCCGCAACGAAACCGGCAAGCAGGCTTTCCTGCGTTTTATCGAGAGCGTGCGGTAACCTTTCAGGAGGTTTTCTATGCTTACACATTCTCTTTTTGGTCTCACTTTGGATCAGAAACCGGTGACTGCCTACCGACTGCGGAACGCCAACGGCGCCACGGCCACCCTGCTGAATTACGGCGCCACCCTGCAGTCCCTGTGCGTGCCCAACGCCCTGGGCGGCTTTACCGATGTGGTACTGGGCTATGACACCCTGGCTGCCTATGAGCGCAGCGACGGATATCTGGGTGCCACGGTGGGCCGGATGGCCAACCGGATCGGCGGGGCCAGCTTTTCCCTCAACGGCCGCACCTATTCCCTGGCAGCTAATGACGGCCCCAACCACCTGCACGGCGGGCTGAAAGGCTTTGACAAACAAATCTGGGATGCCGCTCCCTTCCCCGGCGGGATCACCTTTTCCCGCCTTTCCCCTGACGGCGAGGAGGGATACCCCGGCAATCTGATGGTGCGGGTAACCTACACCCTTTCGGCGGATAATGCCCTGGCCATCACCTACGAAGCCGAAACCGATCAGGATACCCCCGTCAACCTGACCAACCACAGCTACTTCAACCTGAACGGCGGCGACTACGCCATGAACCACATCCTGCAGCTGAAAGCCGAACGTTTTACCGAAAACGACGAGGCCAGCCTGCCCACCGGGCGTTTCCTTCAGGTGGAAGACACTCCCTTTGATTTCCGGCGCCCCAAACCCATCGGGCGGGATATCGAAGCGGATCACCCCCAGCTGAAAAACGGCCACGGATATGACCACAACTTCGTGCTTTCCAGCCAGCATGCGGCCACCCTGTGCAGCGAAGTCAGCGGGATCCGCATGGATCTGAGCACCGACCTGCCCGGCCTGCAGCTCTACACCGCCAACTTCCTGACCCCCCGCCCCGGCAAAAACGGGACCCTCATTGACCGGCGTACCGCCATTTGCCTGGAAACCCAGCTTTTCCCCAACGCATTTTCCTGCTACAGTTTCCCCTCGCCCGTTCTGCGGGCAGGCCGCAAACTCTGCACCCGGACGGTGTTCCGTTTCAGCCTGTACTGAGTGGCTTACAGTAAAAGATCCTGAACAAAAACTCCTGGGGCGGCTACCGCCCCGGGAGTTTTTTGCCTGATCTGCCCTTACCGCTTCTTTTTTTATGAGGATAAAAGCAAAGAGCGCCTTCCCTTTTGGGGAAGGCGCTCTTCGCTTTTTTGGGTATTTGCGGAGCCACGCTCCGACTGATGGTGATTATTTCTTCTGAACGTACTTCAGGCAGTCCAGCATAACGGCAACCAGAATGATAATGCCGGAGAACACGAACTGCAGGTTGGTATCGATACCCAGAGTGGTCAGAGAGTAGGTCAGAGCGGTGAAGATGAACACGCCGACCACCACGCCGGAAATCTTACCAATACCACCGGTGAAGGAGATACCGCCCACCACGCAGGCAGCGATGGCGTCCATTTCCCAGCCCTGGCCGTAAGCGGCGGAGCCGGAGCCCACCATACGGATGCATTCCAGCCAGGAGCCAAAGCCGTAAAGGATACCGGCCAGAATAAAGGCGCCCACGGTAACCCAGAACACCGAGATACCGGAAACGGAAGCAGCCTCAGGGTTGCCGCCCACCGCGTACAGGTTCTTGCCGAAGGTGGTCTTGTTCCAGATGAACCAGACAATGGCCACGGCCGCCACCGCCCAGAGGATGATGGTGGGGAACCCGTTGATGCGGGGGATGATCATGCCGGGGATGCTGGGATCAATGGCACCGAAGGAAACGCCCTTGGTGGAATAGGTCACCAGACCGAAGATCACCAGCATGTTCGCCATGGTGGAAATGAAGGGGTGCATCTTGAATTTGGCCGTGAAGAAACCTGCTATGGTGGTGAAGATGGTGCACAGCACAATGCAGATCACCAGAGCCAGCAGAACACGAGCCAGAACCGGCAGGCCGGAGAAGTCAAACACATGGCCGAACACAGAGCCGGTGTTGGGGCCCTGATGCATCACGATGGTGGCAGCGGTCATGCCCATACCCACCATACGGCCGATGGAAAGGTCGGTACCGGCCAGGAGGATCAGGCCGGCCACGCCCAGAGCCAGGAACATACGGGGAGAAGCCTGCTGCAGAATGTTCAGCACGTTGTTCACGGTGAGCAGCTGGACGTTCTTGACAATGGGAGTGATGATGCACAGCGCAATGAAGATCACGATGATGGCAATGTACAGGCCGTTGCGGAGCAAAAAGTCCCGACGGTTGAAGGTGTACTTGTAGTTTTCCCATCTCTGGGCCAGATCTTCCGCCACCGTGAACTTGGACATGCGCAGCATGTCGATCAGGTGATAACGGTAATCAAAGGCGGCATGCTGCCGGTCCTTGACTTCCTGCAGGTCCTTGGCCAGCTGCATCTTGGCGTCGAACAGCCGATTTTTGTGGACGTACTTCTCGTCCTTGATCTCGTGCTGATCCGTCAGCTTGGAAAGAGTCTCCTGATGCTCTTTCTTCAGCCGGGCCACAGCCTCGTTGTACTTTTTCTGGGCCTGGATCTTCTCTTCCTTGCAGCTGGCCACAACTGCCTGATAATAATCGGTGTTGTAGTGAGCCTTCAGGTAGCCCTCAGCGTCGGCAATCAGCTTGGCGATCTGGGCTTTGTTCTGGGTTTCCACGGCGCGGGCCTTTTCCTGCTCTTTCTTGGCCTGCTCGATCCGCTCGTTCTTTTCCTGCTGGGTGTAGATCCGGTCACGCTTGAGGTTATCGATCAGGTTCTGATACTCGATGACCTTATCGGTGCCGTCTTCCCGCAGAGCATTGATCTGATCCTGAATTTTTCCTACATACTCGTCTATCGGCTTGCGAAGCTGCTGCTCCTGCTCAGCCGTGAGAATCTTTGAATTTTCTGCTGCCATAGCGATCTCCCTCATTATAGGTATTTTGCACTCAGTCTCAAAAGCTCTTCCTGATTGGTCTCCTTGGTGTTCACAATGCCGGAAAGGTGACCGTTAGACATTACGCCGATCCGGTTGGTGATGCCCAGGATCTCGGGCATCTCGGAGGAAACCACAATGATGGTCTTGCCCTGCTTGGCCATCTGGATGATCAGCTCGTAGATCTCGTACTTGGCGCCCACGTCGATGCCTCGGGTGGGTTCGTCCATCATGAAGATCTGGGGCTCACGCTCCAGCCATTTGCCGAAAATGACCTTCTGCTGGTTGCCGCCGGACAGGCTTGTGATCATGTCATCCGGCCCCATGCACTTGGTGTGCATGACCCGGAGCTCCTTATTGGTGGCCTTGACCATCTTGGGGCGGGACAGCGCCACGCCCGTCTTGTACTGCTCCAGGCTGGAGATCGTGGTATTGAAGGTGAGGTCGCACTTCAGGAACAGGCCGTTGGCCTTGCGCTCTTCCGTGATCATGGCAAAGCCATGATCGATGGCGTCCTTGGCATCGTTGAAGTTCATCAAACGATCCTTGAAATAAACACGGCCCGCTGCACGGGTACGAACGCCGAAAATAGTTTCCAGCAGCTCGGTGCGTCCTGCGCCCACCAGGCCATACAGGCCAAAGATCTCGCCCTCCCGCACATCAAAGCTGACGTCCTGCAGGTAGGGGGCGTATTTGGTGGAAAGGTGACGGATCGAAAGCACCGGCTTGCCGGGGGTATTATCCACCGGCGGGAAGCGGCTCTCCAAAGAGCGGCCCACCATGGCGGTAATCAACTCGTTCATGTTGGTCTCTTTGGCCGGCTTGGTCATCACCAGGTTGCCGTCCCGCAAGACCGAAATTTCATCACAGATCTCGAAGATCTCGTCCATCTTATGCGAGATGTAAATCAGCGAAATGCCCTGATTCTTGAGCATACGCATCATCTCAAAGAGCTTATCTACCTCCTGCACAGTCAGAGAGGAGGTGGGCTCGTCCAGCACGATCACCTGGGAGTTGTAGGAAATTGCCTTGGCAATCTCGCACATCTGCCGCTGGGAGACCGACATGTTCCGCATGGGCTGGTTCAGGTTTACGGTCATTCCAAGCTTGCGGAACAGCTCGGAGGCCTTTTTCTTCATGAGTCCCTCATCCACGACACCCATGGAATTGACGGGATAGCGCCCCAGGAAGAGGTTGTCGATCACGTTCCGCTCCAGGCACTGGTTCAGCTCCTGGTGAACCATGGCGATGCCGTTTTCCAGGGCATCCTTGGGCCCGGAAAAGCTGATCTCCTTGCCGTTCAGGAAGATTTTTCCCTCATCCTTCTGGTAAGTGCCGAACAGGCATTTCATCATGGTGGATTTGCCTGCGCCGTTTTCTCCCATAAGCCCCATGACGGTCCCGCGCTTCACATCCAGATTGATGTGATCCAGCACCCGGTTGCGTCCAAAGGACTTGCTCATTCCACGTATTGACAGGACAATATCCTCTTTCGCTTCTGCCATTCTGTCTACTCCTGTCTTATCCATTTCAACAGCTTCAGCCAAAGCTGATTCTGCCGCAAAATTCCCAAAAAAGTGCTATTAGGGAGAATTCCTTCTCCCAAACGAAGAACTCCTTCTCCCTAATAGCTTACTTAGTCCAAATGTTCAGTCTGCTTGCGCAGCGTTATCACTGGTTGAGCAGAGCCGTGTAGGAAGCCGCGTTGTCGGTCTTCACCATGTTGATGGCGAAGGCGTCATACTGGCTGGGGTTGCTCAGACGGTTGGTGATGTTGGCCTCGGTCTGGCCGTCGCCGCCGATGTACTCCACTTCCAGGTTGAGCAGATCGTCGTAGTTCTGCAGCAGGGGCTGGTAGGTGGCGCTCAGGAAGTTGTCAGCAGCATTGTAGATGTCCAGCCACACCTTCTTGGAGGGATGAGTGGAAGCATCCAGCTGGTTGGAAACGGGCTCGTAAACCTTGGTGGAGTCGGTGAACTCCTCATAGTTCTCCTTGGTCACAGCCACGTTCAGGGCGTAGTAGGAGCGCTGCTCCTTGTTGTAGTAGTACACATCGTCGCTCAGCACGTTGCCGGCGTCGTCAGCGGTGCCGATACCGGTATCGATATCCACGCCGTCCAGAGCGTTGCGCAGCACACGCAGGGTCAGGTAAGCCTGAACGTCAGCATGCTGGCTGATGGTGCCGCCGTAGCCTTCCGCAATGGCAGCCACCGCGTCGGCGTTGGCGTCATAGCCAAAGGTGGGAACTTCGTTGGTCTTGGACCAGGCGTTGAACATGGACATGCCCATGCCGTCGTTGTTGGAAACGACCACGTCGATCTGCTCACCGAAGGAAGAAGCCCAGGTGCCGATGGCGTTGCCGGCAGTGGCAGCGTCCCAAGTGGCGCCGGCGGAGTTCTTCATCTCCTGAGAAGCCAGCTCGCGGATGGTGTAGGTCTTGCCGTCCACTTCCAGCTCGCCGTCCTTAACAGCGGTAGCGGAACCGTCGGCGTTGGTGCCAACAGGATCGCTGTTGATGCTGCCGTCCTCTTTCTCAACGGCAGTGCCCAGAGCAGCGCGCACGCCGCGGGTACGGGCGATGGAGTCGTTGTGGCCGATATCGCCGATGGCCAGCACGTAGCCGATGACGCCGTCGCCGTTGCGATCGATGGAGTCGATGTTGGCCTTGATGTAATCCATAACCATGGTGCCCTGCAGCTCAGCGCCCTGGTTGGCGTCGAAGCCCACGTAGTAGGTGTCCTCGTTGAAGCTCAGAGCGTTCATGTCCAGCTCGCCGGTGGAGCTGTTGGAGGGCTGACGGTTGAACCAAACCAGGGGCTTATCCTTGTTGGCAACCTCGCCGCTCGCAGCGGGGGTGCTGGCAGCGGTGCTGCCGGAAGTGCTGCCGGTGCTGGTAGCCGCACTGGACGAAGAAGAACCGCCGCAGGCAGCCATGGACAGCGCCATAGACATAGCCAAGGCAATGGCCATTGCTTTTTTCATGTGTGTATCCTCCTAATTTTCCGTTGGGCGGACGCCGCTTTGACATCCGTTCTTCTGGCATTTATTATACCGGTAAATTTTTTCTTCGCCAAGGTAAAAATTCACTGAAAAAAGTTAAAAAATCCACTGTTGTACACACTTTTGTACAAACTTATCGTTTTACTTTTGTGCAACACTTCTAATTCCGCTTTTTTTGTTTACCATCCAGCAAAGGAAAACAGGGCTTTTTGACAGTCCGGAGTAAACATATTTTCCCGGGTGACCAGCACGGTGGCGGTATCCACCGTGCTTTCCACCTCGTCGGTCTGGCCGGCCAGCAGCTTATAGGCGCTTTCCACCCCCAGGTATCCCATGGCATAGGGGTTCTGCACGATCAGTACATCCACCACGCCGCTCTGCAGCAGGTCCACCGTCTCCACATTGCTGTCAAATCCCACCAGCCAGACGTCCTCTTCCAGCCCCAGATCCCGAACCGCTCTGGCGGCGCCCACGCTGGTGGGCTCGTTGAAGGCAATGATCACATTGATCTCCGGATGCTGTTTCAGCATGGCTTCGGTGCGGATCCGGGCATTCTCCGCAATGGAAAACACGTTCATGGCCTGCACGATCTCCACATTGTCCAGCTGCTCCAGGATTTCCCGCACACCTTTTTCCCGTTCCTGGCCGTTGGCGCTGTTGGCATCGTAATTTACCAGGCCTACGCAGATCTGACTTTCCCCGCTTTGCAGCGCTGCGGAGGCCGCCATCTTGCCGGCGGCATAGTTGTCGGTGCCGATGTAGGTGCTGATCTTGTCCGAGGCCACCCCGCTGTCTATGGCCACCAGTTTCAGGCCTGCCTGGGCGGCCGCCTCTATCGCCGGCACATTATTCTCATAGTCAATGGCCGAAAACACCAGTGCTTCCGCGCCATCTTCCACCGCCTGGCCGATCATCTCATTCTGGGTCTTATAATCCTCCTCGGTTTCCGGCCCCCGTATGGAAAGTTCCAGGTTGTATTCGGTGGCCGCAGCCTTGGCCCCGGCAAAGGCGCTTTTCCAGAACTCGGTCTCGGTGGATTTCACCACCAGGGCCACCCGGTGTTTCTGCGTGGTCACCGGCGTGGATACCGCCGAACAGGCGCAAAGCAGCCCCACGCTCAGGGCCAGGGCCAACAGTACGGCCCGCATCTTTTTACTTCTCGCCATATTCGCCTCTCTTTACCTTGGGCATGCGGATCTCCACACAGGTGCCCTCGTCCAGTTCGCTGGTGATCTTCAGGCCGTACCCTTCCCCGAAATAGATCCGGAGCCGGTCGTTCACGTTCTTGATCCCGATCCCCGTGCGGTCCCCCGGTTCCCGGTGCAGCATGTGGGCCACCTGTTCCTGGCTCATGCCCACTCCGTTGTCCTCCACCGTGAATACGATATCCTCGCCGTCCTGCCGCACCGTCACATCGATCCTTCCCTCTTCCACCATCAGATCCAGGCCATGATAAATGGCATTTTCAATGATGGGCTGCAGGGTGATCTTATTGCAGTAAAATTCCTCGCAGGCAGGATCCACATTAAAGGTATAGGAGAACTGATTCTTATACCGGTATTTCTGAATCTGCAGATAGCTCTTGGCATGCTCGATCTCCTTGGAAATGGGAATCAGCTCATGCCCCTTGCTGATGCTGATGCGGAAGAGGGTAGCCAGGGCATGCACCATCTGCACCGCGTCGGCACTTCGCTCCTGCTCGCACATCCAGGCAATGGAATCCAGGGTATTGTACAAAAAGTGAGGGTTGATCTGGGCCTGCAGAGCCTTCAGCTCGGTTTTTCGCAGGTTGATCTCCTCTTCCCGAACCTTGGCCATCAGATCCTGGATCTTGACTACCATATGTCCAAAAGCATCGGACAGGGCCCCCACTTCCCGGGCTCCTTTCACCGGGTGATAGGTATATTCCGCCGCGTTCTGCTCAAATTTTTCCATCTCGTTGGAAAGGCTGTGCAGCGGCCGGGAAAGCACACCGGACAAAATCAGGCTGCTCACCGCCGTCACCAGCAGCACGGCCGCCACAATGGTCAGGGCGATCTGGATCATGACGGCCACATTGGCGGTGACCAGCTCATCCACATAGCTTACGCCCACTACCCGCCAGCTGCTTCCCTCTATATCCTTCACCGAGCAGATCATATCTTCCTGGGTATAATTCCCATCCCGGCTGGCCAGCTGTTCCTCCGCGCTCTCATTTTTGATGCCGGAATAGAGCAGCTGCTGCTGGGGATGGTACACGATGCTGCCGCCGGTATCCGTCAGGAAACAATATCCGTGCTGGCCGATGCCCACATTATTGATGTAAGAGGAAATATTGAAAAAACTCAGGTCCAGCGCCAGCCAGCTCTCCCCGTCCTCCCCGTCTATTTTCTGGGTCATGGTGACCACCCAGGGGTAATATCCCTCAAAGATGGATTCCGCATGGGGCGCCGAGATTGAGCTTTCCTGGCCGCTTTCCAGCAGCCGTTTATCAAAGGAAAGGTTTTCCAGGATATGTTCTCGGGGCTGCCGGTCCAGTGCCCAGCAATCCAGCAGTTCCCCCTGGCTGTCATAGCGGGTCACCGCCACCACATCCGGGCGGATTTTTAGGAAATTGTCAAAAAAGGCGTCCGGATCTTCCTCCTCTTCCAGGGCCTCCACCAGCATGGCCATAGCCTGATTCATATCCCGGGTATAGCTGCCCACCACGCTGGCTACCTGTTCTACCGCCTGCTCACTGCTGGTTTTGGCGCTCTGCTCCATCGCTCTCTGATAGCGGCTGATAAACAGGATCATGCAGCCGGTGAGCGCCACAGCTACGATGCATACCACCATCAAAACCAGGATGGAGGTCATACTCATTCCCCTGCCGCGACTTCTCCACCGCTTCACTGGGCTTTCCCCTCCTCTTCCTGTCTGCTCTGATGCCGGAGCATATTGGGCGATATGCCGCAATACTTTTTAAAGCAATAGCTGAAATAATGCTGATCGCTGTACCCGCACTGCTGCGCCACCTCCATGATTTTCATGGGCGTGGTAAGAAGCAGCTCCCGGGCTGTTTCCATTCGCTTGCGGATCAGGATATTGATAAAGCTTTCTCCCGCGTACTTTTTGATGCAGGCACTCAGGTGATTGGGGCTCACGTTCAGCATCCCGCTGAGGGAAACCAGGGAGAGGTCCTCGTCCTTATAATGCTGGTCTATGGCACTCAAAGCCTGCCGGCAAAGCAGGTCTCCCCCTTTTTTCTGCAATCCGCTGAGGGTATCCATGGCAAAAAAGCAGAACTCCTCCAGGGTGCTCTGCAGCTCAGCGGACGAGCGGTAATGGAAGGTCAGGCCGCTGAAAAATCCCCGGTCCTGCAGAGCGGTTACGGCCTCCCCGCCGCCGGCCAGGAACAGGACCCGATATATCTCCGAAATCAGCTGCAGCACCGCCATATCCAGCCAGTTCTTGCTTTGAGGGGAGGCAAAGCCCGTGCCCACCAGTGCGGAAATCTCTCTGGTCATATCCTCCCGGCTGCCGCTCTTGAAGGCCTCCTGCAGCCGGTTCACCTGTTCATTCAGATTTTCCACACGCACTGCCGTCAGGGGGTGGGTATCGGACAAAAAGTGCACCTGGCTCTGGCCTGCTTCCACAAAAGTCATGGCTTCCAGCGCCTCCCGATATGCCCGGTGCAGCTGGTTCAGCTCCTGTGTCTGCCGGCTCACACCCACATGGCAGCAAATATGCAGCGCCCGCTCGGACATCTGCAGCCACTCGTTGGCCAAAATATGCAGATATTCATCAAAGTCGGAGGGATTCCCCAGCAGCACCATAACCACCTTGCCCTGGGAATAAAAACCCTCGTGGCGGAAATATTTCTGGGCGATCATCTCCATGGAATGGGTCATGCTGGGGGAGGTAATGTTGCCGCTCTCCTGGTCGGTGAGGCAGAGGGCAGCCACCACATAGGAAGGCCGGTCGGTCTCATCTTCCAACAGGCCACATTCCACAGCCAGGGCCCGCAGCGCCTCTTCCCGGCGGCGCTCCACCGCCCCGGGCTGCGCCGAGCTTTTTTCTTCCCGACGGACAAAATCCTGGGGGAAATCATCCAGCACCAGGGACATCAGGAAGTTTTCCCGATTGGCCCGGAACTGGCTCTGCTGCCGGAAAGCGTTGAACTGGGCGTCCATCTTTTCCCGGATTGCGGTCAGTTCTTTGATCAGTCCTTCCCGGGTGATTGGCTTGAGCATATAGCTGATAATGTTATACTGGATGGCCTGCTTGGCATATTCAAAGTCATCAAAGCCGCTCAAAAAGGCAATATGCATGGAAGGGCGGATCTCCCGCACCTGCCTGGCCAGATCGATCCCCGAGATAAACGGCATTCGGATATCCGTCAAAAGGAGATCCGGTTCCAACTGTTCCACCAATTCCAGCGCATCCAGACCGTTGCTGGCATCTCCCACCAGCCTGAAGCCCAGTTCCTCCCAGGGCACCATACGGCAAAGCGCTTCCCGCAGTTCGTCCTCGTCATCTGCAACCACTACGGTATAGGTCATTTTCTCCTGCATTGTTTTCTCCTTGGCGCTTCTTCTTTGTCCCGTATTTTTCTCGATTTCCCTTTTCGGCATTCTTGCACCAAAATGCCGCTTCAAATCACCTGTATTTTATCACATTTTCCAGTCAAGGCCAATCCCTCTGTTTGACGAACCCCGTGATAAGAGGTACAATGCTGCTGAACTTATTCATCCGCTTTGAGCGGTACATTTCTAATCATCAGGAGACAGCATCATGAAACTGTATGCCATCTTTTTCAGCCCCACCGGCGGCACCCGCAAGGTCTGCCAGCTGCTCACTTCGGCATGGCAGCAGCCGGCCGAAGAGATAGATCTCTCCGACTCCCGGCGGGATTTTTCCGCTATTTCCCTGACGGCTGAGGACATCTGCGTTGTGGCGGTTCCCTCTTTCGGCGGCCGTGTTCCTCCCGTGGCTGCTCAGCGCCTGGGGCAGATCCAGGGCGGCGGCGCCCGGGCCGTATTTGCCACGGCTTATGGCAACCGGGCTTTTGAGGATACCCTGACCGAGCTGGAAGATGTTTTGAAAGCTGCCGGCTTCCGCTGTGATGCCGCTGTGGCGGCTGTGGCCGAGCACTCCATCATGCATCAGTTCGCTGCCGGCCGCCCCGATGCCCGCGACAAAGAGCAGTTGGAGGATTTTTCCCGCCAGATCTGCAGCCACTTGGAGGGAGGCGCCCCGGGCGAGCCTGCCGTACCCGGCAACCGCCCCTATAAGGAACTGCATACCATTCCCATGGTTCCCCAAACCCTGGATACCTGCAACCGCTGCGGCATCTGTGCTTCCCTCTGCCCGGTTCAGGCCATCCCGGCCGCAACGCCCGAACACACCGACCCCCAACTCTGCATCTCCTGCATGCGCTGCGTCCAGGTTTGCCCCCAGCATGCCCGCCGGGTAGCTCCGGAGATTCTTGCAGCCACCTCCCGCAAGCTGGAAGCCGTTTGCTCTCAGCCTAAGGAAAATCAGCTGTTTCTTTGATTTTTCTTCTTTGCATGGCTCCACTTGAAAAAGCCCGCCTCTGCGTTCAGCCAGCGGCGGGCTCTTTTTGTTTTGCTAAAACAGGGTGCCAGTCTCTCGGCTTCTCAGTCGCCGGCCAGGGCTCCCTCCTGCACCATCTTCGCTCTCACCTGCAGAGCCAGCTTGGGATCATTGGTGATCACATGGGCACCTTCCCGCATAAGCCAGCGCATGTCCTCTTCCTCATCCACCGTCCATACACGGACCGGCAGGCCGCTGTTCAGATAGATGCGCAGCAGATCCCGCATCTTCACATTCCACAGACCGGGATGCAGCCCGTCCACCCCATGGGCGGCCGCATATTTTTCCACATCGCAGATAATATCCGAATACAGATATGCCGTCTGCGCCTGCGGAGCCACCCGTCGGACTTCCTCGATGCTGTAGTGGTTGAAGGAAGAATATATCACCCTGTCCTCCATTCCCATTTTCCGAACCAGGTCCACCGTTTTTCGCTCAACGCCCTCGTACCAGAGGATTCCGGTCTTAAGCTCTATATTCACCTTCATTTTCGTGGGGCGGACCAATATCAGGACTTCCTCCAACGAGGGCACATAGGCATCCGCAAAACCCGGCATTCCATTGTTGGCGCAAAGTTTTTGCAGCTCCGCCAGGGTAAAATCCTTCACCCAGCCTTGCCCGTTCGTGGTCCGCTCCACGGTTTCGTCGTGGATTACCGCCAGCTGGTCGTCCTTTGTCAGGTGAACGTCCAGCTCTATGCCGTCCGCCCCCAGTTTCGCCGCCAGCGCAAAAGCCGGCAGGGTATTTTCCGGCGCGCAGCAGCTGGCGCCTCTGTGGGCGTAGATCTCGATCTTCTTCATACCACATTTTCCTTTCTCTTCGGCCGCGCCGACCTTCTGCCTTATTATACCACAAAAATTGCTTTCCAACGGCAAAACGGCTTCGGTTCAGACAAATGTTTCCGTGATTTTTCTGCTGCTTTTGCTTTCCCTGCCGCCCCTGTTCCATTTTTCAATCGAAAAAAGCGTTTCACTTTCATATCTTTTTTCTTCCGGGAATGCCTCCAGCCTTTCCCAGCCGCATTTTTCCGCCTCACTGCATCCCGTATACTCAAACACAAAGCGCTCGCCCCGGGTCAGCTTTCCCACTATAAAACGCTTCCCACTGTTGGAATCTTCCCAGGTCAGATATAAAAAATCATCTCTTTTGTCCTACGCCATTTTTCTCTCCTTCTTCCACCAGGGCATCCAGGATTTCCGCCTTTCTTTTCAAAAAGCGTCGGATCAGTTCATTCTTTTTTTCGCTCAAAATCTCCGGCGGATACATGCTCATAATCTCATCCAGCGCCTCGCCTTTCACTTTCTTTAAAAAGCGCTCGCAGATGCCAAGGGTTTCCGGATATTCCCGAAGGAGATATTCCACAACCGCCCTGTGTCTGGGCAATGTTTTGCTGCTTCCGTCAATCCGGATGACCGAGCGGGATTTTGTGTCGGGAAGCGCACGGAAAGGCCCCGGGTCGCTTCCAAACATCCTGTCCAGCTGGGAATCGTTCACATAGCAGCACAAGGAAGAACCACAGTATCAACAGCCGGACTGAATTTCAAACTGAAATAGTATCTTTGAATATATTCCTGTATTTCGTAATCTTTTGGCTCTGCGCCAAAAGTCACCTTTGCTACAGTCAACTTACCATTTTCGATATGCTCAAATACACCTACCCAAAATTGTTCTTCAAAGTATACTGTCAGCTTTCCACTTACTTTGTCCATAAGAATCCCTCCTGAATATTTGTTTCACAAAGAATGGACAACCCGGAGGGGCAGGTTACTTACCCTATTTAAAATAGGACGGCTGGGCTACCTACCAGCTCTAGCACACTTTTAGGTGTACATTGCGTTTTTATCTTTGCTTTTATAATCAAGCCACATATGGCACGATCAACTTTTTAATCGACAAATTCAAATCTTCTGTTGCTTTCAATCTCTCCGCAAGAACTCTATCATTCTGCTCTTGCTTTCTTCCAGTTCTAGATTGAATTTCTTCAATCGTTCCTTTAGTAATACATAGTATCTCTCTGCATCTTCCTTATACTGAAATCCTGCCATGAAATCTTCTGCATATACTGCGAGAAAACTGTTACCTACTGTATTGCTCCTAATAACAAATTTGTACCATAAGGTCAGTACATAGCCTATAAAATAACAGTGGAAAAATAAGATGTTCCATATGCAAAAGCGGTCAGCCATGGGCCAACACTTCTTCCACCAAGAACAAATCCGTTAACATCGGTAGAATGTTTTCTGCAATAGAGTCCAACTCCTACCATAACACCAAAGAATATAACCAGCATTAATCCCCCCCCAAAAAAAGCACAGCAATATACAACTGAACCCATTGTATATCACTGCGCTTATTTAAAGAAATTTTGATGTAATTAATAAATCATGTTTTCAAGTACCCACTTACCATTTTCAACAAAAGCACGGCCTTCTATTGTATATGGTTCTTTAACAGGTTCGGCACTCGGCTCCTCAATTGATCCCGTAACAGTAAATTTACACTCTGTTTCACTGTTTGTAGTAATACTGATAAAGCATCCTGACCAATCTACATAATAGCCTTTTGCTCCAAAAGCATTGACATTGGTGTATAATTTTCCATCTTCATTGTAGTATCTCTTTGCTCCATCATATGTCTCCCTGTCAAACAATGAATCAGTATATTCTTTACAATAAACTGAATTTACATAATTATACAACTCCTCATATGAAGCGTACTCTTCAGGATCAACCTGATATAAGCTACCTCCATCCAGTGGGTCTCCTACAGTTGGTAAAGGTGACATACCAAAAATGTTTCTGGCACAGTTAAAGTTTTCATTTACAAGTACTGCAAGTTCCTCCTCTGTTATTCCGACTTTTTTACTATCTGCCTCTGTAGATTCCTCTGAAGATTCTTCTGTAGAAGCTTCCTGTGTTGAGGTTACTTCTTCTGTTTTTTCAGAATCTGCGTTTTTTTCATCAGTTACAGTCTGCTCTGCAGCAGTCGTTTTATTTGCCTCAGTGGTTTTCTCATCCTTCTTTGATTTGCTAATACCGTTACAAGCCGTTAACATAACTGACATAGCCAGAATTGTAATAATAAGCTTTCCCTTTTTCATTCTATCTCCTCCTCATGAATGGAATATTTAAGTTTATATTGAAAAAATATCATAGGCTTGTATCTATTATGTTTCACATATCCTTTCCATTTCATTTCTCCAATCTTCATATACCTAATGGTCGTTAGGGACATTGTACCTAATAACCGTTAGGAAGTCAATAGGCATGAAAACGAATCACAGCAATCTTTCATCCTTGTTGTTCAATATGAACGATACGAAAAAAGGCATCCAGCACAATTGCCAGATGCCCCTTTCGATTCGTGTTTCTACATAATCAACGCACATTCCTCTGGAAACAAATTGAGAGGAACAGTATTCCCGGACAAGCCGGATCTGTTCCTCTCTGGATAACTCTATGGGGAGCGCCGCGTCAATCTCTCTGGCAAGCTGGGCGTTCCCGGCTTTCTCGTAAAGCTCCACGCTGTTCCACAAGGTTGAACGGTTAGAGAAAGAGGGCGGGGCGTGGGGCGGCAGCATGATTTCTGTATGGACAACACCGCCTTTGCGGGTGTAGTCGTGGGTCATTCCGTCCCACTCGTTTGTCAGCTTTTCGCCGCTTCGGTAGGCGGCTGCGGCAACGGCTGATTTGCCCTTGCCCCGGCTGACAATGCCGATATTACAATGGTAGATGGCTATGGGTATCACCTCCCGGATAGGATAACAAAACCCGCAAAAATGGTGCAGACGCCAAAGGCGGGTGTGCCGTTTTTGTGGGTGTGCAGGGATAGTCGCGTAAGCGGCGCAAGGGGTGCAGCCCCTTGTTGCGGCAAAGCCGCCATATCGGAGCGCGGGGAAAGTCCCCTGTGCGGAGATAAGCCCTCGGCAGAGCGCACACGCCCGTAAGGGTGTATAAGTGCGCCCTTTGTGCCAAAGGGATTATTCGCTTTTCCCGCCCTCGGTGCGTTTTTTCAGATAAGCCCGCGCTTCCTCGCTCGTCAGGGCAAGCCGGAGAAAGGCGGCGGCTTCCTCGTCGGTCATGCTCTTGGCTTCCGGCACAATGCTCTCAAAGACAGCACCCCGGACGATCAGCCGATGGCTGCGCGTCCTGCGTTCCTCTTGGGATAACTTTTGCCGCAACACCTTTTCCCGATTTTCAAGCTGCCGGATTTTCTTCTTCCCGTCCTCAATCTCGGCGGTCAATTCCTGGCGGGTTTTCTCTCTCGGTTTCGTCATGGCTGGTCGCTCCTTTCTGCTCATGGGCATGGAAAAAGAGCAGTCGATTGCTCGGCTGCCCTTTGAGGGTAGTTTATTTAGTTTTGCTGTGTAATGTTCGATAAACGGGAATTGTTTGCTCACTTTTCTTGTATTCCTTTGTAGCAAAACACACCGCCAATAATGAAGATGACTATACAAACGACAAGCGGCATCATCAAGTCTAATCCTAACAAACTTCCTACAATGCCTGTTATACCGTTATAATCCCATTGATGCGGTGCCGCCGAACACAGAATTATAATCGCCCCCAAAAAGCCCAATATCTGCCATGTCAACCCAAATAGCAATTTCTTCATTTTTATTCTCCTTTAACTTTTGGTCGATTGTAAAATGAAGTTGGACACCTAAGAAAAAATCCATAGTGATTTTCCCCACATGGTAGAATGAAGTTAGCACACAACTTCTTCCAAGGGAGGGCAATCACTATGGACTGCCAAGATTATATCACAGAATTGGTAGAACGCAAGAAGGGACAGCACTTACAGCGAGAGGAACGAGGCGCAATCCAGCATCTCAAGAACGCTGGCTACACGAACAGAGCCATTGCCAGAGCAATCGGATGTTCACCAACCACCGTTGGGAACGAGCTAAAGCGCGGCACACCACCCCGAAAGAGCAGCAAGGGCAGGAAGCCCGGATACTCGGCAAGGCGTGGAGAAGCGGCCTACAGGGCGAACAGGAAGCGTTCTCGGAAACCACACCGAATTTGTCACTGCACTCGCTTCATTCGCTGGATAATGGAACAGGTCAAAGAACACAAGTGGTCTTTGGATGCCTGCGTCGGCTATGCTCGTCTGCACGGGCTGTTTTCAGCAGAGGAGATGGTCTGCACCCACACGCTTTACAATGAGGTCTGGGCAGGCAGCCTTGACTTGTCTGTGATAGAACTGCCCGAAGCCATGAAACGCAAGCAGCACAAGGGCTCCAAGCCCCGTGAACACAAGAAGAGCTTCGGCACAGACATTTCCCAGAGGCCTGAGATTGCGGCTCTGCGCATCGAGGAAGGTCATTGGGAAGGTGACACCGTGGTCGGCAAAAGGGGCGGCAAAGAGGCTGTTGTCCTTCCCTGTTGGAGAAGAAAACGGAGAACTATATTGCCATCCGGATTCCCGGCAAGGATGCAGACTCCGTTCTGAACGCCATGCAGTCACTCAGGGAAGAATTCGGAGAAAAGTTCTCACAGGTCTTCAAGACCATTACCGTGGACAACGGCTCAGAGTTCTCTGCGTTCAGTCAGGTCGAGAGCTGGGGCTGTGCAGTCTACTTTGCGCATCCCTACACCTCGTGGGAACGTCCCCAAAACGAACGCCACAACGGGCTGTTTCGAACCTTTGTTCCGAAGGGTGTGTCCATTGAGGCTTTCTCTGCTGAGTATATCTTGGCTGCAGCTGATGAATTGAACGGACGGCCTCGCAAAAAGCTTGGCTACCGCACCCCGGAGGAACTGTTTGACGAGTTCCTCGACTCTGTTTACGCAGCCGAAGGCTGCGGCAGCATCGCCCAGGACGGAAGCCTGCGGCTTCCATCCTGACCGACGCTCTGATTCACTAAGTTCTACCGTGCACGTGTCCAACTTGCACTTGCAATTTGCGTCCTTTAACTTTTGATTTTTCGTCCTGTTTCTTTGAGAAAAGTATAGCACAAGAGTATGAACAAATCTACATTATTTCAGCCTGTCGGTGGCGTTGTTTTCTCTGGCGTACCGCCGCTTCCCGGCGTTCCTCGCTGTATGGGGCGGTCAGACGGAAAGAGAACCGGCCTTTCTCAATATCAAACTCCATGCAGCCCGTTTCCGGGTCTGCGTCGGTCTGGCGGCACACATCGGGGTGCTGCTCGGCGTAGGCGGCAAGCCGTTTCTTCAAGCCGGTGTTGTGGGTGCGGATATGGATAAGCGGGTCTTTCTCGTCAAACCAAATATCGGTGGTCTTTTCCTGCTTGGTAAGCCCTGTTCGCATAAATACTCCTTTCTGCGCCCTCGTTTGGAGAGAGGGGCATTTTTGAGGGATTTTTCCCGGCTCTTGACTTGGGGAAAATGAGGATTTTCAAATAGAAACCGCCCGGACAGGGAATGTATCGTCGGGGCGGCTGTTATCGCAAGATTTCCGATTTTTCCGGCTCTTGACCGTTAAACATAGATTAGCTCATGCATTACGATTTCCTCGGCTCTCGCCTTGCAGTTGTTCATCAAACCTACCCATTTCATCGGGTCGGCGGCTTTGAGGGCTTCGGTGGCTCCTGCTTCTCTGGCAAGGCGGGGCATGAGGTAGTCCAGCATAGTTTTCGCCTCAGCCGACAGATATTTGAACCGGTCATTCGTAAAAAGCACCTTGGGAACCCGGTAGAAGGCAAACTGTTCTGCCTGAGGTCCATAGAAATAATCAAACACTCATAGTCACCACCTGCTTTCAGGAGAATTTATCGCGCTTCAGAGGCTTTTTGCGAAACACATCCTTATCCTTACCGTAGGGACACCTGGTGAACTGGCACCGGCGATACTTGAAATCCGGGCGATAGTAGAGGCAGTGAGCGCAGCTTCCGGGCTTGTGGTCCGATGCATTCCCGGGATTTTCTTTCTTTGCAGCCTTCGCAAGCTTCTCATATCTGCGGAAGACATCATCCTTCTTACTCATTTGCCGCACCTTCTTCCTTTGCGCGGTTAGCCCGGATTGCTCTGAGCCATGCGTCCAGTTCCTTGTAGCAGACAGCGCTGACACAGGGATGGCCTTTGGCGTAACAGCAGCCCTCACATTTCTTTTCCTGCTCGGTCTTTACTGCCTCAGCCAGGTAGTAGCAGTTCTGCGTACCAAGGACACAGCCGGCCTTGCGGTTTTTCCAGAAGAAGCACTTGCGGCAGGTATCCGGCTTGTCATCGTAGTATCTGATCCCATCGATCAGAATGGTTTTGCGTCTCACTTTTTTTCTCATCACGATATCCTCCATAGTTTTGATCCGCCGCCGGGGAAGTCCGGAGACGACAAAAGCCCCGCAGTGATTTTCGTCACCACGGGGCTATGTAAAATATCGTTAGTCTTTATAAATTGGAGTATCGTTCTTTTACATCAACATATTTTGATAACCTGACACCTTTGCTTATCTCGGTCTGATAAGATTCAGGCATATTGGCAAGCTTCAAAATCTCTTTGGGAGTAGATCCACATCCCTTGATTTCTTCAGCATACATAATGCCAAACAAGTGAATCATGGTTGTCTTTTCATTGCTGCTATTCTCATACATCTCTTTAAGCCGCATTGCCAATTCTCGTACTGTCATGGTTTTCCTACCTCCATCTTTAAAGATTTCTTCAATATTGGCGCTTGTTTTTAGAAATCTAAAATATCGCAATCTGAATTTCTAATGCGTTTAGAAATATGCATCTTAACCGGTTCTTCCATCACATCAGCCTCAGGCTAAATATCGGCATTTTCTTGCTGTCAGGACCGATTTTTTATAGATTTACACCCAGATACACCGGTGAACACGAAAACACGCGCCATTTTTAGCGGAATCACCGTTTCGGGGTGTTTTTCCTCATTAGATAAAAGCCCTGTTTTTTTAGCATTTCATCAATGAAGCCTCTTTTTTATTAGAAGAAACGCGGAAGATTTCGTGAAAAATCTTCCGCGATAGTGCGCTGGCGTCCCTGACTGGATTCGAACCAGCGGCCTTCCGCTTAGGAGAACCGCCGAAGACTTATCACACATGTCCATCCATGTTCATAAAAGTCTTTATTTTCCTAGTTTTTTTCGCATTCCGAGTTGTCTCGTGTTCATCTATGTTCACCCTTGTCGTTAGAGGAATAAGGGGTCATATTAGACGATTTTTAGCGATTGCTAAAAAGGAACTATTGAAGACTTTTTATCTATCACCAATCTTAGCAGATTTTGGGCAAAAAGTCCATCACGAGGACATCTGCGCACCTGCCTGACCCGAGCACGGGAACTCCGATAGAACACCTACGGAATCCCTGCGGAACTCTGTTTCAGAATGCTGTTTTCCGAATGAAAAAAGAGAGCATTGCGCTCAGGATCTTCATCCCAAATACAATACTCTCTATGTAAGTGCTCATCCTCGGATGGGCTTATTTTATTGTCTGTGCCAGCGTTTTAAGAAGCGATGCCATCTCCGGATTGGTAAGAAGCTTCATCAGAAGCTCCGGATCCACTCCGGCAGGTACTGCGGCCGCCGCAGCCGGTTCAGTCTCAGCAGGCTCAGGTTCTTCCGTTTCCATTACCTTGCCACTGTAGAATGCATTCTCGAAAAGCTCTGCATTGGCCTTGCGGTCTTCGTCCAGGATGTGAGAATACTGGTCGGTTACCATGGTCGCCTGTGCATGACCGGAGTCGCCCTGAACCGCTTTGATATCGCCGCCGTTCAGCTTCAGCTTGTAAGTGATACTGGAATGACGCAGGCTGTGGAACACAACATATGGCAGATCATGCTTCGTAATCAGTTCCTTGAACATGCTGTTGATTCTGGAATCCTCCGTCGGCATGCCAAGTCCATTGGCCATGACCAGGTTGAAGTCCTGATATTCCTTGCCAAGCGCTGCCTTGGTAAATTCCTGCTCACGCTTCCAGTCAACCAGCATCTCTGCAACGGTCTTCGGCAGGAAAACCTTACGGGTGCTGGTTGCTGTCTTAGGCTTTTTCAGGACAAGGACCGTCTTGTTATTGGCCCTGAGTTCCGGGAAGGTCGTGATCACATCCTTCTTTTCCAGAACCGACATATGGCTTTTGTCCACTCGCTGAAGTTCCTTATTAACATAGACATATGCTTTGCCTGCGACAATGCTTTCAGGTGTGATATCTACGCAGTCCCAGGTCAGTCCAAGCAGCTCTCCCATACGAAGGGAACAGGCAAACGCAAGATTTATGGCAAGTTTCAGTCGCTCATCCTCGCACACCTCAAGGGCATGGAAGAGAGTGGGAGCATCCCAGATTTCACGTTTCTTGGCTTCAGCCTTCGGAACCGTAGCATATACCGCCGGGTTCTTTTCCATCAGATCCCATTTCACAGCCTGATGAAAACAACTTCGCAGGATGTTATGTATCTTTTTCACGGTTGCCGGAGTCACGTAATCTACATTCTTGGAACCTCGCTTCTTCGTGATCTTATCGACCGCAGGCGTCTTGAGCAGCGACATATAATACTTTTCAAGAACACGGGAAGTGATCTCATTCAGTTTCATGGAGCCAATGATCGGAATGATGTAATGCTCAATCAAGGCTGTGCAGCCTCCATAAGTGGAGATGGCCCAAGTCGTCTTGCCATAAAGCGTGACGTATTCCCTCAGGAGTTCCTCCAGTGTCTTGCAGTTGGGAATCACCAGCGTTCCGAGTTCTTCCTTATATTCGATCTCTGCTTTGCGACGCTTGGCTTCAGCCATGGTCTTATAGGTTTCCCATTTCTGCTTTCTTTTGCCGTCTTCGGCATCGTACTGATAGACAACGCAGTAACGATTTTTTCTTTCAACAATTGAAGCCATGTTCTGATCCTCCTTCCTTAATCTTCATGGTTCAGCTTCTGCTGAAACAGAAACCACTGGATATCATCTCTGATGACAAACATCTTGTTTCCGTATTTCTTTGCCTCCAGGTCACCGTTTCGGATCAGCTCACGTACTTCGTTATATGTAATATCGAGCAGGATTGCTGTCTCCTGAAGGTCATAGGCCGGCTTGTTATCCGGGACTTTCAAGCGGGGCTTTTCAGCTTCCTTACGAAGCTCCTCGATCCTGGCCTGTTCTGCTTCGGAACGGTCGCATAATTTGCGATACTTTTTCTGACCAGCATACCAGCGTTCAAAGCTTTCCTTTGTAACACGCTTACGGTCTGCAATGATCTCATATTCAAATACGCCCACATTCTTGGGGCTGGAAAGAATTCCGTATACATCTTTACGTGGTATGAGCAGAAGTCTTGCCATCTCCGGCATAGTCATCGTTGCTTCTTCGCGCTCAGCATCTCTTTCTCTGTCTTCAGGAGTCCTGTATTTGGACTGACTCTGATACCAGGCTTCAAATACGTCCTTGCGGACACGCTTCCAGGTATCGACCGTGAAGGTTTCGATGTGGCAGCGCTTTACGATGTCATAGGCGATTGAGCCATCTACACCGAGCAACTCTGCAATCTGCGGAATGGAGTACGAATAGGCATTCAGTTCCTCACCCGGTGGAGGACCCTCAACCTTTTCCCATTTAATCTGGTTCGCATACCATTTCTCAAAGCTTTCAATGACGATCCTCATCTTGCCTTCAACAAGGATCGTATCAAAGAAACCTCTATGTACTAACCAGTAAGCTTCTGTCTTACCGAGTCCCAACATCCGCCTCATCTCAGGGACGGACATAGTCGTTTTGTCATTCTCACCCATGTTAATCCTCCTTAAATTGATGTATCCAGGCCTGACGACCTGGATACAAAGTAGCGGATGTCTCTTCGAATTGTTAGGATGTCAGCGGTTCATCGACATCCTTGACAAGGTCACATCATATTATCAAGCCAGTCATCAAAGCTCTTCTTGGAGATGCGATAGGTGCTGCCGATCTTGAACCAGCGGAATTCCTTCTTCTCAAGGAGCTTATATGCTGTTCCTCTGGAAATACCCAGGATCACCTGAATATCTTCAACTGTATAGGTACGCTTCTCCGGAAGTGCATCCGGTGAATTCGCATCCATCTCAAATACTTCACATGCTTCCATGTTCATTTCCTCCTATGTAGATCCCCGAGGCCGGTGCCTTCGGGGCATTTTCTTTGTCCGGCTCTTACGGAGCCTCAACGGTTTCCGGAATATACATTCCCAGGCTGACCTTCAGGTAATCATCCACCTGCGCCAGCTGTTCTCTGGTGAGCTTACCAAGGTAGCTCAGCACCCTGCTTTTATCGATGGTCTTGATCTGTTCGAACTCCACCATGGAGGGAGCTGCCAACGCTCTGTTGTGCTTGATCAGGAAATGCGTCGGCTGGTTCAGCTTTTTCAGCTGCGTGGTCATCGGTGCTACGATCAGGGTCGGGCAGTAGAAGTTGCCGTCATTGTTCTGCAGAACCAGGACCGGTCTTGTACCGCCCTGTTCAGAACCGGTGAAAGGATTCAGGTTTGCCATATAGATATCGCCGCGTCTGAAGCACCATCCCGGTTTTAATACATCTCGATTATGTTTCATAATGCATTCCTCCTTTGTATGTAAACGGCTGGTACGATTACCAGCCCTACGTTTCAAACTCCGAGTCTCCCCGGATGTAAGTTTCGTTATATGATCTTTTCGTATTTGTCCTCGACACCCCCGAAAAACAGGGAATACATTCAGTCGTCCGGCAGCTTACCAGGTCCATGGGAATCTCACCCCTCCGTGGTTCTCACCGAGCCGCCCGCAGGCGGAAGTCTCATTATGCCGTAATGTTTACGCTATGCCGGAAGCTGTCCGGCACTTACCGCTGTGTACCGCTCGTTCCCTCAGTGGGAGTTCATCGCATTTACAACGGAGGTTGCTGCTCATCACGGGTTCGTGACTGAAGAATGTATATTCGGTTTTCAAAGTTCATGCACCGCTTGATCGGTACATGCATAGTCTATCGAAAATCCGCTTTTCCATTAACCAACCCGGAGTGTGTACCACCGTTACTCTTAGTGTGTGCGATTACATGTTCTTCGCTATTCTGGACAGCTGGCTGATCACATCGAGGAGCTGGTCTTTGTTGTCGGCATGCCGGGGATTCGGTCCCAGGATCAGATAATCCAGTGTCACATCAAAGAAGAAAGAGAGCTCAACAAATAAGTCAATAGAACAGGATCGCAAACCTCTTTCCAGAAAACTCATATGGTTCAGGCTAATGTTCAGTTTTTCTGCAAGTTCTTCCTGCGTCAGTCCCAGGCTCAGTCTCAGTTCGCGGAGTCTCTTTCCAAATTCAACGGGATCGTAATACATTTCTTTTCCTTTCCGCCTGTGCGGAGCAGAAGATACATATACTCGGGACCGGAGCCGGCAGCCTGCAAAAGGGTGCACTAAAGAAAGGGTACCGATACTGCATTCCCGAAAAATGAAAATAATCAAATTTTCGGGAGTGAGCAGTATATGTATCCTCGGCCCTTAATGCATGTCAGGCTTTCGATATTTTGTTATTCTTGGGATTTGATTTGCCTGACCGGTGGAAAAGAAAAAAGAGACCACCGGCAAGCACGGGTTACCATTGGGTATGGTTTCCCTGTGTTTGTCGGTGGCCTCTCATGTAATATATCTGGTGTAACCAGCCGATTATTCAAAGTATGTGACCTGGAGATGGTCTTATGCAGCCTGTTTCATCTCAGCCATTCCGTCGTTATACCGTTCAATTGTAATGAGCCTCTAAGACTCAGATCGTGGGGACATGTTCCTGTCCCTTGGGAGCATAAAGCTCAATGGTGTCTCGGCGTCGCCCCTTCGGTGTTCTCACCATTACGACTCTGCACTTCGGGCAAGCGACCTTGAATTCGCCTTTGCTGTTCTGATACGCTGTGACATGCTGTCCGCAGTTGGAACAGTACCAGGAGAGAGGACGCCAAGAATTATCTTCGAAAACTGCCATCCAGGTTCTCCTTATATGTATCAAAACGTCGCGAGCATCGGTTTAATGCGCTTTACAACGCAAACCGGCATCAGTTTATATTCGTTCGTAAGCTGGACCTTAGTAGCATTGCGGCATTGGTCACATTCCATCCAGCCTTCCGTTTCCTCTAAGTAGAGGTTACGATTGACCTTGCCGCATATGGGACATTTAACATCATATGTTCTCAATACTCAAACACACCCTTTCTTCAATGATTTGGCCCAAGTGCCTTGATGACATGCTTGGCAACGCCCTGAACGATCAACTGTCGGACTCGGATCTCTCTGCCCGGATAACGCTCTTCATTACAGTATCGGAGAATGGCTTCTCCGGACTTGGTGTCTATCCCGGCAAAAAGCTTCAATGTGTTCGACTGGTTCTCATCAAGCGCAACTACAATGTCACCAACATTAGCGGAACCTTGCTTACTGATTACGATTAGATCTCCATCATCGATGCCCGCATCCACCATGGAGTCACCGGCAGCATTCAGAATGTAGAAGTCCCCCTGACCGAAAAGGGAAACGGGCAGGCTGACATATTCTTCGATATTCTCTTCCTCGACTTCGGGTTCACCACAGGGGATCGCGCCGACAACCGGAGCAGAGAAGCTGCTGGAAGAGAACTTGCTGATCATCTTGGTGACAATGGTTCGAGATGCACCATCGTATTCAAGCATTCCGCGCTCAGTCATTTCAACCAGGTAGCGATGGGCGGTTGCTTTAGAGATACCAACACCCTGGGCAATTTCATTCGCAGAGGGAGAGGTATGCTTGGCGCTGTAAAACTGATCAATGAAGGAAATGATCTGATCCATCAATTCCATACTCTTAGCTCTCATGGCTTTAATTCCTTTCATCTATATGAGACGGCTCGTCTCAGATGTGATTATTATAAAACCCCTCGATTGCGAAATCAAGGGGTTTCAGGCAAATTGATTTGAGGTGCCCAAAATAGTGTGCACCTATTTGCGAAATATCATGACTCAAGAGCTTCTCGTGCCATTTCATGATATTTCTCTACAACCGGTTCCGGTCCGAGGATCTTGATGCTTCCACAGAAGCCAAATACCCAACGGTAGAAGGTCGGGCTGGTGCAAACCATAACTTTAGCCTGGAAGTGATCTTCATCCACCGGAGTGGTATCTACATCCAGTCCAAAATTATCGATCAACACTTTCATGGTCGATGTTTTACAGAGAAGAGAAACTTCCTGTGGCTCATCGGTATCATACATCCGGAATACGGATTTACTGTATTCTGCGATGCTGTAATTTTCCGGCTTCGGAACTGCGGGATCACGGAGAATATCCGGTTGCTTAGCGATACGATCCAAACGGAAAGTTCTCATTGCCTGACGCTCATCACAGAAACCACGAAGATAATAATAATCGCCATCCCACATGAGCGTATAAGGACTGACAGTGTAAGGAACGCCATCATTAGTCAGCTGACGATTCTTATTGATGTCATAATCGGTGTAGCAGAAAGATATCTTCCTCTTGGTATCAATTGCCTCATTGATGGCATCAACAATGTAGTAGCCTCGTTCATTATCTGACTTCACACGATCTGAAGCATATATATGGCGACGAAGTTTCACCGCACTATGACGCGGCACGAGGGAAAGAAGCTTGTTGATAAGTTCCTCACTCTTGTGCTCGGTAATGAATTTGGAAGAGGAGACCGCATCAATCAGAATCTTCAATTCCGGCACACTGAAGAGCTGACCATCAAAATAATACTTGTTCTGCGTAGAGTGGATGACCTCAACCTGAAGATCACAGTCACTCAGCATCAAAAGATCGTCACTGATCGTATTGCGGCTGACTTTGATATCATATTTTTCTTTCAACATCTTCATCAGCTCAACCGTTGATTCTGGATGATCAGGATCCGTGTTCTGGATCAGATGCTGATAGAGGTATAAAATTCTAAGTTTTGTTCCGTTTTCCATAGTGGTACCCGCTACCTCAATTTGCTAATTAATGGTTACTCTTCAATGGTAAAATCGGTAATTCCGAGTTCCTCCGCAATCTGCGCAGCTAAATCAGCTAAATCACCATCATAGAAAAGACTGTCGCATCTTTCGATATAATCCTTGATGACAGAATAGTCGCCATTTGCTTCTTGGAATAATTCCCGTAATGTCTCTGTTGCCTCATCCTCGTCAAGATCATCTTCTTCAGGATGTTCAACAAACTCAACATTAAGTAGGTATCCACCATCAAAAGGACTTGAAGGCTCAAAGTTCTCTTGGAAATCACACACATCAGGAAGTTCATCTAAGTCATTTGCATCCCACTCATCCAGCTCCTCGTCTGACAAATCAGTGAGCTCAAAAAATGCGAGTGTATGAGGATCTCTATCTGCTACAAGGTCATTGATTTCATCAGGATCTACAGGATATCGTCCTGTGCATTCCTGAACGTACTCATCATCGAACTCGCTGAGATTATCGATTTCTTGTTCCTCAATTTCCTCATAAGCGGCAGACAAGACCGCTTCTAATTCGGGGAACTCATCAAAAGCAATCCGTAGTTTTTTTGCTTTCAAATATGCCTCTTTAGCTTCACCATCAAGATCGATTTCCCATTCAATCCAGTCACTTGCATCGCATTTTCCAAATACAACACCATATTGTAATTCAACAGTTATAGCCATATCTCATTCCTCAGCTTAGGATTTTGGTGCCCTGAGGTACCATCCGGGTTTTCCCTTTGTTTGTTTTCCGCCTTTTTCGCTATATAAAAACTTATATCCTTTCTCAGCTAATTCCAACATAATGGAATCAAGAGAATGATCCCCTATCACCCAAAGGGCACCGCCATTATAACGTTTATCGGTATAAGAGATTCCCTTTTCTGTGAGCAAGTCACAAACGCCCGTGTCAATTTGAGGCTTAACCGGTTCTGCGACGGGATTTCCAAAGAGATCCGTGTCAGGAATATGAATTGTCGTAATATCAATTCCTTCTCCGCCATCTTTAAAACATTCTTTTAACAGGGCCAATAAAACCTGTGCGCCATCAGTTGTAAATGATACTCCTTGTCCAATTCTATCATGGTCAAGTGACCATTCACGGAGATCGTATTTAATTTCGCCTCCGTCGATGGAAACTATATTCAATTCTAACTGCATCGATTTTGTCGCATCTGCGACTACACCAATTGTTTTCAGGATCCTGACATCCGAAGCGTTCATTTTATATTCCCCCTTTATTTTATATTCCCCCTTTTATTCTACACCAAGCGCTTTAAATACTGCATCCTCAGCACTGGAGTACGGGATGATTTGGAAGGATGCCATTAGATCTGCCGGAACAGTCATAAAATCAACCATTGAAGTTGCGGGAATTAAAACTTTCTTGGCGCCGCTATCAAGGCATACCTGCAAAGAGTTTGCAAGTTCGGGGATTTTCTGAATAGTACCGCTAATGCTTATCTCACCCAAAACGGCCATAGTGCTCAGAACCGGCTTTCCAAGTGCAATAGAGCAAAGTGCAATCAGCGTAGGCAGCGCCAGTGTTCCTGTCATGCCGATTCCCTGAAGATCCTGATAGTTGATAATATAGTCCTTCATTGAGGTGCTAATGGAGCCACTAATGTGCGTCCCATTTGCCTTCAGGAAGTTGTAGGCCGTGCTGCACGCTTCTTTTGCCTCTCGGTCAGTACCAACACCGGTATATGTAAATTTACCGTTTCCAGGGAGCATCTGCGACTCCAGACGGAATACACCAATCATGCCGGACTTACCCTGAGCAACCGTATAAACCTGACCAGGATTACAAATCCCCTCCGGAATAAGCTTACCGCCGCCCTGTTCAGGCACACCGACATATTTTTCCTGGAAAGTCTCATTATCAATGTAGGAGAAATTCACATCATAGAACTCCATACCGCCCAGTTTCTTCAGTTGCTCTTTTACTCTGCGGCGCATCTCAAGAGCAATCACCAAAATCTCTTCAAGATCTTCCTTCTCAAATACCCCATCAGGATATACAAGTTTCAGAAGGCCATCAACTGTGCGACGAACGGCAATGGTGTCACGCTGATTCAGATTCTTACCAAGGCGATAATACTTATCAATAGCATCGCCATACTGCTCTTTACGAAGCTCACGAATAAACTCTGCATAATAGTCGGTGATGAAGCCATAGTCTCCGGTAAAGTGTTCCGGTCTGAACTTAGGAATTTCCCAGCCGGGAAGATAGCAATGAATACGATCAAGGAATGCCGTGTCTGTTCCCATTTCAGGGGGGAAGGGATCAAAGAGACTGGATGTCTTCAGAAGGACATCAACGCTCTGATTGATATTGCCTACGAACACCATAGACGCAGATGCAGCTTTTTCTTCTTTACCTCTTGCAAAGGAGCCGGAGGCCATGTAGTCCTTCATGATCTGTACGCCGTCTTTATCCTTAAACCGGATACCGGCAACTTCATCAAAAGCGACACAGTCCCAAAGGCCGACAAGACCAACTGTCTTTCGTCCCATGTTATAGAAAAGGTTTGCAACCGTAGTCTGTCCACCAGAAACAAGAATACTGTTCGGAGAAATCTCTTTGTACAGATGAGACTTACCGGTGCTTCTCGGGCCCAGCTCACAAAGGTTATAGTTATTTTCAATCAGAGGAACGCTTCTAAGCAGAAGCAGCCACTTCTCACGATAGCTGAGTTCATCCGGTTCCATTCCGGTAGAACGAAGGATTACATCAATCCACTCGTCCTTTGTGAAAGCCTTGCGTCCTTCTTTAAGCTCCGAAATGTCGATATGAGGCATCTGAATCGGAGTGAGATCATAGATAGAAATCGGATAGCCAGAAGCATTATCCTCATCTTCCTCGACTCCATAGTTCAGCCTAACGATGCACCAAATTCCTCCGCAAAGCAGTCGGTCATACTGTTCAGGATAGCTGTCCTCAATAGGAACACCGGAAAGGCCAAGGTTAGAGAAGTCCGCCAGATAGCAGTCATGCTTAATATCAAGACGTACGGTTACCATGTCAATAACAGTATGGCTGCCGTTCTTGCGAAGCACGGACAGAATCTTCTGAGCTTCATCCGGACGCACAAAGTTATCAGCCAGAATTCTCTTTACAGTCTGGACACCCTGCTCAATGGTCTCTGGATCATCGGAGCTACAGTACTGTCCAAGAAGGAATTCAAGAACGTAAACAGGTACATTTGCGCCTTCTTTGATTTTCTTGGTCAGATCTTTTCTGACGATCTTTCCATCAAAATTGCGGCGGAGTTTTTCTTTAATTTCCTCTCGCGAGGTTTTCTCTATTGTTTCTTCAAGCATTTATGCATCCTCCTTATACGCCGAAACCGAAGTCTCCTGCGAATGCCAGATCCATAATTACCTCGCGACGAAGTGTTTCGAGGTTGGTCTTATCATCAACAGCGACCAGATAATATTTCTTCCGTTTGTCGTATTTCTGATTTTTAAATGTGAACTTCAGCTTGAATACACGCTTCGTTGCCTCTTCGTCTGTGCGGTCTGCATGATAAAGGTTCTCGTTGGAAATACGGGTACCATTCTCATCGATGAAGTAGACGCGATACGTTGTTTCCTTGATGGTATCACTGACCGGTTCAGTCTGAAGGAAGTCAAGGCTGATATTCAGGTTTGTAATCTTATTTGTAAGGCTTACAAGATCAATAGCAGCATTGATTGTAGTAACCTTGCTGCGTTCAGCACGGACTTCAATGACAGGGATTAGCATTTCCTGAGGGGAGCAGCCGCCGTGTACATAGTTCAGTCCGCTGCCGGGAACCTTGAAAAGATCAGCTCCCATAGGTGCTAAGACATAGCGGTAGTCGTCAGCATCCTGGTCGTAGCTACTCATAGGAACGCAAATAACGCCGGCGGTATCAAGTTTTGCATCCGAAATCGCATACCGTTTTCCGCAGCCACTGAATCCGCTGATCTTATCAGACTCACTCAGCTTATCCCGCTTATAAATGAAACCATGGTCTGCGGTTACAATGAAGTGATGAGTATTGCCACGGGCATTGATGTCACGGATTAGCTTGATAATCTCTTCAACAGCCTCTTCACAAGCCACAAACACTTCGTTTTCAGAAGAAGCCTTGTCTCCGCGAGAGTCGATCTGGTTGTGGTAAACATAGACCACGTCCTGACCGGTGAGAATTGCTCTCATATCAGCCTGATTTGCACCCTTAATTTCATCGAACTGAATGCAGCGGCTGTTAGGCTTCGCTGTTTGTAAAATAGTCTCACGCTGTTTCAAGCTGGCGCAGGGCTGACCATCTACAAGCACCTCATATTCATTGCTCATTGTCACTTTGCTATGCGGAAGCAACGCTGCCATTCCATAACTGGTAATGGAAGGAAGAACGCTCTGCATCGCAGTAATCTTTGCATCACATCTCTCGTCCGCAAGGAGCTTTTCGTATAGCGTCCTGCCAACTTCGTAACGCATGGCATCAGATATAATGACAACAACGCGCTCTTTCTTGAACTTCACGTACTTACTGAAGAAGTCAAGTTGGTTGTCAACTCTGGAATGACCTTCATCTGCTACAAAGCCCGCGCTCCAATTTGAAGTAATATTGCTAAGATAATCGTTTGTGTAGATGTTTTCCACCAGCTGACGGAGATTCTCAAAATCAGCAGTGTCCTCTAGACGGTCATAATGATAATAAAAATATCTGTACCTGCGATCAACCTGATAGTCTTTTTCGGTATAATTCTTTGCAGCCAAATACAGGCTTCCTGCAGGCGTGTAGATTCCCGGAATGATCAGATGGTATGCATTCTCAAGGACAAAATACTGAGTGCGATACTTTCTGCCGAAGTGCATTTTACGCCGATATGCGCAGATCTCCGGAATAGTTCTGCCATTCAGCTTTGCATCAACGTCCTCAGCAACCAATCGATCGATAATCCACTTAACAAGGATATCATCAACACCTGCAAAAACATTGCAATCTACGATATCCTCCGGTGCCATAGCAGTCAGCACCTTCTTTGCCTGTAGGGTCTGGAACATGGTTTCAGACAGCTTGTCGAAGTTTTCGCCATAAATCAGGCTGTTCATCAGATTATCGATAAACGCCAGCACATTACCAGGCTTATAGGAAACGTACGGCTGCCAACTTGTCGGCAAATCTTTATGGATCGTCTTCTGCGCGTAGGTTACGAAGGTAGACATGACCAGCTTTTCCAAAGTTGGATCTGCATCCGTATATCCAAAGACAGTATCACAGTGCTTCCAGAATGCCTCAGTCAGTCCGTACTTATCGAACTCTGCAAGATACTTATTCTCTTCAAAGCCATCGTTTGTCAGAATGCAGCGTACAACTTCTTCGAAAGACGCAACCTTGCTGCCACAGAGTACGCTCATCATAGCTACTTCAATGATGGAGTCGTTATAATTGTCCAGTTCAAATGCATAGAATGCACTTGTACGGGTTTTGTTATTGAAGAATGCAATATGCTTTTCTACAATCGGCTTAAATCTCTCATGAATGCCAAGATCTAAGCACAGAAGGGAGGTACGGTCAGCAAAGAATTCCTTGGAATAGCGGATGGTATCCGCAAGATGGTTCTCACGGATGTCCGGCTTCGGGAACGGAGCATAGATCAGATAGTTTGTGGTTTTATCTTCTCTTTCCAGGAAAAGCTTGATATAGAACTGATTGTCCTTTTCAAGGTGCAGCACTTTTGCATTTATGAGCTCAAGAGTGTCAATGTCCTCTGCAAACTCTGCATTGGCATCATACCAGAATACCAGTTTGCGAGTACTGCCGGTGAACTCTTCATTCAGTTTGTCTGTTATCTGCTTGAAACTAAGTTCTGCCATATTTCAGAGTTCTCCTTAATCATAATATCTTTGGAATCTGCGAGAATCTCACAGAAACGACCGTCTTTACCAGTCTGAACCAGCCGGTAATTCAACTTTACGCCATCGTCCAGATTAATGCCGATTCTTGAGCCTGCGATATGGCCCATCAGTGCATCATAGTCTTTGCATTCCTTCAGCTGCTTGACTAGTTTTTCCTTGCGCTTAGTAGCAGCTGCAATCTCGCGTGAGTTTAAGCTGTTGTCAATGATATCCTGACAGGTCTCCATCTCTTTCTCGTAGACAAGCTCCATCTTGTGGAGATATTCCACGCGGACATTACCAACAGTATCCGGAGTCCAGCGATGCATGTAGACCAGTGCTTTGAATCCATTCTGTTTGCCGGAATTGAACATCCAATAGATTGGACGTTTGCCAGAACCGGTGACAGAGTAAGTCTGGCAATGATCCTTGTAGAAATCATTCAGAAAGTACTGACGGATAGTATCCCGAGAAGTCTTACCCTTACTGCCAAGAGCCTTAGCAATATAGTCAAGGTTTGCTTCCAGACTATCCTCTCCATAAATGATACGAATGAATTCCACAAAACGTCCGACGATATCATCCTGGAAGTATTCTTCATCAGTGATAGGAATACAATTATCTTCATCTGGCATGAAGGAGGAGTACTTGCTGCTGTCCCAGTCGCCGCCCGCATAAGCAAGACCAGGTACATTCAGAGAATATCGCCCAAACATGCAGCCAACTGCATAGGAAATCAGGCTCTTGATATCCCGCTGCAAATCTGCCTTGCGAACAGTCACGTCCTTATCCTCAACTTCAGATGTCAATTCATCCTGAAGTCCGTAGATGTCAATGAAGATACGATTCAGCTCTTCTTCGTTCGCCTTGAGTCGCTTAAACCTCTCATTACACTCGCCCTGCCAGAGCATGAAGCAAAGTTCAAGAGGACAGGAGACTTCTGGGTGTCCGCCATAATAGTAGTGCATTGAAGCTCCAATAGCTGTTGCGTCCCAAAGCCCTTTAGATAATGCAACTAATGGATGCTCTTGATAATCCCACGACAGTTCATAGCTATCCCATTCCGAGACGGCTATCTGCAAACATTCTTGCACTAAGTACTCGACCTCAGCTTTTCGTTCAACAACTAATGGTATAGAGGCTACAGAACCAGTGCTATAGTGAAGTCCGACACAAAATACATCCAAGAACTTTTGCATGACCTTTGAATTCATTAGTCCAAGCAAGTAGTCCGAATATTCTTGTGATTTCAAAAAGAGTGACGGCCCAGAAGTATCAAACAATGCGCCTTGGGGAGTATATCTGGCCGAAAATAATCCAGTTGAAATATCTGTCCAAGAAATGTCAGGCTGGCAATTGAATTCATTATTATAATTCGAGGATTTGAGCTTTCCCTTTTCGTTCCTATAGTTTCGAATTAAAAAGCCGTTATTTTCCCAATTAACAACGTATTCTCTGTTTCCATACCAGCGTCTCATTGTTCCACCCTTGTTATAAGGGAACCATGTTGTACCGACAGTATCCAAGCTTGCATTGTCAATCGATGTGTTGAATTTCTTCTGACTGATTTCTGGCCATAATCTCATGAATTTCTCGCCGCTACCCGTCACCAGTCCGTGACGAGTTTCAGCAATTGTTGCAATTGTTTTTTTGTTTCCCAGTGCCTTGATCACTTGGTTTGACAGCCAATAGGAATAATTGAACCCAGAGATATCCCTAAAGTCATCCAATGATTTTTTGTATACGCCTTCACTTAAAGAATCTTTAAGTACTGTATATGCCTGTTCCTTGGATTCTTGTGATTGATAATCTTGAAGATCTAAGTAATATCCTTTTAACCCGTTTACATGTGTTGACATGAAAACATAAGTTGCCGTCTGGACAACTTCTCCGCCAATCTCTTCAAATGCACGGGCACCCAAGTGCAAAAGATTAACACAAGAATTATCTGCAATAATCGCAGTCCTAGCTTTTTCATATCGAGCATTAAACATGAAAGATTGCTGAGTTATCATAGCCTGGTAACGATTGGGTTTTAACAACCAATGGCAAACATCAATAAAAACACAATACAAATCATGCTTAAATGCTTCGTGATGTGTCGTAATGTAGTCATAAAACTCACCGCCCATACTATTGATACCCATATATGGAGGATTCGTAATGACAGCATCATATTTCTGCCCCATGATACGAGCCTGACGAACAAGAGGAGTAATTACAGACTTGCACTCTCCGCACTCCATTTGTGCTAGAAGATCAGGGATATCTTCAAATTCATTGATAGAATCTATCTTTTCTTGCAGAGCATCCAATGCTTCAGCAGAATAGTGAATATCCAAAATGCTGCCGTATTCCTCTGCGTCGGTGAAATCATCCATTAGCCGCTTCGCAAGCTTTTCGTGCTCTCCAAGGCGTTTAAGTGCATACTTACTAATGGTGCCGGTATTCTTTACCGCCATCAGGTTGGGCATGATATGTTCGTTGAAAATCCTGCGGTTGTACTGGCGCGCCTTCATCATGACAGCAAAGTAGGCAAGCTGATACGCACGAGTATCAATATCGATACCATACAGATTGTACTTCAGTATGCTCTTTGCAGCGTCACGCTGGGTATAGCCCTGTGCCTCATAAATCTGCATTAGGACATCAAAAGCATATACAAGAATATGACCGGAACCCATGCAGGGATCAATTACCTTGATATCTTCCGGGTTCAGTTCTGCATATTCAGCGCGAATCTTTTCAAGTTGTGCAACAACTTCAGGTTCCTGCTTTGCCTCTTCCAGATAGTATTTCCATCCGGACTTCAGGCCTTCATTTGGATGACCTTCTACCCAAAGGCGGCCAAGAGAGTTCTCAACCATGTAGCGAACAATCCAGTCCGGAGTAAACAGCTGGGTTGCTGCAGGAATGCGTTCTTTAGTAATCTTTACGTTCTTCTTCAGAAGTGCAAAGACTTCATCTTTCGGCTCAGTATTGTAGTACTGGTACATCCAGCCGATGATCTCGACCTGACCTTCTTTGGAGACATTGAAGTCATCCTCAGAGATGTCATGAGTTAGATGATAGATAATTCCGTCCTTATCCGTGAAAGAAATGTTCAGAAGGAGTTCAGTGTAGTCAGAGATCTGCTCAAACAGTTCGGGCAGGATCTCACCAAGCTTGTTGCACTGCTTGATGAACAGAAAACGGAACAGCTCGTCCAGCTTGTTATCTTCCTTCAGTTGCAGCACGCGGTCCTTCTCATAAGGAGTGAACTCCATATCTGTATCGAAGGGCGTGGTTACAAAGTCCGGCTCCAGCTTGTTCGGATTCTCTGCAGAGAGGACACGAATGCGAGATGGGAGGTAGTCGTTGACTTCCATGAAACGGACAGCAACCAGGCGGTTGAACCAGGTATAGGCAACCTCTTCCACAACATTTTGAAAGGCCTCTTTATAGTTCGTGCTGCCTTCTTTCTTGCGAATGGCCGCAATAAGGGCATTGCGCTGCTTGATCTCCTCTCCGGAGATTTCAACATAGTCCTTAGTCCCGATGTCAAAGAACTGCAGGTCCTTGGTGGACTGCTGCATAGGCTGTGCAATACCGGACTCGGTAATACCCAGCATGCCTGCTCTGTATGTAATATCGGCAATGAGCTTTCTTCGTGCCCATACCGCAAAGTTTTTGATTGCTGTTTTGTTCATTCTATTTCCTCCGGACCATCTATTAATATATTGGGAAAGTCAGGTGTCAATTACCCGAAAGACTGTCAATTGAAATAGTCGGCCAACAATTCACGCTTTGCAAACTGACATAAATCAACGATGTTAAACATCGTCCATGTATTCTCCTGTAAATCAAATACGATAAAATCATTATCCATACTGTCAAACACAGGAATCAGTTTCTGCGCAATAAAAGCTGTTCCATACTCAATGTCTGCTGAGAGTATTTCACTAAGAGACAATAATCTTTTCTCATCTACGAATACATCCTCAGTTGAGACTGATAAGACCTTTTTCAGAGTGTCCGGAAGTGTCAACTTATAAGCACTTTCTACACTGGCCACAGTCTCATCATTAACTGAAGTATTCTCGAGAAGTTTGAAAAATTCTTCATGCATCATAAGTCGGTTCCTCCTAACATTTTACTTATCTGATCATATGGGCTTCCTAACTTATGAATTCCTTTGTGATCAAAGTGAATATCTGCGCTGAGCGGCGTAAGATTTCGAGCCTCATTTTTACCACCAAGTGAAAGCGGTTGAATATGATGTGCATCATAGTCCATTCCAGCTTTTCGAATGAGAACGGAATCGCCTTCAGCATTTGTGATATAAACATCCTTGTCATACTTAGGCCATGGGCGATTATTTGTTTCCTCCCATTGCCTCTTCAAAGCATTCTTTTTCAGAGCAAATTCTTCGCGCATAAGTGCATTTTCTTCTGGCGACAGCGCTCTCAATTCCGTTATATCGAAAGGAGCATCGTCAAGGGTGTCCCTAACATCAGATTTTTCTTTGAGGTCATCAAAGTACTTATGTAATGTTGCATCCAGCTCGCGCTTCAGATTTTCGGCGATTGTTGATTCCCAGGTTTCTTCAGCTATAGTTTCAGGGGTAATCTCGGTTTCAATAGCCGACGGGATTTCTTTCGCTTTAGGCCACACTTCATTAGCAATGGCCTGGGCATCAGAAACCATCGTAGATAAGTCTATCACTTTGGCAGAAGTAGCTACCTCGCTTGCAACTTCTACTGCTTTTATTACTACTGGAATTGCCATCGAGAAAACCTCCTTCTATTAATTATGCTTTACCAAATATTCCTCGATAATCCTTCATCAGTTCCGATAATTTCAAGCTAATCTCAGGCTGACGACTGCCTAGTTCGACAATTGCCTCAAGCGTCATAATCTGAGTGAATCTGTAAAACGACTCGGAATTCGTAGCAAGATCGATTTTTGCATCAAACTCATAATTCTGAAGCTGCCGTGTCAATGCATTCTGCCATTCGGACAATCCTATATCTTTCTTGCATACACACTGATTTAATTTGAAATAACTGAAAGCCACCTTCTGCCACACGTTACGCTGCGCTTCAAACGGTGTACGGACATAATCCAGCAGGCGTGCTTTTACAATTCCTTCAACACGAATTTTTCCAAGTGCATCGATAAACTCGCGTTCAGAATGCCGCTGAAGGTACAAGGGATCATACACGCATGAATTAACAAACTTACGAGCAGTAGAATCTTCTTGCGGATATGGTTTGCATCCTGGTCTATCGTTAAAAGAAAAGGCCGTTTCATATTTCTTGATTTTGCAAAGAATCGGTTCTGTCCATTCATTTTGATAAATGGCAGCAACTCCACGCTGCAGACTTGCCAGTTCGTTGATCTGAGCATCCGTCAGATTGGCTGCTCGTCCAACCAGCTCTCGATCGCTCTTATCCGGGAGCCTGAGAATGATTTTTGTGTTGGTATTGCGAATGACTGACATGTCCAGCAAGCCTGGTGCCTGATCTGCAATGACAAATCCCTCACCGTATGTTCGCATTTCAGCAATTGCGTTGGAAATCATTTCGACGGATTTCTGTGTGAGATTACCGGATTCTCCACCACCTTCTGGAACATGCCGAAGAATGTTATGTGCTTCTTCTAATACCGTAACGTGATGCAGAGTGGAATTAATGCATCCTTCTGCCATACGATACTCCTGAAGCCGGATAATCAACATTCCCATAATCAATGATTTATTCTCCGCGGAGCCAACCCTGCTTAGATCAATAATGACATTTTGCTCGAACAGGTTTTCATCCGAAATATCACCGTTACAGAAAATCAGACGGTTAATTCCATTTGTGAGAGATGTTAACCTAGTTTTTAATGAGCCACGATAATTACCTTTATTCTCATCCGAGTAATCAGAATGAGTAATAATCTCATCTATCTCAGCGCAAACGTCTTCAAATGTCGGATAAATATCACCCTTGCTATTCTGAGAGGTAATTAAGTTCCATCCGCAGTCTTCATAAGCTTTAATAATCGCATCTTTTAGAACAGCAGGCATAGCGGCATACATCGGCCAGCAGACATTGAATACATCCAACAGACGATCGATATGCTCATACACGTGTATTCCTGAATTAAAAACAAATGGATTGATCCGGAGGAGTTCACATATTTGGGGATTTGTGCCATAGACCTTTACATCCTTTGTAAAGGCATATTTATATTCTCCCTTTGCCGGTTCAATGACCATGAACTTAGTCCTAAGAGAATCCAGCAAGGTATAGATAGCGTTACTCTTACCAGAGCCAGTAGAACCTGTTACAAATACATGAGAAGCAAATGAGTTTTTATTCAGCTCGACGGCTTTCTCTTCATCTCGGTGCATATGATGTATACAGCCAAGATGAACACTGCCAGTATATTCAGAATCGTAAGATGTAATCTCACGACCAAATGCAGCGCACCTAATTGTGGCAAATCCCGGCAGGGACTTACGAGGCAGACTCATAGCGTGAGCCAGTTCTGCACCGGAAATCGTTGCAGTTGCCTTAACTGAAGCTGATTCTTTACCGCTCGTAAATGACGGATGCGTTAGCCTACGCAAGTATTCAGCCATCCGGGAAATCTTTTCTCTTGTTTTTTCATCCTTCTGTGCATTCCAAACATTAATAGACGGCTTCTCATAATAAGACTCATTACCCTGAGTAAGAGACATGTACATATGAGCCACTTCACTCGCAAGTTGACAATTTGGAGAAAGCACATATGCAGAGAAGTCATATGCCCCCAGTGCGGCGCAATGCTCAATGCGCTCCATCTGCTTCTCGATAATCTCCATGGTATGAGATACCGCATACTGGTTGATTTCGACAGATGCCCCCTGAGTAGAAGAAGTGGATCCGCCAGAATTGCTGCCTGCTCCAACAACGATCAAGTTAGCATTTGCATTCTTCCCCCAGTTTTGTCCTTCCTGGAAGGACCAGTTCTCTGTGCGTTTGGAAAGTGGACTCAGCCAAGTGTATGTCTGGTACAGGCTTTGTCTGCGTTCTTCAAGGAGCTCATCGTCAATAGCTTCCGCCAACAGGATGATTGTGTATTCCTGCTTCTTTGCGGGAATAATTCCATCGAGAACTTTTTCAAGTCCCTGCTCGATATAATCCTTAGAGAACTCTGAAGCAATGTTTGATGCAATTGCTATTGAATTAAAAGACTCAATGCTTTCCGAATTAAAATAAGTTTCTTCATTCAAGGATGCAAATGGATTGCCTGCATTGAACCCATAGTAACCAATCCCGGAACAAGCAGAGCCGGGGAAATTTCCCATAAGAGCATCACGAATCGTTTCCCCAAGCTTTGCGACGGCTTCAGAATCTCTATTCTTCATTCCAACTGCAAGGGAGATACGACAAGTATCATGCGTTCTATGAATAATCAGACCAATGCTGTTTCGAGAATACGCCAGTAAATGATAGACATTTTTGAGCTTTTCAATCAGATTACCGTCTTCTTCGATAATCAGTTTTGTAACGTCAAAAAAAGCGACGGATTCTTCCGGAGATCTGCCCGTACCAAGCTTAACCACGTCATAATCCTTCGATATACGAGGCAGATATGATTTGAAGACCTTAGCGGAATATCTCCCAAGTATGTCTCTTGCTGCTTTATCAGCTGCAGAAATATCCCTTGCAGACGGAAGCTGGATTGAATTATCAATTTTTTGTCCCATAGTTATTCTCCTATGCCTACCGCAATAATTATTGCGATTATCAATGCAGCAGCGATTGCAATACCGGCAATTACAGGTTTCTTAATATCGATATGTTTGCCTTTGGTTGCATGAAGCATGTCGGATGCTTTTGCCAAATCCAATAGCAGCTGTTTTGAATAGAGTCCAACTCGAACACGACCTATTAACTCATCAAGGTAATCTTTTGTAACGATATCAGGGAATGCAGGATATGCAATGTCTCGATCAACCGCTTCGAATTCCTTCTCTAGAGACTGAATTCTGATTTCGGCTTTCTGATAACTGCATCTGCCAGCGTAGATATCTTCAGCTAATTGCAGTACATGGTTTTCGATTGTTTTCATATCAATTAGCTCCTTCCGTAATAGACAGAACAACATCTAGCTGCTGTCTTACATCATCTAAACGAGCCAGTCTTTCTTTCAAATCTTGAATTCTTGCTTCAGTTGCGGCAATTTCAGCGTCATACTGGCTTAGGATTGCATTATCCCGATTGATGGTCTGCTCAAGGAGAGAGCAGTTTTCGCCGGTCCATTTTTGCAACTGTCTTTGATACTCATTGACCGGATTAATAATGCATTGCATTTGGAAAGCACCATAATAGCTAGTTTTCTTGAAAATTCCTTTTTTATGAATGTCCAAATTTGTACAAATACTATTTGCGATAGATTCGAGTCCCTTCTCTTCAAGCCACTTGAAATTTAGGAAGCTCGAAAACTCTAGCAAGGTAAATGCCCCTTTTATGCCTATGGACTCAAATTCAGGCATATCAATGCTGCTAAAGGTCTCTTCGAGTTCTGAACGCGCTTCTTGCGATAGACTATCTTGGCGTTCCTCGACTATTTGACGGAGTTTAGAAATATACGCTCCAGCATAGTCAACCAGTCTCTTGATTATTTGATGAGCTATGCCATTTTCTCCTTCATATGTCGGAATAAAAAGATTCTCCATGCAATGAGTTTGAAGGGTTTCAATCATGTATGCCTTTTTGTCAGTTTTGGTTTGGGCATTGCGCCAAGCTTGTTCAACGGCTCTAGGGACAGTTTGGAAATACGCATGCAATACTTTGTCATAGCTGCGGGCAAGATTGTAAACATCAATTTTCTGAGGAGAGACGCTGCGCATTTGGGTAAGCAACTGATTTCGGATGCTTGCTTGTTCTTCTTCTTTTTTCTTTTTATCTTGTTTTAAGCGCTGTTCCTCTTTTTGAAGCTTTTTCTTAGCTAGTTCCATTGCCTGAAGAAGTAGTTCGCGGCCGTTGACACACTTCTTATAATTTGCGTATCGGAGAACATAGTAGTTTATTTCATCTTCCAGGGATGGAATTCCAGATGCAAAGAGTTCATCCGAAACACAATTCCTAACGCTGGACTCCATAATTCTTCCGCAAGGAACACGATTGTACTTAGGAAGAGATTTTCCGTCCTCTGAATATTTTCTATACCAATCTCTATACACTTCCTCGTATTGAGAATCGCTCCAAGTCTCACCGCTTTTTTTGGCTCCAAGTGCACCTATTGCGCAGACATGCAGGAAAGTGATTCCACCATGCCAGTTTATGAGCGTTGTAGGTATTTCTTCACGATACTGGGATTCCGTTAGTCGCTCAGCTTTTGAAAAAACAATGATACAGTTTGGACTTGAAAAACCGGACTTGTTTCCATCAATGAGAGTTTTAACGTCTTTGTGATCATTGGAAAGCGCATGCTCACGATCCATGATGAATACTGGCAGTGCATTAGTCTGATGTTGCATCATTTCTTCCAATGCAACACGATGTGCACGCTGATCTACATCACTATTGTCACTTCCTGGGGTATCGTAAAGCACAATGTGTGCCGTTTCGTTGTTTAATATCGATCCTTTAAACGGAAGCGAGATTGTCACATTGAATCCTATAGAAGCAGAGATATCACTCTTAATTTCACCGTTTAGTACGCGGAGAATGTTCCGGATAGCAGTCACTTCATCCATCTCGGAGAAATCAATCAATTTTTGAAGAGCAGCTGTTAATTCTTCTGCCTCATCGGAGGTATCAACGGCGACGATTCCGCCTTTGCTCACAGAAAATGCTATTTCCTTATCGTCAAATTCTATCGTGATAGTGTAGCAATCAGCGTCAATGACCCGAACATTCTTTGCAGTACACTGTTTCACTGCACTGGGCAGGACCTCAGCACCGACAATAGCATTTATCAATGCAGACTTACCAATGCTGTATGTGCCGATAATACAAACAGGAATTTCAGTACTTACAGTAGAATTGAAAGTACTTATGGTTTGCCCAATTTCCTGCTCGTCAGCCGCCATATCTTCAAAGCCTTCACATTCCGGAAGATAATCAGAAAACTCAGAAGATATTCTATCGTATGCTGTTCTAATAATTTCGATAGCCTCATCTGCAGACTTGAAGGAAGCAATTCTCACAGAAGAAATCTTTCCTCCATTTGAATTTGCCTTATTCTCGCGTTCTATGACCTCTTGGAGCAAATCGAAGTCTTCTTCCGTTCCCTCAAAGCAGACTAACACGCCTTCTACACCGACATTCTGGTATTTGTTGATGATGCTGACAATATCCTCAGCGCAGTTCGCCAGGACGCAATTCTGATTCTCATACCTACGAAGGTCAGAGGTTTCGGATATTCTGTCCCATGTTTCTCCGCCATCCTGAGAAATTGAGAACTTTATTTGATTTTCATAAGGGTCATACAGAAGCTTAATCTGCTTTTGCATAGTGTTTCTCCTCTCAGAATGAATACTAAAATCTCAATGCTATGAGCTTTATTTCCAGTGATCCTCCAGGATTAGACGATAAAGGGTTGTTCTCTCGCTGATAGAATTCTTTGTGAACTTGGAATAAGGCTTAAAAGGTAATCCGCTAATATTCATAAATGCCATGAAACCCGGATTATTAGTATATTTTCTCTCATTCAGAGTTTGCGCCAATATATTCTGAGAGAAGTACTGCTCAACCTTAGAAGTATACGGATCGTCACCATAAGAAGCATTAAAGCTCTTTGGCAGAACGAGCAAATCACCAATGCTGTTACGAGCTGTAGCAAACTCTGCCTCGTCTCTGAACTCGTCTGTATGGTCTTCAAAATGATTAGCCCAAATGTGCTCAACCTCAATATCCGGATGGTTCAACGGATAGTCCGGTGTTTTTGACCTCGAGGCAACAATCTCTGTAATCAGAGAAATCATTACCATAAAGCGTCGTCTGTTCTGTTGGTTCAGAGTCGGAGTGCCCGACAATGCAGGCGCTTCCAGAGGATCCGTTGCCAGATGCCGCTGAAGCGCGTCTGTATCCATACCACGAATTGCTTTACACAACTCATAAGACTTAGCCTCAAGCGCACTCTGCGAAATCATCCAGTGGTTCCAAACTCGATATGTCAACACCTTTGTAAGGTACCGAGATACAATCTTGATTTTCTCATCAACAACCTTATCACTGTCATTATATGAAACGGCAGACATGATGACTGCAGGCTGCATGGTAAAGCCATAGTCGCTGTTTACTATGAGGTACAAATAATCAACCGTATTTCTGCTCTGAATCAGAGCATTGATTTTGTGATAGACATCCGCAAAATATTTGATTCGATGAATAAACTCGACAAAATCGGATGACTTTTCCAGCTTGAGCTTCTTGCTGTTTTCACTTACCCAACGATGAAACTCTTTACCAATCCGGACAAAGTCTGACTTAGTATTGCCCTGAGAAAGATCATCTGCATAGTGTCCACGGAAATACATCTTAAAAAATTCAAATTCCGCTTTAGATTTCGAGCTGAGCTTAACCTGGGCCAGATTACGAATTACAGCATCAAATTCTGTCATAGCTGCGTCTCGTGAATCTTCGTTTGTGTTTGCCAAAAGGTAGCTGCGAAGCATCTCAATCTGAGTGAGGGAGAGACCACGGTCATTCATCGTCTCAAAGATGACGTAGGCAAACTCATCGCTGTTCGTCCAAACCTTGGAGAACATAACCTTTTCCTTCAGCCAGTATACAAACGGAACAATATTGGTATCATCAATGCGCTTATCCCAGCATTCTGCAATATCTGCATATCGGTTTACAAGGTTGACCACGGAAGGTGAAGCATCCTTCGGTACTGTGTATTCTCCCTTATTGAACAGGGACAGCATACATTCTCTGCGTTCAGGAATATCAAGGTTGAAATAGTATTCTCCGTAGTAATCCGCATAGATTAGATCACGGATATCCGTTGGGAACTTCGGCATTGCGCCATATGTACGGAGAAGGTAAATTAGCAATAACGTCAACGTTGTAATACGCTGCTGACCATCGATCACCGCGCTTTTTTCTCCGGATTTATTTGAGAGCACGATCTCTCCCATAAAGTACGGATCATACGTAGAAACATTTTGCGTAGAATGACCAGGCTGCCAGTTCTTCAGGAACTCGCTGGAAAGGTCCATGATAAGGTCTTCCAACTGTTTGTGCTCCCATACATACTCGCGCTGATAAAAATCGACTGTAAACTTATCGGAGAATAAACCTTTAAGTGAAAAGACTTTACTATCAACAATAATGCTATCTTTACTCATTCGCTTATTTCTCCTTTGCCATAATGTTCTTTGAGTCCTCAAGGATCTCGCAGAACTTGCCGTCCGCACCGGTCTGAACCTTGCGGTAGTTGACCTTTACGCCGTCGTCCAGATCAATTGCAATTCGGGACAGTGCTATATGTGCGACCTTTGCATCGTAATCCTTGCATTCCTTCAGCTGCTTAACCAGCTTTTCCTTTCGCTTTGTAGCGGCAGCAATCTCGCGTCGATCAAGGCTATTGTCTATGATATCCTGGCAGGTTTCCATTTCTTTTTCATAGACAAGCTGCATCTTGTGAAGGTATTCCACACGAACATTACCAACGGTATCTGCCGTCCAACGATGCATATAAACCAGTGCTTTGAATCCGTTCTGCTTACCGGAATTGAAGAGCCAATAAATCGGACGCTTTCCAGATCCGGTGACAGAATAGGTCTGGCAGTGATCTTTGAAGAAATCATTCAGGAAATACTGACGGATAGTATCTCGTGCAGTCTTTCCTTTGTTTCCTAGTGCATCTGCAACAAATTCAAGATTTTCCTCCAGAGAATTTGCTCCATAGGCAACACGGATGAATTCAACAAAACGGCCTACAATATCATCCTGGAAGTATTCTTCATCGGTTATAGGAATGCAGTTATCCTCGTCCGGTAGGAAGGAGGAATACTTGCTCCCATCCCATTCTCCGCCCGCATAAGCAAGTCCAGGTACATCCAGAGAATACCGGCCAAACATGCAGCCAACAGCGTAGGAAATCAGGCTCTTGATATCTCGCTGAAGGTCCGCTTTGCGAACGGTAACATCTTTATCTTCAACCTCAGGAGTCAGCTCATCCTGAAGACCGTAGATATCAATGAAGATACGGTTCAGTTCTTCTTCATTTGCCTTCAGTTGGTTGAAGCGTTCATCACACTCTAACATCCACATTGTCCAGGCGTATTCCAGCGGTGATTGTACTGCCACATCACCACAGCTGTTGGCAACAGTGCGTTCTTCATCAGATGTACTGCGCCATTTCAATAAGGGATGAACTTTGAAATTCCATGATGTTTCAAAAGAATCCCAATCTGATTTTGAATTACTAATGGCAGCGGAGACGATTTCTTCAACTTTGGCATGTTTCGAATCCTTGATATATGGTAAACTTCCCACCATATTAACTTCGAAGTTCATCGTTTGACTCAAACATGACATTAAGTATGCTGCAACATTTGAGTTTAGGAATCCGAGTAACGGAAATCGATTCTCGTTACTCACGCGGCAAACACCTGATCCGCCACTCCCGAATAGACCATTATCCATAGTCCGGCAAGCAAAATTACTGCTGCTTATCGCAGTAAACGTAAGTCCTGGAGTAAAAATATAATCAAGGTTGTAATTATGTGAGCGAATGCGCCCCGTTTTTTCGTCTATAAAATTTCTGATTTCAAAGCCATCATGTTCCCAGTTCACCACATAGTCGATATTGCCGTACCATTTCCGGAAGCTTCCGCCTTTATAATATGTGAACCATTTTTTATTAGATTGTTCGGCCTCCTGCCTTGAAGAGCAAATTAGTCCAGCCTTATTAATTGCAATTTCAAACCACATTCGCATAAAGCGGTCATTGTCTGCTGTTGCCATTCCGATTCGGGTCTCAGAAACATCATCAACATGAACAGGCGATTGAAAATCATTAATTGTATTAGTACTAATCCAATATGCCAAAGGTCGTCCTGGCAATTCCTCAAAATGATATGTGCTTTGCGCATAATAATATCCACACGCACTATTGTTGATTGCCTCAAGAGTTTTTACCCGTTGAACTTCCATACCTCCACGAAAATTCGTCAAATTAAAGTATCCACCATAATAATTGTTAACATAGTAATTTCTGAATGTGAAAGTACAAATTGGAACGGTGGCCTCTTCAAATGCAGAATACTCGAATTGAATTAAAGTTTGAATAGTCGCATTATCGTAAAGATACTCTCTCATATTCTCATATGATTGGATAAACATCCAAACATATGGCGTTAAGAACCCAAGAAAGCCATATGGCTTTGCTAACAACGTACATTTAACAACAAAAGCGGAAAAAAAGTCAGATTTATAATCTGTATAGTTTAACTTGATAAACTCGTTAAGTTTTGCATTCATATTTGACGCGCCCATATAAGGTGGGTTCGTCACTACCACATCATATTTCTGTCCCATGATACGTGCCTGACGAATCAGCGGGACGATAACAGATTTACACTCACCACACTCCATTTGTGCCAAAAGATCCGGTATATCAGCAAATTCATTGACAGAATTTACCTTCTCCTGCAAGGCATCCAGCTCGTCTTCTGAATAGTGAATATCCAAAATGCTACCGTATTCTTCTGCATCGACGAAGTCGTCCATCAGGCGCTTTGCAAGCTTCTCATGCTCGCCAAGACGTTTCAAGGCATACTTACTAATGGTGCCGGTGTTCTTTACCGCCATCAGGTTCGGCATGATATGTTCGTTGAAGATTCTGCGGTTGTACTGGCGTGCCTTCATCATGACAGCGAAGTAAGCCAGCTGATATGCACGGGTATCAATATCGATACCATACAGATTGTTCTTCAGTATGCTCTTTGCAGCGTCACGCTGGGTATAGCCCTGTGCCTCGTATATCTGCATCAGAACATCAAAAGCATAAACCAGGATATGACCGGAACCCATGCAGGGATCAATTACCTTGATGTCTTCCGGATTCAATTCTGCATATTCAGCTCGAATCTTTTCAAGCTGTGCAACAACTTCCGGCTCCTGTTCAGCCTCTTCCAGATAATACTTCCATTCGGATTTTAGCCCTTCATTTGGATGACCCTCCACCCAAAGGCGGCCAAGAGAGTTCTCAACCATGTAGCGAACGATCCAGTCAGGAGTAAACAGCTGGGTTGCTGCAGGAATGCGTTCCTTGGTGATCTTTACGTTCTTTTTCAGAAGGGCAAAGACTTCATCCTTTGGCTCAGTATTGTAGTACTGGTACATCCAACCGATGATCTCAACCTGACCTTCCATGGAGACATTGAAATCGTCTTCATCAATGTCATGAGTCAGGTGATAGATAACACCGTCTTTGTCGGTGAAGGAAATGTTCAGGAGAAGTTCGGTGTAGTCTGAAATCTGCTCAAACAGTTCGGGAAGAATCTCCCCAAGCTTGTTGCACTGCTTGATGAACAGGAAACGGAACAGTTCGTCTAACTTGTTATCTTCCTTCAGTTGCAGTACACGGTCCTTCTCATAAGGAGTGAACTCCATATCCGTATCGAAGGGGGTGGTTACAAAGTCCGGCTCCAGCTTGTTCGGATTCTCTGCAGAGAGGACACGAATGCGAGAAGGGAGATAGTCGTTGACTTCCATGAAACGGACAGCAATCAGGCGGTTGAACCAGGTATAAGCAACCTCTTCCACGACATTTTGGAAGGCTTCTTTATAATTTGTGCTGCCTTCTTTTTTGCGAATAGCCGCAATAAGGGCGTTGCGCTGTTTGATTTCCTCTCCAGAAATCTCAACGTAATCCTTCGTTCCAATGTCAAAGAACTGCAGGTCCTTGGTGGACTGCTGCATAGGCTGCGCAATACCGCCCTCGGTAATACCCAGCATGCCTGCTCTGTATGTAATATCGGCGATGAGCTTTCTTCGTGCCCATACCGCAAAGTTTTTTATTGCTGTCTTGTTCATATCACTTACCCTCTCTCAGGGATGATTTTTGTTATTAATTATTTCACACGGCCTTTTGTATGTGGAGATTCATCGTAATTCCATGTTCCTGTAATAAGCCAATACTCATACGTATTTAGCCAAGTTGCAATCCACGGAACAAATGACTCTGCAATAAACATTTGCTTTGTCCACTCTTTGTAGCCAGGGTAGAACACACATAATTCTGGGCAACCCTTTTCATCAAGTCCGTATATATGGTGTGGTTTTTTGCCGTTGAATAATTTTAATTCTGGCGACAACATCCAAGCTTTTGGACGTGCATCCGTCGGCTTAAATTTGATCAAAACTCGATAAACAGCCGTGTCTTCGGCGGGTTGCAGACGCATAATGCACAAAAGTTCACTTCTTTTTATCTCACACTTTTCAATGAGCTCCGGGAAAAGTTGCTCCAACCTGATTTTCTGCTGCACCAGAGAAATGTTGGTGATGGGAATATATTTACGCCCCATGATGATGATTAGCAGGAACGCTAATGCTTCCTGAATCAGACAGATTTCCACTCCGGGTATCCATCTTTATCGTGCCACTTTTAATTCCAGACGATTCTTCCTGTGCTATTTGATTAAATACTCTTACCGCAATCGGAGCACCAAAACAATTCTGCATACGAAGAGCAACATCTCCACGACTTTCTGTAATCAAATTACCCGCAAGTAAATCTCGCTTTGCTGCTGATAGCCATTCTAAAAATGCATTTACTCGTTCTGGATGAGTATTCCATTTATCTGCGAAGTTTTCCCCTGGATAACTAGGATTTTCAATGTAATACTGACCATCTTTTTTGTTGTCGATGATAAATTTTAGAGTTTTTCCAAGAATGGATTCAAGAGCCTCTAAAACAGTATCCTCTTCCTCATATAACCTGCCTGCAAGTGTAGTGATTATGATTGAGATTGGCTTCAAAGTTGAATCCCTATCTGCGAACATAATATCCCTGTGTCGCTTCAAAATCTGAACAGTCCGCTGTAACGGTGTCTTGACTTTTCTGCGCTTAACTTTTTCAATATCAGCCTGAGCAACGACAAGTTTGTGATCGCGGACATAGTTTTCATATAACCGGGCATGCTGTCTTGCACATCGCCCAAAAAACCATTCGACATACCCGGCAGGATTACTTCCCATGTAGTCATATGAATTCAATTCTTCATTATGGTCGGTAATTTGAATTCCTGAATAATACTTGTATGCAGGAATAACATCCATGTGGAAATTGGGGATATCGTCATACTCAACATGCCAGCAGCGTCTTTTTTCTTCAATTTCACGAGATGCTTTCTTGTAGCGAACTAAAAGGGGCTTAACAACATCACACTTTAATTGTTTGGCAGTAAGCCCGTATCTCTGTTTGAATTCGCAAACCAGATCAAGGTCATAATCTTCCTCATTGCTGACTGGGCGAACAACAGTGCCCAACGCAAACGATCCCTGCGGGAAAATGGCGATTTCATATAATGGAGTATTTTCATCAATCCACTTTCCCAAGCTTTCGTATTCTTCTACGGCCTTGGCGAACATCTCATCGCTGATATCAATCGCCTGGGCTGACTCGCGAAGAATCTTATTATATTTATCTCTACTAAACACAAGTTCCTCCAATTTTTAATACTGCAAAAAAGCCTTCTGCAGCAGATGCTTGCTCGTACAATACCAAGGGCAGGTCAGCTTTAGGCATGTAATCCATTCCTGCACGCACGGCTAACGAGTTAGGCATCACCTGAAATAGATGTATTTCTGTTGCACTAGAATTCTCATTTTTAATGTGTTCCAGTGCACTTCTGAATGTAGCCACAAAATCATCCTGTATTTTTTCGTTGGTCACAAAAGTCCTATTCGGAGAAGAAATTGTAAGATGATAGATATTAATGTCGTTTCCTAATACATTCGCAACTCTGTCGTCGGTAACGGAAGCGCTTAAGTCAACTACCAATGCAACCGCTCCATTATTCGACGACCTGCTCTTAAAGAATTCAAAGCCAACGGTAGTATTGTCATCTGGCCATCGCCACTTATGTCCTGTTCGATGACATTGAAAAACCTTAACATTAAACTGATCATTCAAGAATGTTCCGAGGACAAACAATAGCGGTTGCGGAGCTAGTGCAAACACTGCAACCGCATCGTTTCCCCTAATGATTGCATCAAACCACTTTTGACACTGCTCTTGTAGATCCTCAGCTTTTCGTTCAAAAGATTCTCGTTTTGACTGATATGTCAACTTAGAATCTCTGTGAAGCTCAATAACCGGTTCGGAACCTGGTAACATATTGCTTCCTACCGCCGCTTCTTTCAGTAATTTGCTATCACTGAACAACTCCCAGTTATCGATATTCGAAAAATATGTCACGATTCTGCAGGTCTGTGTGTCAGTTATTTCTGTTAATCTACGAATTCGTTCCTCGTGTCGTTTCTTCTTTAGCAGCAGATAACCCTCAACAAAAGATTCCGGCATCGTATCAATCATATGATGATGCTCAGGACACAGTAACATTAGGTTGTTAAAAGAATTCTTATCTTCATTTGAAAGATCCGCTTTGTGACGGGGCCCACCTTGGCTTACTGCGTGAATGTGCGCAAGCTGACCGTAGTTTGCTTCCACCCCAAAAGAGTCGTCTACAAACAGTGGCTTGTTGCACAATTCGCACCTGCCACCAGCGGCAGCCCAAAGATGCATTTTTACTTTTTCCTCTATGGCTGTTCTTCCAATTTCAGAATTGATTTTTCTTCCTTCTGGCAAAGGCTATGCTCCTCTCAATTAAAACTCAATGTGAATAATTGTGTTGTCCTCCAAGGTTCCGATAAGCTTCTTGCGAAGATCGGCCAAATACTGATCAACATCGTTGATAGTCTCAATCTGCCATGTGGTAGAAGCACTTACCGACTTGATGCTGACAGTCTTATTCTTCTTAACAACAGGCTTGACAGGAGGCTTCGGATCATCGTCATCGCCAGGGACGGGATCAACAATCGGAGGATTCAGTTTTGCTTCAGCCTCGGCAATTTCATTCAGCAGGCGCACTTTAAGTGCATCGGCTTCAACCTTGATATTCTGAAGAGTTGCAACATTGTTGCAAGTATCTGCTTTGGTTCTTAACTCATTAAAGAGCTCGATATATCTCGGCTTCAGGCTGGCTTCGCACTTCTTGCCGCTCAGTTCGTCCATAACGCGCTTGCGAGCGTCGTCAACTGCGTCAAAGATAGGCTTAGCCATATCCTCAAGCAGCGTACTATAAAGGTTGGTGAACTTATCATTCAGGCTAGGAAGCTTGTAGATGCTGCTAAACGGTGCATCCATCTTCAGGATTGCCTTAATTTCTTTAACGACAGCTTCAATCTCTTTGCTGACGATGAAGGTCTTGCTATCGTCATAAATCTTCATCAGCTTCAGAGACTTATCAAAGATGGTCTTCTGATCGCCGTCAAAGAAGGACTTCAGCGGTTCATAGTCTTCTGCAAAATCAAGATAGGTATCACGATCCTGATGAACAGTCTTAAAGAACTCAGAGGTATAGGTAATCTGGGCAAGTGCAATCATCAGCTTCTTGCCGTCGCTGACAAGTTTCTTGCCAGGATACTTTGGCTGAGTCTGATAACGGATTTCGAGCTTTTCAAGTTCAGTCTTCAAACTTGCAGCATAGCCAAGGAAGCTCTTCATCAGAGAGTCTTCATCATCTGCACTTGAAGTAACACCGAAGAGTTCTTTCATAACCTCGCGAACAGACTTGATCTGCTGCTCACCGGGCTTTTCCTTCTTTTCAGTCATGAGTTTGTCTATAAACTCTTTCTTGGTGATATAACGAATAATTTCGTCTTCGCTCTTAGAGAAGATAGACACAGACTCACTATTAACAAAGAGGGCAATTTCACCATCTTTGAAGAGCTTAGCAACAAGCCACTTGACGTCATCTTCCACAAAGCCATACGGTGCTTTCATAAAGCGATCCATGATGGTCTTCATAGAGGTCTTGGTATGCTTTGCGCTGTTCTGCGCAATATAGTCACGCAGATCAATCAGTGCCAATTCATTCTTTTTCTGTCCATCAAGGCCCAAAGTCAGCTGTCCGCCATTGCCCTTGATAAGGGTACGAATGTCAGATTCACCCATAGCTGCATCAATGTAGTGCAGCTTGTGATATACGCCGCTGACAAGCTTTGCCAGTGCTTCGTTGATGCGAGAAGTAATATCCTTAGAAGAAGTCTGCAGACGATCACCTGCAACATAAATGGTTGCGGCTCTCAAAGAGTCTGCGAGGAATGTGCGTGCGTTAGCACTGTGTTCACGCATTTCAACTTTCTTTGCGCTCTTAATTTCTTCGTATTTAGAAACAGCATTAGTAGCATCGAAGCGCAGGAACTTTTCAATTTTTGCGCTTGCAATAATCTCCTCAAGGAATCCACGGTCATCGGGAAGGACAACCAAAACAACATTTCCCTGTCCGGAAACAAGGCGCAATGTTCCATCGTCGGTGCTCTCATCACTATTAGGAGTAATGATGCGCAGAGTCAGGTCATGACCGGAGCTACCCTTATAAGGACGATCATCAACAACCTGATTGAAAGCAAACGCATAACGGTTATTGAATGCCGGATGACGATATTTCTTTTCATCAAACAGACCATCAAAAATGAGTTCTGCAACCTTGTTGGTTACTTCAGCAGAATCAATGGACTGGTTCTGGATTGCATAGTTGATTTCCTGCTCTTCACTGGTAAGGAAAACATAAACGTCATTGTTCTTCTGAACCAGAGTCTGCTTCTCCAGCACACGAAGCGCATCTTCAACACGCTTAACAAGATCAAGACGGTCATCGTCAACATGAGCCACCATAAGGCTAGCGATGTTATTTACATTAGCCTTAATCTGCTTGACATACTTGATCATGAAGAGAACCTTCAGAACATCAACTGCAAAGCAAGATTTTTCATGATCAGGATTGATATATTCATTATCGAGAGCCTTGATAATAACGCCTTTATGTGTATGCTCAACAAACTCTTCGAGTGCATCATAGAACATATAGAACGGGACAAGAGCTCCGGGCTCCTGATGCATAACCTGCATTGCAGATTCTTTGAAAAGAGCAAGCATGGAACGTTCACCGTCAGCAAGATGCTTACCAGCAGCACCATGAGTACGGATAGAGGTCAGAACATCACCTAACAGATTGAACTGATAAGGAACAAAGGGATAGATAGCGGAGAAGTTATCTCTGCCGGTATACAGTTTCTTGTCAATGCCATCGTTGAAAAGAATAAGATTCTTCAAGACAGTAGCCTTGCTGTCGTAGAGAACGGTAAGTGTCTGGGATGCAACGGGAGTCTTTTCGAGAATTCTTCTCTGAATAACTTCATCAACATTGGCAGAAGACAGGGAAAGCTTTGTGTCAAAGCGGCCCTGAATCTTAGAAAAGTCGTTGCCCTTAACATTGACGACAGCATCGATATTCTGCTGGCTAGTTACTATTATCCAAGCCTTTCCTTTGCATGCGATACCAAGCTCTTCGGTTACTGTCTGAAGGTTCAGCATGAGGCGAGTATCATCGCCAATGTACTGACCGATTTCGTCAACAAGGAAGACAATATGATGGTTCTTTCCCTTATTATCGAGGTACTTCTTAACAAGCTTTGCAAATGCTTCAATACTGATTGAGTAAGGAGTAAATGCTTTCTCGCAAAGATTACGAGCCGCATCTTCGCTCATTACGCCCATATCAACCAAAACATCAACAACTTCATCCTGGTTATAGTCAAAGTCATTTCTGGCTTCAACCCAGGAATCACCAGTGCTTTCTTTGTAAGCAGCCATGAATTCTTCGAACTTACCATCATAAGCGAGCTGACGTTCCAAATCTGCAATGTGAGGATTTGCTCCATAGAAGCCCTGCATCTCGTTGAACACCTTCAGAAATACAGATACGATGGCATCCTTATCCTGCTTTCCGGTCATTTCACTCTTGGAATCAACATTGAAGAGGATAACATCTGTAGGAGTTTCAGCGGCAAGGCGCATGTCTGCAATTACCATGCTATCGGAGATTTTATGGTCGTCAATGAAATAGTCAATGGCACTTTTTCCGTCAACAACGCGGTTCTCAAGCAAATAAGCCAGGATCTTCAAGAAGTGAGATTTACCACTTCCAAAGAAGCCGGAAATCCAGACTCCTATCTTATCCGTACTGCCAATTACGCCCTTCTTGTAGGCACTAAAGAATTCCGCAAAATGCTTTTGCAGTTCTCGAGTAACAACGTACTCTTCCAGTTCCTGGCGAACGTTAGCCTCTTCACCCTGGCCAACTTTAATAACTCCCTTAATGTCGCGAGCTATATCTTTTACAAACATCTCTTTAATGTTCATTTGTATTTCTCCTTAATCAGCAAATCTGAAAGCTCTGTAGTAATTATCGTCTTTTATCTCTCCGAAGAGGATCAGTTCCTGGCCATCGTATTTTCCCGGGTAGAACATTACGACGGGAACTTTATCCACTACTTGGTGAAGATTGTTTAGTACAGTATGGGATCTGAGTATCGGATAACATTTTCCGATTCCAGTCAGGAATACAACCGAATTATCGGGTGTGTGTTCTTGAATATAATTAACAATCAAGCTGTCTTCTGCTGTGATACGCATTGTATTTCCAACAGCGCGGATCACTCGCTCAAATCCCTTTTTCTTTTCCATGTCGATTGTCTTTTGGACGTATCCTTTTTTATCGAGGGTATCAATGATGACGTCATATAGATCAAAGACAATGACACGGAATCCATCAGGCGAGTTTTCATATTTTTTGCGAACATACTCAATTCTTTCTCGTACCTGGAGTTCTCGATCCGGTGCGTAGTCAAAAATATAATATCCTACCTCATTACCCAGTCCTTTGTTCTGCCGGAAGGAGGGCTTTTTTATTGTTTCCTCAATCAAGTCGAGGCGTTCATCTAAAGTTTTCATTAGCTTACCCCCGTAATTGCTTTCAGTAATCGTTCGTCGCCGTTAAACTGAAGATATCTTTCGAGTGCGATATCAAGTATTGGTGGAGTAATATAGTACTTACTCTTTTCCTTCTTCAGAAGATTGGCATCCACAAGGAATTGAAAATATCCTGATCTTAATCGCTTGAATGTCGTTTCTATCCATTGTCCCATTATTTCATCATGAGCCGCCTTGTCAGTGAAAAACACATTAACATCAGAGGCTGACAACTCGGTAAATCCAACTATGTATTTTTCACGATACACCTCATTCAAAAACTCTGAAAATAGTCTGTCACCCTTAGCAATCATAATAAGGTTGATTATTTTTTGTGTAGTCAAATCTGAAGAACAGAACAGATTGATTAATGTATCGTCCATCAGGTTCAATCTATTTAATAGATATCCATAAGTCCTTCGAGCTCTATACTCCTTAGGCATGCCAAATAGATTTTCTTCAATACAACGGCGCTTGATCTCTTCTTGATCAACGCCATCCTGTTTTAGGAAGACCATCTTCTTGAACTCGAGAAACCAGGGTGCTTCCGACATAAGACCTGCGCTATATACTTCAGATCGATTGGCCATTAGATGTCTTCCTCCTTTTTGTCTTTTATATATTTTCCACTCTTTATTCTTGCATCAGCAGGCTTTGGCGCACTGACGGGTATTGCCCAAATGGTTCCAACTCTTGTTGCTCCGGGGATACGTTCCTCTGAACATAACTTTTGAATTCTGCGTGAAGATATGCCCCATTTCTGTGAAGCCTGGGCGGTTGATAAATATTCCATGTGCTTACCTCTCTCACCGAGAAAACTATACAAAACGCCACTATTCATTATAATCCGACCGGCGAACAAAATCAACTCAAACAAGCATATCTATTGCCCAGAATTCTTGGCACCTAACTATTTGTATGTCGTCTGCCCGTATATTTTTTAACGTCAATCTGCTATACTGGAAGATAATTTACATACGAACAGGGAGGAACATCAATGGAACTCTTTGATCGCATCCCTGAAGACTTCTTTAGGGTGCTCACATCAAGCAAAAAGGACCTGTATGTTGCGGCTATTATGGTGCTTCGTCAGGCCTTCAAAACAGAACTGATTATCAGAAAGACCGACTTTGTCGCAATGCTGATCAATACTCTTGAGAACAGGATTCTCTTGGCTGACTTTTCTGAGGAATCAGATGAATTAGGTGCCAGTGCCGAAGACGGGGAAGGACTGTCAGGAAAAGCGTATTTCCTTCTGCGTGTTTTGAAGGAACGCGGATGGATCACGATCGAATACGAACCCGGTTCCTTTACTGAAAACATCTCCGTACCGGATTATTCCATTGCAACCGCTGATCTTCTTTACAATTTGTCCGAAGACCGCGTCTCCGAATACAACGGCTATGTTTATGCCACTTATGCTTCTCTTAAAAGCTGTGACGATAATCCGGATTACCGTTTCCAGGCTCTGTCTGCCGCTCATACAAATTCTTCGCAGTTAATCACAGAACTTAAATCCTTATATAACAATATCGGCCACTACTATCAGCGCATCTTGAATGAGTCTGATGTAAACAGCCTTTTGCGAGAACACTTCGACAATTATCGAGAGCAGCTGTTCGATGCTATTTACTACCCACTTAAGACCATTGATTCTGTTCCAAGATTTCGTCACCCTATTCTTTCTATTGTTCATTCCTGGGAAGTAAGTGACGAGATTATTGAATCGATTGCAGAGCAAGGTGTTAAGCGCAAGGTATTTGCCGATATGGATTCTGGCAGAGAGCAGACATTAGAGATGCTTCTGGATATCGGAGAGACCTATGAGAAAATCGAAAATCTCATTTCTCAGATTGATAACAAACATACCGAATACACTCGTGCATCCATTGAGAAGATTCGGTATGCACTTAATGTTGACCGCAGCATCAAGGGGAAATTGGTGCAGCTCTTAAAGGCATCCAACAATGAGGCTGTTTCTTCCGCTATGCAAGGTGCTGTTAACCTATACTCACATAGTTTTGTTGATAGTCAGTCTGCTTACAATCGCATTAAACGAACAGCTCGAAGCGAGGGAAAGGCTATCGCAATTGAAACACGCGAGGAAAACGCGGAACTTATGGCCGGTTTCCTAAGAGATATCCGCAAGCAATATAGCAATAAGAAGATTGATACCTATGTGCATTCGCTTCTTGGTGAAAGACATTCCATTTCTACGATCGATGTATCGATTTCGGATTCTAATGAATTCATTCTTTTCCTTCTGTGTACTGTACGCGGCAGAGAAAAAGGTGCTGATTACACCGTAGATTTTAAGTCCGGCTATGTCGATTGCATGGGCTACAACCTGCCCGATATTACCATTTCCAGAAAGGGGGACAAATGATGTTTGATACAGCTTTTGACAAGCTCACGATGACAGATCAGGAAAAATTCAGGCGCATTGTAAATATGCTGCTGGCTCAGACTTTTCTGCTTCAGGCTGATACGACTTCAGAGGATACCCTTCGCCGCTCCAATCCGGATTATTTATTTGCGGAGCGCAACTTCGAGATGCTGACCGATTATTTTTCTTACGCAGGGTTTACGTTGGAGAAAGATAGTAACTATGGCGTTATTGCGCTTCATAGTACTTACGATTTCAATCGAAAGAAACTGGATAAGTTTACGACGCAGACACTGTTTACGCTTCGCCTGATTTACGACGAGGAACGTGAGAAGCTGTCTCTTTCAAAAGAGATCTTTACGACCACCGGCGATATCACGCATAAGATGATGACCCTGGGGGTTCTCTCAAAGAAGCCAGCCAATCTTCAGCTGCATGAGGCGCTTCGCACACTAGCTTCCTTCAATCTGATTTCGAAAAACGGAGGCGCCTGGGAAGAGGCGGAGACAACCATTCGGATCCTGCCGTCTATCTTATTTGTCATCAGCAATGAGCAGATAGGCAGCATTGCCAATATGTTGGAGGAAGAAAACACGGAGGCCCGGGAAGAACAGGAGGTGGATGCATGAAAGAATTGAAGCGAATGCTGCTTATTCATTGGCACCACTATGACAAAGAAGTTATTGATTTCGAGATGATTAATTTCCTGACGGGTAAAACTGCAGCCGGTAAATCCACCATCATCGATGCGCTTCAGCTTGTCCTTCTTGGTGATACGGATGGTAACTTTTTTAATAAAGCTGCCAATCAGAAATCTGCCCGTACTTTAAAGAGTTACTTATACGGCGAACTCGGAGATGATGGCGAAGCAGGATTTCATTATCTTCGTGAAGACCAGCGGTTTACAAGTTATGTTGCACTGGAATTTTATGATACGCAGAAGAAGGCATTTTTTGTTACCGGCATCGTCTGTGACTGCTTCAAAGATCAGAACTTTGATCGTAAGTGGTTCGTGATCAATGGGCATGGCTTTCCGGAAGGAATGTTTATTGATCCCAAAACTAACATTCCTTATACCATTCAAGAGCTGACTTCTTTCTTCAAACAGAAATACGGACGGAAGAATTCAGTCTATGAATTCTATGAAACAAACAAACGGTATCAGGATGTAACACTTGGTAAGTTCGGTCAGATCAAGCCGAAATACCGCATGCTTCTTAAGAAAGCAGTCCCCTTCTCGCCGATTTCTGACATTACTCAGTTTATTACTGAGTCTATTTGTGATGTCAAAAATGATATCTCCGTGGATCAGATGCAATCAGACATCCGTCTCTACAAGCAGTTAGAACGTGACGCCGAATCCACTTCCAAGCGCATTGAAGCTCTGTTAAGAATTCAGGAATTGGATGATGCCTATCGCAGAGAATGTAATACTTACAACATCCAGGAATATATCGTTTATCGTGCTGAGCAGGATGAGTATGCTGCGGTTGTCGCAGACCTGCAGGCCGAAATTCAGAAGAAGACGGCAAGAATTGAAATCTTAGGCAAAGAACTAGATGATTTATTGTCCGAAAAAGAGAGCATGTCTTCAAAGCTGCAAACGCTTCAGGAAGAGTACGGCAGCTCTGATATCGTCCGCAGAGAACAGATTTTATCTTCAGAGCTGGCGCAGCTGAAAAAAGAAATCGACAGTATTCAGTCCGCTATCGATAGTGCAGCTGCACATTTGTATTCCTATGCCAAAGAGTGGATTGATGCACTTGGCTCTTTGTGCAATGATTCCGCGCTGGATAAAGAAGTCCGGGATAAGTTCTCGGGTCTTCATACATCCCTGGAAAAGATGCTGCGGGTTAATGCTGAAACAGTGACCTCGTATCCTATTGATGAAGCTTTGGCAGTATTGTCTGAACTGCATGCTCTTGTATCCGGTGAAAGTGGTCGTGTGGATAATACAAGAAAGGCATTATCTACTGAACAAGCTGACCTGCGTACCATCATTGAGAAACTGAAAAAAGGTATTAAGCCCTATAAAGGAAACGTAGCTCCTTTTAAAACAATGCTGGAAAAGCAGCTCTCTGATCAGCTGGGAAGGACTATTGAAGTTCCGGTTCTTGCCGATCTTTTAGAAGTTCGTGATCTTAGCTGGCAGAATGCTATCGAAGGCTATCTGGATACACAGCGCTTCTATTTACTGGTCCCGGAAGAGCACTATGCTGCAGCTCTGCAGATCTATGACGGGGCAAAAGCTGAACGTGGTTACTATGATGTTGGCCTCGTCGATATTGGGCGCTTAAAGAAAGATGGTGTATCCGCCGTCGCAGGCTCTCTGGCAGATGAAATCGAATCTGAATCTGAAGATGCACTCTTATACGCAAGGTATCTTCTTGGTAAGGTAATGAAGTGCGATTCTGTTCAGGATCTTAATAAGCATCGAACTGCTATTACACGCAGCTGCATGCTTTACAAAAATTATGTTTCCCGGAAGTTAAATCCGGAGAGATATGCAACACCATTCCTTGGTCGCAATGCAATACAGATTCAGATTCAGCAGAATGAAGCCAAGCTAGAACAGATCTCTTCACAGCTTGATGAAGTGACGTCTCTGTTAGCTCATCTACGTAGAGCAGCTCGGCTTTCTGTCATGAATGACAATGAGGCTCAGTCTTACAAAGAGGCTGTTGCCAGACATGATGAGCTGATGAAGCTCAAAGAACGCCGTACTGCCAAACAGGCTGAGTACGGCTCTTTGGATCTGCTCTATATGCAACGTATGCTTGATGAAATCAGTCGGCTCAGAAAAATTGTTGCTGACTTTGATAAGCCGATTCAGGAAAAGCGAGATGAATCTACGCGTCTGGACGAGCAGATTCGGAATCTGCAGAGCACTCGTATTCCCGAAGAGGAGGCAAAGATTCAGCACTTACAGCGTATCATTTCGTCTATCTTTGAAGAGACTTGGCTCGTTGAAACTGCAGAGCCTCGTTACCAGGAAGAAGTTACTCGAAGCAAAACCAGTTCTTCGAGCATGACTCTTCGTGAGCGCTATAACTCAGCCAAGGCAGGTACTGCGACCAGACGAGACAAGCATCGCCGCGATCGAAACAATGCAAGAAGCGCATATAATCAGCAGTATCATATGCCTTATGACGTTGAGCGCGAGGATAATACAGAGTTTTCTGATGAACTGCAGAGTCTTCAGGAAATCAAACTGCCTGACTATTTGGCTCAGATCCAAACAGCAAAGGAAAAAGCATATAACCAGTTCCGCGATGACTTCATTGCAAAGATCAAATCTAGCATCGAGGCAGTTACTGAACAGCTGGATGAATTGAACGAGTCCCTTCGTAAGCATCAGTTCGGAACTGACCGCTATCGTTTTGAAAAGAAGCCGCGCCCGGAGTATCGTGAATACTATGATATGATCATGGATCCTATGCTTCTTGATACCGGCGGCTATAACATCATGTCTGAATTGTTCAATCAGAAGTATCAGCGTCAGATTGCTGAACTTTTCAATCTGCTGATCATGAATGAGATGGACATGAGTTCTGAAAAGCGAGCAGAATACGAGAAGAACATCCGTAAGTTTACGGACTACAAGACCTATCTCATCTTTGATCTTGTTGTTACCAATGATCATGGTGAGGAGCAACGCCTGTCAAAGACACTGCTTAAAAAGTCCGGTGGTGAAACGCAGATCCCGTTCTACATCTCTCTGCTGGCCTCCTTCTCTCAGGTGTGCCGCATTCGCAGTAAAGAGCCACAGAATAATACGATCCGAATCATTATTCTTGACGAGGCATTCAGCAAGATGGATGGTGAGCGCATCCGGGAAAGCATCATGCTGCTTCGTCAGTTTAAGCTCCAGGCAATTTTCTCTGCGCCACCGGAAAAGATCTCCGATATTGCACCTTTAGTAGACCGCAACATTGCAGTCTACAAAGACTACCGCCATGCCTTTACCAAACACTTTGATCCACGTTCTATTGACTCGAACTTAACCGAGGAGGATTAAACGATGGCCAAAGCAATTATTGATTACAAAAAATGGCTTTTGAATACCCTGCTGGATAAATACGAGCAAAGTTCTGCCTTCCAAACAGGAGTATTCAATCGCCGCATTATGATTACTATTCCCAAAGAGAAGGCTCTTCAGGAAGTAATGGAACAAATAGACGAAAAGCATTTGTTTCTCACCGTTCTGGAGCAACTGAAAAATCAGGGACTCATTGAATATTCTTGGGTGAAATATGAGACCGGAAACCTGGTCGATCAGGTGTGGTTGATAACCGAAAATCTCGCGGCTTGCTATAAGGAAATCTCCAGAGTCCCAGCTGCAGAGTTGTTAGCATCTTTCAATGAGCTTGCATCCGCATACTTGGAAAAAGTTTCGCCCTCTTCTGATTTTGCAGGTTACATCAGTAGCCTCGTTGAGTATGCTGCCACTAAGAAAAAGCTTAAGTCTCCTTTTACAGAGGACATGAAGCTCAATACCAACCTCTTTGAATGTCTCGTTGCACTGGATAAGAATCCAGACCAGATGGAGCGCGTATTTTCAAGTCGGCATTATGGAGATAGCAAGTACTTTGAGCGTGTGCTCAAGAATAAGGTGATCTCTATCTTGAAGGAACTTCAAAAGAGTTCCATCGGAAGCGATGAGGATTCTGCAAATGATCTACTCTCGGATGAAGATCTTCTGGTTGAAAGAGGGCTTTATCGCTGGCCGGAAATCTATGAATTCAATGGCCCGCTAAGCATTAGAATGGATGATGGAACAGTTATCGATATGTCAACTCAGGTATATGGTTCTTATATCAATTCTGATGCCGTAAAACATATCGCCTCGATTGACGGCTCTAATATTCAGAGAGTCGTGTTCATCGAGAACAAGGCTAACTACATTGATTATCAGGCCAATCATAAAGGTCATGGGGATTTGATTGTCTACCACGGTGGATTTTATAGCCCTATGAAAGGATTGCTGTTCTCGAAAATATATGAAGGATGCCCTAACGCTGTATTCTATCATTGGAGCGATATTGATCTTGGCGGTTTTCGGCTGTTTAATCGACTGCGGACCAATATTGTTCCGTCAGTGCAGCCGCTATACATGGATGTTGAAACACTCCAGGCTAATCTTGCTTCCTGCATGAACATCAAAACCGATGGATATATCCAGATGTTAACTTCTCTTTTGAAGAGCCCGGAGTATTCCATGTTCTATGAAGTTATTCAGTATATGATTGAAAAGAAGGTTCGATTGGAACAAGAGAACCTCATTTAAGTCTTAGTAGCTAAAGTTCGCAAGCAGGGTGCGCGGGCGCCCTTTCCGGAATTTCCATTCCGAAAACTTGTTGGGATAATCCCAATCCCTTACAGATCATCGCAGGCGATGGCTACGCATTTCTTCGAAACGCTAAAAGAAAAGTTCCCCGGGACGACAACCAGGATGGCTGCCGTCCCGGGAATTCTTATCTTATCTGAAGAGTCTTCTTTTTCTGATTTTCATCTTCGGCATAAAGGGTAGCAATGTTCCTTTGTGCTATCAAAAGTTCCTGCACCTCGTCGCGGACATGTCGATATTCCGCATACATTCTCTTTTTATCGGCAAGGATCTGGGCGTACTCTGCGCTCAGGTCTTTTACTTTTGGTATCTTCTTTACGCCAAGTTCATCGAAGGCTTTCTTCGCTGCTTTATGAAGAGTGATAGCCTCACGGTGCTCTTCCAGAAACTTTTTGCTATATCCGGATCTACGGTACTCTTCATAAACAGACCTGGTCTTTGAATAGTTGACGATGTGTTTTTTCAGTACGCCAATCTCCACAAGTCTCGTTTCAGCTTTCTTGATGTCAGCAAGAAGAGCATCTCGTTTAGCAACACCGGCCGCAGCTGCAGCATCAAGATCTTCGATCGAGTCCAGGCCTTTATCTCTGAGGAAGAGAAGCGTCTGGGACATCTGCTTCAGATTGAACTTCTTAGCCCAGAGCTCGTAACCAGCACCACGCTCCTGAAGCTTCGCTTGGATATCGATAACAAGGCTGAACCGCTTTTCAGCTTTCGGTATAACAATGGGAGTATGCTCTGCAGTTCCATCCAGTACTTTTCGCAGCTGCGCTTCGCGGTATTCTTCCGGAAGTGAACTCAATCTGATGAACCGCTTCTGACCATTCCCTCTGACCGAGATGCTCTTACCTTTCTTGATTTCATATTCAGCAGCTTCCAGCATTTGCAAAAATTCATCAAAGTCCTTCGGCTTCTTTTCTGCATTTAAGATCCGATCAATGTCCTCGCAGAGCTGATCTCTGAGCTTCGGACGGCGAGGGAAGACCGTTCGTTTCTGCCGTTCACTGTAAGGCTTCGGAGCGATAATCGACAGACCATTCTCCAGGCAGAGGACATCGCTAAGTCTCTGCAGTGCCAGTCCGGACAGATGAAAATCCTGAAACTTCCTGGTGCCATCCAGAGCAGTGGAGTTGAAGATGACATGGTTATGGATATGCGCCTTGTCGGTATGCGTCGCAACGATGAAGGCATATTTACCCTTGGTGAAGCGCATGGCAAGTTCATATCCCAGGCGATTTGCTTCCTCGGCAGTGATCTCGCCGGGTTTAAAGGACTGACGGATCTGATATGCGATCACATCGCTTTGCTGCTCACGGCCGGTGATCTGCTGATATTTTCTCTTGGACAGCATGAACTCTTCATCGACTGTCATAGGGTCACACTCATAGGCAGTGACCAGATTTCCTTTCTCTGTTTTCTCCGGATTCTTTGCGTAATCCGTGCGGTCACCCAGGCACTGGGCTACCGATTTTCCTTTGTTTGCATGCAGGGCTATAAGTCTGACTGCAGCCATATCCATCCAATCCTTTCCTTGAAAATATAAAAGAGCACCGGCTGTTTCCAGTCGATGCCCGTAGCGTTAGCTTATGCGTTCCTGATAAATCCTCCCAGCCGGTCGTTGGCTTCTTCGAACAGTGCAATGATGATACCTGCTCCAAAGAAGATGCCGACGCCAACGGCTGTCATGCCGGTGGCAAGTACCGCCTGGCTCCATTCATGCAGCCAGAGTCTGGAGATAATGCAGTAGAGCATTACCAGCAGACCAAGTCCTGCAGCAAAGGAACCAAGATGAAGAATAACATTTAAGATGATCGTGAGTGTCGTGGTCACGATAAAAACCGGGAAGAGAAGGAGCTTCAGGAAAAGCTTAAGAGTCCATTTGATCATGCGTACAAACCACATATGAATACCTCCGTCGTGTTCTTTTCTTCAGTGTAAAAAGAGACCTTTCATAGGTCAAGGATGTCGCACTTCTCACTGGATCGTTGCCAGTCTGGCCAGTATCTCCTTCATGGCTTCCCAAAGCTTGTCCTGCTGTTTCTGAAGATCCGCAATGTCCTCTGCATAGATACTTCCGGTCTCATTGGCCTTTTTCGCATACTGGTTCAGGTTGTTGCTGCAGCGACGAAGGAGGCTGACCAACTCTCGGATATCAGAAAAGTCCAGGTTGACGCAGTAGCCGTCCAGTGCCATCTTGCGAAGATAAGCACTGCGGTTTCGGATACCGACTTCCTGCATTTTCTGCTCGATCCGTTCGACCTCTTCCGGTGTGCATTTTATAAATACTCTGGTATTTCTTCTGACCATAAGGCACCTCACATCGGAAAGTCAGAGAAGAGATCCAGCTGCTGAAATTCTTCTTCCGTCAGGGAAGAGAGCTTCTCCAGAACATCCTCGGCAAGAAGGAAGAGTTCCTTTTCCGCAGAGGTCAGTTCCTTCTGCATATTGGAAATGTTCTCCTCGGTCTGTGCTTTGGTATCCTCCAGATAGAGAGCCAGCAGCGTTCGCTCATCGGCAGTAAAGTAATTATCCCCTATCATTCCAGGCACCTCTCTTCGATACAGCGGACAGGAAGGCGGGAGCGTTCAGGCTTCGGCCGATGCTCTCGCTGATCCTGCAGTTTCTTAAGGACTGAGTCCCTGTCGGCCGCTTCACTTGCTTCTCTGCAGGCTGCCATAGGATCCGGAGTCTGCAACGGAGGCGTGGGCATGTTGTTGACGATTCCGTCAAGCTGGTTGTCATTCTGTTCCAGCTGATCCTCCAGAGTTCTGGTTCCGGTTGCTGCGGAAATGGCAGCGCCGGAGAAGCGGGAAGGCTGCAGGATTTGTTCCACCTGGGCTGTGATGTTCGGGTCATCAAAGACGACACCGTTCAGCCAGGCTTCGCATTCCTGCCAACCGCCCATAGTCATGGTCTGACCGCCTTCTCCAAAGAATCGGAGATGATCATCGGTACTTTCCAGACCATCAAAGGTATAGCCTGCAGCTTCCATAGCACGAATCAGCACATCCTTTTCTGCCGGAGTGTCATGGAATACAGGGCCCTGCTCGGTTAAATCACTCATGGTCAGCCTCCTCATAAACAGTAAAGTCGATGCTGCGGTACTCGGTATCGCTCATCTTTTCCAGCTTGGACTTAAGCTTCTCGCAGGCTTCCTTCAGCTCTGGATCGGTGATCAGAGGGAGCTGCTTTGTCAGTTCCAGAAGAATGCGAGGTCTGGTATTATGGGTAAAGCTTAAGATCAGGTTCATGTCTTCTACAGTAAGCATCATCGTATTTCCTCCTTGTGTTTTACATGACCGGGAGTTGCCGCCGGTCGTTCAGATTGTTTCGCCTTCAGATCGGCAAGCACGGAGTGAGTCTCCGCACCTGCCTTTTCAGGAGCAGCTTCCGACTGTTCCTGACCCTCTCGGCCTATTGTCAGTTCGGCCAGATGAGCATCGATCTCTGTGATCAGTTCCGATGCCGCCTGGCGAATGGTATTCAGAGAAGCCTTCAGTTCCGGTGTCTCCTTGCCATGGGACCATCCGGCAATATAGGCGAAGCTGTAATCCGAAGTATCGATGCCATAGTGCTGGCACACGGTATAGGCAACGGACTCTGCCTCAACCTCTTTGCTGTTTCTGGTAAGATGGGAACGATCCTGTTCGGATGGATCCGCAGGCTCCGTATGCTCAGTCTCGGGTTTGATGGAGTGCAACTTCTGATGTGCCATCTCATGAATGGCTGTCTTCATGGTCTGCACCTGGCTCATGCCTTCCTGTATGGCAATGCGGTTCTCGACCGTATGAAAGTAGCCCTTGGCTCCACTGTCGATCTGCTCGAATCCGATGGGAACCGGACAGGTCTTTTTCAGTGCTTCCATGAAATCATCAAAGCGGCTCACTTCGCCGGTCAGTTCATTTACCCCAATGGAGGGAAGTTCCTTACCATCGGTTTGACTGACATCAAAGACATTGACCACCTTGAAGGCTGGTACCATGATCTCCTGAACTTCTTTCTTTGAACTGCCGTCAGGATTGGTCAGGATCTCTCCAGTATGCGGATCTGTCTTATCGACTTCCATCTTTTTCTTGTATGGAGCCGGTGCCAGGATGCGGATTGCCTTGGCTCCCTTCAGAACCTGACGACCGAACTGTTTCTGCCAGGCAGTGTAGCCCGCAACCAGAGTGGCATCGGGCTTCTGCATGGCAATGAGCAGCGTATTGTTCAGGGAATAATCATGGAATTTACTCAGCGTAGTCAGATACTGCTTGAAGGCATCGGAGTCGAATAACTTCGCAAGACCTGCCTCAAGCTGATCTGTAATATCCTTGACCTTATCCAGCTGAGAGGGATAGGTCTTTTCTTTTTTCTCAGTCATTATCGTTCCTGTCCTTTCTTGGGATGCGGGATCTCCGGAGCAGCTTCCGCTTCAGCCTTGTAGCTTTTCAACTGAGCAAGGACTGACTTTTCCTGCACCTCTTGGATATGATCCAGGATAGAATCGCAATCAGCGTGCAGCATCGGTCGCCTGTCCCACTGAAGCTCCGTCAGGATCTCATTTCTTACCTCAAGCATCGAAAGCGCCGGATCATCGATCTGTCCGCCATCGATCTCATAAAAATCCAGGTCGCAGACAGTGTAGTCCCAACCGGAATCACATTCCTGAATAGCAAGATAACCTTTGCCCTGGATCTCCCAGCCTGAGGCATCGGTAAGCATCTCGTGCTCCGGCTGCACAAGGCAGTTGTTCTGCTCGGTCAGTTCTGCAAACTGGCAGATATGATAGAGCTCGCCGCCGACTCTGGTGTGATAGTCATCGACATACTCACATTTGCGGATCAGGTCACCATCCGGATAGGTCATCTGGATGCAGGTCCCATTGTCGATGCGGAACAGTTCATCGTAAGAGCTGTTGATGAATCGGATGCTGTGATCATGGGAGTCGTGGCCATGCTTTCTGCGATAGGCACGCTTGGCTTCCGGAATCCTTTCCAGCGTTTTCAGGGCCACACTCTGCACGGTAAGCCCGTAAGCACCATAGTCCTCAAAGGCAAGAATTCTTGCTGCGGCGATTGGATTTCGAATCGGACTTTCCAGAATATCCTCATTACGGATCAGGTCCGATGCCAGGAATTGCTTAGTGTCTGCATCGTATGCTGCATAGCGAAAGCCCTCCTTTACCTCTTCAAGGTGAAAATAATAAGACCCGTCTACCAGGTAGAGGGCCTCATTGAATTCGTTCTTCACTTATTACTTTCCTCCTTTGTCAAACTCCAAGGAGAACTGCGGCCTGCCATCCGCTTCAGTGGTCATGAGCACGGTGGCATTATAGGTCTTTCCGGTTTTCTGACTCTTGCAGTCCTTCAGCTTAGCCCGTCCGTCACGAACCAGCTTCTCTGCAAGCTGCCCGGTCATGTGCTTGCCCAGGCGGGAGAAGTAGGCATTGTCCTTCCAGAGTGCAAAGCGACATTCTCTGTTGCTGCAGAACCAGCCCTTATTTCGTTCAATCACCTCAGCTCCGCAGTGCGGGCACTTGCCAATCACCTTATTCTCAGACATCAGTACATTTGCTCCTTTCACAACTTCATAGTTTCTGATCAGCCCTTCGATCATCTCCGTGATCTCTGTCATAAACGCCTCCGGATCATATTCGCCCCGTTCGATCAGCAAAAGCTTCTGCTCCCAGTCAGCCGTCATCGTCGGAGACTGGATCATCTCCGGCATTACCGTGATTAGGGAATTGCCCCTGTGAGTGGGAACCAGATACTTGGTCTTCTTATCGCCCTTTCGTTCCAGAAAACCCTTCTGCACCAGCTTTTCAATAATACCGGCACGGGTTGCGGGAGTACCAAGACCCTTACGTTCCACTTCATCCGGCATGTCATCTGCACCGGCAGTCTCCATCTTTGAAAGGATCACATCTTCCGTAAATCGCTTTGGCGGATTGGTTTTACCTTCTTTGATCTCACCGGAGAGGATCGGAATGGTCATGCCCCTTTCGAGAGGCGGAAGGACCTTCGGCTCCTTGTCATCGTTCTTTTTCTCCTTCGGATTAAAGAACGCATCCACAGCCTTCCAGCCATCGGCAATGATTTCCTTTCCCTTCACAGAGAATGCCTGACCTGTACAGGAGAGCTTCACAATGGTTTCTGCATAGCGATGTGGATCACTGACTGCAGCAATCAGCCTGGCAGCAATCAGGTTCAGCACCTTCATTTCTCCGGAAGGGAGCTCTCTGAAATCTGCAGAGAGGCAGGTCCTCGTCGGGATAATGGCATGATGATCGGTGACCTTCTGACTATCACACACAATCTTCGTATGAATTTGTGTATGGTTGTCCTCATTCTGTAGACAACTGGATGCACCAAACTTCGCAGCAACCTTAGTGATAAGTTCAGGGAGCATAGGTTCCATGTCATTTGTCAGGAACCGGCTGTCGGTACGGGGATAGGTCACCAGCTTTTTCTCATACAGGCTCTGGGTGTAATCCAAAGTCTGCTGAGCAGTAAAGCCGAGGATACGGTTGGCATCACGCTGCAAGGAAGTCAGATCGTACAGAGAGGGAGCCTTCTCAGATTTCTCCTTGCGTTCCACGGAAACCACTTCAAAACTCCGGCTCTGGAGACAGGAATCCATGGCAGACTTTGCAGCCGACTGCTCCTTAAAGCGTTCGCTGGTAACCACGAAATCCCTGGTCTTCAGCTGAGCCGTAAAGAAAGGCTCCGGCTTAAAGCCCATGATCTCTGCCTCGCGCATAACTGCCATACCAAGGGTCGGAGTCATAACACGGCCAACATTCAAAGTGCTTCCGTACAGACATGAAAAAAGCCGGGTGGCGTTCATTCCGACGATCCAGTCGGCACGCTCCCGGCAAAGGGCTGCTTCATACAAAGCATCATATTCAGTTCCCGGTCGAAGATTTCGGAAGCCCTTCCGGATGGCTTCATCCTCCATGGATGAGATCCACAGACGTTCAAAGGGTTTGCGGCACTTTGCCTGATGGTAGACCAGACGAAAGATCAGCTCACCCTCACGGCCTGCATCAGTTGCACAGACGAGACTTTCTACATCGGCCCTTTTCATCAGATCCTTCAGAATGCCATATTGCTTGCGGGTAGAAGAAGAGACCTGATAGATCCAGTCATCAGGGAGGATAGGCAGATCCTCAAGTCTCCATTTGCCATACTTTTCATCGTAGACCTCCGGTGCTGCAAGCTCCACCAGATGTCCGACACACCAGCTGACGATATATCCGTTACCTTCCAGATATCCGTCGCAGCGTTTGTTCGCGCCCAGAACCTTGGCAATGCTCTGGGCCACAGACGGCTTCTCAGCCAAAACAAGTTTGCTCAAGACGAGTCCTCCTTACAAAAAAATTACCCCTCCGATCTCCGGGATGGGAGAAGGGAGAGGTATGTAAGAAGTATCGGTGTTAAAAGCCGAAATAGTTCTGGCGGCGAACCTGCGCATAAACTTCATTCACAGCCTCGATATAGCAGATGAACGAAGGATGATCATAATCGTTTCGGGTGAGATACATGTTCTTCTTTTCAAGATACGCATCCCTAACTGATTTCCAGTAAGCAGGCTTCAGATAATCCTCCATGTCCCAAAGTTTTTGGGAATTCGGAGCCATGTTCCAGTACCACTGGTCATAGGCAACGATACCTGTTTTTCTGTGAATCAGGCGGTGAAGAGTTCCCCAGGCATCTTCTTTGACAATTGCAACATCAATACTGAACGGAGTCTTATTGCCCTTTTTAAGAACCATCTGTCCTGTACTCAGGGCCGAGGTAGAGTCCTGACAGTCATCTAGACCATTTCGATTCAGGACTTCATTAAATGCATCCATCACCATTCGCTTCAGCTCGTCCGCGCGATAACTATCAGCGCTATCAACAAACAGGTTGAAGTCATAATCGATGGGCTCTTTTTCATTCTGAGTAACCAGTCCACGCTTCTTGCTACCTACTGTAGCCATCCAGGCATCGATCTCGTAATGTTTTAACTCCTGCACAAGCTGATTAACAATGTCTGCGCAGATGCTGTAAGTCTGCTTGAGATATTCTTTGTCAGTCACATAATGATACATATGTTTTCTCCTTTCTATCCCAAGCCTCCCATTTAGCCTATATAAAACTAAATCACAGCAGAGTAACATCTCTATCAAGTATTGTCAAGTCCCTTCTATAAGATGACATACATCTTCTGAATTATAGAAGTTTGCCGTGGCATCTTTTGTATTTAAGACCGCTTCCGCAGGGGCATGGTTCGTTGCGTCCTATTTTCTTAATCTTTCTTTCAGGCAAATTAACAGGTAACGGTTTAACGCCACTAAGCAACAACGCCATTTCATTCAGCCTATACAAGTACTCTGAAACCACCAACACTGCTTGGAACATCTTGATTGCTTCAACTTCATATTTAAGTAAACTTGTTGTGAATGACTTGGTTCTATCTTTAGGATTCGGAGTGTATGTTAGTATTTGAGAAATGGGATCATACTCAACATCAAAATGACCAAACGCATTTCTCAATTTGGCATCATATTCAATACCTAATGTTTGCACATAAATTCCTGTGTTACTACATACATGGAAGCGATTTGCTTTTGTTAAGCCGATATAATTCTCAAGTGTCTGCTCCCTTCCACCTTCTCCTAAAAAACTATTGAAATTGCCACGATCTCTAATTCCATCTAGTCCTACAGCAACTATAAGTAGATTGCCTAATGCTTCATATACATCAACGTAAAATCCTTTTACATCTTCGTAGGAACTTGTTGATGTTCCAAGTACACTGTAATCAATAGTCCCTGGTTTGCAAAAGCTAAGAGAGAAAGCTGGAATAAGATATGAAAATACACTGACGAACTCATCCATGATCTTAAAAATAATCTTTTTCAAATCCTGAAGAGTATAGCCCGGATGGCTATTTAAAAAATCTAGAAATTGCTTAAGTTGATCATGGTTCAATCTCATTATGCTAGTTCCAAGTTCTGGCAATTCCAGAATATCCTTGCGCAATGGTGCCAGAAAATGCTGAACCTCAATCATTCTACTAGCACGAAGAACTTCTAATTCATTACGACATTGTAGGAAATCCTGAGGATATAATTTCTTAATTTCTCGCGTGAAAAATTCTAGATTTCCCTTTTGGGACAATTCTAATACTCTTTTATATTTAGGCCAGTCTCGACATGTATCAATAAAATCGCAGACAGCACTTCCAAACTCATTATACTTTGCTCCACCACCAAGTACTCCTTGCCAGTACATAAACGGGGTGATGGCACACTCTTCAATCCCATATCCTTCAGTCATTCTCTGAGTTGGGAATTCTCCAGAACATTCCAAAACAAAATCAGCATCAGGAAGTCCTGGTTCTACCGAAGCATTCTCAAATGAAGCCCCTATTTGTAAACTTTCTTGGTCAGTAGTAAACATACCGGATAGTGATATCCCACATTTCCCACATGCGATCACTATAGGATGCCGTTCTTGCCATCCAACCTGAATTCGTATTCTTGTGATGCTTTCACACACATCACACTTTATACAAAAATTATGAACCATCGGTGCAACCTTTCTTGCCAGACTATTATTGTTATATAGGCGTATAATACTCCAATTATTATAATAGCATACTCGCATCATTTTAGCATATGTAATTGCCATATTATTCAATAAGAACAACCTGGATATGTATCAGGCGGCCCTCCGGCCGCCCGGGCATCGCCCTTATCGCTTATTCGTCTTCTTCATCAGGCGAATAGCTTTCCGCATAGTCATCATCGTCCTCAGGATCTGCCTCAGCATCATCTACTTCGTCCTCCTCAGGAATATCGTAGACATCCTCATCGTCATCATCCTCGCTGTAGTCAGCATCCGGATCAGGACGCTGCTGTTCTGCAGTCTTTTTCTTCCTGGTCTGCAGATAGAAGTAACCACCACCTGCACCAGCCATCAGGAGAATAACCAGAAGGATCGGCATGGGATTCATGCCGTTCTTTTCAGGCTTGACCTCCTGTTCTTTCTCTTTTTCAGTAGTCTCGTCTGCAGGCTTTTCCTCAGTCGGAGTCTGCTCAGCAGGAACGGTTACCGTAGGCTTCTGATAAGCTGCCTGCTGGTCCTCATCAAGCAGTGCGAACAGATCCGCTTCATCAACCAAGTTCAGGAAGTGGACATTTTCCTCGCCCTTATCATCACGGTCGATGATAAGGTAGAAGGTATTTCCGGACTTGGTAACCATGGTGATGAACTGCTTGCCTGCACCGGTAGGGCTGCCTACATCGTCGAGCAGAGTAAGGTTACCATCGGGAGTGAGGGGCGGGGTGGAAGTGTCCTTGAAGAACAGACCCATGACCAGATCCATCAGTCCGTTAAGTGCTTCCTGATCAATGGTGATATTAAAGCTGCCGTCGGGATTGATGTTCGAAATGTTCAGATAGTCCTTATACACATAGCCGACCTGCTCGGGAACAGTGATCTGATACCAGTCGCCCTCCTCACCGGTCACTTCAACCTTCTGGCCGTTTAACAGATGCATCAGCACCTGATACTCTTTACCAGCACCGTCACGGACATTCAGATAAGAACCATCTACGCCGATCACAGTGCCGACAGGATTATCGGCCAGGGAGCCGTTGCTTCCCAGGAACAGCCCCATAAGCCCCATGATATCCTCCTGAGAGAATGAAACGTCACTGTCGATGGTGAAGTTTCCGTCCCACTCGACCTCATCACTGATATCGACGATCTCCACAGCATCGGAAGTGGTCTCTGCAGTCGATGCTGCAGTTGTAGTCTGATTTTCCTCTCCGGAATAAGCATAGGCAGTCATTCCGGGAATGGCTGCCATTACAGTAGCGCAGGCCATGAAGCCTGCCATAATCTTCTTAAGTCTCATCGTTGTAACGATCCTCCTCTTCGTAATCTTCATTCTCGGAGACCATGCCTTCCGGGTAGGCTCCGACATTTCCCTGAGTGGCCATGGCAATGATCTGTGCCAGCTGCTCAGGGGTAAGGTTTGCCGCATGGACCATGGTGTGAATGACGGAGTTCTCCTCTTCGGAGTAACGCTCTTCAAGATCCTTCACACGACGGCCCCACTCGGCGTATTTGACACGGGCTTTCTCCAGTTCTTCACCCAGTCTTTCAAGCTTAGTAGCCATAAAACCTCCTTACGGCAGCCTGCCAAAGCAGTAGAAATGTTGCTGCCAGTATGATGTGTTGATAGATGCATAGGATATCGGGTTGCCGCAGTGGATCATCATGCCGTCACCGACATAGATACCGACATGGGAGGCGCCCGAAGTGTTATAGGTTCCCTGGAAAAAGATCAGGTCACCCGGTTTTGCGGAAGAAGCAGGGATAATGGAACAGATACCCTTCAGGCCATTGGCCGTCAGTCTGCCCACGCTCCAGCCATTACCGCAGTGATTGATGACATAGGACACGAAGCCGGAACAGTCAAAGCTGGTGGAAGGACTGCTTCCACCCCAGACATAAGGGTAGCCCAGGTATTTCTCAGCTTCCGTGATCATCTTTCGGAATCGCTCATCCGTCAGTGCTTCGCCGGGAATGTCATAGTGCAGGTATTCGCTGGATGCCACATAAGGGTCATCGGCAAAGAGATCTGCCTTATTGCCTTTAGTCTGAAGCAGAAGTGCATAGCGTTCCTGCTGATCTGCATCCATGCCGCCGGACTCAGTGATCACATGTCCCAGGTTGTTATTCTTCAGAGTGACATTGAGGATATAGTAGTCGTAAGGAACCTGAACCTCGTATTCCTCTTCATAGCTGTCATCGACAACCTCGCCGGTCACCGGATCGGTATAGGAAGAATCAACGGTTCTGGTCCTGGTCTCGGTACGATACCTGACCTCAACGACCTCCTCAAAGGTCAGCTCATACTGCCTATCGAACAGACTTCTGAGCATACTCTGAACTTCAGATCTCGTGTAATCCTCATACATGACAGTCAGATAGGCTGCCAGCTGATAAGGATCATGGCCGATCTCATCCAGATAGTAGTTGTACTCGTCATAGCCGGGATGGCTTCGCTCCGCATTGTTGGCCTGGGCAAGAAGTGCCTGGGCTAATGCTTTGTAATCATCATTGGCACCACGGATATCCGCGTCCTCCGCAGTGAAGCTGGTAGCGATTACCACATTGGTGCTACTCTGCAGGAAGGCAGAACAGGAGGATACTGACGAAGCTATGACCATTACGAGAAGTCCCAGTGCTGCAACGAGCAGAATCTCTTTGGAATGTTCCCCGATAAACTTGGTCAGCTTATCCAAAAGCTCACTGCTTTTTTCAGCTGCTTCCTTGGATTTCTTTGCGCCGTCCTTCGCTTTTCCTGCACCGGAGGCTGCAGCTGCACCGCCTTCGCTTCGTTTTGCAGAAGCATACTGACGCTTGATATCTTCCTTCTGCTTCAGCTTCGAAGCAGGATTGGAACCTCCGGTCTCAGCATCAACTGTTTCCGGCTGTTTTCTTCCGTGCATTTTTGCACTGTAGACTGCCTTATCCGCAGTCCTGACAGTACCTTCTGCAGCTTCGGTACCGTAATCCATCGCTTCCGTTCCGACGTTTTCATCCTCATTTGCCTTGTGAACACGGCTGTGAACAGAGCCGGAGGCAGTAGCGGCAGCCCCTCGCTGGGCTGCTCGCTTGTTCCTGGCCTTTCTTCCGGCAAGCTCCTCAGGACTTACTTCCTTCTTCGAGAAGCGCATTTTCCTGCCTCTTGCAGAGGAACGGTCCGCTTCCGAACGGAACTTGGAATTCTTAGTTTTCTTCTTTGCCATTTAGCCCTCCTTCGCTTCCTGTACCTCCGAAAGCTTGGTGGTCATGATCTTATACAGTTCAAGGTCAGTCGGGAAACGATCTACAAAGGGCAGGATGACATTTCCGTAGAACAGAAGTCCCTGACCTTCACCGGAGTGCGTGACATAGGACAGCTGATGAGGGGAAATGTTCAGCTGCTGCGCCAGGATCTGACGGTCACCGGCAGCCTGGTTCAGCATATACACGAAGTCGGAGTTCTCGAAGATGTTCTCAACCTCACGGGAAGACAGAAGATCCTTTACGTTCTGGGTGATACCGGTAGGAATACCGCCCCACTTACGGAAACGCTTCCAGATCTCAACGGAATATGCCGCCGTCTGTTCCTCCTTTAAGAGCAGGTGGAACTCATCCATATAGTAGCGGGTAGTCTTACCTGCAGAACGGTTGGCAGTAACACGGCCCCAGACCTGATCCTGAACGACCAGCATACCGATCTTCTTAAGCTGCTTACCAAGCTCCTTGATGTCATAGCAGACCAGACGGTTCTGGATATCGACATTGGTGCGATGGTTGAACAGATTCAGGGAGCCCTTTACATAGATTTCAAGGGCAGTTGCCACATGGCGGCCTTCCTTTTCCTCCTGGGCCATCAGCGCATCGTACAGATCTTCAAGAATTGGCATATTTTCGGGACTGGGATCCTCGAAGTATTTCTGATAGATCTGATGCACACAACGGTCGATAACCGTCTTTTCAATAGGCTGGAGGCCTTCTTTGCCGCCCACGATCAGCTCGCAGAGGGAGAGGATGAAATCACTCTTCAAGGCAACAGGATTGTCCTCCTCGGAATAGGACTCATTGATATCCATGGGGTTGATATACTGGGTGCTGGCCGGGCTGATCTTGATGACCTGGCCCTCGAACTTCGCTACTAGTGCCGCATACTCTGCCTCAGGGTCGCAGATGATAACATCGTCATCCGTTACCAGGAAGGCATTGGCGATCTCACGCTTCGCACTGAAAGACTTACCGGAACCGGGAGTACCAAGGATTAGGCCGTTCGGGTTCTTCAGCTTCTTCCGGTCCACCATGATCAGGTTATTGGAAATGGCATTCAGGCCATAGTACAGAGCACCGGGCTCCTCCTGGAACAGTTCCTGGGTGGTGAAGGGAATGATGATTCCCGCAGAGCTGGAAGTCATCTGTCTCTGAATATTGATCTGGTTATAGGCAAGAGGCAGGCTGCTCATAAGGCCCTGCTCCTGCTGAAAGTCCAGTCTTCTCAGGTTGCAGTTATACTTCTGAGCCAGAGAACTGGCACGGAAATAGTTCATTTCCAGTTCCTGCTCGGTCCTGCCGGTGGACATGACAAGGAAAGTCAGAAGGAACATACGCTCATTCTGAGACTGCAATTCCTTTAAGAGTGCCTTCGCATCCTTACCATAGGTGGCAAGGTCGGAAGGGATGATATCCATGTCATAACCGGCACGGACTGCCTTTTTCTGCTCCTCGATCTTGCTTCGATCAAGCTCCGTAATGGTGTGCTTGATCTGCTTGATGGCTGCATTCTGGTCTACAGACTGCAGGTGCATGGTGATGACCTGGCTGGAGTCCATTTCCAGGAAGTACTTCAGCATCTCATCGGAAAGATCCGATGCGGTGATCTGCAGATAACTCATGCAGCCATAGGTGCCGCCCATCTGAAACTTCCTGCTTCCGGGGAAAGCAAAGGAAGTAGGAGCAATAAAGTCCTTTACAGAAAGTCCGCTTTCAGCAAGCCAGCTCCAGTCGAAGTAGAACTTATCCGGTTCTCCCATATGGAACATGGCATGCATGAGTCTGAGCCTCTCCATACCGTCCAGTGCCTGAGCAGTGACACCGATCCGCTTGAAGTTGTGAAGCAGAGAAGTCTGAATGTGCTCCAGACGGGGCTTTGCCTCCTTCATGGAAGCAGCCTCAATGCCGAAGGTAATATACTTGGTCTTGGTAAGACCGTTATTACCCTGGGCAAGCTGCATTTTCAGCATGTCGCTGTACTCGGTACGGATGGGATTGAAGTTATCCTTCCTGTGCGGGATACGGATACTCTGCTCGAAGCTTTCCGCATCGGTCGCCATGTTCATGAAGGACAGCTCGAAGTGAATGGAACTGTCGAAAAAGTTCAGGAAACCGCACCATTCCTCAAAGATGGCTCTCTGATCCTCCTGCTGTGCCAGCTGGTAGTTGATATCCTGAAACTGGATGGTTTTGGTGTAATAGTTGTCCGTTACACGGCAGATGCCATCCGCGAACATGCGCTGAAACGGGATGGACTGCTGGGCGGTGCGGGGAATGCCGTCATTTCTTCTGGCCGTCTCCACGATCTCACTGATCTTGTTATATTCTTCCTTGGTCAGGTTTTTAGGAAGATTTACGGGTGCTGCCTTTGCCTGACTGCGCCCTTTTCTCAGCTTTGCAAACAATTGCATTTACCTCCTTTTCCGCCTGTTCCTGACGCATCAGGATGGCATAATAGTTATCCGTCTGATAGGGACGGACCTTCGGCCTCACGAATTTGGCCTGAATGAACTGCTTTGCAATGACCTCAAGTGGCTGTCCGTCTCTCTCATACATTCCGAGGAAAAAGAGAGGAAGCATGATGACGATCATGCAGATGGCTGCCATGGAAACATTTCCGGCTTTCTTGAGTAAAAAGAAAGACGGCACTCCGATGAGTGCCGCCGCTCCGAAGCAAAGCAGCTGACGTTTGGTCAGGTTGAATAAGATTTTACTTTTGACCCTGCTTAAATCGCGGGGCACACTGATATACGCTGCCAATTTGAAACCTCCTTCTTAGTGTGCGTGCAGGACGCTCTTTGCCAGACTGCCTGTCTTAAATAACGTGAAGCACAGAAGCACGGTATATCCGATCAGACCCCAGATCGCATTGATGGGATCCGCAACTGCAACTGACTGGACCAGCACCGCATAAATCGCGACGCAGATCATGATGAGAAAGCCCTGGAAGCCGAGGGCAAACAGGGATCTCAGGTAGTTCTGACCGATCTGACTCTGTTCCCGATTTGCAAAGGTAGCAAAGGGAATGGGAGCCAGGCTCGTCATCAGGTAGATCTCCACCATTCGTCCGTAGACGATAACGAAGATGATGATACCGATGATCTTCATGGTCAGGCCTATGATCATGCTTTGAGCGAAAAGACCCAATAGTGGTCCGAGCTCCATTTCCGCCAGGTTCGTCTCCAGGGTTGCCAGCATACTGTCGGTCACGGCCGTGCTGCCTCCGATGATACCGCCGGAGCTGCTTATCACATGCTGCGAGACATCGAACACCGCCATCACGATATTGAAGGTGTTGGTGATCAGAGTCACAGCGACAAAGGTCTTGAAGATCCATTTGAAAAAGATCCAGGTTTCAAAATTGGCCAGGTTGTTATGGTCGATGATCAGCTGAATCAGCTCATAGCACACGATAAAGGTCAGGATGATTCCTGCTATCGGGACAATGACTGACTCGGAAACGTTCCGGATCAGAGAGAACACCCCCGGCGAAAAGCTCGCCGGAGAGGTTCCCACCTGCGTTGCGATATCGCCAACCTGGTCGTTCACCGAGTCAAACAAGCCCGACAGATTATTCATGATTCCGGAAATGAGCATTTCCTTGAGCCAATCCTGAATCTGTTGGAGAATGCTTTCCAAAGGTGATTACCTCCTTTGCCGATTAACCGAAGAGACCGGAGAGCAGAGGTACCAGAGTGATACCGATGAGGGCTACGCCGCCGCCAGCCATGAGCTGCTTCATACCCTGGGACTTAGCACCCGGGTTATCGTTGCCGTAACCTTCCAGAAGGTTGATCGCACCCCAGATACCAAGACCTGCACCGAGTGCCACTACGAGAGTCTGCAGTACAGTGACTGCGCTGTTGAAAAATGCCATAGTAATTTCCTCCTTGCCCGGATCCCGAATATAGTTGGATGGACCTGCGGGCTGATCATATGGTTGATAAACAACAAAGCCCCTCTGACCGCATGTGCACCTGCGGACGGAAGGGCATAAAAATATCCCAGTCGCTGGTGTGAACCAGTAACTGGGATATGTATCCAGGGAAGTTCTCACTTCCCATTTTCATTTTCATTTATTTCTACCATCCTTGAGTAGGCATGAAGATTAAACAATTGAAAGACATTAAAGATAAAGCTTCCCATCTCGCAAATGCTTTCAACATTGCAATGAAGAAGACATATAATCAAGATAGATGCTAATATCTCATTTGCTACATTGTTAGACAACCAAAACCATTCTGGAGGCATTATAATTGTTGCGATAATTGCTCCAAGATTCATCAGCAAACAAAACAGCTGAAAAACCATTACCTCAGCAAAATATTTATTTGTATTCGACAAGTTTCCCTTTTTTTCATCGTCAACACTCAATAACACAACCAGTAATTTATCATTTATCAATGCCTGAAAAAAAGCATAACCTGTAAAAACAATTGCAAGTAAAGCAATGAGTATCGTAATCAGTACCATTACAATATCTTTTGTCATGCTAATTGTATTAACCTGTTTAGCCATGATTATTGCCGCAATCGCTTCAATTACAAGAAGAAACAGCTTTCTTTTCCAACTCTCCTGTGTTGGTTTTAGTATTGCTAAAGAATCAAAAAAAACTTTTTGAGAACTGCTATTTTTCTTTAAGTTCTCCGCATTATTCAACGCTTTTTCCGTATTAATTTTAATCACCGCCTCTTATTCACAAAAGGGATTATCTTCCCCTTATTTCTTTCATAAATCGCAGCATGCAGTTCACTAGTAAACTGCATTGTGTCAATTTCATCAATTTTATCAACTAGCTGCTCACCTTCCTTATCAATGTCCATATCATCGCCAACCTCAATCTGATATTTTTCAGATAATTCATAATCTTTTAAAGTAGCTTTGCTTTTTCCTTTTGTGACAACTCGTAATATGGGATCAATTGTTCCGGCTGCCTTTTCCAGTATTTTCTTTACACCTGAAATTGATTTTGGACTTTTAAAAACTATTTCACCTCTCTTGGAGCCAACTTCTTCACGCATTTCTTTAGTAAGAATACCAAATGCATCGGAATAATCGATATCACCATTCAATGGATAAAATCTAAGAGTCAAGCTATTGATCTTTTCTACATTTTCCAGCAATTCATCCATGGTCTTAGCACTCGGAATACCCACAACATTTATCAACGCGTATTCTAATTTATTATCATCCTCAAGTTCAGTATTCTTACGTCTTGTATATGCATCTATAACATACTTTACAGTGCTCCGAAAATTTGAAAGCGAAGGACTCCCCTTCTGGTTAGGCATAAAAATCATTCTATGATTCAAAAGGTTAATCACAAATGACGAGTATGGTGCAGCTGAATATTTTTCATCTTTCTCTACTAATTCACCAGCTTCATTAATATCTGATTTTATTTCAAGAATTGTTTTTTTGACTAAAATCCCTGTTAGTACATAAATATCTCCTTTGCTCTTAGAGATATTAATATTCATAAATCTGTATTCATTATCATCTACAACTTTTGAAATACCAGAAGTTAATGCCGGGATTATCACTGAATCAAAGTAGTCCAACATAGGCTTTTCTTCGTCGCCAAAAACAATATTAAAATTCGCCACTTGAGCGCTCTTATACATATATCATTCCTCCTATCATCTCACCAAATGGTTGATTAATTTCTAATTATAACATAATGATAGCAAGGATTCTATATGTAACAGGCAGCTTTCGCCGCCCGGCCGGATTTACTGCTCCGGCAAGCAGTCAGACTCTGTTCGGATTAACCGAAGAGACCGGAAAGCAGAGGTACCAGGGTGATACCGATGAGGGCTACGCCGCCGCCAGCCATAAGCTGCTTCATACCCTGGGACTTTGCACCGGGGTTATCGTTACCGTAACCTTCCAGAAGGTTGATCGCACCCCAGATACCAAGACCTGCACCGAGTGCTACTACGAGAGTCTGCAGAACAGTTACTGCGCTGTTGAAAAATGCCATAATAAAATCCTCCTTGCCGCTTTGGGCTTCTTAAAAAATAGTGGTTGCTGCCATGATGCTTTGGCTTGTCACCTGTGACCGTTCTTTTTTATCAGCTAACCGCAGTGGTTTGCCACTGGACATGCTCCTGCATCAGGGCAAAAGAAAAGCCTTCTGTTTTCTCACAGAAGACTTATAAACAATAGTGATTAAATGTGGATCTCGACCTTTTGGCTGTCGTAATAGCCTAAGATATCGAGGATCTCTTCCAGGTATTTCTTGCTCCTGGCATACTTTTCTCCGGTATATAGACGGATCCAGATCGTAGATTCGTTCGGCACAGTATCGATGCTGATGATGTGGTCAGCATTCAGATATTCCTGGCCGGTGTAGATGAATTTTGCCATACTTTCTCCTTACCTTGACTGTTCCAGTTTCTTCGGGGACTTAGGTGCCGAGGGAGCATGGCCATCAGCTTTTTTTGCGGACAGATCCGAGAGAACAGAGCCTCTGTCCCTATCCTTATAGGCTTCCAGCATGCTCTTAAGTTTCGTACTGGAAACCTGACGAGTCTCCTTGGACCAGATGCCTTTGCCGCTTTCATCGATTCCGGTCCTAACCGGGCGGGATACGGTAAATGTTGCATCCTCTGCGACCTTCATCCAGACGCCCTTACCAAACTGGTTGTCATGGATCATCTTAGGAGAGATCACAAAGCTTTCCCAGGGACGCTTATCTACAGGATCCGAGTTGGGGATCTTTACCTCAACCAGTTCCTTACCTGCCTTGGAAGTGAAGGGTTCACTCACTAAGCCCTTACCGAACTTAATGGTGATCTCTTCGGCTGCAGGCGGCGTGATCATCTCACCCCTCGCCATCATTTCCTCGGCTTCTTTGACGAAATCAGGGATCCCGTCATTTACAAAACCGGCTTCATAAGCCATTTCGTTTTACCTCCTTACCTTTAAGCTTCAATGACCAGAAACTCATCGCTTGCCTTGAGCTTTGCCCTGGTATCCAGGAATTTCTCAATGTCGAAGAGCAGCTTCTTGTCACTGTCTGCCGTGTATTTGAAGTTCGGGTGCTGTGTCAGATCGTACTTATCTGACAGAAAAGGACGAACGCCGCGCAGCTGCAGGATGCATTTGCTGCCTTCCATGACCGCCAGTTCATCCCGGCTCATCAGTTCCTTGCCAAGCTTCTGATAGTTCGTGCCGTAGCTGGGACTATTGCCTCGTGTATCCGAGGTATTGAAGGTATCGATCGTTTCCTTGCCCAGAGCTTCGGCCAGGTCTTTCAGAGTGGAAGGCTCACTGCCGCCTAAGAAGATCTGCGTATCGCAGTTACCGATGATGGTATCGGCATTGTCCTTATAGATTGCTTTCAGCTGTGACTTGGCCTGCAGCACGAGACAGGCTGAGATCTCACGGCTTCGGATGGTGGCGATCAGCTTCTCCAGGTTCGGAATCTGGCCGATGTTCGCCATCTCATCGATCAGGCAGCGCACATGCACCGGAAGTCTGCCTCCGTATACATCGTCTGCCTTCTCACACAGCAGGTTAAAGAGCTGCGTGTAGATCATACTGATCAGGAAATTAAAGCTGCCGTCTGTATCTGACATCATCAGGAACAGGGCAGTTTTTTCATCTCCCAGGGTATCCAGCTCCAGTTCGTCATACATGGTGATGTCACGGATCTCCTGAATATCGAAGGGAGCAAGCCTGGCACCAGCTGAGACCAAAATGGACTTCAAAGTTTTGCCCGCCGCAAGCTTGAACTTGGCATATTGGCGGACTGCGAAGTGGTCAGGCTTCTGTTTCTTCAGTGCTTCAAACATCAGATCCACCGGATTCTGGAACTCTTCGTCATCCTCACGGACCTCCATGGCGTTGATGAACTCGATCAGAGTGGCAAAGTTCTGTTCCTCCTTCGGTGCTTCATAGTGGATATAGCCGATCAGTGCACAGTAGAGCAGCGTTTCCGCCTTGTCCCAGAACGGATCGCCGCCCTTGCCATCGCCCTTGGTGTTGGCCATGAGAGTCGTGGTCAACTTCAGGATGTCCTTCTCCGAATGGATATAGGCAAATGGATTGTAATGCATCGACTTTTTGAAGTTAATGGTGTTGAAGATCTTGATCCGGTACCCTGCATGGACAAAGGCATTACCAACCTCAAGAAGCGTTGTGCCTTTTGGGTCAGTTAAAACGTAAGAACTATGCAGCTGAAGCAGGTTCGGCTTGATCCAGAAGCGGGTCTTACCGGAACCGGAACCGCCGATGATCAGTACGTTTTTATTTCTGGCATGTGCCGGGTTCTTCGGACGGTTGCCCATCATGAGGCGTTCCGTCCTGGTGAGAATCACGTTGTTTTCGAACACCGGGTCCATAAATGGCTCGATATCCTTCGGTCCACCCCAGCGGGCAGAGCCGTATTCCTCGTTGTGCTTATAGTGCTTGGCGTTCTTGCCGCGAAGATACACGGCAAGCCTTAAGCCACCACAGCAGATTGCACCGATGAAGAGATCCAGTGGATGGAAACTCGGCATCGGGTTACTGAAAGCAACACCCACCATACTGAAAAAGGAGACCAGCTTTTTGGAGTAGTCAGCTCCTTCTGCCAGTCTCCAAGCCTCACCGATATTGGTACAGACCAGGCCAAGCAGTACATAAGGGAGGGAGAGGATCAGGACCTTTTTCAGTTTCTTTGTATTCATCGGTCCTGAACCCTCTCTTTCTGTTTCTGCAGTACCTTTGCAGGCAGCGCAGCCACGATCTCCTTCAGCTTGCTCAGCTGTTTCAGAACGCTCGGCTTTTCCTTACTCTTCAGAACATCTGCTGTATAAGCATTGAATGCGGAGGTCAGTGCGTCCGCATCTCTTGCCTTAAAAAAGCAGACATACTTCGGAATCTCACCGGTCTTATCCTTCACGATGGCATAGTCAACGCCATAGCTTCGGGCATATTTCTCAAAGCCACGGATATCGGTTTTCGCGATATCGATGCTGGAAACACCCTGGTTCTGACCGATCAGTTCCTTGATGGACTGCTTACCGACAGGCTTTTCATTGGCATTCTTTGCCTTCACATTGGCCCTGTGCTGCATATACTTTTTGAAGCCTGCAATCAGGGTATTGGCCGTAAGCCTAGTCGTACTGATGGCCAGGTTCACCGTCCTGTTTTCGATTTCCTCCTGCAAAAATGATCACCTCCATTCTGTACCTCCTTTTACTTATTCTGCGAAACGCTGTTCCAGAAAATCTGTAAGGTTTTCGAGTCCTTTTGCAATCGTAGGCATTCCAGGGGTGTTCTGCATTACGCCCAGTTGGTCAAACAGATACTCAGGGAAGTCTGCGATCGCACCGGCAATCAATGCCTTTGCCTTTACCTCCTGAATTTTCAGAAGATGGTCAATAGTAAAATCCTCACCAAAGTACTCCTGGTAATCTACAAAATCAGAACCGAGGGATTCCGGAGCAAGCTCCTTATTGAACCTTTCTTTGATTTCGGAACCCCAGCCTCTCCAATCAGACATAACTCATTCCTCCTTAGTGCCCGTCATGCTCGGACTTTTTGTGCTTGGGCTTTGCAGCCTTTTTTGCCTTTTCGGCCGCATGAACTGCTTCCTTCGGCTTCTTTTCAGTGCTCTCCTCAGGAATAGGAAAAGCCATAATGCTCTTACCCATCTTGATGAAGCCCTCGGGCTGCTGGAACATATCCGAAAACTTGCTCAACTGCTCCTTGGTAAGAGAGCCGAAGCTGTCTTCAGTAAGGCCGACTACCATGAAAGGACCGGCGACGATGTCATAGACCTCTCCCTGGTCATCGCGAAGCGCACGGTTCAAAGGAAGTCCTTCCAGCTTGCCCTCCTCATTCATGATCAGGCCGACATTGTCATCGAAGGGGTATGCTACCTCGATGCTTCCGCCGACCACAGCCTGCAGATCCTCCAGTTCGGTACCGACCTGCATCTCATAAGGTCTTTCTCCGGGATTGACCATGAGAACAGTAATGCTTTCTGCCTGCTCGGCTTCCCAAAAGCTCATGCCGGGTGCAGGTTCATCTGCCAGCATCTGTTCCTGCATTGCCTCACGGGCCTCAAAAGTCCTGGCATTCTCGAAAATGCGGGCTTCACTGTCATAGTGGAACACGCTGTCGGAAAGCCTGTCTGCCGGAGCCACCTCGGTCTGGTTGATGGACTGGACCATTTCTTCCAGATTGGCAAGCTCCATGCTGCCGTCATCCGGGATAAACAGCACCTCATGGACAGAAGAAGGGAGGACGAAGAAGTCTCCGCCCAGGGTCTCTGCCGCCTGGTCCATAAAGCCGGGATACTGAATGGCGCAGGCACCATTCTGGCCGCCTTCAATAGAGGCTACCCACAGAGGAGAAGGCTCATCGGGGATCATGGAAGCACCGAAGTCCCCCATCAGCTCCCGCATCACATCGTTCATGTTGCGGAGCGTTGCCGGATGATTCTGCTGGGCTGCCTCCAAAGCATCGGCATGGAGCTGATCCGGCTCGATCCCGTAGTTCTGGACCATAGTGTTGGTTACCAGAATGCTGGAGGATCCCTGCTCATTGCTCTCCATCTCGAAGCGGTACACGACTGCCATGTCTTCCACGATCTGGTGAGGAATGTCATTCAGACGATTCTCATTACCCGCAACCGGGATCATCTGCATGGTCAGCGTATCCTTCATCTGGTCATAATCCATGAGAGTACGGACATCAAACTGAGGCATGTTGGCAGATACCTGAGAGACCGTGTCGATCACACTGCGGATGGCCGCATCGACGGACATATCTCCGGCTTCCACACGGTCAAACACCGGCTGCAGGTTGATGGTTGCGGCAATGTTGCTGCCTTCGGGCTTCACCGCCATACCGGTGTAGGACTGGCCCTGCAGCTTGTTTACTTCCTGCATTTCCACAGACAGCTCCGGGAAATGCTCCTTCACAGCCTCCATGGCCTGTTCCTGAAACTGTTCAAAATCCATAGCGCACCTCCTTATCGCATCTCAAAGAAGTGGATCTCGCCATCGGATGCATCCATGATGGCACGGAAGGGACACTGACAGCATTCGCAGCAATCGCCGCAGTCGTAATCATCATCCTCGTCAATCTCGTCATTCTCCTCATCATTCTCATCACCCTCGGAGAGAATGCCGGTGAGCATCTCGGAGACAGTGATCAGGGCATCGCCCAGCTCCTCCAGAAGCTCGGCAACCTCACCGATCTCAGCCTCAAGAGCATCGAAGCTCTCACCGATGTGTTCCACGGCCTGTGCCTCAGCCTTCAGTCTGTGCATGGCCTCGACCTGCTTTCTCATCTGATTCATATCAAACTTGTTCATCGTAAGTTCTCCTTTTCGTAAAATAGAAAAAGCACCGTCAAAAGGTAGTGTTTTGACAGTGCTCATGTGATTATCGTCCCTGGTCACGCTGCTTGCGCTTTTGCCACTGTTCCAGCAGCTTGATGATGGTATCCTGCATCTGCTGGGTGGAGTATGACTTGGGGAAGTATTTGCGGAGTGTTTCATTTCTAAAGGTGACACGTTCCAGATCACCTTTCTTTACTTCGGTCATGATCTCTCTGACGGCATCCAGTGTAAATCCACCTTCCTGACTCAGCTTTTTCATTCGCTGTGCCTGGGAAAGGGAGGGGGCTGTCTGCGCCATATCCATGGCTTCCATAAAGATTTCCTGTTCCTCGGGTTTCAGGTAGGACAGTTCTACCGCAGGGTTGAAGGATATCTGCTTCTGATCCACCATCTCGAGAAGGTCGGGGATCAGGTTGGTGAGACGGATGAAACGCTGGACCTGACGAGCACTATCTCCTGATTGTTCAGCCAGAATATCTCTCGTTTTGGCTCCTGCGGACTTGTGGCCAACTTGACCACAAGTTAAATCCGTGCGCTCACCCTGACGTCCCATGGCTTCCATCTTCATCTTATAAGCAAAAGCCCTCTCACTGGGCAGAATGCTTTCTCGCTGCAGGTTGCTGTCTACCATGAGGACCGTTGCTTCATCATCCGTCATATCGCGGACAATGACCGGAACCTCATCCAGTCCTGCGGCTTCGGCTGCATGAACTCGCCGGTGCCCGGAGATGATCTCATAACCGCCATCTTCCAAAGGCCTCGCGATGATAGGAGTCAGCACACCATACTGGGCAATGCTTTCGGTCGTCCTCAGCATCGCCTCATCATCGACTACCTTAAACGGATGATTCTCGAAAGGAAGCAGATCAAGTATCGAAATACTCTGAATGCGTTCCTGTTTTGCCTCAGCGCGGCTCGCATCTGTTTCGAAGATATCATCGTAACTGCTCAAGCTGATGTTTGCGCCTTTTTTCGGCATCGTGGATCACCTCCTTCGTAAGCGTTCGATAGGCATCAGCTACCTTTCCACCGGGATCATGAGCAAAGATGCTCTTGCCCTCGGCACTGATCTCGGCTGCACGGACAGATCTGGGAATCTCCACATCGAAGACCTTCAGCTTACTGCCGTAGGCTTCCCGGATAAGAGAAGTGATCTCCTTGGCATTGTTGGTTCGGGAATCCACCATCGTAAGGAGAATTCCTTCCACCCGGAGCTTCGGATTGATCTGCCGTTTCACCTTATTGACGGTCTGAAGCAGCTGCTCCAGACCCTTTGCGGAGAGATACTGTGCCTGAACCGGCACTACCAGCTGGTCCGCCGCAGCCAGTGCATTGACCGTAAGCATTCCAAGGGAAGGCATACAGTCCAGGATAATGAAGTCGTATTCCTTTTTCAGAGGCTCCAAGTACTGCTTGAGAATAGATTCTCTGCTCATGGCATTTACCAAGGAGACCTCCAAGCCTGACAGAGCAATGCTCGCAGGCATCAGGTCCACGCCTTCTTCGTGCGTCAGGATACCTTCCTTTAAGGGAATGGGCATATCCTGCATGACCTTCGACATCTGATCGGACACCGTCACCGGCAGGTCATCGGGCCTCGGATATCCTAAGGAAATCGTGAGGCTGGCCTGCGGATCCATGTCCACCAGAAGGACTTTCTTACCTTCCTGCACCATGCCGATCCCAAGATTCTCAGCTGTGCAGGTCTTACCGGTTCCGCCTTTCTGGTTTACACAGGCGATAACCGTTGCTTTGTTCTGCATTTCTTTGTAACCACCTCCTTAAAACTTGCCGGAAGCCATGTCGTTGTTCACCCATGCCTGGTAGTATGGGCTGATGGTCGTCGGGGCATTGAAGAGAGTGGCCAGCAGATACTGCTTCATGTTGCGGACCTCGGTCGTATTCTTCTGCAGGCAGATGAGCACGTAATCGATATGGTCCTTGGTGAGCTTCATGAGCCTGCTCTTGACCACTTCGGTTGGCTTATCATCTCCGGCAATACGGATGGTCTTCCGTTTGGAACAACAGGTATCCACCAGCAGATCCAGAATGCCTTCCAGAGTTTCCTCTTCAAAGCGATGGTCCTGAAGCAGAAGATCGAAATAAAGGCTTTCTCTGAAATAACTTTCATACTGAGCACGCTCACGCATCCCTTCGTTCCTATCTGCCGATAAGAAAGGATCAGTATCACTATATTCAGTATTATTTATCTCAGTATTACTACCTCGTATTTCGGCAGATTCCAGAATCTGCGTTTCTACGACTCCAGAATCGTCCATTTTACGATTCAAGATCCGACCATTCTGTCCTACGGACAAAAAGTTCTTCACATAGATGAGATTTGGCTTCCCAAGTCCCTGGCGTTTTCTCTCGATCAGTCCGGCAACCACCTCCAGTTCACGAAGCATCCGGTTGACCTTTTTATCACTGCAACCGATGGCCTTCATGATCTGGTCGATGGTGTAGATGATATACACACGGCCCTGTTCATCCACCCAGTTGTTTCTGGCGGATAAGCCCATGCGGTCCAGAAAGAGTCCGTACAGTATCTTGGCTTCTGCGGACACATCCTGAAAGGCGGGATCCGTGAACATCACCTTGGGGACACGATAGAAGGAAAACTGATCCGACTGCGCCCCGTAAAAATAATCAAACACCCAACTTCACCACCTCCTTCACGAACTTGTCCTTCTTCAGAGGCTTATCACGAAGAGTGGAGCGGTGCTTCTCGAAGGGGCAGCGTGCATACAGACAGGAGCGGTACTTGAAATCCGGCTGGTAGTAAGGACACTTTCTGCAGCTTGCAGGCGCCTGATCACCGGCCTTCTTTACTAACTTCTCGTAATGGCGGAAGCGTTCCTCGGCTTTACTCATGGGAACCACCAGCTTTCTTACGTCTTTCCTGAAGCCATTTGTCCAGGTCCTTGTAACAGCAGGCGCTGACACAGGGTTGGCCCTTGGCATAGCAGCAGCCTTCACATTTCTTTTCCTGTTCGGTCATCACGACCTCTGCCAGGTAGTAGCAGTTCTCCTTGCCCAGAATGCAGCCGATGGCCTTGTTCTTATAGAAATAACAGGCGCGGCAGCTATCCGGACGGTCTGCATGGTATCTGATACCATCGATCACTTTTGTCTTACTCATAGCGATATCCTCCTTGAAGTGTTACATCTCAGGGAAGTCCTGAAATGACAAAAGCCCCGCAGTGATTTTCGTCACCACGGGGCTATGTAAGATATCGATTATTTAATTGTGAGGGAGAGAGCGAACTGAAATTTATCTCTTACAAACAGTATTCATAAATACAATCATAACTACACAATCAATTAACGTAATTGCAAGAAAAATGTATGCAAATACGGCTGGCATAATTTCTTCCCATATCGCCATTACAAGAACCAAAACAGTTATCACAGACATTCCTGCTCCTGTGACTCTACATAATTTCTTTTCGTCATATTTGCTTTTTTCTGATTTACTTGCTGTATTATATCCTGCAATTAGACCTGCACCACGACCAGTAAGTAATACTATACTCATTAAAGCTAAAATAACAAATGCCACCCACATTATCCAGTCTGGACCGTTACTTATATCTTTAAGTGTCATAACCTTACCCTCCCAAAAATTATGATTTCTCTTCCCACCGGCTAACCCAGGCGGGCGATTTTGGATTTTCAAAGATTTAAAACCCTCTCCGCTAAAGGCCTCTCAAATTTCTTTGCAGAAAAATTTCTCACGATATGGAATCCTCGGAAATTTCAGCCCGAAAACAGGCTTTTCTGCACAGAAATACATAGAGAAACAACGGAGAACAGTTGACAGGCCGCCGGATTTAGCAGAAGCCTCAGAAGCGGCATTTTCGGCCGATTAGCATTTCGGCTCGAATATTGGATATCTGCAAGAGGACCCCTTTCTATGTTAGCGGAAAACGGCCTCAAAATCTCTGAAAAAAGTAACGCGGAAGACATTTTTCGTATCTTCCGCGGTTGTTGACTGGCGTCCCTGGCGGGATTCGAACCCACGGCCTTTCGCTTAGGAGGCGAACGCTCTATCCTGCTGAGCTACAGAGACATTTATTCAAAAAAACCTTATTTTTCAAGGCTTTTCAGCCTTCCGGGTAAGGACCGGTGTTCCTTTTGAACTCTGTTTGGATTAGAAGATCCGTCGATTTTCTCGTCGATTTTCGAAGGCGATTTTGCTAACGAACACGATATCCTGAGTTCTGCGTTAGCAAAACCCGTGAAAAGTGAACGGCGAGTCGAACTCCAATCAAGAAATGAATTTTTCAAAATTTCTCTGTTAAACATTTCCTTAGGAGGCGAACGCTCTATCCTGCTGAGCTACGGAGACCTGTCAAGAAATGCCGTATTTTCAAGGTTTTTTAACCCTTCCGGTCCGGCTGACCTATTCAGTTTTCTGCTAATCGGTATCCCGATTTTGCCTTGGTTTATGAAAGATTTGCTTCTCACTTTTCTTTGCAGTCAAGTGATAGGTACATCTTTTACTATTTGTTCTGTTCGAACTCTTATCCGTTTTTCCAAGCTTTGTGAAGTGATATGCTCACATCGGGCTTAGGAGGGGTTTGTTATATCCATTTAACTACGGAGGCAGATTTTTCATCGCTGCGTTTTCTGTTTTGCTTTTCTCAAAATAACAAAAACATTCCGGCACGGAAAGAAGAATCCTAATTATTATAATCTTTCTTTTATGCAAAAGCAAGATTTTCCGAACGGATCTCTTCCCGTGCCGGACCAACTCGAAATCACATTGCCTGTTATCAAATGGGCCGGCTGTACAATTGCGCAAGCTGAAGGAGCACTTCCACAGCCCTATCCATCCTCTCTGCGGTAATAAACTCGCTTTCCCCGTGGAAATTAAAACCTCCCGTGCCCAAATTCGGGCAGGGCAGCCCCTTAAAGCTGAGAGCCGCACCATCCGTTCCGCCTCTTACCGGCAGGATTTTAGGCTCCAGGCCTGCCAGGCGCACCGCTTCGCAGGCATGCTCCATCAAGTGCCAGTGATTTTGGATAATCTCCAACATATTAAAATATGTGTCGGAGATTTCCAGGTGCACATACTCGCCGTCATACTTCTGATTCAAAAACTCCGCCGCGTTTTTCATCAGGGCTTTGCGTTTTTCAAAGGTTTCCCGGTCATGATCCCGAATGATATACCCCAGTTTGGCCGAGCTTACCGTGCCCACCATGCTGCAGAGATGGAAAAATCCCTCCCGGCCCTCGGTGTGCTCCGGACGCTGATCGGCCGGCAGCATGCCATGGAATTCCATGGCCAGATTCTGTGCGTTGACCATTAAGTTTTTGGCTGTACCGGGGTGCACCGATATTCCCCTGAAACTGACGGTCGCCGCTGCTGCATTGAAGTTTTCGCACTCCACCTCGCCCACGTCTCCGCCATCCACTGTGTAGGCAAAATCCGCGCCAAACCGTTCCAAATCAAAAAGCAGAGCGCCTTCGCCAATTTCTTCATCCGGTGTAAAGGCCACACACAGGCGGGGATGGGGCAGGCTTTTTTCCTGTATAGTCTGTATAGCCGTTAAGATCTCGGCGATTCCCGCCTTATCATCTGCCCCCAGCAAGGTGGTGCCATCTGTGGTGATCAGCATCTCTCCCTTGCACTTCTGGAGATCTCTATACACGCACGGATCCAGCACCTGCCCGCTGCCAGGCAGAAGCACCGGCCCTCCATCATAGTTGGGATGAAGCTGGGGCTTTACATTTTCTCCCGATGCATCATCGGCAGTATCCATATGGGCGATGAAGCCCAGAGCCGGCAGCTGCTCACAGCCAGCGCTGGCATCCAATTTTCCGTACACATATCCATATGCATCCAGATAAACGTCCTGCAGCCCTACCTGCCGCATCTCTGTTTCCAGAATGCGCGCCAGATCCAGCTGGCGAGAGGTGGAAGGATGCAGGCCGGAATCCGGATCGGATGTGGTATATACCGCCGCATAACGCAGGAAGCGCTCATAAGCTCTCATAAAAGCCATCTCCTTTTTCTTGCCAAAACGCCCGTACAGCACCTGTCGGAACATATTAAAAATATTGTAGCACAAAATAGCCCTATGGGAATCTGTTGCCTGTATTTCTGTTTTTTCATTTTTCTTTTTCATTTGCCCTTTTGGGACAATATTGTTATTATTCCGCTCTTATGGTATAATTTTAGTGCTTATAATTTGGAATTCTATGCCCCTCCGGGCTATTTTTGAGGAGGCCTATAATGGCAGACAGCGTTTACAAAGGAAAAACATTGCTGATTACAGGCGGTACCGGAAGCTTCGGCAATACCGTCCTCAAACATTTTCTTTCCACCGACATCGGTGAGATTCGCATCTTCAGCCGGGACGAAAAGAAACAGGACGATATGCGCCATGACCTGCAGGCCCGGGTCCCCGAATATGCCGACAAGGTAAAATTCTATATCGGTGACGTGCGGAATATTCAGTCCCTGAGGGACGCCATGCCCGGTGTGGATTATATTTTCCACGCTGCGGCGCTTAAGCAGGTGCCCAGCTGTGAGTTTTTCCCCATGGAAGCGGTGCGTACCAACATTGAAGGTACCGACAACATGCTCCACGCCGCCATTGAGGCAGGTGTGCAGAAAGTCGTCTGCCTGTCCACCGATAAGGCAGCTTACCCCATCAACGCCATGGGTATCTCCAAGGCCATGATGGAAAAGGTCATCTATGCCAACGCCCGGGTGGCCGCCGGCAAGACCACCATCTGCTGCACCCGCTACGGCAACGTGATGTGCAGCCGCGGCAGTGTAATTCCCCTGTTTGTGGATCAGATCAAGGCCGGCAACCCCATCACCATTACCGACCCCGCCATGACCCGCTTTTTGATGAACCTGGACGAAGCGGTGGACCTGGTGAACTTTGCCTTTGAGCATGCTCGCCCCGGGGATCTGTTTGTACAGAAGAGCCCCGCCTCCACTATTGGTGATCTGGCCAAAGCGGTGCAGCAGCTGTTTGGCGATACCGGCACCCGGATCATCGGCACCCGCCACGGCGAGAAGCTCTACGAGACCCTGATGACCAAGGAAGAGCGCCTGCGCAGCGAGGATATGGGCGGGTACTATCGCGTGTCCGCCGACAGCCGGGACCTGAACTATGACAAGTTCTTTGTTCAGGGGCAGGTACACACCCAGGCCAATGAGGATTACACCAGCCACAACACCACCCGCCTGGATGTGGAGGGCACAGTCAAAAAGATCATGACCACCGAATACATTCAGGATCAGTTGGCCGAATTGGAAAACAGCAGGAAAAACGGATGATCGTACAGGCACAGAAGCGTTTTGTCCCCAGAGATCCATTTTGGGATCTGATCCGGGGCTTTGCGATTTTTCTGGTGGTATGGGGGCATTCGCTCCAGTTTCTGAATTCCCAAACTGTGGACTATGAGGCCCTGCCCGCTTTCGCCTGGATCTACAGTTTTCACATGCCGCTATTCGCTCTGATCAGCGGGTATCTGTTCTGGGGAACTTTCTGCCGCCTTGGCCCGGGGCATATTTTGGTGCGTCGGGTCAAGCAGTGCCTTGTGCCTGCCTGGATCTGGGAAGGCTGCCTGTACCTGGCGCTGAACTTTTCGGATCTGCTGCACGGCAGATATACTCTGCCGCAGTATCTTTTTTCCGTGCTTCAGCGTCTGCCCTATGGGCTGTGGTTTCTGCAAAGCATTTTTTATTGCTCTGCCGCGATCCTGTTCATCGAAAAATGTCTTAAAGGGAATTGGGCCGCGTATCTTTTGTTCTGTGTAGGTATCTGTTGGCTGCCGCACACCTTCAATCTGGATCTCTGCCTTTCCATGCTGCCCTATTTTTCTGCCGGTTTTCTGGCCCATAAAGGCAGCATTCCCCTGTTGAAAAAGATTGTGGCCGCTGGCCGTTGGCCTTTTGCCCCAGCCCTGTGTTTTCTGATTTGGGCCGGGCTGCAGTTTGGGGGCAAGCGTCTTTTCCTTTTTCCCGGGGCAGAAACTCTGATTTCCTGGCTTTCCGGCTTCAGCGGCAGCTTTATGGTTTTGCTGGCCGTTCGCTGGGCTTCCCGCTATCTGCCGGCTTTTCTTCGGAATATCCTGCTTCATCTGGGCACCCATTCTATGGAATACTATATTTTGTCTGGCTATTCCTTTGATGTGATCTGGCGGGTTTTGTACCACTTTGTAAACTATACCCCCTCTTCCCTGCTGGTATATCAGTGGGTGCTCACCCCTTTGGCTGCTGTTTTACTTCTATGTATCTGCTCTGTCTTTTGCAGAGTTTTGGCGCACCTGCCCCGCTTGTATAGTCTCTTATTCGGCAGCCGCGCCCCGTCTTCCGTCCATTGACTTTTGGGAGGTTTTGTTTTGCATCTGAACGAACCGATTCTCATCACCGGATACGCCGGCTTTGTGGGCAAAAACCTGGTTGCCGAACTGAAAAACCAGGGATATGAAAACCTGCTTCTGTTCGAACGCGGCGACACCCCTGAAACGCTGGCCCACTACGCGGCGCAGGCTTCCTTTGTCATTCATCTGGCCGGGATCAACCGTCCCAAAGACCCCAGTGAATTTTACAGCGGAAATGCCGGTCTCACGGATGTTCTGCTGGCCGAGTTGGAAAAGGCCGCTAATAAGGCCCCTGTTTTGGTCACCTCCAGCGTGCAGGCTGTCCTGGATAACGATTACGGCAAGAGCAAAAAACAGGCAGAGGACGCCATTTTTGCCCACGGTGACAAAATGGGCAGCCCGGTATACGTCTTCCGCATGGAAGGCGTATTCGGCAAATGGTGCCGCCCCAATTACAACAGCGTGGTGGCCACCTTCTGCCACAATATTGCCCGGGATCTCCCCATTCAGGTGCGAGATCCCGCTTTTGAGCTGCCCCTGGTGTATATCGACGATGTGATCCGATGCATTTTGGATGCTCTGGATGGTAAGGTGCAAAAGGACGCGGAAGGGATCTGCCGCATCCATCCCGTTCACTCGGTGACTCTGGGCCGCCTGGCAGAATTGCTCTATTCCTTTAAAGAGAGCCGCCAGTCTTTGGCGGTGCCTGCCCTCTCCCCCGACAGCTTTGAAAAGAAGCTGTACAGCACCTATCTCAGCTATCTGCCCACCGATGCCTTCAAATATCCCTTGACCATGCATACGGACGAAAGGGGAAGTTTTACGGAATTTCTCCGCAGCCCTGAGCGGGGTCAGGTGAGTGTAAACATCTCCAAGCCCGGCATCGTCAAGGGCAATCACTGGCACCATACCAAAAACGAGAAGTTCCTGGTGGTAAAGGGCCAGGGTCTGATCCGGCTGCGGCGTATCGATTCCCAGGAAGTGCTGGAATACCCTGTCAGCGGCGACAAGCTGGAGGTAGTGGATATCCCGGTAGGCTACACCCACAGCATTGAAAATGTGGGCAGCGAGGATATGATCACCGTGATGTGGGCCAATGAGGCCTTTGACCCTGACCACCCCGATACCTATTTTCTGAAAGTGTGAGAGTATGAGCAAACTGAAGCTGATGACTATCATCGGCACCCGGCCGGAAATCATCCGGCTGTCTGCCGTTATTAAAAAATGTGACCGGTATTTTGACCAGATCCTGGTGCATACCGGCCAGAACTATGACTATACCCTGAATCAGATTTTCTTTGAGGATCTGGGCTTGCGGCAGCCGGATTTCTATCTGGACGCAGTGGGTGCCGACCTGGGCGAGACCATCGGCAACATCATTGCCAAAAGCTACAGGCTGATGGTGGAGCAAAAACCCGACGCCCTGCTGATTCTGGGTGACACCAACAGCTGCCTTTCGGCCATCAGCGCCAAGCGGCTGCATATTCCCATCTTTCATATGGAGGCCGGCAACCGCTGTTTTGACGAGTGCCTGCCGGAGGAAACCAACCGCCGCATTGTGGACCACATTGCGGACGTGAACCTCTGCTATTCCGAGCATGCCCGCCGGTACCTGAACGCGGAGGGCACCGCCAAGGAGCGCACCTATGTGACCGGCAGCCCCATGGCCGAGGTGCTCCGGGCCAACCTGGATAAAATCGAGGCCAGCGATGTGCTGAGCCGTCTGGGCCTGGAAGCCCACCGGTACATGCTGCTCAGTGCTCACCGGGAAGAAAACATTGATACCGAGAAAAATTTCATCGACCTGTTCAGCTCCATCAATGAGCTGGCCCGGCTGTACGATATGCCCATCCTGTACTCCTGCCATCCCCGCAGCAAAAAGCGGCTGGACGCCATGCAGTTTGAACTGGATCCCCGGGTTAAGCTCCATGAGCCCCTGGGCTTCCATGACTACAACCATCTCCAGATGAACGCCTTCTGCGTGGTGAGTGATTCCGGCACCCTGCCGGAGGAATCCAGCTTCTTCACCAGCGTGGGGCATCCCTTCCCCGCGGTATGCATCCGCACCTCCACCGAGCGGCCGGAAGCTCTGGACAAAGGCTGCTTTATCCTGGCCGGCATCACCGGCGACGGAGTGGTGCAGGCAGTACAGACGGCAGTGGCCATGAACGAGGCGGGCGATATCGGCATCCCCGTCCCCTACTACACCGAGGATGTTTCCACCAAGGTGGTCAAGATCATCCAGAGCTATGTGGGTGTGGTCAACAAGATGGTCTGGCGCAAGTATTGACGGGACATGCAGCACGCCATGGAAAAGAAAAGAATACTGGTGGTTACCCAGCACTTCTGGCCTGAGACCTTCCGGATCAACGATGTGGTGGAAGGTTTTCTGGCCGACGGGCTGGAGGTGGATGTGCTTTGCGGCCTGCCCAACTACCCCAAAGGGGAGTGGTTTGAAGGCTACCACTATACCGGCCCCCGCCGCCAGAACTGGAAGGGCGCCCATATCTACCGGGCAGGTGAGATTCCCCGCAAGGGAAACACCGGCCTGCGGATCTTTCTGAACTATGTAAGCTGGCCCTTCTTTGCCCTGTTCAACCTGCACCGGCTGCCCGGCGGCTACGACGCCATCCTGTGCTACAATACCAGCCCGGTACTGATGGATCTGCCTGCCATTGTATATGCCAAGCTGCATCATATTCCCCACACCAATTATGTGCTGGATCTCTGGCCGGAAAACCTGTACTCGGTTTTGCCGGTAAAGAACTGGTTCCTGCGGGCTGTGGCCTTAAAGGTCAGTGACTGGCACTATCGCCGGGCGGACAAGCTGATTGCCATGAGCGACGGGCTGAAAGACAAACTCCTTCACCGCACCGGCAAGCCGGCAGAACGGATTGCTGTGATTCCCCAATACTGCGAGGATTTTTACGCCCATCCCCTGCCCGACCCGGAACTGGAAGCCCGATTTGCCGGGCGGTTCAATCTGGTATTTGCGGGCAATTTCTCCCCTGCCCAAAGCCTGGATACCCTGATTCGGGCAGCGGCCGCCGCCCATTCCCTGCCGGGGGGCGAATCCCTCCACCTGCTTTTGGTGGGGGACGGTATGAGCCGGCAGGAGCTGGAAGCACTGACCGATCAGCTGGACGCCCGCTCCTTTATTACCTTCTGGGGCAGTGTGCCCCCCACCGAGATTCCTCGGTTTTCCCATCTGGCCGGGGCGTTGGCGGTAAGCCTTTCCGACAGCCCGGATCTGGGCCTTACGGTACCGGCCAAGGTTGCCAGCTGCCTGGCAGCCGGCAAACCAGTGCTGGGCAGCCTGAACGGCGAAGGCGCCCGTGCCCTGACCGAAGCCGGCAGCGGGCCGGTCTGCCCGGCCTGCGACACAGAAAGCCTTGCCCAGGCCATTCTGCAGCTTTGCCGCTCGGATGCCGCCCAGAGGGAGGCCTGGGGCCGCAATGCCCGTGCCTATTATGAGAGCCATTACCGGCGCAGCGAACTGCTGCGCCGTTTGGAGGCTTTCATCCTGGAATAAAGAGGTGCATTTTTTGAAAGTATTGGTACTCATCCCCTGCTACAACGAGGAAGCCAGTATCCAGCGGGTGGTGGAACGTCTGCGTTCCACCTGCCCGCAGGTGGATTATCTGGTGATTAATGACTGCTCCACCGATAACAGCGAGGATATTTTGCGCCAAAACGGCTATAACTATCTGAACCTGCCCATCAATCTGGGCATCGGCGGCGGCGTACAGAGCGGGTACCGTTATGCCCGGGACAACGGGTATGATATCGCCGTTCAGATGGACGGCGACGGACAGCATGACCCTGCCTATCTTTCTGCCGTGCTGGAACCGGTGGAAAAGGGCGAACTGGATATGTGCATCGGCAGCCGATTCATCACCCGGGAAGGTTTCCAGACCAGCTTTATGCGCAGGGTGGGCATCAGCTTTCTCAGCGGCCTGCTGAAACTGCTGTGCGGCAAGCGGGTGCTGGATGTGACCAGCGGATTCCGTGCCTGTGGGCGGGAGATGTTCTGCTATTTTGCCGATCACTATGCCAGCGACTACCCGGAACCGGAGGCCATCCTGGCCGCCACCCTGCGGGGTTTTCGGGTGGGCGAGGCACCGGTGGTGATGGAGGAACGCCAGGGCGGCGTTTCCAGCATCAACCCGATGCGCAGCGTTTACTATATGATCAAGGTTTCCCTCTCGCTGATTATCGACCGGCTGTCTTACAGCCCGAAACGGAGGTAAGCGCATGCCCCTTTCCCTGCAGCTTTGTTTTGTGCTGGGCAGCCTGGCCATGCTGCTCATTGTGTTTGCTCTTTTGAAAAAGAATCTTCTCACCGTGAAATACAGCCTTCTCTGGCTGGCTTTTTCTGCTGTGATGCTGGTATTTGCAGCCTGCCCTTATGTGGTGTATGTGCTACGGGACCTGTTGAATCTGGTAATGCCGGTAAATCTGGTATATCTGCTTCTGTTCTGCTTTGTTCTGCTGGTACTGCTGAGCATCAGCATTGCGATAAGCCAGCTGGCAGAAAAAAACAAGCGGCTTGCCCAGGCCAACGCCCTGCTGGAAGAGCGGGTACGCCGGCTGGAACAAAAGCTGGAAGAGAAAAACGGCTGACATGTTTGCGGCGTGTCGGCTCTGTTTGCTTGGGAAGTGAGGAGAAGATTCCATGGATTTCAACACCCTGATTTTTCTGGGGTTCTTTGCGGGCACAGCGGTGGTCTACTATGCCCTGCCCAAAGTGCTCAAGCCGTTATTCCTTTTGTCGGCCAGCTATTGCTTTTATCTGTATAAACCGGAAAATGCCCGCCTGGTAACGCTGCTCATCAGCGCTACCGTAATCACCTGGTGCAGCGGTCTGGCCATTGCCGCCAGCCGTAAACTCTGGGTGCGGCGGCTGTTTTTATGTATTGCGGCACTCACCTGCGGCGGCATACTGTTTTTCTATAAGTATTTCAATTTCTTCAATTCCGTTTTGTGGGGCGAGCGGGCCACTCTGCTGGATCTGAGCGCGCCTTTGGGGCTTTCTTATTTCACATTCCAGAGCCTCAGCTATACCCTGGATATCTATCAGAAAAAGCTTCGCCCTGAAAAGAATTTTCTCTATTACGCCCTGTTTGTCAGCTTTTTCCCATGCATCTTTACCGGCCCCATCGAGCGGGCCGGCCATCTTCTGCCCCAGTTCCATCGCCCTCGCCGTTTTTCCTATCAAGGGGTTTCCGGCGGGGCCTTTCGTATGCTGTGGGGCTATGTGAAAAAGATGGTGATCGCCGATAACCTGGATGTATTTATCTCTGCGGTATACGGCTCGGCCAATCAGATGGACGGCCCCATGCTGGCAGCCGCCAGCCTTCTGTTCAGCCTGCGGCTGTATATGGATTTTTCCGGTGCCTGCGATATTGCCATCGGCAGCGCAAGGGTACTGGGCTACGACCTGTTGGAAAACTTCAATGCCCCCTTTGCTGCCACTACTTTTGCGGATCTGTGGCGGCGCTGGCATATGAGCCTGACCGGCTGGTTCCGGGATTATATCTATTTTCCCTTGGGCGGCAGCCGGTGTGCCCCTGCCCGCCATTACGCCAATCTGCTGCTGGTATTTGTGGTGAGCGGCCTTTGGCACGGCGCGGCCTGGGGTTATCTGCTCTGGGGCCTTTCCTGCGGCCTGGTTCAGCTGATCGGGCGATTTACCCTGCCGGCCCGGCAGCGTATAGCCCGCCACAATCTTTTGTACCGCAGCAGCCTGTTCCAGCTGTGGTGGCAGCGCAGCATCGTGTATATTCTGTTCAGTCTCTGCTTTATCTTTTTTGCCTGTGCCCTTTACGGTGCGGATACCGCCGTGGTGTATGGCGGCCTGCTTACCGGTTGGGCAGACTTTTTCCGGGAACCTTCCCTCTTTGCGGGGACGGCCGCCGGGCTGGGCCTGGGCGGGGTAACCGGTTTGATCCTGCTGCTGCTCACTCCCATCATTCTGACGGTGGAGGGGCAGGGCCGGGTCTCTGACTGGATCCGCCGCCAGAACTGGGCACTGCGCTGGACCCTGTATTATGGGCTGGCTGCCGCCCTGCTCTTCTTCGGCGCCTTCGGCCAATCCGCCTTCATCTACCAGCAGTACTGAGGAGGTTTGCAGCTTGAAACGAAAAAAGGATTCTTTCGGCCTCCGATTGGCCCGCCGGCTATTTTTAGGCACCAAAATCCTCTTCAAACTGGCTCTGCTGCTGCCCATTCCCATCTTTATGGTGGCATTCAGCTACAAAGTGGACCGCAGCGGCCTTTTCCAGGGTGATCTGGCCCCCCGCCAGGTGGTGGATCTGCTGCTGGAAGGCAAGGACGTGACCAACTTTGAACAGATGGATGAACGGCAGATCGTCCGTCTGTATACCCAGAATCTGGACCCGGACAATGTGCCCATCTCCATGGGGGTAGGCTCCAGCCGGGTGCTGCAGGTAACTCGAGAGGTGGCAGACACCGACAGCTTTTTTAATCTGGGCGTCACCGGTGCCGACGTGCGGGATGTGATGACTAGCTACTACCTCTGCGTCAAGGAAGGGAAAATCCCCCAGGTGCTGATCTGGAGCGTGGACCCCTGGGTGCTGTACGGCAGCGAGGCAGCGCTGGATTCCCGGGCCGACAGTGAACTGTACAATGAGTTTCTTCAGCAGGTGTTGGGCATCGACACCGGTTATGAGGAACCGGATCAGGTGGAACTGTGGAAAGCCCTGGCCGACCCGGCTTACTTCCAGGGAAATATGGAATACTATTTCCGCAACCGCCAGGGCGCCCTTACCGATGACAGCGGTCAGTTGATTCCCTTCACCGAGGTGCAGGGTGACCCTTGTCAGCAGAGTGCCACCATTAAGCGGTCAGACGGCAGCGTGCTGTATGATGTGGCCTTCCGCTCCCACACCTCTGATCAGATCCTGAGCGACGCCATCGCCCAATCCGAAACCTTCAACAGCCTGCATATGGAAGGTTTCACCGAACTGGGTGAGACCGAGTGCCGGGCCTTTGATGCCTTTATTCGATATGCGGAGACCCAGGGTACCCGAGTGATCCTTCTTCTCACTCCCTTCCACCCTTTCCTGTATGATACCCTGCTTTCCCGCGCGGAGAATTACAGCGGCTTTTTCCAGGTGGAAAACTGGATCCGTCAGTATGCCGAGGATACCGGTACGCCTCTGTACGGCAGCTATGATCCCTTGATCCTGGACGGCATCAAGGAAAGCGATTTTTACGATGGCGTGCACTGTACCAGCGAAGCGCTGGAAAAATTCTTCCCCGGCATCTGGCAGGCGCTGGAAGAAGCCTACAAGGGCATTACCCCCCATGTGCTCTCCCTGAAAAACCGCACCACAGCCGCCGAGCGTATCTCCTGGTAAAGCAGGAAGGAAGGATAAGAACGTGAGCGCCGGAATCCTTGAACTGGACCTGCATGGCAGCAGCCAATATCAGGCACGCATCCGGATCAACGCGGCCCTCCGCCGGGCCGGCCGGGATGTGTACCGCATCCGCCTGGTACACGGCTACCGGGGCGGCACTGCCCTGCGGGATATGATCCGCCGGGAGTATAAAAGCCACCCCAAAATTCTCCGCCTGGAATTGGGCCTCAACCCGGGTGAAACCGATCTGGTCCTTCGGGAATGGTTATGATAAAAGCCCCCGCCTTGTTGTACAAGGCGGGGGCTTTTTATTTTTGCTGCTTATTTACCAGCGTTCCAGAATCTCTGCCTGCTGTTCCAGGCCGGCCTGGCGCATTGCCTGGGAGGTGATAAGCAGGGGCGCGCCTGGTTTGCCCTCCGAATCCAGGAACATGATGTTCAGGAAGATCTCATCCTCCATGGGCTGGATATAACCGGCCGCCTCTATCAGCCGGGAGGCTTCTTCCTGGCTCAGATACTTGACATACTCCTGACCATCTTCAGAAGCCAGGTAGCTTTCCCGATCCGCGGCGCTCGTCCATACGCTCTGGTAGAAGTTGCTTTCGGCATCATAATTGATTCCTGTATAAGACCATCCCGGGATCACCACAGCGCCGCTGATCTCCTGGGGTGCAGGGGTCAGCAGATCACCCGCTCCCAGCTTTTCCAGGGCCGCCAGGGTATTCACATACTCTTCGGTCACATCAATGGTGTAATCGCCGTAAAAATCCCTGGTGAGGGGTTCTTTGCTGTAGCGCTCCCGCTGGACCGAGAGCAGCTGCACCTGGGCCACGACCTTTTTATCGGCCGAGATATACTCCGTATATGTTTCCCGGCTCACATCGTTGCTCAGGGCAATCAGCAGCCGTTCCACCTGTTCCGGGTCGGTTACTTTCAGCTCCTTCATGCCCATCCAGCCGCTGATTTCCAGAGCCATATAGTCCTGGGCCGAGGTATTCTGCAGCGGGTTGCACTCCTCGTTCATCTCGGCGCTGTCGTTCAGCTGACCCAACACCTCCATCACCGGATCACTAAGCCGGATGGAATAGGCCCTCTTTACGATTTTTCCGCTCTGGAGCTGATAAGAAATGGTAATATACTGAGACCGCAGATTCTCCGCTTCCCAGGCCCGGCTGCGGTGCTCCTGCACGGCGGTGCTCTGCAGCTGCTGCACCAGCTGGATGCTCTCCGGATCATCCAGCGTTACATTCCAGACCGAGGAGTAATAGTAGTTGTCTTCCGCCCCGTCTTTCAGGGTGGCATACGACGCTCTTTCCTCCTCTGCCAGGGTATCTTCCACCGTATATTGGCTGGATACAGGACAGTAGGCTACATTATTGAATCGGCCCCGGTAATTGAGGGTCACGCTTTCCACCTGATCCAGGGGCGGCAGATAGGTTTCAAAGCCCAGCCCTCCGCTGGACATGACCCCCACATATCCGGCCACCAGAACCGTGAGAACAGCGCCCATGGGGGCCGCTTTCCACAAACCTTTGGTGCCCCGATTCAGTACGGCCTCCATCACGAAGAAGATCAGGAGCGCAAAGATCACAGTGCCCATCACCACATGGAAGGCAGAATCTGCCCGGCCCGAAACGGTATAGCTGAACAGGATGCCCAGGAAAGGGGTAACCATCACCAGGACCAGAATGCGCACCACCAGGGTGAGCAGACCGCTGCGGGAAGAGCTTTCCGCCTTTTCGCTGGGGCGCAGTCGGTACAGCTTGGTGGCTGCCCAGAACAGGAAGACATCCCCTGCCAGCCAGATCAGGCCGGCCCACCGGTCCGGCCCCATCTGACGGGTGCCGAATGTGGCCATCCCCAGATCCGGCATGGTCAGGGTGATGGGGCTGAGGCTGAAAAGCAGGGCCCAATCCACATTTTCCACATAGCCGTACAAAAAGATGCCGCTGAGCACGATGTGTACGATGCTTACAAACAGGGGGGCAAACAGGATCACCCCGCTGAAAATCAGGGTATCAAAGGTGCTGCCCGTCTGGGTCGCCACCAGAAAGGCCACGCTGAGCATGCCGGCCAGGGCCACCAGCCAGGCAAACAGCCCATAAAAGGCGCCTCCCCAGCTGAAATAATCGCTGGGAGCTGTCGCGGGGGACATGGCCGAAATCAGTGAGGAGCGATAGGCCGCCATCACAATGGTGATCAGATAGTTGAGCACCGTGGGCAGGGCCACCGTGAGGAAGGAGGCCAGATAGTTGGCCCCCATCAGCTGCGGCCGGGTAATGGGCAGGCTGTGGTACAGGTCCACCGCCCGGCGGTTGTGCATGTAGGCAGTCTGGCTCAGGCCCACCACCGCGGCGGCGGCTATCCAAAAGGCGGTCATTGCCAGAAGAGAGAAGCCGGTATACAGCCCGCCGGAACCAAACAGGGTGCAGCCCACCAGCTCGGGGTCATGGCCGTAATCCCGGGTCTGCAGGGCGGTGACAAAGAACGGGAAAGGCAGGCAGAAGAATCCCACCGCAAACATCAGCAGCATCATAGCCCGGTTCTTTTTCATGTAACCCCGAAACAGATGCTGGAACCGCGCATTATTGCAGGATGTTGTTGTAGTCATAGCCCACAGCCTCCATTTCTCCAATAAAGATTTCTTCCAGGGTCAAAGGCAGCGCTTCGGCAAATTCCGGCTGGAAGTTCTGAACGATTTCCAGCGCTTTTTCCCCGTCGCCCCGCACCAGCAAGCTGACCATACTGCCCTTCTGGTGTACCTGCAGAAGATCCAGTCCGCTGGCCTGCCAATCCACCGGGTGGGTGAACACCGCCTGGATCTTGCACAGCCCCAGCTTGAGGCTGTCGATCTCTTTTTCAAACAGGACGCTGCCTTTATGCAGCAGCCCGATATGGTCACACAGGTCTTCCAGCTCCCGCAGATTGTGGCTGGTGATCACCACCGTCATCTGCCGGTCGGCAATCTGCTGGGCCATCAGCTTTTTGACCAAGAGACGGATCACCGGGTCCAGCCCATCAAAGGCCTCATCCAGCAAAAGATACCGGGGGCAGCAGCTGAAAGCCGCCATCAGCGCCGCCTGGCGGCGCATGCCCTTGGAAAAGGTATTCAGCCGCTTGCTGGTATCCAGGGGGAAGGTCGCTTTAAGCTGGGCACAGAGCTCTTCCGAAAATCCGGAATACATCCCCTTATAAAAGTTCAGCAATTCATCCACCGTGCATTTGGGCGGGAAATACAGGTCATCAGACAGGTAAAATACCTGGTCCTTCTTGGCCACATTTTCCCAGGCGGGCTCTCCGTCCACCAGGACCTGGCCGCCGTCAGCCCGGTACACCCCCGCAATCAGCCGGAGCAGGGTGGATTTGCCGCTTCCGTTGGGGCCCACGATCCCGTAGATGCAGCCGGAACGGATGTCCAGCGAAAGGCCGTCCAATGCCGTAAAATTCCCGAATTTTTTGGTAAGCTGTTGGATGGTGATCATGGCTTTCCTCCTCCTTCATACTCCTGCTCCACCCACTGGGCCGCCTGCTCCTTCCGGATGCCTGCCAGCCGGGCCTGCCGCAGGGCTTCCCGCAGCTTTGTTTCCGCTCTGCCTTTCAGGATATCCCGGGCGCCCCCCTCACCGGCCACAAAGCTTCCCTTGCCGGATACCGAGCAGGTGATGCCCGCTGTTTCCAGTTCCTGATAAGCTTTCTGAATGGTATTGGGGTTGATGCCCAGTTCCCCCGCCAGGCTGCGGACGCTGGGCAGCTGGGTGCCGGGCGGGTATACCCCCAGCATCACCAGTTCCGCAATGCGATTCTTGATCTGGAGATAAATGGGGTCCTTGCTTTGATAATCCAGGGTAATCAACGATCTTGCCCCCTTGCGCTTGGTTTTAAAGGAGTGTACGAATCGTACTGTTCGTTTGAACTGTATTATTTCAATTAGTACGCTTGTACTATACCATCCCACTCCTCTTTCTGTCAACTGTTTTTGTATTTTTTCTGCCCGGCCTCTTGACAGCCTGCCGCCAGAATGATAACATTATGATATCGAATAGATATCATACATTCAAAAAAGGAGGATACATATGTCTGCCGAAAGAATCGCCGCCCCGGCTCAGTATGAGGAAAAGGAGCTCCGTGCCATAAACGGCCTGTCCGTGCTGTTTCTGGATCTCGTCCTCTGCATTGCCAGCATTTTTCTGATCATTCTGGGGGCCCCGCTCTCCGGCAGCGGCTCCATTTTCCTGGTTTATCTGGGTGTACTGCTCATCGTGGCTGGGGCACTGTATCTGTGCATCGGCAGCTGGTTCATCCTGCTGGGCATCAAGATCCTCAAGCCCAACGAGGCCCTGGTTCTCACCCTGTTCGGCCAGTACATCGGCACCCTGCGCCGGGAGGGCATCTATTTTGTCAATCCCCTGTGCCAGGCCGTGAACCCCGCCGCCGAAACCGTGAATCTCTCCCTAGGTCAGGCCGAGACTGAGGCAGCCGCCAAGGGCCGCACCGTGGTGCGCAGCACCCGGATGAGCAAGAAGATCAGCCTGAAAACCATGACCCTCAACAATGAAAAGCAGAAGATCAACGACCTGCTGGGCAACCCCATCATCATCGGCATTGCGGTGATCTGGCGGGTGGAAAACACCGCCAAGGCAGTGTTCGGGGTGGACAATTACCTGGAATTCCTCTCCATTCAGTGCGATTCCGCCCTGCGGAATATTGTGCGGCTCTACCCCTACGATCTGGCCGAAGAGGGTGAAGAAAAGACCCTGCGTGGCTCGGCCCAGGAGATCAGTGAAAGCCTGCGCCAGGAGATCCAGAACCGGGTGACGGAAGCCGGCCTGGAAGTGCTGGAAGCCCGAATCACCCACCTTGCCTACGCCCCCGAAATTGCCGCCGCCATGCTGCAGCGCCAGCAGGCTTCGGCCATCATCGACGCCCGCAAGATGATCGTAGAGGGCGCCGTGGGCATGGTAAGCATGGCCCTGGAAAAACTCTCGGCCGACCAGGTGGTAGAACTGGACGAAGAGCGCCGGGCCCAGATGGTGTCCAACCTGATGGTGGTGCTCTGCAGCAACAAGGACGCGCAGCCGGTGGTAAACTCCGGCTCCATCTACGGATAAAAGGAAGGGGCAGCAGATGGCTTCTGAAAAGGACAAGGCAAAAAAGCAGGTGCCGCTGCGTCTCTCCCCTTCTCTGTATGAGGCCATTGCCCGCTGGGCGGAGGAGGATTTCCGCAGCGTAAACGGCCAGATCGAATACCTGCTCACCGAAGCGGTGCGCAGGCGCAAAAAAGCGCCTAAAAGCGCCGATCTTGAGCCGGAAGAATCTTTTCCGGAAGAGGATTCTTAAAGCATATTTTCTTTCTGCTGCCGCCGCCCCGGAAATTTTTTGCCCTCACCGCCCTTGACAAGGCGGAGAGTATCCGATACAATAGACTCATTCAAAAACCAAATGCGTTGACAGGGAAAAAGCAAAAGACGCACGCGCGCACAGAGAACTGCCGGTTGGTGCAAGGCAGAGCCGTGGCTTTTGTATACTGGCCCTCGAGCTGCATAGCCCAAATCTTTGGAAAGTAGGCAATGCCGGGTTCCCCGCCGTTATCATGGGGCGTGATTCGCAGCAATGCCGATCATAATGAGCGGCCACAGTTTGTGGCAATGAGAGTGGTACCGCGGGCGCCTGATTTTGATTCTGGCCCTCGTCTCTCTGGGGTTTCCCCGGGAAGACGAGGGCTTTTTTGCGTTCCTCGCCGGGAAGTTCCCCCCGCCCTTTTCACCGGCCGCTCCGGCGGCCCCGCAATCAAAAACAGGAGGCTTTTACCATGATGGACGCAACCAAGTACCAGATCAACTACTACAATCCCCCCAAGCATGAGTACCGCTGGGTACATAAAGATCATATCGAGCAGCCCCCCCAGTGGTGCAGCGTAGACCTGCGGGACGGCAACCAGGCTCTCATCATCCCCATGAGCCTTTCAGAAAAGCTGGATTTCTACAAGATGCTCCTGAAGGTAGGCTTCAAGGAGATTGAGGTGGGCTTCCCCGCCGCCAGCGAGACCGAGTATGAATTTCTCCGCACCATCATTGAACAGGATATGATCCCCCAGGATGTGACCGTTCAGGTGCTGACCCAGTGCCGGGAACACATCATCCGCAAGACCTTTGAGGCGGTGAAGGGCGCCCCCAGCGCAGTGATCCACTTCTACAACTCCACCAGCGTGGCCCAGCGGGAGCAGGTGTTCAAAAAGAGCAAGGAAGAGATCAAGGAGATCGCCGTGGAAGGCGCCAAGCTGGTGAAAAAGCTGGCCGAGGAATATGAGGGCAATTTCCGTTTTGAATACAGCCCCGAAAGCTTCACCGGCACCGAACCGGAGTACGCCGTGGAGGTATGCAACGCGGTTCTGGATGTGATCCATCCCACCCCGGATAAACCCATGATCATCAACCTGCCGGTCACCGTTTCCATGAGCATGAGCCATGTATACGCCAACCAGATCGAGTGGTGCAGCGACAACCTGAAATACCGGGACAGCGTGATTCTCTCCATCCATCCCCACAATGACCGGGGCTGCGGCGTGGCCGATACCGAGTTGGCCCTGCTGGCCGGCGCCCAGCGGGTGGAGGGCACTCTCTTCGGCAACGGCGAGCGCACCGGCAACGTGGATATCATCACCCTGGCCATGAACATGTATTCCCACGGGGTAGACCCCAAGCTGGACTTCCACAACATGCCCGAGCTGGTGGAAACCTACGAGCGCAACACCCGGATGCATGTATACGAGCGCAGCCCCTATTCCGGTTCTCTGGTGTTTGCCGCCTTCTCCGGCAGCCATCAGGACGCCATCGCCAAGGGCATGAACTGGCGCAAGGAACATGGCCTCCACCAGTGGAATGTTCCCTATATTCCGGTGGATCCCCAGGATATCGGCCGCACCTACGATGCTGACGTGATCCGGATCAACAGCCAGAGCGGCAAGGGCGGCATCGGCTATCTGCTGGAGCAGAGCTACGGCTTCAATCTGCCCGCCAAGATGCGGGAACATTTCGGCTATGCGGTTAAGGGCGTATCCGACCATGCCCATAAGGAGCTGAGCCCGGAGGAAGTTTACCAGGTATTCCAGGATCAGTACCTGAACAAGACCAGCCCCCTCAACATTCTGGACGCCCACTATGTACAGAAAAAGGGTATCTTTGCGGTGCTTACCCTGGATATCAAGGGCGAGACCCAGGAGATCAGCAGCATGGGCAACGGCCGTCTGGACGCGGTGAGCAACGCCATCAAGAGCGCTACCGGGCTGGAGTTCTCCATTGAGCATTACTCCGAGCACAGCCTGGATCAGGGTTCCACCAGCCGCGCGGTCTCCTATGTGGGGCTGCAGTGGAGCGACGGTTCCATGACCTGGGGCGCCGGCACCGACACCGATATCATGACCGCCGGCATGAAGGCCCTGCTCAGCGCCGTGAACAACCGCTGAGGATACCAAATATAAAGGAGAGATTTCCATGGGAATGACCATGACGCAGAAGATCCTGGCCGCCCACGCCGGGCTGGATTCCGTCAAGGCGGGCCAGCTCATCAGCGCCCGGCTGGACCAGGTGCTGGGCAACGACATCACCGGCGCAGTGGCGGTGGATGTATTCCGGGCTCAGGGCTTTGACCATGTATTCGATAAGAGCCGGGTAAACCTGGTGCTGGACCACTTTACCCCCAACAAGGACATCAAAGCGGCCCAGCAGAGTAAGAAATGCCGGGATTTTGCCCGGGAATTTGGCATTGAAAACTTCTTTGATGTGGGAGATATGGGCATTGAACATGCCCTTCTGCCCGAAAAAGGCATCGTTACCGCCGGTGACTGTGTAATCGGTGCCGACAGCCACACCTGCACCTACGGTGCCCTGGGCGCTTTCAGCACCGGGGTGGGCAGCACCGATATGGCCGCCGGCATGGCAGTGGGATATACCTGGTTCAAGGTGCCCGCTGCCATCCGGGTGGAACTGAAAGGCAAGCTTCGGCCCCGGGTCTCGGGCAAGGACGTGATCCTTTACCTGATCGGCCAGATCGGTGTGGACGGCGCCCTCTACAAGAGCCTGGAATTCCAGGGCGAAGGGGTGGCCGCCCTTTCCATGGACGACCGGCTCTGCATCTGCAATATGGCCATTGAGGCGGGGGCCAAAAACGGTATCTTCCCGGTGGATGAGACCACCATCGCCTACCTGACCGGCCGCAGCCGCCGGCCCTGGACGGTATACGCCGCCGACCCGGACGCGGAATATGAGCAGACCATTACCATTGATCTCTCCGCCCTGGAGCCCCAGGTGGCCTGGCCCCATCTGCCTGAAAATACCCATCCTGCCCGGGAGGGCAAGGAGATCCCCATCGATCAGGTGGTGATTGGCAGCTGTACCAACGGCCGCCTGGAAGATATGCAGACCGCCTATGAGATTCTGAAAGGCCGGCATGTGGCCAAGGGGGTACGCACCATCATCATCCCTGCCACCCAGGCCATTTACAAGGAATGCATCCGCCGGGGCTGGCTGGAAGCCTTTGTGGATGCCGGCTGTGTGGTCAGCACCCCAACCTGCGGCCCCTGCTGCGGCGGGTATATGGGCATCCTGGCCGAGGGCGAGCGGTGCGTTTCCACCACCAACCGGAATTTTGTGGGCCGCATGGGCCATGTGAAGAGTGAGATCTATCTGGCCAGCCCCGCCACGGCGGCAGCCAGCGCCTTCACCGGCTTTATCACCGACCCCACGGAGGCAGAGTAAGCGATGAATGCAAAAGGTTTTGTACACAAATATCCTGACAATGTGGATACCGACGTGATCATCCCCGCCCGGTATCTGAACACTTCAGATCCCAAAGAGCTGGCGGCCCACTGCATGGAGGATATCGACACCGAGTTCGTCAAAAAGGTGCGGCCCGGGGATATCATGGTGGCCGGCTTCAACTTCGGGTGCGGCTCTTCCCGGGAACACGCCCCCCTGGTCATCAAGACCTGCGGCGTTTCCTGCGTCATTGCCAAGACCTTCGCCCGCATCTTCTACCGCAACGCCATCAACATCGGGCTGCCCATCCTGGAATGCCCGGCGGCGGCCGAGGCGATCCAGGACGGGGATGAGGTCTCGGTGGATTTTGACACCGGCCTCATCACCAACCACACCCGGAACGAAAGCTATCAGGCCGAGGCCTTCCCTCCCTTTATCCAGGAGATCATCTCGGCAGGCGGGCTGATGAACAGCATCAAACAGCAGAACAAGCAGTAAGGAGCAAGCAGCATGGAGAAGAACATTGCGGTCATCCGGGGCGACTGTTCCAGCCCGGAAATCGTGACCCAGGCCCTGCGGGTACTGGATAAGATTGCCCAGAAACACGGCCACACCTTCACCTATACCGAGGTGGATATGGGCGGTGCCGCCATCGACAAATACGGCGACCCGCTGCCCCAGTCGGAACTGGATAAGTGCCTGGCCAGCGACAGCGTCCTGCTGGGGGCCATCGGCGGCCCCAAGTGGGAGGGCATGCCCGGCGACAAGCGCCCCGAAAAGGGCCTTTTACGGCTGCGCAGCGGCATGGGCCTGTATGCCAACAACCGCCCGGCCAAGATCTGGCCCCAGCTGGCGGATGCCAGCCCCCTGAAGCCCGAGATCGTAGCCAAGGGTATTGACTTCATCGTGGTGCGGGAGCTGATCGGCGGCGTTTATTTTGGCGAGCATCGCACCGATACGGTCAATGGCGAGCAGGTTGCCACCGACACCATGCCCTATTCCGAGCATGAGATTGAGCGGATTGGCCGGATCGGCTTTGAGACCGCCATGAAACGGCGCAAAAAGCTCTGCTGCGTGGATAAGGCCAATGTGCTGGATACCAGCCGGCTGTGGCGGGCGGTGATGCACCGGCTGCAGAAGGAATACCCCGAGGTGGAATACAGCGAGATGTTTGTAGACAACTGCGCCATGCAGATCTGCAAGAACCCCAGCCAGTTCGACGTAATCGTCACCGAAAATATGTTCGGCGATATCCTCTCGGACGAAGCCAGCGAGATTACCGGCAGCATCGGCATGGTGCCCTCCTCCTCCCTGGGGGCCACCACCTGCGGCCTGTACGAACCCATTCACGGCTCCGCCCCCGACATCATGGGTCAGAACAAGATCAACCCCATCGCCTGTATCCTCTCGGCTGCCATGATGCTGCGCTACAGCTTTGATATGGGCGCTGAGGCTGACGAGATCGAGGCGGCCGTCAACGCCGTACTGGATGACGGGATCCGCACCGCCGATATGATGAGCGAGGGCTGCACCCTGGTGGGCACCCGGGAGATGGGCGACGCCATCCTGGCAAAGCTTTGATTTTCTCCCCCTGTGTAAATAAAAAAGCAGACGCGAGCTTTCGCGTCTGCTTTTCTTTTTAACCTTCAATGACCAGGTGGGCATACCCTTGAGCCGGGTCAAAGCCCTGCTGGCGGAAGAAATCCTCAATATACTCATCCGGCGAATAGAGGATGATGTAGTCATAGGAACTATACAACTCATTCCAGGTGTATTCCTGGTCCTCATATTCCCAGAAATCCAGCGTATCGGTATTCAGCACATACCGGGCAATGTAGCGCAGGGTCCAGGTATCCACCCCGCCGCCCCGGGTGTAAAAGAGATAGCGGGAACCTTCGGTGAGCCCATACTGCTCTTTCATCTCCAGCACCGGGCCCTGGGTATCGGTGCGGTGATAAGGTGCCCGGCTGTACAGGGTGGGCAGATTTTCCCTCCCCGGCAGGAACATCCAGGCAAAGGCCAGCGCCGCTGCCAAACCCCAGACCCAGGTATTTTTCCGCTCCTTTTGACTCACAAAGCCCAGGATCAGCACCAATGCCGCTCCGGCCAGCCAGATCAGGGTGGTGGTGTGATAACGCTGGATGCTGGCCAACGCCAGCATCTCCGAGGTGTTCATGGAGAGGGTATAGGTGCACCACAGGCATACCAAATACAGCCCCTCTGCCCCCAGGCAGCCCGCCCCCAGCAGCAGGGC
>NZ_JAFBIO010000019.1 GCF_021531255.1 Allofournierella massiliensis | reverse complement strand
CACCCCCACCCCGGAGAATCCCTCCGGCGGTTCCGGTCAGACCATCAACGTGACCATGAACGGGGTGCGGCAGACCATGGACCTGGTGGAATGCCTGGCCATGGTGGTGCAGAACGAGATGGGCAGCGGCCAGCCGGTAGAAGCCTACAAAGCGCAGGCGGTGGCGGCCCACAGCTGGATCCTGAATATGGGCGGCTATCCCTCGGTGGCCGGCATCACCCCCACCTCCACCGTGCGCAATGCCGTGGCCGAGGTGGCAAACGAGATCCTTACCTACAACGGCAGTGTGGCCTTTACCCCCTATTTTGCCAGCTGCAACAATGCTACCTGCTCCAGTGAGGATGTGTGGGGCGGTGTGCGCCCCTATCTGCAGGCGGTGGAAAGCCCCTATGATTCCCAGGTGGCCACCAACTGGGAGACGGTGGCCAGCTACAACCAGGATGTGGTGGCCGACCGGGTGAAAGAACGGGTGGGTGTGGACCTGCGGGCCTACAGCGATGATCCCGCCGACTGGTTTGAGATCTTGTCGGTGAACAGCTCGGGTTATGTGATGAAGATCCGGGTGGGCGACCAGACCTACAGCGGCAAGTACCTGCGGGAGAGCGTCCTGAATTCTCTGCAGGAAGAGCGCCGCGGCTACGCCTTCACCATCCGCAGCGCTGCCTTTGACCTGGAATACACCGGCAGCAGCTTTGTATTTACCGCCCGGGGTTATGGCCACGGCTGCGGTATAAGCCAGTTCGGCGCTATCGGCTATGCTTCCATCGAGGGGCGCAGCTATGACTGGATCCTGGCCCATTATTACCCCGGCACTTCCCTGACCACCTGCGGCTGAACCGCTTGAAAAAAGAGCCCGCCCCCTATGGGGCGGTGTTCATAAAACAGTGAATCCTCCGTATGGTTGCAATCATACGGAGGATTGTTTTCTACACATAATTCAAACTTGCTGGCGGCGAACGGTTTACCAAAACCGTTTGCGGACGGCAAGTCCACAGGGGATAGCCGCTTTAGTGGCGCAAGGGGGTGCAGCCACCTTGACGGAAGCAAAGTGACGCAGCATTCGAGGTCTGTCAGTTTTCTTCTGCTGAGGTCAAATGAAGCGACCCGGGACGCACTACTCCCGTCAGGAGAGTATAGAAGTGCGCCATTCCGTTGGAATGGATTTTCTGCTGTGCTGTTATCTTTTCAGCGATTTCATCAAAGACACATTGAAAAAAGCGCAAAAATAAAATATGATAATATCAATATCGAAAAATCTGCGCCGTTGGGCGCGTCAGGGGGCTTGCGTTGTGGGTAGATTGGATAGAATTAAGGCAGCACAAGAGGCAAGTAAAGCAAACGGGTTTAACCCTCTTGATTTGAACGAGGGCAATGTCCAGGCCATCTTCAACCGGTGCATTGCGAAAGAAGGAACGTCTGATGACCAATGTTTCAGTAGCATATTGTTTTCAACTTTGAGAGGGTACAGCTTAGAGGCTGAGCGAAGAGTAGTATTTGACAAGGAGCGGACGCGGGCAAATAAGAAAAACATTCAGTATTTGTATGGTCAGTTAAAAAATATCCACTCCCATTCCGAAGAATTGCGGATAAACGATGCGTTTTATAGCTATTCCGGTAAAGTCTGGACAAGCAACAAAGGAATATTGCTGGAGTTTTTATATTTGGGTGCGATAAATGATGAGCATCCTCTCATGACCATCTTTGACAGCAAAACGGATTCTGCTATGTTAATTACTGATAATCTCAAACCCACCCTCTCCCCGAAAGACCCCAACTTCCCGGCGTGGTGGGAGGCCCACAAGGCCGAGTGGGAAGCGTAAAACCGAATAGAACCGCAAGCCCCACGGAAAATCACTCCCGTGGGGCTTGTTTTCGTCAATCGCTGTCATTCTCTGTCCGGCATTTTCTCTGATTCAGATAACAGCTCTCATTGGCTCCCTCGGCGGCAGACTGCTGACCGGGACGAACACACCCTTTGCAATGTCCTCCGCACGGATAGCGGCTTTCCCGGCTTCGATTCCTTACTGTCTTACGCACACCCGGCTTTTGGGGGCGGGTTCTTTTTGTGAAAAACGGAAAGCTTGCTTTATATTCCGGGGGAGACTTGCTATACTGGAGATGGAAAGCAAACTTTCCATGGAGGAGTTATGAAAAACAGATTGGAAGAGCTGCGCCGGCAGCGGGGAATCCGGCAGGAGGAACTGGCCGAGGCGCTGGAGGTATCCCGCCAGACCATCGGCTCACTGGAAAACGGGAGATACAATCCCTCCATCCTGCTGGCATTCCGGATCGCCCGGTATTTTGGGATGCCCATCGAGGAGATCTTTTTGTACGAGGAGGAATGAGCGATGAAAAAGAAAAGCGGGATTCTGGCTTTGGCCGGGCTGGGGCTCACGGCCTTGGGGCTGTGGATGGCCCTGAGCCAGGGAGAAAAGCCTGGCTGGCCGCCGGCCCTACCGTATCTGCTGCTGGGGCTGGGCTGCGGCGTTTTTGGTCACGGAACCGGCAGCTGGATCAGCGGAAAGATCCTGGAAGGCGATCCCCAGATAGAGCGTAGAGCCCGGATCGAGACCGCTGACGAGCGCAATCAGATGATCGGCAACCGGGCCAAGGCGAAGGCCTTTGATTTGATGCTGTATCTGTTTGCAGGGGTGCTGTTGGTATTTGCCCTGATGGGGTGGATACGGTGGCGGTGTTGCTGCTGACAGGGGCCTATCTGGTCTGCCTGGGGTGGGGCCTTTACTGGCGATTCCGGTACGAAAAGGAAATGTGAAGCGCGGCTCGCTGCCGGGGGCCGTCAGGCCGAAGGGGTGGGCGTTGCCTGCCCCTTTTTTCGAGAAAGCACGGCGGCCATGGCGAGGGTGAGCAGTTCGGTGAGAGGATAGGTGAGCCAGACCCCTTGGGCACCACCCAGCCAGGCCATGAGAAAAGCCATGGGCAGGATGAGGAAGAGCCCCCGGGAAAGGGAGATCAGATGGGCAGGCAGGGCCTGCTCGGTGGCCGCAAAAAAGATGGAAAACAGGATGTTCCAGCCCGCAAAGCCAATGCCCAGGAAGTAGAGCCGCAGCCCCTGCACCGCAATTTCCTGCAGCAGGGGGTCCCCTTCACTGTTGAAAACAGCGGCGATGGGGCCGGCGGCCAGGGCAGTAATGGCATACAGGAAGAGGGAGAGACCCAGAACCGAGAAAAGCCCGTACCTCAGCAGCCGGCGGGCCTGATCCGGCCGGTTCTGTCCCTGTGCCCGGCTGATAAGGGGCTGAGCGCCCTGAGCCAGGCCGGTGAACAGGGCGGTGACCACCAGGGAAAGGTTGGTGACCACCCCATAGGCGGCCACCCCCACATTTCCTTCCAGCCGCAGGAACAGGTAGTTGAAGGCGATGATCACGGTGCCGGAAGAAAACTCGGTGACCAGGGAGGGAAAGCCCAGGCCCAGGCAGCCCAGGGCCAGGCGCAGGCGGGGCCGGCCGGCGCACAGGGAAAAGCCCCGGCGGCGGGAAAGCAGGTGGCGGCTCAGGATAGCCAGGCTGAACAGGGGGGCCAGGCCGGTGGCAAATACCGCGCCGAAGATGCCCCAGCCCAGCCCGAAGATAAAGACCATATCCAGCACAATATTGGAAAAGCTGCCCGCCACCATAGCCAGGGTGGCCAGCTGGGGCGCACCGTCGTTGCGGACAAAGCAGAGCATCAGGTCGTTGGTCAGGAAAGCGGGGGAGAAGAGCAGCAGTACCTGCAGATAGGTTCGGGTCATCTCAAATACTTCCTGGTCCGCCCCGGTCAGGCGGGTGAGCGGGCGGGAAAAGAAGATGCCCGCCGTCAGAAAGATCAGGGCCAGAACCGCCGCCAGAGCCAGCAGGGCGGTAAAAAGCCGGTCGGTCTGCTGGCGAGGCGCCTGACCTTTCAGGATGGAATAGCGGATGGCGCCTCCCATGCCCAGCATCAGCCCGCAGCCGTGGATCAGATTGAAGCAGGGAATGGCAAGGTTGAGGGCGGTCAGGCCGGTTTGGCCAAGCCCCTGGGCCACAAAAAAGGTGTCGGCCAGGATATAGCAGGAGATCCCCACCATTCCCAGCATATTCAGGCTGGCATACCGGAAAAATTCGCGAAGCAGAGAGGGTTTCGATTGGGTCATACTTGGTACTTGGCTCCTTGCAGAAAAATAAAAAGCGCCAGGGCTTTCCATCTTCTGAGGCCTAACGATGGAAAGTCTTGGCGCGGTATGCCTTACCCGGCGGCAAGGCAGAGCGATTCATAAAGCGGAATCAGTATAGCACGGCGATGGGGTCCTGTCAATTCTCCCGGCAGAGGGATCAGAGGAACCATTCTGCCTCGGCCCGGCGGGCGTAGTTGGTCTCCAGCATGGCCACATGGGAAAGGAAGGCCGGGTCATCAAAATATTTGGCCTGCTGGGGGCATTTCTTGATGCAGGCCTGGCACTTGATGCAAATGCCGGTCACCGTCTGGGGCGCGTCCGCAGGGATAGAACCCATAGGGCAGACCTTGGCGCAGATGCCGCAGTTGTCGCATTTGGCCGGGTCGGTCTTGGGTTTGGCTTTCAAAAACACGGCGGGCTTGCCGTCCGTCCCCAGGGGGGTGTAGTAGGGGCCTACCGGGTCATCGCCCCGCACGGCCACCGGCGCGGGGATTTCCTGCAGTCCCTGTACCTTTTCGCAGACCTTGCGGCAGAATTCCTGCAGTGCCGCCATATCCGCCTCGTCGGGGCGGCCGGGGGCCAGCTTGTCGGTGAATACATGGCTGGCGGCCACGCCGGCCCCGGCCACGGTGTGGAAACCGTGAGCCTCCAGCTCGCTGCGCAGTTCGATCAGGCCGTTGTCAAAGTTCCGGTTGCCGAAGGTGACCACCGGCACGGCCAGCGCCCCGTTGCCCTCCAGCCCGGACTGGAAGTAGGGCAGCATCTTATTGGGGATGCGGCCGGCATATACGGGGGTGCCCACCACCACCAGATCCTCAGGGCCGTAGGACAGAACGCCCTGGCGATTGGCCGGCAGGGTGAAATCGAAGGCCTCAAAGGGCAGGCCAAGCCCCTCGGCAATGGCCTGGCCAATGGCTTTTACCACCTTTTCGGTATTGCCGGTGGCGCTGTAAAAGGCCGCCTTTACATGTTTCAGTTCCATTTTTCTCCTCCTGGTTTTCCGGCTGCCCCGCAGGCAGGCTATGGCCTCAAAGCGGGGGAGCAGGCGGTTCTCTCTGCTTACCACTATACCATACGACCCCGAAAAACAAAAGCGATTCCCCATGCAAAAAAGGGAAAATCTAAGGGAATCCGCACAAAAGTTACAGAATGGTAACAGAAGATTTGTGCGAATAAGCAAACTTTGACAGAAAACGAGAAATCCAGGTAAAAACGAGGTATAATAGCAAAAGATTTGCTGATTTTCCAAGAGAAAAAAGAAAGCAGGTATATGCCTTTGAATTCCAATCAAACTGGTTCTTCCAAAAAGAGTTTTCTGGGCCGGCTGGCTGCCAGCCCCTTGTATGTAAAGATCCTGCTGGCGGTTCTGGTTCTGGTGCTGATCGCGGCGGGGGTGGTGGCCTACCTGTACAGCCAGGTGGCCGGTGTGTTTGACACCGGCGACGCAGGCAGCCTCAGCCAGCTCACCGACGAGGATATCGAGGCCAACGGCGAAAGATTCTACAATCTGCTGCTGGTGGGCATCGATTACGACAGTGACGATGAGGGCCGGGATTATGCCGAGGGCAAGGGCATGACCGATGTGATCCTGTATGTGCAGATTGATCGGGATAAGGACAGTATCAATGTGCTCCAGATCCCCCGGGACAGCTATGTGGGCGAATATATCGCCGAAGGGGTGCCGGGCAATACCGGCAAGATCAACGAGGTCTACGCCAATGGCCCCGATCAGACAAACCGGATCAACAACCTGGCCAATAAGATCTATGAGATGTTCAAGCTGCCGGTGGATAACTTCGTCACCATCGACATGAACGCCTTCAAGACCCTGCTCAACGTGATGGGCGGCATCCAGATGTATGTGCCCTGGGATATTGTCCACACCGATTCCGTCACAGGGGAGGAGACCCTGCTGGTGCCCCAGGGGACCCACCGTATCGACGGGGACACCGCCGAGGTGATCCTGCGCAACCGGAACTATGCCCAGGCGGACTATAAGCGGCTGGAGACCCAGCAGTACTTCTATGCCGCCCTGGTGCGAACCTTCCTGGAGGAATACGAACTGGCCGATTACTACACGGCCTGCAAGAATATTGCCTATTATATCAACACCGACCTGGATATCACCGAGATCTGGGGCCTGTACGCCACCATGACCCAGGTGGAGCCCAGCGACATCTATATTGTGCGTCTGCCGGGCGGCGGCTACACCTCGCCTGCCTTCCCCAAGCAGAGCGTGTATGCCCTGGATCGGGATGCCACCGCCGAGCTGCTCAACGCCCATTTCCGTGACCCGGATATGCCGGTGGCGGCGGAAAAACTGGAGATCCCCACCGATGTGGAGTGGCCTTACGGGGTGACCAGCGACCCGGGCAAGACCCTGGGCGATGTGAATGACGGCTCCCAGTAACATCTTTTCCCGGACCGAACCAGGCCCGGCCCCTTGACAGGAGGCCGGGCCTGTGCTATTTTAAAAAACGAAAACAGAACAGCATCTTCAGGGCAGGGTGAAAATCCCTACCGGCGGTACAGCCCGCGAGCCGTAAGGCAGGATTCGGTGAAACTCCGAGGCCGACAGTATAGTCTGGATGGAAGAAGATGAGCGCGCGCAGTGTTTCTGCGCCTCTTTTGCGTGTAAAATGCCCTGGAATGATTTTTCATTCCGGGGCTTTTTGCTGGCAGTACAAAGGGGCGGGAAGTTTCTGCCGACCTTGTGAGCGCCCTGAACGGTAAAATACCGGTCCGGGCGCTTTTGTTTTGCCCGGCCAGGAAAGAAGGCATGGGAATGAATCAGGATGAAAAGTGGATGGCGCAGGCCCTTTCCCTGGCAGAGAGAGGGGCGGGGAAAACCGACCCGAACCCCTTGGTGGGGGCGGTGATCGTCCGGGATGGGCAGCTGCTGGGCCAGGGCTGGCACCGGGCCTGGGGCGGGCTCCACGCCGAGCGGGAGGCTCTGGCCGATTGCAGGGAGGACCCAAGAGGCGCCACCGCCTATGTGACCCTGGAACCCTGCTGCCACTGGGGAAAGACCCCGCCCTGTACCGAGGCCCTCATAGAGGCGGGCATCAGCCGGGTGGTAGTGGGTGTGCGGGACCCCAACCCTCTGGTGGCCGGCAAGGGGATCAGCCAGCTGAGAACGGCCGGCATCCAGGTGGATGAGGGGGTGCTGAAAAAGGAGTGCGAGGCGCTGAACCGGCCCTTCTTCCATTTCATCCGCACCGGCCGGCCCTACCTGGTACTGAAATATGCCATGACCCTGGACGGCAAGATCGCCACCCGCACCGGGGCCTCCCGCTGGATCACCGGCCCCGAGGCCCGGCAGCGGGTCCACCAGGACCGGAACCGATATACCGCCATTCTGGTGGGGGTGGGCACGGTGCTGGCGGATGATCCCCAGCTCACCTGTCGATTGCCCGGCGGACGGGACCCGGTGCGGGTAATCTGCGATAGCCGGCTGCGCACCCCCCTCACTGCCCAGGTGGTGACCACCGCCCGGCAGGTGCCCACCTGGGTCGCCACCTGCTGCAAAGACCCGGAGCGGCAGGCCCCCTATCTGGCGGCCGGCTGCCGGGTACTGGAACTGCCCGAACGGGAGGGCCGGGTGGACCTGGAAGCCCTGCTGGAAACCTTGGGAAAAGAAAATTTGAGCAGTGTGCTACTAGAAGGCGGCGCCGAGCTGGCCGGGGCGGCCTTGGCCGGAGGGCTGGTCCAGCATCTGCAGGCTTACATCGCCCCCAAACTCTTTGGGGGCAGGCAGGCGCCCGGCCCCATTGGGGGCGTTGGGGTGGAATTGCCCGCTCAGGCGCCGGTACTGCAGGACTATAGCCTGACCCGGTACGGGCAGGATATCCTGCTGGAAGGAGAGTTGGAATGTTCACGGGAATCGTAGAAGAGGTCGGCGCGCTCCGCGCCGTCAGCCGCAGCGGCCCCTCGGCCCGGCTTTGTATCCGGGCGGCTAAGGTGCTGGAAGGTACACAGATCGGGGACAGCATTGCGGTGAACGGGGTCTGTCTGACGGTGACCGAGCTGGGGGGCGAGGGCTTTTGGGCCGATGTGATGCACGAGACCCTGGACCGCTCGGCCCTTGGCAGCCTGCGGCCGGGCGACCCGGTGAACCTGGAACGGGCCATGGCGGCAGGGGGCCGGTTCGGCGGCCATATTGTAGCAGGCCATGTGGACGCGGTGGGATATATCCGCTCCACCAAACGGGACGCCAACGCCCTGTGGTATGAGATCGGGGCAGGGCCGGACCTGCTGCGCTATGTGGTGGAAAAGGGTTCGGTGGCCATTGACGGGGTGAGCCTGACCGTGGCCCGGGTAGATAAGGAGAGCTTTTCCATCTCCGCCATTCCCCACACCCTGGCGGTCACGGCGCTGGGGAAAAAAGGCCGGGGCGACCCGGTGAACCTGGAAGCGGACATCATCGGGAAATATGTGGAAAAATTGCTGGGCCTGCCTGCCCCCCAAAGCGCCAAAGAAACAGGCGCCGGGGCCCTGAGCCTGGATATGCTGGCCCGCTGCGGATTTTAAGGAGGAAACAGAAATGATCCAATACAACACCATTGAAGAAGCGCTGGAAGATCTGCGTCAGGGCAAGCTGATCCTGGCCACCGATGACCCGGATCGGGAAAATGAAGGGGACCTGATCTGTGCTGCCCAGTTTGCCGATACCGCCAACGTAAACTTTATGGCGGTACACGCCCGGGGCCTGATCTGTATGCCCATGAGCGCCGAGTATGCACAAAAACTGGGCCTTCCCCCCATGGTGGCCCAGAATACCGATAACCACGAGACGGCTTTTACGGTTTCCATCGACCATGTCTCCACCACTACCGGCATTTCGGCGGCCGAGCGGTCGGTCACTGCCATGAAATGCGTGGAAGAGGGGGCACGGCCGGAGGATTTCCGCCGTCCGGGTCATATGTTCCCTCTGATCGCCCGGCCCAACGGGGTGCTGGAACGGGCCGGCCACACCGAGGCCACGGTGGATCTGCTGCGGCTGGCGGGGCTTGAACCCTGCGGCCTTTGCTGCGAGATCATGCGGGAGGACGGCACCATGATGCGGGCCTCCGAACTGGCCCAGAAAGCCAGGGAATGGGGGCTGAAATTCATCACCATCCGGGACCTGCAGGAATACCGCAAACGCCATGACCATCTGGTGGAACGGGTAGCCCGGGCCCATCTGCCCACCAAATACGGGGACTTTGTGGCCTACGGCTACCGGAACAAGCTGAACGGGGAACACCATGTGGCCCTGGTAAAGGGCGAGATCGGGGACGGGCAGAACCTGCTCTGCCGGGTACACTCGGAATGCCTCACCGGGGATACCTTCGGCTCGGCCCGGTGCGACTGCGGCCAGCAGCTGGCCAGTGCCCTGCGGCAGATCGAAAAGGAGGGCCGGGGCATCCTGCTGTATATGCGCCAGGAGGGCCGGGGCATCGGCCTTCTGAACAAGCTGCGGGCCTATGAGCTGCAGGAACAGGGGATGGACACCCTGGAGGCCAACTTGGCCCTGGGCTTCCCCGGGGATATGCGGGAATACTTCATCGGTGCCCAGATCCTGCGGGACCTGGGGGCAAAGACCCTCCGCCTTCTCACCAACAACCCGGATAAGGTATATCAGCTGGAAGATTTCGGGATGGAGATCCTGGAACGGCTGCCCATCCAGGTGGAGGCCAACCCCCACGACCTGTTCTACCTGCGAACCAAGCAGAGAAAGATGGGCCATATTTTGAATTACTAATAGTATATTTTAAAACTTATATACAAATTGATGGGGCGGCTCCGCTGCCCGGAAAAGGAGAAAATCATGCGTGTATTGGAAGGAAATCTGGTTGCCGGCAAGATTCGGGTGGGCATCGTCTGCGCCCGTTTCAACGAATTTATTGTTTCCAAGCTTCTGAGCGGCGCCCTGGACGGGCTGCGCCGCCATGGGGTGGAAGAGGACGCCATTGATACGGCCTGGGTGCCGGGGGCCTTTGAAATCCCCCTGGCAGCCTCCAAGATGGCCTCCAGCGGCCGGTATGACGCGGTGATTTGCCTGGGCGCGGTGATCCGGGGCAGCACCAGCCACTATGACTATGTGTGCAACGAGGTATCCAAGGGAGTGGCTCAGGTGGCTCTGGCCAGCGGCATTCCGGTGATGTTTGGGGTTCTCACCACCGAAAATATCGAGCAGGCGGTGGAGCGTGCCGGCACTAAGGCGGGCAACAAGGGCTATGACTGCGCCCTGGGAGCCATCGAGATGATCAACCTGATGAAGGCCATCGAGGGCTGAAAAAACAAAAAGAGGGCGGCGCTTTGCATAAAGCGCCGCCCTCTTTTTTGTGAATTCAATCAAACAGAGGGGAATAGAGCAGCTGGCCCTGGCTGTCGTAAACCATAGGTTCCGAGTTCCAGCCGGTAAAGGAGGAATCCGGCTGGCCGGAGCCTTCTCCATCCGCCTGCCACCGGTCCAGGATGACCCGGTAGAAGAAATCCCCGGTATCGATTTCCAGCTGCAGCTCGTACCGGTCATAGGGGGAGAGGGAGACCTCCCGCTCCATCGGGAAGCTGGCGTGGTAATAGTAGTCGTCCCCGTCCCAGTTGAAGTCGCCGCTGTTCTGGTCCACCGGGATGCTGCCGACTTCTTCTCCGTCCACCAGTTCCAGCAGCCGCAGGCCCTGGATTTCGGGCAGAGGCCCCTCTCCCTGAACATACAGGTTCAGCTCCACCGTGCCGTCCCAGCAATAAAGGCCATCCGACATGCTGGAAGAGCCGTACAGGTATGCGTCTATGCCGGGCAAAAGTTCCTGCCGGGGGGACAGATACCAGCCAAGGGCCTCGGTGCGCTGGATATCTCCTTCCCGGAAGATCACCCGGGGAATCTCGCAGTTGGAAAAAATCGAGAGGGAGAGATGGGCGGTAAAGCTGCCGTTTTCCAGGGTGAGGGCTTCCTCCCGGCTCTCGCCCCCCTCCTGCACCACCAGGAAGGCCTGGGTATTTTCGGGGGAGAATTCCTTGGGGGTGACGGAACAATCCAGAAGAACGGACTGGGAGGCCTCGTCAAAGCTGCCGTATTCATAGGAAGAATCGGACAGCAGGCTGGCCTCTTTTTCCAGCTGATAGTACACCTGGGAAGAAATGCCCTGCACCGAGCTGTCCACCCGGGAGATCTGGCTGCTCAGATTGGTTTGCAGCTGGGTGACCTGCTTTTTCAGTGCCGCCACCTGCCATAGGCAGATAAGGCAGACCAGCAGGGAAAGGATGGGTACCGCACGCAGAAATTTGGCTTTCATACACTTCCTCCTTTTTGGAGCAAAACGGCCCCGGCTCCCTTTTTCGGGAACCGGGGCCATCAAAAGGGCTCTCAATCCTGGGGGTGATATTGTGCGCAGGTGCACTTTTTCCATTTCAGGCCGCTGCCGCAGGGGCAGGGGTCGTTCCGGCCGATCTTCTGTACCCGCACCGGGGCCTGGCCCTTGCCGCCCCGGCTGGCCCGGTCGGCCACCGCGCCCTCGCCGGTGGGTTTGGCCACCTGTTCCCGCTCGGGGGGCCGCTCGGTGCGCACTTCCACCGTGAGCAGCATCCGCACCGCGTCCTCCCGGATGCTCTCCACCATGGCGTCGAACATCTCAAAGCCTTCAATGCGGTATTCCACCACCGGGTCCTTCTGGCCGTAGCTGCGCAGACGGATGCCGTCCTTGAGCTGATCCATATTGTCGATGTGGTCCATCCACTTCAGGTCCACATTCCGCAGCAGGCAGATCCGTTCCAGCTCCCGCATCAGGGGGCTGCCGTACTTTTCTTCCTTCTTTTTCAGGACCAGTTCGGCCCGGTCGATGAGCAGCTTTGCAACATCCGCTTTTTCCAGGTCGTTCAGCTGTTCCTTGGTATAGCGGAAGTCGCCGTCCACACACAGCCAGCCCATGTAATGGCGGCGCAGGGCGGCAAAATCCCAGTCATCGGGCACTTCACCGGCCAGGAAGAAGTTGACGTTTTCCTCCACGTTCTGGCGCAGCATCTCATGCATCTGGGCGCTGATATCCTCGCCGTCCAGTACCTTGCGGCGCTGGCCGTAGATGATCTCGCGCTGCTGGTTCATCACGTCGTCATACTGCAGCACGTTTTTACGGATGGAGAAGTTGCGGCCTTCCAGCTTCTTCTGGCTGCTCTCGATGGTGTTGGAAAGCAGCTTGGCCTCGATGGGCACATCGTCCTCCAGGCCCAGGCTGTTCATCATGTTCTGTACCCGCTCGCCGCCGAAGATCCGCATCAGATCATCTTCCAGGCTCAGGTAGAAGCGGGAAGCGCCCGGGTCGCCCTGACGGCCGGACCGGCCCCGCAGCTGGTTGTCGATACGGCGGCTCTCATGCCGCTCGGTGCCGATGATGAACAGGCCGCCGGCCGCCCGCACCTTTTCCGCCTCCACGGCGATCTCGGGCTTGTACTGGGCCAGCAGTTCCTCAAAACGGGCCCGGGCCGCCAGGATGCCCTCGTCCTGGGTGTCGCCGTGGCCGTCCGCCTCGGCAATCATCTCGGGGGCAAAGCCCTCTTTTTCCATCTGATTCTTGGCCATGTACTCGGCGTTGCCGCCCAGCACAATGTCGGTGCCGCGGCCGGCCATGTTGGTGGCGATGGTCACAGCCCCCAGCTTACCGGCCTGAGCCACGATCTGGGCTTCCTTGTCATGCTGCTTGGCGTTCAGCACATTGTGCTTGATGCCCCGGCGGGAGAGCATCTTGCTGAGGGTCTCGCTCTTTTCAATGCTCACGGTGCCCACCAGTACCGGCTGCCCCTTGGCGTGGCACTCGGCCACCTGATCGCAGACCGCGTTGTACTTGGCCTGGATGGTCTTGTACACCACGTCCGGGTAATCCTCCCGGGCCTTGGGCTTGTTGGTGGGCACGCTGACGATGTTCAGGCCGTAGATCTCGCTGAACTCGTCTGCCTCGGTGCTGGCAGTACCGGTCATGCCCGAGAGCTTGTCGTACATACGGAAATAGTTCTGGAAGGTGATGGTGGCCAGGGTTTTGCTCTCGGCGGCCACGGTCACCCCTTCCTTGGCCTCGATGGCCTGGTGCAGGCCGTCATTGTAACGGCGGCCCAGCATCAGACGGCCGGTGAATTCGTCGACGATGATGACCTCGCCGTCCTTCACCACATAGTCGATATCCCGCTTCATCACGCCACGGGCCTTGATGGCCTGGTTGATGTGGTGCAGCAGGTTCATGTTGTCGGCGTCCGAAAGGTTCTCCACATTGAAGTACTTTTCGGCCTTGGCGATACCGCTCTGGGTCAGGGTGGCGCTCTTGTGCTTTTCGTCCACTACGTAGTCGCCGTCCACCTGCTCGTCCTGCTCGGTCTTGTCGTCCAGTTCCACGATCACGCTCTTTTTCAGAGTCTTGGCAAAGGCGTCCGCCTGCTGGTAAAGCTGGCTGGAATCGCTGCCCTTGCCGCTGATGATCAGGGGGGTACGGGCCTCGTCGATGAGGATGGAGTCCACCTCGTCCACGATGGCAAAGGAATGGCCCCGCTGCACCATGGCGTCCTTGGTGACCACCATGTTGTCCCGCAGGTAGTCAAAGCCGAATTCATTGTTGGTGCCGTAGGTCACATCCGCCAGGTAAGCGGCCTTGCGCTGGGGCGCGGCCACATCGTGCACCACCAGGCCCACGGTCAGGCCCAAAAAGCGGTAGACCTTGCCCATCCACTCCGAGTCGCGGCGGGCCAGGTAATCGTTTACCGTCACCACATGCACGCCCTTGCCGGCCAGAGCGTTCAGATATACAGGCAGGGTAGCCACCAGGGTCTTGCCCTCGCCGGTCTGCATCTCGGCGATGCAGGCACGGTGCAGCACAATGCCGCCGATGATCTGCACAGGGAAATGCTTCATGCCCAGTACCCGCCAGCTGGCCTCCCGGCAAACGGCAAAGGCGTCAGGCAGGATATCGTCCAGAGTTTCGCCCTCGGCCAGCCGCTGCTTGAGCAGGGGGGTCTGGGCTTTCAGCTCCTCATCGGAAAGCGCGGCATACTTTTCTTCCAGGGCCAGTACCTGGTCGGCAATGGGGCGGATTTTTTTCAGCTCCTTGTCGGAAAAGGTGCCGAAGATTTTTTCAATCAAAGACATGGGTAAAAAACACCTCTGTTGGGCAGACGGGCCAGAACCCGCCGCGAAATTGGGGAAAACTGCCTGCAAGGCATATACCTTATAATAGTACACCCGCCGGGCGCAGGCTGTCAAACCAGGCGGATGAAAAAAGTTTTAAAGTACTTCTTCCAGCTGGGAAAGGCAGGAGATCACCGGCGCGCCGGTGGCACGCAGGATATGAGCCGGCTGGTGCCCGGCGCTGCACAGCACGCACCGCACACCCAGGGCCTGGGCCACCTCCCAGTCATGCACCGTGTCCCCCACCATCAGAGCCTCTTCGGGGGCAAAACCCCGCCGGCGCAGAAAATCCAGCCCCAACTCCACCTTGCTCTTGGCGTAGATATCTCCCAGCCCCAAAAGGGTGCTGAAATATCCTTCCAGCCCCAGCTGGCGGGCCTGACGGCGCAGGGTGGGCAGGGGAGAGGCCGACAGGATGACCTGTTCCGCCCCGGCTTTGGAAAGGGCGGCCAGGGTCTCCTCGGCCCCGGCGGCCGGGCCGCAGGCTTCGCTTTCCGGGATGTAGTGCTCCATGTACCGGTGAGCCAGCACCTCGAAAGAATCCCTGGAAAAATCAAAGCCGGCCCGGCGGTAATAGTCGATGATGGGAAATCCGAAAATCTCCCGGTACTGGTCGGTATCATACCGCTGGGGATAGCCGAACTCTTTCAGCAGCCAGTTCAGGCTTTCCACGCAAAGGTCCAGGTCATCCAGCAGGGTACCGTTCCAATCCCATAAAATCAGGGTAGGCTTGGTCATACGCAAACTCCTTAGAAAAAAGCGGGGCAAAAGTCAACCTTTTGCCCCGCAAAAAAGCAACTTGTCCGATTCGGGCCCCGCCTTAGGCAAACGGCGCCCGGCGCCGCCCCTTTAGTGCTGGGGGCGGAAGATCCGGCCCAGGCCGGCGTTGGATTCAATGACTTTGACCAGGAAGACGCCCAGCACCATGCAGCTGATCACTTCGCCTACCGCTACGGTGAACCCGTTCCAGACCATCAGGGGCAGGGTGGCGGGGGTATCCGAGAAGAAGATGGCAATCTCCGGCCCCACGATCAGGGCGTTGAAGATCACCGGCGGCAGGGCGGGCAGCAGGGCCAGCCCCCGGAAGCGGAAATTCCGCAGCCGATAGGTGGTCAGGCAGGCCAGCAGGGTGGCGCTGGTGCCGAAAACCACGTCAATAAGGCCGGAACCCAGCAGATTGCTGAGGAAACACCCCAGGGTGACGCCCAGGATGTATTCGGGGCCGAAGATGGGCAGCAGGCAAAGGGCCTCGGCCACCCGCACCTGGATGGCTCCGTAGCTGAAGGGGGCCAGCAGCAGGCAGAGGGCCGTGTACAGGGCGGCCACCAGGGCGCAGCGCACCATCTTGTGGGTGCTCATGCTCCAGCCGGTGCCGGGGCGCAGGGCCCAAAGCGCCAGCAGGATCACCAGAACGGCCGCAAGGCCGGCGGACATAGGAAGAGAAAATTCCATGATACAATACTCCGGCGGAAAGATTTTGACCTGCCCGGCACCGCCAGGTCCCGGCAGGTTTGGACCGGCAGAAAAACTGCCGGCGAGCCTAAAATCCATAAGTTGCTCTTTGGGGCCGCCCGGGGGCGGCCGCGGCTATTATTGTAGCACAAAAGCCGCGGAAAACCTACTGTTTCCCGGATAAAAAGCCGATTTTTTCCGCAAAAAGACCAAAAGGGAAAGAAAAACACAAAAAACCGGCCGGAGCTGCCGGGTTTCGCCGGCCTTCGACAGGAAGGGGGCATTATACTGAAAGCAGCGAGGGAAACGGACTGCCGGGCAGAGAACAGCCCGGCCCAAGAGGAAAGGCGGTATACAATGAAACTGGAACTGAGACTCCGGCCGGATTATACCGGGACAAGGCACCCCTTTGAAGTCTATATCAGCCGGGAGGATCTTCTGCGGGAATACCGGCAGGATGCCCAGGGGTATTGGCGGGAATTTTCGGCCCTGATACGGGGAATGGAGCGCTGCGCGGAGGCCAGACCCGAGGCCTGGCGCCCGGAGGAGCTGGAAGAGATTGCCGATATTCTGGCAGCCCGGACGGACCTGGCAGGGCTGGCGCTCTCTCCCTTGGGGGAGGAAAAGCCCTGCCTGGGTTATGACTTCCTGCCCGGGAACGAGGGCGCCGGCACCCCGGGGTAAAGGGCGGCCCAGGCACGGCGAAAGACCTCTTCCACCTGCTCCCGGCTCAGTACCCCTTCGGCCAGCTTTTCGCCGTCCAGAAAATAGCAGGGTACATAGTAATAGTCAAAGCCCTGGGTCAGCTCTTTCTGGCGGCCCTCATCCACGATCCTGGGGGCCAGCGGCCGGTATAGGGGCTGGGCGGCCAGCAGTTCTTCCTGCCAGGCCAGTACCCGGCGGCAGTAGGGACAATTGGGCAGAATAAACAGACGAAAATCTTCCATAGATACTCTCCTTTCCGATACAGGGGATACCCCAGTATATGAAAGTGCGGTATCAAAAAAGCCTCCCCGCGCCCGGCGCGGGGAGGCTTTTGGTTTTGAATCAGAGCACCTTGCTCAAAAATTCCCGCAGGCGGGGATTTTCCGGGTGATCAAAGAATTCCTGGGGCGGCTTATCTTCCTGGATCTTACCCTTGTCGATGAAGATGACCCGGCTGGCCACCTCCCGGGCAAAGCCCATCTCATGGGTGACCACCACCATGGTCATGCCGCTTTTGGCCAGATCCTTCATCAGTTCCAGCACTTCGCCCACCATTTCCGGGTCCAGGGCGCTGGTGGGTTCGTCAAAAAGCAGCACTTCCGGGTCCATGGCCAGGGCGCGTACAATGGCGATGCGCTGTTTCTGGCCGCCGGAAAGCATGTTGGGGTAGGTATCCGCCTTGTCGGCCAGGCCGATCCGCTCCAGCAGTTCCATGGCCTGGGCGTCCGCCTCGGCCTGGGTCTTGCGCTTGAGCAGCACCGGGGCCAGGGTGATGTTCTGCTTGACCGTTTTGTGGGGGAAGAGGTTGAAATGCTGGAACACCATGCCCATCTTGGCACGGGTAGCATCGATATCCTTTTCGGTCACTTCCTGCCCATCCAGGAAAACATGCCCGCCGGTGGGTTCTTCCAGCCGGTTCAGGCAGCGCAGGAAGGTGGATTTGCCGCAGCCGGAAGGGCCTACCAGGCAGATCACATCTCCCTTTTCGATATTCAGGCTGATGCCGTCCAGCACGGTCAGCTTTCCGAAACTCTTTTTCAGGTCTTTAACGGCGATCACTCTGCCTCAGCCTCCTTTCCAGCTTACCCAACAGCCAGGTAAAGATCATGACCAGCACCAGGTAGATGGCGGCAATGCCCAGCAGGGGGTACATGGCCTCGAAAGTGCGGCTCATGACGCCCTGGGCGGCATACAGCAGTTCCTTGCCGCCGATGACTGTGATGAGGGAAGTATCCTTCAGCAGGACGATGAACTCGTTGCCCAGGGCGGGCAGCACCGCCTTGATGGCCTGGGGCACCACGATCACCCGCATGGTGGTGATATAGCCCAGGCCCAGGCTCCGGCCTGCTTCCATCTGCCCCGGGTCAATGGACATCAGTCCGCCCCGGATGATCTCGGAAACATAGGCCCCCGAGTTGATGCCCAGGGTAAGCACGCCCACGGCGGTGAAGTTCCGGCTGCTGGCAAAGATCACCATGCCCATGATCAGCAGCTGAACCATCATGGGGGTACCACGGATTACGGTGACATAGACCCGGGCAATGATGTTGAGCAGCCCCAGCAAGGGGTTGCGCCGGCCGGAGGGCTGCTGATCATGAGCCGTGCGGATGACGGCGACCACGCCGCCCAGCGCCACGCCCAGCAGCAGGGCACAGGCCGTTACCAGCAGGGTGGTGCCCACGCCTTTCAGGTACTGCAGCCACCGGTCGGAGTAAATGAATGCCTGGTAGAATTTGAAGTAGAAATCCTGCCAGAAGGCAAGATCCCCTCCGCTTTTGGCGATCTGGGCGAACTGCTCATACATCCCGGCCCAATCCATGTTCCTACCGCCTTTCTGTTTTCAAGGGATGATCCTGCCCGAAGGCAGGCCGTACAAAACGAGAAAGAAGGCGGCCCGGGCCGCAGGCCCCGAAAAGCCGGTTTTTGGCTTTCCGGGGCTGCGGCAGCGGTCGCCCTCAGACTATTTTTCCGCCAGGAGAGATTACTCGGCGGGAATGTACTTGTCCACGATGGCCTGGATGGTGCCGTCCTCGGTGAGCTCAGCCAGGGCGGTGTTGATGGCATCCAGCAGGGCGGTGTTGCCCTTGTTCACGCCGATGGCGTAATCCTCCACCGCAAACTCGGTGTCCAGGATCTTCAGGCCGGGGTTGCTCTCCACAAAGCTCTGGGCGGGGGCGTTGTCGATGACCACGCAGTCCACCTGGCCGTTCATCAGGGCCTGCACAGCGGTGAGGCCGTCGTCATAGGCCACCACAGCGTCCTCGCCGTAGCCGCCGTTCTCCGGGGTGTCGGAGCAGTAGAGGTAGCCGGTGGTGCCGCGCTGGGTGCCGATCAGCTTGCCCTCCAGGTCGTCGATGGAGGCAATGTCGGAATCCTCAGGCACGATAACCACCTGGATGCCGGTGGCGTAGCTGTCGGAGAAGTCCATCACAGCCAGACGCTCTTCGTTAACGGTAACGCCGGCCATAACCATATCGCTCTTGCCCTGCTGCACAGCCAGCAGAGAAGCGTCAAAATCCATATCGTCGATCTGCAGCTCCAGGCCCAGCTTGTCGGCAATGGCGCCGGCGATCTCCACATCGATGCCCTCGAAGGAGCCGTCGTCGGTGGTCATCTCATAGGGAGGAAAGGCAGCGTTGGTGCTCATGGTGAGCTTGCCGCTGACCACGGTGGTCACTTCGCCGGAAGCGGCGCTGGAAGAAGCTTCGCTGGAAGCAGCCTCGCTGGAGGCAGCAGCGCTGGAAGCAGGAGCGGAAGCAGCGGAGCTGCTGGAAGAAGAACCGCCGCAGGCGGCCAGAGACAGAGCCAGGCAGAGAGCCGTGGCCATAGCCATATACTTTTTCATGCTTGATTTCTCCTTTTTTAAATGGGGCCGCGCGGGCCCTGTTCCCTCTGAAAAGCCCGAAGCAGGGGGCTTTTGCGCCGCCAGGGCGTCTTCCCCGGCGGGATGCTTCTAAGTATAGATGCATATTTATTCTTTGTCAAGCATTCCGGCTGCCAGGAAAAAACTTTTTGCGTTTTGCACAAAGCCGGCGCGAAAAAACAGAGAGATGGGGCGATAAAATCCAAAAAAAGCTGAAATTGTGCCGGTTTTTCTCGGCTAACGCAGGGGATGGACCGAGGAAGAGAGCCGGAAGAACCCGCTCGCCCCCCAAAGAAACGGAATGAATAAAAATGCGAAACAATCGAATAAAAATTCCAAATATGCGAATAAACATGCAAATATGCAGAAGCAGGACCGCCCTTGTATCCCGGCGGGCAGGTGTGGTACAATACTTTTTATATAAAGGGGCCCTGGGGGTGCCCTGCCGGCCCCGCCGCCTGCCCATACCAGGTCGGACGGAAAGAGATCTTTTGATTCCAGAGGAGAGAGAGCATGACTCTGAAAAGTATCCTGATCATCCTGATTATGGTGGTTGTTTTTACCGCGGCAGTCATCTGGATTGCCAAAAATGGCGGCTGGGACAGTGAAAAAGGCTGCCACGGCGACTGCAATGCCTGCAAGAGCCGCTGCGAAGAGCAGGAAGCCCTGAAAAAGATCCGGGCAGAAAAGGCCAAAAAGGCCCAGGAAGAGGCTGAGAGGATCCTGAAAGAGGAATCCGGCCGCTGAAACAAGCCATACAGGGCCCGGCAGAACCGCTTTTACGGTTTTGCCGGGCCCTGCGCTTTTAAAGGGCATCTCAACCCTCCCAGGGATCATACAGGTCATCTTCGCCGGTATAGCGCTCGGCCAGGGTCTTTTCCAGCAGATGGTGCAGGCTTTCCAGCTCTTCATCGCCCAGGGCCCGGGCGGTGAGCATCTCGCCGGTCATGCGGGTAAGGCTGCCGCCCCAAAACCGCTCCAGGAACCGGCGCACCCGGCCAGCCAGGTAACGGCGGCGGTCGATCAGGGGAAGATACCGGTTGCGGCCCCCCTGTTTGCTCACACGCACAAAACCCCGCTTTTCCAGCCGGTAGAGGAAGTTGAGCAGGGTGCTGGGGGCCCAGCGCTCCCCCTCCAGGGCCAGCTGGATCTGATAAAAAGAGGCTTCGCCCCCGCAGCGCCATAGGGCCAGCATGACCTTTTCCTCGCTGTCGGGCAGGTCTTGAATTTCCAAATCCGGGGTCATGGTCCGGGCCACCTCCTGAAATTCTCCGATTTTTTGTTTTACAAATGCAAAATAAAAGGGTAATTTATTTTATACTTGTAAAATAAATCTTGTCAAGAGAGGGAATGATTTCCCCTTTTTGGGGGGCAAACCGGGCCCTGGGAGGGCCGAAGAGCCGGGCCAATGAGGGACTGTTGCTTCAGTGCGCACATTTTACGAAAAAAGACTTTGCAGGCCGCACAGGCGGGGGAAGTTTGTGGGTTTTGCTGATTTTTTTAGGGCAGGGGCTGTGGTATCATCAAACCAGTATTTTACACAAAGTGAGGAAGATGATCATGGCAAGAGTATACAATTTCAGCGCAGGCCCCTCCATGCTGCCCCTGCCCGTTCTGCAGAAAGCCCAGGCTGAACTCCTGGATTATAAGGGAACCGGTATGTCGGTGATGGAGATGAGTCACCGCAGCGCGGCTTTTGAGGAGATCCTGCAGGGTACTCTGGCCGGGATCCGCCGGGTCCTGAAGGTGCCGGACAATTATAAGATCGGCTTTTTCCAGGGAGGCGGCACTGCCCAGTTCGCTATGGTCCCCCTGAACCTGATGACCAACGGCCGGGCGGATTATATCGTCACCGGCAATTTTTCCCAGAAGGCGGCAGAGGAGGGGGCCAAGTACGGCACTGCCCGGATCGCTGCCTCCAGCAAGGATAAAAACTTCACCTATATCCCGGATGTGAAGGCCATCCAGTACGACCCCCAGGCCAGCTATGTCCATATCTGCCAGAACAATACCATCTTTGGCACCGTGTATAAGGAACTGCCCCAGGTGCCGGGGGTGCCCCTGGTGGCGGATATGTCCAGCTGCATCATGAGCCAGCCCACCGATGTGAGCCAGTACGGGCTGATCTATTTTGGGGTACAGAAAAACATCGCCCCCGCCGGTATGGCGGTGGCCATCATCCGGGAGGACTTGCTGGGTCATGCCCGGCCGGAATGCCCCACCATCATGAACTACACCAAGCTGATCGAAAAGGACAGCATGTACAATACCCCCAACTGCTGGAGCATTTACATGACCGGCCTGGTGATGGATTGGCTGGAGCATGAGGTGGGCGGCCTGGAAGAGATGGAAAAGCTTAACCGCCGCAAGGCCGGCCTGCTCTACGATTATCTGGACAGCCAGGATTTCTTCTGCAATCCGGTGCAGAAGGAGTACCGCTCCATCATGAATGTCACTTTCACCAGCCCCTCCAAAGAGCTGGACGCCAAGTTCTGCGCCGAGGCGGCCCAGGCCGGGCTGGTAAGCCTGAAAGGGCACCGGCTGGTGGGCGGCATGCGCGCCAGCATCTACAATGCCATGCCCCAGGAAGGTGTGGAAAAGCTGGTGGCCTTTATGGATGCCTTTGCCAAGGCCAACCGCTGAAGGAGGAAAAAGACCTATGTTTGTTGTTCGTACCCTCAATTCGATCTCGCCTGCGGGGCTGAGCAAGCTGCCCCAGAACCTGTACACCCTTTCCCAGGATAACCCCCAGCCGGACGGTATTCTGGTGCGCAGCGCCGATATGCATGAGATGGAGCTGAACCCCAACCTGCTGGCCATTGCCCGGGCGGGGGCCGGCGTCAACAATATCCCCCTGGACCGGTGCAGCCAGCAGGGCATCGTGGTCTTCAATACCCCCGGTGCCAACAGCCGCTCGGTGGCCGAGCTGGTGGTGGGCGCCCTGGTGATGGGCAGCCGCAACCTGGTGCCCGCCGCCCAGTGGGTGCAGAACCTGGCCGGTACCACCAGCGCGGCGGCTCTGGCCAAAGAGGTGGAAAAGGGGAAAAAGCAGTTCATCGGCCCCGAGCTGAAGGATAAGCGGCTGGGAGTGATCGGCTTGGGCGCCATCGGCGTCAAGGTGGCCAATATGGCCCTTGCCCTGGGCATGGAGGTCTACGGCTACGACCCTTATATCAGTGTGGACGCGGCCTGGAACCTGAACCGGGGAGTTGTGCACTGCGTGAACCTGAACGATCTGCTGCGCAAGTGCGATTATGTGACCCTGCATGTGCCCATGACCCCCGCCACCCGGGACACCCTGAATGAAAAGGCCCTGGACAGCTGCAAGGACGGGGTGCGGGTGCTGAACTTTGCCCGGGGCGAGCTGGTGAACAACCAGGCCATGCTGGCAGCGCTGGAAAGCGGCAAGGTGAGCTGCTATCTCACCGACTTCCCCGCGCCCGAACTGCTGGGTGTGCCGGGCGTGATCTGCACCCCCCACCTGGGCGCTTCCACCCCGGAAAGCGAGCAGAACTGCGCCGTAATGGCGGCCGAGGAGCTGAGCGATTACCTGAAAAACGGCAACATCCGCAACAGCGTGAACATGCCGGAGGTGGTACAGCCCCGCAGCGGCAGCCGCCGGATCTGCCTGATCCACAAAAACGCCCCCGGCCTGATCAGCAGCATCACCGCCGTGACCACCCAGGCCGGCCTGAACATCGAGACCATGGTCAACAAGAGCAAGAAGGAAATGGCCTATACCCTGCTGGATGCCACCGGCGCCGTGCCTGCCGATCTGGCCGGCCAGCTGGCCGAGATCCCCTCGGTGATCCGGGTGCGGATCCTGTAAGAAAACAAGAAATTTTCCCCGGAGAGAAAGGGAAAAAGCGGCCCGGAAAGCGGGCCGGCAGGAGCCGGGAAGATTCGAAAATCCAATTCTCTTTTGCTTTTTTCATTGATGATCTTTATGAAACGTGGTAAAACAGGGAAGGAAGCCCTGAAAATGAAAAAAGAAGAGAAGGAGAACCCATGAAACATTATGAACCGGGCAAGCCGTACCCCCGCAAGCGGACGGACAGCGGCCCTGCCGTCCGCCGTCACAGCGCGGCGGCCTATGCCCGCCGGGAAATGCGCCGCAAACAGATCCGCCGCAACCGCATCCTTTTTGGGGTGCTGCTGGTCATCCTGGCGGGGCTGATCTTTGCGGCGGTACATCTGACTCTCAAGGATAAAGGGGAGGAGGGCGCTTCCTCTTCCCAAAGCAGTGCCTCGTCGGCTGTTTCCTCGCCGCCGGCCAGCCAGCCGGCCAGTGAACCGGCCAGCGAGCCCACCCAGCAGGAACCGGCTGCCTTTGTGCCTCCCTGGGATACCACCGGCGAGGAAGGATTCCCCTATCTGGTGGCGGTGAACCGCGTCACCCAGACCGTCACGGTCTATGAAAAGGATGAGGAGGGCAATTATACCCAGCCTCTCAAGGCCATGATCTGCTCCACCGGCGATGATACCCCGGAGGGCAGCTTTCACACCAGCGATCAGTACACCTGGCGGGCCCTGGTGGGTGGGGTGTACGGCCAGTATGCCACCCGCATCACCAGCGACATCCTGTTCCACTCGGTGCCCTACTATGCCGAGGATAAATCCCAGCTGGAAAGCGAAGAGTACAACAAGCTTGGCACCCCGGCCAGCCTGGGCTGCATCCGTCTGAAAGTGGTGGACTGCAAGTGGATCTATGACGAGTGCCCCAGCGGCACCCCGGTGGTCATCTTTGACGGGGACGCCTCCAACGACCCGCTGGGCACCCCGGAATTTGAACCTATGGATCTGGAAAGCCCCAACGCAGGGTGGGACCCCACCGATCCCGACCCGGCCAATCCCTGGCTGGCTTCGGCCTGAAAGCAAAAAGACAGCGAAGGCATTGCCTTCGCTGTTTTTGTTTGGGTGCTTCAGCGGTATTCCCGGGCCAGCTTATCCAGGCCCATCACCGCGTGCTCGGCGGCATGGGCGGCTTTTTTGGCCACCTTCTTCATCTGATGGGTGTTCTGGTGGGTGGCCCACAGCCCCAGCATTCCCGCGGCGGCCCCCAGGGCCAGACCGGTGGCGGCCATGGTCATCGTGCTTTCCTTGCGCATGGATGGTTTCCTCCTTGGTTTTTGTTCCGTAGCGTTCAGGGGAGGCCGGCCCCGGGCCGGCTTGCTCCCTTTCCGGTAGCATTCCCCGGAAAAAGACGGTTATTCACCTTTGTACCCCGGGCCGGGTTGTGGTACAATGGTTAGCGTATTTGGAAAGGAAGACCTGCCATGACCAACCAGCAACCCAAACGGATCCTGTGCATCCACGACCTGGCCGGCGTGGGGCGCTCCAGCCTCTGCGCCATCCTGCCGGCCCTGGCGGTGATGGGGCACCAGCCCCTGCCGCTGCCCACGGCTCTGCTTTCCACCCATACCGGCGGGCTGGGGAGCCCGGCAGTGCTGAATACCGACGGATATACCCCCCGGGCCCTGGAACACTACCATGCCCTGGGGCTGAAAATCGACTGCATTTATACCGGCTATCTTTCCGACGAGGAGCAGCTGGCTCTGGTGCGCCGTGCCTTTGAGCTCTGGCCGGATGCCCTCAAGGTCACCGACCCGGTGATGGGGGACGGGGGAAAGATCTACAGCGGGCTGAGTGAATCCCTCTGCCGGGGGATGGGGCAGATCTGCGCCCTGGCCGATCTGATCACCCCCAACCTGACCGAGGCCTGCTACCTGCTGGGCCGGCCCATGCCCCGGAAGCTGGAGAGGGAAGAGGCGCTGGAACTGGCCGAGGAGCTGGCCGGCCGGTATGGCCAGGTGGTGGTGACCGGCCTGCCCATGGGGCAGGATCTGGCCAATGCGGGGGCCCGGCGGGGCCAGCCGGGCTTTTTGGTAAAGCGCACCCGGCTGGGCACCAGCTATCCCGGCACCGGGGATCTTTTTGCCGCTGTGCTGGTAGGGCAGCTGCTGCGGGGGGGCAGCCTGGAAGAAGCGGCCGAGCTGGCTGCAGGCTTTGTGGCCGATTGCATTGCCGCAACCCCCGAAACCGCCGATACCCGGCTGGGAGTATGGCTGGAGCCTCGGCTGGGGCTGCTGGCCCCGGGCAGAGAAGAATAAGGAGAAAAAGATGGCCGTATTGAATATTGTAATGGTGGAGCCTCGCATCCCCCAGAATACCGGCAACGTGGCCCGCACCTGTGCTGCCACCGGGGCGCGCCTTCACCTGGTGGGGCCCATGGGTTTTGCCATCGACGACAAAAAGCTCAAGCGGGCGGGCCTTGACTATTGGCATTTGCTTGATATAACATATTATGAGAACCTGGAAGATTTCTTTGCGAAAAACAGCGGGCCTTTTTACTATTTTTCCACCAAGGCGCCCCGGAAATATACCGACCTGGCCTACCCGGACGGGGCCTATCTGGTCTTTGGCCGGGAGGATCGGGGGCTGCCGGAGAGCCTGCTGGTGCGCAACCAGGATTGCTGCGTACGCCTGCCCATGCGGGGGCAGGCCCGCAGCCTGAACTTATCCAACAGCGTGGCGGTGGGGGTGTACGAAGCCCTGCGCCAGTGGGATTTCCCGGAACTGGAAAACAAGGGCCGCCTGCGCGAGTATGAATGGAAGGACGAGGGAGCAGAGCATGAGTAAGATTGCCATTTTGACCGATTCCTCCTGTGATATTCCCCAGGAGTTGGCGGAACGGTACGGGATTGACGTGTTCGGTTTCCCCATCACCCTGGATGGGAAGACCTATATTGAACGGCAGGATTTTACCCAGGATGAATTCTATGACATGATGCGTCAGGCCCAGGGTGTGCCCAGAACGGCCGCCATCACCAGCCTGCAGTTTTTTGAGCGGTTCTGCCAGTATATCGATGAGGGATATACCGACCTGCTGCTGATGACCCTGAACCGGGGCGGCAGCAGCACTTACGACAACGCCCTGCTGGCCATGGCCCAGCTGGACGAGGAGCGGCCCGGCCACGACTTTAAGATCCGTTTGGTGGATGGCCGTACCTACAGCATGGCCTTTGGCTGGTATCTGTGCGAGGCGGCCCGCCGCATCCGCAACGGGGCCGAGGTGGACTATGTGGTGCGCCAGCTGGAAGACCAGATGGACCGGGAGGAGATCTGCCTGGCGGCTTTCACCCTGCGGCAGATGAAGAAGAGCGGCCGGATCAGCGCGGCCGCCGCCTTTGCGGGCGAACTGCTGGGGCTGCGCCCCATCATCAGCCTGATCGACGGCAAGACCCGGGTGGAAGCCAAGGTGCGGGGAGACGCGGCTGTGGCCCCTGCCATGATCAAGTATGTGAAGAGCCGGGTGGAAAGCCTGGCCGATACCGAATACCAGCTGGCCTACACCGATAACCCGGAAAAACTCAAGGAGCTGGAAAAGCTCTGCAAAAAGGAGTTCGGGCATCCGCCGGTGAATATTTTCAAGCTGGGCGGTGCGGTGAGCGCCAATACCGGCCCGGACGCCCTGGCCATTGCCTACCAGGGCAAGCCCCGGGGCGGGGTCAAGGGCTGAGGCCGTTTTTGCGGTCAGATAACAGGCCGGGAAGGAGAAATTCTTCTTCCCGGCCTGTTTTTGCGTGAAGGGTGAGGATTCCTCACATGGGGGTGAAAAAAACTCCCTTTACGCAAATCAAAGGGAGGCGTATACTGAAACAAAACGGCGGGATAAGAAAAAAGCCCCGTTGGGCCTGGAAAAAGAAGGGAAGCGCCAAAATGACCAACAAGCAAAAGGGGATTTTGTTTAATCTGCTCTCCTGCGTGGGATTCGGCTGCATGAATGCCTGTGTGCAGCTGGCGGGGGACCTGCCCTCCATGCAGAAATGCTTTTTCCGCAATTCCGGGGCGCTGCTGGTGGCCACCTTCATCATCCTGAGCAAGCACATCGGGTTTTCGGTGCCCAAGGCGGCCCGGCCCAGCCTGCTGGCCCGCAGCATCTATGGCACCATCGGTATCTTCTGCAATTTCTACGCGGTGGATCGGCTCACCCTGGCGGACGCCAACATGCTCAACCGGCTTTCCCCCTTCTTTGCCCTGCTCTTCTCGGTGTTCCTTTTGAAAGAGAGCATCCGCCCTCTCCACGGGCTCACCATGGTGGGCGCCTTCCTGGGCAGCCTGCTGATCATAAAGCCCAGCTTTGCCAATATGAACCTGGTGCCCTCCCTGATCGGCGCGCTGGGCGGTTTGATAGCAGGTGTGGCAGCCACGGAACTTCGGCTGACCTCCAAAAAGGGCTCACCGGAAATGTGCACGGTCTTTTATTTCTCCCTGCTTTCCACCCTCATTGTGCTGCCTTTCTTTATATGGGATTACACCCCCATGAGCGCCTATCAGTGGGTATGCCTGTGCGGCGTGGGCGTGTTCGCCGGGATCGGCCAGTTCGGGCTCACCAAGGCCTATGCCTGTGCCCCCAGCCGGGAGATCAGCATCTATGAATATGCCCAGGTGGTATTTTCCGCCCTGCTGGGCTTCTGGCTCTTTGATCAGCTGCCCGACGGCTACAGCGTGCTGGGCTATCTGGTTATCTTTGGGATGTCGGGGATCATGTTCCTGTACAATAACCAGATGCTCTTCTTCAAAAACGCTGCCCCCATGCCGGAGGAAGAAGGCTGAAAGAAAAAATAAAAGCGCAAAGGCGAGCCGCCTTTGCGCTTTTTTCTTTACTCTCAGCCATGGTGCCGGCACCCCTGGCCGCCGGAATGCCCCTGACCTTCGGTTCCGCAGCCCTCCCCAGCGGAGCCCCAGCCGGGAGAGGAATCGCTGCCCTGACTGCCGTTTTCCTCCTGACAGGCCTCGGTCATGTCCTGGATCTGGCGCATGGTCATGTGGCAGATTTCATTCAGATCCAGTTCCGGGTCCAGGCTCTGCAGGGCCAGGCAGGCCCGGTACTTTCCGTAGGAAAGCCCCAGCTCATGGGCGGGGCCTACCTCCTGGTAGCTGGCCGAGCAGCAGTAAATGTTTTCCTGGCCGGCAGTTTCTTCTTCCAGGAAAGCCAGCAGTTTTTCCCCCGCCTCTTCCCCGCCGCTTACCACCGCGATGGAGACCAGCTCGTCGGCAGAGAGATACTCTGCCAGCTCATCGCTGGCAAGGATCTCTTCCAGGGCGGCGGTGGAATCTTTGTATTTCAGATCCAGGGTTTCGGCCCAGGCCTCACCGTCGCTGTTGAAACCTTCCACCGAGATCACCCGGTTCAGCCCGTTGATCCCCAGTTCCAGGGAAGGGTTCACGTCAATGCTTACGGTGAGCCGGGGGGTGTAGTAGAAGCGGCCGCCCGCCAAAGCCACTGCCAGCAGGGCCAGGCAGGCCAGCAGGGGCGCCGGCCTCAGCCGCCGGGCCGGGCGGCGGTAGAGCCTTTGAGCCAGGAATTCCTTGGTGCCCTCCCGCAGGGCGGCATCGGCCTGAACAGCCCCAAAGGCTCGCTTGATCTCATCCCTCACAGTCGTCACCTCCCAGCTGTTCCCGCAGCATCCGGCGGGAACGGGTCAGAAGTGTGTAAACGGTATTCACGTTCTTGTGCAGGATCCGGCTGATCTGGGGGGCGGTATAGTCCTCGTAGTAGTGCAGGTATACCACTTCCCGGTATTTGGGCGGCAGGGAAAGCACCGCCTCCAGTACCTCCCGGTTCTCGCTCCCGGCGGGGGCGGCTGATTCCAGCACCTGATCCAGGGGGACGGTGCGGCTGCGGAAAAAGCTGCCCAGCAGGTCCCGGCAGGCATTCAGGGTCACCCGGATCAGCCAGGCCTTTTCGTGCTCGTCGCTCTGGAACAAAACAGAACTAAGGGCATATTTCAAAAAGACAGTTTGAAATATGTCCTCGGTATCCGCTCGGTTTTTCAGATGGACCATGCACAGGCGGCGGACCATAGGAGCGTAGCGATCCACCGCTCTGTTTACCTCTTCCTCACTCCGCATAGGCTTTCCCCGGTTTCAATCAGTTCCAGTGCCCTCCGTGATGGCCGCCTCCCTGGCCGCAGTGGCGGGCGGCAGAGTTGTGGTCGCACACCCCGTCTCCGTCCAGGTCGGCAAAGCCCCCGGCAGGGCAGTTCTCGTTGGGGCAGTTCTGCCCGGCATAGGGGCAGGAGCCATCACCGGCAGGGCAGGCGGGGTTGCTTGTCTGGCAGTACAGCCCACGGCCTTCCCAGCCGCCGGCGGCAAGGGCACTGGTAGCGCCGATGCAGAGTACCAGGGCCAGGGCAAGGATGATGATTGCGGTCTTTTTCATGATGCGTTCCTCCCGTCAAGATACTTGGTATTCACTACCAATACGGCCGACAGGGGAAAATCCATTCATTCTTTCAAAAAATTTTTACAGCCCCAGCAGGGGGTACAGGAGCAGGCCGGCCGCCCCGGCCCCTGCCATCACCCGGAGCGGGCTGAGCCGGAACCGCCGCAGCCCCAGCAGGGCGGCGGCAAAAATCAGTACGGCCGGGCCGTTGACCTGCTGGAAAGAGGAGGGCAGCTGCCCCCCAAACAGGGCCAGCAGCAGGATGGAAAGCCCGGCCGAGGCGATCATCCCCACTACGGCGGGGCGCAGGCCGGAGAGGATCCGCTGCATGGCGTTCAGGCTGCGGTATTTGTAGTAGAGCCGGGCCAGCAGCAATACAATGCAGCAGGAGGGCAGCACGCAGCCAAAAGTGGCCACCAGCGCGCCGGGAATGCCGGCGACCCGGATCCCCACAAAGGTGGCGGAGTTGATGGCAATAGGGCCGGGGGTCATCTCAGCGATGGTGATGATATCGGTGAATTCGGTGGCCGAAAGCCAGCCGTGCAGTTCCACCACCTGGTGCTGGATGAGGGGGATGGCCACATACCCGCCCCCCACGCTGAACAGCCCGATCTGGAACATGCTGAGGAAAAGCTGCAGATAGATCATGTGTCCTTCTCCTTTCCCTTGCCGGCTTTGCGGCAGCGGTCCAGCACGCCAAAAAAGCCGATGCAGCCGCAGATCAGGATCACCCAGAACACGTTTACCTTGAAAAAGTATACCGCCGTGAATACCCCGGCCAGGATCAGCCCGGCGGCCAGGTTCCGGCCGGCCAGCACCGAGCGGCTCATATCCAGCACCACGCTGCAGATCACCGCGGCCACCCCGGCCTGCATGCCCAGCATGACGGCGTTCACATAATAGTTGGAACGGAACTGCTGGTAGAAAAAGGAGATCACCGAAATGATGATCAGGGGCGGCAGCACGGTGCCGAAGGCGGTGATCAGGGCGCCGGGCACGCCGGCCATCCGGTAGCCCAGCATCAGGGAGGCATTCACCGCAATAGGTCCGGGGGAGGACTGGGATACCGAGATCAGGTCCAGCATTTCCTCCTCGTCGATCCAGCCCAGCTCATCCACGAACCGCTTGCGCATCAGGGGCACGATCACATAGCCGCCGCCGAAGGTGAAGGCGCTGAGCCGAAAGGTGGAGCAGAACAACTCCTTATACAGTGCAGCCCTTTTTATCATGGCAGAATCCCTCCCATTTTCTTCCCCCTTATTGTATGCCTTGTCTTTAAATAAGTAAAATAATATAATTTTATAAAATTCATATCAAAATCCATATAAAAATGAGGGATAGCTATGACCATCCGGCATCTGAAAATTTTCACCGAGGTTGCCCGACAGGGCAGCGTGACCGGCGCAGCCAGAAAGCTGTATCTCACCCAGCCGGCGGTGAGCCTGGCCCTGCGGGAACTGGAAGAACACTATGGCACCCGCCTGTTTGACCGGTTGGGGAGGGGGCTGCAGATCACCGATTCGGGCCGCCGCCTGCTGGAATATGCCGCCCCTCTAGCCGACGCCTTCGAGGAGATGGAGCGGGCCATGGAGGACCCCGACCGGGCGGGGCAGATCCGGATCGGCAGCAGCCTTACCATCGGGGCCTGCCTGCTGCCCGGGTACCTGAAGGCCCTGGCTGCCCAGCGGCCGGGTGTAGGGCAGAAGGTGCTGGTGGATAACTCCCGCCGGATCGAGGAGGCGGTGGAGGCCGGGGAGCTGGACCTGGGCCTGGTGGAAAATCAGGTGGATAACCCGGCCCTTGCCTGTTATCCCTTTCTGGAGGATCGGCTGATCGCCCTGTGCGGGCCGGAGCACCCCTTTGCCCAGGGGCAGCCGGTGGAACTGGGGGAATTCCTGCGCCAGCCGCTGCTGGTGCGGGAACACGGCAGCGGCACCCGGGAGCTGTTCGAGAGTGCTCTGCGCCTGGCGGGAGGCACCGCGGAACCCAGGATGGAGAGCGTCAGCAATACGGCTCTGCTGCGGGCGGCGGCGGCCGGCCTGGGGCTGGCGGTGCTCACCGAGCGGCTGGCCCTGCCGGAACTGGAAAAGGGGACCCTCTGCCGGGTAAATCTGGTGGGGGTGAACTTCGGGCGGGTGTTTACCCTGATCCACCATAAAAAGAAGCATCTTTCCCCCACACTCCGGGCTTTTATGGAGATCGTGATCGGCCGGCCAGGCGGTGTGCCGGAGAATCAAAGCCGGTAAAAGCGGCGCAGGCAGTCCAGCATGCGGGCCAGAGCAGGGTTGGCCTGATCCTTTTTCCAGTATGCCAGAATGCGGGAGGGGGCCTGGCCGGTCACCGGGATGACGGTCAGATTCCGGGCGGTGGTCAGGTGGCGGGTGGCATATTCCGGCAGCACGCATACCCCCATCTCGGCGGATATCAGGATAAAAGTATTCTCGATATCCGGGCAGTCATACACCCGGAACGGCGGCCGGGAGATCAGCTCATCCCCTTCCAGGTCTTCCAGCCTTAACTCCGCCTTCTGGGCAAAGGGGTGGGAAGAATACACCACCGCCCGCAGTGGGTATTCCCGAAGGGGCAGCCGGCCATATTCCTCCCCGGCCAGAAACCCCTCGTATTCCGGGGCAAAAATCAGGTCGGCACTGCCGCTTTCCAGGGCCTGGGCCAGCTGGTCCGCCCCGCCCCGCTCCAACTCCAGCCGAATTCCGGGGTTTTCCCGGTGGAAGGTCATAAGCAGGTTGGAAAAAGAGGTCTTCTCATAGCCCTTGATATAGCCGGCTTTCAGCCGGCCGGAAAAGCCGCCGGCCGCAGCCTCCGCCTTCCGGCAGGCCGAGCGGGTACGCTCCAGGATGGCCCGTGCCTCGGTGAGAAACACCTGGCCGGCGGCGGTGAGCTGCACCTGCTTTTTGGTGCGGAAAAACAGCTGGGCGCCCACCTCTTCTTCCAGTACTTGGATCTGGCGGGTGATGGCGGTCTGGGAAACATACAGGGCCTCGGCGGCCCGGGTAAAGTTCAGATACCGGGCCACCGTCAGGAAATATTCCAGCTGACGGCTGGTCATAACATCCCCTCCTTTGAAAGAATAATAACAAAAAGTTATTGCAAGAGCAATATTTTCGATTGGAAAACCAAAAACAAAGGGCGTACAATCTGTTTTTGTAAGGAATGCTTCTAAAAAGCCAATACAAAACGGAGGGTGCGCCATGAAAATCGGGGTGTTTGAAGTGCGGGCGGATGAGGCCCGCTGTCTGGAAAATCTGCAGCAGGAACTGGGCTTTGAGGCAGTGACCCGGCAGGAACCGCTGACCCTGGAAAACGCAGAGCTTGTGCGGGGCTGCCAGGGAATCTCCATCCTGGGGCAGAGCCGGATGGATGAAAAGCTGCTGGAAAAGCTGCGGGAACTGGGGGTTGGCTGCCTGACCACCCGCACGGTGGGGTACAACCATATCGACCTGGAAGCCGCCCGAAAGCTGGGCGTTCAGGTGTGCAACGTTTCCTATGGGCCGGAGAGCGTGGCCGACTATACCATCATGCTGCTGCTGCTTTTGCTGCGCAATTATAAGCCCGCTTTGTACCGGCAGAACGTGAACGATTATTCCCTGGCAGGGCTGATGGGCCGCCAGGTGAAAAACCTCACGGTGGGGGTAGTGGGCACCGGCCGGATCGGGCTGAAGGTGATGGAAGAACTCAGCGGCTTTGGCTGCCGGATCCTGGCCAGCGATCCCTATCCCAACGAGAAGGCCCGGCAGTACGGCACCTATGTGCCTTTGGAACAGCTGTGGCGGGAATCGGACTGCATCACCCTCCACGCCCCGCTCACCACGGAAAATTATCACATGATCAACCGGGAGACCCTGGCCCTTATGAAGGATGGGGTGATCCTGCTCAACTGCGCCCGGGGGCCTCTGATGGATACCGAGGCAGTGATCCAGGCAGTGGAGGATAAGAAGATCGGCCGGCTGGGCATGGATGTGATCGAGGAAGAGGAAGGGATCTATCACATGGACCGGCGGGATGATATCCTGAAAAACCGGCCCATGGCCTACCTGCGCCAGTTCCCCAATGTGGTGATGACCCAGCACCTGGCTTTTTACACCGAGGAAGCGGTGGAGAGCATGGTGGAAGGGGGCATCCGGAACCTGTGCGGGATGATCGGGGGCGAGAAGGTTCCCGGCCAGCTTTGCTGAAGAAAACCAACAAGGAGCCCCTGCGCCCAAAGGCGCGGGGGCTCCTTGTATTTTGGCCGGCCTCGATTGACAAGAACGGGGGAGGGGGTACAATAAAAAGAAAAGGATTTGCCCAAAAATGGCGGGCAGAAATCTGCAAGGGGGAAAAAGAATGGAAGAGCAGGAAAAGAATCAAGGCGGGCAAGAGGGCGCGATTCTGGTGGATATGCCTCTTTTGCAGCATACCCTGAGCAGGATGAAAAAGGAAAAGGAAAATTTTCAGGAGCTGCTGCAGCAGGGGCAGGAGGGCGAGGAAAGTGTTTTTTATGACATCGCCGTCTGCTACATAGAGGGAAAAGGCACCAAAAAGGACCCTGCCCAGGCGGTGCAGTGGCTGACCTGGGCCGCCCAGAACGAGGAATTGCGGGCCATTTATGGCCTGGGCCGCTGCTATGAGGATGGCGTTGGGGTGGAAAAAGACCCGGCCAAAGCGGTGGAGCTGTATCAGCAGGCAGCGGGGCAGGATTACCCGGCCGCCCTGTGCAGCCTGGGGCTGTGCTATGAACACGGCGAGGGCGTGCCGGAAGATAAACTCCGGGCGGTGGACTATTACCAGAAGGCCGCCGAGCTGGATTTTGCCCCGGCCCAGTGCAATCTGGGGTATTGCTGGCTTACCGGCATCGGGGTGGAACCGGACCTGACTCAGGCTCTGGAATGGATCCAGAAGGCTGCCCAGCAGGAGTATCCCCGGGCCTGGCAGCTGCTGAGCCACTGCTATCGGGACGGGCAGGGGGTAGAAAAGGACCTGGCCCAGAGCGTGGAATACAGCCAGCTGGCAGCCCAGGCCGGGTATGCCCCGTCCCTGTGCGACCTGGGCGTCTCCTATGAATGCGGCGAGGGTGTGCCGGAGGATAAGCCCCGGGCGGTAGAGCTCTACCGGCAGTCGGCCCAAAAGGGGTACGCGCCCGGCCAATGCAACCTGGGCTTTTGCTGCCTGACCGGTATCGGGATGGAAAAGGATGTTCCCCAGGCGCTGGAATGGCTGGGGAAAGCGGCGGATCAGGGATATGCCCGCGCCCTCTGCCTTCTGGGCCGCTGTTATGAAGAGGGCGACGGGGTGGAAAAGGATGTCCGCAAGGCGGCGGACTATTACCAGGCCGCTGCCCAGAAAGGGTATGCGCCGGCCCAATGCGACCTGGGGCTCTGCTATGAGCTGAGCCAGGGGGTAGAAAAGGATACCGCCAAGGCGGTGGAACTCTATCGCCAGGCGGCCCAGCAGGGCCATGTGAACGCCCAGTGCAACCTGGGATATTGTTACATGACCGGCATCGGTACCCAGCGGGATATGACCCAGGCGGTGAAGTGGCTGCGCAGGTCTGCCGGGGAGGGTTCGGCCCGGGCACTGACCCTGCTGGGCACCTGCTATGCCAAGGGTCAGGGAGTGGAAAAAGACCCGGCCCGGGCCGCGGAACTCTACCGCCAGGCCGCGGAAAAGGAGTATGAGCCGGCCCTGTACAACTTGGGCTATTGCTGCCTGCAAGGTGACGGAGTGGAAAGAGACCCCGCCCGGGCTGTGAAGCTGTTCCAAAAAGCGGCGGACAGGGGGCATCTCCAGGCCATGGATCTGTTGGGGGACTGCTACCGCCAGGGGCTGGGGGTGGAAAAAGACCTGAGCAAGGCGGTTGAGCTGTACCGGAAAGCCGCCGACCAGGGCTTTGGTCCCTCCATCTGCAGCATGGGCCTGTCCTATGAGCTGGGCAAAGGGGTGGAAAAAGATCTTGCCCGGGCAGTGGAATACTATGAAAAGGGCGCCAGGGTAGGGGACTCGGACTGCATCTGCAACCTGGGCTTTTGCTGCCTGCACGGCATCGGTACCGCAAAAGACCATAAGCGGGCCCTGGAACTGTTCCGGCGTGCCAGTGAGATGGGCCACCCCCGGGCCACCGGCCTGCTGGGAGATTGCTGCCAGCAGGGCTGGGGCATGGAGCAGGACGAGGCCCAGGCTGCGGAACTGTACCGCCAGGCGGCCCAGAGGGGATACCTGCCTGCCTGGTGTGACCTGGGCCTGTGCTACGAATACGGTACGGGCCTGCCCGAGGACAAGAAGGAAGCGGTAAAATGCTATGAGATGGGCGCCGACGGAGAAAACGCCGATTGCCAGTGCAACCTGGGATACTGCCTGTACTGGGGCATTGGCTGTGACCGGGACCGGGGCCGGGCGGCCGGCCTGTTTCAAAAGGCAGCCGGTCAGGGCCACCGGCGGGCTATGACCCTGCTGGGTGATTGCTATGCCTATGGAGAGGGGATCGCCAAAGATGAGGCCCGGGCGGTGGAGCTGTACCGTGAGGCAGCCGAGCGGAATTATGGGCCGGCCTGGTGCAATCTGGGGCTGTGCTACGAGCTGGGCGAAGGCATTGCCATGGATAAAGAGGAAGCCGTGGCCTGCTACCGGAAGGGGGCCGAGCTGGACAATACCGAAAGCCAGTGCAATCTGGGTTTCTGCTACCTGAAAAGCATCGGGGTGAAGCGGGACCCTGCCCAGGCCATCCGGTGGCTGCAGAAGGCGGCGGAAAAAGGCCAGGGCCGTGCCCTGACCCTGCTGGGCGACTGCTACCGCCAGGGGGATGCAGTAGAAGAGGATATGTTCAAGGCCGCCGAATACTACCGGCGGGCAGCAGAGCGGGACTATGCCCCGGGGCAGACGGCCTGGGGCTACTGCCTGGAAAAAGGGCAGGGCACAGAGGCGGATGAAAAGGCCGCAGTGCGCCAATACCAGGCCGCGGCGGGGCAGGAAGAGCCCATGGCCATGTATCGGCTGGGCCTCTGCCTGGCAGAAGGGCGGGGCGTTGACACCGACCTTGCCGCCGGAATGAGCTATATCAAGCAGGCGGCAGATCAGGGCATCCGGCAGGCCCAGGAGTACCTGAAAAACGGCGGTGTTCCCGGCAGAAAGTCTGCCCCCGCCGGCCAAAAACCCGAGGCTCCCTCCCGAAAAAAGGGCTGGCTGGGCAAGCTGTTCGGGAAGTAAGGCAAAAGATACAGAAAAAAAGCGCCCCCGCGGGTTTTAGGCCCGCGGGGGCGCTTTGTCAATCCGGAAAGATCAGATCTTTACGGTGCGATATTCCAGCTTCTTCATGGTAGCCAGCAGATCAGCTTCCTGCTCGGGGGTCAGGTTCTCCATGGGCCGGCGCATCTTGGTGGTGGCGATCACGCCCTCCGCCTTCAGGATGACCTTGTAAGCGGCGATGTTGTTGATGGCACACATGGTGGCGTTCAGCACGTTGGTGCGGCGCTGATACTTGGTGGCCAGGTCAAAGTCCTTATCCTGGATGGCCTTCCAGAGCTTGGCGTAATGCTCCGGCACGCACATGGCGTTGCCGGAAACCACGCCGTCACCGCCCACGGCGCACAGAGCCTCGAACAGGTGGTCAGGGCCCACCAGCACGCTGAAGGTCTCGTTGCGCACCAGCATGAACTGCTGCAGCTTGGTGAAATCGGGCCAGCTGTACTTGATGCCCACCACGTTGGGGCACTTCTGGGCAATGGCCTCGGCGGTGGCGGGGTTGATGTCGTTCACCGCGTTCTGGGGGATGCTGTACAGGTAGACGGGGAAGTCGGCGGGCACACTCTTGGCCACAGCCTCATAGAAATCCACCAGGCCCTGATCGCTGAGCTTGTAGAAGACAGGGGTCACCACGCCGATGCCGTCAGCGCCCACTTCCACTGCGTGGCGGGCCAGCTCGATGGTGTCGGCCAGGTTCCAGGCGCCTACCTGGGCAAACACCGGCACCCGCTTGTTGGTGTGCTTTACCACCGTCTCGGTCACCAGTTTGCGCTCCTCCACGGTGAGGTACATCATCTCACCGGTGGTGCCGCAGGGATACAGGCACTGCAGGCCGTTGTTGATGCAGTGATCCACCAGGTTCTTCAGGCTCTGGACGTCGATCTTGTCATCTTCGGTGAGCGGGGTGATAATGGGCACGACAGTGCCGAACAGTTTCTGCATAATGATCTCTCCTTTGTACTCTTTATCCGATTTGCCGCTTTTCAGCGTCAAAAGCTTTCCTTTAGCCGCAGATGCTCCGCTTGAGGCCCTGGATCATGTACATGCCGGCGGTGGCGCCCTGGTCGGGGGTGCCG
>NZ_JAFBIO010000018.1 GCF_021531255.1 Allofournierella massiliensis | reverse complement strand
CCCCGGCCCGCCTTCCCCGCCGGCCCCTTTGAGCCCTGGGCCCAGGTGCTGGAATTGCTGCCCGGCCGCAGCAAGATGCTGTTTGCCTACCTGCGCCAGTCCCGCGCCTATTTTGACGGCAAGCGGGTGCTGATCGACGGGGGCGACACCTTCCGGGACTACATCCGGGCCGACAAGGACGCCCAGAACCTCATCAAGGACCTGATCCAGGAGGTAACGGGCACCCGGTGCCCCATCGGGCCCTACCAGCCCCCCCAAACCGAAGACGCATCCCCCGCCAGGGACCTGGAAGCTACGGTACAGCATCTCCAGGCCCAGGGGGTGGAAGTGGTCATAGAAGACAAATAAAGGAGTTTTTGTATGAAAGCGAGAATGCCCCAGGGTTACGGCAAGCCCGACATGAACAGCCTGATGCGCCAGGCCCAGAAGATGCAGGAGCAGATGAAGGCCAAGCAGGAAGAGCTGGAAGCCACCGAGTACACCGGCAGCGCCAGCGGCGGCCTGGTGAGCGTGGTCATGACCGGCAAGCACCAGGTGACCTCTGTTTCCATCAAGCCCGAAGCGGTGGACCCGGATGACATCGAGATGCTGGAGGACCTGATCGCCGCCGCCGTCAACGATGCCTGCCGCCAGGCTGATGAGGCCGCCGAGACCGAAATGAGCAAGCTGACCGGCGGGATGAACTTCCCCGGCCTGTAATTTCAGAACATTCAAGGAGATTTCCCCATGGCACAGAGCGCCGCCGCTCCCCTGGAGCGATTGATCGAGCAGTTTACCAAGTTCCCCGGCATCGGCCGCAAGGGCGCCACCCGGATGGCCTACCAGATCCTGAGCATGTCCCCCGAAGAGGCGGCCCAGCTCAGCCAGGCCATCGAGGACGCCAAGACCCAGCTGCACCGCTGCAAGGTCTGCCAGAATTACACCGAGGAGGAGCTTTGCCCCATCTGCAACTCGCCCAAGCGGGACCGGTCGGTGATCTGCGTGGTGGAAAATCCCCGGGATATTGCCGCCTTCGAGCGCACCCAGGAATACCAGGGCCTGTACCATGTGCTGCACGGGCTGCTCTCCCCCATGGACGGGGTGGGCGCTGAGCAGCTCTGCGTCAAGGAGCTTCTGGCCCGGCTGGGGGACGACACGGTGAAGGAGGTCATCATGGCCACCAACCCCACCGTGGAGGGCGAGGCCACCGCCATGTACCTGGCTAAGCTCATCAAGCCTCTGGGCGTGCGGGTCACCCGGCTGGCCTACGGCCTGCCGGTGGGCTCCAGCCTGGAATTCACCGACGAGACCACCCTGTACCGGGCGCTGGCCGGCCGCGACGAATTGTGAGCCCCTTCGATTGACAAGGGCTTGTAAAACGGCTATACTGATAATCCAGTACAAAGCGCAGAAGGAGGTGGCAGAATGCCCGAAGGCGCGAAGATCATTACCCTGAACCGTCAGGCGCGGCACGAGTATTTTGTCATCGAGACCCTGGAAACCGGCATCGAGCTGGTGGGTACCGAGGTCAAAAGCCTGCGCGCCGGCACCGTCAACCTGAAGGACGCCTGGGTGGATGTGGAGGACGGCGAGCTCTGGGTCAAGGGGATGCACATCAGCCCCTACGACAAGGGCAACATCTTCAACCGGGATCCCTTGCGGGAACGCCGGCTGCTGGCCCACAAAAACGAGATCCGCCGCCTGTTCCAGCAGGTGAAGCTGCAGGGCTACACCCTGGTGCCCCTCTCCCTCTACTTCAAGCGGGGGCGGGTCAAGCTGGAACTGGGGCTGTGCAAGGGCAAAAAGCTCTACGACAAGCGGGCCACCGCCGCCGCCCGGGACGCCAAGCGGACCATCGACCGGGCTTTAAAAAGCCAGAACCGTTAATTTTTGAGCTACTGACGATTGCAGTTTTTCTTTTTCCTGGGGATGTAAAGGTTTCGACGGGGAGAGGAAAGCGCGAGCAGCGGGTAGTGGTGAGGGAAACACTATAAACTCCTTCAAAAAAATCAACTGACAATCGTAATCAGTTAGTCGCTGCCTAATTATAGGCGGCTGTCCTGCCCACCTTAGTACCGAGTGGGGCCAGGGCATCATTTAGGTACTGAACGTGAGCAGCCCTAAGCTTTGCGGGCGGCCATGACCTCATGAAGCTACCAATGCGTCGGCTTGTTCGCCGGCCTGGCGCAAAGGGAATGCTGCAGGCGGACTGCACCCGGAGATACTCTCGCGGACTTCTTTTCGGACAGGGGTTCGATTCCCCTCATCTCCACCAAAGTAAACAAAACCTGCGTATAACAATCGTTATACGCAGGTTTTGTTTTTTTTAATTTGCCTCGCTATTATGCCTTTTTAGAATGCTAAAGACGTTATTTCAATGTCAATGTCTATTTTTATGTTATACTGATATAAAGGCAGGAAGCATTGCCAAATTAAAATCTGCAAAGAGGAATACTATGTGGCTGAAAAAATGTTTTCAAAAGACATGAGACTTAATAGTTGCATGCAAACAGTCTTACCCCAACATGATGAATTATTGGATACTCTCCACCACTTAGATGTTATGACAATAGGACGAAATGATCGTATTTTTTGCAATTCATTTATCAAGGAAGCTATACGTCTACTAATCAATGCTGTCTTCTTGTATGAAGATGGATATTTTGATTGTGCATTTTATTCCGTTAGGCAAGCCGCTGAGACATGCAATAATATGCTATATATAGCTAATAAAGGAACTTCTGCATTAAAACAGTGGGATAAAAAAATCACTTTCCCATGAACGGCCAGCTGCTGTCTCAATTATCCCAAATCGATACATTTTACTCTCAGATTCGAGAAAATCTTTCTGTTTTTTTGATTCATATAAAGAAGCAACGGCAAAGAGTAACAAAATTATTCACAAGCAAGGATTTGATACATTTTATTTAACGCATCTAAGCCCTGTATATGGTATAAATATTGACAAAGAAAAAGAAAATAAGTTTTTTGGGAAATTTATAATCGATACTATATGTTTGGTAATTATTCTATATATAGTAGTTGATATAGTAGTTGACCCTGTCAGCCTTGTTTTATCAGACGAAAAACTCACTATGCATTTCAATTTTGACCCTATATCCGAACCAGCAGACATGGAATTTTTGTACAAATACTTAGGTCAGTTTACAAGGAACTACACGCAGACCGTGAAACGGGCTGCTGACAACAAACGGCGCTATGCTCCCGGCTGGGTGCATAGCACCTGTTTGTTGCGGGGGTTTCCAAAGGGGGCAGCGCCCCATTTGGCACACGACTTTGCGGAGCAAAGTGTAGTGTGTTATACGCTCTGTCGGCGTTGCCCTGAAAATACCGTTGCCGCCGGGGAGGGCAAGGGCATTTGACGCGGCAGGAAAGCAGGGCTTTGTTTGGGGCTGGTAAGCCGGAAACAAAGGGCTGATTTCAGCAGCAGACAGGGCGTATTATGAAAGCCCCCGTCCCTCGTCCTCCGCCCCCGGCCTATGGGACAAAAAGTCCCAAAGCTCTGGACACCGTGACCAGATGTGTGGCCACACTCCGGGAAAAGTAGCAGGACGGCAGGAAACCGTCAAGGCTGAAATGAATGGGCTGACGCCCGGCCTTGACCGTTCCCCGCCGCCCCGCTGGATGGGTGGACAAGGTGGCCAATCCCTAAAAGTGTTTGGCCGCACTCGTTCATTTTGGGGCCTTTCTTCTCCCAAAATTGAAATGGGCGGGAAAGCCCTAAAATGGCTTTCCCGCCTTGATTACCCATTAGCAAAGACGGGCGAGACTGTCAACGGCGGCGCTGAAAGCGCCGTTCATCTTGACCGTTGACTGGCTCGCCTGGCTTTGCTACTGCCCGTAAGAGATGGAAAAACAAGATGGAAAACAAGGTTAAAAATGGTTGACAAGTCTATCGGATGTGTGTTATACTGTGCGACAGTTTGAGATTGGAAGGAGGCTTACGTGTGTTAATTTGTGTACGCTAATAAGCAATAAAAAGTAGAAGTACCTTTCCACATGATGGTGGGCTTTTTTTGCGTGCGTATGCAAAGGAACACGTAGGTTTGACACGAGCAGTCTTTGAACTGTATCGTGGTGTTTTTTCGTGCTTTGTTGTTATGCAGGCGTCTGCCCTCTCTGTGGGACAACGCCTGCTTTTTATTGCAGAAACAAAGGAACAATGCAATAAAAAAGGAGGTTCGCATTATGACCCAAAACAACAATTCATGGAGAAAAACTTATTTTACACTTCTTGCCGGACAAGCAATATCCTTTATTAGCAGCGGTATTTTGCAAATGGCCATTATCTTTTATTTGGTTGCGAAAACTAATTCTGCAATCATATTGACGGCGGCAACACTGATTGGATTTTTGCCGCAAGCCTGTTTAGGCCCGTTTGCAGGTGCTTTTGTTGACCGGCACAGCCGTAAAAGCGTAATGATTGGTGCGGATTTGATAATTGCCGCCGCTGGCGGTATTCTGGCGCTGGTGGCGTTTTACATGGAATTGCCCGTATGGTCTATTATGGTTGTCCTGTTAATCCGAAGTGCGGGAACTGCTTTTCATTCTCCAGCATTCAGCGCAGCAACACCTATGATTGTGCCAAAAGAGGAACTTACAAAATGCGCTGGTTACACGCAGACCATGCAAGCAGTAAGTGCGATTATCAGTCCAGCTGCCGCAGCGTTTTTATATGCTGTTTGGCCTCTTAATGCAATTATATTGTTAGATATTGTGGGTGCAATCCTTGCCTGTGTGACTGTTGCGATTTCGTCCATACCAACGCCTGAACTATGTCCAGAAACGAAAAGACAACAGTTTTTACAGGATATGAAAGAGGGGTATGTGGTATTAAAGCAAAACAGGGGCCTCTTTGCTCTGCTCTGGATTGGTGTAATTTATATGTTCTTTTATATGCCAATCAGTACGCTTTTTCCTCTCATCTGTATGTCATACTTCAAAGGAACACCGGCCCATGCCTCTGCCGCTGAAATTGCTTTTGCGGTTGGTATGCTGCTTGGCGGAGTCATTCTGAGCATTTGGGGCGGTTTTAAGAAACGGCGGTACACCATCGGTCTTTCCGTTCTCCTGATGGGCGTTAGCAATATGCTCTCCGGGCTTTTGCCGCCAGACGCATTTCTTGTCTTTGTTGTGTGCTGTACTGTTATGGGAATTTCCGCTCCATTTTACGGTGTGCAAAATGCGATTTTTCAAGAAACGGTCAAACCAGAATATCTGGGGAGAGTTTTTTCTCTACTGACAAGCGCCGCTTCCCTCGCCATGCCGTTTGGCCTTGTCATTTCCGGGCCTCTGGCGGAGCGGCTGGGAGTTGAGAAATGGTTTGTCATTTGCGGAATTGGCATTATCATCGTTGCGCTTGCCGTATTTTTACTACCCGGTTTGAGAGAGATTGACAATACGCAATAATCAACTGCACCTTTTTCTATTACTAAACAAAATGCCTGGATGGTGGTTCTGAAAAACCAGAACCGCCGTTCAGGCATTTTTTATCTTCGTCCTCTCTGCGGTTTTGGATTCTTCAGCAAGTCGGATTTTTCCGCAATCTTTTTCAGCCACTTCCGTTCTTCTACTGACAGCTTCCTAAAATTCAGCTTGAGCCGTTTGCAGATAAACGCCAAGTACGCTTGTTCCGTGTCGCTGTCCTGGCTGACGATTTCACCAGCAGTTTCCAGCATTTCTTTTAGCGGGTTATCCTCTGGGACGCTGAAAAAATCGTCCTTGTGTGTTTCCCGCAGAGCAAGGGCAATCCCGTTTATGTCCCGTTGTATCACATAGCGGCAAAACTCGTCCTCATCAATATGGGCGGTGATAAGCTGTCTTAACTGCGTATCACTCATGCCAGGATTATGCTTTTTTATAACAGTTGCGCTCATCGTGTCCACTATGGCGTTTGCACCCTGCGCCTGTTTCAGTGCCGTTCCGTTCACATAGATTTCAAGGTCAGCCATCAGCCGGGGGAAATCCGGGTGCGCCGCCAGCTCACACAGCAGGGTATTGTCTATCCTCCCGCTTTTCAGCAGGTCAATCATTTCATCACTCAAACGCAGGTCTGCAAGATCGGCGTTTGGGTGATTTTTCATTTCAGACAGCCCCAGCAGATAATCAGCGGTCACACCGTAAAACTTCGCCAGCCGGATAAGGGCATAGTGGCTGATGTCCTTGAAGTCTTCCGTTTCGTAACTGCCCAGCGCAGACTTGGAAAGCCCGGTCTGCTCCGCAAGCTGCCCCAGCGTCAAGCCACGCTCCACACGTAGGTCTTTTAATCGCTCTTGTATGGATAAAGACATATTCACCCTCCTTGCTAGCTCAACGAAAGAGAAGCCGTTATGCTATGTACTATGCTCATAGCATAACGGCATAGGCATTTACAGTTTTATTTTAGGTTCTGATATAGATTCCAAAATCAAATCTACTGCGTATTTTCATGAATTCAGCCAACAATTTTTAGAAAAGGAAAAAATGCTTCCAGCAACATTTGATGTTGTGCGAAATCAATTTTTTGACTTAAAAAATCTGGAAAACATCAGCTCCCAGAAACATTTATTGAGTTTCTATGAAATGCTAATATTGGATCTATTATTAGCAAATATTCCAGTTATTTATGTTTATCCAGGTTGTTCCATATTGAAATATACTGCATCAAATTTAGATTGCACTCAATCCAATACATGGTCACCACCAGGTTATAAAAGCCTTAAAAGCTTTCAACAATCACCGCCCATTTTCAATTCGTCCTATCACACTATTTTTAGAAGCATCCTCAAGGGGCCAGAAGGAAACTGGTTATTGGAACACATCATTCCGTTTACTCCCAAGGAAATAAAACAAATAAAAGATATATTCAGCACGTACAATGATTTTTATAACACATGGACGCAGGCCTGGCTTGAATATCTAAAAACAGTAAAGCAGTAATGAAAATCCTTCCTTTTTATGCCGTCCGCAACACTCAAAAATTGCGAAGGAGAAACTCATGAAAAATTTCTTGCAGCCCTGCTGTATACCGTTTTTTCGGTTATTTTAGGCGTTTTGGCGTTTATTCCAAATAAAAGGCACTCTTCTTTCCCCGATTTCCGTGTCGGGTATCACAACAGCGATATCATGTACAACAGAGAGCAATGGGAGCGCGCCAATATTCTCGCAGGAAATTTGTGCGCCCTGTTTGCGGCTCTGGGCCTTCTGGTTTTTGCTGTTTTGTATTTTGCGCAAGCAGGCATGGGAACAGCCCTGGCGGTATTCTTTGTCTATTTCATTTTTTCTGTCATTGCGGTTTTGATTGTTCCCGCACAGATTGCCAAAAGGCAATAGTTTCTTTCATCCATCGCATAACGCCCGGGGGCCAAGGTGCTGTATACCTTGACCCCCGGGCTTCTCTTATTATTTGGTATTTGGAATTTCAGATTTTTGCCTCGCTGCTTCCGTTTTTCCGGGCAGGTTTGACGTTCACATCCGGGCGGATAGCACCCTCGATCTCGCCGTGTTCCCGCTCAAAAGCCTGGATATTTTCCCTAATCAGCACCAGAATATGGCTGTTGAGGGAGCGCCCCGGCCTTGCGCCGGGGCTTTTTTGCCGCCGGGCCACGGGGATACCCTCCGCTATTGCCCTGCCGGGCCGGCCCGCTTTTGGGGCTATTCTGCCCCGCCGGGGCCTTTTTCACTCTTTTGGGGAGGTAAAAGAGCGGTACTGGGAGAATCCTTCGGAAATTTTGCGCTTCTGCCCTTGACAGGAGCGGAGGCAATATGTATTATTATATTAATCGTTTAATACAATAACACATTAGTACAATTGGCTCCGCTTTTCCGGCCGGTTTTCCAAAAAATTCCCCGAGGGCTGCAGGAATCCCCCTGCCTGCCTCGTTGGAATACCAGAAAACCGCCGAAAAACGGCAGAGGGGGCTTGACCTTCCCCTTGACGGAAGGAATACCCTGAAGGCGGGCCGGCCGGTGGGAGGTACTTTTCCCCGGCATGGCCGCAGCCGGAAAATACCGGACAGATCCATCACAGAAAACCAAAAAAGGGAGACAGACGAAAATGGCAAAGATCAAAACGTTTCTGGGCAGACATAAAAAGCTATGCGCCCTGCTGGCCGTGCTGGCGGTACTGTACCTGGGCTATAACCTGGTGCTGAAGCCACGGGCTGCCGCGGCAGCCGCCGAGACCCAGGCCACGGTGCAGACCCTGACGCTGGAAAAGGGCGAGATCCGCTCTACCCTGTCGGCCAGCGGCACCATCACCAGCGGCACCGTGTGCGAGGTGAGCACCACCCTCACCTACCCGGTGGCGGAGCTGAAAGTGGCGGTGGGCGACCGGGTAAACGAGGGGGATGTGATCGCCCTTCTGGACACCGAGAGCCTGGACGCGGACATTGCCACCCACCAGAAGGAGCAGAACGCCTCGGCCCAGAAAGCCCAGATGGCAGTGGACCAGGCGGCCCGCCGGCTGGAGGACGCCAAGAACAAGAAAAAGATCGATGAGGAACGCTGGGGCGAAATGGACGAGGATTCCTGGAACGACCTGCTGCGCTCGGACAGCCTGGCCATTGAGGACGCTCAGGATGCTTTGAACGGGGCCATTCTTGACCAGCAGAGCCAGAGCAGCAACGAACTGCAGAAGTTGTACCAGAACAAGGCGGACTGCACCATCACCGCCCCCAAGGCCGGGGTGATCACCAGCCTGGCCAAGGTGGGCGGCACCGGCAGCATTGCCACCATCGAGGACCCCGCCCAGCCCCTGCTGGAAGTGAGCATCAAGGAATTTGACATCAACCGGCTCAAGACCGGCCAGGCCGTGAACATCACCACCGGCGCGCAGGATACCTTCTCGGGCACGGTGAGCCGCATTGCCCCCAAGGCGCAGGAGAACAGCAGCGGGGAAAGCCTCTTCCCGGTGCAGATCCGCTTTTCGGATGCCACCGAGGCCATCAAGCTGGGGATGAGCGCCAAGGCCCAGATCGTTCTGGATTCCCGGGAAAACGTCTTTGTGGTGCCTCTGGCCGCCCTGGGCACCGACCAGGAGGGCAACCCGGTGGTTTATGCCAAGCAGCCGGACGGCAGCTTTGAGCCCGTGCCGGTGACCACCGGGCTGGAAAGCGATTTTGAGGCCGAGATCAGCGGCGAGGGGCTGAGCGAAGGGATGGAGATCCAGAGCCTGGCCCCGGAGATGGGGGAATAAACCATGACCCAAGCCATGATCCAGATGCAGGGCATCAAGAAGCGATATTATGAGGGCAAGCCCAACGAGCTGGAGATCCTGCACGGCATCGACCTGCAGGTCTACCCCGGGGAATTTGTGGCCATCGTGGGCGAATCCGGTTCGGGCAAATCCACCCTGATGAACATCATCGGGGCGCTGGATCGGCCCAGCGAGGGCAGCTACCTGCTGGACGGGGTGGATATGCTGAGCCTGAAGGACGGGCGGATGAGTGAGATCCGCAACAAAAAAATCGGCTTTGTGTTCCAGAACTTCAACCTGATCGGCCGGCAGAGCGCCCAGAAGAATGTGGAGCTGCCCATGCTGTACGCCGGCCTGCCCGCCCGGCAGCGGGCCCAGCGGGCCATGGAGCTGCTGGAACTGGTGGGGATGGAAGAACGTGCCCGCCACCAGCCCAATGAGCTTTCCGGCGGCCAGAAGCAGCGGGTAGCCATTGCCCGGGCCATGGCCAACGACCCGGCCATCCTGCTGGCCGATGAGCCTACCGGCGCCCTGGACAGCCAGACCAGCCGCACCGTGATGGACCTGTTCCACCAGCTGAACCGGCAGCAGGGCAAAACCATCGTGCTCATCACCCACAGCCAGGCCCTGGCCGAGGAATGCCAGCGGATCCTGACCCTGGTGGATGGGCAGATCATCGGCGAACGGGCCGGAAAGGAGGTGCCCGCCCATGCTTGACAATATCCAACTGGCTCTGGCCAGCCTGCGGGCCAACAAGATGCGGGCCCTGCTCACCATGCTGGGCATCATCATCGGCATTGGCTCGGTGATCGCCATCGTCACGGTGGGCAACTCCCTCACCGCCACGGTAAACGAGAGCCTGATTTCCATGGGCGGCAACAACCTGCAGGTAGGCGTGGAATACCGCCCCGACGAAAACGGTGAATACGATTACTCGGTGAGCATGACCCAGGAAGACCTGCTCAACGATGATATGCTGGAGGCTTTCAGCCGGCAGTTTGAACAGCAGACCCGGGCCATCGTCCTGCGGGAATCCATGGGCGATACCGGCCAGGCCCAGGACGGCCGGCTCTACGCCAACGTGCGGCTTACCGGCGTGAACGACGGCTTTTTTACCGCCGAGAAGGTGGATCTGGTGGCGGGGCGGCCTTTCCGCACCCAGGATTACCAGGGCGCCCGCCGGGTGGCCATTGTGAGCGACCAGCTGGTGGACAATATGTTCCAGGGCGATATCGAAAAGGCCCTGGGCCAGACCCTGGAAGTATCCCTGAAGGAAAGCGTGGAGTCCTTTGCCATCGTGGGGGTATACCACTACCAGCCTCAGGGGCTGTTTTTGGGCGGTACCCCCACTGCCACCAAGGACACCACCACCGATCTGTACATGCCCATCTACACCGAACAGCAGATCAACGGGGAGAGCGGCCACTACTACAGCTATTTCGAGCTGGTGCCCCAGACCGGCGTGGATCCCGACGCCCTGGTCCAGCGGATCCAGAGCTTTTTTGAAAAAAGCTTTTACGGCACCAACCAGCGGTTCATGGTGAAGGCCTACAACCTGCAGAACGAGATGGAATCCATCACCAGCGTGCTGGACACCATCAGCCTGGCCATCGGGGTGATTGCCGGCATCAGCCTGTTGGTGGGCGGCATCGGGGTGATGAACATCATGTTGGTTTCCATCACCGAGCGCACCCGGGAGATCGGCGTGCGCAAGGCCCTGGGTGCCCCTGCCGGCGCCATCCGCACCCAGTTTATTGTGGAGGCCATGGTCATCTGCCTGGTGGGCGGAGTGCTGGGCATTCTGGCAGGCCTGGGGATGGGCGCCATCGGCGCTTCCCTGATGGGCAGCCCGGCCCGGCCCAACCCCGGCGTGATACTGGCAGCGGTGGGATTTTCCATGGCCATTGGCGTGTTTTTCGGCTATTACCCCGCCAGCAAGGCCGCCCGTATGGACCCCATCGAGGCCCTGCGCTACGAATAAACGTGGTTTTATCCTTCCGTTTTCTTCTGTTTCCTATGTGAAAACGCACAAAAGCGGCCCCGTTTTTCTCCGGTTTTTTTCGTCAATTATATGAAAAATTTGTGAACATTGTCCAGCCTCTGTACTTTGCACACCGTGTGTGTATAATGGAATTTAGGGATTTGTCATACCAAACCGGCCTGCCATCCCTCACTTTCGCCCCGGCCGCCTTGCCGGGACGCCGGTTTTCTGTGATTTTTAGGAGGACAATGCCAATGTGGAACGAAGCAAACCGGGAACTGTTCACCGAATGTCTGGACAGCCTGGATAAGGACCCGTATGTGCAGCTGATGCGCCATGTGCGCCAGCATACCGACGGGGTTACCCGGTACGACCACTGCCTGTGCGTTGCGTATTTCAGTTTTACCATCTGCCGGATCCTTGGCTGGGATTACCGGGCGGCGGCCCGCGGCGGCCTGCTGCATGATCTTTCCCCCTACAGCTGGGAGGAAGAGGAGATCAGCCGCCTGGCGCTTTTGTGGGCCCACCCCTACAAGGCCCTGGAAAATGCCCGCCGCTATGGGCTTTCCAAAAAAGAAGAGGACATCATCGTCAAGCATATGTGGCCTCTGACCCCTGCCCTGCCCTCTTATAAGGAGTCCTTTGTGGTGAGCTTTGCCGACAAGGCTGCCGCCATCCTGGAAAAATCCCATCTGGCCAAACCTCTTGGCATTCGGAAAAACCTGCGGGTACTTACCCCGGCGTTCAGCTAAGGGTGAACAGCTTTCCCGGAACACAACCAAAAACCGCCGTCGGCCCTTGGCCGGCAGCGGTTTCTTTTGTTTTTGGCCCCTGCGAAAGCGCAAAAAAGGCAGCGCCGGCCGCCCCTTTTGAGGGCTTGGCCGGCGCCGCCGGGCAGTTTGGGGTTATGGCCTTTCCGCTCAGCTCAGGGCAGCGGTGATGATGGCCATGGAGTAGACCTCCTGGGCGTTGCAGCCGCGGGACAGGTCGTTGATGGGGGCGTTCAGGCCCAGCAGGATGGGGCCGTAAGCGTCGAAGGAGCCCAGGCGCTGGGCGATCTTGTAGCCGATGTTGCCGGCGTTGATGTCGGGGAAGATGAAGGTGTTGGCGTAGCCGGCCACCGGGGAATCCTTGCACTTGGTCTGGGCCACACGGGGAGACACGGCAGCGTCAAACTGCAGCTCGCCGTCGATGGGCACATTGGGCATGGCCAGCTTGGCCTTTTCGGCAGCGTTGCGCATCTTGTCCACATCCTCGCCCTTGCCGGAGCCCAGGGTGGAGTAGCTCAGGAAGGCAACCTTGGGCTCGATGCCGAAGATCTTGGCGCAGCCCACGGTCTCGGAAGCGATCTCCACCAGCTCATCCTCGTTGGGCTTGATGTTGATGGCGCAGTCGGCCATGGCCAGCACGTCGTTGTCGCCGGTGGCGGAAGGACGGACCAGAATGAAGCAGGAGGACACGATGTTGTTGCCGGGCTTGGTCTTGACCAGCTGCAGGGCGGGACGCACGGTGTCGGCGGTGGAGTAGGTGGCGCCGCCCAGCAGGCAGTCGGCCTTGCCCATGGCCACCAGCATGGTGCCGAAGTAGTTGCCCTTCTTGAGGGACGCACGGCACTGCTCCTCGGTCATCTTGCCCTTGCGCAGCTCGACCATGCGGGCCACCATGGCATCCATTTCGGGGTAGGTCTCGGGGTCCACGATCTCGGCGCCGCGGATATTGAAGCCGGCCTTCTCGGCGGCCTTGCGCACTTCCTCCTCGTTGCCCACCAGGATGGGGGTCAGGAAGGTACCGGAAAGCAGACGGGCCGAAGCCTCCAGAATGCGGGGATCGGTGCCCTCGGTGAAGACGATGGTGCGGGGATGGGCTTTCAGTTTGTCAATCAATGCGTTGAACATAGGTATCAACCTCCAGATAGTTTTGCTTTGCGCCTGCCGGGGCGCCGCAGCGGCCCGGGCACGGTTCGTATCCCGGTTTACTGTCTTTTCCTATTTTAACACAGGAGCCGAAAACTTCAAGACAATCCGAAGATTTTGTGGTATCATGATGTATATTTCCCCTTTTCGGAAAAAGGAGCGTCATTTTATGGATTTTGAAACTTTGAAGGCCCAGTGCCTGGAATGCAGCCGCTGCGCCCTGGCCCAAACCCGCACCAACGTGGTGTTCGGCACCGGGGTGCCCACCGCCCGGGTCATGTTCATCGGCGAGGGCCCCGGCCAGCACGAGGACGAGGAGGGCCTGCCCTTTGTGGGCCGCAGCGGCAAGCTGCTGGACCAGTACCTGGAGGCCATCGACCTGGACCGGAATAAAAATATCTTCATCGCCAACATCGTCAAATGCCGCCCGCCCCAGAACCGGGACCCCCTGCCCGAGGAATGGGAGGCCTGCATGCCCTGGCTGCGGGAGCAGTTCCGGCTCATCCGCCCCAAGATCATTGTCTGCCTGGGCCGCATTGCCGCCCAGCGGATGATCCGAGCCGACTTCTCGGTGACCAAGGAGCACGGCGTCTTTATTGAAAAGAACGGGGTGCTGTTTATGGGCACCCTGCACCCGGCCGCTCTTCTGCGCAACCCCCGCCAGAAGCCCGTGGCCTTTGAGGATTTTGTGGCCCTGCGGGAGAAGATCCTGGAAGTATGCCCCGAAACCTATGACGGGGTGGAAAGGGACTGACCGTCGGCTTCGGCTCTTTTGCCTTTGCCTTTTGGGGAAGGCCGCCCCTTAAAGCGAGCTGCCCCTTTCCCCTGCTTCTTGCCGCTTTTCCTGTGCTTTGCCTTCCCTGCCGGCCCCTTTGCCCTGCGTCCCATGCTTTCCTGCCGCCCCTTGCCGGGCGGCTTTTTTTGCCCTGTTTTTAAACTTTTTGTGAAGACCTCTTGCGCTTTGGGCCGGAATGTTGTATAGTAAATTAGCACTCACCGTTTAAGAGTGCTAACATCATTTTCCTACATTCTACAAAAAAGAGGTTTTGGATATGGCAGTCAAACAATTCAAGGCAGAGAGCAAAAAGCTGCTGGATCTGATGATCAATTCTATTTACAGCAATAAGGAGATCTTCCTGCGGGAACTGATCAGCAACGCCAGCGACGCAATCGACAAGCTCTACTTCCGCAGCCTCACCGACAGCTCGGTGGGCATGAACCGGGAGGATTTCAAGATTCTGCTGGCGGCAGATAAGGACGCCCGCATCCTCACCCTTACCGATAACGGCATCGGCATGACCAAGGAAGAGCTGGAAAAGAACCTGGGCACCATTGCCCGCAGCGGCAGCCTGGATTTCAAGACCGAGAACAAGGCCGCCGAGGATATCGACATCATCGGCCAGTTCGGCGTGGGCTTTTATTCCGCCTTTATGGTGGCCAGCCGGGTGACGGTGGTGAGCCGGGCCTTCGGCAGCGAAGAAGCCTGGAAGTGGGAGAGCAAGGGCGCCGAGGGCTACACCCTCACCCCCGCCGACAAGGAAGATGTGGGCACCGAGATCACCCTGGTGATCAAGGAGGACACCGAGAACGAGAACTACAGCCAGTTCCTGGATGAGTTCACCCTGGTGAACATCGTCAAGAAATATTCCGACTATGTGCGCTACCCCATCCAGATGTACCGCCACAAGAGCCGGATGAAGGATAAGCCCGAGGACGCCCCCGAGGATTACAAGCCCGAGTACGAGGAATACACCGAGCTGGAGACCCTGAACAGCATGGTGCCCCTGTGGAAGCGGAGCAAGGACGAGGTAAAGCCCGAGGAATACAACCAGTTCTATAAGGAAAAGTTCTTTGACTACACCGACCCCGCCCGGGTGATCACCAGCCGCACCGAGGGCACCGCCACCTACAACGCCCTGCTCTTTATCCCCGGCCGGGCCCCCTACGACTACTACACCCGGGAATACGAAAAGGGCCTGCAGCTGTATGCCAGCGGCGTGCTGATCATGGAAAAATGCGCCGACCTGCTGCCCGACCACTTCAGCTTTGTGAAGGGCATTGTGGACAGCCAGGACCTGAGCCTGAACATCAGCCGTGAGATGCTGCAGAAGGACAGCCAGCTGCGCCTGATCCGCAATTCGTTGGAAAAGAAGATCAAGAACGAGCTGAACGCCATGAAGAACAATGAGCGGGAGAAGTACGAGGAGTTCTGGAAGAACTTCGGCCGTCAGCTCAAGTTCGGCTGCTACAACGACTACGGCGCCCACAGCGAACTGCTGAAAGACCTGCTGCTCTTCTACTCGGCCCGGGAGAAGAAGCTGGTCACCCTGGAAGAGTATGTGCAGAAGATGGGCGAGGAGCAGAAGTGCATCTACTACGCCGCCGGCGAAAATGTGGAGCAGCTGGCCAAGCTGCCCGCCGCCGAGCTGGTGCTGGATAAGGGCTATGACCTGCTGCTGCTCACCGAGGATGTGGATGAATTCTGCCTGCAGGTGCTGCGCAGCTACCAGGACAAGGAGTTCAAGAATGTGAACTCCGGCGATCTGGGGCTGGAGACCGAGGAGGAGAAGAAGGCTGCCGAAGCCGCCGCCGAGGAAAACAAGGACCTGTTCGAGGACCTGCAGAAGGCTCTGGAAGGCAAGGTCAAGGCGGTGAAGCTCTCCGGCCGGCTCAAGAGCCACCCGGTCTGCCTTTCCAGCGAAGGGCCCCTCTCCCTGGAGATGGAGAAGGTGCTGAACGCGGTGCCCAACAGCCAGAAGGTGCAGAGCGAGCGGGTGCTGGAGCTGAACGGCTCTCACCCGGTGTTCGAGGCCCTGAAGGCTGCCAAGGCCGCCGGCGATGAGGAGAAGCTGAAGAAATACGCCTACCTGCTCTATAATCAGGCCCTGCTCATCGAGGGTATGCCGGTGGAGGATCCCCTGGCCTACGCCGATGCCGTGTGCGAACTGATGAAATAAGCGGCCCGCCATCCAATAAAAAAAGCGCCGGAGCGTTTTGCAAACGCTCCGGCGCTTTTCTTTGTTCTTCCGGCTTATGGGGGCTTATTCCTGCCCGCCTTCCTTGCAGAAGGGTCTTCCCGCCTTCCTTCTGGTACCTGCCCATGGTGAAGATGGGCAGGTACCCGTAGCCCTTCTGCAGGTTCAGGTTAAATCCCTCAGGGGTACAGCTTGTATCCCCTTTCCAGGATGGGGGTGATATCCAGTTTCACCGTCATGCTGTAGGTGCAGGGCAGGCCCTGGAAGCAGTGTTCAAAATACTCTCTTCTGGGCCAGCTTTCCTTATCGATCCAATCAAACCGCATAATTTCCTCTTTCCCGCAAAGGGGCCGGGGCAGCCTTCAAGCACCCCGGCCCTCTGCGGCAATTTTTTCAGAATCGTTCCACCCCGGCCTCGGTGACCCGGGCCTGTACCATGGGGGGCAGCTTGGGGGGCTTGGGCCCGAAGGTCAAAGCGCTCCGGTATACCTCCTCGGCCTCGGCCAGAAGAGCCGGGTCGGAGGTATAGAAGGTGGCCAGGCTCTCGCCGGCCCGCACCGCTTCCCCGGTCTTTTTGTGGATCAGGATGCCTGCCCCGTAGTCGATGGCGTCCTCCTTTTTCAGCCGGCCCGCACCCAGGATCACGCTGGCAATGCCCACCTTCTCGGTGTCCATGGCGGTGATAAAGCCCTCTTCCCGGGCCTGGATCTCCCTGCGGCAGGGGGACAAGACAAAGCGGGAGGGGTCCTCCAGCACCGAGGTGTCGCCCCCCTGGGCCCCGAACATCTCAATCATCTTGCGAAGGGCCGAACCGTCCCGCAGGGCGGCCCGGGCCTTTTCCAGGCAGGCTTCCGGGCTGCCCTGGCCTGCCAGGGCCAGCATCTCCCCGGCCAGCCGCAGACAGAGGTCGGTGAGGTCCTTGGGCCCCTGGCCCCGCAGCACCTGCACGCACTCGGCCACCTCCAGGCTGTTGCCCACTGCCCGGCCCAGGGGGATATCCATATCCGTGATGAGGGCCGCCACCTTCCGGCCGTTGTGCCGGCCGATCTCCACCATGGCCTGGGCCAGTTCCAGCGAGCCTTCCAGGGTCTTCATAAAGGCCCCGGTGCCGGTCTTTACATCCAGCAGGATGCAGTCACTGCCCGCCGCCAGCTTCTTGCTCATGATGCTGGAAGCGATCAGGGGCACGCAGCTGATGGTGGCGGTCACGTCCCGCAGGGCGTAGATCTTTTTGTCCGCCGGGGCCAGGTTGCCGCTCTGGCCGATCACCGCCAGCCCCAGCCGGTTCACCTGGTCAAAGAATTCCTGCCGGCTCAGGTCGGTGCGGGTGCCCGGCACCGACTCGATCTTATCCACCGTGCCGCCGGTATGCCCCAGGCCCCGGCCGCTCATCTTGGCAATCCGCACCCCGCAGGCCGCCGCCAGGGGGGCAATGATCAGGGTGGTCTTGTCCCCCACCCCGCCGGTGGAATGCTTGTCCACCTTGACGCCCTGAATGGCCGACAGGTCCACCATATCCCCCGAGCGGGCCATCAGGTCGGTGAGCTGGGCCGTCTCCTGGTGGGTCATCCCCCGCAGGTAGATGGCCATGAGAAGGGCGCTCATCTGGTAATCGGGAATTTCCCCGGCCACAAAGCCGTTCACCGCAAAGGCCAGTTCTTCCCGGCTCAGGGTCCCTCCGTCCCGCTTTTTGGCGATGATATCAAACATCCGCATATCCCGCTCGCTCCTTTCTTACTTCAAGTTGTCCGGCCCGAAGCCCAGGGGCAGCAGCTGCTCCAGGGTATAGGCCCGGTACTGGTCCGCCCCTTCGCCCCAGGCCAGCAGAACCCGGAAATCCGGCGGGCAGAACTCGGCCATCACCTGACGGCAGACCCCGCAGGGGGAGATGCTCTCCTGCAGCTCCCCGTCCCGTGGGCCGCCCACAATGGCCAGGGCCAGGAATTCCCGCTCGCCCTCGCTGACTGCCTTGAAAAAGGCGGTGCGCTCGGCGCAGTTGGTGGGGCCGTAGGCCGCGTTCTCGATGTTGCAGCCCCCGTATACCCTGCCGGAACAAGCCAGCAGCGCCGCCCCCACCCCATAACCCGAATAGGGGCAATAGGCATTTTCCCGGGCCCGGATAGCGGCCCGGATCAGTTCCCGATCCTCCATCCTCAGCACTCCGCCCCCAGGGCGACCTCCATCATCTGGGTGAAGCTCTTTTCCCGCTGCTGGGCGGTGGTGATCTCGGGGCTCACAAAGCTGTCCGAGATGGTGAGCAGGCAGGCAGCCCGCCGCCCCAGCCGGGCCGCGTTGTGGAAGAGGGCGAAGCTCTCCATCTCCACCGCAAGGCAGCCCTTCTCATCCCGCAGCTTTTCCCAGTAAAGGGGACGCTCGTCGCCGGTCTCCCGGTAAAAAACATCGCTGGAATGGATCATCCCCTCGATAAGGGGCACCCCCAGCCGCCGGGCGCTGTCCCGCAGGGCCTGGTTCAGCTCCTCGCTGGGGCGGGTCACATCCCCCTCAAAACCACTCTGGGTGCGGGCATAGCTGGATTCGGAATAGGCCCCCGTGGCCAGCACCACGTCAAAGAGCTTGGCCTTGGGGGTATAGCTGCCCGCCGAGCCGATCCGGATGATGTTTTCCACCCCGTACTGGCTGTACAGCTCATAGGAATAGATGCCGATGGAGGGCATACCCATGCCGCTGCCCATCACGCTGACGGGGCGGCCCCCATAGCTGCCGGTATAGCCCAGCATTCCCCGCACGTCGTTTACCAGTACGGCGCCCTCCAGAAAATGCTCGGCGATGAATTTTGCCCGCAGGGGGTCCCCCGGCATCAGTACGGTCTTGGCGATCTGGCCCTTTTCGGCCCGGTTGTGAGGTGTGGACATAGCGCTTGCCTCCCTTGTATTTTTTATAATGCAGCGCGGCCGTTCCGCCGCGGCTCTTGCTTTATTCGGCCGGCTCGGTGTACATCTGCCGCAGCCGGGCCCGCTCGATCTCATCGATGCCGTATTCCGCCCGGAAATACCTGCCGAAATCCCCGTACACCCGCAGAATAGCGTCCAGCGAGCGGCCCAGCAGCTCCGGCACCACCCCCAGGGTCAGGCTGACAAAGGCCTGGTTCTGCTCCCCGGGGCCCAGGGCCTTGAGGGCCGCCTCCATCACCGGCTGACGCCAGCGGGCCGAGAGAAGGTAATCTTCCAGCACCGTCTGCCGGTCCACTCCCAGGCAGAGCAGAACCAACGCCGCCGCCACCCCGGTGCGGTCCTTGCCGGCGGAGCAGTGGAAGCAGAGAGGGACCTTCTCCTCCCGCAGGCAGCGGAACAAAAGCCGGTAGGCGGGGTTGGCAAAGGGCATCCGGCAGTAGTAAAGATCCAGCTCGGCCCGGGCTTCCTCCAGCTTATCGGGCCGGTGGGCAGAGGCCACGTCCTGCGGGTCGAAGTTGATCTCCTGCCCCTTTTCGTCCAGGATGGCCGAAGAGGCCAGCATCTCCGCCCCGGGCAGGGCCGGGTCGGGCCGGCGCTGCCGTTCCAGGGAGGAGCGCAGGTCCAGGCAGACCCGCAGGCCCAGGCTTTCCAGCAGGGCCCGGTCGGCGGAGGAGCGCACCTCGTCCAGCTGGGGCGCCCGGTAGAGCAGGCCGTATTTCACCCGGCGGCCCTCCCCTGCTTCCCAGCCTCCCAGATCCCGGAAATTCCGGACCTCTTCAAAGGGCAGCGGAGTCCCCGGCTGTTTTTCGTTGGGCATGGCGGCATCCTCCTTTGATCCGCCCCCTTGGGCGGCTTCTTTCTTACTCTGGATTATACCACACCCCGCCCCAAATATGGTATACTTTCCTTGCCCGGCCGACAGCGCCGGGCAGAGTTTTGGGAAAGACGGTGAATCTGTTGTACGAACTTGAGATCCCCACCCGGTGCGAGCTCTGTCCCCGCCGCTGCGGCGCTGACCGGACCAAGAGGCCCGGGCGGTGCGAGGCCGGCAGCCGGCTGAAGGTGGCCCGGGCGGCCCTGCATTTCTGGGAAGAGCCCTGCATCAGCGGCAGCCGGGGCAGCGGCACGGTGTTTTTTTCCGGCTGCAGCCTGGGCTGCTGCTACTGCCAGAACTGGAAGATCAGCGCCGAAGGGCTGGGCAAGGAGATCGATGCGGAGCGGCTGGCCCGGATCTTCTGCGAGCTGCAGGACAAGGGAGCCCACAATCTGAACCTGGTCACCCCGACCCAGTGGCTTCCCTGGATCCTGCCCGCCCTGCAAAAGGCCCGGGAGATGGGCTGCACCCTGCCGGTGGTGTACAACACCGGCGGATACGAGACCGAGGAGACGGTGGCCCTTCTGGCGCCGGTGGTGGATATCTGGCTTTCGGACGTGAAATATGTGAGCAGCGAACTGAGCGGCCGGTATTCCGACGCCCCCGATTATTTTGAGGTATGCCAGAAGGCGGCGCGGCAGATGATCGCCCAGGCCGGGCCGCCCCGCTTTGATTCGGACGGGGTGATGGAGCGGGGGGTCATCCTGCGGCACCTGGCCCTGCCCGGCTCGGTGCAGGACAGTTTTGCGGTATTGGATTTTCTGGCCAGCCTGCCGGAAGGCAGCTTCCTGCCCAGCCTGATGAGCCAGTATACTCCCTTCTACCGGGCCAAGGAACAAAAGCCCCTGAACCGGAGGATCACCAGCTATGAGTATGACCGGGTGATCAACCGAGCCCTGGAGCTGGGGCTGTGCCAGGGGTATATGCAGCAGCGCAGCAGCGCCAAGGAGGAGTATACCCCGCCCTTTGATCTGGAGGGGGTGTGAGGACGGGGGGCTTCCCTGCCCGGTTCTTCTTCTCTTTCTTGGAAGGCGCCGGGCTGTATGGTATACTAATTATTATTGACCAAGCAAAACAACAGGAGGACACGGCCATGGCTGACATGAAAAAGGAACAGGAACGCGAGGAACTGCATCGGGCGATCTGGGCGATCGCGGATGAGCTGCGCGGGGCCGTGGATGGCTGGGATTTCAAGAACTATGTGCTGGGCACCATGTTTTACCGCTATATCTCGGAAAACCTGACCAATTACATCAACCGGGGCGAGTGGGAGGCCGGCAACGACGGCTTTGACTATGCCGCCTTATCCGACTCGGAAGCCGAGGAAGCACGGGAAGGCCTGGTGCAGGAGAAGGGCTTTTTCATTCTGCCCAGCGAGCTGTTCTGCAATGTCTGCGCAAAGGCCCCGGCAGACGAGAATCTGAACGAAACGCTGGAAGGCATCTTCCGGCATATTGAGGAATCGGCCCAGGGCACCCAATCGGAGGGCAGCTTTGCCGGCCTGTTTGACGATTACGATGTGAACAGCAACAAGCTGGGCGCCACCGTGGCCAAGCGGAACGAGAAGCTGGTGAAACTGCTGAACGGCGTGGCCGCCATGAACCTGGGCGAGGTGAAGGACCACGACATTGACGCCTTTGGCGACGCCTACGAGTATCTGATGACCATGTACGCCAGCAACGCGGGCAAATCGGGCGGCGAGTTCTTCACCCCGGCGGACGTGTCCGAGCTGCTGACCCGGCTGGGCACAGTGGGCAAGACCCAGGTGAATAAAGTATATGACCCTGCCTGCGGGTCCGGCTCGCTGCTGCTGAAAGCGGTGAAGGTGCTGGGCCCGGAGGGGGTCCGGGTGGGCTTTTTCGGCCAGGAGATCAACATCACCACCTATAACCTGTGCCGCATCAATATGTTTTTACACGACATCGACTACGACAAGTTCGATATTGCCTGTGAGGATACCCTGACCAATCCCCAGCACTGGGACGACGAACCCTTTGAGCTGATCGTCTCCAATCCCCCGTACTCCATCAAGTGGGCGGGCGACGAGGACGCCACCCTCATCAACGACCCCCGGTTTGCCCCGGCGGGGGTGCTGGCCCCCAAGAGCAAGGCGGACCTGGCCTTTATCATGCACAGTCTTTCCTGGCTGGCGCCCAACGGCACGGCGGCCATCGTCTGCTTCCCCGGGGTGCTGTACCGGGGCGGCGCCGAGAAAAAGATCCGCCAGTATCTGGTGGACAACAACTTCATTGACTGCATCATCCAGCTGCCCAGCAATCTGTTTTTCGGCACCAGCATCGCCACCTGCATCATGGTGCTGAAGAAGAACAAGACGGACGGCAAAACCCTCTTCATCGACGCCACCAAAGAGTGCATCAAGGTAACGAACAACAACAAACTCACGCAGGACAATATCACCCGCATTGTGGACACCTTCGCCCGCCGGGCCGAGGAGGCCCATTTCTCCCATCTGGCCGACCTGGAAGAGATCGCCGGGCAGGAGTACAATCTCTCGGTTTCCACCTATGTGGAGGCCGAGGACACCCGGGAGAAGATCGACATCACGGCGCTGAACGCCGAGATTGAGCAGATCGTGGCCCGGGAGCAGGTGCTGCGGCAGGAGATCGATAAGATTATTGGGGAGATTGAAGGGTAATGGCGGACTACATTTCCATTGTTTGCAGTATTCTATCAGTAATTTGTGCAGCCGCAAGTTTGGCTGCTGCCATCCTGATCGGTCTCTGCCAAGTGAAGCAGGGCAAACGGATGGAGGCTCTTGCTTTACGTCAAGACGAAGAAGTAAAACGCCAGAAAGCACAGCAGCTCAAAGCACAACGAGATACCTTTTTGATGAAATATTTCAATGAAAAGGATGATATCTATTTGCTGCCTTTGTGTTGGGTAGCCGCATTGTACAACCCGGCTTTGGCGTATCATAGAAATATGTTCCGTGAGTACAATATGCTGGAGGAAGATGTCCAAAACGCAATTTGTGAATATGTTGGTCTAAAGCTTCCAAACCAGACATTGAAAGGACAGGAATTCTACGGCAAATGTTCAGAGGCTATTCGTCAAACCGAAAAAAAATATCATTGCAAAGAAGCGCAAACCACACAGCTCTTTTATGAAGGCGCGAAATATCTTTATCGAGGAATTGAATTGTATAGAGCTAAAGAGCTTCCTATAGATCTTGATGATCTTGAACCCCATCTGATAAGTCGTCTGCACATGTTTGATGAAAATCCAACCTCCGAGCAAGATCCTCTTGGCAAGTTTGCTGATGATTTTGGCTTCCAAACATGTCCTGAAATAAACGCATGTGAGATTTGCGCTGTTGCAGCGAAAGTTTTGGCAGAATGGGATTGTCAGCCGATTTCTTTCCAAGAAAATACGGAGATTTCCTCCATCGACAACCTAGATAAAGAAGTCAACTTCTGGATTCCTGGAGAGTATGCGCACGAGAAACTTAAAACGATGGAAGATGTGTTTTTGTGTGCATTATTTTCCATTTATGTGAATCTGGTTTTACCTAATCAAGGCAGTGGTGTTAGTAATGGCAAAAATAAATGATCTGGCAAAAAAGTTATGCCTGAACGGTATAGAATATAAGCCCTTTGGTGAAATGGCTATCATTGTGCGTGGAGCATCTCCTCGGCCTATAAAAAAATATGTTACTGACCATGTGGATGGTGTTAATTGGATAAAAATTGGCGATGTCAAACCGGGGAGCAAATACATAACAGACGTTGCAGAAAAGATAACTATGGAAGGGGCTCAAAAATCGCGATTCGTAAAAGAAGGCGATTTTATTTTATCCAACTCAATGAGTTTTGGTCGTCCCTATATAATGAAAACCCAAGGCTGTATCCACGACGGATGGCTTTCCATAAGCAATTTTAGTAATTACTATATTCCTGATTTTTTGTATTATCTTCTAAGTTCCAATAAATATCAGGACATAATGAAGCAAAAGGCTTCCTTCAGTGGTGCAGTACAAAATCTTAACGCAGACATCGTAAGAGAATTACCCATGCCCATAGTTCCGCTGGAAGTCCAGCAGGAAATTGTGCGGATTCTGGACCAGTTTACAGAACTCACCGCAGAACTCACCGCAGAACTCACCGCAAGAAAAAAGCAATTTACATTTTATCAAACAGCTTTATTCCAACAGCCCCCAAATGCAACGGTGAAGTATCTGGATGAAATTTCAGAGAACTGTGACAATCTACGTAAACCGGTAACAAGCGGGAACCGCATCAAGGGCAATTACCCATATTACGGAGCATCTGGTATTGTCGATTACGTAGACAACTATATTTTTGATGGAGACTATTTGCTCGTTTCTGAGGACGGCGCAAACCTACTGGCACGCAGCACACCTATTGCTTTTTCTATTACCGGCAAAAACTGGGTGAATAATCACGCCCATGTACTCCATTTTGAAGAATATGCCACACGGCGGTATGTGGAGTTTTATCTTAACGCTATGGATTTATCACCTTATGTAACAGGTGGTGCCCAGCCAAAACTAAACCAAAAGAATTTGAATCGGATTCCGATTCTTCTTCCCCCTCTCCCCGAACAGCGCCGCATCGTCTCCATTCTCGACCGCTTCGACGCCCTGTGCAATGATCTGACCAGCGGCCTGCCCGCCGAGATCGCCGCCCGGCAAAAGCAATATGAGTATTACCGGGACAAGCTGCTCACCTTCCCAGAACGCAAATCATGACCCTTCCAAAGGAGTGTTTTTCATGAGCGAATCTGCTACTGTCGGCGTTATATACATTCTCACCAACCCCTCCTTCCCCGACTATATCAAAATCGGATACGCCTCCAATATGGAAAAGCGCCTCAAACAGCTGAACCGCAGTGAGTGCATCCCCTTTGCCTTCCGCGTCTATGCCACCTATGAGGTTTCACAGCCTCTGCAGGACAAAGAGCTCCACTCCCTCATTGACCGGCTGAACCCGGATTTGCGCGCCATCGACAATTTTGACGGAAAGCCCCGGATCAAGGAGTTTTATGCCATGTCGGCCGAGGATGCATATGCGCTGCTGGAGAGCATCGCCAAGCTGAGTGGCACCGAGGAAAAGCTGCGCCGCCTGACCCCCGAGGGACATGAGATTCTCGACGAGGAAGTGGCCGCCGAAGTGCAAGAGGAAGCCAAGGAGCGCAAGGCCCCCTTCTCCTTTACCAAATGCGGTATCCCAGCGGGGGCCGAAATCACGCTGGTGGGTCACCCGGACGTGGTAGCCACCGTCAAGGACGACCGCCAGATCGAGTATCAGGGCCGAACTTGCTCGCTGTCCTCGCTGGCACAGGAGCTGCTCCATACCTCCTATCCTCTTCAGGGGCCGGTGCACTGGACCTATAAGGGCAAACGCCTGCGGGACTTGCGGAGGGAGCGGGAAGCCCAGGGCCTGTACGAGTGAGTATGCCGGCACAAACGGAAGGATAGTACACCTATGGAAAGTTATAACGTCATCGCTGCCACTACCGAAAACACGGTGGTCACCTCCTACGAGCCCAGCTCTGCCCGGTCGGACAGCTACCAGAGCGAGGCCGCGCTGGAACAGGCCTTCATCCAACAGCTCACCCAGCAGGGGTATACCTATCTGTCCATCCACACCGAGGCGGAACTCACCGCAAACCTGCGCCGTCAGCTGGAAGCCCTCAACCACTACACCTTCACCGACGACGAGTGGGACCGCTTTTTCCGCGAGGCGCTGGCCAACCCCAATGAACACATTGTGGAAAAGACCCGCAAGGTGCAGGAAGATTTCGTCCAGGTGCTGCGCCGGGATGACGGCACTTCCAAAAACATCACCCTGCTGGATAAGAAAAACATCCACAACAACGCCCTGCAGGTCATCAACCAGTACACCGTCAGCCGGGATGAGGGCGCCCGCCACGACAATCGCTATGACGTGACCATCCTGGTGAACGGCCTGCCCCTGGTCCATGTGGAGCTCAAGCGCCGGGGCGTGGCCATCCGGGAAGCCTTCAACCAGATCGACCGCTACCAGCGGGATTCCTTCTGGTCGGGCTGCGGCCTGTTTGAGTATGTGCAGATCTTCGTCATCTCCAACGGCACCAACACCAAATACTACTCCAACTCCACCCGATTCAATGCCATCGGCGAGGCCAAGGCCGGCCGCAGCAAAAAGGCCAAAACCAGCAACAGCTTTGAGTTTACCTCTTTCTGGGCGGACGCGCAGAACAAGATCCTGCCTGATCTGGTGGACTTCACCCGCACCTTCTTCGCCCGGCACACCCTTTTGAATATCCTGACCCGGTACTGCATCTTCACTTCCGAAAATATGCTCATGGTCATGCGGCCCTACCAGATCACCGCCACCGAGCGCATCCTGAACCGCATTGCCATTGCCAACAACTACAAAACCTACGGCACCCGGCAGGGCGGCGGCTACATCTGGCACACCACCGGCAGCGGCAAAACCCTTACCTCCTTCAAAACCGCCCGTCTGGCCAGCCAGCTGCCCTACATAGATAAAGTTCTCTTTGTGGTGGACCGCAAGGATCTGGACTACCAGACCATGAAGGAATACGACCGCTTCGAGAAGGGCGCCGCCAACAGCAATACCTCCACCGCCGTGCTCAAGCGACAGCTGGAGGACGCAGAAGCCCATATCATTATCACCACCATCCAAAAGCTTTCTACCTTTATCAAGAAAAACCCCGCCCACCCGGTCTATCAAAGCCGTGTTGTGCTGATCTTCGATGAATGCCACCGCAGCCAGTTTGGCGATATGCACACGGCCATCATCAAGCATTTCAAAAAGTACCATCTGTTCGGCTTTACCGGTACCCCCATCTTTGCGGTCAACGCCTCCACATCGGGGAAAACGCCCTACTCCACCACCGCCCAGCTGTTTGGGGAACAGCTCCACACCTACACCATTGTGGATGCCATCAATGACCACAACGTGCTGCCCTTCCGGGTGGACTACATCAAGACGATGGAGCAGGAGCCGGATATCGACGACAAGGCCGTCTGGGACATCGACCGGGAGAAAGCCTTCATGGCCCCCAAGCGGGTGGAACTGGTGACCAAGTACATTCTGGATCACTTCGACCAGAAAACCTACCGCGGCCAGCGGTTCTATCGGTTCAACGCCCTGACCAACATCACCGAGGTGGCCGGCGGCAAGCAGGACGCCGTGGCGGAAATCAAGCAGGCCCAGCGCCTCAGCGGGTTCAACTCGATTTTTGCGGTGGCCTCTGTGGACCTGGCCAAGAGGTACTACCAGGAATTCCAGAAGCAGATGGCCGCAGACCCCACCAAAAAGCTGCGGGTGGCCCTTATCTACAGCTACGGCGCCAACGAGGACGAAACGGACGGTATTCTGGACGAGGAAAACAGCGAGGACACCACCGGCCTGGATCAGAGCAGCCGGGATTTCCTGGACGCTGCCATCCGGGATTACAACCAGATGTTCCGCACCAACTATTCCACCGACGGCGACAAGTTCCAGAATTACTATAAAGATGTTTCCCTGCGGATGAAAAATAAGGAACTGGATCTGCTGATTGTGGTGAATATGTTTCTCACCGGCTTTGACGCCACCACCCTGAACACCCTGTGGGTGGATAAAAACCTGAAAATGCACGGGCTGATTCAGGCATTCAGCCGCACCAACCGCATTTTGAATTCGGTCAAGACCTTCGGCAACATCGTCTGTTTCCGCAACCTACAAAAGCGGGTGGATGCAGCTATCTCTCTGTTTGGCGACAAAAATGCCGGCGGTATTGTGCTGCTGCGCCGCTTCCAGGATTATTACTACGGCTACACCGCTGCCGACGGCAGGGACAAGCCCGGTTACCTGGATATGATTGAGGAACTGACCACCAAGTTCCCGCTGTCGGAACCCCGCATTGAGGGCGAACAGAACCAGAAAGAGTTTATCGCTTTGTTCGGCGCCATCCTGCGGATGCGCAGCCTGCTCTCCTCTTTTGATGAGTTTGCCGACAAGGATTTGTTGGACGAGCGGGATCTGCAGGATTACCTGGGCCGTTACCAGGACCTGCGGGATGAATGGCTGAACCGGGAAAAAAGCGACAAAGAGGATATCACCGACGATATCGTTTTTGAGGTGGAACTGATCCGACAGATCGAGATCAACATCGACTACATCCTCATGCTGGTGAAAAAGTACCATGATTCCCACTGTGATGACAAAGAAGTGCTCATCACCATCCGCCGCGCTGTGGACGCCAGCCCCGAACTGCGCAGCAAAAAGCGCCTGATTGAAAACTTTATTGCCGGCATCAACGATGTGGACGATGTGCTGGCCGAGTGGAACAGTTACGTCAGCGCCGAACGGGAAAAGGCATTGCAGCAGATCATTTGGGAGGAAAAGCTGCGGGAACCGGAAACCCGAAAGTTTTTGCAGAATGCTTTCCGTGACGGCGAAATCAAGACCACAGGCACCGACATTGACAAACTGATGCCGCCGGTTTCCCGCTTTGGCGGCGGCGCCCGGGCTCAGAAAAAGCAGACCGTCATCGAAAAACTGCAAGGATTTTTCCGGCAATTCTTCGGCATTGGCGGGGATGGGATGGAAGCGGAGAGCCCCGACGCTTAAGGCATCCTTTATATCCATCTGTGTACACGAAACAGCACGCCTTTCTCTTGAGCGGGGAGAAAGGCGTGCTGTTTGCCATTTGCTATTACTGGTCTGTGAAAAAAGCGAAAAACGCCTTGAGAGGCAACCGATAGAATTCGGTATCTCCGTGTTTTTCAATCTGCGCAAATGACCGGATTACACCCGGACAATCCCGTCGGCCATCCTGTCTTTATTCAGGCGAGCGATTCCTCTCAGAGACCCCTGGGCACCGTACAGGAAAGCGGTGTCATCAATGTGATTCAGCTGGATACGGACACAAATAAATTTTATCATGTGACAGAAACAGGGCGCAGGCTTATCCTGCCCTATGATGCAGACAATTGAAATATCCCCTGGAAAAAAGAACAGAACAAAGGCTCCGCGCAAACAGAAGCGGGGGCCTTTGCTGCTTTCAGTCAGGGAATCTCCCCTCTTTTTCCCGTTTTCGCATATTCCGGCTTCCCCGCCCTTCCCCTCATATGGACAATTGTTGACAAACAGCGCCCCGCCTATATATTATATATATTATAGAAGAGGGCCGGCATTTTTGTTCTGTCCGGCCCCAAGTTCAGCGTAAAGGTGGTAACGGCCATGGCTCCGGATGTATATAAACAGTCCTTCAAGCAGAATTATGTGGACAATGTGGAGACCTCTATCTACAACTGCGGGCTGGAGCGCTGTACCCCCGGCCATACCTGGGGCCCCGGCGTGCGGGATCACTATCTGATCCACCTGGTGGTGTCGGGCAAGGGGGTATACAAGACCGGCGGCCAGACCTACACCCTGCAGGCAGGAGATCTTTTCCTGGCCAAGCCCAACCAGCTCATTCTCTATTCGGCGGACGAACAGGACCCCTGGGAATACTATTGGGTAGGGTTCAATGGGGCCTGCGCCAGCCGGCTGGTACAGCAGATGCCCTTCGGGCCCGGGCGGCCGGTACACCACAGCACCGACCCGGAGGCCGTGCGCACCGCTCTGCACAACATCTTTCTATCCCGGGGCCCTCAACCCCAGAATGAGGCCCGGATGGCGGGCTACCTATATCTGTTTGCCGGCCAGCTCATTCAGGAGCAGCAGGAGACCGCCCCCCGCCCGGTGAACACCAGTTCCCAGTATGTGATGAACGCGGTCAAGTACATCCAGTACAATTACTCCCACGATACCAGCATCGACGACATCGCCAAGGCGGTGGGGGTGAGCCGCAGCCACCTGTACCGGGTATTCATGAGCACCATGGGCCAGAGCCCCATCGATTATCTCACCGATTACCGCATCCGGGAGGCCTGCAATCTTCTGTGCAACTCCCAGCTTTCCATCGCCGAGATCGCCGTTTCGGTGGGCTTCTTTGATCAGTTCTATTTTTCCCGTGTCTTTAAAAAGGCCAAGGGCGTGCCCCCCAGCAAATATGTGGCAAGCCTGCACCAGGCCGACAAATTATAAGGAAGTAATATGAAGCGCAGTACCATCCGTTTTCTTTCCGCCCTGGGCAAGCTCCTTCTGGTGCTTTTCTGCCTGTGGCTCTGTTTTCATTTTTATCAGCGGGCCCGGGGCCGGTACCATACCCCCCGGCCGGTGGGGCTGGTACAAAACACCCGCGCCCTTTACCTGGACGGGGACGCTTTGACTGCCGCCCTGGAACAGGAGGGTTATACCCTTCTTGCCCGCTCCGAGGGGGATAACTCTGCCGATCTGGCTGCCCTTTTGGATGAGGGTGCCGAGCTGGTTTTCCTGGCTCTGGAGGAGGAAGAGACCGAACAGGCCTCTGCCCTGCTGGAACAGGCCGCCCAGGCCGGCGCTACCCTGGTTTTTCTGGGTGCTGCCCCTGAAGAGGCTGTTCTGGAAAGCTATGACAAGGCCTGGTACCTGGGCGGCAGCCCCGCCTACGGTGGTGAAGTGCTGGGCAAAGCCCTGGCAGACGCCTTCCGGGACGGTCAGCTGCAGGATAAAAACACCGACGGCCTGCTGCAGTACCGAGCCTATGCCCAGGATGAGCCGGATTTTGCCGATTCCCTGCTGAGCTATACTCTGGAAGAGTGTGAACACTACGGGGTGTTCTCGGCCCTGTACGCCCCCGGCTCTGCCACCGTGGAGAAGGAAGAGAGCCAGGCCGGCCTGGATGAATTTGAGAAGATGCTGCTGGCCCAGCAGCAGGAGCAGGAACTGGCTGCGGCAGAGCAGCCCCCCGAGCTGCTTCTGGCTGCCGACGGAGCCAACGCTCAAGCTGCCCTGGCTGAGGCGGAAGAATTCGGCTGGGCCGAGCAGGGCGTGTGCCTGGCCGGTTTTGCGGCCAGCCGGGACGAGGCGGGCCAACTGCTGGAAGAAGGCGTTTCGGCAGCGGTATACTATGACCTGGACGAGGTGACCCGACTGGCGGGGCTGATGGTGCAGAACCGGGAGAAGGGCGAAGACCTGGCCCAGGATACCGGCTATTCCCCGGACGGGCGGCTCTTCCTGGTGCCCTACCAGCTATATGAGTGAGGAAAGCCATGGCATTTGAAAAAAATCAGCTCATCCAGCTGAAGATCGATTCCCTTTCCAGCGAGGGCAGCGGCGTGGGCCGGGCCGGGGGCATCCCGGTCTTTGTGCCCGACACCGCCCCGGGGGACGAGTGGGAGGTCAAGATTCTGAAAGACTGCAAAAGCCACGCCTTTGGGCTGGCCCAGCGGCCCCTTTCCCTCTCGCCGGAACACCAGGAGCCCGACTGCCCGGTCTGGAAGCCCTGCGGGGGCTGCTGCTACCGGCACCTGCGCTATGAGGCCGAACTGAAGGCCAAAGAACAGGTGGTGCGGGATGCCTTCCAGCGCATCGGCCGTCTGCAGGTGGAGGTGGAGCCTATTCTCCCCTCCCCCAACCCTGACCGGTACCGGAACAAGGTACAGTTCCCGGTGCAGGCCGGGCCGGACGGAAAGGTACTCACCGGTTTTTATGCCGGGCGCAGCCACCGGGTGGTGGCCTGCCCCGACTGCCTGCTTCAGCCCCGGGTGCTCAACGAGATTGCCGGGGCCTGCTGTGAATTTTTTGAGCAGGAGGGTATCCTGCCCTACGACGAGGCCGCCGGTACCGGCCTTGTGCGCCACATCTTCCTGCGCCAGGGCTGGCATTCGGGGCAGATCCTGGTCTGCCTGGTGCTGAACGGCTCCCGCCTGCCCAAGGAACAGGAATTCTGCCGGATGCTCACCGGCCGCTTTGAGGCAGTGCGCACCATTCTTCTCAACAAGAACACCAAACGCACCAACGTGATCCTGGGCCCGGAATGCCGGGTGCTGTACGGCCCGGGCCATATTGAGGATACCCTGTGCGGGGTGCCGGTGGAGCTGGGGCCCTTCTCCTTTTATCAGGTGAACACGGCCGGGGCCGAGCAGCTCTACCAGGTGGCCGCCGACTACGCCGACCCCCGGCCCCAGGATCTGGTGCTGGACCTCTACTGCGGCATGGGCACCATCGGCCTTTCCATGGCCGGGCGGTGCGGCCGTCTGGTGGGGGTGGAGATCGTGCCCGAGGCAGTGGAAAGCGCCCGGGCCAACGCCGCCCTGATGGGGGTGGAAAACGCCCGGTTCTACTGTGAGGACGCGGGCCGGGCCGCCGCCCGCCTGGCAAGCGAGGGCCTGCGGCCGGACATCATTGTTCTGGACCCGCCCCGCAAGGGCTGCGACGGGGCCACCCTGCAGGCTGTGCTGGACATGGCCCCCCGCCGGGTAGTGATGGTGAGCTGCAACCCGGCCACCGCCGCCCGGGATTCGGCCGTCCTGGCCCAGGGCGGCTACCGGCCGGTAAAAGTGCGGCCGGTGGATATGTTCGCCCGCACAAAGCATGTGGAAGCCGTGATTTTATTGGAACCTCAAGGGAGTGACTGACCATGTCGTCAGAGGAACAGGAAAAAAGAGCGACAAAGCAGCCTGCCGAACAGGATTCTCTGCCTGAACAGGTGTTGGCGCTGACCCGCTTCATGCTGCAAAAGCACTACCACGAAAATGACCCGGAGGCCCTGATCCCTCTGCTGGACCAGGAGCTGATCTGGCTGGGCGCCGGAGAAGAGGAATGGGGCCAGGGCGGTGCGAAGGTGGCCGAGATCTTCCGCCGGTTTGCGGGGCAGGTGCCCCAGTGCAATCTTTCCGACGAGGAACTCAAGGTGCTGAGCCTGGGGCCAGACGTCTGGCTGTGCAGCGGCCGGGTATGGATCTCCACCGACCCTTCCACCGGCATTGCCCTGCGGGTACACCAGCGTGTCTCCTTTATCTTCCGCCGCCGGGGCGAAAAGCTGCTCTGCTGCCACATCCACGCTTCCAACCCCTACCAGGAAATGAAGAAGGGAGACGCGGGTTTCCCCTCCCAACTGGCCCGGCAATCCTACCAATATATGCAGGAACAGCTGCAGGCCCAGCAGAAAAAGATGGAGGCCCAGACCGCCCTTTTGGAAAGACTGAGCTGGGAGGATACCCTTTCCGGCGTGCACAACCGGAACAAGTTCAATCTGACCGTCCAGGAGCTGCCCGAGGAGTTCCCCCAGCGGGGCGTGGCCTGCTTTGATCTGAACGGCCTGAAAGAGACCAACGACCGGCAGGGCCACCGGAAAGGTGACGACCTGATCCGCCGGGCGGCGGAACAGCTTCGGCAGGTTTTTGATCAAAAGGTATACCGCACCGGGGGCGACGAGTTTGTGGTGCTGGATCTTGAACAGGGCGAAACGCAGTTTTTGGAGGCGGTGGCCCGGGCCCAGCAGCTGATGGAGGAAAACGGGATCAGCTGCTCGGTGGGGGCTTCCTGGCATTCGGGCCGGTACAGCTTCAAGGCCCAGTATGACGAGGCCGACCGGCAGATGTATCGCCAGAAATCCCAGTTTTACAGCATGCAGGGACACGACCGGCGCAAGCGCTGAATTTTCATTTATAAAACGTTAAAAAACGACAACCAACGGAACCGGGCAACTGCCAGACAGGCGCCCGGTTCCTGTGTTTTTTCAGCCGCCGTGCCGGCCTTGCCATGGCTGGCGCAGCCCGGTTTGACAGGCCCCGCCGGGCGTGATAGAATAACAGCGAAAAATGACCCGATGTTTTGCGTCTTCGCCGATCATCGGGTTTTGTTTTGGGGCCAGAGGGGCCCCGGGGAGGAAAGTATGAAACAGGATCGCAGCGAAGCGCTGGAGATCGCCGTCTATGCCGGCATCATCCTGCTGCAGAGCGGAGCCGAGATTTTCCGGGTGGATGAAACGGTGGAGCGTATCACCCGGGCCTACGGGGTGGAATCCTGCAGTTCCTTTGTGCTGAGCAGCGGCCTGTTCACCACCGCCGGCAATCAGCAGGAGGAATATTTCGCCAAGGTGCGCCATGTGCCCCTGAGCGGCGCCCGGCTGGATAAGGTGGAGGCGGTGAACGAGCTTTCCCGGGAGATTGCCCGGGGGCAGCACACCCCCCAGCAGGCCCTGGAACAGCTGCGCCAGATCGACACCATGCCCCGCCGCCCGGCGCCGGCCCGGCTGGCCGCCTCGGGGCTGGGCAGCGCCTGCTTCTGCCTGATGTTCGGGGGCAGCCTGCCCGACGCCTTCGGTTCTTTCTGGGCCGGCCTGCTTTTGTACCTGTGGCTGATGGCGGTGGAGGACAAAAAGCTCTCCAAGATCACCACCACCCTGCTGGGCAGCGCCGCCGCCACCCTGGCCTGCCTGCTTCTCTTCCGGCTGGGGGTGGGGCAGGACCTGAACCAGATGGTGATCGGCTCCATTGTGCCCCTGCTGCCGGGGCTGCCCTTCACCATCGCCATCCGGGATATTGCCGACGGGGATTATATCGCCGGCAGCGTGCGGATGCTGGACGCCCTGCTGGTGGCCCTGTGCATCGGCGGGGGCGTGGTGCTGGTGTATACCTTCTATTATCGCTTGACGGGAGGATGGTTCTGATGCCTCTTCAGCTGGCGGCGGCTTTTCTGGGCACGGCCGCCTTTGCCCTGCTTTTTTATGTGCCGGCCCGGCACTACCTGTCCTGCGGGCTCACCGGGGCCCTGGGCTGGGGCTGTTACCTGGCCCTGCAGCCGGCCCTGAGCGCGCCGGAGGCCGCTTTCTGCGCCGCCGCCCTCACCGCCCTGCTCTCCCGGATCTTTGCCATCCGGGAAAAATGCCCGGTGACCGCTTTCCTGATCTCAGGCATCCTGCCCCTGGTGCCCGGCGCGGGCATTTACTGGACCACCTATTTTATGCTCACCGGCCAGAGCGCCGAGGCCCTGCGCCGGGGCGTGGAGACCGGCAAGATCGCCGCCGCCATGGTGTTGGCCATCGTGCTGGTGTTTGAGCTGCCCCAGGGGCTGTTCCGGGTCTTCGGCCGCCGGGCCCGGCCCTGATTTTACCGGTCTCCGGCCTTTTTTCGCCCGATTTGGGGTATAACCATAGTGGGCATGACCTGCCCCGGGAGAATCTTTATGAAATACAAGCTCAATTCCCTGCAGATCCTGGCTGCCGGCTTCGCCCTGGTGATCCTGGCGGGGGCGGCGCTGCTCTGCCTGCCCTTTGCCACCCGGCAGGGCATCTCCTTCTTTGACGCCCTTTTCATTTCCACCTCGGCCACCTGCGTCACCGGCCTGGTGGTCTGCGATACCTTCACCACCTTCACCCTGTTTGGTCAGGCGGTGATCCTGGCCCTTATCCAGGTGGGCGGCCTGGGCTTTATGATGGTGGCCATCCTGTTCTGGATAGCCCTGGGCCGCCGCATCGGTCTTGCCCAGCGGGCCCTTTTGATGGAATCGGTGGGCATCTGGCAGCTGGGAGGCATCGTCCGGTTTACCCGCCGGGTACTCCTCGGCACCGCCCTTATTGAGGGGGTGGGGGCCCTTTTGCTGGCCAGCCGGTTCTGCCCCAAGTTTGGCCTGGCCACCGGGCTCTGGTACGGGGTGTTCCACTCGGTATCCGCCTTCTGCAACGCCGGCTTTGACCTGATGGGCCGGCAGACCCCCTATTCCTCCCTCACCGCCTTTGCCGAGGACTGGGTGGTAAACCTGACCGTCATGGGCCTGATCCTGGCCGGCGGCATCGGCTTTTTCGTCTGGAACGACCTGGTGGAAAAGGGCCTGCACTGGAAGCGCTGGCGGCTGCACACCCGGATCATGATCTCGGCCACCCTCATCCTTACCCTGGGCGGGGCGGCTGCCTTTTACCTTCTGGAAAAAGACGGGGCCTTTGCCCACCTTTCCCCCTCCGGGCAGGTGCTGGCAGCCCTGTTCCAGTCGGTGACCCCCCGCACCGCCGGCTTCAACACGGTGGATCTGGGCCAATTGAGCGAGGCGGGCAGCCTGCTCACCATCCTGCTCATGTTTATCGGCGCGGGGGCGGGCTCCACCGGCGGCGGCATGAAGGTGACCACCTTTGTGGTGATCGCCCTGTCGGTGCTGGTGCGGGTGCGCCGCCGCCGGGAGATGGAGCTGTGCGGCCGAAGGCTGGAGGAGGATGTGCTCAAGGCCGCCTGCCCTGCCGCCGCCCTCCACGGGACGCTGTTTTTGCTGGGGGCCTTTGTGCTCTGCTGCCAGGGGGTGGAGCTGAAAGCCGCCCTCTTTGAGTCGGTATCGGCCATCAGCACGGTGGGCCTTTCCCTCAGCCTTACCCCCACCCTGCCGGCCTTGTCCCGGCTGGTGCTGATATTCCTGATGTACGCCGGGCGGGTGGGCAGCCTGTCGGTGGCCATGGCGGTGACCCGCAAGGGCAGCCGGGCCAAGCTGCGCAACGTGACCGAAAAGATCATCCTGGGCTGAATGCCCCAAAAACAGGAGGAACTACCATGAAATCATTTCTCATCATCGGGCTGGGCAGCTTTGGGCGGCATCTGGCCATCAAGCTCACCGAACTGGGCAACGAGGTGATGGTCATCGACAAGGACGAGGAAAAGGTGGACGACCTGGCCGACCTGGTCACCGCCGCCAAAGTGGGCGACTGCCAGGACGAGGAGGTTCTGCGGGCCCTGGGGGTGCGCAACTTTGACGTCTGCTTTGTCTGCGTGCGGGACGATTTCCAGACTTCCCTGGAAGTGACCTGCAGCCTGAAAGAGCTGGGGGCCCAGTATGTGGTGGCCCACGCCGAGCGGGAGCGGCAGATGAAATTTTTAAAGATGATCGGCGCCGACGAGGTGATCCACTCGGAACTGGACATGGCTGCCCGGGCGGCGGTGCGGTTCAGTGCCCGGGGCGCCTTTGAGTATGTGGAGCTCATCCCCGAATACGCGGTGGTGGAGATCGCCGTTCCCCCCGAGTGGGTGGGCCAGACGGTGGCCCAGGTGGGGGTGCGCCAGAAATACAACCTGAACATCATCGGTTTTAAAAACGGCGGCCGGGTACAGCCCATGACCCAGCCGAACCATCTCTTCTCCGAAGGGGAACACCTGATCATCGCCGGCAGCAAACAGGACGCTCTGGGCCTGATGAAGGCCGGCAAATAAGACAAAAAAAGAGGGCCTTTGCCGCCGGGCAAAGGTCCTCTTGTGTTGTATGGGATTTAGGGCGCAGGGGGTTACACTTCCTGCAGCTCGCCCCGGCTGGCCGCCTTCAGGTAGGCGAAGATGAAGCCGTCCAGATCGCCGTCCATCACGCCCTGAACGTTGCCGCTCTCGTAGCCGGTGCGGTGGTCCTTGACCAGGGTGTAGGGCATGAACACATAGCTGCGGATCTGATGGCCCCAGGCGATCTCGTTCTGCACGCCCTTGATGTCGCTGATCTTATCCATATGCTGCTGCTGAGCGATCTGGAAGAGCTTGGCTTCCAGCATCTTCATGGCAGTATCCCGGTTCTGGAACTGGCTGCGCTCGGTCTGGCAGCTGACCACGATGCCGGTGGGCTTGTGGATCAGGCGAACCGCCGAAGAAGTCTTGTTGATGTGCTGGCCGCCCGCGCCGGAGGAGCGGTAAACCTGCATCTCGATATCCTCCGGGCGGATATCCACATGGATGGAATCATCCAGCTCGGGCATGACCTCCAGGCTGGCGAAGCTGGTCTGGCGGCGGCTGTTGGCGTCGAAGGGGCTGATGCGCACCAGACGATGCACCCCGTTCTCGCTCTTGAGCATGCCGTAGGCGTTGGGGCCCTCCACCATGATGGAGGCGCTCTTCAGGCCGGCCTCGTCCCCGTCCAGATAATCCAGGGTGGAAACCTTATAGCCGTGGGCCTCGCCCCAGCGGGTGTACATCCGGAACAGCATCTGGGCCCAGTCCTGCGCCTCGGTGCCGCCGGTGCCTGCGTGGAAGGTGAGGATGGCGTTGTTGTGGTCGTACTCGCCGGAAAGCATGGTGATGAGCTGCAGCTCCTCCACCGCCTTGTCCACCTGGGCCACGGCCTCTTCCCCCTCGCCCAGCAGCTCGGGGTCGTTTTCCTCTTCCAGCATCAGCAGCAGGGTCTCGGCGTCCTCATAGGCCTGGCGCAGCTTTTCGAACCGCTCCAGCTTGCCCTTCAGATCGCTCATCTCCGCAAAGACCTTCTGGCTGCCCTCGGCGTCGTCGTAAAAGCCGGGCAGGGTCATCTTGTGCTCCAGCTCCATCACCCGCTTCTGGCTGGCTTCGATGGCCAGGGCGTCCTTCAGGTCCGCCAGGGCGGTCTCGTAGCCGCCCAGCTTGGATTTCAACTCGTCGATCGTGATCATACAGAACTTACCTTTCTAAAATCGGTAAAGGATAGACACATATTGTTATTATACCGTTTTTTATGGGGATTGTAAATATTTTTCTGTCTGGCAGCAGGGGAAAAAGCGAGGGTTTGGGGCCGGGAGCCGGAACCTGGGGGC
>NZ_JAFBIO010000017.1 GCF_021531255.1 Allofournierella massiliensis | reverse complement strand
CCCTTCTCCCCCCTTTTTCTGCCGGAAGATCGCTTCTCCCCCTATCTCATCCAGCTTTCTCCCTGCTGCATCCTGCCGGACTGACCCGGCCAAACTCCCCAGAACAAAAAGCGCCCCGACGGGAACCCATCCCGCCGGGGCGCTCTTTGTTTGTTAAAATCCGGGCCCTTTCCGCCGGGCCGGGAAGGCTTATTCTTCTTCCTCTTCCCGCCGCGCGGGGGCCGGGCCGCCCTCGCCGCCCGCCACGGCACAGAGGGCGCTCACCGCTCCCAGCAGGCCGGTGCAGCCCAGGGCCAGGCTCAGGGCCATCTCACCCTGCTGGGCATATCCCGCCACCCAGCGGCAGAAGGTCTGGGGCATTTCCAGGCAGGTGCAGAACAGGAAGGCGGTGCCCCCCAAAAAGGTCAGCCGCCGCCCGCAGGAGGTAAAGGGCAGGTAGGAGGCCCGCACCAGCACGCTCATGAAAAGCAGGACGGCCAGGGCGCTGAGGGCCTCCACCGTCACGCTGATCCGCTGGATGCTGGCCGGCCGGAAGCCGAACCGACAGACGGTGAGCAGATAAAGCCCGATGGTGCCCGCCACCCCCACCAGGGCGCTGCCGCTGGGGGCGTCGATGTATCGGGTAAGCCGGGAGGCCGCCATCAGGAAAAGCCAGAGGGCGGTCAGCACGTACAAAATGCTGAGGGCCAGCTGGACGTTATCCTCCCGGGCCAGGGCCTGGGCAAGGGTCACGCCGGCAGCGGCGGCCCAGCTCACGGCGCACAGGGCGGAGCAAAGCCCCAGGGGCCGGCTGGTGCGCAGCATGCAGGCCGGCCGGCGGGGCGCCAGAAAGCCCCCCAGCCAGAGCAGGACCACCGCCCCGCCCATGGCCGCGTATCTCCACCAAAATTCCCCCCGGGTCACAAACCCGGTGGCCAGATCGCAGTAATTCAAAAGATCCACCCAGCGCAGGGCCCCCAGCGCCAGGCAGACCAGCAAGACCAGCAATGCAGCTGCCCGTTTCATACCTTCTTCCTTTCCTTCCCCCGGGGCGGGCATTTTGCCCCTGCCCGCCGCATAGATATGGGGTGGACGACCTGTCCCCCCTTGCCGCCCCGGCCTTGGCCGCCGGGCGGGTATACTCAAACAGTTTACCCTCTTTTTGGGGAAATTGCAACCGGGCCTTTTTGGCTTTGCGGAGGATTTTTTATGCGAAAAACCGCTTTGTGCATGTCCGTTTTTTCCCTGTTGGTCCTGCTCACCCCTCTGGTGGGGCTGGGCCTTGCCCCTGGGGAGGGCTCAGGCGCCGGTCAGGAGCCCGCCGTCAGCTCCCCCTGGCCGGAGGCCTCCCCCGCCTCTTCCCAGCCGGCCCAGGAAGAGGCCGCCCAGGGCATGGTGTATCTGTGGGACGAGGGCCAGGGCCGGCTGCTGGAACTCACCCCGCTGGAATACATGGTGGGGGCGGTGGCCAGCGAGATGCCGGTGGCCTGGCCGGACGAAGCCCTGCGGGCCCAGGGCATTGCCAGCCACAGCTATCTTTTGTACCAGGGGATGCAGGGGGGCGCCGAGGCCAACAACGGTGGCTGGATCACGGTAAACTCCAGCCTGCGCCAGGGCTATATGACCCGGGAGGTGATGGCCAGCTACTGGGGCGACGCCTTTGAGGAAAACCTGGCCCGGCTGCAGGAGGTGCTGGCCCCGGTGGAGCACACCCTCCTCACCTGGGAGGACGAGCCCGCGGCGGCCTGCTACCACGCCATCAGCTGCGGGGTCACCGAGGCCAGCCAGAACGTGTGGGACGAGGCCCTGCCCTACCTGCAGGGGGTGGATTCGGCCCTAGACCTCACCAGCCCGGACTATGAGGCCCAGGTGGTCTATTCCGCCACCGAGCTGAAGGCCCTGCTGGAGGGGGCCGGGCTGGGGGGCGATTTTTCCGGGGACTGCTCGGGCTGGGCCGGGGCGGTCAGCTACACCCCCGCCGGTTATGTGGATACTATGGAATGGGGCGGCACCGCCATGGAGGGCACCGCCATCCGCTCGGCTCTGGGGCTGCGCAGCGCCTGTTTTTCGGTGAGCCTGGAAGGGGAGGATTTCACCTTCACCACCAAAGGTTACGGCCACGGGGTGGGCATGAGCCAGTACGGGGCCAAGGCCATGGCTCTTACCGGCAAAAGCTATGGGGAAATTCTGGAAACCTATTACCCCGGCACCTCCCTGCAGGAAGAAGGGTAAAAGAAAAGGGGCGAAGGCCGTCGGCTTTCGCCCCTGATTTTGATGAAAACTCGCCCTTACCAGGCGGCCACGGTGCCGTCGCACCGGGGCTCGGTGGCCCCGGCCAGCACCCCGTTTTCCAGCCGGCGGATGATCTGGCCCCGGCCCATATTCAGGGTATCGGTGATGATCTCCACCTCATGGCCCCGCTCTTCCAGCTCCCGGGCCACCGCCTGGGGCACCCCGGCCTCCAGCTGGATCTTTTTGCCCCCCAGCCACTGGAAGCGGGGGGCGTCCAGGGCCTGCTGGGGGTTCATGCCGTAGTCGATGGTGTTCACCAGCACCTGCAGGTGGCCCTGGGGCTGCATGAAAGCCCCCATCACCCCGAAGGGCCCCACCGGCTGGCCGTCCTTGGCCAAAAAGCCGGGGATGATGGTGTGGTAGGCCCGCTTGCCCGGGGCCAGACAGTTGTCGCTGGCCTCGTCCAGGCTGAAGTTGGCCCCCCGGTTCTGGAGGGAGATGCCGGTGCCCGGCACCACCACCCCCGAGCCGAAGCTCTGGTAATTGCTCTGGATATAGGAGACCATGTTGCCCTGGCCGTCGGCAGTGCAGAAATAGACGGTGCCGCCGCAGTGGGGGTCGCCCGGCTGGGGTTCCAGGGCCCGGGGGCCCACCAGAGCCCGGCGCTTTTGGGCATAGGCGGGGCTGAGCAGGTCTTCCACCCGGGTGCGCATATATCGGGGGTCGGCCACATAGGTCTTGGCGTCCGCAAAGGCCAGCTTGAGGGCCTCGATCATATGGTGCCAGGTGATGGGGTCATCCTTATCCCGGCCCATTTCCAGCCCTTCCAGGATGTTCAGGGCCATCAGCACCGTGATGCCGTGGCCGTTGGGGGGCAGTTCGTACACGTCATAGCCCCGGTACCGGGTGGTGATGGGCTCCACCCACTGGGGTTTATAGGCTGCCAGATCCTCCCGGGTGAGCCAGCCGCCGGTGGCCGCGCTGAAGGCGGCGATCTTTTCGGCCACCTCGCCCCGGTAAAAGCTCTCGCAGCCGGTGGCGGCCAGGCTTTCCAGGGTGTCGGCCATCTGGGGGCAGCTGAAAATATCCCCCGCCCGGCAGGGCTCGCCCTCCTTGGTAAAGGTGTCCATCCAGGGGCCAAAGAGGGCCGGGTCTTTTTGATAGGCCTGGCCGAACCGGCGGGCCTCCCGCTCCCACATCCGGGCCGGGTTGACGCTCACCGCAAAGCCATGGCGGGCATAGTCCACCGCCGGGGCAAAAAGTTCTTCCAGGGGCATGGTGCCAAACCGGCCGGCCAGCTCGGCCCAGGCGGCCGGCGCGCCGGGCACCATCACCGGCAGCCAGCCCTCCGAGGGCATGGAGGTATAGCCCATCTGCCGCACCTTGGCGGCGGTGAGGTTCTGGGGCGCAAAGCCGCTGGCGTTCAAGGCATGGAGCTTGCCCTTTGTCCAGACCAGGGCAAAGGCGTCGCTGCCCAGGCCGTTGCTGGTGGGCTCCAGAAGGGGCAGGGCCGCCGCCACGGCCACCGCCGCGTCCACGGCGTTGCCGCCCTTTTTCAGGATGTCCAGCCCGATGCCGCTGGCCTGGGGGATGGAGGAACACACCATCCCCCGGTTGGCAAACACCGTGTTGCGCCGGGAGGGGTATCGATGGTCGCAGGGATCAAACGGAATCATACAGGCCCTTCTTTCTTTTTTCTTTACAAGGCCCTGCCCGATCTGGCGGCAGGGCCCTTTTGGTTTGCCGGCGCTCTCGCCCGCCGGGCTTTTATTGTACCATACCCGACACCCCCGGGGCAATCGGCCGGGGCAGGGCCGCCGCATCCTGTCCCGCCCCGGCTTTTCTCCTTGGCTTTCTCCTTGCCTTCCCTCACTCGCCCCGGCCCCGGCGCCCCCCCTCGCCCCCTTTTCCGCCCTTTTTCCGCCTTCTTTTTTGGGCCGCCGGGGCCCGGGTTCTTGACTTTGAAAAAAGCGGCTTTTATACTTATATTGTATGTGCGCGAAAAACGCGCCAGCGAAAAGCCGTTGCATTCGCGGCCTTTTCACGGAAAGGAATCATGAAGTATGGAAAAGAAAACATTCTACATCACCACACCCATCTACTACCCCAGCGACAAGCTGCACATCGGCCACAGCTACACCACCGTGGCCTGCGACGCGCTGGCCCGCTTCAAGCGAATGCAGGGGTATGATGTGATGTTCCTCACCGGCACCGACGAGCACGGCCAGAAGATCCAGGACAAGGCCGCCGACAAGGGCGTCACCCCCAAGGAATATGTGGACAACATCGTGGAAGGCGCCGGCGGCGTGAAGGACCTGTGGAAGCTGCTGAACATCAGCTATGACCGGTTCATCCGCACCACCGACGACTACCACATCAAAAGCTGCCAGGCAATCTTCACCAAGCTGTACGAAAAGGGCGATATTTACAAGAGCATCTACAAGGGCCACTACTGCAAGCCCTGCGAGAGCTTCTGGACCGACAGCCAGCTGGACGAAAACGGCTGCTGCCCCGACTGCCACCGCCCGGTGTACGAGGCCGAGGAGGAAGCCTACTTCTTCAAGACCGGCAAATATGCCGACCGGCTGCTGCAGCTGTATGAGGAGAACCCCCAGTTCATCCAGCCCGAGAGCCGCAAGAACGAGATGATCGCCTTCATCAAGCAGGGCCTGCAGGATACCTGCGTTTCCCGCACCACCGTGCCCTGGGGCATCCCGGTCCCCTTCGACCCCAAGCACACCATGTACGTCTGGGTGGACGCCCTCTCCAACTATATCTCGGCTCTGGGCTACGAGAACGACGCCCGGGACGGGTTTGAAAAGTTCTGGCCCGCCGACCTGCACATGGTGGGCAAGGAGATCCTGCGCTTCCACACCATCCTGTGGCCGGCCATGCTGATGGCCCTGGATCTGCCCCTGCCCAAGCGGGTGTTCGGCCACGGCTGGCTGCTGATCAACGGCGGCAAGATGAGCAAATCCGTGGGCAACGTGGTGGACCCGGTGGTCCTCTGCGAGCGGTACGGGGTGGACGCCATCCGCTACTTCCTGCTGCGGGAGATCCCCTTCGGCAATGACGGCAGCTTCACCAACGAGGCCCTCATCAGCCGGATCAACAGCGACCTTGCCAACGACCTGGGCAACCTGCTCAGCCGCACGGTAGCCATGGCCGCCAAGTACTTCGGCGGCACCCTGGCCCCCACCGGCGTGACCGCCGACCCGGATGCAGAGGTGACGGCCCTCATCGGCGAGACCCCCGACAAGGTGGCCGCCGCCATGGACCAGCTGCTCATCCCCCAGGCCCTCATGGAGATCTTCCGGCTGATCCAGCGGGCCAACAAGTATATTGATGAGACCGCCCCCTGGGCCCTGGCCAAGGAGGAGGCCAACGCCCCCCGGCTGCAGCAGGTGCTGTACAACCTGTGCGAAGCCCTGCGCTGCGCCGCCATCCTGCTGAACGCCTACCTGCCCGACACCGCCCCCAAGATGGCCGCCCAGCTGGGCCTTGACCCGGCCGGCCTGGTCTTCGCCAACCTGGGCTACGGCAAGCAGGCCGGCTACACCGTGCGCAAGGGCGAGGCCCTCTTCCCCCGCATTGACGTGTCCAAGGAGCTGGAAGAGCTGGCCAAGCAGGACGAAGCCCGCAAGGCCGAGGCTAAAGGTCAGGCCGCCCCGGCCCAGCCCGCCCCGGAAAAGAGCCAGGAGGAACCCGAAGCCCAGGAGCACCTGCCCGAGATCACCATCGACGATTTCGCCAAGTGCGAGATGCGGGTGGCCAAGGTGCTGGCATGCGAAAAACTGCCCGAGAGCAAAAAGCTGCTGAAGTTCCGCCTGTTTGACGGTGAGCGGGAGCGCACCATCCTCTCCGGCATTGCCAAGTGGTACCAGCCCGAAGAGCTGGTGGGCAAGCAGGTGGCCATTGTGGCCAACCTGGCCCCCCGGCCCATGATGAAGGGCAAGTATGTGAGCGAGGGCATGATCCTCTCGGCCGCCGACAGCCAGGGCAACGTGACCGTGGTCCTCTTCCCGGACAGCGTCAAGCCCGGCAGCCAGCTGGGGTAAGCCCATGACAGGCCCGATTTTTGATACCCACGCCCATTACACCAGCCGCTCTTTTGACGCCGACCGGGACGAGGTGCTTTCCGCCCTGCCCGGGGCCGGGGTGGTGGGGGTGGTGGACTGCGCCACCCACAGCGGCGACGCCGCCCAGGTGCTGGAACTTTCCCATCGCTATCCCTTCGTCTGGGCGGCGCTGGGCATCCATCCCCAGAGCCTGATCGAGGAGGACGCCGCCACCCTCTGCCGCTACGGCGGCGACTGGCGGCGGGAGCTGGAAGAGATGCGCCCCCTCTTTGAGGACCCCCGGGTGGTGGCGGTGGGCGAGTGCGGGCTGGACCATCACTGGCCGGTGCCCGCCCAGCCTCAGCTGGAACTTTTCGAGGCCCAGCTGCAGCTTGCCCGGGAGCTGGACAAGCCCATCCTGGTGCATGACCGGGAGGCCCACGCCGAGACCTATGCCCTGCTGGAAAAATACCGGCCCCGGGGCATTGTGCACTGCTATTCCGGCAGCGCCGAGGACGCCCGCCGCCTGACGGCCCAGGGCCTTTACCTGGGCTTTGGGGGCAGCTGCACCTATAAAAACGCCCGCCGGGCCCTGGAAAGCCTGCGGGCCATCCCCCTGGAGCAGGTGGTGCTGGAAACCGACTGCCCCTATCTTTCGCCCCAGCCGGTGCGGGGCAAGCGCAACCACAGCGGCAATATCCAGTATGTGGGCGAGCTGATCGCCCAGACCCTGGGCCTTGCCCCCGAGACCGTGTTTGAGACCACGGCCCAGAACGCCCGGCGATTGTTCGGGCTTTGAGCCAAGGCCCCTATACCCTAAACCGGCGGCCCTGCCGCCCAAGATCAGGAGGAATCTTCCCATGAAAGCACGCATCCCCAAACATCGTGAGTTTATCATCAGCTTCCCCGACGAGAGCAACCAGGCCCGGAACGACGAGGCCTGGGACAAGCTGACCCAGATCCTGGAGGACTACAAGAAGGCCCACAACGGCCAGAGCATCTACAGCCCCACCTTCATTGAGGACTGCGAGCCCCAGGTAAAGGCCCTGCAGGAGGAGTACGGCTTCACCTACACGGTGGAAGAGCGCCAGTAAGCGCTTCCCCTCGCCCCGGGCAGCGCCGGGCGGGGCTCTCCCCCGTCCCTGCCCCTTTTAAGGAGCGAGCCATCATCCCTGCCTTTTGGCCGGGCGGCCAGGCCGCCCGGCTTTTTTTAAAGGCATATCGTAAACTTTTGGCATCCGTTTTTGTTTACCTGCCAAGAGCAGGGCGAAAGGAGGAAGGACCATGCCCCCACGGGGAGCGACCCAGGCAGCGCTGCTGGAAGCGCTGCGCCGCAGCGGTAAGGAGCCCCTTTCCGGCCAGAAGCTGGCCCAGGATCTGGGCGTGAGCCGGGCGGCGGTGCACAAGGCGGCCCAGGCCCTGCAAAAGCAGGGTTACCGGATCGAGGCGTCCAGCGGTCTTGGCTACCGGCTGGGCCGGGGCGGGGACGTATTGAGCCAGGCCGCCCTGGAAGCGGCCCTGGCCCCCGGCAGTCCGGTGACCCGCTGTTATGTATACGGGGAGGTGGATTCCACCAACCGCACCGCCCACACCCTGGCCGGGGAGGGCGCGCCCCAGGGCACCCTGGTGCTGGCGGGGCGGCAGAAGGCGGGCCGGGGCCGGCTGGGCCGGACCTTTGTCAGCCCGGAGGGAGGGGTCTACCTCTCCCTCATCCTGCGGCCGGGAGGCGAGATTGCCGATTCCCTCACGGTCACCGGCTGCGCCGCGGTGGCGGTCTGCCGGGCGGTAGCCCGGCTCTGCGGCCGCCAGCTGGCCATCAAGTGGGTGAACGACCTGTTTTATAAGGGCAAAAAGGTGGCAGGCATCCTCACCGAGGCGGTCTCCGACTTTGAGACCGGCCGGCTGGAATTCCTCACGGTGGGCATCGGGGTCAACCTGGCCACCCCCGCCGAGGCCTTCCCGCCCCAGGTAGCCCCGGTGGCGGGCAGCCTTTTCCCGCCGGGCCAGGCCCCCTGCAGCCGGGCCGAACTGGCCGCCGCCATCGCCCAGGAGCTGCTGGCCCTGGGCATCCGGGGGGATTACCTGCCGGAATACCGCTCCCGCAGCCTGGTGGTGGGCCACTACCTCACCGTCACCGGGGACGGCGAGCCCTACACCGCCTTTGCCCGGGGCATCGACGAGGAGGGCCGGCTGCTCATCACCCTGAGCGGGGGCGGCGAAAAGGCCCTGCGGTACGGGGAGGTAAGCATCCGCCCCGCCCCCGGCAGCTTTTAAAATTCCCGTACACCCACAAGGAAAGGAGAACCAATATGAAAACGATCACTCTGGCCCGCTACGACGCCTTTGCCGACGCGCCGGGCATGGGCAACCCCTGCGGCGTGGTGCTGGAGGCGGATGGCCTTTCGGGGGAGGAAATGCAGCAGCTGGCCTTCCAGGCCGGTTTTTCCGAGTGCGCCTTTATCTGCCGCAGCGAAAAGGCCGACCTGCGCCTGCGGTTCTTCATGCCCGGGCGGGAAACTCCCCTCTGCGGCCATGGCACGGTCTGTGCCTTTTCGGCCCTGATGGCCCGGCAGGCCCCCGCCGCCCCCCTCACCCTGCGGGCCGAGACCCTGGCGGGGGAGCTGGAACTGGGGTATGACCCGGCCACCCGGATGGTGAGCATGGAGCAGGCCCCCGCCCGCTTTGAGCCCTTTGAGGGGGACCTGGAAGGGCTGCTGGGGGCCATCGGGCTGGACAAAACCGCCCTGGATCCCCGCTTCCCGGCGGTGTACGGCAGCACCGGCAGCTGGACGGTGATTCTGCCCATCCGCACCCTGGAGGATTTCCGGAAGATGCAGCCCCAGAATAAACTCTTCCCCGGTCTGCTCACCGCCCACCCGGGGGCCTCGGTGCATCCCCTTTGCCTGGAGACCCTCTCCCCGGATTGTCAGCTCCATGGCCGGCATTTTTCGGCGGGGGACAGCGGCGTGACCGAGGACCCGGTCACCGGCACCGCCTGCGGCGTGATGGGGGCCTACTGGCTGGCCTATATCGCCCCCGGCGAAACCCGGGCCGACCTGTTCATCGAGCAGGGCCAGGAGATGGGCCGGGACGGCCATGTGCGGGTCCGGGCCTGCCGCCGGGAGGGGCAGATCCAGGTGAAGATCGCCGGCCGGGCGGTGGCCGGCCAGCCCTTTACCCTGCAGCTGCCCTGAATCCCCAAAAACCAAAAGCGCCGGAGCCTTTCACAGGCTCCGGCGTTCTTTTTTGTTTTTCTCCCGGGCTTATTCCTCCGGGCGGTAGAAGGCCCGGTCCTTGGTGCGGGCGGTGCGGCCCAGCTCTACCTGGGGCACGCTCTGCACGAATTTGGAAAACTGGCTGTAGCCGTAATCCCGCACGCTGAACTGGCCGTACCGGGCATGGAGGGCGTTGCTCAGCTCGCTGAGGCTGACCCCCTTGGCCCCGGCCTCCCGCACCAGCTGAAGGATGTAGGCCTCTGCCTCGTCGGCGTCGTCCTGGCTGTTTTTCAGCCGCACCCCCACGGTGTGGCCGTCCTTCACCAGTTCCAGGCTGTGCATCTCGGCCAAAAACTTACTCAGCAGGCTGTAGCCGTAGTTCCGCACGTCAAAATCCGGGTACTTGTTCTGCAGCCGGCTGCCCAGCTCGCCCAGGCCGGTCACCTTGCCCTTGTTCTCGTTCTCGGTGACGATGTTCACCGCGTCGCTCTCGATCACGCTCTTATCCACAATGCCGCCCCCGGCGCTCTCCTGCCCCGGCTCGGGGCGCTTGGCCGCCTTCTTGGCGGGGGCGGCGGGCTCGGCGTCCTCATCCAGCAGCAGTTCCAGGGCGGTGAAGATGCTGCAGGCCGCCCGGAAGGACCGGGGGGTCTTTTCCTCCCCCATGCCGATCACCATCATGCCGCTTTCCCGCAGCCGGCTGGCCAGGCGGGTGAAGTCCCCGTCGCTGGAAACGATGCAGAACCCGTCCACACTGTGGGTGTACAGGATGTCCATGGCGTCGATGATGAGGGTGGAATCGGTGGCGTTCTTGCCCACCGTGTTGCTGAACTGCTGGATGGGGATGATGGAATTTTTCAGCAGCTCCTCCCGCCACTTGGCGGTCTGGGGGCTGGTCCAGTCCCCGTAAATGCGCTTGTAGGTGGTCACCCCGTACTTGGTCATCTCGTCCAGGATGTGGGAGATGTACTTGGCCGAAATATTGTCCGAGTCAATGAGCAGGGCAAATCTCTTGTCTTCCAAACCGCTTCCTTCCTTTCCAGGGGGCCCTTTTTCCGGTCGGCCCCGGGCCGTTTTTTCACACAAACAAATGCCAGAGCACCGGCACCGCCAGGGCCGGCAGCATGTTGCCCACGGCCAGCTTTTTGCCGAAGGCCACATTCACCCCCACCCCAAAGATCAGCACGTTGCCCACCAGGGAAAGGTCGCTGATCACTGCCTCGCTGAGCAGGGGCGCCAGGGCCCGGGCAAACAGGGTGATGCTGCCCTGATAGATCAGCAGGGGCAGGGCCGAACAGACCGCCCCCGCCCCCAGGGTGGAGGCCAGGATCATCACGATCATAAAGTCCAGCACCGATTTGGTGTACAGGGTGGCGGCGTTGCCGTTCAGCCCGTCCTCCAGGCTGCCCACCACCGCCATGGCCCCCACGCAGATCACCAGGGAGGCGGTGACGAACCCTTCCACAAAGCGGCCCCCGGCCCGGGGCCCCAGCCGGCCCTTGAGCCAGCCGCCCAGCCCGTCCAGCCTTCGCTCGATCTCCAGGGCCGCCCCCAACAGGCTGCCCGCTATCAGAGAAAAGATCAGCAGCATGGTGCCCCGGGTCTGCAGGGCTCCCCCATCCAGATACAGCATCTCCTTGAGGGTGCCGCCCACCCCGATGAAGATGGTGGCCATGCCCATGGCGTGCATCACCGTCTCCTGAATGCTCTTTTTCAGTCCGCCCCCCAGGGCCAGGCCCAACATCCCGCCGGCGACCACCGCCGCGGTGTTCGCCAATGTTCCCGTACCGATCATTCTTTTTCCCGCCTTTTTTCCTCACACTGGCCGCCCTGTAAAAAAGCGGACCATGCTTATTATAGCACAGTCCGCTTTCTTTTTCGAGGGGAAGGCTCAGCCCTTCAGGCTGCCGTCCACCCCCAGCACCGCCACCTGCAGGGGGATATCCCGGCCGCTTTTTGCCAGGGCCTGCCGGGCCGCCCGTTCCAGCCCGCCGCAGCAGGGCACCTCCATCCGGGCCACCGTCACGCTCAGCACCCGGTTGTTTTTCAGGATCTCGGCCAGCTTTTCGGAATAATCCACCCCATCCAGCTTGGGGCAGCCGATGAGGGTGACGCAGCCCGCCATAAAGTCCTCATGGAAGGAGGCCCTGGCATAGGCAGCGCAGTCGGCAGCCAGCAGCAGCCGGGCCCCGTCCAGCCAGGGGGCCTGGACGGGCGCCAGCTTGATCTGCACCGGCCACTGGCGCAGGCAGGAGGGCCGGTTCCCCGCCGGGGCAGCCTGGGCGGCAGGGGCAACGCCGCCCAGGGCCCGGGCCGCGCTGCCCGGGCAGCCTGCCGGGCGGGGCGCCTGGGCCGCCTTGGCCCCCTCCTCGTCAAAGGGCAAGGTCTCCTTTTCCACAAAGGTGATGGCCCCGGTGGGGCAGGCGGGCAGGCAGTTGCCCAGCCCGTCGCAGTAATCCTCCCGCACCAGCCGGGCCTTGCCCTCCACCATGGCGATGGCGCCCTCCTGGCAGGCCGAGGCGCAGGCCCCGCAGCCGTTGCATTTTTCCGCGTCTATCTGAATGATCTTTCGAAGCATCTTGTTTCCTTTCCGCCCTTTTCGGGCCCGGCAGAGTTTTCCCCAAGGCTTTCCCTTGCCTTGTGTCTGTCAGTATAGTATGATCAGAGAAAAGAATCTGTTGTAATTCCAACAAAACAAAACTTTTGGGGAGGAAAACCATGGAAAACCCCTCTTTGGCCGGCCGGCTGGCCGCCCTGGCCCCGCCCTTCCTGGCCGGGCTGGGGCAGGAGGAACTGGCCCGCCTGCTGCCCCTCCTCCATGCCCGGGAAAAGGCCTATCCGGCTCAGGCCTTTCTGTTCTACGCCGGGCAGGCGGTGCCCGGCATCGGCCTTGTGCTGGAGGGCCGGGTGCTCATCCTGCAGGAGGATTACTGGGGCCGGCGCAGCCTGATCGGCCAGGCCGGGCCGGGGGAACTTTTTGCCGAGGCCTACGCCCTGGCCCAGAGCCCCGCCGGGGTGAGCGTACAGGCCGACAGGGCCTGCCGGGTGCTCTGGCTGGATGCCGGGGCCCTGCTCGGGGCCGGGCAGCCGCCCTGCCTGGAAGCGCTGCGGGCCCGGCTTCTGCCCCTGCTGGCCCGCAAGAATCTCTTTTTGGCCGGCAAGCTCAGCTGCCTGGGCCGGCGCACCATCCGCCAGCGGCTGCTCAGCTATCTTTCCCAGCAGGCCCGCCAGGCCGGCAGCCCGGTCTTCTCCATCCCCTACGACCGCCAGCAGCTGGCCGACTACCTGGCGGTGGACCGCAGCGCCCTTTCCGCCCAGATCAGCGGGCTGCAGCGGGAGGGAGTCCTGCGCTGCCGCAAAAACCGCTTTGAGCTGCTGCGCCCCCAGGAGGAATAAACCGCAAAACCCAGGCTCCCCGCCCGGCCGTGACCGGTTGGGGAGCCTGGGTTTTCTGTCCGGGCAAAAAGGGTCAGTTCCCGGCCCTGCGCCGCGCGCCCCATTCGGCAGCGGCGGTAAAGAGCACGTCGGTGGAGGAATTCAGGGCAGTTTCGCAGCTGTCCTGCACCACCCCCACAATGAAGCCCACGCCCACCACTTCCATGGCCAGGTCATTGGGGATGCCGAAGAGGCTGCAGGCCAGGGGGATGAGCAGCAGGCTGCCCCCGGCCACGCCGGAAGCGCCGCAGGCCGACAGGGCCGACAGAAAGCTCAGCACAATGGCGGTGGGCAGGTCCACCTGGACCCCCAGGGTGTGGGTGGCCGCCAGGGTCAGGGTGGCGATGGTCACCGCCGCGCCCGCCATGTTGATGGTGGCCCCCAGAGGGATGGAGATGGAGTAGGTGTTTTTATCCAGCCCCAGCTTTTCGCACAGGGCCATATTCACCGGGATATTGGCGGCCGAGCTGCGGGTGAAGAAGGCGGTGATGCCGCTTTCCCGCAGGCACTGGAACACCAGGGGGTAGGGGTTGCGCCGAATCATCACAAACACCATCAGGGGGTTGACCACCAGGGCCACAAAGGCCATCACCCCCACCAGCAGCACCACCAGCTGCAGGTAGCCCAGCAGGGTAGAAAGGCCGCTGGCGGCAATGGCGTTGAAGACCAGGCCCATCACGCCCAGGGGCGCAAAGCGGATGACCCACCGCACCATTACCGAAAGGGCGTTTGCCACATCCTCCATCAGGGTCTTGGTGCCCTCCGAGGCGTTTTTCAGGGCCAGGCCCAGCACCAGGGCCCAGGCCAGGATGCCGATATAGTTGGCGTTGGCCAGGGCGGTGATGGGGTTGGATACCAGGTTAAAGACCAGGGTGCGCAGCACCTCGGCCAGCCCTTCCGGGGCGCTCACCGATTCCTGCCCGGCAGCCAGCACCAGCTGCACCGGGAACAAAAAGCTGGCGAGCACCGCCATCAGGCCTGCCAGGAAGGTACCTGCCAGGTACAGCGCAATGATGGATTTCATGTTGGTGCGCTGGCCCTGCCTGTGGTGGCAGAGGGCCGAGGCCACCAGGAAAAACACCAGCATGGGGGCCACGGCCTTCAGGGCCCCCACAAACAGATCGCCCAGAATGGTGATGCCGGAAAGGCTTTTCGGGGCCACCAGGGCCAGCAGGATGCCCACAGCCAGGCCCAGGCAGATCTGTTTGACCAGGCTGATGCGGTTCCAGCTTTCAAGGATCTTCTTCAAAACTTCTACTTCCTTCCTTTTCGGGGGCCGCGCCCCCGCGTTTTCTATCCCCATCCCGTTTTCTTTTTTTACGCAGCAAAGCCCCCCAGGGCCCTAAAAACACAAGGAGGCGGGTGGTTCCCCGCCGCCTTGCTTTGCGCCTGGCCAAGGCCCGGCGCCTGATTCTTATTGAAGGAAATGATATCCCTGCCAGAAGGCAAAGAGGATCGAATGCCCGAACAGGACATACAGCCCAAACCCGAAGGCAAAGCCGGTGACCAGCCGCCTTGGGTTGGTGCTCTCATAGCGGGTGGTCAGCTGGATGCCCCCATCCAGCAGCATGGGCACCAGCAGGGCACCCGCCAGCCAGAGGGGGATCTGATACCAGAAGAACACCAGGAAGGACAGGCAGAGCCCCAGCACCTCCCCGGTGCACCGGGCACAAACCGGGAACTGCCAGCCCTTGTAAAAAAAGGATCGGTCCGCCCGGCAATGGCAGCCGCAGATCCGGGGCAGCCACCGGTACAGCCAGGGCCTCACCCTGTTTTTCAGGCAATTCACGGTCTTTTAGGGCCAAAGGGCATAGGCGCTGATGCCCATCGTAAAGACGCACAGATAGAGCAGCGCATACAGGCAGACGCAAACCAGCGCGCCGACGCCCGCGGCCTTGGCGGTCTTGGGTTCGGTGTCCTTCCATACCAGGAACAGCACCAGGCCCACGATGGGGATGCAGCAGCCCAGCAGGCCCCAGCCAAAACCGCCGTTATCCTGTACCGGCGGGGTCTGGGATACTCCGCAGTGAGGGCAGATTACCGCCTGGTCGTCGATGGGGCGCCACAGTTCTTGCAATATGCCATGTTGGTATTCCTCCTGATTTTCCCCAAAAGGGCCGGCCTCTCCTTTTCCGGGCGGGGCCGGCTCTGTTCAGGTACTTCCTTTCTTTTTTGCCGCCTTATGGGCGGCTTTTTTAAAAGCCGGTGGGCCGGCTGGCCAGCCGTCCCTCACTGGTGGGGTCGTCCGGGTCGTCGTTGGTGTGGAAGCCCCGGTCCATGGCCCGGATGGCCGCCATCTCTTCCTCACTCAGCTCAAAATCCAGGATATCGATGTTCTGGCGGATCTTTTCCTCCCCCGCCGCCTTGGGGATGGCCACGATGCCCTCCTGCAGATGCCAGCGCAGGATGATCTGGGCCAGGCTCTTGCCGTGCTTTTGGGCCAGGGCCCCCAGCACCGGGCTGCCGGTGAGTTCCGGGTGCATCCGGCCCACCGGGCTCCAGGCCTCGGGCTGGATCCCCTTCTGGGCCAGATACCGGCGCAGCTCGGGCAGCTGCAAAAGGGGATGACATTCCATCTGATCCACCGCCGGCAGGATCTCGGCGGTCTGCAGCAGTTTATCCAGATAGGGCCGGGTGAAATTGCACACCCCGATGGCCCGCACCCGGCCCTGCCGGTACAATTCTTCCAGCGCCCGCCAGGCGCCGGCCGCGTCCCCGTAAGGCCAGTGGAGCAGGAACAGGTCAATATATTCCAGCCCCAGCCGCTCCAGGGAACGCTCAAAGCCCACCTTTGCCCCCTCGTAGCTCATCTGATGCAGCCAGAGCTTGGTGGTGATGAAGAACTCCTCCCGGGGCAGGCCGCTCTGGCGCACCGCCTGGCCCACCCAGGCCTCGTTGCGGTACATGGCCGCCGTGTCGATGAGCCGGTAACCGGCCCGTATGGCGGCGCTCACCCCGGCCAGGCAGCTTTCCTGGGTATCCAGCTTGAAAACGCCATAGCCCAGGGCGGGCATTTCCACCCCGTTGTTCAGCACAAAGGTCTTCATGGGGAGCCTCCTTTCTGTCAGGCCGGGCTTATTCGGGCAGGATGGCCCACATCCGCACCGGCAGGCCGGTGGCGCCCTGGATGGGCGGGCAGACGGCAAAGGCAATGGCCCCGGCAGGGGGCACCTGATCCAGGTTGCAGAGCACCTCCACCTGCAGCTTGCCCTTGCTCAGCACATACCGCTCACAGGCCAGGTCCCCCGCGGCGGCAGCCAGGGCCGAAGCGTCGGTATCCAGGGTCTCGTGGCCGTTGGCGGCGGCGTTTCTGGTCTCGTAAATGTACCGCAGGGCCTCCATGGACCAGCCGGGGAAGTGCTCGCCCCCCTCCTCGTCAAAGTTGGAAAGGGCGTTCATATCCGGCCAGCGCTCGGCCCAGCCAGTATGCAGGGCCACAAAGGCACCCTCGGGGATGGGCCCGTACTTGGCCTCCCAGTCCTGCAGGTCCTGCACCGTGACGGCATAGTGGGGGTCGGCCTTGACCTTTTCGGTCACATCCACCACCACCAGGGGGAAGGCCATCTCCTTGACCCCGTACTCTTCCGACAGGGCGCCCCCCTTTACAAAATGGCCGGGGAAATCCATATGGGTGCCGAACTGCCCCGGGAACTTGAAGGTCTGGATCAGGCAATCCAGCATCTCGTTTCCCCAGTCAAAGACGGTTTTTCCCAGCTCTACCGAGCCATCCGGGATGCCGCCCCAGTAGGGGCTCTGGTTGTTCAGCGGGTGGCAAAGTTCCACCCAGCGGCACTTTTTCAGGCGATTCAGCTCTTCCCACAATGGATACATCCTTGTTTCCTCCCGTCTTTTCCTCCGGTGGGGCACCGCCCCAGGTTGGTCCCATTATATACTATCTTTGCGAAATGTACAAGTGTTTTTAATATGCGCACAATTTCTGGCTTTTGCTCAGATTGCCGCAGCTGCCCGGCCCCAGCTTTTCCAGCCGGGGGGCGCTTATCTCGCCCCGCAGCTCGCCCACCAGCTCCTCCACCAGGTCGTAGAGGGTGACGATGCCGGCCATTCCCCCGTATTCATCCAGCACCACCGCCAGGGTCTGGCCGTCCTGCTTCATCCGGCGGAACAAAAGGTCAGCCCGGATGGTCTCGGGCACAAAGCAGGCGGGCCGCACCGCGCCGGCCAGCAGGGTCTCCCGGTCCTGGTCCCGCAGGCGGAAAAAGTCCTTGGCGTTCAGCACGCCCACGATCTGGTCGGGGAAATCGCCGCAGACCGGGTACAGGGTAAAGCGGCTTTCGTGGATGGTGCGGGCCCAGCTCTCCGGGTCCTCTTCCAGGCTCAGCACCGCCACCTCGGTGCGGTGGGTGGCGATCTCGCCGGCGGTGATGTCGTCGAACTCGAACACGTTCTGGATGAATTCTTTTTCCTCCGGGTCGATGGCCCCCCGCTCGCTGCTCTGGTTCACCATCATCCGGATCTCTTCCTCGCTGACCGTCTCCTCCTCTTCCTCGGGGTTGACGCCGCACAGCCGCAGCACACCGTTGGTGGATACCGACAGCAGCCAGACCAAGGGCTTAAAGAGAGAGGAAATGCCGCTGATCATGCCGGACATGCCCAGGGCCAGCTGTTCGGATTTTTTCATGGCGATCCGCTTGGGCACCAGCTCGCCGAAGATATGCCTTCGCCCAATGAATGCAGGAGATGTTCCAGCTGTGCGGGAATGGATGCCGGATCCGTCCATCTACACATACTGGGGAAAGGGTCCGGGCAGAACAGATAAGCATCCGGAACTTCTGTTTCAAAAGCCAGAAAAGCCTACGAAAAGCTTTCATCTGGGGATTGAGGAAAAGCTATCCGGAAAAGTAATTGGTGATCTCTGGGTTGATCTGATCGAGAATGACCGTATGGCATCTGTGGCGATACGCCTTGCTCCGGCCTGCCAGGGAAAAGGCTGCGGAACGGAAGCTTTGTCCGAAATGACCCGTTTCTGCTTTGAAAACACGCAGTTACAGAGGTTGTGGACGAAAGTTGATGTTCGAAACATACCATCTCAGAGGATGCTGGAGAAATGCGGATATATCAAGGAAGGCTTGATTCGGCAGGGCAAGATGACAAACACTTGGTGTGATTATTATATCTACGGAATCCTTTCATCAGATCAAGCAGGAAAATAACTTCCATCTTATCTGATTGTCGAAAAGACTTCGCCTTGGACTGGCGAAGTCTTTTCTGTCATTTCAACGATTGGTTTTCCAAATACTGAAACTGACACATGAAGATTTGAATAGAGAAAACATTATCCCTGTTGACTAACGAACGATAGGCATCTATAATAATGTCATATACGCAAGGTCTTTCGGTTTAAGTAAAGGAGTATATCTATGGATCGAGGAAACACAAAGCAGGAAATTCTGGATGCAGCGCTGGAGCTGTTCTCAGTGCAGGGGTTTGAGGCCACCTCTATTGCCCAGATTGCCGGTGCCGTTGGCATTCGTAAGGCATCACTTTACAGCCATTTTGAGAGCAAACAGGCAATTCTGGATGCATTGGTGCAGGAAGTACTGGAGCAGTATGCGGAACATTCACTTTTTGCAAGGGCGGATTGGGAGAAAGATGCCGACAGCTTTCCGCAGGCTCCCGATGACGCTGTTCAAATGATCCAGGGCCAGATCCGCTATATCCTCCACGATCCCGCCATCAGCAGGGCGCGAAAAATGCTGGTGATCGAACAGTTCCAGAATCCGGAACTGGCAAAGCTGCAGACCAAGCAGAATTATACCGATGTGCTGGGGTATTTCACCGGGCTTATCAAGTGCCTGATTCAGAAAGGAGTTCTGGCTGAGGATGACCCCGAGATCATGGCGGCCCAATTCTGCCTGCCTATTTCCGTTTGGATCAACCTCTGCGACCGGGAACCGGAACGGGAGACGGAGGTTATGGAACTGGTAGATAAACATATTCGGCAGTTCTTCAGGGTCTATCCGAAGTAAGTCCCTTCCAGTAGGATAAACATGTATTTTAGAGGTAAGTATATGAAATATAGTCAACAGATTGTTTTGAAAAACGGAAAAACTGCAGTTCTGAGAAATGGCGTGGCATCTGATGGAAGCGCGGTATTTGATAATTTCAACCTAACGCATGCAGAAACAGATTTCCTGCTTTCCTATCCGGATGAAAACAGCTTCGATCCCGAAAAGGAAGGGCAGTTTCTGGAACAAAAAGCAGCAAGTGCGAATGAAATTGAAATTATCGCTTTCGTGGATGGAAAGGTTGCTGGAACCGCTGGTATTGAAGCGGTTGGAACAAAGTATAAGGTCAGGCATCGGGCTGAGTTTGGTATCAGCGTGCTAAAGGAATATTAGGGACTCGGAATCGGTAGGTTACTGATGGAAGCGTGCATCAATTGTGCCAAAGAGGCAGGATATACCCAACTGGAATTGACTGTGGTGGCGGAGAATAAAAGAGCCATTGCATTATACCAAAAAGCGGGGTTTGTGGAATACGGGAGAAATCCCAGAGGATTCCGTTCCCGGATCAGCGGATTTCAGGAAGTCGTTTATATGCTGTTGATGCTGTAGGGTGACAACTTCCAGTTTGCAGAACACTGCGGCTGTGTCCGCCCGGACATGGCCGCTTCATTTTCAAAACAAAGACTACCGAACGATAGGCAGCGGTTAAAAAGGAGGGATTCCGTATGAATGAAACGGAAAAAACAGCATGGATCGATGAGGAGAACAAAATCGTGTCGTTTCATGCCATAGATAACGGAAAAATGGTCCTGAAAACAGAAAACCTGTTCTGGGAGTTTCTGTTCGGTCTGACAAGTGCCGGATACCGGGTCATGTGAAGGGAGATCGTTTTGATATGAAAAGAATCATCGCACTGCTTCTGACAGTGGTTCTCTGCCTGTGTTTGGCAGGGTGCGGCAAAGCATCGGAACCCGAACAGAGTCCGCAGAAACCCCATACGGAAGCAAACGACACAGAAGGAACTGAGGAGAAACTGCAGAGCGGCAGCTCCCCCCCACAGCGGGAACGAGGCGGAAAAGCCGGAAGCGCCTGTGCAGCAGAGCGTCGAACGGGTTGGGCCGTGGCATCTGGACAGTGAAAAGAATAGCCTCGCCGCGTTTGCGGATTCCCTGGATCTGTTCCCCGGTTACGGCGAATGGGGCGCAAGTATGGAGATCCGAAGCAACGGACAGATGAGTTAGTACATCGGCGCGGAGAGCTGGCATGGGACCTACGCCGTGGAGAATGGGGTGATGCAAGCACAGCTTATTTCTGAAATAGAGCAGGCCTCGCGGCTCTGGAACTTCCGCATCACCGAGAAAAACGGCGTGGCAGAGCTGGAAATGGACTATCCGGGCATGACCATCTACTGGGCATACGGAGACCGGGAGGATATTCCGGCGGCGGGCATGCCCTCATCGGTGTATGTGGATCGTCAGGGAACGGATGAGATATACAGCAGCTTGTCCATTGCGCAGAGCGATAACGGCTATGTGGTCGAAATGGAGATTTATCGTTTGGGTTACTTCAGCGGAACCGCAGTGGAAGCCGATGGTATGCTTGTTTACACAGACGATTTGACGGATATGAAGGGCACCATCCGGTATGATTCCGACCATGCAGTTTTTGAAGTGACACAATCCACATCGGGCTTGGCTCAGGTTGGTACAACATGGATGTTTCCAGAAGTGAAGGAGGAAATCTAATGGACAGAAAGTATGGAAAAGGGGCATTGATCCTATTTTTCACAATCGTAATTCTCCTATCTGCGGTGGCAGAAACGCTGATTTGTCTTGGAGGCTCGCAGTGGCTTTATCTTGTTTTAATGTGGATCCCCGCTTTGGCGGCAACCGCTGCAAACTGCCTTTCCTTTCGGGAAAAGGGCAAAACATTCTCTGTGAAAAAGCTGTTCGCCATGGGCGGCTTCCGGAAATGCAAGCTGCGCTATGTACTGCTGGGCTGCCTGCTGCCGCTGATTTATCTGCTGATTCCCTACTTGGTGTACTGGTGGCTTTACCCGGAGAATTTCTTCTACCATGGTGTTTCCGTGGGGGTGATACTCAGAGACATCACCCCCATTATGGTGATTGGCACATTGATTTCCCTACAGTCCGCCCTGGGGGAAGAAATCGGCTGGCGGGGCTTCATGGTGCCTGCGCTGTACGAAAAGCTGGGACTGAACAAAACCCTGCTGATCTCCAGCCTGTTCTGGTGCTGCTGGCATCTGCCTCTGCTGATTGGCGGCGGCTATATGGCCGGCACGCCCCTGCGGTATCAGCTGCCCGCCTTTGTCCTGTGCATCTTCCCGGTGGGCGTTATGGCAGGGCTGCTGACGTTGAAGAGCGGCAGCGTGTGGCCTGCGGCCTTCCTCCATGCCGCCCACAACAATTACGACCAGTCGGTGTTCCAGGTCATCACCGCCGACGCTAACAGGATGTACTTTGTCAGCGAGACCGGCGTGCTGACGATCCTCTGTGCCTGGGCATTGGCGGCAATCTTGTACATACACGCAAGGAAACAAGGAAAGCTACTGTAAAACGGACACATACGCATACAAAAAGTGCCTATATGCAGCCGGAATACGCTTGTAAAATATAGGGTACAAACTGGAAAAAAATCTAAATACTGAATGATGTAAGGAGAAAAAAGATATGGAAAACAAGTCGATTCGTGAGATCATCTCTGTTGTTTTCAAGGCCGTGACTCTGGCCATGGGCGTTGCCGTCATGGTGCTGTCCTGCATGGGAAGTCTGGAAGTGCAAACTGCCGTCACCCTGCTTGGCATCGGTCTTGCCTGCGCGGGCACGGCCATGCTGGCGAAACAGTGATGGAAAACGGGAAAAATCAAATCGGAGGAAAAATAAATGCTTAAAATCAATCATTTGACAAAAACATACGGAGAGAAAAAAGCCGTAGATGATTTGAACATACATATCAACCCCGGCGAAATCTATGGTTTCATCGGCCACAATGGGGCGGGAAAAACCACAACGCTGAAATCCGTGGTGGGGATTCTGCAGTTTGACCAGGGTGAGATCCTGATTGACGGGAAGTCCATCCAAAGGGACCCGCTTGCCTGCAAACGGGAGATCGCCTACATTCCCGACAACCCCGATCTGTATGACTACATGACCGGCATCAAATATCTGAACTTCATCGCGGATGTTTTCAGCGTCAGTGCGCAGGACAGGCAGACACGCATCCGGAAATACGCCGACCTTTTTGAACTGACGGAGGATCTTGCGCAGCCCATCGCCGCCTACTCCCACGGCATGAAGCAGAAGCTGGCCATCATCGCCGCGTGGCTCCATGAGCCGAAATTGATTCTTATGGATGAACCCTTCGTGGGTCTTGACCCGAAAGCGTCCCATCTGCTCAAAGAAATGATGCGCCAGGTTTGCGACGAGGGCGGGGCCATCTTCTTCTCCACCCATGTGCTTGAGGTGGCGGAAAAGCTGTGCGATAAAGTTGCCATCATCAAAGGCGGTAAGCTGATCCGCTCAGGAACCATGGCAGAGGTCAAGGGTGACGATTCCCTGGAGACCGTGTTCCTCGAACTGGAGGGAGAATCATGCTGAAGCTGCTTCTGAAAAAACAACTGACGGAAATATTCCGAAATTACTTCTATAACCCCAAGAAAAACCGTGCCCGTTCCAAAGCGGGGATCATAGGCTACATTCTCCTGTTTGTCATCATTATGGTGGGTCTGCTGGGCGGAATATTCACCGGCCTCTCTCTGCTCCTGTGCAGCCCCCTGTCTGCCGCCGGAATGGATTGGCTGTATTTTTCGCTGATGGGACTGCTGGCAATTCTGCTGGGAACCTTCGGCAGTGTGTTCACCACCTATTCCTGCCTGTATCTGTCCAGGGATAACGATCTGATGCTGTCTCTGCCCATTCCGGTCAATGTGTTGATGGCCTCCCGTCTGCTGACGGTGTATCTCATGGGCTCGATGTACTCCATCGTCGTGATTCTCCCGGCGGTCATTGTATACTGGATCGCAGCGTCCGCATCAGCAGGCGTGATTTTCGGCTGCCTGCTGCTGATGCTTCTGATTTCTGTTTTTGTTCTGACCCTGTCCTGCGCTTTGGGCTGGGTAGTGGCCAAAATCAGCCTGAAGCTGAAAAACAAAAGCCTTATCACGGTAATCATTTCGTTGGCATTCTTCGGCGGATACTATTTCTTCTATTTCAAGGCGCAGACGCTGATTCAGAATCTTCTCGCCAATGCCGCCGATTACGCCGCGAAAATCAAAGGCGCAGCCTATCCGCTTTACCTGTGCGGTAAGGTAGGTACCGGTGACTGGCTGGCCATGCTGATGGTATCCGCAGTGGTTATTGCTCTGTTTGCCATTGTATGGGCGCTGATCTCCCGTAGTTTCCTGAAAATTGCCACTTCCTCCGGCAAAACCGAAAAACGGGTTTATAAAGAGAAAGCAGCGAAGCCGAAAAGCATCTCCCGGGCACTTCTCGGTAAGGAATTCAGCCGGTTTCTGTCCAGCCCGCTCTATATGCTCAACTGTGGATTGGGTATTCTGCTGCTGCCCATCGCCGGCGCAGCGCTTGCGTGGAAGGGCGGCACGGTCATTTCGGTGTTGAACGATGTGTTCGGCGCACGGGAAGGCTGCACGCCGCTGATTTTGTGTGCTCTGATCTGTGTTCTTGCATCCATGAACGATATGGCAGTCCCTTCTGTTTCTCTGGAGGGGAAGACATTCTGGCTCGTGCAGTCCCTGCCGGTAACGCCATGGCAGGTATTGCGTGCAAAGCTCGGGGTACAGTTTCTTTTAACGGGAGTTCCGGCTCTGGTCTGTTTTGTATGCCTGCTTTTTATCTATCCCTACTCGCCGTTGGAAATCCTTTTGACTGCCTTTGTTCTGCTGGCCTATGTGCTGTTTTCCGCTCTGTTTGGCTTGTTGATCGGCTTGATGACAGCAAATATGACCTGGACCAATGAGGTGACGCCAATCAAGCAGAGCGCCGGTGTGGTATTTGCCATGTTAAGCGGCTTTGCCTACACAATTCTGCTCTGCGTCGGCTTTATGCTGCTTGACGGATGGAAACTGGGCTTTACGGGCTATATGGCCCTTTGCGGTGGAGTTACCCTTGCTTTGTGTGTCCTGATATGGCTCTGGCTGAGGAATCAGGGCTGCAGACGCTTGGCACTTCTGTAAAATCAAAAAAGAGAGAGATACTATGCAGAATAACATCTGTGTTGACCGAAGAAAAGTTAATTGAGACCTGATGTGCTACCTGTTTTTGGTCTTCCTGACCGGCTGCCTGGTGGGCTGGGTCTATGAGGAAATCTTCTATTGGATCACCGAGGGGCTGCTGCGCAGCCGGGGTATTTTATACGGCCCGTGGCTGCCCATCTACGGCATCGGCGCGCTGGGCATCTATGCCATGAAGCCTGTGAAGAAGCATCCGGTTTTGCTGTTTTTCCTTTGCGCTCTGGTAACGGGAATTGTAGAGTACATGATCGGCTACATCGGCATCCGGTACTTCGGGATGCGGCTCTGGGACTACCGGGAATTGCTTTGGAACATCGACGGGATCATCTGCTTTCGCAGCGTGGTAAGTTTCGCCCTCATGGGACTGGTATTCCACTACTGGCTGGAACCGGCAGGGTCGCGGATTGTCCAAAAGCTGCCGTCCGGCACCGTTCGAACTGTATGCCTGGTATTGCTGTTGACTTTTTTGGTTGACTGCATTCTGAGCGCGCTGTTCCGGACGCCGATTACCTATCAGGAGAACACAAAATGAAATCATGGAAAAGAATGTTGACTGTGCCGCTGACGATTGCGGTTGTTCTGATAGCGATTTTCCTCGCCGGACGCTATAGGTGGAAGCTGGGCTGCTTTGGAGCCTGTCAGGGTGCGGGGATTACCTCGGTGGAAGCCAGCGAGACGGCAGTGCATATTACCGGATTCTATCCCGGTTCCTTCCCGGAGGTCTTCTGCGGTTACTATGCCGAAGAGCGGGACGGCAAGCTCTATGTGGGCTTCCGGTTCAACGCCGTGTTTGGATTCTTTGAGACGGGTGACTTTGATATCACCATCCCGGTCAAGGGCGAGATCAACGAGGTGATCTTAAAAACCAGATTGAACGAAGCCTCTCTTTGGCACGCGTAGACTGGCTTCCTCCCCCAGTCGGAGCAGTACGGCGTGTATGGAAAGCTGGAGCGTAATGACGTGTATTCCCTGTCCATGTCCTGTGAGGGCTTCGACGTAGGAATGAACAATGCTGATCTCACCGCAATAGAGAGTGGAGAATACATCTTTATGGATAACGGCATCATGATCGCTTCCAAGGAGGCGGGTACCCCGGCGCCCTTTAGCATTACCGCCAAAGATGCAGATGGGCGCATTGTGGCATCCGGGGAATTCTCCTTTGATGCCACTAGGGAGAAAATGTATCTGACCGTCACGGCAGACGGCAGAATTATGGAGGACAAAGACTATGAAGGATAAGCATTTTACTTCCCGTATGCTCATCTGCGCCGGGACGCTGATGACCATTTCGGGCATTCTGATGGCAGTATGCGCAAAGCTTGCCTATGGCGGCATCCTGTTTGCGGCAGCTTCCTGTATGTTCTTCGCGGCACGAAACTTCCGTATCGCAGAGGATAGGGACGACCGCAAACGACGGAATTCGGAAAGCGGCCATGAACCGGAAGAATCTCATGAAGGATAAGCGGATGACGAGCAGGATCATGAATCCATTTTCCATGCTGTGTTTCGGGCTTGCTATCGGAGCCGCTGCGAGACTGTTGGACATTTTCACAACGAATTGGGGAGAAGTCTTTTCCCAGATGGCGGTCTGGATCCTGATGGGCACGCTGATTTCCATTTACAGCAGGACAGCGAAACACGCAATGGCAAATGTCGGTCCGCTCCGGTTTCTTCTGCTCCGCCATGATCTGAAGCATGGTGTCCTCATTCAGTTCCCCGGACTGACTGAGTTTTTTCATGCGCTGGGCCTGGGAGAGTGAGGGGGTAGCCTGCTCACTGTCGATTGTCTCCAGAAGCAGGGCCTGTTCCTTGGGTGTCAGGGCCGCAAGCTGGTACGCGGGGGTCAGGGCGATTTTCTTATCGTCCACCATCTTCTGAAGCTCCGGGACCAGCTGTGTGAGAGCGATGTAGTTGCGGATGGTATCACCGCTGACACCGGCATCCTGGCCGACTTCATCGTCGCTGCGGAAATTCGCCGAAACATTCGGCGCATTTTCCTGTTCGTCTTTGCTGGGCCGTCCGGCCCGCCGCTTGATGGCGTCCAGCTTCATCTTGTACGCCTTGGCACGTTCCGAGGGCAGGATGCTCTCGCACTGAAGGTTGCTGTCCACCATGACGACGGTGGCGCTGTCTCTGTCCATGTCGCGGACGATGACCGGCATGGCAGTCAGGCCAGCCAGCTCACAGGCGTGTTTACGCCGGTGGCCCGCGATGATCTCGTAACCGCCCTCCTCCCGGGGGCGGACAAGACCGGGGATAATGACGCCGTTTTCTTTTACGCTTGCTGCGGTTTCCCGCATGGATTCGTCATTCCTGACCTGAAACGGATGGTCCGGGAAAGGATGCAGTTCGGCCAGTGGGACCATGACAACAACTTCCTGCGTCACCGGCTGGCCCGCAGCTGCGGCTTTCCTGCCGCGCTTTTTGGGTGTGGTCGTTTCCGCCATTTCGTTCCTCCTGTCGGCGTATGGCTTTGGGTAGAAAAAAGGACACTTCTTCTTTTCAGAGGAAATATCCTTTTCGGGGCAGGTAAGCAGCCTGCCTACGCGGTATTCATTTTTGTTGCTAAAACGGCAACACCTTCTATATCGTGATCGACTACGATGCGCCCATCAACGAGGAAGAGGAACAGTATCAGACTTACTTCCTGAACATGGTGGACGAAAGTGATCTGCTTGCCCTGATGGATGAGGACTCCGTGGCTGCACTGACCACCTGTACCTGTACCGAAAAGTGTGAGGCCGGTCATGTCAACACTTCCTGCCCTGTCTGCAAAACCAACATGAGTGAATGTACCGGCACGGCTCCTGAGCCGGAAGCTCCTGCTGAGGAACCGGAGCCTGTGTTGGATGAGAAGCCCCAGAAGAACAGCAGCATGGGCATGATCATTGTCATCATTGCTGTGGCCGGTATCGGCGGCGCGGGCTATTACTACATCAAGTTCGTTCGCGGAAAGAAGCAGAAGGACGAGGATATGGACTTCTTTGACGATGAAGGCTACGAGGAAGAGCCGTATATCAACGAGGATGAAGAGCCTCAGATTGCCGCTGATGACGAGCCGGAGGATGACGAAGCATAAGGCTTGCGCGATGAAATCCCCGCTGGTTCGGCGCAAACGGGCAGAAAGAATCCCCACGGGAGTTTTTTCCCGTGGGGCTTTGGCTCTATTCGGTTTTAGGCTTCCCACTCGGCCTTATGCTCCTCCCACCATGCGGGGAAGTTGGGGTCTTTCGGAGAGAGCGTGGGGCTAATGAACGCATATAAGGACGTTCCATCGTACTCCGCATCGAAATAGTTCAAGATTTTATCAGACTGTGCCGAACCCAAATACAGCAGTCGCAAGACAGAACCCTTGTCCTCCGTCCACTTATGGCCCAAATAAGATTTCGCAAAGTCCTCCATTTTAATAATGGTTTCAAATCCATGGATTGCAGCCAGTTGTCCATACAGGTATTCGATGTTCTTCCGGTTGGCGTGTAAGGCATTTTTATCGAACACGATGCCAATGTCATCTTTTTCATATCCAAATTCCCGGTAAAACAAGATGCTGCTGGTTTTTTCCGCAGAGGCCTTCGTCGCCAGGCACCGGTTGAAGATGGCCTGGACTTCACCCTCGTTCAAGTCTACTACGCAGGAAGGATATTTTTTTACTGATTCAAGCAGATCATCCAATTCCAGATCATCGTCATCAAACAGCCCCACAACGCAAGCCCCCTAACGCGCCCAACGGCGCAGATTTTCGATATTTATATTATCATACTTTATTTTTGCGCTTTTTTCAATGTATCTTTGATGAAATCACTGAAAAGATTTCATCAACACGCAGAGGAAAAAGCTCTTGCATCGCGCCCCTTGCAGAAATGCGAGGGGCTTCATCTTATTCAGAAGGAGGTTCACGGATTGATTTTAGTCATCGCTGAGAAACCGAGTGTAGCGCAGTCCATTGCCAAGGTGCTGGGCGCAACATCCCGCAGGGACGGCTATCTCGAAGGAAACAACTACATCGTATCATGGTGCGTCGGGCATCTTGTGGAGCTTGCGGACGCGAGTTCCTATGCCAAGAAGAATGGCTTTATCAACTGCAAGTACTATGTGGACGATGGTTACTCCGGCACCACTTCAGACCGCCCGGCATTCCAGCGCATGCTGGATGATATCCGAGAGGGCAAGGTTGGTATCGTCATTACAAAGGACCAGTCAAGACTGGGCAGAAATCACATTGAAACCGGCACCTATATGGAGATCTTCTTCCCTGAACACGGAGTCAGATATATAGCCATCAACGATGGTTATGACTCTGATGAACAGGATCAGATGGACATTGCTCCCTTCAGGAACATTTTTACTGCCTCACAGTGACGTTACTCAGCAATTAAGCCGAAATGCCGCAGAGCATCCTTAATTGCCTCGACCTTTTCAGGCGGGCATGGATGATACTCATGCTTCCTCTGCTCCACAGCGTTCGGCGCTTTGTGCATATCCAATCCGACCATGCGCTTGACCTCTGCAATATATGCAGTATGGACTTTGAAGCCGTACTTCTCCTGCACATATTCCTGAATACGCTTATAGGTCGGATGCTCCTTGACCTCGCCGGTTTCCACTTCCATTCTGACTTCAACCGTCAGTGGATTTGTTTCCCGTGACAAGAGGACCACCGTCTCGATATGCTCGGTATGGGGGAACATATCCACCGGCCAGATCTCCCTGACCCGGTAACCGCCCCGGGTCAGGATGCCCAGGTCCCGGGCCAGGCTCTCGGGGCCGCAGCTGATGTACACCACCCGCTCGGGCGCAAGGGCCAGCAAGCTGTTCAGGAACTTGGGGCTGCTGCCCTGGCGGGGCGGGTCCATAAAGACCAGATCGGCCTTTTCGCCCCGGGCGGCCATCTCGGCCATCCAGTCGGAGGCGTCGGCGCAGTAAAACCGGGCGTTCTGAGCCTTGTTGTACCGGGCGTTCCGGATGGCGTCGGCCACCGCGTCCCGGTTCAGCTCCACCCCCAGCAGCTTGCCCGCCCCCTGGCCGGCGATGAGGCCGATGGTGCCGGCGCCGCAATAGGCATCGATCACCGTTTCCCCTTCCTTGCAGTCCGCCGCCTGACGGGCCAGCTCGTAAAGCTGCCGGGTCTGGGCCGGGTTTATCTGGTAAAAGCTGCGGGAGGAAAGCAGGAAGCTCTTGCCGCACAATTCATCCCGGATCCTGCCGCTGCCGTACAGCAGTTTTTCCTGCCGGCCCAGCACGGCGCTGGTATGGCCGGGGTTGATGTTCTGCACCACGCTTTCCACAAAGGGGGCCTTCTGGCGCAGAAGCCTTGCAAATTTCCTGCCGCCGGGCAGAAAGGGGCCGGCGGTGACCAGGCTCACCAGCACCTGACCGGTGGCAAAGGCGTGCCGGGCCTGGATATGGCGCACCAGGCCCCGGCCCCGATCCTCCTGATAGGGCTGATAGCCGCACTTTTCGGCCGCCCAGACTGCCGCCTCCAGGGCCTGGTTCAGCTGCCGGCTCACCAGCAGGCACTCCCGGGCCGGCACCACCCGATGGGTGCCCTCCTGGTAGATGCCCGCAGCCAGCTGCCCGCCCCGGCGGGTGAAGGTGGCGATGGCCTTGTTCCGGTAATGCCAGGGGTCTTCCATGCCCAGGATGGGCCGGGGCTTGCCGAAGGGGGCCATCAGCCGGTTGATCCGCTGCTGTTTTTGGGCCAGCTGTTCCGGGTAGGGGGTCATCAGCAGGGGGCAGCCGCCGCAGCCCTGCTTTTTGGCGTCACAATGGGGCATGGAGTACCTCTTTTCCATTTTGTAATCTTTGTCCTGTGGATTTTATTATAGCAGATTTTTCCCGCCGTGCTATAATAGAGCCGTGCTATAAATAGAATGGAAACTGGGATCTTTCATCGCAAGGCCGGGGCCCGGCCCTGCCAGACCAAAAAAGAGGTGTTTTGTTTATGAAAGTACTTCTCATTAACGGCAGCCCCCACGAAAAGGGCTGTACCTATACCGCCCTGAGGGAGGCCGCCGACGAACTGGAGCGCCAGGGCATCGAGACCGAGATCTTCCACATCGGCACCGCCCCGGTGGGGGGCTGCGTGGGCTGCGGCGGCTGCAAGAAGGCCGGCCACTGCGTCTTCGGTTCTCCCCTGCCCGAGGCCCTGGAAAAGGCCAAGACGGCCGACGGCTTCATCTTCGGCTCGCCGGTGCACTATGCGGCGGCCAGCGGCTCGATGACCGGCTTTCTGGACCGGCTGTTCATGTCCGGCGGCGCGGCCCTGAAATACAAGCCCGCCGCCGCGGTGGTCAGCGCCCGACGGGCCGGCACCACCGCCGCCCTGGACCAGCTGCAGAAATATATGACCTTCGGCAATATGCTGCTGGTGGGCAGCCAATACTGGACTATGGTGCACGGCAAGACCCCCGAGGATGTGCGCCGGGACGAGGAAGGCCTGCAGACCATGCGGGTGCTGGCCCGGAACATGGCCTGGGTGCTCAAGTGCCTGGAGGCCGGCAAGGCCGCCGGCGTTCCCCTGCCTGAGGGCGAGGAACGGATCTACACCAGTTTTATCCGCTGATTGCCCGGCGCAAAGGGCTGAGGGGAAGGGACGGAAACATGTTCATCAAGGTCAATGATCTGAAACTCTACTATGAAAAAAGCGGCAGCGGCCAGCCCATCCTGCTTTTGCACGGCAACGGGGAGGATCACCGCATCTTCGACAAGCTGATCCCCAAGCTGGCCAAAAGCTGCACCGTGTACGCCATCGACAGCCGGGGCCACGGCAAGAGCGACCGGGTGCCCACCTACCATTATGAGGAGATGGCCTCGGACATCTCGGCTTTCATCCGTCAGCTGGGGCTGGAAAAGCCCTGGATCTGCGGCTTTTCGGATGGGGCCATCCTGGGGCTGCTCACGGCCCTGGAAAACCCGGGCCTGGTGGGCAAGCTGGTGCTCTGCGGGGTGAACCTGAGCCCGGAGGCCGTCAAGCCTGCCGCCCGGCGGATGATGAAATGGAGCTACCGGCTGCGCCACGACGAGCGGGTGGGGATGATGCTGCGGGAACCCCAGATCGACCCGGCTCGCCTTGCCTCGCTGGATCTGCCGGTGCTGGTGCTGGCCGGCTCCCGGGATCTGATCCTGCCCGAGCACACCCGGCTGGTGGCCCAGTCCATCCCGGGGGCCCGGCTGCTGGTGCTGCCCGGGGAAAAACACGGCAGCTATGTGGTGCACAGCGACCTTTTGTATGCCGCCATGAAAACCTTCCTGGAAGGCACCCGCCCCACCTTTTTTGAGTAAGACACATAAGCAAAAAGCTCCCTGCCAAAAAGGCAGGGAGCTTTTTTATTGAAAAGAGATCAGCACACCATGCCGGCCAGGGCCACCATCAGGGGGATGGTGACCACCGAGCAGGCGGTGGAGGCGGCGATATAGACGGCGGCGGACTCGGGGGCGCAGTGGTCCTTGGCGGCAAAGGCCCCCAGGGCGGCGGCCACCGGCAGGCTGGCCAGCAGCACACAGAGCTGGGCGGGCATGCCCCCCACCCCCATCAGCTTCATTACACCCAGCACCAGCAGGGGCGCCAGGATCAGCTTGCAGAATAAAAAGATGTAGAGATGCACCGAGCGCAGCTGGGCCCGGATATCGGTCTGGGCCAGCAGCAGGCCGCAAAGGATCATGCCGCAGGGGGTCATGGCCTTGGAGGCGGTGTTGATGGTATCGCTGAGCACGGCAGGCAGGGGGATCTGCAGGATGTAGATGAGCAGGCCGGTGAGGGTGTAGACCAGCAGGGGCGAGATCAGCCCCTGCCAGCGGAACTTTCCATCCTGGCCGGGGCGCTTGCCCGAGAGCATCCAGTCGGCGGTCATATAGCTGTACAGCCGCAGGGGCACCAGCAGCATGGAAAAATAGAACAGCCCCTCATCCCCATAGAGCAGCTGGGCCAAAGCCAGGCCCATGATGGTGAAGTTGGTGTAGAACATGGAGAACCGCATGATGCGGCCCTCCTCGCCCCGGCCCAGCAGGCAGTACACCCCCTGGCCGAAGGCCAGCATCACCAGAATAAAGACCACGCTCAGCCCCATCATCATGGCCCCGTTTTTCAGCTGCTGGGCCGAAAACTCCATATTGATGGTGGAGGAGAGGACGATGCAGGGGATGATGGTGTAATACATCATGTTGGAAAACTGGCCGGTAAAATGGTCGTCCACCCAGCCCTTGCGGCGGATGAGATAGCCCATGGCCATCAGGATTCCCATACTGACGGTGGTCTGCCAGGCGATGCTGTTCATAGCCTTTACTTCCCTTCCTTATCCCAGACAGCCCGGATCCGCCGGGCCAGTTCCTCAAGATGGGCGTGGTCGGTGCCGCAGCAGCCGCCCAGCAGCTTGAAGTGGTATTTTTCGTACAGTTTCATCATGTCGTCGGCCCACTCGTCGGCGGGGCTGGTGTATACCACCGGGCTCTCGTCCAGCTCTTCGGGGCTCAGGTCGCTGCCGTTGCCCTCCAGCCCCAGGAAGCGGGTGCGCACCAGTTCGGTCTGGTTCTGGGGCTGCTCCAGGCAGAGGAGCATATTCCGGGGATGCACACAGTTCACCTGATAGAAGAGGGGCGGGTGCTTTTGGGTTTTTTCCTCAATGTACTCGATGGCGTCGTTCAGCCAGGTGCCGTCCAGCAGCTTGCCGTCCTTGCGGACCAAAAAGCTGATGATATAGGGCAGGCTGGTATCGGCCAGGGCCCGGGCCGCGCCGGCGGCCTCCCCCAGGGCCGAGTTCAGGCCGCTGCGGGAATGGTCGATGGGCATTTTTTCCAGGATCTGGGCCAGCTTGGTGTGGTGGGCATAGGCCTCCTCCTCGGGCAGGCTGGTCTCGGGGCGGTAGGCATTGCCCGAAAAGCTCAGGCTGCAGCCCACAAACACCTTGTCCCGGATGGCCGGGTGCTCGTCGGCAATGGCCCGGCAATGGGTGTAGTTGTCCATGCTCACGTCATGGCCCTCGGCGCCGGTGCCGGCCAGCTGGGCCCCGGAAAGGGCCGAGGCATAGGGGTGGAGCACCAGGGGCAGGCGGTATTCCTCCGCAATCTGCACATAATCCCGGAAAGCGGTCTCCAGCCCCCGCCGGCCCTCCCGGCTGTAGTACAGGCCCGCCAGCTTGAGGGGCTTGGCCGGGTCCCGATGGGTGAAGTTCCGCTTGATCCGCTCGCCCACCGAACCCTGCAACAGGGTGATGGGGCTCTCGCTGAAGTTTTTGACAAAAGCCTGCCGGCGCTCTTCCACCGTCATTGAACAAACGCTCCTTTATTCTTTTTTCTTGGCTTGAAGGGCGGCCCCGCCGGGGCCGCCTTTTTGATTATAGCACATCAGGGCGCGGGGATAAAGTCTACCTTGCCCAGGGCCACGTCGGCCTTGACCACCTGTACCTTCATGGTATCCCCCATGCTCCAGCTGGCCCCGGTGAGGGGGTCGGCAAAGCGCACGCCCTCCACCAGCACCGGCTGGCCCTGGCAGAGATGGCTGGCATGCACCAGGCCTTCCACCGTGCTGGGCAGCTGCACATACAGGCCGTGGGCCGTGACCCCGCTGATGACCCCCTCGAACACCTCGCCCAGGTGGCCCCGCATATACTCGGCCTTGTAGCAGTCCTCGGCGCCCCGTTCCACCTTCTGGGCCTTGATCTCCTGGCTGCTGGCCTGCTGGCTCACCTGCTGGGCAAAATCCTCATAGAGCTTGGTCAGAAGCTCGGGGCTCTCCCCTTCCAGCCAGGCCGAGAGGATGCGGTGGATGGCCAGGTCCGGATAGCGGCGGATGGGGCTGGTGAAGTGGGCGTAATCGGCCAGGGCCAGGCCGAAATGGCCCTTGGGCTGGGGGTCGTACTTGGCCTTTTCCATCCCCCGCAGGATGCCGGTGTGGACGGCCCGCTCCAGGGGCTGGCCCCGCACGCTGTCCAGAATGGCGGAAAGCTCCTTGGGGGTGGGGGTTTCGCCGGCAAAGGCCGGCTCGATGCCGCAGGCCTTGAGCACGCCGAACAGCCGCTCCTTATGCTCGGCGTCCGGCTTTTCGTGGACCCGATACACAAAGGGCAGGTGCCGGGTGCGGGCCAGGTTGGCGGCGCACTGGTTGGCCAGCAGCATGCACTCCTCGATGATGGCCTCGGTGAGCCCCCGCTCATGGGGCCGCACATCCACACAGACCCCAGCCTCGTTGAGGATGAGCTGGCTCTCGCCGCTCTCGATCTCCATGCCGCCCCGGGCCCGCCGGGCCTCGGCCCGCAGCTGGTACAGCTTTTGAAGGGCCGGCAGCTGGGAGGCCACCGGGGCGTACTTGGCCTTCAGCGCCTCGTCCTCACTGCCCTCATACAGGGCGTTCAGCTCGCTGTATACCCCCTTCACCCGGCTGTGGATGAGGGTCTTGGCAAAGCGGTAATCCTTCACCTGGCCCTTTTTGTCCAGCAGCATCAGGCAGGAAAAGGCCAGCCGGTTCTCCCCCGGGTTCAGGCTGCAGATGCCGTTGGAGAGCTCCTTGGGCAGCATGGGGGCCACCCGGTCGGCATAGTAGACGCTGGTGGCCCGGCGCAAAGCCTCCTTGTCCAGGGCGGTGCCCGGCTGTACATAGTGGCTCACATCGGCGATATGCACCCCCAGCTCAAAGCCATCGGCGTTCTCGGTGATGCTCAGGGCGTCGTCGATATCCTTGGTGGAGGCCGAGTCGATGGTGAAGATGGGCAGGGCCCGCAGGTCCATCCGGCCCTTGACCTGGTCGGCTTCCACCCTGGCCCCCTTGAGGGCCGCGGCCTCCCGGCGCACCTCTGGGGGGAAGGTCTCCTCCACCCCCTGGGCGTAAAGCAGGGCCTGGACGCACTGGGAAGCCTGGTCGGCGCTGCCGAAATGGAGGGTGATGGCAGCCTGATGGGCCCCGTGGCTCTCGCCCCGGATCACCCGGGCCACTGCCTTGTCCCCCTCCTTAGCGCCGGCCAGGGCCGACTTTTTCAGGGGTATTTCCAGGGTGGGGCAGGCGTCCGGCACAAAGACCAGCCGCCCCTGCTCGCTGCGGCGCACGGCGCCCACAAACTCCTCTTTGGGGGTGGTGACGGCCAGCACCTCCCCTTCCTGGGTGCCGGGCACCCGGGGATGCTCAAACAGCTTGACCAGCACCTCGTCGCCGGGCATGGCCCCCCGCATGCTCCGCCCAGGCAGAAAGATATCCCCCTGGCCGTCCTGCCGCTGGGCAAAGCCGAAGGTGCGCCCCAGCTTGACCACGGTGCAGGCCAGGGCCCCCACCGGGGGCTTCTGGGGGTCGATGACCGCCAAACGGGCGGCCCGGGGCCCCTTGCGGGCGGGGGCGGCCAGGTAGAGCAGCCCTTCCCGCTTAACAAGGCGGCCCTGCCCCAGCAGGGCCCCCACCTCCCCGGCTGCCCGCCGGTCGTTGCCCAGCTTTTCCTTCAGCTGGCGCAGGCTGAGCGGGCGCTTTTCCAGTTCCCGCAGAATTTTGATCTTGATAGACATAAATTTACTCCCTTCCACAATCCCGGCGGCCGGCCCCTGCCGCGCCGCCCGGCCCACCCTGGGGCCGAATTTTTCTGTTGCTGCCAGAGCGCTTTGCAAAAATTTTACAGCGAATAAAAGAAAAAGCCCGCACAAGGCGGGCTCGTTCCGTTTTTGCTCAACCCAGGCGCACGCCGATAACGCTGACAGCCAGCGTCACCACGCAGAACACCACACCCAGGATCTTGGTATACCTGGCCAGTTTGGCGTCGTTGGTACGGCTGCGACCGGCAGCCATCTGACCTGCGTCGCCCATGATCGCGCCGGAGAGACCCCGGCCCTTGGGCTGCTGGGAAAGAGTGAGGAAGATAATGGCGACTGCGCTGAGCAGCAGGATCACGCCACAAACGATCTCAGGCACGGACATATACAAAACGCTCCTTATCACTATTGTGCTATATTAGCATAGCACAGCCAGCCTTGAATTGCAAGGCTTTTTGCCAAAAGGGAGGTACTCAGCCCAGGGTGAGCTGCTCCACCGTGTCCTCGCTTCGCACAAGGGCGCCGGCGGCGGGCAGGGTACGCACCCGGTAGCGGTGGGGGTCGGCCAGTTCCAGCCCTTCGGCCAGACGCACCGACTCGATCTTCTGGTTCCGTTTGAGGGTAAGCACCGCCACGCCCTGGGTATCCCGGGTGGTCTTTTCGCTGATCTGGGCGCTGCCCACCAGCAACAGCCGCCCGCCGGTGGTGCGGATGGCGATCTCGGCCGGCTCGGGCAGGTAGAGCATGGCGGCCAGCTCTTCCTTGTCGCTGTAGGCCTTGAGCAGCTTTTTCCGGTTCTGCTTGGTGGCGTAGCTTTCCATGGGTACCCGGGCGCACTTGCCGTTGGCGTACACAAAGAGCATATGGCCCCGGTAGTCGGCAGTGACGGCCATATACAGGGGGGTCTCCCCTTCCTCCATGCCCAGCACGGTGGGCAGATACTCACCCAGCACGCTGGCCTTGGTGTCGGCAAAATCCCCGGCCCGGCACTTGTACACCTGGCACCGGTTGGTGAAGAAGAGCAGCCAGGCGGAATTCTGGCTCTCGGCCTCCTGGGTGACCTCGTCCCCCTCTTTCAGCTTCTGCTCCCCGCTCATCCGCAGGGACTGGGGGGTGATCTTCTTGAAATAGCCCTCCCGGGTGAAGAAGAGATGCACCGGGTAGTCGGCCATGGTCTCCTCCTCGATCTCCTCCTGGGCGTTTTCCACCTGGTAGAGGATCTCGCTGCGGCGGGGCTGGCCGTATTTTTTGGCCACCTCTTCCAGCTCGGAGCGGATGATCCCCCGCATCTTGGCGGGGCTGGCCAGAATCTCTTCCAGCCGGGCGATCTCCTTTTCCAGGTCCTCGATCTCCCGGGTACGCTTGAGGATGTACTCCCGGTTCAGGTGGCGCAGCTTGATCTCGGCCACATATTCGGCCTGTACCTGGTCGATGCCGAAGCCGATCATCAGGTTGGGCACCACCTCGGCCTCCTCGGCGGTCTCCCGCACGATCCGGATGGCCTTGTCGATGTCCAGCAGGATGGCTTCCAGGGCCTGCATCAGGTGCAGCCGCTTTTTCTTGCCCTGCAACTCAAACCAGGTGCGCCGGCGCACGCATTCCAGCCGGAAGGCGGTCCACTCCTTCAGGATCTCCCGCACACCCATCACCCGGGGCTGGCCCGCCACCAGGATGTTGAAGTTGCAGGAGAAGCTGTCTTCCAGGGGGGTAAGGCGGTAGAGCTTGGCCATCAGCTTGTCCGGGTCCTGGCCCCGCTTTAAGTCGATGGTGAGCTTGAGGCCGTTCAGGTCGGTCTCGTCCCGCATGTCGCTGATCTCCTTGACCTTACCCGCCTTGACCAGGTCGGCGATCTTGTCCATCACGGCTTCCACCGTGGTGGTGGGAGGGATCTGGGTGATCTCCACCATGTTTCCCTCTTTCTGGTACTGGTAGCGGGCCCGCACCCGCACGCTGCCCCGGCCGTTCTCATAGATGTTTTCCATCTCGGCGGCGTCGTAGAGGATGTAGCCCCCGCCCACAAAATCCGGGGCGGGCAGCAGGGCCGACAGGTCGGCCTTTTCATCCTTCATCAGGGCAATGGTGGCCCGGCAGAGCTCGGCCAGGTTGAAGGAACAGATGTTGGAGGCCATGCCCACCGCGATGCCCAGGGTGTTGTTGGCCAGGATGGTGGGGAAGGTGACCGGCAGCAGGGTGGGCTCGGTGGTGGTGCCGTCGTAGTTGGGCACGAAATCCACCGTCTCCTTGTCGATATCCCGGAACAGCTCCTCGCACACCGGTTCCAGCCGGGCCTCGGTATACCGGGCGGCGGCATAGGCCATATCCCGGCTGTAGGCCTTGCCGAAGTTGCCCTTGGAATCCACATAGGGCACCAGCAGGCTCTCGTTGCCCCGGCCCATCCGCACCATGGTCTCGTAAATGGCGGCGTCGCCGTGGGGGTTCAGGTGCATAGTGCTGCCCACGATGTTGGCGCTCTTGGTGCGGGGGCCTTTCAGCAGCCCCATGCCGTACATGGTATACAGCAGCTTGCGGTGGCTGGGCTTGAAGCCGTCGATCTCGGGCAGGGCCCGGCTGACGATCACGCTCATGGCGTAAGGCATGTAGTTGCTTTCCAGGGTCTGGGTCACCGGGGTCTCAATGACGGTGCCGGCGCTGAGGATCTCCACCCCTTCGCCCAGCTGGGGGCGGGCCGGGGCGGCGGATCTTTTGGTTTTTGCGGTTTTCTTTGCCATCTTCGGTCTCCCCCTTTCTTAGGATACGTCCAGTTCGTCCAGATACTCGGCCCCGTGCTGGGCGATATGCTCCTTGCGGCCGGCCAGGTTGTCCCCCAGCAGCAGGTCAAAGATCCGGGCGGTCTCCTCTGCGTCGGTGGGCAGCACCTTGATGAGACGGCGGCTTTCCGGGTTCATGGTGGTGAGCCACATCATCTCCGGGTCGTTTTCGCCCAGGCCCTTGGAGCGCTGGATGTCGTATTTTTCCTTGCCGATCCGGCTGAGGATATCGGCCTTTTCCGGCTCGGTGTAGGCAAAATAGGTCTTGTTCTTGGTGTTGATTTCGTACAGGGGGCTCTCGGCGATATACACATAGCCCTCGTTGATGAGGGTGGGGGTAAGCCGGTAGAGCATGGTGAGCACCAGGGTACGGATCTGGTAGCCGTCCACATCCGCGTCGGTGCAGATGACGATTTTGTTGAAGCGCAGGTTGGAAAGGTCAAAGGTGGCCAGGTCCTTCTTGCTCTTGCCCCCCAGCTCCACCCCGCAGCCCATCACCTTGATCAGGTCGGTGATAACCTCGCTCTTGAAGATGCGGTCATAGTCGGCCTTGAGGCAGTTGAGGATCTTGCCCCGGATGGGCATGATGGCCTGGTATTCGGAATCCCGGCTGGTCTTGACCGCGCCCATGGCCGAATCGCCCTCCACGATGTACAGTTCCCGGCGGGATACATCCTTGGTGCGGCAGTCCACGAATTTGGCCACCCGGTTGGCGATATCCAGCTGGCTGACCATGGTCTTTTTCAGGCTCTGGCGGGTCTTTTCGGCGTGTTCCCGGCTCTGCTTGTTGATCAGCACCTGCTGGCAGATCTTCTGGGCCTCCTCGGGCTTTTCGATAAAGTAGACCTCCAGCTGGTGCTTGAGGAAGTCGGTCATGGCCTGGGCCACGAACTTGTTGGTGATGGCCTTCTTGGTCTGGTTCTCGTAGCTGGTGCGGTTGGAAAAACTGCTGGATACATAGATCAGGCAGTCCTGCACATCCTGGAAGCCGATGGTGCTCTCGCCCTTTTTGTACAGGTTGTGGGCCTTCAGGTAGGCGTTGATCTGGCTCACAAAGGCCGAGCGCACCGCCTTGTCCGGGCTGCCGCCGTGTTCCAGCCAGCTGGAGTTGTGGTAGTATTCCAGCAGCTGGCGCTTGTTGGAAAAGCAGAAAGCGGCGCTCATCTTGACCCGGTACTCGGGCTGGTCGGCCCGGTCCCGGCCGGTGGCCGAGGATTCGCAGTACACCACCGGGGTCAGGGCGTCCAGCCCGGCCAGCTCCTCCACATAATCCTGGATGCCGTGCTCATAGCAGTACTCTGTATGGGTCTTTTCGGGGCCGGTCTCGTCCTCCAAAATCAGGGTCAGCCCCGCGTTCACCACCGCCTGGCGCTTCATCACGTCCCGGAAATACTCGGCGGGCACATGGATATCGGTGAACACCTGGTCGTCCGGCTTCCAGCGGATGATGCTGCCGGTGCGCCGGCCCTTGTATTCCTGCTTGCTCAGGCCCCCCACGTTCTCGCCCCGGCGGAATTCCAGATGGTAGTGGAAGCCGTCCCGGTAGACGTCGGCGGTCATCCACTCGCTGGCGTACTGGGTGGCGCACAGGCCCAGGCCGTTCAGGCCCAGGCTGAACTCATAGTTGTCCTCCCCCGAGGAATACTTGCCGCCGGCGTACATCTCGCAGAAGAGCAGTTCCCAGTTGTACCGCTCCTCGGCCCGGTTGTAATCCACCGGCATGCCCCGGCCGAAGTCCTCCACCTGGATGCTGCCGTCCTTGTACCGGGTGACGATGATCTTGCTGCCGTACCCCTCCCGGGCCTCGTCGATGGAGTTGGAGAGGATCTCAAAAATGGCATGGGCACAGCCCTCGGCCCCATCCGAGCCGAAGATGACGGCGGGGCGTTTGCGCACCCGGTCGGCGCCCTTCAGGCTGGTGATGCTTTCGTTGTTGTATTCCTGTTTTCTTGCCATAGAAAAACTTCCTCACATCCGCTTGGTGTCGCTTCTGTCTTCAAAACCTCTTGTATCTCAAAACCCGGCCCCAGGGGGCCGGGCGGCGCTTGCCTATCTATTTTAAACACCCGGCGGCCGGGCTGTCAAGGCAAAGGGGGACGAAAAAAGGGGGCGGCCCCGGCCAAAAGGCCGGCTCCGCCCTCCCCAAAGGGTGGCTGACGACCGGGCCGCCCGCCCGGCAAAGGGGCGGGCAGGGCCCGGCAGACCGCCTTATTTCAGAAAGATCTGGTACCACACATAACCGCCCATGGCGATGATGGCGCAGAGCACCAGGGTGATGGGCGGGGCCCAGCGGATGATGTTCCGGGCCAGTTCGTCCGGGTCATCCTCGTACTCTTCGTACTCCTCGCCCTCGTTCTCCCAGCTGTCCTCGTCGTCGTCCTCCAGGGCCATCCGGCGCAGCTGTTCCAGCTTATCCACCGTTTCGGCCCGGCGCAGGTCCTCCTCCTGCTTCTCTTGCTCCGGCTCTTCTTCCTCCCGCAGGGGGGCGGCGCCGGTCTTCTGCCGGTACTCGGCCTCAAACCGTTCCCGGTCGCTGAGGGGGGCCATCCGGGTGGGTTCATCCACCTGGGGCAGCGGGGCGGATTCGGCCATCCGGGTGGGCTGGTCATCCC
>NZ_JAFBIO010000016.1 GCF_021531255.1 Allofournierella massiliensis | reverse complement strand
TTCACTGCCTCCGGATGGGCTGCGTAGATGCCCCGCAGCATGTCATCCGTATAGTTTTCGGGAGCATTGATGATCTTTTTCATGGGTTTTCCCAACCTTTCTTTCTCAAATCGGGCCGTCGGGCCCTTTTCACGGCAAAGAGCCCGGAGCGCTCCCTTCCCCGCAGGGAAAAAGCAAGCGCCCGGGCTTTTTTATTACAGTTCCAGGCCCAGAGTCTCGGGCAGAGCGTCAAAGTGGATATCGTCGTGGCTGGTGTTGTTTTTGAAGATGCAGGCGCACATCACATCTTTGCCCATGGGGAAGGGCACATAGTGCCAGACCGAGGGGGCAAAGGATACGCCCAGCCCGCAGGGAACATAGAAGGCGGCCACAGTCTCCTCCTTCAGATCGCCTGCCGCAGCCACCGCCACGATCAGATCGCCGTCCATGGCGATCAGGTTCTCGGTGGTCTGGTCATGGGCTTCAAAGTCCTTGACGGTAAACTCCCGGGGCACCACCCGCATCAGGTTGATGGAGGTGGGATGATCCAGCACTACTACCTGAGGATACCAGAAATGCGAGGCGGGGTTGCCGCCGGCCTCCCGGCCCTCCACTGTCAGCACCTGGCCATAGGGGGCAAAGGCCTCGGGGGTCAATTTCTGTACTTTGATGTTTTTCATAACAAAAACCTTCCTTTCAGGTTCGGGAGCGGGCCCCGCCCCTTTATGGGGGAGCGGGGCCACGGTTCCGGGATTACGATTTTGCCGCCTTCTTGGCCGCGCGCTTTTCCAGCACCACGTCCAGGATCAGGGCCGCCACCAGCAGGCAGCCGTTCACAAAGGTCTTGAAGGTGTCGGGGGCACGCATGATGGTGAAGGCGTTGGCGATGAGCTGGAGCAGCAGCACCGAGAGGGTCACGCCCATGACCTTGCCCTTGCCGCCGTCCGGGTGGACGCCGCCCAGCACGATGATCAGCAGGGTGAGCAGGGTGTAGGTGGAGCCGTTGGAGCTCTTGGCGGAGTTCAGGTGAGAGGTGATCAGAATGCCCGAGATGCCGCCCAGAATACCGGAAAGCATGTGGGTCATCACGGTCACCCGCAGGGTGTTGATGCCGGAGTAACGGGCCGCCCTGGCGTTAGAGCCCAGGAAATAGATCTCATTGCCAAAGACGGTGCAGTTCATGATGAAGGCCATGCCCAGAGCCACTGCAATAAAGATGAACAGCACATAGGGGATGGGCCCGATGGAGCCGTTGGCGATGTTCTTAAAGGCATCCGGCATGTTGTTGATGGCAGGGCCGCCGGTGATGGCCAGGGCCAGGCCGGTGTACAGCTGCAGGCTGCAGAGGGTGACCAGCATGGCGGGGATGGAGAGGGAAGCGATAATGAAGCCGTTCAGGGCACCGCAGATTGCACCCACCACAAGGGCCACGGCGCAGCCCAGCACAATGGAGGCATTGGTGCCGCCCATGTTGGTGATGATGAGGGCTGCCGCCACGCCGGACAGGTTCATGATGCCCACCAGGGACAGGTCGATACCGCCGGCGATCATGCAGATCATCATACCGAAGGAGAGCACCCCGTACTCGGGGAACTGGAAGATCATGGAGCGCAGGTTCGAAATGGTGAAGTAAGAACCAGGCTTGAGCACCGCCATCAGCAGCAGCACAAAGGCCATCATGCTCAGCAATACCGTGATGTGGGTATCCGGTTTGAGGCCCTTCTTTTTCAGGGCCGGCACCGCCGGCGTCGTTTTGGTCGTTTTCATATTTCTCTGGCCTCCTTACGCTTTTCCGTGGCTGGAACGTTTGGCCTGCCAGGAGGTGATGATGGTTCCCAGCAGGATGATAAGGCCCACCACGAAGGTCTGCCAGGAGGTGGGGATCCCCAGCATGTTCAGGTTGTTCTGCACCAGGGTGATCAGCACCACGCCCAGTACCACGCCCAGAACGCCGCCGTGGCCGCCGGTGATCCGCACGCCGCCGATGACGCAGGCCGCAATGACGATCATCTCGTCGCCCATCAGGGCGCTGGTGGTGCTGGAATGCATCAGCACCGTGTACATCATGGCAGTGGCGCCGGTAAGCACGCCGGAGAAGGTGTAGGCAAAGAACTGGAGCCGCCGCACATTGAAGCCGGCCACACGGGCGGCGTTCTTGTCACCGCCGATGGCGTACAGGCCCCGGCCCAGCATGGTATAGCGCAGCATCCAGGCCACGCCCAGGCAGGCGAGCACCGGCACCAGGAAGAGCACGTTCAGCAGATAGGTAAAGCCGGTTCCCGGGGCGGTGTAGGTAATGATGTTGGTGTTGTAGATAGCCTGCAGGCTGTCGGGCAGGGTGGTGAACTCACGGGTGCCCAGCAGGGTGACCACACCGCCCGAGGCGATGGAGCTGGTGGCCAGAGTAGCGATCAGGGGCGGGAGCCGCAGGATCGAGACCAAGAAGCCGTTGAGCAAACCGAAGAGCAGGCCGATCAGAATGGCCAGCCCGAAGGCGAAGAGAGCCGAGTCGATGGGGGTGACCCGGTTGATGATGTACATGGGTACATACATGGCCACGCATCCGATGGCCGGGAAGGATACGTCAATGCCGCCCGAGATCAGCACCACCATCTCGCACAGGGCGAAGCACATGGTAAAGATGCCGGCCCGGCAGATGGTGATGACGGTGGCGGGGCTGAAGAACGCCGGCTGCCGGATGCCTACCACCAGACAGAACGCCACGATCACATACAGCAGGATCATCTGCGTGCTGGTGAGCAAAGATTTGGTTTTGAGTTTGTTCATGTTCCGCTCCTCCTTACTCGGCCCTGCCCATCAGCAGATCGGACAATTCTTTCTGCTCGATGCTGTTATCCACCACAGCGGCCACCCGGCCGTCCCGCATGACCACGATCTTGTTGCAGTTCTGCAGCAGTTCGGGCAGGTCGTCGGAAATGACGATGATGCCGATGCCCTTCTGGGCCAGTTCCCGCAGGATGGCGTGGATCTCCGATTTCGCGCCCACATCCACGCCCACTGTGGGGCCGTTCAGAATGAAGAGCTTGGGGTCGGTATTCAGCCACTTGGAAATCACCACTTTCTGGGCGTTGCCGCCGGAAAGGGTGCGCACCGCAGGCTTGGAGGAAGGGGTGACCACCCCGATCTCCCGGATCCAGCGGTCGGTGGCCTCCTCCATGGCGGCCTTGTCCAGCTTGATGCCATGGAAATACTTGCGGATGGAGGTGGCAATGGTGTTGTCCAGGATGCTTCTGTCCATAAACAGGCCCTCGGTCAGCCGGTCCTCCGGCACATAGCCGATCTTGTTATGGATGGCGTCCGCCACATTTTTGATGGTGATCTCCTGGCCGTTCAGGTAGATATGCCCGCTCTGGGCAGGCTCGATGCCAAACAGAGCCTCGCCGATCTCGCCCCGGCCGGAGCCCAGCAGGCCGGTCAGGCCCAGCACGTCACCCTTATGTACCGAAAAACTCACGTCCTTGAAGGCGCCGGGCAGGCTGAGATTTTCCACCCGGAAGATCTCTTCCTCGCTTGCCTTGGGCAGATATTTTTCCTGGGAAATATCCCGGCCGGTCATATCCCGGGTAAAGCGGGCCTGGTCATACTCATGGATGGGCCCGCTGGATACATAGGCGCCGTTGCGCAGGATGGTAAGCCGGTCGGCGATCTGATAAATCTCGTCCAGCTTGTGGTTTACGATCATCACGGCGATGCCCTTTTCCTTCAGGGCACGCACCACCGTCCAGAGCTTTTCCACCTCCCGGGCGGTGAGGGCCGTGGTGGGCTCGTCCAGAATCAGGAACTTGGCATCGTTGATGATGGCCCGGCAGATGGCTACCATCTGCTTGTTGGCCACCGACAGCTGTTCCAGCTTCACGTCCGGGTCAATTTCGGCGCCCACCTGGGCCATGGCCTCGGCGGCCACCCGATGGATCTCTTTCCAGTTTACCAGTTTGGTTTTATTTTTTACCTCGCCGTTCAGGGCGATGTTTTCTGCCACCGTAAGATTGGGAAAAACCGCAAAATCCTGGTAGATCACCTGGATGCCCTTGTTGATGGCATCGATGGGGTTCATTTTATTGCACAGTTTTCCCTCGATCCAGATTTCTCCCTCATCTACCCGGTGCACGCCCGAGATCGCTTTGATCAGGGTGGATTTGCCGCAGCCGTTCTCACCGGCCAGGCAATGGATCTCGCCCCGGCGGATCTCCAGGTCTACCCCGTTCAGGGCATGGACGCCGCCAAAGGACTTTTTGATGCCCTTTAATTTCAAGAATACTTCGTCAGCCATACTCCGTACCACCGTTCTGTTTTTATTCGCAAGCCCTTGTGTACAAAACCCCATGCGGCGTAAGCCGCCGCATGGGGTTCTGCCTCACTGTCTTATAAAGGATGTCCGGAGACGATTAGAAGTCGTAGTCGTCCAGATTTTCCTTGGTCACGTCCACGCGGGCGTTGCCGTAGAAGACGCCGTCGGTAACTTCGGCCAGATCCTGGTAGCCCTCAGCGTTCAGGGACATGCCGTCCTCCACAGTGCCGTCCAGGGTGGCGATGGCCATCTCGATCATAGCCTTGCCGGCCTCGGCGGGATCCCACACGGAGAAGGAAGCGATGGTGCCGCTCTCCACATACTGACGGGCAATGCTGGTCATGGAGGTGCCCACGATCTGAACCTTGCCGGTCAGGCCCAGCTCATCAACAGCCTGAGCAGCGCCCACAACGTCGGTGGAAGCGGAGCCCTGGATGGCGGTGATGTCGGGGTTGGCGGTCAGCAGCTCTTTGGTCTGGTTGTAAGCCACGGTGGTGTCGTCGCCGGTCTCATAGCGGCCCAGGCACTCCATGTTGGGGAATTTCTCTTCCTGCAGAGCCACAGCGGCATCGCACCACTCGTTATGGGAAACGCTGGTCAGAGCGCCCACGAACTGGATGTACTTGCCCTCGCCGCCGGTCAGAGTGCCCAGCTGCTCCATGAAGTTGGCGCCGTAGTCGGCGTTCTGGAAGGCCTCGATGTCGTAGTCACGGCAGGCGGCGTCGATGGTGGCAGCCTCATGGGTGATAACCACGATGCCCTGATCCTTGGCTTTCTGCAGGACGGGGCCAATGGCCTCTACGTCGAAGGGAACCACGCAGATGGCGTCCCAATCCTCGGCCAGCAGGCTCTCCACATAGGAAGCCTGGTCAGCGCCCTCGGCGCTGCCGCCGTAGAAGATGTCGCTGCCGGTCTCCTCATTGTAAGCGTCAACGCCCTCTTCCATCCGCTGGAACCAAGCAATGTTGGTCATCTTGGGCACAACGGCGATCTTGTAATCGGTGCCGGCGCCGCCAGCAGCCTCGCTGGAAGCAGTGGAGCCGGCAGGAGTGCTGGCCGGGGTGCTGGCCGCAGTGCTGCTGGAAGAACCGCCGCAGGCAGTCAGCAGAGAAGCCGCCATGCCGGCAGCCATCAGGCCGCTGAGAATTCTTTTGCTGTTTTTCATAACCTTAACGCCTCTTTCTTTGAATTGGTATTTCTCTGCGCCCTTGAATTCCGCCGTTACCCTCTTGGCCGGAAGGCTCAGAGCCAATGATTGTGTATTTATATTAAAACCATTTTCACTGTTTGTCAATAAATAGCACAATTTTGTATCTATTTCTTTATATTTTTTGTGATTTTTACATCAATCCGGCCCGTGTGTACAAAAAACGGCCCATCGCTGGCAAGGGCGATGGGCCGTTTGGATGCAAAAAAATTCAGCGCTGAACCCGGCCGGAACCGTCGCCGCCGGCCAGCTGCTTGACCTCGTCGGCGCTGGAAAGGTTGAAATCCAGCTCCATGGTCTGCTTGAGGCAGGAGGCCGCCGCCGCGTACTCGATGGCGTCCTGGGGGGCATAGTCGTTCAGCAGGGCATAGATGAGCCCGGCGCCGAAGGAATCGCCGCCGCCCACCCGGTCTACCAGGTGCACATGGTAGGTGCGGGAGAAATAGGGCTTGCCGCCGGTGTAGAGCATGGCCGACCAATCGTTGTCCGAGGCGCTGATGCTCTTGCGCAGGGTAATGGCCACCTGCTTGGTGCCATAGGTCTCGCAGATCTGGCGGGCCACATCCACATAGCCCTCGGTATCCAGCTGTCCCTTGGTCACGTCGCTGTTCTTGGCCTTGATGCCCAGCACCTTGTCCGCGTCCTCCTCATTGGCGATGAGCAGGTCGATATAGGGCATGAACCGGGTCATGCACTCCTTGGCCTCCTGGGTGGTCCACAGGTTCTTGCGGTAGTTCAAATCGCAGCTCACCGTCAGGCCGTGGGCCTTGGCAGCCTCCAGGGCCTTGAGGCAGACCTCAGGCATGGTCTTGCTCAGGGCCGGGGTGATGCCGGTCATATGGAAGTTGGAAGCCCCTTCCATGATGGCATCCCAGTCAAAGTCGTCCGGGCTGCAGGTGGCAAAGCTGCTGCCGGCCCGGTCGTAGACGATCTTGGAAGGCCGCTGAGAAGCGCCCTTTTCCGCATAGAACACGCCGATGCGGGGGCCGCCCCAGGCCACATGGGAAACATCCACCCCGAACTTGCGCATCTCGGCGATGCCGGCCCGGGCAATGTCATTTTCCGGCACCTTGGTCACCAGGGCCGCGTTTACCCCCATCAGGGCCAGGGAAACGCAGACGTTGGCCTCTGCGCCGGTGTAGTTCACCTCAAACTCGTTGGCCTGCAGAAAGCGCAGGTATCCATGGGGATTGAGCCGGAGCATGAAATCTCCGAAACCGATCACTTTTTTCATGATGCTTTCCTTTCCGGCCTGCCGCGCAGGCCGGCCCGGCAGGCAAAAGCCCGCCCAAGCCTTATTTTTTCTTCATGATGTGCACGGCAAAGCCGCCGATCTCTTCTTTCAGGTAGATGGATATCAGCCGGCCGGCGGCGTCCACCTTCCGGGTCTCTTCCCGCAGGGGAATGCCCTTGGCCTCGAACCAGGCCACGGCCCGCTCGGGGCTGAGGGTGGAAAAGCCGATATGGCCATGCTGGCCGGGGAACTCCTTCTTGCAGCACTCCACCGCCGTATCGGCAAAGTTGGAGCTGTTGCCCAGCTTGACCCCAAAGCCGAACCGGTCGGCAAACCAGTTGGCGGTGTCCAGCCCTTCCTGCTCGCTCTCGCCGTTGATGCCCACATGGGCCAGCTCAAAGCCCAGGCTGATCTTGACCGCCTTGCGGCAGAGGGCGGTGATGCCCTCCCAGTCCTCGGCCTCCACCATGGCGGCGGGAGCCATGCAGCTGCCGCCCACGGCGGCGATATGCTCGCTCTTCAGGTAGTCGCCCATGTTGCCAAAGTTGATGCCGCCGGTGGGGATGAACTGGATGTTCCGGTAGGGGCCGCAGAGCTGCTTGATGGCTTCCATGCCGCCCAGCGCCTCGCAGGGGAAGTACTTGAAGGTGGTCAGGCCCATTTCCAGGCCGGCCTCGATCTCGGTGGGGGTCACGCAGCCCGCCACGATGGGCAGGCCCAGCTCCTGGGCCCGGGCCACGACCTTTTTATTGAAGCCGGGGGCCACCACGTAATCGGCCCCTGCCTGGGCGGCCGCGTTCAACTGCTCCACGCTCAGCACGGTGCCGGCGCCCACGGCCATTTCCGGGTAGGCCTTCTTGATGCGGCGCAGGCATTCCAGAGCGCCCTCGCTGCGCAGGGTGACCTCGATCAGGGGCAGCCCGCCCTGGATGAGGGCAGCGGCCAGTGCCTCGGCAGTATCCGGGTTTTTCAGCCCCAGCACAGGGATGACGCCGTGATCCCGAACGATCTTCATAACATCCATAGTCAGTTTCTCCTCTCCGCGGTCGGCCAGCGGCCGGCCGCCTGGACCGGATTCCGGCCACAAAAATCACACAAAGCGGCAGACGCCGCCTGGGCACGCGCCGGGCCAAGGCCCCGGGCGCGCCCCACAGGGCGTCTGCCGTTTTTTCCTTATTGGGGTTGCGCAAACGAAAGGCCTTGCATCAGTTCTGCTTGGCAGCCTTCTTCTTGTCCCAGATGGCTTTGCCGATGGGCCACAGGAAGGTGAGCAGCACGGCAACGAACAGCACGCAGGAGATGGGACGGGTGATGAAGTAGCTCCAGTCGCCCACAGACAGGGTCAGGGCGCGGCGCATGTTGGACTCCAGGGTGCCGCCCAGCAGCAGGCCCAGAACCAGCGGGCCGGTGGGGAAGTTGAACACCTTGAAGAAGACGCCCAGGATGGCAAAGATGAACATGATCACCACGTCGGTGAAGCTGTTGTTGATGCAGTAGGAACCAACCACGCACAGGATGCTCACGCAGGCCCAAACAGTGGGCTGAGCCACGTTCAGAACCTTGGCGGAAACCTTGGCGGTGGCCAGGCCCACAATCAGGAAGGCCACGCAGGCCAGCAGCATGAGGATCATGATCTGGCAGGTGAACTCGGCGTTCTCGGTGAACATGGTGTAGCCGGGGGTCATGCCGTACATCATCAGAGAACCGATGAGGATGGCGGTAACCGAGTCACCGGGCAGGCCCAGGGTCATCATGGTGATCATGGCGCCGCCGATCACGCCGTTGTTGGCGGTGGAGGAAACAGCCAGACCCTCTTCAGAGCCGTGGCCGTACTTGTCGCCCTCTTTGCTGAACTTCTTGGAGTTGCCCCAGCAGATGATGGCGGAGATATCGCCGCCGGCAGCGGGGATGGCGCCGATCACGGTGGCAGCCAGGGAGACGATCAGGCAGCGGGGAGTCCAGGCCTTCATCTGCTTGGCGGTGGGCAGCACACGGCCCAGAGCCAGGTTGGTGCGGCGCAGTTCCACCTCGGCAGCCTCGGCCTCACGGTTGCGGCTGTAGATCTGGGAGAACACTTCGCCCAGACCGAACACACCGATCATCACGGGGATGAAGTCGATGCCCGCACCCAGAGAGGTGATATCAAAGGTAAAGCGCTTGCAGGCCAGGATGGGGTCGATACCCACGCAGGACAGCAGGATGCCGAAAGCGCCCATGCACAGGCCCTTGAGCACATCGCCGCCGGCCACGCCGATCATCATGCTGATGCCGAACAGGGCCACCATGAAGTACTCGGCAGCGCCGAAGGTGATGGTGAAATCGGCGATGGGCTGGGCAAACAGGATCAGCATCAGGATACTGACCACGCCGCCCAGGAAGGAAAAGATCACGTTGATGCCCAGCGCCAGGCCGCCCTTGCCCTGTTTATACAGGGGGTAGCCGTCCCACGCCTGGGTCAGGGAGGCGGGGGTGCCGGGGGTGTTGATCAGAATGGCAGTGATACCGCCGGCAAAGATGGCGGCGTTCCACAGACCCATCAGCATGGCAAAACCGTCGGTCTTGTCCAGCCAGAAGGTGATGGGGGTCATGATGGCGATGCCCATGGTGGCCGACAGGCCGGGCAGCGCGCCGATAAAGGTGCCGATGGCAATACCGGCAAACAGGTACAAAATAACAGAAGGCTGCAGGAGGCCCTGAAGAGCCGACAGCCAGGTTTCCGCGGTCATGCTACTTCTTCCTCCTTATACTCCGAACGAAACCTTGAAGCCCTTCATGAACAGGGCCCAGACAAACACGGTCATGATCACCGTGAATACGATGGTGAACACCTTGCCGCGGCGCAGCACCACGTTTTCATACAGGGCAAAGAGCACCAGGCTTACCAGGAACTGCTCGGTGATCTTCCAGATGGCCAGGTAGAGGGCCACGCCCACCACCATCAGGCCCAGGACTTTCATGTTGCCCTTGATCTCGGGGGTGATATTCATATAAGTAACGGTGCCGTGCTGACGGATACCACGCACCATCAGCGCCAGGCCGAAAATCAGCAGCACGCTGCCCATGATGTAGGGGAAGAAACCGGCGCCGGGCACACCGTCGGAGGTGTTGGAGCCGAATTTCAGCATGGGGGAGGTATAGGTGACACACAGGCAGAACGCGCCCAGCAGCGCAAACAGCAGGCCGGGAATTGTATCGCCTTTATGCATAATAGGATACCTTTCTAAGCTTTGAACCAGTTGCAAGACAAGACCCTGGGCCTTTTGGAAGGCCTTTGCATGGTCTTTACGCGATCTTGACAGGGAAAAGGGCCGCACTCATCCCAGTTGTGATGATGCGGCCCTCCCTTGTTCTCAAGACTTTATCTCCCCCAAAGGGGGATCATCCTTTCCGAAGCGGAGCCTTAGCCCTGCACGATGCCCAGGCTGGGGATCAGATCGGTGAAGTAGGCCAGCTCTTCAGCAGCCACAGCGTCCATGTCGGCGCCGCTCAGGTAGGCATGCTCGTAGCCTTTCTGGGTCAGCAGGTCCTTCACAGCGTCAGAGTTGGCAGCGGTCTCGGCAGCAGCTTCCAGAGCGGCAACCACGTCGTCGGGAGTGTCCTTGGGAACCGCGAAGCCGCCCCAGCCCTGGATGGTGATGTCGTAGCCCTGCTCCTGAGCAGTCTCAACATCGGGGCAGACGGAAGAGCGGTTCTCGCCCAGAACGCTCAGAACGCGGAACTCGCCGGAGTCAACGTTGGTCTTAACCTCGGAGGGAGACACGGTCACAGCCTCCAGGGTGCCGCCCAGCAGAGCAGCGATGGCGTCAGCAGCGCCGTCGTAGGGAACATGGTTGAAGGTCACGCCGCACTCCTTCTCGATGGTGGCGGCGGCAATGTGCCAGATGGAGCCGGTGCCGGAGTTGCCCACACGGAGCTCACCGGGATGCTCTTTGGCGTAAGCCAGGAAGTCGTCGAAGGTCTCCCACTCGCTGTCAGCGCGGACAGTCACGGCAGCGGGAATGGTCATGACGCGGCAGATGAACTTGAAGTCGTTGGTGGTCAGGTCGGTGTAGCCCAGAGAAGAGATCATGGTGGACTCAACAGGCATGTAAGCCATGGTGTAGCCGTCGGGATTAGCGCTGCGCACAGCCTCGAGGCCCACGGCGCCGGAAGCGCCGGTCTTGTTCTCAACCACCACAGAGGTGCCGATGGCCTTCTCCAGCTCGGAAGCGAAGATACGGCTGGTGGTATCGGAAGCGCCGCCCGCAGAGTAGGGGCAGATGATGGTGATCTGATCAGTGGGGAAGTCGGTGGTGGTGGCCGCGCCGGAAGCAGCGGTGCTGCCGGAAGCGGGGGTGGAGGCCGCAGCGCTGGAGCTGCTGGAAGAACCGCCGCAAGCTACCAGAGAGACTGCCATGGCCGAGGCAAGAGCCAGTGCAAGAATCTTTTTCATCTTGAATTTCTCCTTCATTTTGGGTTGTAGGTTTTTTCTATAATTACTCCAGATAGGGCTTGACCTGCTCGTACAGCCGAGCCTTTTCTGTTTCATTCAAATCCAGGAGGGGCTTGTGCATGCGGCCGCCCTCAATGCCGCGCCAGGTGAGGATGTGCTTGAAGATGGACATATCCGCGCCGGCCTTCATCAGCTTGACCAGAACGTTGGCCTTGACCTGAGCGGCCTTGGCCTCTTCCAGCTTGCCTTCCTTCCAGAGCTTGTACACCTCCACGAAGGGCTCGGGGAAGGGGCCGGAGCAGCCGGAAACGGTGCCGTCGGCGCCCATGGCCAGGGCAGGCAGGAACTGAGCGTCCGCGCCGTATACCACCGAGAAGTTGCCGCCCCGCACCCGCAGGTACTCGCACAGGCGGCCCATATCCGGGTAGCTGTACTTCACGCCGATCAGGTTCTTGCACTCGGCAGCGATCTTTTCCATGGTGTCAGCGGTGATATCGTTGTGGGCCAGCTGGGGGATCACGTAGGCGTACACCGGGTAATCCTCGCTGACAGCCGCGCAGACAGCCTTGTAGTAGGCGATCATGCTCTTTTCATCCACGGTGAAATAGCTGGGGGTAACCACGCCCACGCCGTCGGCGCCGATCTTCTCGGCGTGCTGCATCAGGCGGATGGTCTCATCCTGGGTCATGGCGCCGCAGTGGATAAAGACGGTCACCCGGCCGGCCGCCGTCTTGACCACGGTCTCGGCCACCAGCTCCCGCTGCTCGGCGCTCATCAGGTACATCTCACCGGTGGTGCCGCAGGGATACAGGCAATCCACCCCTTTGCCAATCAGGAACTCGGTCTGGGCGGCCAGGGCCTTCACATCCACCTGCCCGGCTTCATCGAAAGGGGTGGTCATGGCGGTGATCACACCATACAGTTTTTTCATCTGCTGTTTCACCTATCGCTTTCTTTATTATAAAGGATTCTGAGACGGAATGCCATACTTTGGGAAAAGCCCCGGAGGACTTTTTGCCCATACGGCAGAAGGCCCTGTGAAAGGGCCGCGGTGTTTCGTAAGGGTGTTGGTGTTTTGTTCATTCAGGCTGAACAAAGTTTCGCCCTACTGCACCACGATTTTACTTCCTCTTTTCGCATTTGTCCAGTGTTTTAGATATTTTTGTCGAAACCAACTATTGGGCAAGCGCATTATTGACAAATTTGCCGAAACAGGCTACTCTTGGTCATACGGGAGTTGATAGGCGCTCCTTTTTTCAAAATGTATAACGGCCGGAGAACACTTTCATGAATACAGAAGAAATCCAGGAAAGCCTGCTGCCCTCCATGGAATCGGACTTTTCCGCGGGAGCCGGAAAGGTAAACGCCGTGGCCCGGGCGCTGGAGATCCTCAACTGTTTTTCCCCCTCGCGCCCCGAACTCACCCTGACCCAGATCACCCAGCAGCTGCACTGCCCCAAAAGCACCCTGCTCAACCAGCTGCGCACCCTGGAAGGGGCCGGTTTTCTGTACCGGGTAAAGGGCAGCACCAGCTACCGACTGGGTTATAAATTGATGGAGCGCAGTTACTGCGTGCACGCCTCTACCCCCATCATCCAGTACGCCCTGCCGGTGATGGAGGAACTGGAAAGCCAAACCGACAGCTTTATCTATCTCACCACCCACCTGAACGGCCTGGTGTTTTATCTGGAGTCGGTCTGCCCGGGCCAGCGCCGGGTACGGTATTCCATTGCCGGCAAGACCCTGCCCCTGCACTGTACCGGCTGCGGCAAGGCCATGCTGAGTTACTTCACCCCCGCCCAGGTAGACGAGGTGATCCGGCGGCACGGGCTGCCGGCCTACACCCCCCACACCATCACCGACCCGGAGAAACTGCGGGCCGAGCTGGAAGCCAGCCGCCGCCGGGGGTTTGCCCTGGATCTGGAGGAGGAGACCCTGGGGGTCAAGTGCGTGGCGCAGGCCATCCGCACCAACGACGGCCGGGTAGCAGGCGCTCTCAGCGTATCCAGCTCGGTGCTGGACATGACGCCGGAGAAAACGAGCACCTGTACCTCGCTGCTTTCCACCGCCTGCAGCACCCTGAAGCAGTACGCCCATCTTTTCCCGGCCATCCAGCTCACCGACAATCCCCACCAGGATTAAGAAGGGGACGGGGAGCCTGTCTGTTTTCATCTTACCAGTTTCCCGGCGCAGAACCGGGGGAAAAAGGGCTGAAAAATCCCCCCGAAAAAAGACCAAACCCGGCGCTTTCCAAAAAAAGCGCCGGGTTTCTTTATTTTTCCCCAGCGGGGCCGGTCATGGCCAGGGCCTTTTCAAAAAAGTCCGCCTCGCCGAAATTGCCGGATTTGTATACCACCCGCACCTGAGGGCTGCCCAGGGGCACCATGACCGGAACGCCCGGGGCCACCGAATCCCCGATGCGGTACCCCTCAAAGCCCAGCTGCCGGGCCACCGCCCCGCTGGTCTCGCCCCCCGCCACGATCAGCCGCCGGGCCCCCTGGGTTAAAGCGTCCTGGGCCAGCCGGGCCAGGGTGCGCTCCAGAACCGCGGCTGCCCAGCGGTCCCTCCGGCTCTCTTCCTCCCCTTGCATCAAGGGTTCGGACGCCCCCGCGCTGTAAAACAGAGGGGCCTGTTCCTGATGTTCCTGATAAAAGGCCCACAGTTCCTCATAGCTCTGCCGCCCGTCCAGCAGCTTTTCGGCCCAGAGCGCGCAGGAGGGGTGTTCCTGCCGGTAGCGCAGAATCTGCCTCTGGGTGGCCCGGGAACAGCTGCCCGACAAAAGGATGGCCGGCCCCTGCGCCCCCTGGACAGGCACGCTGCCTGCCCCGGTGCGGGGGCCGTCCGCCGCAATGGCCTCCATCAGGCCGGAACCGCCAGTGAGGAACCGGAGCCCGCCGAACCGGGCCAGCAGTCCCCGGGCATCCTCCTCGGTCTCCTGGTCCGGCACCAGATAAAAGTGGTCCGCCTGTTTCCGGCATTCCGCCAGAATATCCTCCAGCTGCCCCTCCTGCCATTCCCGCCGGCTTACCGCCCGGCAGGGGTAGGCAGACTGGGGCGCCATGAGGGAGGGGATCTCGGAGGCCCACATGGGGTTGAGGGGATGGTCCTTCATGGGGCTTTGGGCCAGGGGCACCCCCTTCACATACAGTACGCCCTCTCGCACCGTCCGCCCGTTTACCGGCAGGGCCGGGCAGAGCAGGGTATAGGGCTGCCCCAGCTCTTCCAGCATCCGGTCCGCCACCGGGCCGATATTCCCCGCCGGGGTGGAATCAAAGGTGGAGCAGTACTTGAAATACAGTTTTTGGGCCCCGGCCCGCTCCATCCAGCGGAAGGCTTCCAGGCTTTCGCTCACCGCCTGGCTGACCGGCGCGCTGCGGCTTTTCAGGGCGATGACCACTGCGTCGCACTCTTCCTCCATCTCCGCCCGGGGCACCCCGCTCAAAAGCAGGGTATTCAGCCCCGCCGCCCGCAGGAAAGAGGCCGCGTCCCCCGCCCCGGTAAAATCATCCGCCACAACGCCCAGATACAAATTTTTCCCTTTTTCCATTCCTTGCCCTCTTTTCTTTCCCTCACAGTTCCTTCACCCAATCCGCCAGGCACTGGTTGCTGGTGAGCACCGGCATTTCCAGGATCTCTTCCAGCTGCCGGCGGATCTCCATGGCCCGGAAGTTGGTGCAGGAAAACACAGCCAGACCGGCGCCGGAAGCCTGCACCTCTTCCCGGTTTTCCCGGGCCAGAGACAGGATCTTTTCCGGCGGGCAGGCGGCGATTTCCGGGTCGCTGGACAGGCCCAGCCCCACCTGAAAGACTGCCCGCAGGCCAAAGCTTTCCAGGGTACGGCAGAAAAAGCGATTTACCGGGGCAGTGTAGGGGGTGAACAGGGCAAGATCCGGCCCGCCCTTTTGAAGGATCCGCTCCTTGAGGGCCCCAAAGGCGCTCTGGGCCGGGCAGTCCAAGGCCTGACCCATCTGCCGGTGGAGCCGCTCCAGCCCCTCTTTCCCATACACGGCGGAAGCGGAGGTGCAGCCGAACACCACCCCGTTAAAGGGGACGATCCCCCGCAGGGTTTTCAGCGCAGAGGGCACCCCCTCATCCACCATCTTCTTTTCCGCTTCTTCCCCCACCTCTTCCAGATACATCCGGCAGGCGTGGCAGACCCACTCCTCCGGCAGGGCTGCGCGGAAATCGCTTTCCAGCATCACATCGGTGTGGGGGATGAGCAGCGCCAGGTGCTTTTTGGCCATGGATCTCCGCCTCCGTTTCCCGGCAGATCGCTTCTGCCTTCTTACCCGTATGATAGCATGGTTTTTCCTGCCTTGTCCAGGCATATTTGGCTTTGCTTCGCCTGATATTTTCGCCTCTTTGCCGACAAAAAGCCCCGCCGGGAGGGCGGGGCTTTTTTCTTGATCTTATTGGGGAAAGGGCCGCTTTTCACAGGGCCAGCATGGTCCGGTCCGAAAGGCCCTCCCGGGCTTTTTTGCCGAAGAGTTCTGCCAGTTCCCGGGGGCTCATCCGGGCCCGCTCCTCCCCCTGGATATCCAGTACGATCCGGCCGGAATCCATCATGAGGGTGCGGCTGCCCAGCCGCAGGGCCTGTTCCATATCATGGGTGATCATCAAAGCGGTGAGGCCGTCCTCGGCAATGATCTGCTTGGTCACCTCCAGCACCTTGCGGGAGGAGGCAGGGTCCAGGGCGGCGGTGTGCTCATCCAGCAAAAGCAGCTTGGGGCGGGCGATGGTGGCCATGAGCAAGGCCGCCGCCTGCCGCTGGCCGCCGCTGAGCAGACCCATCCGGGTCTTCATCCGGTCTTCAAGGCCCATGTCCAGGCTGGCCAGAATCTGGCGGAAATAGTCGGAATCCTTCCGGTTCAATGCAAAGAAGGAGCGGGAGGCCTTGCGGGTATAGGCAAGGGCCAGATTTTCCTCAATGGTCATGTTGGGGGCAGTGCCCCGCAGGGGGTTCTGGAACAGGCAGCCGATGTTCAGGGCCCGCTTGTAATCCTTTTGGTAGGTGATGTCCTCTCCGTCCAGCAGGATACGCCCCTCGTCCGGCAGGAATTTGCCCAGAATGGCGTTGAAAAGGGTGGATTTGCCCGCCCCGTTGGAACCCAGCAGGGTGATGAATTCCCCCTTCTGCACTTCCAGGTCCACCTTGTCCAGGGCGATCTTTTCGTTGGGGGTGCCGGCCTCAAACTTCTTGGTAAGCCCCCGGATGGAAAGCTGGCTGTTCATTTCGTTTCCCCCTTTCCCGCCCGGCGCGCTTTGGCCAGGCTCAGGTTCTGCTTGGCAAGAGGCAGGCTCAGGGCCGCCACCACAATGATCACGCTGAGCAGCTTGACGGTGTAGCTGGGCATATCGATCTGATAGGCCAGCTGCAGGATGAACCGGTAGACCACCGAGCCCACCGCCGCCGAGAGGATGCCCAGGCTGACGCTGTGCCGGCCGAAGAGGGCCTGGCCGATGATCACCGAGGCCAGCCCCACCACCAGCATACCGCTGCCGCAGCCCAGGTCGGCGTAGCGCTGCTGCTGGCAGAGCATGGCGCCGGAAAAGCCCACCAGGGCGTTGGAAAGCATGATGCCCCCCACCCGGGAAAGATCGGCGTTGATGGAGGAGGAGCGGACCATCTCCTCGTTGTCGCCGGTGGCCCGCACCGCCATGCCGGAACGGGTCTTGAAAAAGACGATGAGCCCGGCACAGGCCGCCGCCACCAATAGCACCGAGAGCAGGAGGGAAGAGGCATCCCCGCTGCCGAACATCTTATAAATGGTATTGCTGGGCACCGGGGTGCCCCCTTCCGGGGTGCTCTGCAGGTACAGGTTGGACTGGCCGCCCAGCACCGCATAGTTCACGGTGTACAGCCCGGTCATGGTGAGGATGCCGGACAGGATGGGGTTGAGCCGCAGGCTGGTCTGCAAAAGGCCGGTGACCAGCCCCGCCAGGGCCCCGGCCAGGATGCCGGCCAGAATGCCCCCGATGGGGTGGCCCGCTACCGTGACGGCGGCGCAGGCGGTCATGCCGAAGACAAAGCTGCCGTCCACCGTCAGGTCCGGGGTGTTCAGTACCCGGAAGGAGACGAACACCCCCAGCGCCATGGGGGCATAGACAAAGCCCTGGCCCAGCGCCGAGATCAGCAGGTTAAAAAGATCCATCCCGTTCACTCTCCCCTTGTCTTGATCATTCGCCGAAGTGGCTGGTGCCGTCCTTTTCCACCAGGACGTTGTAGCCTTCCAGCATTTCGTCGGTCAGCTCCAGGCCCAGGGTATCCGCAGCCTGCAGGTTCACATACTTGGCGTACTCGCTGAGGGTCTCATAGGGCAGGTCGGCGGGGGAGGTACCCTCGGCCACCTTCAGGGTCAGGTCGGCAGCCTGCTGGCCCAGCTGGACGTAATCCACGCCGATGGTGGCAAAGCCGCCGTCCGCCACCATGGAGTCGGCCCCGCAGTAAACCGGCACCTTCCGGCTGTAGGCCGCGTCGGTGTAGGTGGGCATGGCCGAGGCGATGGAGTTGTCGTTGCCGGTGTACAGGGCATCCACTCCCTTGGAGAGCAGGCTGTTCACCGCCGTGGGAAGTTCGGAGAGGGCCGCGATGGAGGCATCTTCATAGGCAATGCCGTTTTCGTCGCAGTAGGCCTTGGCCGCATTGATGGTGGAGACCGAGTTGGTCTCGCTGGAAGTGTACAAAAAGCCGATCTTCTGGTAATCCGGCTGGAAGTTGGAGATGAGTTTGACGATCTCATCGGCTGGGATGTTGTTGGAAACGCCGGTGATGTTCTCGCATCCCTCGCCGGTGAGGCCGGCGGCCACCGGATCGGAGACCGCGGCGAAGATGATGGGCAGGTCGCTGCCCTCAAAGACGCTCTTGGCGCTCTGGGCGGTGGAGGTGGCAATGGGGATCAGGATATCCACCCCGCTGCTCTTCTCGTTCTGCAGGATGGTGTTGAGGGCCGAGGTGTCGCCGTTTGCGTTCTGGGTCTCGATCTCAAAATTCAGGCCGCTGGCCTCCAGCTGGGCCACGATGGTATCCCGGATCTGATCCAGGGAGGTGTGGCTCATGGGCTGGACGATGGAGACCCGGATGGGATCTCCGGCGGGGGCAGAGGCCCCCGAACCGGCGGCGGAAGCGGAAGAAGCCGCGGAAGAGGCAGAGGAACCACAGGCGCTCAGGGCCAGGGAGAAGGCGGCGGTCAGGGCCAGGACGGCGGTCATACGGATCTTTTTCATGTTCTTTTTCCTCTTTCTTTCAAAATTTCTCTATCGCAATGGTGTTTGTATCGGTATTGGTTTTTGGGAGCGCCGCCTTTCAGGGCAGGGGCGCGATCTCAAGGCCGGATTCGATATGGCTGCGGATGACTTGGCAGGAGGCATCCAGCTGCTGTTGTTCCTGGGCGGTCAGGGGCAGGACCACGATCTCCTCAATGCCCTGGCGGCCCACCCGGCAGGGTACCCCGCAGTGGACGCCGGTCTGGCCATATTCCCCCTGCAGCTCCACCGAGAGGGGAAGCACCCGCTTTTCGTCGGCCAGGATGGAACCGCACAGGGATGCCAGCGCCTGGCTGATGCCGAATTCGGTGCTGCCCTTGGCCTCGATCACATCCATCCCCGCCCGGCGGGTGCGTTCCAGGATTCTTTCCCGGCTCAGGTTGGGGTAGGCCTCAAAGGGCAGCCCGCCCAGCCGGACCTGGGAGAAGGGAACCATGGAGGAATCCCCGTGTTCACCCATGGAGAAGGCGCTGATGGAAGAGCGGGCCAGCCCGCTTTCCTCCGAGAAGATCCGGATCAGGCGGGCGGTATCCAGCAAGGTGCCGGTGCCGAACACCCGGCTGCGGGGAAGGCCCAGCCCCCGGCGCAGGTAGTCGGCCACAATGTCGGCGGGGTTGGTGATGGAGATCACCAGTCCCTTCACCCCCATGGGCCGCAGCTGAGCGGTGAGCTCCTGCAGGGAGCGGACCGAATCGGCCAGAAGGTCCAGCCGGGTCTGGCCAGGCAGCCGGGGCTTGCCGATGGCCACCACCAGGATATCCGCATCGGCACAGTCGGCCAGGGTGCCCGCCCGCACCGTCACCGGTCGGGGCGGAAAGGACAGGGCGTCCGCCACATCCAGGGCCTGGGCCGCTGCCTTTTCGGGCAGCGCGTCCACCAGGACGATCTCCTCACAGACGGCTCCTGCCGCCAGGGCCATGGCGCAGTGGCTGCCCACATGCCCCGCGCCCAGAATGGTGATTTTCCGTTGGCTGTTCATGTTTTTCTCCTTTCCTGACTCTCCGGCTCGGGGGAAAGGGATAAAAAAACGCCCCTGAGCCGCAATTGGTTTGCGACTCAAGGGCGAAAATTCTTCCGCGGTGCCACCTTGATTCGGCCCCCATGACAGGAGCCCTCTGCGGGATACCAACATATCCCCGGCCACTTACGCAGGCCCTGGCGTCGGCGCATTTAACGCCGCCCTCAGCAGTCCATATTCTTCAGCCGCTCCTGCGGGGCTCGCACCTGCCCCCGCTCTCTGGAAGGATCGTTCACTGATTTTCCTCTGCCTCATCGGTTTGGGTGATTCAGTTGTCGTCTGTATTATACGGCCCGCCCCCGGTTTTGTCAACAAAAATTTTCTGGGGCCCGGCAAACTTTTTGAACATTTTTCGTTCCTGCGTATAAAACGCACAAAAAAGCCCGGTTCCCAAAAGGAAACCGGGCTTGGTGCGCTGGAAGGGACTCGAACCCCTGACCTTCTGATTCGTAGTCAGACACTCTATCCAGCTGAGCTACCAACGCAACTGCAAGTGTTATAATACCATGCAGTTCCATGTTTGTCAAGCATTCCGCCTGTTTTTTCAAAAAATATTTTTCAGGCCTTTGCCTGGGCCGCCAGGTTCTTCTCCCAGCCGCCCTTGCGGTAGCGGGATACGAAAAAGACCGAGCGCAGCCCCCAGTCCAGAACCGCCTGGGCCATCCATACGCCCACGATCCCGAAACCAAAGCTCACTCCCAGCAGATACCCCGCCAGGATCCGCCCCAGCCACATGGTGGCGCTGGAAACCACCATCACATACCGGGCATCGCCCGCTGCCCGCAGGGTGTTGCAGTATCCAAAGGCCGGCGGATACAAAATCACCGAAAAAGCGCCGTGCAGCAGGCTCACGATAAGGGCCAGCCGGGTAGCTTCGGCCGACACATTGTACAGGGCCAGCAGCGCCGGGGTGGCCAGGGCCAGGGCCAGGTTCACCCCGGCCTGGGCCATGAACATGGCCTTCATCAGCTTGCGGGTATACAGCCGGGTCTTGGCCGCGCTGCCCGCCCCCACGCACTGGCTGGCCACCGTGACCATCCCCAGTCCGATGGACTGGGCCGCAAAGATATGGAAGAGGCCCAGGGTATTGCCAATGGCGTTGGCCACGATGGCGGCGGTGCTCATGCCGGAAATGATGCTGGTGATGACCAGCCGGCCAAAGTGGAACATGATATTCTCCACCCCGCCGGGCACCCCTACCGCCAGAATGTCCCGCATGGCCTGACGGTCCGGCCGGGTGCGCAGCAGGCCCCGGATGTGCAGGTCCTGATCCGGCCGGAGAAGCAGCCCCAGAATGATCCCGGCCGCCGCCATGCGGGAGACCAGGGTGGGATAGGCCACCCCTTCCACCCCCATGCCGAAGCCGAAGATCAGCAGGGCGTTGCCCACCACGTTCAGGATATTCATGAACAGGGAAATCTTCATGGTGATCTTGGAGCGGTGCATGGTACGGAAAAGGGCCGCGCCCCCGCTGTACAGGGCCATGAAGGGGATGGAGGCCATTATGATCCGGTAATAGGTGTCGGTGGCAGCTGCCACATCCGGCTCGATGGTGCCGAACAGCACCTTGAGCCAGAAACCCTTGAACAGATACATGCAGCCGGTGACCACCAGCGAGACCCAGAACATCATCCAGAGCAGCTGCCGGCCGCTGGCCCGGGCATCATCCGCCTGCCTGCGGCCCATATACCGGCCCGCCACCACGGCGCCGCCGGTGGCCAGGGCCGCAAAGATATTGATCATCAGGTTGCTGATGGAATCCACCAGGGATACCGCCGAAACGGCGGCCTCGCCCACACTGGCCACCATCAGGGAATCCACCAGGCCCACGGTGATGGAGAGCAGCTGCTCGATCACCAGGGGCAGCACCAGGGCCCAGAGTTGGCCGTTGGTAAAATCGATCTCTTTTGGGGAAATGGTTTTCTGATTTTCCACGATTCTTCCTCTTTTCTTTTCGAGGAGCATTGTACCACAAAAAGGGGGGCGGGGCAAAACCGCCCCGCCCCCTTTGCCGCATCTTTGGCTTATACCCGGCTTCTCAGCTCTTCCAGGCCGTTCGGGTACAGGCGCTTGTATTCCGCCTGCAGTTCCAGCAAGTTTTCGGTGCAGATCTCCCGTTTTCCCGCTTCGATCTCATGCACCATCTCCACCAAACGGCGGCTGAGCGGCAGGGAAAGCCCCTGCTTTTCGCCCATCTCCACCGTGGTGCCCACGGTACCGTCGATCTCGCTGGGCCGCTTGCGCACCGCCAGGTCCCGGTACAGGCCGGTGTAGTTCTTGACCATGGGGCGGTAGTGGTCCGCCGTGACCTGCATGGCCTCCCGGTATCTGCCCTCCCGGTACAGACCGGGGCGGAAGTCGTCAAAGTCCACCAGCTCCACCCCCATCTTTTTGGGCACCTGCATGGCCTCCAGCGCCAGGCAGGCGATGGCCTCCTGGGAGGGCTCGAATTCCAGCCCGCCGGGGATGAGCAGATGGGTGATGCCGGTGGCAAACATGGCGCTGATATTCACCTGTTTGCTCCAAAGCTGGCGCATCACATTCTCACTCACCTCCACCGGCTGGAAGGGGGAGCAGAACTTCTGCAATTCCAGCAGTCGGGGGCTGATGCTGCCGTCCAGCTCGCCGATCACAAAATTGCTGTGGCCCCCAAACCGGATCACACCCGGCCCGATATAATCGGCGGCCCAGTTCACAAAGGCCCCGATCACTCGGTTCTGCCCCACATATTCGGCGATCACATACTCGTTGATGCCGTTCTGCAGGCTGACCACATAGCCATCCGGCTTGAGCAGCGGGGCGATCTTTTCCATGGCGCTGCGGGTGTGCTGGGTCTTGGTGGCCAGAAAGACCACCTCCAGCGGTTCGGTCAGCTCATCCAGCAGGGCCGCCTTCACCGGCACGGTGAAATCCCCTTCCCGGGGGTCCTGAATGGTCAGGCCTTTTTCGTTCATGGCCTGCACATGCTGGGGCACCACATCCACATAGAGGATTTCGGCCCCCGCCCGGCTAAGCCAGGCTGCCATGGAGCCGCCGATGGCCCCCGCGCCCACCAATGTGTATTTCATGCTGCGCCCTCCCGTCTTACAGGCCTGCCGCTTCCAGCCGCTTGACCGCCTTGTTCAGGTAATGGTATACCCGGTTGCGCTCCCGCAGCAGCTGCCGCTCCTGGAACTTGAAGCCGTCGCTGGCCGGGTCCATGGCCGCCAGCTTTTTCACCTCGTCGAACTCGGGGAAGGCGGGGATGGGAATGGCCAGGTCTACCTGGAACAGGTCGCCGTTCTTGCAGTAGTGCACCGGGATCAGGATTCGGTTCAGCTCCATGCACAGATCGTTCAGCTCTTTCGCCTGCTGCTCCTGCTCGGGGGTGAGGGTCTCCAGGCTGTTCAGCCCGGCGATCTTGTCATCCAGGGCCCGGAACTGGCCTTCCAGCCGGTCCACCAGGGCCTGCACCTGGGAAAGATCAAATTTTCCCTGGGCTTCGGCCTGGTATTTTTCCAGGTCGGAGCGCATCTCGCCGGCCAGCTCGGCAAAGGCGAAGGGGTAGGCGTTGGCCGCCACCGTGCGCCAGATGGCCAGGGCAAAGATCTGGGCGTCCCGCAGCAGTTCTTCCCGGCCCAGGTGCTCGAACAGGTCCTGGGTGGTGTGCCAGTACCAGGGCAGGCCGGGCATGAAGGTGCCCTTGCCGGCGCCGTCCACCGGCTGGAGGGAGAGGCACTCAAAGAGGGTGGGCACGCCGTGGGCCCAGAAGGACTGGTCGCCGTTGCGCTGGATCCGCATATAATGGGGGTCCTGGCCGGTGCGCTCCTTTACCACCGAGCGGCCCAGGGTATAGCACTGTTTGTTGCACTCGATGTGGTCAAAATTGTTGGAGCCTTTGGTGCCCACCGTGTCGATATCAAAGTTGGCCACCGCGTTTTCGTGGATATCCTCCCAATGGGTATCGGCATACCAGTTGCTGCCGCTGTACCGGCCGTTGCTGTGGCCGCTCCACCAGACAAAACGGATGTTGGTGTTGAGCAGGTCGGTGTGCTTGCTGAACACCCGGGCCAGTTCCAGCACCACCGCGTTGGAGCCGCCGTTGTCGGCGCCGCCCTTATGCCAGGCGTCCACATGGCCGCCGAACATGACAAAGCGGCTGGTGGGCTTATCCGCCTTCAGCTCGGCCACGCAGACCGGCACCGTGCGGAACTTGGTGGAGACCTGGGCGGTCATGGTCACCTGGTTTTCGCCTTTTTCCATGGCGGCCAGGAGCTTGTCCCCGTCCGGGGTGTTCACGGTGACCACCGGGATCTTGGAGAGCAGATCGACGGTGGAGGGCACCGGCTGGCCCCAGATGGGGCTGATGGACATGTTATAGGGGTAATCGCCGCTGGTGATGCAGATGATACCCACGGCGCCCCGGCCCTCCAGGTTTTTGCAGGGCACTGCCGAGGCTAGGCCCCGCATTACGGCGACCTTGCCCTTCACATCCTCGCTGCCGGAGAAAAAGACCGCCTCGCCCTTCAGTCCCTCGGGGCCGGTGCTGGCGCCGTAGCTGTGGGTGATGCAGGAGGCCAGAGCCGTGCCGTCCTGCAGGGTCAGGGTACCTTTTTCGGGCAGGCTGATGTAGTTTTCCACATAATGGATGTCGGTTTGCAGGCCCAGCCCGCTCATCACCTGACGGAAATACTCTGCCGCCCGCTTTTCGCCCGGGCTGCCGGATTCCCGATCCTCACTGGTGATATATCGGGCGTCCTCCATCAGTCGGTCGGCGCTCACCTCGCTCAGCAGCAGCTGTTCCATTTCTTTCCGAGTCATATCGCAACCTCTTTTCTGTTCAAAAGATTTCGGGCAAATACAGGCCCCGGCCGGGCCGGAGCCTGATGTTCAATCCTGGAAGGGTACACGGCCGCAGGATTCGCCGCCGTCGATCTTGAAATCACTGCCGGTGATCCAGTCGCCGCACTCGCTGACCAAAAAGCAGACCATACGGGAGATATCCCGGGGCTCGCCGGGGCGGCGCAGAAGGATGCGGGGGATGATGTTGGCGCGCACCGCGTCCTTGCCCTCGTCGCCTTCCCAGCGGCCTACCTCCACATAGCCCACCGACACCGAGTTCACATTGATGTGCTTGGGGGCAAGCTCCAGCGCCATGGCCCGGGTCAGGCCCAGCACGCCCGCCTTGCTGGCGCAGTAATTGCTGAAATTCACACGGCCGGAATGCCCCGCGCCGGAGGAGATGTTCACCACACGGCCGGGCAGGCCGGCGTCCACAATGCGGCGGCAGACCTCACGGGACATGTACATGGTGCCTTTCAGGTTGATGTCGATGGTCTTGCTTACCTGGGCGTCGCTCATCTCAATCAGGGGCACCACGTCATAGAAAAATCCCGCGTTGTTCACCAAGATCTGGATGGGCTTGCCATGATAAGCGGTGCCCTCTTCCACCATCCGGGCACAATCCTCGGGGTGGGAGATATCCCCCTGCACCACGCAGACTTTCCGGCCCATGGCCTCGATCTGCTTGGCCAGTTCCTCGCATTTTTTGCGGGAGCTCTGGCAGGTGAGCACCATATCCGCGCCCAGGCCGGCCAGGTCCAGGCTGAGGGCGGAGCCGATGCCGCCGCCCGCGCCGGTGACCATGGCCACCTTGCCGGTGAGATCCATAGAAATCATACTATCCCTCTTTTCTTATTTCTTTGTGAGGATTGCCGGCCGCCCCAAAGGGCGGCCGGGCTTGTTTCATCATATTTTTGCTTACAGGAAGATGGAGGCGCCGGGGCCCAGGGGCAGGTCGAAGAAGTAGAAGACCAGCACCAGCAGGAAGAAGACGATCAGGTAAACGATGGCGTAGGGGATCTGCATGGAAATCAGGGTACCCAGGCCCACCTTATCCTTCTCGCTGACCTTGTAGCTTTCCAGCAGGCCCAGAGCGATGGGCACGTTCAGCTCCACGGGAGAGAGGATATTGAAGGTAGAGTCGCCGATACGGTAGAGCACCTGAGTCATGGCGGGGCTCACATCCAGCATGGCCAGCATGGGCACCAGGAAGGGGGCCAGCATGACCCACTTGCCGCTGTTGCTGGTGATGAACAGGTTGCAGAAGCAGGACAGCAGGATGATGAGGGCGAACAGGGCCACATTGCCCACGTTCAGGCTGGTGAGCAGGGTCGCGCCCTTGGCTGCCAGCACGGTGGCGATGCCGCTCTTGGAGAACAGGTCTACAAAGATGCAGGCGGTAAGGCAGACGATCATGAAGGAAGCGGCCATATCCAGGCACTTTTCCATGGCGATGGGGATATCCTTCCACATCTTGATCTGGCCGGTGCCGATGCCGTAGGCGGTGCCCACGATCATGAAGAAGAAGAACAGCAGGGGAATGATCATGTTCAGCAGGGGGGAGTTGGGCACCAGGGTACCGTCCTCAGCCCGCATGAAGGAGTTCTTGGGGATGCAGGCGGCCACCAGAACCACCACATAGATCAGGGAGGCGATGCCGGCGCAGCGCAGGCCCTTGCTCTCCACCGCGGTGACCTTCATCTTGTTCAGGTCGCTGGCGTCCTTCTTGTAGGTAAGTTCCGGATGCTGCTTGTTCAGGTAGGGGGCGGTGACATACTTGGTCACCAGCACGCAGGCGGCGGTGATCAGGAAGGTGGCCGTAAAAATGAAGTAGTAGTTGATCATGGCATGGGTGGGAGGAGCCACGCCGGTGGAGTCCACAATGCCGTTGGCCTCCACGATCTGGGCGGAAATGCCGCAGAGGGCGGTATCCGTAGCGGATGGGAGCAGGCAGGCGGTGTAACCACCGTTGGCCGCTGCATAGCCCATGATGATACCGATCCAGGGGTGCAGGCCCATGGACTTGAACACGGCTGCCGCAATGACCATGGTAAAGACCACGCCGGCGCCGAAGCCAATGCTGGAGTTGACGCCCACAAAGGCCACCGAGATGAAGATGATCATGATGGGGGCGCCCACCACGGCCTTGCGCATCAGCGCGTCAAACAGGCCCAGCTTTTCGGCATAGCCTACGCCGATAGTCATCAGAATCAGCATACCCAGGGGGTAGTAGTTCATGAAGATTTTGATGAAGTTGGTGAGGTAATAGGCCAGGGTGTCGAAGGTCATCAGGTTGACCACGCTCACATCCGTGGTCTGCAATACGCCGTCCACCACCGTTTCATAGGAGGCCGACCAGTTGATGGCGCTGAGAACGGCGGAAAGGACCACCGTGATCGCTCCCAGCAATGCGAAGAGCCAGAAGGGATGGGGCAGCAGGTTGCCCACCCTTTCTACGGCTCCCATGACCTTTTCCAGGCCGGAACCTTTGGGACGTGCTTTGGTTTGTGCGCTCATTGTTCTTGCTTGCTCCTTTCTCTTTAACAAAATTCCGAAGCTTTGCTTCCCCTGTTCAGGCAGGAAGCAAAGCCGAAAACGAGATTGAGTTCAGCTGCGGGCCAGTTCCCACACCGCCTCGTTGAAGGTGGGGTGGGGGCGGATCACCCCGGCCAGCTGGGCCAGGGTCAGCCCGTTTGCCACGGCGGAGGAAAACTCCCCGATCATGTCGGTGGCCCGCCCGCACATGAGCTGGGCCCCCAGGATCACGCCGGTCTCGCCGTGGGTCACCACCTTGAGGAAGCTGCGCTCCTGCCGGGTAAGGATGGTTTTGCCGTTGCCGCCCATGGCCTGTTTTTTCACCTGCACCGGGATGCCCTGCTTTTTGGCCTCGTCGGCAGTCAGGCCCACGGTGGCGATTTCCGGGCTGGTGTATACGCAGGAGGGCACCACGTCCAGCCGCTGGCCGGGCGCCCGGCCCAGCATGCAGGCTACTGCGTTGAGGCCCTGGGCCGTGGCCGCATGGGCCAACTGGATACCGCCGGTCACGTCTCCGATGGCCCACAGCCCTTCCAGCCCGGTGCGGCCGTTGGCATCCGCCGGGATGCGGCCCCGCTCCATGGGGGGCGCCCAGTCGGAGGCAAACAGCCCTTCGGTATTGGGGCGGCGGCCCACCGCCACTAAAACGGCCTGGGCGCTTGCCTGGGCAGGCGCGCCCTTTTCGGTGTACAGGCAGGTCAGTTCCTCTCCCTCCCGCCGGATCTCCTCCAGCCGGGCCGAGGTGTGGATCTCCACCCCCTGCTTTTTCAGGATCATCCGCAGGCTCTGGCCGAATTCCCGGTCCAGGTTGGCCAGCACGCTGTCCAGGGCTTCCAGCACGGTCACCCGGCAGCCCAGGGCCCCATAGAGGGTGGCGAATTCCATCCCAATCACCCCGCCGCCCACAATGATCAGACTTTCATAGGGGCGGGGGTCCCGCAGGATCTGGTCACTGCTCAGCACCCCTTCCAGCCCGATGCCCTTTACCGGCAGGGGAGCGGGGGTCGAACCCACTGCGATCAGGATCTCTTTGGTTTCCAGTTCCAGGCTGGTTTCGCCGGCCACCTCTACCCGGCCGGGGCCCAGCACCCGGCCCTTTCCCCGATAGAGATCCACCTTCTGGCGCTTCAAAAGCCCCTCGATGCCCTGGGCCATGCCCCGGATCGTCTCATCCTTATGGGCGTCCAGTTTGGCCATGTCCACCCGGACGTCGGACGCTTCCAGCCCGATGGGGCCTCCCTGCCGGGCCTCTTTGGCCAGTTCGGCGGTGTGCAGCAGGATCTTGGTGGGGATGCAGCCCCGCCACAGGCAGGTTCCCCCCACCTCTCCCGCCTCCACCAGGGCGGTGCGCATACCGCCCCGGGCGGCTTCCAGGGCGGCTTCATATCCGCCCGGGCCGGCGCCGATCACGATCAGATCATATTTTTCCATGGTGATCTTTCCTTTACGTTGTTTTTTACCGGCTTTTGTCAAAGGGCCTGGCGGAGCAATTCTGCCAGGTCCCTGCCCATCTGCAGGCGGGCCGGGGTATCGGCCGGCAGTTCTTTCAGGGCCTCAGCCAGGGCCTGGGGCCGGAACTCGCAGCCCTCCAGCCGGGCGGCCGAGGCCTCCAGCCAGGCGGGGTCCAGCCCATCCGAAAACAGAAGGCAGCGGGCCAGCCGCCCCTCTTTTACTTCCAGCTGCAGCTGGACTTCGCCCCAGCCAAACCGCTTTTCCAGCTGATAGGAAAAGGGCAGGCGGGGGGAATACTTCCAGGCCTCACCGGCGTATTTCTGCCGCAGCCCTTCCAGTTCCCCGTCGGGAATCCGGCCGGGCTCCAGCGGGGCCGCTTTCAGCCCGTATTCCTGACCGAAAGCCTCCAGCAGGGCCTCTTCCAGTTCTTCCAGGGTGAGGGCCGGGGCCCAGTCCCGCAGGTTGCCCACCCGGGAACGCACCGAATCCACGCTTTTGGCCCGGAGTTTTTCCCGGGAAACACTCAGATACCGGCCGATCTTTTCCGGGTCTGTATCCAGCAGCAGGGTGCCGTGGTGGTAGCAGGCCGAGGCCGTCTCATAATAGGCGTTGCCGGAAAACTTCTTTCCCTCACAGGTCAGGTCGTTCCGGCCGCTCTTCTCCGCTCGGATGCCGCACCGCCGCACCGCTTCCAGGATCACCCGGGTCTGGCGCTCCACCGAGTAATCCTGCCGGGGCGCCAGAAAGGTGAAATTCAGGTTGCCCAGGTCGTGATAGACCGCCCCGCCCCCGGAAAGCCGGCGGGCCAGATGCCCGCCCTCCTCTTCCAGGAGGGTCACCCGGCATTCCTTCCAGCAGTTCTGGTTGCGGCCGATCACCACGGTGTGCCGGTTCTGCCACAGGTAGAGCAGCACCTCTCCCTCTTCCAGCCGGCCCAGGAGGGCTTCCTCCAGGGCCAGGTTCCGGTAGGGGTCGGTGCCCTCCGCCCGCAGCCAGCTCAGGCGGCGGATCACGCCTTTTCCTCTTCGGGCCGGTACCGCAGCACCGGGTGACGGGCCGCGTTCACCTCGTCGGGGCGGCCGATCTGGGCCCGGTGGGGGCAGGCCTTCAGATATTCCGGGTCCTCCACGGCCTTCTTGTAGATGGCCCGCAGGGTCTCCACCGCCTCGTCCAGAGTTTCCCTGGTCTCGGTCTCGGTGGGTTCCACCATCAGGGCCTCATGGACGATCAGGGGGAAGTACATGGTGGGCGGGTGAATGCCCTCGTCCAGCATGGCCTTGGCTACATCCAGAGCGGTGACACCGGTCTCTTCCTTCAGCTTTTCCAGGCTCATGACAAACTCGTGCATGCACAGGCCCGGGTAAGCCATGGGGTAAAGATCTTCCAGCCCGGCCTTCATGTAGTTGGCGTTGAGCACCGCGTTCCGGGCCGCCTCGGGGATCCCCTCCCGGCCCAGCATGAGCAGGTAGGTGAGGGCCCGCAGCACCACCAGGAAGTTGCCCTGGAAGCCGCGTACCCGGCCGATGGTATCGGGGCAGGGCTTTTCCTGCCATTTCCCGTCCTTTTTCTCAAACCGGGGCGCGGGCAGGTAGGGTTCCAGGATCTTCTTGCAGCCCACCGGGCCGCTGCCTGGGCCGCCGCCCCCGTGGGGGGTGGAGAAGGTCTTGTGCAGGTTGAGGTGCACCACGTCAAAGCCCATATCGCCGGGGCGGGCCACCCCCATCACCGCGTTCAGGTTGGCTCCGTCGTAATAGCACAGGCCGCCCGCCTCATGGACGATGCGGGTGATTTCCAGAATGTTCTTGTCAAACAGGCCCACCGTGTTGGGGTTGGTGAGCATCAGGCCGGCGGTATCTTCCCCGGCTGCCTGGCGCAGGGCCTCCAGGTCCACACAGCCGTCCGGCCCGGAGGGCAGGTTCACCACCTGATAGCCCGCCATGGCGGCGCTGGCCGGGTTGGTGCCATGGGCCGAATCCGGTACCAGGATCTTGTTCCGCTTTTCGCCCTCACCCCGGTGGGTGTGGTAAGCCTTGATGAGCAAAAGGCCGGTGAATTCCCCATGGGCTCCCGCCGCAGGCTGGAAGGTGAAGGCGTCCATCCCGTTGATGGCGCACAGGTACTTCTCGGTCTCTTCCAGGGCTTCCAGGCAGCCGGCCACGGTATGCAGGGGCTGCAGGGGATGGACGGCGGTGAAGCCTTTCAGGGAAGCAGCCTCCTCGTTCACCGCCGGGTTGTATTTCATGGTGCAGGAACCCAGGGGATAGAACCCATCGTTCACCCCGTGGGCCCGCCGGGCCAGGGCCGAATAATGCCGGCTCAGCTCGGTCTCGGAGAGCTGGGGCAGCCGGGGCGGCGCCGTCCGGGTCTTGGAGGGCTGCACCGTGGGCACATCACAGGGCCCCAGCAGGCTCAGGGCCCGGCCCTCATACCCTTTTTCCATCAGGAGCTTCATGCCAGCACCTCCTTTACCAGCTGTGCCAGGCGGTCCATTTCCGCCTTGGTGTTCTTTTCGGTGGCGCACCAGAGCAGCATATCCTCGCCCACCGGCAGGCCGCCCAGGTAGCCTTCTTCCTCCAGCCGCTTCAGCAGGGCCTGGCGGCGGGGCGCCCGGGTGAGGAATTCATGGAAGAATTCGCCCTCGTATACCGGCTGCAGCCCGGCCTCCTCCAGCACTTTCTGGAGGTAGTGGGCCTTGGAGCAGCACTGCAGGGCGGTCTGACGCAGGCCCTCGGGACCCTGGGCTGCCAGGTAGACGCTGGCGGTGAGGGCGCAGAGCGCCTCGTTGGAGCAGATGTTGGAGCCGGCTTTTTCCCGGCGGATATGCTGTTCCCGGGCCTGCAGGGTCAGCACAAAGGCCCGCTCGCCCTTGCTGTCCTTGGTCTCGCCCACGATCCGGCCGGGCAGCTTGCGCATCATGGCGCCGGTGGCGGCCATATACCCCAGATAGGGCCCGCCCCAGGAAAGGGGCATGCCCAGAGGCTGACCCTCGCCCACGGCCACATCGGCCCCGCACTGGGCGGGGGTAGGCATCAGCCCCAGGGAGATGGGGTTGCAGCTCATCACATATTTGGCCCCGGCCTCATGGGTCAGCCTGCCCAGCTCCTCGGCAGGCTCGATCTGGCCGTAATAGTTGGGCTGGGCCATCACAAAGCAGGCCACATCCGGCCCCAAGGCCTTCTGCAGGGCTTCGTTGTCGGTGACGCCCTCTGCCAGGGGAACCGTCTCCACCGGCAGCCCGCTGCCGAAGCAGTAGGTGCGCACCGTCTCGATCACCTGGGGGGGCAGCCCCTCGCTGAGCAGCACCCGGCTGCGTCGCCGGTCGGCGCACATGGCGGCGGCCTCGGCGGCGGCGGTGGCTCCATCGTACACCGAGGCGTTGGATACCTCCATGCCGGTGAGCTCGCAGATCATGGTCTGGTACTCAAAAATCGCCTGCAGGACGCCCTGGCTGATCTCGGCCTGGTAAGGGGTGTAGGCGGTGAGGAAGCTCTCCTTCTTCACCACCCGCCCCACAATGGCGGGGATATAGTGGGCATAGGCCCCCGCACCCCGGAAGATGTGGGGAAACACCTTATTTTTTTCGGCCAGTTCTTCCATTCTGGCCAGGGCCTGCTGCTCGCCCATTCCCGGGGGCAGTTCCGGCCCGTCTTCCAGCAGTACCTCCCGGGGCACATCCCGGTACAGATCCTTCCAGCTGGCGCAGCCCAGTTTCTGGAGCATTTCCTCCTGCTGGGAAGGGGTATTCGGCACAAAAGAGCCCATGCTCTCCCTCCTTACCTGATGAGGGCGGCCCTGTGGGGGGCCGCCCTGTCCCTCTTTATCTTTTTTCCTCTTTCAAAAATCCCGCCGCCCGCTTACTGCTCGGTGCGGATATGCTCCTGGTACTCCTCGGCGGTGAGCAGCTCCTCGGTCTCGCTGATCTGCTCCACTCGAACCAGCCAGGCGCCGTAGGGATCCTGGTTGATGGCTTCGGGGGTATCCAGCAGGGCCTCGTTCACCTCGCTGACCACGCCGGTCACCGGGGAGTACACGTCGGAGACGGATTTCACCGATTCCACATCGCCCAGGGCCTCGCCCATGGTCACCTCATCCCCCACCTGGGGCAGGTTGACGAAAACGATGCCGCCCAGTTCGCTCTGGGCGTAATCGGTCAGGCCGATCTCGGCGGTATCACCCTGGCGGCGAACCCATTCATGGGACTTGGAATACTGCAGTTCACTGGGGAAATTCATAGCGCTACCTCACTTTTCTTTGGGGGCCGGAACCCTGTATCTCGTTCTTCCAGGGCCTCAGCCTTTGTTTCTCTTATAGAAGGGCAGGGCAACCACCTGCGCCTCGATCTGCCGGCCCCGCACCTGGGCGGTGAGGGTCTGGCCCGGCTGGGCAAACTCCTTTTCCACCAGGGCCATGGCCACCGGATAGCCCAGATAGGGGCAGTGGGTGCCCGAGGTGGAAACACCCGCGGGCCGGTCGCCGGCCAACAGGGGAGCCCCTTCCCGGATGATGCCCCGGCCGGTGACCTTCAGGCCTACCCGGCGGCGGGTGGGCTCGCCCTTGGCTTCCAGGGCCGCTTTGCCGATAAAGTCCGCCTTGTTCATCTTGACGAAGGGGTCCAGCCCGGCTTCCAGGGGGGTGATCTCCTCGGTGAGCTCGTGGCCGTACAGGGGCATGGCCGCCTCCAGCCGCAGGGTATCCCGGGCGCCCAGCCCGCAGGGGATGAGGCCGTACTCCGCCCCCTCCTTCAGCAGAAGATCCCACATGGTCCGGGCGTCCTCCGCCTTCAGGTAGATCTCAAACCCGTCCTCGCCGGTATAGCCGGTACGGGAGAGGATGCAGTCCATCCCCTGTACCCGGCAGTCGAACCGGGCGGTGTAGTATTTTTCCGGGATCTGTTCGGCCCCGGCGATCTTTTCCAGTACCTTCTGGGAGTTGGGCCCCTGCAGGGCGATCTGGGCGATCTGATCCGAGATGTCCTCCAGCCGGGAACCCTCGGCCAGATGTCCGCTCATCCACTCAAAATCCTTCTGGCGGTTGGCGGCGTTCACCACAATGAAATATTCCTCCTCGCCCTTTTTGTAGACCAGAAGGTCATCCACCACGCCGCCGGCCTCGTTGCACATGGGGCTGTAGCGGGCCCGGCCCAGGCTCATGCCGTCATAGGAATTGGTGAGCAGCCGGTTCAGACTTTCCAGGGCCGAAGCGCCGGTGAGCAGGAACTCGCCCATATGGGAAACATCAAAGATGCCGCAGGCGGTGCGCACCGCCTGGTGCTCGGCAATGACCCCCTGCCCATACTGAACCGGCAGGATATAGCCCCCAAAGGGGACCATCTTGCCGCCCGCTGCCAGGTGCGCCTCATACAACGGTGTTTTTTTCTCCATAATACCCTCCTTCTTTTCTCCCTGCTTTTGCAAAGAAAAAAGCGCGCAAGGAATACTCCTTGCGCGCTCTGTATCTGTACCTGAAAGATTTGCTTCTTCGGTGCAACCATGTGCTTTCCAGAGGTTCGTCCAGGCCGGTCCGTTTGCCTGAGAGCTTGCCGCTTTCCCCTTCGGCGCCGCCACCCAAGGCGGTCTCTCCCTAGCCCTTCATCCGAAAATATTCAGTTTTCCCTAAGGCCAGTCCCATTATACCACATCCGCATTTTCTGTCAAGACTCATTAAAAAATTTTACTTTCCCGGCATTTTTTGAGCCAGGTGCACAATTTTTTAACGATCTTTTTCGTTTTTCACTGGAAAACAACTTTTCGGAAAAAGCCGTTCTGCTGCGATTCTGTACTCAGCCGATGCCCCCGCACAGGATGCCCAGCACGAACACCAGGGCAGAAAGGGGCACGTACAGATATTTTGCCAGGGCACCAAAAGCCGGGCTCAGGGGCTTCTGACGGCCCAGCTCCATCTCCTCTTTGATCCGCTTCCAGCCCAGCACATAATAGACCGAAACGGCCCCCAGCACAGCGCCGAAGGGCACCACCAGAATGGTAATAAAATCCATCCAGGCGCCCACACGGGCTTCCGGCTCCAGGAACAGCCCCACTGCCAGCGCCAGCACCGCGCAGAGTGATACCGCCGTCTTGCGGCCCAGGCCGAAACGGGTCTGCAGGGATTCGCTCACTGCCTCGAACATATTGATCAGGCTGGTCACGCCCGCAAAGATCACCGACAAAAAGAACAGCACCGCAAACAGCTGGCCCATGGGCATCTGACGGAACACTTCCGGCAGGGTAATGAACATGAGCGGGGGGCCCGAATTGGGCTCGATACCAAAGGCGAACACCGCAGGCATGATGGCCAGGGCCGCCAGCACCGCCGCCAGGGTATCAAACAGGGCCGTGCGCATGCTGGCCTTGGGGATATCTTCTTTTTTGGAAAGATAGGTGCCGTATACGATCATCCCCGAGCCGGTGATGGACAGGGAGAAGAAGGCCTGGCCCATGGCCATGACCCAGGTATAGGGGTCCAGCAGATCCTGCCAGTCCGGCTGGAGCAGAAACCGGTAGCCCTCGGCCGCGCCGGGCAGGAAGGCCACCCGCACCGCCAGGATGGCGAACAGCAAAAAGAAGGCGGGCATCAGTACCTTGTTGATCTTTTCGATGCCCTTGGTGGCGCCGAACATCAGGATGGCCGCCGAAATGGCCACCACCAGGGTATGCCAGCCCACGCTGCCGAATTCCCCGGTGCCCTGGGCGAAAAATTCCGCTGCGTCGCCCCAGAGCAGTTCGCCGGTAAGGCTGCCCGCCAGGCTGCGCACCACCCAGCCCACGATGATGGCGTAGCCGATGGCGATGCCCAGGCTGCCCAGCAGGGGGATCCAGCCCAGCCAATAGCCCAGCCGGCCCTTGCCGATCCGGTTCCAGCAATATTCATAGGCGCCCAAGGTGCCGGTGCCTGCCAGCCGGCCGATGGCGAATTCCGCCGAAAGGCCCACCAGCCCGAACAGGACTACAAAGAACAGGTAAGGGATGAAGAAGGCCCCTCCGCCGTACTGGCCCAGCCGATAGGGGAACATCCAGATATTACCCATACCCACTGCCGAGCCCACGCAGGCCAGCACAAAGCCCAGTCCGCTTTTGAAGCCGCCGTTTTTATGGAACACTCCCGGCTGCCCCTCTTTTTTGTGATTGCTTGCCATAATTTCTCCTTTATCCGCCCAGGCGGGCGCTGCGGCCCTCAAAACCGCCGTATTCCTGCTTATTATACTATACCCTGCCGCCCTGCGCACGGCTTTTCCGCTTTTTTGGCCCTATGCGCAAAGAAAAAGAGGGGGCGCCGGGCGTCCCCTCTTTTGGATGGGTACAGTTCTTATTCCACAGGCACGATCCAGCCCTTGGTGTCGGGCAGCTTGCCCCACTGGATGCCGGTGAGGGTATCGTAGAGCTTCTGGGTCAGGGGGCCGATCTTGCCGCCGCCGATATCCACGCTCTCGCCCTTCCAGGTGAGCTCCTTCACCGGGCTGACCACCGCGGCGGTGCCGGTGCCGAAGACCTCTTCCAGCTTGCCGTCCCGGCCGGCCTGCATGATGTCGGCGATGGCCAGCTTGCCCTCGATGACCTCATAGCCCCAGTCCTTGCACAGCTCGATGATGCTGCGGCGGGTGACGCCGGGCAGCACGGTGCCCACGCAGGCAGCGGTGTAGATCTTACCGTCGATCTTGAACATGATGTTCATGCTGCCCACTTCTTCCACGTACTTCTTCTCCACGCCGTCCAGCCAGAGCACCTGGGCATAGCCCTTCTCCTCGGCCAGCTCGCCGGCCTTGATGGAGGCAGCGTAGTTGCCGCCGCACTTCACGGCGCCGGTCAGGCCCGGGGCGGCACGGATGTAGTCATCTTCCACATAAATCTTCACCGGGTTGATGCCCTCGGCATAGTAGGCGCCGGAGGGAGCGGTGATGATGGCAAAGGTGTAGTTCTTGGAGGCATGCACGCCCAGGCCCACATCGGTGGCAAACACATAGGGGCGGATGTACAGGCTGGCACCGTCGGTATGGGGCACCCAGTCCTTTTCCACCCGAACCAGCTCTTCCACAGCCTGGATGAAGTCCTCGGCGGGGATGGGAGGAATGCCCATGCGGTTGCAGCCGTCAATAAAGCGGTTGGCGTTGCAGTCGGGGCGGAACAGCTGGATCTTGCCCTCGGCGGTGCGGTAGGCCTTCATGCCCTCGAACAGCTCCTGGGCATAGTGGAAGACCACGGTGGCGGGGTCCAGGCTGAAGGGGCCATAGGGCACAATGCGGGGGTCATGCCAGCCCTTGCCCTCTGCGTAATCCATCACAAACATGTGATCGGTAAAAATCTTGCCGAAGCCCAGCTTGGTCTCGTCGGCGGGCTTCGCCTTCGGACAGGTCGTTTTTTCAATACGGATGTTCAGCATGATGATAATCCTCTTTTCTGTCTTGTTCAGAAACACGCTTTGGACAGCAGCCCCCCGATCGTTCTCTCCTGCGGTCGTACGGCAGGCCGCTGTCCTGCTGCCCCTTATTATAGTTCCTCTTTCTTTCCCTGACAAGCGCTTTTTCCCACAAATTCTTTTCGCCGCCGGGTATTTTTCCCCTGTTTTTCCCTCCTGCCCCGGCCCGGGATATGGTATAATAAAAAAAGACGCCGCCTTTTGCCGGCGGGCCTTTTCCCCAGGGAAAGGGCAAGGAGGTTTTTATGAAGATCCAACACACCGCCATTGTGGGCATGGGGGCCCTGGGCCTTTTGTATGGCCAGCATATCCAGCAGGCTGCCGGGCCCGGCTCGGTCTGCTTTGTGATGGACGCCCCCCGGCTGGAAAAGCACCGGCGGGACCGCTATACCATCAACGGCCAGCCCCAGGAATTTCCCATGACGGAGTACAGCCAGGCCGGGCCTGCCGACCTGGTGATTATCGCCACCAAGCAAACCGGCCTGGAAGAGGCGCTGGAAGAAATGGCCCCTCTGGTGGGGCCCCATACCGTGCTGCTCTCGGTAATGAACGGCATCACCAGCGAAGAGGCCATTGCCTGCCATTTCGGGGACGAGAACCTGGTCTGGTGCGTGGCCATCGGGATGGACGCCATGCGCGATGGCACCGATCTGCGCTATACCCAGAAAGGACGGCTCCAGATCGGGGCGGTCAGCCCCCGCCAGCAGCCGGCGCTGGAAGCGGTGCGGGAATTTTTTGAGCGGATCGGCCTGCCCCACTCGGTGGAGGAGGATATCCGCCGGGCCATGTGGGCCAAATTCCTGCTGAACGTGGGCATCAACCAGACCTGCATGGTCTTTGAGACCACCTACCAGGGCGCGCTGGATACCCCGGAATATTTCCGGATGATGAGCGGCGCCATGCAGGAGGTGATTGCCCTGGCCCAAAAGGAGGGGGTGCGCCTGACCCAGGAGGATTACGAGAATTATCTCAAGATCCTGCGCACCCTGGACCCCAACGGCTACCCCAGCATGCGCCAGGACGCCCTGGCCCACCGAAAATCCGAGGTGGACCTGTTTGCGGGCACGGTGATCCGCCTGGCCCGCCGGCACGGGCTGGCCGTCCCCTGCAACGAATTTTTCCTGCGCCGCGTCCGGGAGATGGAAGCGGCTTACTGAAGGGCCCAGGCCCCCACAAAGGAGAGGCTTTTGCATGAAGATCCAAGGTGTGATTTTTGATATGGACGGGCTGATGTTCGATACCGAGCGGCTCTTTTCCCACTACTGGACCGACGCCTGCCGGGATTACGGCATTCCCCGGAAAGAGGAATTCGTCCAGGCGGTGCGGGGTTCCAGCGGGGAAAAGATGCTGGCCTGCGTGCGCCGGTATTACGGCGAGGAACTGGACGCCCAGGCCTTCTGCCGCCGGTGCTATGAATATGTGGATGAATACCTGAAAACCACCGTGCCCAAGAAGAAGGGGCTGGATGAGCTGCTGGCCTGGCTCAAGGCCCGGGGGCTGCCCGCGGCAGTGGCCAGCAGCACCTACCGCAGCCTGGTGGAACGCAACCTGCGCACCGCCGGGGTGGAGGAATATTTCCGGAAGGTGGTCACCGGCGATCAGGTGGAACACGGCAAGCCCGCCCCCGATATTTTCCTTCTGGCGGCCCGTCAGCTGGGCCTTGCGCCCGGGAACTGCCTGGTACTGGAGGACAGCTTCAACGGGGTCCGGGCCGGGGCAGCCGCCGGCTGCGTCACCGTCATGATCCCGGACCTGAGCCAGCCCACCCCGGAACTGCTCTCTCTCTGTTCCGGCTGTCTGGAAGACCTGGGCCAGGTGCCTGATTTTATCGAGAGGTATGAGGGATGATCGATCTGAGCCATATCGAGGCCTGCCGGGAATCCAACCGGCTGGAAGCCAAACTGGCGGCCGGCGGTCTGCCGGAAAGTCTGTGGGAGACCTATTCCGCCTTTGCCAACACCGATGGCGGCTACATCCTTTTAGGGGTGCGGGAAAACCCCGACCATTCCCTGGAGATCAGCGGCCTGGCCGACCCGGAAGGGATGATTGAACAACTCTGGCAGGCCCTCAACGACCCGGAGCAGGTGGGGGTCAACGTCCTCACCCGGGAAGATCTGTATGTCCTGGAAGAGGAAGGCCGCCGGGTGGTGGTGATGGAGGTGCCCGCCGCCTCTGCCCGGCAAAAGCCGGTATATGTGGGTCCCTATGTGCTGCAGGGCACCTACAAGCGCAGCGGCGAGGGGGATTACCACTGCGAGCTGACCGAGGTGCAGCAGATGCTGAAAGAAAAAGAACGGCTGTGCCGCCAAAAGCCCTGAAGCCCTTGCCCGGCACAGCCGCGCCCCGGCCCATTCAGGCCAGGTAGAAAAAGATCATGAGATAGTGGCACAGGCTGCCCGCCAGCACAAAGAGGTGGAACACCTCGTGGTTGCCGAAACCCGGCCGGGCACAGGGCAGGGGGATATGCAGCGCATAGATCACGCCCCCCACCGTGTACAGGATGCCGCCCCCGGCCAGCAGCGCCAGAGGGATGCCCGCCAGCCTGGACATGATCTGGGGCAGGGCAAAAACGCAGGCCCAGCCCAAGCCTATATATAATAGGGAAGAAACCCACTTGGGGCAATCCACCCAGAAGAGGGTGACAGCGCAGCCCGCCAGGGCCAGAAGACTCACCACCGCCAGCAGCCGGGTGCCGGTCTCGCCCCCGATGCCCAGGCGGCAGACCGGGGCATAGCTGCCTGCAATGAGCAGATAGATCATGGCGTGGTCCAGCTTTTTCAGTCGCTTGATGCCGGCCAGGCTGAGGGTAAAGGTATGGTAGGCACTGGAAGCCCCATACAGCAGGATCAGCCCGCCCACAAAGGCCGCCAGGCTCAGCAGGTCCGCCAGGTCCCGCCCATGCAGGGCTGCCCGGATGAGAAGGGGAAATCCCCCTGCCAAAGCCGCCAGCAGGCCCAAAAAATGGGTCAGGGCGCTGATGGGGTCTTTGACCCGGAACACCAGTTCCCGGCGCCCGTCTTCCGTATCTCTCCAGCCCATCGAGATCCCTCCTTCGCCCTTTTATGCGTTTTTTCTTATCGTATTACATGGTTTTCAATACCATATTATTCCCATTTGCCCGCATTGTCAATCAAGCGGGGCCGTTTTTCACCCATTTTTCCCCTTTTTCAAGGAAGAATCGGGCTTTTTTGCGCATCTTTTATCCGTCTCAGAATTTTTTGCAAATTCTGAAATAAATCCGCACCCATGTTTCGTATTATAAATATGAGATATGCAAACCGGGGCCGTTGCAAAACAGCCGGATATCGGGAAGGAAGTGAAGCCATGCCGCCCATCATCCGTACAGAGGGGCTGCGAAAAGTCTACCGCGTGGGTCACGAAAAGGTCGTGGCACTGGACAATGTGAACATAGCCATCGAGCCGGGGGAGATGTGCTGTATCGTAGGTACCTCGGGCAGCGGTAAATCCACCCTGCTGAACCAGCTGGCCGGGCTGGAAAAGCCCACCCGCGGCCAGGTGTACATAGGAAAACACGAGATCAGCGCCATGAGCGAGAGCGAGCTGGCCAAGTTCCGGCAGGCGCATCTGGGATTCATCTTCCAGAGCTACAACCTGCTGCCCAGCCTGACGGCGGCCGAAAACGTGGCCATGCCCCTGATGTTCAAGGGCGTGGGCCAGAAACAGCGGATGGAAATGGCCCGCCAGGAACTGGCCAAGATGGGCCTTGCCAAGCGGGCGGGCCATAAGCCCACCGAGATGAGCGGCGGCCAGCAGCAGCGGGTGGGCATTGCCCGCGCCTTTGTGGCCCGGCCCCGGGTCATCTTTGCGGACGAGCCCACCGGCAACCTGGATACTGCCACCACCAAGCAGGTGCTGTACCAGATGCTGCAGATGGCCAAGGAAGCGGGCATCACCTTTGTGATGGTTACCCACGAGCCGCGGCTGGCCGGCTGCGCCGACCGGGTGATCACCATCCAGGACGGCCGGGTTCTCAGCGATGTGCTGGAACCGCCCCAGATTGTGGAAAAGAACCGGCGGGAACTTTTCGCCGGGCTGTATGACGGCCCCGAGGGCCAAAGTAAACAGAAAGAGGACGAATCGACATGAAAAAACTCGCAAGCCTTCTCCTGGTTTTTGCCCTGGCTCTCAGCCTGGCCGTGCCCTGCTTTGCGGCCAATGAAAAGGAAATCAAGGTGATTACCCCTCCCCACAAAACATCCTACGCCGAGGGCGACACCTTTGACCCTGCCGGTATGCGGCTGCAGTCCATCGATACCAGCGGCAATACCACCGAAATCGCCGCCACCGACAATCGCATCTCCTTCCAGCCCGACCCCAAAAAGGGTGAAAAGCTGAAGGCGGGCCAGACTTCGGTTACCATTATTTTTAAAACCGATGGCGACAAGGAACTTTCCACCGCGCAGGAAATCACCGTGAGCGGCCCTGCCGAAACCCCCGCTCCTTCCCC
>NZ_JAFBIO010000015.1 GCF_021531255.1 Allofournierella massiliensis | reverse complement strand
GGGTTCGAGCCCCGTAACCCGCTCCAATAAATAGGCGACAAATCGAAAGATTTGCCGCCTTTTCTGTTTTTGGTACACACAAAAGTACACACTTTGATTTAGGACTGCCGCCACATGTCCTGCTTGCTCTTGATCATGGCGGCCTTGCTCATCTCTTTTTTGTGGAGATAATCATACACCGCCATCATGGGCGCCGGGGGCTCTCCATGCTCCTGCTGATATTTTTCGATTTTCTTTACAACACATGTCAATTGTGCCGCTTTTAGGCTTTGCAAGAGGGCCATTTCGGGGCCATTAAAGTGCCAGAAAAAACAAAAAAGGGGGCCCCTCATCCAGAAGGGCCCCCTTTTCACAGGCGCTTGATTTTGTTTGTAATAGATGCGGATCTGCGTTTCACGGTTCTAACAGACACATTTAGTTCAGCCGCAATATCAACCAAATACCATCCTCTGCGGCGCAAATTTAAAACCTGAAGTTCCTCGTCAGTAAATCCGCATTCTGAAACATAATGCTCATATTCTGAACGTGGAAAATCACACTTCATTTTTGCTCCTTACAAAAAAGGATTGCTGCTTGCTTTCCATTGGGTGTTTGTGTTCTGCCAGAAAAATGCTTTTTGTGCCTGAGTAAGGTTGCTGTGGTTTAGCCATACTTCTGCTTCAGTCTGTGTAATGCCGCCATTTTTGTCAAGGTCAACAGTTGTTTTGTATTGCACCCATTCCTTAACAGCTGCAGCGCCAAATTTCTGATAAACTTCATCTGCTTTTTGGTCGTTTGCTTTTGTCAGATAGTTTTGCGCCTGATTTTGCACAGATTCAGAAGTGCCGAAATAGGCCCGATAAAGGTCTCCTTTCGTCGTTCCTTTCTCTCCGGTTGTTTCGCTCTCTTTTCCGGTAGGTACGATCTGACTTGTCGCCAAAGCATAGCTTGCCGCACCGGATGCGCCGCGTTCCTGATAGGCTTCATATAGCTTTTTGATAGAAGAAGATGTGGGTTGCAAGCCTACTACTTCTTCTTTGCCAACTGCGCCGGCAAGGTCGAACATATACTTTACAAGCTCCGCTTTGTCTTCTTCTTCAAGCCGGCTGAATCCATCTGAACCGGTCAACTCTTCGATCAGGTCATATGCCGTCTGGCCCCGGATTTTCGCATAGTCTGTATATTCTTCCTCTGTGAATCGTGTTTTGTCGCTGCCATAGGTTTTATCTGCCAAGCTCGGCAAAACTCCGCTGTCTCCGGTTGCCTCATACAGCGCTTCCAATTCTTTATCTACTTCAGTAGAATTCCCAGGGCTATAATAACCAGGGCTAAGGACATTATAGGCAAGCTTTCCAGCAAAATTGCCGCCTACGTTTTCCTGTTCCCGGCCCCATGCATCAATATACGGCTCACCCAATCCAGGCAGCCAGTTTACCATTCTTTGAGCATTATAATCCAACGTGCCTTGTGTACCGGTGCTTTCAGTATAAGAGCTTCGCCGGGATTCTTGCATAGCTCTTCCAACTTGTTTGCCAATACTTGGAATCAACTGATTGCTGTAGTTTGCTACAGCTTGCGTTGCCAAAGAGCCTACGACTTCTGCATCGTTTTCTGAATATTTCCCAGTGTTTAAAACGTCGCTTATGCTCGAAAGCAAGGTGTTGTCAAACAATGGATTTAAAGAATTTGCAATTAAGCTATACGCAGCACTGCTATTCAAATCCCCCTCTGCCATTTCTGCGCCAATGAAAAACGGGATGGATGCAGGTGCAGTAAACCCAATCTCATAACTGCCGCCGCCAGGAAGATTTATGCTGTAGTTCTGTTTTCCCTGCATTTCATCAAATTTGTTCTTGTCGCTATCATCATCACCGCTGCTATTTACCCATCCAGCTTTTGCCAAAATGTAGCCAAGAACAGCAAGCCCAGATCCAGTCATAGCTTTTGCAAGCTCATCCAACACTTTTTCTGGGCCTCGTTTAAATACAGTCCCATCCAAAACAGCTTTTGCAAATCCAAGAGGACTATATTCTACGCCACGAGCAACAATGTTGGAAGTTGTGGATCGGAAAGGAACCAATGCATCAGCAATAAGCCCAAGGGCGTTTGCTCCCTCTTCCAAGCTCACTTCATCGGAATAGTCAATCTGACCTTTCCCAGAATGATTTTTTCCGCTTTTTACCAGATCATTCAACAGCTTGGAAATAGCGTTCTGGTCGTGAAAAGTAGCCTGTTTGGCTTCCCGCACAGCATACTCACGGCCCTTCCGCAAGGCTTCCAGGCTGCTTTTTTCCTGTGCGGTAAGTTTCATATCCGGGTTAGCTTCCACACGCTGTTCCAGGCTAAACACGCTACTGTCAATCTTGTTCGCCTTCAAGTACCGGGCCAGAGCAAACTTGTACTGGTTGCGAAGTCCGGCTTGCGCCAAAGGGCTTGCAAGGAAACGATCTTCGGAAATTCCAAGCTTTTTCAGCGCATTAATGCCGGAAAGGCCGCTATAATCCGTGCGCTCCAAGGTGTTGCCAGGGTAAGAAATTACTTTGTTTACGCCCCTTTTAACTGCCCCTTTTACGCCGGTTTCGTTGTCCGCTCTGGCAAAGAATTGGGTACTTCTCTGCACGGATTCAGGCTTGAAACGGCTTGCGCCGCTGGTCAAATTCTGGTAGCTCACTGCGTCCGCATCTGCCGCTGTCGCTTTAAGCAAATCCTGATCTGCTTTGCTTGCGTAATTCAGCAGAGTGGTTGTCCGGGTATAATCCTTATCAAAATGGCTGTATACCTTTTCCAGCACGGATTTAACTGCCGCTTTAGTCTGGGTAATATGGCCCATTGCGATGTTGCCAAATTCGTTCTTGATGAGTGTTTTGGGGCTGGACAACATAGACCAGTAACGGTACATATTCAGCTTATCCGCAAAGCTTGTTTTGCCAATTTTAGACGCAATTAGGCTAACCGCTTCATCCTGGTATTTTGCCTGTTCCCGGCTGCCATTCCGTTCATTGCCTGCTTTTTCGTAAAGCTCCATGATCTGACTAACTGTAGCGTCATCAAATTCAAACAGGCCGTTAGCAAGATAATTGTCGAACAAGCTGCTCAGTTCCCGCACAGTAGCGCCGTTCAAGGCTCGCTTTGCGATTTCTTTTACCACATCGTCTTTTAGGCGCTTTTTGGTGCTGTCCTTCAAGCTGCTTTTTTCAATCAGTTTACGCAGCTCTGCTTCCATCTGTTCGAGGGTAAGCCCTTTCTGTTCGATGCGTTTGGCCGCAGTCTGCAATGGCTCCATGCCGCCACGGCGAACAAATTCTGAAAACTCATCGTCCATATTGCCGCTTTCCGAAGTATCTTCTTTGGAAGCAAAATCCATCAGATTTTGAGCAATATCGTCCAGTTTGGCAGATTCGCGCCGGTTTTCTTTCTTCCATTGCTGCCCATTCGATTCAAGGATCTTTAACCCCTTGGCAATCGCATATTCACCTGTGTGCGTATACTTTGCCAATGCCTGAATTGCTTGGCCAGCCTCCGTAGAGTGCCCTTGGAGATTTCGCAACAATCTTTGTGCCTCGGCGGTTTTTCCGTCATGCAGCAGTTTGCTCACAGCCAACATAGCTGTATCTGTGTCTTGGGCCGTCCACTCGTCTTGCTTTTGATTCAAATCATTGACAGCGCCTTCAAAATCCGCATTCAGCCTTTCCGCAGCGGCCTTTACGCTATCATCGTTTTTGGCCACCTGATAAACATAGCTGCCTTCTTCATCCAATCCAAGCTTGGCTCTCTCTTCATCTTCGATCAGGCCGGTGTTTGTCATGGTATTGCTGGCTACTTTGCTTTTCTTTACTTCACCGCCAAATCCATGATCTGCAGCGCCTACACTGGGATTTGTTGCAGTTCCAGTAAGATCGTCTCCAAGCCCCGGCAGCCGTTGCTCTGCATTCCCGGTGTTTTGAATCAGGCTGTCCCGGTAAGCAAGAGCGGAATCGTAATCGTCAAACTCCGGCAGAGCATCCAATTCTTCTTGAGTTTGCCGATGAAAGCCGCCTTCTGCCTCTTTCAGGTTTAAACCGGACGCAATGCTGTCAGCGGTTTCCCCATCCCGCAGTTTCATAACGTATACGTCTTTCGGGCCGTATGTCCAGCCTTCCGGTGCGTATTCTGGGTTCCACGGAATCCTTGCTACTGCTTCAAACCCATGCTTGTTATAAATAGATACCAGGTCTGCTCCATAACAATCCAGCTTTCGCCCGCCGTTTTGGATAGCAGTTAAAAGCAGGGAAGTCGAAGCTCCTTTTGCATTACTCTTGGGATGCTTGAACACCGCCTCAATATCCCCATCCACAGTCACAAGAGCGCCTGCTGTGTTATCAGGGCTCATAAATGTGAGTGTGCCCGGCTGGGTCAGCTCCTCCACTGTTTTACCGCTTACCATCAGGCCATGAGGATTAGCCTGCCGGGCGGCTTCCAGCGCAGAAGAAAAGAGCTGCGGGTCACTGGTCGTGTCCCTCAGCTCTATGGGTGTAGCTCCGTATTCTTGAATGGCCTTTCCAATTTCGGCAGAGCCCGTTAAAACTCTACGTACTCCTTCATTTCCTCCGGACTGGTTCCGTGCGTAAGAATATGCAACGCTGTCTCCTGCAGTCCCGGGTTCAATGTCAGAAGGTATTCCATCGTCTCCTGTACTGTCATATTGGCCTCCTGTTATGCTCCCATCGCTTTCCGCACTTCTTCCAGGCTCATTCCCTGTGCGAACATACGGATCGCCTGGTTGGTCGGCTCGGTATATTTCAGTGTCAAAAGGTACTTGGCGATCTCCGGCAGCCTCTCGATAGTCTCCATTCTCCGCACCTCCCGTGCTCATTTCAGTTTCAGTATACCCAGGAATCTCTTGCTGGTCAAGAGGTTCCTGCAATCCGGGCAAATTTGCTTCTACATGTTCATTGTTATCTGCAACGCCGGCTTGCGCTTTAGCTTCCAAGTCTCTTACAAATCGTCTTGCAGCAGACTTTGTTTCAGGCAGAGTAGTGCCCAAAGCGGTTTCCACGGCTTCCCGGTTTTCACCCTGAATCAAAGTTTCCACTTCTTTGCCGCTCAACGTTTGCCCGGACGCCATTTTTTGCAGAATAAAAGTTACTTCCTGATTGCCGCTGCTGTCATTCATGGGGGCAGGATTGCCAAGGGCAGGCAAGGCCTGTCCTGCATCCTGGCCCAGGGCACCGGTTCTGGAAGGGTTCTCTGTCTCCTGAACAGTTTGATCGTTCAAAGACGGAAGGACGCTTTCTGTGCCGGTCTGCATTTCTGGAGATGGCGTTGCTCCTTGTCCGCTAAACCTGTTTTTGACGCCTCTCGCCGCTTTGCCGATCAGCTGGGCGCCGCCGCCCATAACCCCACCCATGGCCGCACCGCCAAGCGCGGCAGCGCCTACATCCTGCCAAAGAGCCGTTGCCTGCGCGGTTTGCGCTCGTTCCCGTGCCTCCGCTTCACTCAAACCTTCCGCAATGGCCCGGGCGTACTCATCGTTGTAAACCTGCTGTAAAGTGCTGTTATCGCCAAGCACAAGCATTTCGGAAAAATCATTGGAAATCTGAGTAAGGGCCTCTTCGCTTCCTTCCACTCCCATACTTTTCAAGGTGTTTAAAAAGAAATTGGAAAGACCTTTTTTGTCAGTTCTGGCCATTGCCTTGATGTTGTCCAGAGAGAATTTCTCAAAAAGCCCCTCTGCTGCACCTGCCAATGTGCCATAGGCAAGCGCCTGATTGTCTGTTGCCCCTTGTGCTTTGGCCTGCTTGAATCCTTGGTTTGCAGCGCCAAGACCAAGCGCAACTGTGGCACCGCCGCCAGACACAAAGCTCAAAGGAAGCGCAGCAAGAGAATCCGCACCGCTCATGCCAAGCTGATACCCGTTTGCGGCAAGCTGTGCCAGAAACTCATTTCCAGTTTCTTGATAAACAGTATCAGCAATGTTTCCACTCACCTGCTGCCGGGTAGTATCTGCCAAATTGGAAGCAAGCTGCGCTTGCGAATTGGTATTGACCGGCGCTTTGCTTCCAGTTATAAGCCTATCTGCTTTTTGCGCCAGAATATCAGCATAACCACCAATATTGCCCACTGTTCCTTCCAGAATGCTTCTGCCGCTTGCCAATGCAGCATTTCCGGCGCCTTCATTTACATAGTCTTGACGTTCCTGTTTGGCTTGAGCTGTATTCTGATTGTCAGTCTGAGCTTGCTGATAGCGCACCAGCTCATCCAGATCAAGCCCGCTGATCCCGTGCTGTTCCAATGTGTCACGGTAGCTATCAGACATTTTTTTCAAATACTGGACATGCTGATATCCACCGGTTGTGCCGTTATCCAGTTCATACTCGATTTGGCTAAGCTGTTTGATAATATCTCTATCTGTTTGAGAGAGATCGTCCAGCATAGCGCCATAATCAGCTTCCCAGCGCTGGCTAAGAACTGCATCCGTCTGCTTTTTCAGCTCTTTTTCTTTGTCGTTTTCTTCCAGCATTTTCCGGAAAGCTTCGGCTTTCAAATCTGCCTGGCGTTCACTGTACCCAGCATCCAAAGCCTGCTGCCGTGTAGCTTTCACGCCCTGTTCCCGAACAGCGTTTTTAATGACAGTAGGCGCCTGTTTGGCAGCATTCGCAACAATATTTGCAAACCCCTGCCCCTGCTGCTGCGGATGGGCGGAAAGCACCTGCTTTTGCGAATTCGCAACAATATTCGCAAAGCCCTGGCCATGCTGCTGTGGATGAGCGGAAAGCACTGTCTTCTGCGAATTCTCAGAATCTTCTGTAAAGGCTTTCTGTTCAGCCTTGGAAAAAGCGTTTTTCAGCCAATCGGCCGCTTTTGCCAAAAAACCTTTTTCTTTTTCAGGTTCTTCCTTTTCGGCTGGCTTGTCTGTTTTTGTAGAATCAGCTGCAGAATTGGCATTTGTACTTGACTGCGCATTTTCGCCGCCCATCATCTTCTGATAAAGCGCTTCTGCCTCAGCCTCTTCTTCATCTTTACTTTTAGAAGATTTAGAAGAAGACTGCGCTGCTTTTGCCGCTTTTTCAGCCGCTTTCTGCGCTTCAATATAGGGCTTGTCATAGGCAGCCTTGATCTTGCTTAACGTGCTCATGCTGTACTGAGGCACGTTGCTTTCCGGGCTCATCTGCTCTATGGTCTTCATGTTGTTGACCAGTTCCATTGCCTGATCTATACTGACCATTCCTGCTTCCAGGTCACTTTTCAGCTTTTGCTTGGCGCGGCTGACTACTTCCTGATCGTTCAGGCTGTTCAAACCGCTTTCGCTGATGCCGTCATATTTTACTGCCATAGAAACTCCTTTGCTTGCTAAAAAACAAATTCCCGGGCCAAATAAGGCCCGGGAAAAGACTTAGCCAAGGTATGCCATAATGGAAGCCAGACTGTTGTTATATGCGGCCCGATCTGCCGCAATGCCCTGCTGCAGAACATTGTAAGCTTCAGCCAGTTTTGTGTTGAAATCCTGCTCTGTCTGAGCTTTTCCGCTTTGGTATGTGTTAAGCAAACTTGCAAGGTTGTCGGCCCGATCCACTTCAATGTTGTTTCGGTTGTTGCCGTAAGAATTCAGCAGATTTGCGTTTGTGGTTTCAGAAAGGCCACCAGTGATGCCCTGAGCGCTAAGCATCTGGGGAAGAGTACGCTGGTTCTGCATGCGGGTCAGATATGCCTCCTGAAGGCTTCTGTCCGCAGTATCATTCACCTGTCCGCTACCAAAATTGTAAGCGTCTAAAAGACTTTTCAGGGATGCGTCTCGGTTTGCTTCGTAGGCTTGCTTAGACTTGTCATAAGCGGCCTGCCTGGCCGCAATGCTCTGATTCAGGCTATTTTCCAACGTGCCTTTCAAGTCGTTGATTAGGCCTGTATAGTCAGGAGCAGAATAAGTAGACCCACCACCGCCGCTATCGCTGTATGTGCTTGCGCCACTGCTGTTTGCTGCCTGTGCTTTTTGGTAGGAATAACTTTGCGGATCAAAGGCTGTGCGGTCAGAACTTCCGGAATTGGAATTGTATAGTTTCCCGTTGTTGTAAGACTTTACACGATTTTCATTTGCTCGGATAGCCGCATAATTTGCTGCTAATGCTTCTTCTTTCGTCACCGCAGTCCCCTCCTTTTTTAACTTTTAGGCTCAAACCACTTTGTGACTGCCTGATGCAAACCAGTGGATGCAAGGCCGGAAAACATTCCAATAAGAATTGCTTCAGGGCTTACCGCAGGCCAATGAACCCAGACAGAAAGTGCTACGCCAAGCACCGCACAAATAGTGGGGATATACTTGTTGTCCACATCCTTTACCCATTTTTTAATAACATAGCCCACGCACAGGCAAATCCCCACGATCACAGGCATCATGAACTCAGACAAAAAAGAAATATCCATTTTTGCTCCTTCCTTAAAGCTTATTTATTGATGAGATAATTTTGAAGGTTTTCTTTTGCGGCCCTTAACTGATCTGTGTTATTTCCGTTTATGGCGTGTCCAAGCAAAGCCAAAAGCGCTTGCTGTGTAACCCGATTGCCGTTATCAAGCTCATCCAGCCTTGTTTTGTCTTTTTGAAGATACTTATTGAAGGTTTCCATTTGGAGCTCAAGGGCTTTGATTCTGCTGTCTTGCCGCTTGTCTGGCTGGCGGAACTTTGCCCACGCTTTCCCGAAAATCGCTACAGCTGCAGCAATTGCTCCAAGACCAGTTGCAAATCCAACAAGAATAGACCAAAGCTGCGCAGGGGTAAATACGATTTCTGTATTCATTTATCCCCCTTATGCAACAGAAACTCCAAAGCTCTCCATGGCATTTGCTCCAAGCACCGCCTCAATGTATTCTTTGGCCTCGGCAGCAGAGGCAAAGCCACCCTTTACCACAAGGCCAAGGAAAATCACACTGTAACCTTCATCGGGCTTTTCTTCCGGTTTTTCTACAGGGGAAATGATCTTTGCGGCCTGCTCTGCGTTCAGCAAACGCACAGGAATAGCCAGCTGCACGGCAAGGTTTATAAGGGCTGCCTGATCACCGGTGGAGCAGGCAATCTTTGTGGTGATCAGCACCAACCCATCTTCCTGCTCAGTGCTGTGATAATCGATCTGAAGCTCATCCAGTTTGGAGATAATGGTATTAGCGTCCCCGTTAGATACAGGCCCCAGACAAACATGCATGGCCTGGCTCTGCGGCTTTACAGGGCCGAAAGCCACATCCCTGTAACCTTCAGGATCAGAATAAAACACATTGCGGTCAATGTTTGCACTGCCAGCACCATATTTGTAACCAAGGCCGGTGCTGGCAAACTGCCAGCCGATCAGGCGGCCAGCCTGCTTCAGTTCTTTCATCCAGTTGGTATAGCTACCAGCCGGCAGCTTGTCCAGGTAAGCGCCAGCATCGCCAAAATCGGCAGTGCCGTCATAATAACGTGCCATCCAGTAGGGCACGGTCAGAAGGTCGGTCTTGATGTACTGCATATCCCAGGCCACGGAACAGTACAGGCACGGCTGCAGGCCGGCGGCCCGCAGCAGCTCGGCTGCCTCGTTGATGAGGTTGGTGTTGTCGGTCATACGCAGGCCCATTACCTGGCCCTGCTCCAGCTCCTGGTCAATGGCGAACCACCAGCCGGTGCCGGCGCTCTTTGCCATCTCAATCCACTTGGTGACCTGGGCAATCATAAGCCGCCGGGCGGTGGTTGCGCTGCCGCCGTTCAGGCTCTTGTAGTGCCAGGTGCCGAAGCCATACCCGCCCAGCCGCAGGCCGTTGGCAGCCACGTCCGGAGCCCATCCGGCGGCCTTGGTGTCTGGGGTGGTGCCGTAGGCATGGCGCAGGATCACGCCATGCACGCCCGCCGCTTTGGCGGTGCCGGCAGAAAAAGTGTTTTGATGTTTGCTAATATCGATTACGTTCATCACGCTGCCCTCCTGTTATTAAGAGATATAATAGGCGATCACCAAGTACGGACTTTTGCCTCCTACTGTAAAAGTCACATCCGTGCCTTTTGTAACCTTCAGCTCTACTTTGCCGCTGAATTCCGAGTGGAACGTTTCTCTGTTGATCCCATTGTTGGAACCGCAATGAACGTCAATGTTGGTCTTGTCACTGCCCTTGCCGCATCCGCCCCAATAAAAGCGAAGCGTTCCGGAATACGGCGCTTTCCCAGCGTTGAAAGTGCCTGCCGTAGGGTATAGATTGTATCCCACATAAAATGGCTTCGTTAATCCGCTCCCGGTGATGCCCAAAACCGTTTGTCCTTTCAGGAGCTTAGCGGCGGTTAAGCCGATAACAGACGCTACATTTGCGTTTGGTACATAAACCTCACTTGTATTTGCTTTGTCCCAGTGCGTTTCGGCCGGATAATGGCCATGCGCAAATGCCATATATAAATTTGTCCCGTTATATCCCCAAGCAACCGCTTTAGATGAACCAATATTGTCCGGCATAGTGCCGGTGGCCTTGGCGCTGCCGCCCGATCCGAACACCTTGCCGGAAAGCACGTCCGGGGCGGTGGCGGTGATGCCGGTGGGCCCGCCCTCGGCAAAGCCCTGGCTGTAGGCCTCGTCCCGCACCGTCTGGATCTTATCCTCAAACTCCTGGGGGTTCAGGGGGTCAGCCGTGCCCAGCACCGAGCGGAATTTATCCGCCAGGCCCTTCAAAAAATCCGTGAGATTGTCATTTTTTGCCACATCACACCTCCGTGTTTAAAGCGGAAACAACTGCATTTGAAATAGCTGAATCTGTTTCTTGCTTTGTGTAATAATTGCTTAAATCTGCTGCCGGGCCAGGCGGGCCTTGTTCTCCGGTGTCTCCTTTTGGCCCTTTCAGCATTTCAATCTGTTCAGGGGTAAGCTGATCAAAAGAAACGGTTCCATCTGCGCCTTTTTCTCCCTGCGGCCCTTGTGGCCCTGTATCTCCAGTGTCCCCTTTAGGGCCTTGAACGCCTTGAATGCCCTGCGGCCCAGGATCGCCTTGCGGCCCCTGTACGCCCTGTGGGCCAACTTCTCCTTTTTCTCCCTGTGGGCCTTGAGCTTTGACGCCAGTATCGTTCCAGGAAGTACCATCCCATTCAAACCAGTTTCCGTTGTCGCCCAGGTAGGGGCTTTTCCCGTCGATCCCGGCCACGGCAGACCCATAGTCTGATTTGAACGTGCTTTCCGTTCCCGGATAGCTGGAAGCAAACGCAGCCTGCCCATCTGTCCATTTCGGGGAAAAATCCGGCATTAAATCACCCCCGATTTCAAAAGCTCATCAGGGGATGCGGTTAAAACCGTGCTTTTCATCGCTGTGCCCCCAACAGTTCGCAAACGAAGCTGGATTCGAATCTGTCCATCTTCCTGCGGAAACTTTAATGTGTCATCCTGGCTCAGCCGCACAATAGCCGTTGTTCCCTCAAAATTGCAATCCTCTTTGGTTTTCTCCAGAACAGTAACGTCGTTCTGTTGATAGGTGATGTAAAGCACCGCAATATCTTCTTCTCCGCAAGGAAGCGAAAACGTGTTTGTAACGGTACACCCGCTGGAAATATTTGCCACGCTTTACACCTCCCCATTCAAAGCATCTGTAATTGCCGCCGCGATAGCGTCATCCGTATATTTGTACACATCCTGCTGCCGGTTTTCCGTATCGTATACAGCCTTTGTCATGTCCGCAGAACCGGTGTTAAACACAGCTTCAGAAATAGCTTTTTGTACATCCGCTGCATCCATGGCACCAATACTTTCTGCCGTGATCCCATGAGGATTGTTCTGATCCAAAACATGTTGCTGCAAATTGCCAGCGGAGCCGTCTTTTAAAACTACGCCAACATTTGAAGCCCCAGAAACTCCCACTGCGTTTGCCAAATCCTCAATCAGCTTGTTAAACGCCGGGATAATTACATCCCGGGCAGTTTCCTCAAACTTTTTCTGCATGTCGGAAGTGGAAAGTCCAGGGGTATCAGGCAGGCCGATTACACCCTTATCTTTCAGATCCGCTTCCGTAATCTTTGTAAACATACCATGTCACCCCTTGTAGTTTCCGCTCTGCACATATTCAACGGCCCAGCTCATCAAGCCAAAAGGCTCATTGTACCGATCGTTTACGAACCGGAAGCGGGTCTTGTCCATTTTTTTCAGCTTGGTTTTGGTGTGCAACGTTTTGTTTGTGGTATCGCTGGAAAAGGTGAACTTGGAAAATACCAGCTCAGGGAAAAACAAATAGCGCGCAGCATATTTTTCATCCCGAAGCAATTTCCAAAGCCCCTGCCGCATTCCGTACATCTTCACGCCGGTATATACGGCGGCCTGCTGCTGGATGGCCAAATACCGAAAGTTTTTGTTTTTGTAAAACCTGGTTCCGGTCAAATCGGGAGTTTCCCAAGCAGCTTCAATGGCAATTCCAAAAGAATCTGCCTGCCGAATATCTTTCCCATCGTTAAAGCTCAATGTGGATTTTTTGTTGGTATAAAAAGCGCACAATTTTCCATCTGTGGTGCCAAAGTACAGCACGTTGTTTTCGTCCCACATAATGTGCGCTGGAAGATTTAACCGGTTGAAACAAGCATATTGCCGGGTAGCATATGGCTGATTTCTTTCGGTCATGCTTTGCAGCCCGTCAAGAATAAATGCCTGCCCATTCAAGCAAAGCCAATACATGTCATTGTATGTATGGGCAAAAGCTTTTTCCAAGCCATCCTGCTCTTTTAGAACTGCGTCTATATAGTAGCTTCTGTTCTGTTGGTATCTGTCTCCGGTCACGTCGCTGGTAGTAACGGCATATACCCCTATGCTGGTCAAAAACAAAGGCTCATTGCCCAGATACCCGAAACTGTCAGAGGCAATTGCACCGGGCCCCTGAAGCGTGTTGTAAACCGGGAACGCAGCTTCTTTCTCCACAATCTCACCGGTTCGCAAGACCACGCTACGCTCTGGATCTCGATTGTCTTTAAAGGCGGCCAGATAGTTTCCTACCAGACAATAACCAATCACTGCGCTTTTAGCTCCACCTATCGTCCCATATCCGGTGTCAGGCCAGTAGGTAGGATCATTTTGGCCGCTCCACCAGTCATAATTTAAAAGGGTCTGATCGGGGTTGCCGGACAAAAACAGCCTATCAGGAACACCGTTTACGCCGTAAAGAATTCCGATTGTGCAATGATTGATCCGGTCTGCATATCCTTCTACGGTATGCTGAACCGTAATCTTCACATTGTCCTCACCGGTTACAGGCGGCTTCCCGGGGGCCGTGTTAAAGGTTATAACCGCTGTATCATAATCTACCGAAAAAGCGGTAACGCTTTCCCATGCACCCTGCGCGTTTTTTGTCCAGGCTTCCACCGTGCTTTCTGCATCAATGGGCGCCAGGCTCATGTGATACTCTTTGGATTCCCCGTCAGACAAAAAGGTTTCGGTGTATTTTGGCTGCAGCAAATTGATTGCTTCATATCCCTGTCCTCCGCCGGCCGGAGGCTTGCCGATTGTCAGGGTCGGAATATAAGCATCTTCACTGGCAGGCTTGACCGAATCGCCGTCCCAGATCAAAAGCTGTTTTCCGTCCTGAATCACCAGTTTCCCGCCAAGCTGCCAACTATGGCTTCGGTTGTCCGCCAACCCATCATACAGCATGGTTTTTTGGGCCGCTCTGCTTTCTGTTGCAGGCTCATACTTATAAAGCTTTGTGCCAGCGTGTATTAGCGAAAAACTGTCTGTAATCAGCTTGTGTCTGCCATTGATTGGCCCATCCAGTTCATCGTAAATATACCAGCCCATGCACTTGCGCACTTTGCCAGGCACATCCCGGATCATGTTGGGTGCATAGGGGCTTTTGTCCACTTCCACGTTGCCGGCCTCGTTGGTGTAGTCCACGCCCCGAAAGGTGTCGGCCAAAAACACACTCTTTTCTCTGGCTGCCGGAATTGCGTATGCCATATTACCACCCGCTTTCCGAAACGAAAGTATCTGTAATTACTCCGGAATCCGTAGGCACCAGAGCATACAAACCTGTTTCAAACTCGTTCATATAGTAGGTGGCGATCTGCATATCATCATCCTTGTACAGCTCGCCGGCTATATAAATCGGGATCAAACTGCAGGCGTCTTCGTCCAATGGAAGCTTATAGGTGTCCGCTGTGGAAGATGTAATTCTGTTAGGCTTTGCGTCATAAAAAAACAGCACTGTTCCGGTTTCTGTGATCTGAGGCAAAACCAGATATTTCCCAGCAACTACCCTTGCCCCTTCAATTTTGAGAGGAAGATTGTCTTCGCCTACAAAATATACTTCCAGGCTGCCGGTGTTTTTGAAGTCATAAGCAACTTCCGAAATATCAAAGCTTCTTGTTTCACCGTCCGCAGGAAGCTCAGCGGATTTTCGCAAAGGACGGGTTGCCACAATCCGATTGATTGCTTCATTGGCAGCAGCAGGCATGGCGGCCAGATAGTCGTTTGTTGCCTCATCATTTTCAATAGTATTGCCAGCGCTGAACATTTTCTGCAGCGCGGCAAGTTTGCATTCCTGCCATGTCATAAGCGCTCCTATTTTATGAAAAAATAGGGGGCCCGGTTAGGGCCCCCATGGGATCAAACGGAAATAGCAGTGCCAGTCAGGCCCTCGCCGCACATAGCGATGCAACGCCAGTTGTTGAAACCGGCAGCGAAACGGGCACGGCCTCGCCAGATATTGGCGTCGGTGTTGGGGTCGATGTCGCTTTTCACGGTGAGCGCCACACGATCCAGGAAAGGCAGGCACATATAATCATCTTTGAACTTGGAATCCATCAGCATGAAGTAGGGCTTGTTGCCAATGGCCTTGGGCAGGTAGGGCCAAACGATCACGTTCCACAGGCCTGCCTGGAAGTTCATGGCATTGTTTCCTGTCTCAGGATCCAGCTCAGAGCCCACAGCCGCAAACACAGCCCGCTTGAGGCTGCCGATGTTGGGGATGATGATGGTATCGGGGGCCACATTCAGCAGGTTGCCGTCATCGTCAGTGAAATCCTGCATCTTTTCCTGTACGGCATCCAGAACGTCGGTGCTGAATGCTGCGGTGAAAATGTTGGACTGATCCCCGGTGCCCTTGGTAATGGAAGTGTGGTTCTTGCTGAACAGAGGCTTGCCGTCAGCGCTGGTGGCGTCATACTTGTGCTTGCCGATGGTAACGGCAGAAGCCACGCCGCCGGCCAGCATCTGGGCCGCATACACTTCCCGGGTACGGTTGTAGCTGGTAGTGAAGATGTTGGCCCGGCTCTTGATCTTGCCATGCTTGGCGTCTTCCATCATTTCCTGGGTAACCTCAAAGCTGTTCTTGAAGGTGAACGGCTCAATGGTCTTGGAGTAGCCTTCCTGCATGCTGGACTTGGGGTAGGCGCCGTTTTCGCCCACGTTCTCAAAGTTTCCCAGGCTGGTTTCCTGGGTGTACTTCTCGGCAAAGTTCTTGGTAGTGTCCATGCAGTAGATGTTTTTGATCTGGCTCATCTGCTCAAACGCTTCCACACCCTGCTCGATGATGGCACGGATGGGCTCCTGGCTCTTGCCAAAAATGGAATCGTTTACGTTGCTGCCTTTGGAAAAAATCATAGGTATTTTTGCCTCCTTTTACGCAAAATAGCCCAGAACCAGGGTGTTTGCCTTGTTCTCGGTGTAGGTAACGGTAAACACGCCGCTGGTGTCGGTGTTGGTCACACTGAGAGCATCAGCGCCGAGAGTAACCACCTTGCCAACGGTGCCCACGGCCCCACTGGAAGGAACCGCAAAAATAGTAGTGGGAAGAACCCGAATGGCCGGGTACAGCACATCGGAATCCACCGTTTTGCCGGGGCCCATGATGATATGAGTGGGCTTGTCGGTAGGGCCGGCTTTTCCCAGCTGGCCGGCGGTCATTTTGGCAGCCATGCCAAGAGACAGGCCGGCGGCGCCCTTCAGAATCAGGATAGGCTCCACATCCGCAATCTCGCGGGAATATACATTGAACACTCTTATCTCTCCTTTGCAAATTTTGCTTTAAATTTCTTTGCGTCACTGGGTTTAAAGCCATATGCGGCCCATTCGTCCAGTTCTGCATCGGTCATGTCAATGCCACCCTGCGGCTGTCCTTTTACAGGCGCAAGGTGACTTTTGCTTCTGGCCGCATTTACGGCCGCCTGCTGTGTTGCCTGAGTTCTGGAATTTACCAGCTGATCGAAAAAAGCAACCTTGAAGGCGCTCACTTCGTCCATGTGCTGGTTAAATACCAGGTCATAGTACACACGATCCGGGTCTTTGGCTGCAATATCATTCCAGCTGCCAATAGAAGGATCCAGTTTTCGGATCTGGGCCAGTGCGTTTTCTTCGCGCCGCTCTTCTTCCTGCTTGGCCAGCCTGGCAGCACTTTCCCGAAGCTGCCGAATCTCCGGTGTGTTCTGAAGGCTTTTCATAACGGCATCTACATTGATACCGGCATCGGAAAGCTGCTTTTCTGTTGCTTTTCTCTGCTGAGCCTCATACTTGTCCAGATATTCTTCTACCGTGCGCACTCCATACTGCCCAAACAATTCATGCATGCGGGCATTCTGTGCGGCCTGTTTTCTTTCGTATTCTGCCCTCGCCTGCTCTTCGGCTTTGCGCCGGATCTGCGCATATCTGGCGTTTTCCTCGGGGCTCTGTGCGGGGCGCTGCTGCGAATCGCTTTCCTCTTCTGTCTGCTGGTCAACCTCTGTTTCCGGGGTTTCCTGCTGAGGCTCCTGTGCCTCTTCTACAGAGACTTCTTCCTGCGGTTCGCTGGTCATGATCTCGTTTTCGTCCATCTCTTAACTCCTTTGCATTTTTGCGCTATTGCTGCGAATCAAGGTTTTTGCGCTTCCTTAAGCGAAAAAGAAAGCAGGCGGTCAAAGACCGCCTGCGCCGGGGATTTAATTTTGAATTACTTGCCGCTGGTGGAGCGAAGGTCTCCGCCTTTCGCAACGGTGGGCTTTTTGGTGCTGCCGCTGGCTTTGGGCGCGTTCACCTTCTGGCTGCTGGTGTTGGTGATGTTCAGCTTAACCATGCTCATTCCTCCTTTCTTTCCTGTTTGCTGGCATAAAGAATATTGCCGTACTCAGAACATTTTTTGTTCCGGCAGGCAAGATCCTGGATCACAAAAATTTTCCCGTCAAAGGCTTCCTGCCGGGTTGCCTGCACCCGCATTTCCACCATGCATCTGGGACAAAGCATCTGCCGCACCTCCCATCTGCTGCATGCTTGCGGCCATCTGGGCCATCTGCTCTTCCTGCTGCTGTTTTGCTTCCAACGCCTGGCGAATCTGGCCGGCATAAGGATAGTTGGTAAGCTCATACAGCCTCCAGAGCAAGACCTGTGTGCTGGTCTCATTCAACGGCCCAAAAGCTGCGCTCTGGTAGTTTTGGGCAATCTGCTGCCATAAAAGATCCCGGTTGCTGCTCAGGGTGGCCGAAGGATCTACCGTGAAGACAAATTCGTCATCCCAGTACAATTCACCGGCCGCATCCTGCCGCAAAAAGTCCATTCGGTTGAAATGATCGTATGTCAGGTTTCCTTTTTCGTCCCGGGTACTGTAAGGCACCGGCTGGTCAGAGTATGCCAAAAGGAATTTGAACATCAGTTCATACAATCTGGCATATGCCTGGTTTTTCATTTCTCGCTTGGACTGCAGCCGGCCGGCAGACTGGTTTGCCGAAAACTGCTTAGCTGTGCCGGACGTGGCGGAAGAATCGTATTTGCCCTGGAAAGCATCGGTAATTCCCAGGGTAGATTTGGCCCATGAGTAATTATCTTCCAGTGCCAGCCGTTCTTTGGTCACATCCGGCTGAATGTTCAAAACATCAATAAGCTGTCGCTGAGCCGGTGTCTTGATCCGGATGATCTTCAGCTCTCGCTCTGTGGTTTCCACATTCACGCCATCCGGTAATGTGACAAAACTGCCGCCCTTCAAAATTTTTTCATCAATTTTGCTGCCAAGCTTTTTAATGGTGTTCTGCTGATCCTGAATTACTGCCGCATCACTGCCGCCCAAAAGCGTTCCAAAATGCCGAATGTTCCGCCGGAGAACAACGGGATAAAGGCCAGGTTCATAATAAGGGATCTTTGTGAGCTCTGCCACCGTCTGTGTCAACGGCATTCCGTCTTCCCCCATAATAGGGAATCCGTCTTTGTCCGTCAGTTCGGTGGTGTATTCGCCGGAGATATGCGGAACAATCGTCCCATCATACAGCTGAATATCTTCAAAAAGCTCTTCTTCTTCAAGCTTTTCTCTTTTGAATTTGCGGCTGCCGCATTCGCACACATCACCGGCCTTTGGTTTCCCGCATCTGACACACCGTTCCACCATGCGGGCCTGATAATTAGGGAGATCCTCCAAAGTCTGATTTCCAACCCAACTGAACATTCCGATTTTTCCGTCTTCATCACGGTAATAGGCAATGTTCTGGGTCACCAGATCCTCTTCGGAAGCAACGTCTTCACTGCCGCGGATCCCAGGCTCTTCTTCCCCTTCACTTTTTACATCCACCCCATACCGGCGGCGGATGAATTCTTTTGTCTGAGCCACCTGCACAAACAGGTAATCCATGTTTTCGATCTCATAAACACCAGGCTGCGGGATCACCTGTTTGGGGTGCCGGTCAGTTACCGATACATCTCCCAATGTGCAATGCGTACCAGCTGTATCGTCCCATTCCACATGCCAAAAACTGCCTCCCTGAATAGGCACAGTGCGCTCCTGCAGGTCGTTCATTTCCGAAAAATGGCCGGTAGAAATCTTGTTCCTGAGCAGCGCCTCCACTTTTTTGGCAAGTTCCCGGTCTTCTTCATGAATCGCCTCTACCCGGGGCATGGGAATTGTGCTGTCAACCTGGCTTTCGATCAGCTCATACACAATGTTTCGCACATTGGAAGCCTCTTTGCTTGGTGCCCGCTTTGTGTTCGGGTCGCTCTGCAGCTTTCTTGTGCCGTTGTAATACTGATCCTGCAAATCCATTTTGGAAAGCTCGTCCTGATAGGCAAGTTTAGCTTTATTCAGACGTTCTTGCCATTTCTGGCGGCTGCTGTCAAATTTCAAAACGGATTCCCCCATTTCTCCAAAAGGATCTGCTTATCCTGTTCATTGGCGTTTTCATAGTCTTCGTATTGATCGGCTTCCCACACAGCCTTTTTGGTTTGATTCTGCGGCTCTGCCGGACTTGTCCACCATACACAAAACGACCGTAGACTATCGCAGTCGTGGGTAAGGCTGTGAGGCTCTTTTGCGTACACATCCGGCCGCTTTTCGTCCTTCAGGATCTTTTGCAGGCATTTGTACAGGTTGGGCGCTTTTCCTTCCTCAAAGGTCAGATACGCCTCTCCAGGGCCGTTTGGCTGAGGCTCAACTCTAAGCCATTCTTTCATGTTAGCACATCCGGCCGGGAAGTCATTGCTGGTTTTGGTCAGCGGCAGCCCGTATTCCTCAAAAATTGCTGCCCTGGCCTTGCCGCTTTCTTGGCTGCGGCCCCAAAGGTCAGGGGGCGCCAATACTGCTTCGATTTCTTCATCCCCGGAAAGGGATTTTGCAATCTCAGCCGCTTCGCCGATCTTCTTGTTGGGCGCATCGTATTCCCGGTATACCCGGGCTTTGCCTCTTGCATCAATCGCAATCCAATGGGCCGAAAACATATCTAAGCCGTAGTCAATTGCAATATACCGGCGCACCGGCCCATCAAAAAAGCCGTCGTTTTTCCGCACATGGGTTTCCTTCAAAACCTCCGGAAAGAACTGACCGCCCGGCACCATCAGTGCTTCTTCGACCGTCGCCGGGTATTCTTCAAGGGTTTTATCCTCTCCCAGCGCCCCCAATGTACGGGAATACCACGCTTCGTCCCGTTCCGGGTCAGCGTACCAGGGCAGAAAAATCTTGTGAAAACCGTTATCCGGGTTTGTAAAGATTTCCTCAAACAATGTGCCCCGCTTGATTGTGGAAAGGCCGATCACTCGGCCGGAAGTGGGTCTGTTCATTACCGGGAAGATGGACGCCCAAATTTCCTCGGCAAACTGCTGAAACGCCCATTCATCCAGAATAATCAGGTCAGCGGTGAATCCTCGGGCTGCCCCGGGAGAGGAAAGAAACGCTTTGAAAGTGGAATCCGGGCCATCCGGAAAGCGCACTGCAATTTCCAGGCTGGACGCTTTGAAAATCGGCCCGCTCCATCCGGAAGGCACGTCTTTTTCCTCTCGCACAAATTCAGGCATGTTCCGCAAGATCACGGCAGCACGGCGCACAAGCTCCTTTGCTTCTTCCTCTGCCCGACTGATTGCCACGACCGTGCGACCCGTCCAGCACATCAAAAGCCGAACCGCTTCTGCCAATGCAAGCCATGTGATGCCAAGCTGCCGCGCCTTTAAGATAACATTCATTCTGTTGTCTGCCAGCTCTTTAAGCGCCTGCTTTTGCATGGGCCAAAGCTTAAAAGGCTGGATTAGCTCAGCAGCGGACTTGTCTTCAATATGGCAATATGTCTCCACAAAGTAGACCGGATTGCTGCGGCAGTATTCAAATTCTTTTGCCCGAAGCTGGGCCGCTGTCATTTGTGAAATTGCCATATACCTTTTTCGCCGCCGCGATCCTTTCTTTGTCGATTACAGGAATTTTCCTTTTTTCCGCCTCAACAATGTAAACCATTTTCCCCATTCCCTCCCTCCCGGGGTCTTTTGTGCCGGGCTCACCCATTGATGCTGCCAGCCGGATTCGAACCGGCGTAATATTTGCATTTCTGCAATCTCCCATCCATCTGGGCCATGGCAGCTCAAAACTACTATTTGGAATCAAAATACCTATTCGGGCTTGTCTCTGATTTTCCGCATCGCCGCACCATCCTTGAGGCATTCACTTTTGATCTTCTTTGCGCTTTTGCGCTGGAGCCGACGCCGGGAATCGAACCCGAAACCTATTGATTACAAATCAATCGCTCTGCCTGTTGAGCTACACCGGCATGAAACGGGCTCTTCGTCAGAACCCGTTTTTAAAAAAATTTTATTTTTGGCGTGACCACCCTTTTTGTTTCTGCATGGGAAACCTTTGGGAGGGGGGCAAAAAAATTTTAGCGGCGGGAGATTGATATATTCGATACACCCGCCGGGCAGTCGCAGAGGCAGGGGGTTCCCTTTGGGAGGGGGTGCCCCCGCAAAAAAACGGCCGCCCATGCGCTCCAAAAAAATAAGCGCCGCCCCATGAAAAAAATACAGGGGGGGAAAGGCTTTCCGCTATTTCGCTAAACACCAATTAAACGAAACTGGTATATGCGCTGTATCGTCTATTTTTTAATTTATCTACTCCCCAACATCTGAAATATGGATGAATCACTCATTTTCCCCGCCTGCAAGCCGTGCTGACACCTTGCGGAGTAGCTCCAGGTCTGCCGCCGTGATCGGCTCCCCGGCGCTCTGTACAACGTCCCCGGGCTTGTCGCCGGACGAATCCCGCACAAATTCAGCTGCCCGGCTGTCCCCCTGCACCGCCCTTGCAATCTGGGCCAGGGCCGTGACCTGGTACGCCGTGAGGCTGTGCCCTTGTCCTTGCGCTATCCCTCGTGCTATGGCTTCTGCGCCGCCGCTCTCGTCTCTTGCTGCTACTGCCTGCGCTGCTGTGTCCGGGAGCTCTATTGCCAGCATCTCCTTGAGTATCTCTCTAAGTGCCCGCTGCTCTCTTCTCTGCTTTGCTCTGGCCTTCCCACCTTTTTCCGGTACGCCTTCCGGGAAAGAGTTCCGGGGTATAAGGTTGGCGTTGCTCTTTGCTCTTGCCGCCGCCTTCTCTTCCGGGCTTTTTTCCGGTTTCTTTCTGGTTGCCATGCTTTTCACCCCTTTTTTGTGTATGAGAAAAGCCGCCCGGGTTTTATCCCTGAGCGGCCTTTTTCTTTATTGGTGTTCGTTTAGCCAATCTTCCAGGCTTTGGCCTTTGCGCTCTGCGTTTGCCGCCGCCCCTGCCTTGCTGATCCGGATCAGGTACTCACCCGCCGCATCTGCCCGCATCTTCTGGCGCACCGCCTGCAGGATGTACCCTTGTAGGCTCTGGCCCGCTGTCTTTGCGGCTTCCCTGATTGCTTCCCCTTCCGGCTTCAGCGGCTTCACTGCGATGTAATCACATTTAGCATTATATGTATCTAATGCCTTTCGCTTTGATTCGCTCATCGTCATGGTATCACCTCCCAAGGTAAGTATACCATGCCAGCCGTGAACCGTCAACGTATACACTTTGCACATGAGAACGTTAACGTATTTGTGCATGTAAACAAAATGAACGTCAACGTATTGACACGCAGTGAACGTTGACGTATCATGTAATCACAGCAAGGGAAACCTCGCTGAGCGAACCGCCGAAAGGCGTACAGAAAGGGGAGGTGAAATGAAAACGCCCAACGCCTGCGAACTTCTGGTAAGGGAAGCGGTAAAGGCTGAACGGTTCCGGCTCTTGCTCATTCTGAAAGAATGCAAGACGCTGGAAGAGTTCCAGCAAAAACTTGAAGCCCTTTCCGAAAGGTAACAAAAAAGCGCCGTAGGCACTAACAAGCAACGGCGCAGGCCGGGCGGCGAGTTCGCCGCCGTCCGACCATCTTTATTGTAACACACGCCGAAAGGCGAATCAATAGGGAGGACAGCACCATGAAGAAAATGAATGTTTACGATGTTTATATCGACGATGGCCGGGAGGCCCTTAAAGTTACGGTTCCCGCCGAAAGCCAGAAGGCCGCCGAAAAATATTGCTACGGAAACGGCGAGATTATCCGCACCCGCTTAAATCCCAACATCCAGAATATTGACCTTGATTGTTTGGCGGACACGCTCCGCCGCAGTGGTTGGGGCCAACTTGAGATTGATATTATCACTCGAGCCCTCGCACAGGTTGGTCTTGACAGATAAGATAAAGAACTCGTCCCGGCGAGTTTAAACAGGGCATCAGGCCGGGAGCGTCCCGCCGATCTGGCGGGGGTTGCCAATGATAGGAGGTTATCCAATGCGCTATAAGATCATTTACTGCAAAACCTGGCCTTTGACCACCTGGGCAGACACCCAAGAGCAGGCCAAAGCCAAAGCCCAGATGCTCCGCCGCTCCGGCTATGATGTTTCCGTTTGGGAATGCACCACCGCCGGCGCCAAGCTCACCACCATTTGACAGGAGGTTATCAGCATGACTTACAAATACTTCAATCCTCGGCCCGTTACTCTGGATGACGGCAAGGCGATGTATAGAGCCCTTGCAGACGCCAACCACCCCGACCACGGCGGAAGCGTGGAAGTGATGCAGGTGATCAACGCCGAATGGGACGATCTGAAAGGCCGCCTGCCCAAGTTTGTCCCTCCTGGGTACAAGCCCCGGGAAGAGAAAGCCCACCGGCAGGACGTGCGGCCGGAAGTGGCCGAAATGCTCCGCAACCTGGCAGGGCTGCAGGGCCTCAAGTTTGACCTTGTAGGGGATTGGATTTGGTGCGATCCTTCCGCCCGGCATGCCGAAACCCTGAAGGGCCTTGGTTTTACCTGGAGCACCAACCGCCGCCGGTATTACTGGCACCCGGCAGGCAGTAAAGCCGGCCGGGCCCGTAAGTGCAGCTATTCGCACATTTACGCCAAGTACGACGGCCAGAGCTACACGGGCAAGGGTCTGGATGAGCTCAAGACCGCATAACACAAACGCCCACCCCGCCGGGCTGGTGGCGGGGAGAAAGCGAGGATAGTATGAGCAACCGCTATCAACCGATCTTTTATGACTATTCTTCCGGTCTGGATGAACTGCCGGAGCGCAACACCAAAGCTGCGGCAATCTCTTTTGCGGCCCAATATGCCGCCAATTTCGGCGGATGTGCCGCCGTGTACGATCATCAGGCCCGCCGCCTTGTTTGGGCAATGCCTGAATTCCCCCGCTATCTTGTGACAGAAAGTTGAGGTGATCCGATGCGATTCTTTGCCCTGTCCGGTTTTTTCTGGACTTTCTGGCTTGCCGTTGGGCTTGCCGAAAACCTGGCCTTTGGCCGCATCTTGTAAGGAGGCGATACCATGTGGAAACATATTGACCAAGCCACCGGCGACAAGCTGGAGGCAATCTGTGACAAACATTTTCAGGGCGGAAAGTGTGACGGCTGCCCGCTGCTGAAAGTTTGCGACGATCCCCGCCGGCCGAATGAAACCCCCGCCGAATTTACCAAGCGTTGGGAAACGGCAATGGCTGAACTTCTGGCACAATTGGAGGTAAACGCATGAAATCTATTGCGAAGAACGAGATCACGCAGCCCAGCGGGCGCAAGGTGCTTGTAAGCACTGCAGAGCTCCCGGAAGGCATCTATGAAACCATGGCCCTTTTGGCGGATGGCGACGAGCTGGAGCAGATCCGCACAACCACCAGAGTGGACGCCCTGCAAGCTCATTCTGAGCTGGTTGCCCGCATTTCCGGGCAGCCTGTGCCGGGCATGTACACAATGGCAGATTGGCGCCGGGATGGCGATTTCAGCGCATACCCGGGCCAGGAGATCAGCGAAGAGGTTTTCGACGAGTTTTTAAACGTACTGCCACCTTTGCATCTTCCCCGCTCTGCAGGCTGCTGTGGCTTTATGTGCTCTGAGCCTGTCACGCACGACCAGAACGGCGCTTTGTATAACGCCTTTGGACATACCGGCGCAAGGTATTACTTTCTCGGCTTGATGCATGCCGATTGACCGGACACCTTCAGCGGGCCGCACCGATCAAAGCGACCCGCCCCCAGTTCGCAGCACACCAAAGCCACAAGGAGGATCAAATGTATTACCAAATCGACGAAACCGCCGCCCGCAGAGCCAAGGAAATGACCAGCTTTTCAGACTACCAGGAAGGCAGCGCAACCGCTGGATATTGCGCAGCCGTTGACAAGGCCGCCGCTCTGGTAGCTAAGAAGAAAGAGCAGGTAAGCCCTTTCTATCATGATAAGCTGGATTCCCTGCTGGATCGGTACGCCCGCCGCCTGGCCGACAACATCAACGCCCGCAACCGCAACACGGCTTCTTGCCCTTCTGTGATGATTTGCGGCCCGGCCAACTTCCCAACCAGGAAGAAGGCCAAGCAGAACGCCAGAGAGGAAACCTTGTGGCGTGAGTATTCCGAGATCGAAGACATTTTGTCCAAGATCAAGGCTATCGGTACGGGTGCTATTGATTTAGCCGACCCTCACGCCCGGGAACTGCTCACAGACCGGATTCAGCGCATCCAGAAAGAGCTTGACGATGCCAAAGCTATGAACGCCTGGCACCGGAAGTACAAAACCCTTGTAGGCTTTCCCGGGCTTTCCGAAGAGGAAGCCGCCCGGCTGGATAATGAGCTGGCCGACCTTGAAAAGCGCTGCCCGTGGCACAACAAGCCTTTTCCGGATTATGAGCTTGCAAGCTTGAGGGGCAAGCTCAAACGCACCCAGGAGCGGCTTGCAGAGCTGGACAAGCTGCAGGCGCAGGGATCCCCGGAGGAATCCCACGACGGTTTTACAATCGTCAGGAATGCAGAGCTGAACCGCCTGCAGATCATTTTTGACGGGATCCCGGATGAGACCATCAGGGCCGCCTTGAAGGCAAACGCTTTTCGCTGGAGCCCAAAAAACAAAGCATGGCAGCGCCAGCTTACGCCGGCCGCCGAAACCGCCGCAAAAAAAGTTCTTGGTTTATGACAACCAAAAGGCCCGCCCCCTATTCCCAGGGAGCGGGCTTTTTGTGGTGGTGATTGGAGGATCAAGCCAATAATGGATGCCTTGCCTTTTCGGCATTTTAATTATATCACACGAAAAACGGACAAAGCGGACAAAACGGACAAGCGCTTATCTTTTTTCTTGAAAAATCAATATTTTTTTGTTATGCTTATGATTGCAAAAGAGATAGCTTGCATTATGGAAATTTCTAAGAATGCAGTGCAAAGGTATATCCCATATACAAATGGGCTGCAAAACGCAGATTGTCCAACTAAAAATGCGATCAGGATTCGAAATTGTAGGGCAAAGAAAAAACTTAACGAAGAATCCCCGGCCTAACGCACGGCCGGGGATATTTTATTTTTCTTCTATTGCCTCAATTCCTCGAATCACGGCTTTTCGCCAACTTTCAGCAGTTCCGTGCCCCAGCCTGGCCGCCACTTCATCCCAGCTGTATCCCTCCAGGCAAGCCAGATGCAGGGCAACCCTCAACCCGGGATCTTCTACCGCTTCGATCTTTCTCACCGCTTCCGGGTACGCCTTCATGTAAACCTTGTTTGTTTCTTCAATCTGGCTTTCAAGGACTGAAACAGCCGCCCTATATGCTGCCGTGTCTTCTGTTCCTCTCACAATGGCATGGCCCAAAATAGTGGCATTCCCTGCGTCTATGCTGCTTTTCACAGCCTCTTGCACAGTGGGCGCCTGCTCGATCATCTGCCGCAGCTTTTCGGCCCTGGCTTTTCGGCGCCGTATATCTTCCGGCACAGCCCAAAGCCGCAAAAATTCTTTTGTGGTCAAGGTTTAGCCCTCCTTACGAAAAAGCTTTCCCGGTACAAAACCCGCCCCAGCATGTCCAGCATTTCCATGGTTTGCCAGCCATGGGAAGACACAAAAACGACCCTGCCTTGCTGAGGCATATAGCCTTTCTGGATCTCTTTCATGGTTCCGTAAATTTCCGGCCGAGGCCCATAATCCACAGATACAATTTCCCCGAGTGTTCCAGCCTCCACAACCGGGAACCATTGTGTTTCTACCATGCTCTTCCCTTCTTTCGGTTCATCAAAAAGTTTCGGTTCAGGCGTTTCCCGTTTGCAATTGTGGCTTCAATCGCCTGAAATTCCTTTGCCTTGTTTTGGTTTATCTGATCTATCCACGCCCGGAAAGCCTTGTACTTCTCGCAGCTTTTATGGCAGTTTTCGTGCCGTTCCGGGCAGTCTTTGCATGGTGCGTTCACTCTTCCCTCCTGTTGCAGATTGATTGCTTTTGCTTTCGGCGCTTGGCCCTGGTTATGTACTTCTTTGCCCACCTGATCCAGCGCCGGCTGGTGCAAAATATGTGCTTGTGCCGCAGCCTGTCCTGGACGCCGGCAGCTGAGCCTGTCAGGCGCTTGTGGTCAGATTTCCGCATTTTCTTCACCGTCTTCCGGTGCAAATCCGCTGCAAAAATCATTGTCTGTTTCCCAAGTGTGCTGTTCCCCGCAATTGCAGGAAAAATACATTTCGCATTCGCTCGTTTTCCTTTTTGCGCACTCCACGCACCTTCCAATAGGCGGGGCGGGACGGGTGTTCCATTTTGCAATGGCAACACTTTTTCGACAATGAGGGCCGCCAGCAGTTCCGCATTTTACACACTCGCACCAATAATCATCACAAGCATATTTGGTTTCTATTTCACGTCCACCACAACATGGGCACGGCAGCACAATCCCCTTCCGGGTGCATTCCTCCTGGGCCTGCCGATCACCCAGCAGCGCCCGGCGTTCAAGGTTGGTCATCGTTTACACCTCCGTCTGCAAACCACGTTCTTTCTGCCGTAATTCTTGCATGAGTTCCTCTAAATCCATCTGCGCAGCCCATGTATTATAACCGTGCGCTTTGCATTCCTTGATATCCTGCGTTACAAACTCAATATCCGTTTTAATGTCTTCAATTGTCCTCATTCTTCATTCCCTCGTTTTTTGGCCTCATATCAGCGCCACAGTGCGGGCAGAAGGCAAAGCGCGTCTCCACTCCAGACACCAAACTGCCGCAGTTGCTACAGTGCCACCAGTCCACGCCGCCAGCAAACCTCGTCCCGTCATGTACAAAGCGCCCATGCACCACCGGGCGAACATCGGCGGCAGGCCCATTGTCGGACCATCCCCTTTCCTGATGCACCCTACGCCAGTGTTCCTCCACGGCCTCCAGGGCCACCTGAAGGTGATCCAGCTTCTCCCGCAGGCCCCGAAGTTCAGCCGCCGGCGCATTCGGCTTGCGCTCTGCCCGCCGGATGGCAAGCTCAGTGCGGCGGATTTGCCACTGCAAAAATTCCTTGGTGGTCATCGTCAATCCTCCCTTGCTTTAAACAGCCGGCAAAGTGGCCTTGGAAGATTCTCATTCACAAGCTTTTCTTTTGCCTGGCACCAGGTGTTTCTGCCCACGCAGAAAGGCGGCAGCCACAAGCGCCGAAGGTGCCCGCAGTATTGGCATTTGGGGTGCAGCTTTCGGTACTCTTGTACTGTCACCCCATCAACCTCCTTTCCAGCTCTGCCCAGGCTTCCTCTGTCAGCGGGCGGCCACACCGGCACTCCTGCTCCCGCATCTGCCGGCGGATCTTCTTTTCTCTTCTTTGGCTCATTTCAATCCCCTTCCCATACACCGTCAGGCCGCATCTGAGCCATGGCAAGCAGCTGGAAAAGCGGTCTGATGGCGTTTTCTCTTGTAGGCATCCAGTACCCCGTGGCACCTTGCTCTTCGCACTCTTTGCGTTCTTTTTCGCTAATATCGGTATTCATGCTTTTCAGTGCCGAAATAGCCTTTCTCAGAACGGGGATACTTTCCGCTCCGGTAAGCCCATAAATTGTGCGAATCCCTTTGCTTTCTTCTTCGGTAGGGGCAAATACGCCGGGCTCATAATACCAGCGAGCGTAGTTATATGTAACATTCACCCACATCTCTCGAGTACCTCCCACGGCATATGTTCCGCCGGTCATCATGTTAGGCACATCGGTTTCTAAGGTTTCCTTTGTGATAGGGTCACAGAGCGAAATATCATAGCTCATTTCTTGTACACCTCCTCCAGCTTTGGATGCCGCCCGCATCCCTTGGATTCCGGGCAAAAAGGATGCTTAGGATCATCCTCGCACTTGGGCCGCATCCAATCAGCCACCTCCGGGCAGACTGGCCGCACAGCCTCCCGCATGGCCTCAAACATGCCACGGATTTCCCACTGGGCACGGGAGCAAAGCCGCTGCCGGCTGGATTCAATCAGCGCCCGAGCGTTCATGGTCATGTACAGCTCAGTACAGCAGGCGTTGGGAAGTACATAGCGGGCATCTTCGGAGGGAACCTCTTCATCTTGAAGCCAGCGATAAGCGCAATTGATTTCGCTCATTCTGTTTTCAAATGCATCCTCCATGCCCATTACTTTTACAGACTTTGGGGTCACATGCTTAAATCCCCATTCGCTGCAATACCGCTGGCTTCTCACGGAAAAGCTGGCGTGTCTGTGCCGGGTCAGCTGGGCCAGCAGGGCCCGGGAAACGCAGCTGATGTGGAAGGTAAAAGAGATATGCTCCAACACGCTGGTATGGCCGGATGCCTTACAAGTATTGGCGATCCTGTAGGTTTCGGTGGGCCGGCTGTCATAACATACGCTGGCAGCCTGCTCCACAACGGCCATGGGATTGCCCGGGAATCCGGGCATCTGGGTATAGGCGATCAGTTCAACGGTCATAGTCTTTTACCTCCACAAGCTCCCCGTCTTTTACGGTGTACCAGGTATCCGCCTTTATTTTTTTGCCGTCCACAATAGCCGCCGAAACTCCAATAGCACGCCCATCTTCGTCCAGTTCTGCGATTACAATCACAGCCCCCATGCCACCTTTAACTTTTCCACCCCGGCAACAAGCAATTCCCTGCTCACCCGCTGCGGCGCTGCCCTGCTCACCCGCTGCGGCGCTGCCCCGCTCACCCGCTGCGGCGCTGCCCCGCTCACCCGCTGCGGCGCTGCCCCAGTTACCCGCTGCGGCGCTGCCCCAGTTACCCGCTGCGGCGCTGCCCCGCTCACCCGCTGCGGCGCTGCCCCAGTTACCCGCTGCGGCGCTGCCCCGCTCACCCGCTGCGGCGCTGCCCCAGTTACCCGCTGCGGCGCTGCCCTGGTAACCCGCTGCGGCGCTGCCCTGGTAACCCGCTGCGGCGCTGCCCTGGTAACCCGCTGCGGCGCTGCCCCGCTCACCCGCTGCGGCGCTGCCCCGCTCACCCGCTGCGGCGCTTTCTTTGTCGCCTGCTACTCTCCCGTTTGCAGGTATGCACTTAGCCTTTACATAATCAAAATGTGCCTTGCATATGCCTGCTACATCCAGTCGTGCGCCAATCCGAATTGTTTTTGCACACAGTTTTGTGTCGCCGTCGCTGTGCCTTTCCGCTACTTCGTCCAAATCCACTTCGTGGTAAACGGAATTTGCGGGAGCGTAGTAGTTGAACGTGTCCAGCGGGTTTTCGCAAGCATGAAACCCTTTTTTACAAAGAATAGCTTCTTCTTCGTGATATGTTTTGCCTTCTTCGTACTGAAAGCCACGACAGGTCATGTTTTCATTAAATCCTTTGTAAGCCTTCACATCTCATCCTCCTTTTCATCCAGCGCATCGGCCACGGGCCAGCGCTCCACCTTGCGGTAAACGGTCTCTATCACGGCATCGGCCAGTGTTTCGGCGCAAACGCACACGCCCACGGCGCACAGGCCAAAGCCGGCCATGACACACAAAGCTCCAGTAATCATAGGCTATCCTTTCACATCCTCCTTTTGGTCTCATAGTACGGCCATCCCATGCGCTCCAGGTGGCTCTGGATTGCATCATCCCCGTCCCCGGTGGCGGCATAGTAGGCCCAGGCCGGCAGGATGTTCTTGTCCAAGTCCGCCTTGATCCTCTGCCCGGTCTTGGGGCTCAGGCTGATGTTTGCGCAGGCCATCATCAAAAGATTCATGCAGCGCCGCATGATATCCTCGCTCTGCTCTTGGATGATATCGTTGCACTGCTTTTCAGCCTCTTCATGCAGCGCCCGGGCAAGTTCCGGGGCAAATCCGGAAATATGTGCTTTCATGGGGTCATTCCTCCTTTATTTTTTCCGTGGTAAATCACCAACATGGACGGAAAAGGTGCAGGGTCAGAAGCATTCCCGTTTTCATCCGTGAATCGAAGCCGCCCACGCAAAAACCGAATTTCTGATTTCCCATAAATGAAATCATGAAAATAGGCTGTGTCGGTTCTGGCCGGAATAAGAAGAACCACCGTCTGCCCACTACTGATTGATTCTTCGTATGCCTTCTTTACCAACTTTCCAATCTCTCTGCCATAAGGCGGATTGCAGAACACCGGCCCTCCGAAATCCCAGCTTTGAGAAAGCCCATCCGTTTCAGGCGTGAAGAATTTAGAACATTTTGCCGTATTGTCAGTTGCCGCCGCATCCAACACAAACCCAACCTCCATGTTCAGGTAATCAAAAAAGTCTTGCGGTGTACACCAGTTCATGTTTTTTGAACTCAATAAAGCTCGGTTCATGCATCACACCTCCACCATCATGGCCGCCAGCCCGGGAAAGGTGCATTTCCCATCCGGCGGCCTCTTTGCCAGCTTTACGGTCACTTTGGGCTCTTTCTTATTTACCCGTGGCTCTTTCTCCCGGATTCGGATCAGGCGCACCTTTTCCTGGCCCATGCGGTAGATTCTGTCGTTGCTCCTTTTGTTTTCCGGGTGGTAAATACTGTCCACCGCAACGCCCAGCACCGCAGCCACATCCTTTGCGCTGTCATAAACGCCCCTGGGCAGGGCCTCCGGGGAGGTGTCCACCAGCATGTAAGTTGTCATAACACCTTCACCTCCGTGATTGCGGCGATCATCTTGTCGCTCTCCCATCGGTTCTGTCCCACATCGGTATAGCCGCTCTTGCGCAGCTCTTCCTCGGCACCGTACTGGGTGCGGAAAGCCATATTAGCCAGCTGCACGGTGCCGGCGTTCTTGCTGTAGAGACGGATCACATGAACGGTCATTTTGAAATCACCACCTGGGCCCCGTACTCTTTATCATCCGAAAGAGAACCAATAATGCCTTTGATTTCTGCCCCTGTGTAGTTTCCGCAAAGCCTAAGCTCAAAACCCAAAAATTCAGGCTCATTGACCGGCGACGGCTTTACGTCCTCTTGCTCCTTGACTTTGTCTTCCGGTTCAGCTTGAAAATACTGGCCAGCCAGCCATGCAATAGGACATTTGAACTCTTCAGAAATTCTTCTGAGAGTGCTTTTATAGGGAATCGCTTTTTTCTTCCACCGGTAAAAAGCCGCAGAAGAAACGCCTGCTTTTGCAGAAAACTCTTTAACCGAAAGGCCTTCCGAAACTCTCAAGAACTCACACCGATCCCAAAACCCGGGGAGATTAGGCCACGTTTTTACAGGTCCATTCATCGCCACTATCTCCTTTTGCGTTAATTCTCTTGGTTTGATCGAAGCCCGGCTTCTGCCGGAACGCGCAATCAAATTTTTCTGCTTAATGTCATTGCAGAAATCCACTTTTGCATCCACTTATAATCCCTCCAAGCTCAGCACCATGATTTCTGTTCTCGGGTTTGCCTTGTCCAGGTGGGCATGGATGGATTTTGAAATCACCCAAAAGTTATCGTCCACAATCACCCCCGCCTGGGTCAGGCCGTCCATGAACAACTTGCCGCTGTAATTGTCCTCATCCCGCCGGCGCTTGTCCGGGAAAAAATAGTCAATCCGCACCAGTGCCTTTTTCAGCGGCATTTTGGGCCTTTCCGGGCAGTTTCGGCTTAAGGCATATACTTTCCTTGTCCACTCTTCTTTTGCCTTTCTGTAAGCCCAAACATTGCCTCTGCCGTTGAACTGGTTGCAGGAGGGCGGGACGCCCTTCAAAACAATCTTCATGTGTCGTACCTCGCTTCGCATTCATAGAAGTGCTGTTTGCTTCCGTCGAACATGTACGCAAGATCCCCGGTCACGCCATCCTTGTTCTTGGCAATGCGAACAACATAGTTGTTGCGCTCTTTGTCGTTGTGCAGAAGAATGATGTTGTCGGCGTCCTGCTCGATCTGGCCGCTCTCCCGCAGGTTCTCCATGGTGGGAATCGTCCCGGCGCCGGCCCGGTTCAGCTGACAAAGGGTAACCACCAGCATCTTGGTGCTTTGGGCCATGGTATGCAGTTCCTTACTCACCCGTGTGGCCCGTTCATATTCCGATTGCCCGCTCCCGGGAATCAGGCCCAGGTAGTCAATAAACACCACATCAGCTTTGTGTGCCAGGGCGTCCATCTTCAGCCACCCGGTACCCCTGCCGGCCGCCTCCACAATCTCAAACGGCCGCTTGGAATACCTGTCCATGTCAAACCGGCTCACTCTGTCCAGGTTGGCGGAATACCGGCGCACGGAATCAAAATCCAGCCCCCAATCGCAGGCAGCCGCCCGCATGGTCAACTTTTCTCGACTTGTTTCGTAGCTGTAGTACACTACCCGTTTTCCGCTCTCTGCCATCTGCAAGGCAAGCTGCAGGGTGAAAGCGGTTTTGCCGCTGCTGGGCCGGCCGCCGATCACCACAAAGTCCCCGGGCGCCCAGGCGGTGTAGTTGTCCAGCCTGGTAAACCCGGTTTTCATTGCCGGGTTTTTGCCTTCAGACATGGCCTTGATGAACCAGATCACCCCGTCCATGGCGCTGAAGCGCTTGACCTCTTCCTTGCCGGCCAAAAGCAGGCTCAGAGATTCAACGGCCTCTTCGATTTCTTCCACCGTGCAATCCCCTGTGGCCAGTTTTAACCCAATCGTCTGAGCCTTTGCGCCCTTGGATGCGTCCAACATCGTTTTTATGTAGGAGGCATAAGCACTATAGACAATCGGGGCTTCACAGCATTGCATGGCCAGCACTTTTTGATCCTGTGGCAGAGCTGCCACCGTCACCGCATCCACCCGGCCGTTTTGATCCCACTGGTGCCGCAGCCGTTCAAACAGTTCCCCCAGTTCGGGGCTCAGGAAATCGCTTTTCTTTACTTTGTCGAGAATCTCCGCCTGGGCCTTTTCGTTCTGGATCAGGCAGCCGATAACCGCCAGCTCCACTTCGCTCATGGCAGAAAGTTCACCTTCCTTTCAGGCTGACTATTGCCATCCCGCTTCTCCCATGTGCGGACGGCCGCCTTCCAATCCTTCATTTTGGATTTTCCAACTACCCATCCTTTTGATGCATAGAAGTCCACAAATGTCTGCGGGTCTATTCTGTTGTTTCTCTCTCTGCAATAGGCAGCCACTTCCTCAACAGTCGGGGGAACAAATCTGGAGCGTTTCTCCCCCTCCGGGGGCTGGGGGGCGTTTTCCCCCCTCTCTTTTATATCTGTTCTTTTATCTGTACCTTTTATACATTTGTCGATTTCGACACATCCATTTGTCGATTTCGACAAATGCATTTGTCGATTTTGAAAAGCCTCTGAGGCTTCCTGCTGAGCGTCATTGTCGATGCCATCAACCCCTTCAATGATCCTCAAAATCTTGTTGTCCAAGGCATACCAAACGGTTCTGTCCCATGTATTTTTGTTGTAATTCGCCGCATATAAAATGCCTTCGTCCTGCAGTTTTTTAAGAAGCCTTCGGATTTGTTGTGCTGAAAAATACGGAAGAATTTGTGCAAGCGCCTCAATGCTGCTATAAGTCCAAAATCGGCCATCATGAAAGTGTCTACCGTTCGCCTGGTTCTTGGCGATCCAGAAGTATAGGTGCTGAATCATGACCGCTTCCGGCACACCGTACATGGTGGCAATGGTCACATCAAACATATGGTTCATGTGGAAGCCCCCTTAAAACGGAAGGTCTTCTTCATCGTCAATCAGGGCAAAACCGTCATTCTGTACCGGTGTAAAAGACCCCTGATTTTGGCCCGCAGGATTCATTTTTTGTGCGCCTTCGGTATCTTTCTTGCCTCCGGCAAAAAATACGTTTCTGGCCACGATTTCAACGGCTGTGCGGTTGTTGCCGTTCCTGTCCTGATACTGCCGGGCCTGAATTCTGCCTTCAATAGAGATCAGGTCTCCCTTATGGAAATACTTTTCCAGGAATTCAGCGGTTTTCTCCCAGGCCACAATGTTGAGGAAATCCGTCTGCCGTTCACCGTCCCGGTTTTTAAAATCCCGGTCACAGGCAACAGAAAAAGAAGCCACCTTTTTCCCGTCCGGGGTCACCCGAATTTCGGGGTCGCCGGTCAGCCGTCCCATCAAAACTGCTACATTCAGCATGTTCAATCCTCCAAATACGAGCGGCCAAACTCCGCCCGGAATTTTTCTTCATCCCAGCCATACCGCTCCATAGCGGCAAGCTGGCCCTGTTCCTTCAAATACAGATCGGTTTCTCGGCTGTTATGCACGGCCTCTTCGCCCCATAAGTGGCACTTGCCGTGGCAGATGCAGACCCAAAGCCCCAGGCGCTTGGATTTCTGCCGGTATGCAGAGCCAAAAAACACTTCATGGCGATCCAGTTTTTCGCCGTTCTCACCGCACAAAAAGCAGCTCTCTTGCATGTCACCGGGCTGCAAAACGCTGGGTGCATAACCGTTTTTGTCCAGCGCTTCGCCGTATTCATTCACCATCTTTGCCTCCCATCTTCACAGGCCTGTAATCGGCTATCATGGCGGAAAGCTTGTCCGGCGGAAGCGTCTCAATACCAACTGCCTTGCAGTCCTGTACAATATGGTCGATCAGCCGGCTCATGCGCTTAGTGGAATATGTAGAAGAGCCATAATAAGCCCGAATCGTCACCATGTCGCCGCCGTCAAAATCCACCTGTTCGGTGGGCCAGCCGGTGCCCAGAGCCTCCCATGCCACCCGAAAGCTTTTGGCCTCGTCCACCGGCAGATGAAAGTCCCGGAAGATCCCCACGTCCTTGATGGCGGCCTTATAAATTTCTTCCTTGGTGCTCTTCACCGCCTCGGCCAGCTCTTCGGCCATCGCCCAGAAATAAGCGTTGGCGTCCAGGCTGCGCTTCTTGTGGGCCTCTTTCAGGTCGGCCACATAGTCCCGCTTCTTCATGTCCAGCACAAATTGCCGGGCCATAGGCTTATTCAGAACGTTCAGGCAAAGCCACCCGTCCGGGGTCACTTTGGCCTCTTTAAAAAGAAATGACGCAGCCATTAGAATGTAACGCTATCCTCCTTCGGCGGTTCCTGCTTCTGGGCCTTTTTTAAGCAAGCAACGCAGAGCTGCCGCTGAAAAGCTGCTTTGCTGTACTGGACAATATCAGCCGGATACCAAATGGTGCCATCCCGCTTTTTCACGCCCTTGATCGGCTGCCCGCAATCATTGCAGATCAGCGGATTTTCACCAGGTTTGTCCCCAAATGCAAACACTTCACGGCCCTTTAAAAGCACCGTCAACCGGGTAATAACCTTGCTCTCACTGACTGTCATCTCCCCCACCGTAAAGTTATCGTAACAGGCAAAAATGGGTGAACCGTTGCGGTCAGTCTTGCCGGTCTCCTTAATACTGCAATTGTCGGCACTAATAAAAATTTTGGGGGAAGTGTAAAGTTCTCGGCCGATCCCCCAGTTAAACCCGGCCCGCTTAAAGCTGTCCGATGCCAGGCCCTTTTCGGCCTCCGTGTTGCTCTCTGTGCCGGTATCCTCTTTTTCTACCCACTGCTTTTTCTCATCGTCCCAAATGGCGATGATGCAGTTGGCGTTGTCCCGCAAGTGGTGGCGCTGCCAGTTCAACGGGCCTACTGTTTCGTCCAAAATGTTCTGGTCACAGCGGGCATTTTTGTAGCACAGTAAAGAAAGTCCGGTCGGCTTCCCGTTCTTCTGGTAAATCTGCTTTACCCGCAGCTCTACCTCGTCAGCCCTTAAAGCCCTGAAAATCAGTTCTTTGCTCATCTTTCATTCCTCCGGAACTTCATAAGGAGCCTCGCCGGTAAAAGGGACAAAAGGATTTTCCTCATCCACCCGTTCCTGCGGCTCCAAAACCGAAAAATAGTTATCCCAGAATTCCAAGCCGGAACGCTGGGAGGCGAAAGGATCAGCCCAACTCATTGCCAGCCTCTTTCGGCCCGTCCTCTTCAAGCATCAGAGAAATGCGCACATTTTTGCCGGTGCTGTTAAAGAAATGCCCCAGATCGTTCAGGACGTTCCACACGCTCACCCCGGAAACCTCCATCTGGTCATACTGGCCGTATGAAACAGGCCCGCTTAATTCAAAAACTTTCATCGTCATCCTCCTTCATGAAATGCTCAGAAACCGTCTTTGCGCAGATTCCGCAAAAGACAGAGAAGAAAAAATATCCGGGCACATCCTGTACCCCCTCGATCATGGCTCCAATGCCGCAAAAGCACATCAACCACAGCATCAGCGCCAGCACACCGCAGAGAAACCTCACGCTGTGCCCCTCCCCTCCGGGAACTCAGGAAAGAATTCCCGGAATTCCTCAAAAGTAATAGAGAGCCGGGTGGTAACCTGAATGGCATCAGACCAGGTCCATTTCACCGTCCCGGAAACCCGGTTTGACATTTGGGTGCGGGTCATGCCCATCTCATCCGCCAGCCGGGTCATGTTGTAACCACGCCGCTTCAGCATTGCCTTAAAGCGGCTGCCGCCGTTGCTCATATTTGCCTCCCTTCAGTCCGAATTAACGGATTCTATTTGTGATATTGTTTTGTAAATCTTAATATGGATGGTAAATGCTTTTGTTTTGTGGTATTCTTGATGTGCCATACAGGCAAGAAAGGAGTTGGTCTTGTGACCAAACTTTTGAACTTGCCGGTTCCCTTTTCTATGCTGATGCTAAGGCGAACCATGCGGAGCCACACCGCATAAGTGAAGCAGCACATTAAGAAGCTGGTTGTGCTTTGACCTGTACCGAATTGACTTGCCGGCGCCCGGGGTAGCCCACCCGTAAAAACAGGACGTTAAAGCAATGGCTTGTTGATCCGGTATGCGTGTGTAAGGGTAAACAAATTTGGGGAAATGCCGTCCGTGAAAGCACCACGGGCGGTATTTTCATTTCCCGGCCGCTTCAAATTCACGAAGCGCAGCGGCCGTAAAATAGTAGGTCTTGCCCAGCTTGGTCGCCTTGAGCTTGCCAGTTCGTGCCCAAGTCCAAACAGTAGGGATCTTAACCTTGTACCGCTCAGCAACATCCTTGCAGGTATACAGTTCTTCCATGGAATCCCCCCTTTCTTTGTGTGTTGTGTTGGCTGAGTTTAGCTTGGTTTTGTGGTATCTTTGTTGTTAGCCGTATAGGCAGCGAAAGGAGCGTGGTCTTGTGACCAAACTTTTGAGCTTGCCGGTTCCGTTTAGCAATCGCTGATGCTAAGGCTTGTATTGCAGAGCCGAGACTGCATAAGTGAAGCGGCCGCAAAGAAAGGGAAAGCAGCTTTTTCCCTTCCTCGCCTCGCAAGAGTGCCGAAAAGCAAAAGCGCCAAGCTGTAGAGAACTCAACTCGTTAAAATTGCAGTATCAGCAAAGCGCCAGAGGATGCAGCGGTAAACGGTAAACAAAGGGTCGGAGGAAAGCATCTGTAAACTGCTGCAGGTGCTTTTTCTATTTATTGTCTAATAATCAGCACCCCCTTTTTGTGTGGTTCGATAGTTGAGTTTAGTTTGGTTTTGTGATATCATGTGATTGCAGGCACACATACCACACACACCAAACAAATACCGTATGTTTTATTCGGTATAACCATATTAAAACACACAAAACACAAGAAGTCAACGGTATTTTGTTTGGTTTGTTCGGTTTGTCAAAATAGACAAAAAAGGTGGCAAATTATGGACGAAATGCTTTTGCGAATTCTTGATTGTATAGGCCCTAAACATGGTGCAATTAAAGATCTGGCGAATTACCTTAATATAAGCCCTAATGTAATTACTAACTGGAAAAACGGAAGTAGCCGATCTTATAGAAAATACGTTCATCAAATTGCAGAATATTTTGGGGTTTCGACCGACTATCTTTTAGGCAAAGAAAAAGAACCCGCCACAGATAGTGACAGGTTCAGATTGGAGGATGACATTGATTTGACCGATGTAGATATTGCTTTTTTAGGCGGATTTAAAGAGTTGACCGAAGAAAACCAGGCCACCATACGAGATATGGTCAGGATCATGCGTGAGAGGCAGAAAGAATGAGTGCACTTTCAGATTTGTATGATTACGCTAAAAAAGATGGCATAGGGATTTACAGCTATCCTATAGGCTTTTGCGCTGCTATGTCGATCCGGCAGGGTAACCGCAGCGCTGTGTTTTTGGATTTCTCTCAACTCCGCACCACAGCGGAGATCAACGAAGCGGCGGCGCATGAGCATGGACACCATGCGACGGGGGCTTTCCATAAAGTAAACAGCCCTTTTGAACTTTGGCAACGCTCAGAGTACCGGGCAGACCGTTGGTTTTATGAGCACTACCTTTCCCCAGAGCAGTTTAATGCGGCATTTCGGGCCGGATGTTTGGAGCCATGGCAGCTTGCGGAATGGTTCAACATGCCGGAAAAGCGAATAAAAAGAGCTCTGCACTACTGGACAGAGTGCAGAGGCGTGGATTTTCATACGGCGTAAAACTATTGGAGAGGAATTTAATCTGGTCAAAACGCCAAACTTTGTACAACTATATTTACAGAAATTTAAAATAAGAATATAATGAGGGTGCAAGGGAAACCTTGTTAAGATGTAGTCGTAGAGCGCGACTATCGCGGGAAAAAGAAAGCTCAAACTGTTGATTTCGTTGTAGAGCGCAACGAACTAAAAATAAAAAAAGCTCAATTGATGCACCGCCCCCTCATGTTGTTCATGAGGGGGTTTTTTGCTTTGAGATTTATTTTTCTGTCCTCAAAATTTTATAAAGACTATTCCAACTGTAAAGAAATTGAGCAGAAACAAGACAGGCCATATGTGATGGCTATTGTAAAGTTAAACCGGTTTTCTTTTGCTGTTCCCATGCGCTCTCATATCAAGCATAAATTTGTTTTGTGGACAGATGAAGAGCATGGATGTGGGCTTGATTTTTCAAAGGCAATCGTTCTTCACGACCCAGAATATATTAGCCTTGAGAGATCTCCTACGATTAGGCAAAACGAATTCGATGCCTTAAAAGGCAAAGATCATATTGTTCAAATGAAACTCATTCAGTATATACGAACATACAAAAAAGCCAAGGAGCGTATGGACGTTCCAAGAAATAAAATTATTTGCCAATACAGTACATTGCAATACTTTGAAAAATACATACGTTTCATTTAAAACTCATGCAAAAAATCCCCCCGCCGGTGGCAGCCGGCAGAGGGATTTTATCTGGGATGCAAACATGAGCAGCTTGCATCTCCTATTCTATCACGAACAGGAGGATTTTTCAATGAAGCGAACCAACACCGCCAAATGGGTGGAAAGCGCAGGGCGATGGCAGATCAATGTCCAGCAGAACGGGGTGCGGAAGACCTTCACCTCCGCAAAGCCGGGCCGCACCGGCCAGCGTGAGGCTAATGCAAAGGCAGACGCATGGCTGGAGCAGGGCATAAAAAGCCAGCGGGTGAAAGTAAAGGATGCCTGGGCGGAATTTTATGAGCGGGTAAAGAAAACCACCAGCCGCAGCAATTATGAGCCGATGGACGGAAGATGGCGCATATGGATAAAGCCAAGGATTGGAGAAAAGAAGCTGCAATCTTTAACCACACAAAATGTTCAGGATATTTTGGATGATGCCCACGCTAAGGGCCGCAGCCGGAAGACCATCAAAAACATCATGGGGGATCTGAACAACTTCTTTCGCTTTTGCCGCAGGGCTGGCTATTCCACATTTTTTCCAGAGGATCTTCGCATCCCGGAAGGAGCCAGACTGAAAGAGCGGCAGATCCTTCAGCCAAAAGATTTTGCCATTCTGATGAATAGCTCCAAAACCACATATCGCAACAAGGAAGTAGATGATCCACTGATCCACTACTACCGGCTGGCCGTTCTTACCGGGATGCGCCCTGGGGAGCTGCTGGGCCTGGAATGGGATGACATCAAAGAGGCCACCGTTCATATCCAGCGGGCCATAAATTGCAGGGACGAGATTACCCGGGGGAAAAACGACAATGCCATAAGAAGCGTTACCTTGTCTGAGATGGCATACTTGGAATTGCAGGCTCAGAAAAAAGAAAACCCAAAAGAAAAAAGAGTGTTTGGGGAATTCAGTGAGAGATATATTTTAAAAAGATGGCATATTTATGCAGCCTATAACCACATCACACCATGCACTCTTTATGAGCTTCGGCACACCTTTGTAAGCATCGCTGCCAACCTTCCAGAGGGGCAAATGAAGCGCCTTGTGGGGCACAGTAAAAGCATGGACACCTATGGGGTTTATGCCCACAATTTTGGGAACAGAGGCAAAGAAGATGCAAGCAAGCTGAACGAAATATTCTCTGAGCTGAAATAAAAAAGTACACACTAAAAGTACACACTTTTATTTGTAAATACCGAAAAAAGTACTATGGGAACATTTAAAACTTTCGGAAAATATACGTTTTATCAAAATATTTTCATTTTATAAAACAACAAGGTAGGGTTCGAGCCCCGTAACCCGCTCCAA
>NZ_JAFBIO010000014.1 GCF_021531255.1 Allofournierella massiliensis | reverse complement strand
GTTACTACATGAGCAAGGCCAACATCCCCATGGCTCCCTTCGTTCTGGCTTTCGTTCTGGGCGGCCAGTGCAAGATCAGCTGGCGCCGTGCCTGGATGCTGATGAAGAACGACTTCGTGGGCTACTGGGCTCATCCCCTGCTCTGGCCCTGCTGGCCATTGACCTGTTCATGCCCATCTGGCCCTTCCTGCCCAGCAAGAAGAACAAGAAGAGCGAGACCCCCACGGTCTAAGAACGTCTGCCGCCAGCCGGTAAGCGTTTCCTTTTGAAAAAAGCACCCCCAAAAGCTGTTGCAAGCTTTTGGGGGTGTTTCCTTACTATATATAAAGAAAGATATATATAAAGAAGGCAGAGAGTGTTCTTTATATGAGTACAGATTGTGCGCAAAACAGAGAAAAGGAAACAAGGGCTGCTGCTTACATCTGCAAACCAAAAAAGCAGAAAAATGTTGTTTTATACCTGGCAAAAATGCCAAAAAACAAAATAAAAAAAAGATAACTTGTACAAAAATTGTGACAAGGACTCAAATCACGTTGACAAAAATGTGAACGAGGGGTAATATTAAGCCAGCGGGGTTAGTTGAGAGCCCCCATATATGTATCAAAGTGGACAGAGTTTCCTTTCTCTGTATTGCGGCGAGTCCACCTGCTTGGCGGCGGGTGCGCTTGTTCGGGGGGAAAAAGCGTTCTGTGCGGTTTGTATACTTTTGTGCAACAGATGATTGGCGCATCTGTGGGACGGTGTTTTTTACCTGTAAACCCATGGGTGTATTTTTTGTGCCTATTTTTGGGGAATAAGGGAAAATCATTGGATTTGTGATGTTTCAAAACCGGCGTACGGTTTCGAATAACAACCAATCAAGGAGGAAACAACTACTATGAGCAAGAAAGTTCTGAAGGCTGTGGCTCTGTCCATGGCCGCGGCGCTGGCGCTGTCTCTGGCTGCCTGCGGTGGTTCCAGCTCCAGCAGCACTGCTGCTTCCAGCACCGCTGCTTCCAGCACTGCCGCCTCCGCTGCCACCAGCGGCGACGCCGCTTCCGGCCGCCCCGAGGGCTACCCCGAGAAAGACATTACTTACATCTGCGCTTTTGCCGCCGGCTCCAGCCACGATGTGTACTTCCGCCTGCTGGCCGAGAAGGTCCGTGAGATGCAGGGCTGGGATCACTCCATCGTTGTGGAGTACAAGGAAGGCGCTTCCGGTGACGTGGGCTGGACCGCTCTGGCTCAGGCTGCCAACGATGGCTACACCATCGGCTTCTTCCCCACTGCCGCTCTGATCAACGGCGTATCTTCCGGCCGTCCCTACTCCACCGAGGGCGTTGACAACGTTATGGGCATGATGGCCGACCCCGGCGTCATCGGCGTTGCTGCCAACAGCAAGTACAACAGCCTGGAAGAGCTGGTCGCTGCTGCCAAGGAAAAGCCGGGCAGTGTTTCCATCGGCGTTACTTCTGTGACCACTTCCGAGGGTCTGGCTGTGACCCAGCTGGAAGATGCTGCCGGCGTTGAGTTCAACGTCATCCCCTTCGACGGTGAGTCCGCCGTTCTGACCGCTGTTTCCGGCGGCCACTGCGACGCTTTCTGCCTGAACGTTTCCGACGGCAAGACCTTCGTGGACGAGGGCTCCATCAAGTACCTGGCCACCGGCGCCGAGGAACGCAGCGAGTTCTACCCCGACATCCCCACCTACCAGGAGAGCGGCTATGATGTCGTGCAGGTGAACTGCCGTTCTGTGGGTATCCCCGCTGGCACCGATCCCGCCATCATCCAGTACCTGAGCGACTGCTTCGTGGCTGCTGCCAACGACCCTGCGGTCGTGGCCAAGGCCGAGGAGATGCAGATCCCCGTTATGACCATGGATCACGAGGAGTGCAAGGCTCTGTTTGTGGAGACCGAGCAGTCCTACAAGGATCTGTGGGCTACCAACCCCTGGCAGTAAGCTTGGCATGAAGGGCAATCTTGCCCTGAGTTCCTAAGTTTCAATGAGCGGCGGGAAACGTCGTTTTCCGCCGCTCATCTTCTCTTGTTTTTCTGTGGATGTTTTGAGCAAACTCACCCGTTAGCATTTGTGTAAGGTGGTGTCTATTTTGGGCGATCCCAACAACAGCAAAAAACCTTTTAACTACAACATTCTGTCCTGCATCTTCATTTATATTTGGTGCGCTATTTTCCTCATTTCGTCCTTCAGCATCAAGGATAGCGGCTCCCGTTCCTTCCCGCAGGTGGTCTGCGTGCTGGCCATCATCCTGGCCACCGGCTTTTTGATCTCCTCCATGCGGGGCCATCAGAACGAGAAGATGGACTTCTCCGGCACCGGCCGGGCCATGATCATGGCTGCGATCCTGCTGGTGTACATGATCGGCTGCAACTTCCTGGGCTTCTATGTGGCTACCGTGATCTACCTGCCTGTGGCGATGATCTACCTGGGTCAGCGCAACAAGATTGTGATTGCGTCGATTTCCATCGGTCTGCCTGTGTTCGTGTACCTGGTGTTCCAGAAGGTGCTGACCATGCAGATCCCTCTGGGCATTTTCGGCTGATGAAGGAATAAGCCGGGAAGGTTTTTCCGGCTGGCAACAAATGAGTGTTAAATGGAGAAATCACTATGGAGTTTCTATCGTATGCAGCGCAGCTGTTTACTCCTGAGAACCTGCTCTGGCTGACCATTGGCGCCACGGTAGGTGTGGTGCTGGGCGCGCTGCCCGGCATGTCGGCTGATACCGGTATCGGTATCTTCCTGCCCCTTACGTTTGCCCTTCCCCCGGTCACCGCTCTGATCTGCCTGGGCGCCATCTATGTATGCGCTAGCTACGGCGGTAATATTACGGCGGTACTGGTAAATACGCCCGGTACTTCTGACTCGCTGTTCATGGTCTTTGACGGTTATCCCATGACCAAGAAAGGCGAGGGCATGAAGGCCATCGGCACCACGACGATCAGCTCCTTCATCGGCGGCATCGTGGGCTGCATCGCCCTTCTGTTCATCGCTCCTCCTCTGGCCAAGGTGGCCACCGCCTTCGGCCCCCTGGAGCTGTTCCTCACCAGTATGATGGGTATCATCATCATCATCGGCATCGTGAAGGACCGTGCTCTGAAGGGCCTGATGAGCGCCATGCTGGGCTTCCTGAGCGCCCTGATCGGTGTGGACGGCATCACCGGCGTGACCCGTTTCAGCTTCGGCATTGCGGGTATGTACGATGAGCTGCCCCTGCTGCCCGTGGTTCTGGGCATGTTCGCCTTCAGCCAGGTTATGACTCTGATCGCTGAGAACAGCGCTCAGATCGTGATCAGCGACGACGCTGTGAAGAAGAGCCCCTTCCTGAGCATGAAGGAAATGAAGTACATCGGTTTTGAGACCCTGCGTGCTTCCGTGATCGGTACCGTGGTTGGTATCATCCCCGCCGCCGGCACCACCGTGGCCGCCGGCATCAGCTATACCCTGGCTCAGAACGGCGACAAGAGCGACATCAAGTTCGGCGAGGGCAACCCCAAGGGTCTGGCCGTTGTGTCCGCTGCCAACAACGCGGTTGTGGGCGGTTCCCTGGTACCTCTGCTGACCCTGGGCATCCCCGGCAACGGCACCGCTGCCATCTTCCTGGGCGGCCTGCTGATCCACGGCCTGGCTCCCGGAAGCCAGCTGTTCACCACCCATGCGGAATCTGCCTACGGCCTGCTGTTCGGCCTGCTGCTGGCTCAGTTCTTCATTCTGCTGTTCGGCTTCTTCGGCGCTCCTCTGTACTCCCGCATCACCCGCGTGCCCAGCAACGTGCTGATCCCCGTGATCGCCGTGCTCTGCGTGCTGGGTGCCTACTCCTACCGTAAGCTGGCCTTCGACATGTTCGTGGCTCTGTTCTTCGGTATCGTGGGTTACTACATGAGCAAGGCCAACATCCCCATGGCTCCCTTCGTTCTGGCTTTCGTTCTGGGCGGCCAGTGCGAGATCAGCTGGCGCCGTGCCTGGATGCTGATGAAGAACGACTTCGTGGGCTACTGGGCTCATCCCCTGCCTCTGGCCCTGCTGGCTATTGACCTGTTCATGCTCATCTGGCCCTTCCTGCCCAGCAAGAAGAACAAGAAGAGCGAGACCCCCACGGTCTAAGCTTCATAATCGCCTGATTATAACTTTATAATCGAAAGTGGATCCCCTCAAACTGCTGTGAAAAGCGGTTTGAGGGGATTTTTTGCGATTTTATGCAGAAAAATTGCTTTTTAAAATAAAGTGAAGAGAGGGACAAGTGTTAGGAACTTGTTAAAAATAAGGCAAAGTGACCAAAAAACTTCAATAAAAAATTCACAACGTTGACAAAAGCTATAAAAGAATGGTAATATAAAAACGCGGGAAGCCAAGCGAAGAAATTCCGTACTTTATTTTTTTAGGAGGAAAGAAAGAAATGTTCAAACTGCAAGGCATTTACGCCCCTATGGCCTGCTCGTTCGAAAGTGATATGGGCCCCATCGCTCTGGATAAAATCGCGGAGAACGTAAAGAAATACAACCAGACCAAGCTGTCTGGCATCGTGGTTATGGGCTCCAACGGCGAATTCGTCTTCCTGACGCACGAGGAAAAGCTGGCTTTCATCCGTACGGTATGCGAGAACATCGCGCCCGACAAGCATGTAATCGTGGGCACCGGCTGCGAGAGCACTGCCGAGACCATTCAGCTGTGCAAAGAGGCTGCTGAGCTGGGCGCCGACGCGGCTCTGGTTCTCAGCCCCAACTACTATAAAAAGGCTATGCAGACCGACCGTGTCATCGAGCAGTTCTACAATGACGTGGCCGACGCAAGCCCCATCCCTGTGATCATCTACAATATGCCCGGCAACAGCGGCATCAACGTATCCAGCGCTATCAGCGCCCGTCTGGCCAAGCACCCTAACATCATCGGTGAGAAGGATTCCGGCGGCAACATCACCCAGATTTCCGAGACCCTGCGGGATACCGATCCCGAGACCTTCTCGGTCTTTGCCGGTTCCACCAGCTTCCTGGCTGCCACCACCTTCATGGGCGGCCAGGGCGGCACCTTGGCTCTGGCCAATGTTATGCCTGACGAGTGCGTCCGTCTGTTTGAGCTGGCCAAGGCCGGCGATCTGGAGAAGGCCGTCAAGGCTCAGAAGATCCTGCTGGCCCCCAACGCGGCCGTTACCGCTCAGTTCGGTATTGGCGGCCTGAAGGTTGCGCTGGACCATGTGGGCTACTACGGCGGCGCTCCCCGCAAGCCCCTGCTGCCCCAGAGCGAAGAGAACAAGGCGAAGATCATCGCCATCATCGACAAGGCCAAGGCGGAAATGGCTGCTCTGTAATTTTTCTCCTTTCCGCTTGATCTGTCCATAAAATTGCCCCGCCGGCTTGCAAGCCGGCGGGGCAATTGCTTTTCTTGCCAAAAGACGGGCCAGTGCGCTACAATACAAACAGAGGGCAACATACACCCGAAAGGAGAGTCTATGAAAGTTACCTATCTGTATCACAGCGGCTTTTTGGTGGAATGGGAAAACTGCTGCTTTTTGTTCGATTATATCCGGGGCGATCTGCCCCGGCAGGCCATGCAAAAGCCCTTTTTCGTCTTTTGCAGCCACAGCCACGGCGACCATTTTACCCCGGAAATCTTTGCAAAATTCCGCAGCAAACCGGATACCTGTTTCGTGTTGGCCAGGCAGATCGACCTGCGGCCGTCCCGGCTGGATAAATGGGGCCTTCCCGATTGGCAGAGAGAGAAGATCTTTCGCATAAAAGCGGGTGAGAGCCTGCAGTGCGCGGACCCGAAAGGAGAGCCGCTGGAAATTTCCACTCTGGCCTCCACCGACCTGGGGGTGGCTTTCCTGGTCCGCTATGAGGGAAAATGCCTGTACCACGCGGGAGATCTGAACGATTGGCAGTGGAAGGGCGAGCCGGAAGAATGGAACCGGAATATGCGCAAGCGCTTTTTGACACAAATGAAAAAGCTGCAAAGCCTGCCCATTGATCTGGCTTTTGTTCCGCTGGACCCCCGCCAGGAAGAGATGGCGCCCTGCGGCCTGAACGCGCTGCTGACTACGGCCAGGGTGGAGAAGGTGCTGCCCATGCATATGTGGGATCGGTATGAGATCGGCGCCTGGTGGAAAAAGGAGGGCGGACTGCCCGATCAGGCCGATAAGCTGCTGGAGATTCAGCGGGAAGGGCAGCAGTTTACGCTGTAAGCACAGAGGGGCGGCAAAGCCGAAAGCTTGGCGCGGCGCCCTGTAAAAAACAGAACAGAAAGGAAGATACCTATGAAATTCCGAATGATTCACGAAAACTATAATGTGGCCGACCTGGGCCGCAGCCTGGAGTTTTACCGCCAGGCCCTGGGGCTGGAAGAGGTGCGCCGCAAAGAGGCAGAGGACGGCAGCTTTATCATTGTGTATGTGGCCAATGCCGAGAGCGATTTTGAGCTGGAGCTTACCTGGCTGCGGGACCGGACGGAACCCTATAGCCTGGGTGATAATGAGTTCCACCTGGCCTTCCGCACCGAGGACTTTGAAGCCGCCCATGCTCTCCATGAAAAAATGGGCTGCATCTGCTATGAGAATCCGGCCATGGGGATCTACTTTATCAATGACCCGGACGGCTATTGGCTGGAAATCGTCCCGGACCGGAAAAAGTGAGTGTCCGCAGAGGACGAACGTTTCACAACGGGATACAAAAATCAATGGGTATCCTGTACAAAGCCGCTCCCGTATAGGGGCGGGGAATGGTAAAAAAGGGAAAAAAGCGCGGAGCATCTTGCGAAATAAGAAAAGCGGCTCTATACTAAAAGAGCAAATTGAATAACAGCCAAATGATGCTTACAGGAAAGCGGCAGCACAGCTGCCCGCCGAAGGAGTAAAACTCTCAGGTGTCCCCCTTTTGGGACAGGACTGTAATGCGGATGGAACTCTGGAGAATCCCTGCAAAAGGGTGCCGAAGGTGCAAGCGCGAAAGTGCAAATCTCTCAGGCAAAAGGACGGAGCCGCTTTTTATAGATCGCCTCTCTTGGGAAAAGGGGAGGCTTCCGGCGCGGACTTTTGGAGAGCAGCTCTTTTGCGGGGCTGCTCTTTTGTTTGCAGAAAAATCGAGGCAGCCGTAAGCTTCCCCCGCCGGGGCCGCCCAAAACAACCCATCAAAGGAGAGCGTGAAGACCATGATGAAAAAGAATTACCTGGACAGCATTCAGAGCACCCTTCTGCTGGGGGCCGGCCCCAGCGGCGTGGCGCCCAGCACCTACCGGGCCCTTTCCCAGACCATGCTGGGTCATCTGGACCCCTATTTTCTCGAGATTATGGAGGAGATCAAGAAGGGGCTGCGCCAGCTCATGCAGACCAAGAATGAGGTGACGGTACCTCTTTCCGGCACCGGTTCGGCGGGCATGGAGGCTGCCTTTGTAAACCTGGTGGAGCCGGGGGATAAGGTCCTGGTATTGGAGAACGGCGTTTTCGGCAACCGGATGGCGGATGTAGCTTCCCGCCTGGGCGCTCAGGTCACCAAGGAAGAGTTTGAGTGGGGTACCCCTGTCCGGGTAGAGCGGGTGAAGGAGCTGCTGGCCCAGGATCATTACAAGATCGTGGCCATTGTGCATGCCGAGACCTCTACCGGTGTCCGCAATCCGGTGCAGGAGGTGGGCAATCTGGTCAACGCCGCAGGCAGCCTGTATCTGGTGGACGCGGTCACCAGCCTGGGCGGCATCCCGGTGGAAGTGGACAAATGGCATGCGGATGTTTGCTACAGCGGCTCCCAGAAATGCCTGTCCTGCCCTCCGGGCGCTTCTCCCATCACCTTCTCCGACCGGGCCATGGAAGCCATCCATGCCCGCAAGACCAAGGTGCCCAACTGGTACCTGGATATGAACCTGCTCACCCAGTACTGGGGCGGCGCCAAGCGGGTGTATCACCACACTGCCCCCATCAGCATGATGTACGCCCTGTATCAGGCTGTTTACAATATCCTGGACGAGGGGATGGAAAATGCTTTCGCCCGGCATCAGGCTGCCCACGAACGGCTGGTCAAGGGTCTGGAGGAACTGGGCCTGGAAATGCTGGTGGCTCCGGAATACCGTCTGCCTGAGCTGAACTGTGTGATCGTCCCCGAGGGTGTGGACGAGGCCGCCCTGCGGGCTGAGCTGCTGGAAAAATACCACATCGAGGTGAGCAGCGGCCTGGGCCCCTTGGCCGGCAAGGTGATCCGGATCGGCCTGATGGGCTACAATGCCACCTTCGACACGGTGGATCGCCTGCTGGACGCCCTGAGAGAGATCCTGAAAAAATAAAATATTGCTTTTCCGGGCCGGATTCCTTTCGGGGGGACCCGGCCCTTCTTTTAAAAAACTTGCGGGGATCCCTGTACATTTGCCGGAAGCATATCGTATACTGAAAGCAGAATACAGACACGGCCAAGGCCGGAAAGGATGGACAGAAGATGCTGCGGGAAACGGCAAAAAAATATTATCTGGAACAGAACTATAACTGTGCTGAAAGCGTTTTGCGGGCTGCCAATGAAGAGTACGGCCTGGGGTTGGATGAGGGCGCTCTCAAGCTGATGGCTGGTTTTGGCGGCGGGATGGGCTGCGGGGGCGTGTGCGGCGCCCTCAGCGGAGGCATCGCGGCGCTGAGCAAACTCCGGGTGAGCGACCGGGCCCACACTACCCCGGGATTTTCCGGGGAATGCGCCGGGCTGGTGGCTGCCTTTGAGGAAAAGGTGGGGAGCTGCCAGTGCAGTGAGCTGAAGGCCAGGTTCTTCCGGGAAGGAACACGCTGCCTGGATACGGTGGAAATTGGCTGTCAGGCGCTGGAAGAATATCTGGGCAAAAAAGAATAAGGACAGAACAGGGAAGGCTCTTGCTGCTTTTGGCGGCAGGGGCTTTCTTTTTTATAAGGAAGAAAATTTGGAGGAGAAAACCCTTTGGAGGGATAAGCTGGAATGAACTGCGGATAATAATGGTGCAAAGAACGAAAAATGCCAAGGCTGGCCGGAGCTTTCCCAAAAGCAAGGGGAAAAAGCTTTTGGGAAAAAGCGGCGCCGGCGGCAAGATGAAAGGATGGTATAAAACCCAATGAAAGCAACCGGTATTGTGCGCCGTATCGACGATTTGGGAAGGATCGTCATCCCTAAGGAGATTCGCCGAACCCTGAGGATCCGGGAATCGGACCCGCTGGAAATCTACACCACCGCCGACGGCGAGGTGATCTTCAAAAAATATTCCCCGGTGGGGGAGATTGGCACCTTTGCGGCCCAGTATGCCGAGGTGTTGGCAAAGCAGCTGTCGGTGACGGCGCTCATCTGCGACCGGGACGAGATTATTGCCGCCTTTGGCCCGGCAAAGCGGGAATGTCAGGGCAGACATGTGAGCCGCCCCCTGGAACAGATCATGGAAAACCGCCGGCTCTACCTGTACGGGGGCCGGGGCAGCGAAAGCCTGTACCCCTGCGAAGGGGCGGGGGAAGCCGTCGCGGTGGCCATGCCGGTGCTTGCCGCCGGGGATATGGTGGGGGCAGTGGTGCTGCTCAGTGAGGAAAAAAGCCGCCCGGCCGAGACATTGGTAAAGAGCGCCCAGATCGCGGCGGCGTTTTTGGCAAAGCAGATGGAAGAATAAAGTGCGAGAGCATACCTTATTATATATAAGGCGGGGCGGTTCTGTCGGGGACGGGGCCGCCCTCTTTTTGGAATTTTGAGCAGGAAGAAAAAGCTTTATGAATTTTTTGTTACAGCCCTTGACAAAGGATAAATATAGAGTAAAATAAACTTAGCACTCAGAGATAAAGAGTGCTAAAGAATACAAAACGGAGGGCAGAAAGCATGACAGTGGATGAGCGAAAGCAACGGATACTGGAAGCGATCGTAGCCCTGTACGCTATGGACGGTGAGCCGGTTGGCTCGGGGCTGCTGAGCCGGTATTTTGATATGGCGGTCTCCAGCGCAACCCTGCGCAACGAGATGGCCGCCCTCACCCGGCTGGGCCTGTTGGAACAGCCCCACACCAGCGCCGGGCGGGTGCCCAGCGCCAAGGGATACCGGTATTACCTGGACAATCTGCTGGGACAATCGGCAGACCAGAGCCTGCCCCAGACCGAGCGGCGGCAGATCAACGCCGCAATGGCCGGGCTGGATTTTGAACCCCAGCACCTGGTGCAGGGGGCGGCCAGATTGCTGGCCCGGCACACCGGCTTTACGGTGGCTGCCACCACCCCTGCCTCGGAAGATGTGTGCATTGCCCACTATGAGGTGGTGCAGGTGGGGCAGTATTCCGCGTCGGTTCTGGCTGTGACCAACAACGGCGATGTGTATACCCGGGTAGCCCGGGTGGAAAGAGGCCTTACCCGCGCGGGCGCCGCGCAGGTGGCGAATCTTTTGAACCACATCATGACCTTTGTTTCCCCCGCCGACCTTACGCCCCGGCGGCTTTCCGAAGCGGCGGCAGAACTGGGCGGTGAGTATCAGGTCCTGATGCCGGCTGTGCTGGCGGCAGCCTCCCTTCTGCAGGAAGCCGCCCAGCCCAAGGCCTACCTGGAAGGGGTGGAAAACCTGCTTCGCTGGCCTGAACTGCAGGGCAGCCTGGCGGACCTGCTCCACACCTTCAACGATGGCCGGGAAGCAAGCCGGCTGATCACCCCGCCCGGCGGCCGTGTGAGCGTGCTGCTGGGGGAGGATATGGAACACCCGATGCCGGGGCTCTGTATCATGGCCAAACGGTATCTGGCGGGAGGCGGACGTACCGGGACCATCGCACTGATCGGCCCCAATCGGATGCCCTTCCCTCAATTGATGCCCCGTCTGGAATATTTTGCGCGTAAGCTGGGACAAGGGATGTCCGGCAAGAGCATACAGGAGGATAACTGATGCGTGAAGAAGAAATGAAGAAACAGACCGAAGCGCCTCAGCCTCAGCAGGAAGCGCCGCAGCCGGAAGTGAACGAGCCGGCTGCCGAGCCGAAAGCGGAAGAGGCAGCCCCGGCCCAGGAGGCCCCGGGCAGCGAGCAGGCAGAGGAAAAGCGTTCCCGTTTTGGGAAAAAGTCAAAAGACGATAAACAGGTGGAAGCGCTGAAAGCCAAGCTGGACAGCGCAGAAAAGAAAGCGGAAGAGCTGCAGGATCGCCTGCTTCGCACGGCGGCCGAATACGACAACTTCCGCAAGCGCTCGGCCCGGGAGCAGGAAGCTGCTTTCGGCAACGGCCTGAGCTGGGCGGTGGAGCAGCTGCTGCCCATCCTGGATACCCTGGAAATGGCCGCCGCTGCCCCCTGTGCCGATGAGAATTACAAAAAGGGCGTGGAAATGACCCTGAACAAGGCAGCGACCGCACTGGCAGCCTTGAAGGTGGAAGAGATCCAGGCATTGAACCAGCCCTTCGACCCCAACCTGATGAGCGCAGTGCAGCAGGTACCCGCCCAGGAAGGGCAGGAGAGCGGCGCCGTGGTCCAGGTATACCAGAAGGGTTATCGCCTGGGCGAAAAGGTGATCCGCCACGCCACTGTGGTGGTGGCTGAATAGTCCCCCGGGCCCCACAGGGCCAAAACATAAAGAAGAAATCATCATTTGTATTCCCGGCCAGGCCGGGAAAAACTGAAAGAGATATAAAAGGAGTGCATACAGTATGAGCAAAATTATTGGTATCGACTTGGGTACTACCAACAGCTGCGTGGCTGTGATCGAGGGCGGCGAGCCCGTTGTGATCGCCAACGCCGAGGGCGCCCGCACCACGCCTTCCGTGGTGGGCTTCACCAAGACCGGCGAGCGCCTGGTGGGCCAGGTGGCAAAGCGCCAGGCCATCACCAACCCTGACCGCACCATCTCCTCCATCAAGCGGAAGATGGGCACCAACGAGAAAGTTACCATCGACGGCAAGGCCTATACTCCCCAGGAGATCAGCGCCATGATCCTGGCCAAGCTGAAGGCGGACGCTGAGGCTTACCTGGGCGAGCCGGTCACCGAGGCCGTCATCACCGTGCCTGCTTACTTCAACGACAGCCAGCGTCAGGCCACCAAGGATGCGGGTACCATCGCCGGCCTGAATGTAAAGCGTATCATCAACGAGCCCACCGCAGCCAGCCTGGCCTACGGTGTGGATAAAGAGCAGGACCAGAAGGTCATGGTCTACGACCTGGGCGGCGGCACCTTCGACGTTTCCATCATCGAGATGGGCGACGGCGTCACCGAGGTTCTGGCCACCAACGGCGATACCCATCTGGGCGGCGATGACTTCGACGAGCGGATCATCAACTGGCTGGCCGACGGCTTCCAGAAGGAGAACGGCATTGACCTGCGGGCCGACAAGATGGCGGCTCAGCGGCTGAAGGAAGCGGCTGAGAAGGCCAAGATCGAACTGTCCAGCGCCATGCAGTCCAACATCAACCTGCCCTTCATCACGGCAGACGCCACCGGCCCCAAGCACATGGATGTGACCCTGAGCCGTGCCCAGTTCGACGCTCTGACCAGCGATCTGGTGGAGCGCACCATGACCCCCGTGCGCAAGGCTCTGGCTGATGCGGGCCTGAAGGCTTCCGACCTGGCCAAGGTGCTGCTGGTGGGCGGTTCCACTCGTATCCCCGCCGTGCAGGAAGCGGTCAAGAAGGAAATGGGCAAGGAGCCCTTCAAGGGCATCAACCCCGATGAGTGCGTGGCTGTGGGCGCTGCCATCCAGGGCGGCGTGCTGCAGGGCGACGTGAAGGGTCTGCTGCTGCTGGACGTGACCCCCCTGAGCCTGGGCATCGAGACCCTGGGCGGCGTCTGCACCAAGATCATCGACCGGAACACCACCATCCCCACCAAGAAGAGCCAGATCTTCTCCACTGCGGCCGACAATCAGCCCAGCGTGGAAGTGAACGTGCTGCAGGGCGAGCGTGAGTTTGCCCGGGACAACAAGAGCCTGGGTACCTTCCATCTGGACGGCATCGCTCCCGCTCCCCGCGGCGTGCCCCAGATCGAGGTCACTTTTGATATCGACGCCAACGGCATTGTGCATGTAAGCGCCAAGGATCTGGGTACCGGCAAGGAGCAGAGCATCACCATCACCGCTTCCACCAACATGAGCAAAGAGGACATCGACCGTGCCGTGAAGGACGCCGAGCGCTTTGCCGCCGAGGACAAGAAGCACCGTGAAGAGGTGGATATCCGCAACGGCGCCGACCAGATGGTCTTCCAGACCGAGAAGGTTCTGGGCGAGATGGGCGACAAGGCCCCCGCTGACCTGAAGAGCCGTGTGCAGACCAAGCTGGACGCTTTGAAGGAAGCCCTGAAGGGCCAGAGCATCGATGAGATCAAGGCCAAGCAGGAGGACCTGCAGAAGGAGTTCGAAGAGATGTACAAGGCGGCGGCCGCTGCCAATGCCCAGAACGGGCAGGCTGCCGGCGGCGCAGAGCCTCAGGGCGGCGCCAAGAACGATGACGGCGTAGTGGATGCCGACTTCAAGGAAGTGTAACAATTGATTCAGGGAACGGGGGAAAGCCCCCTGTTCCGCCCCGCTGCCGCCCGGCCCGCAAGAGTCGGGCGGCAAAGTGGGTTATATCTGCATGAGCCGCCGCAAAAAGGCGGCGGTGAGGTGTGACGAGTATGGCAGAAAAACGAGATTATTACGAAGTCCTGGGGATTCCCAAAGGGGCCAGCAGCGATGAGATCAAAAAGGCTTACCGCAAGCTGGCTCTGAAGTATCACCCGGACTATAACCCCGGCAACAAGGAAGCCGAGGAAAAATTCAAGGAGATCAACGAAGCCAACGAGGTGCTCAGCGACCCGGAGAAAAAGGCCCGCTACGATCAGTTCGGCTTTGCCGGGGTAGACCCCAACTACGGGGCCGGCCAGGGCGGGGCAGGCGGTTTCGGCGGCGGTTTCGGCGGGGTGGATCTGGGTGATCTCTTCGGCGATATCTTCGGCGGCGGCTTCGGCTTCGGGTCTTCCAGCCGTGCCAACCCCAACGCCCCCCGCAAGGGCGGCGATGTGCGGGTGGGTGTGAACCTGACCTTTATGGAAGCGGTACATGGCTGCAAAAAAAACATCACCCTGAACCGGAAGGAAGCCTGCAAGGAGTGCGGCGGTACCGGCGCGGCCAAGGGAACCACCCCGGAGGTATGCCCGGATTGCGGCGGCCGGGGCGTGGTGACGGTGCAGCAGCGCACCCCCTTTGGCGTGATGCAGAGCCAGCGGCCCTGCACCCGCTGCGGCGGCAAGGGCAAATTTGTCCGCAACCCCTGTACCCATTGCCACGGCACCGGCCGGATCAATGTGAAAAAGACCCTGGAGGTGAATATCCCGGCCGGCGTCAGCGAGGATACCAGCATTGCGCTGCGCGGCCAGGGCGATGCCGGGCTGAACGGCGGCCCCAACGGGGACGTGATCGTAATCTGCTCGGTAAAGGCGGACCCCATGTTCGAGCGGGATGGCTATGATGTGTGGGTCACTGTGCCCATCACCTACAGCCAGGCTGTCATGGGCGCCGAGGTGGTGGTGCCCACGGTGGACGGCAAGGTGGAATACACCGTGCCGGAAGGCACTCAGAGCGGCGCCACCTTCCGCCTGCGGGGCAAGGGCATCCAGTACCTGGGCGGCCGGGGCAAGGGCGACCAGTATGTGCGGGTGACCGTTGAGATCCCCAAAAAGCTGAATAAGACCCAGCGGGAAGCCCTGAAGAAGTTCGAAGAAAGCCTGAAAGAGGAAAACTACGAACAGCGCAAGAGCTTCTTCAAAAACCTGAAGGATAAATTCGGCAAATAAGGCTTTACCCAAAAGCCCGGCCTCTGTGAAAGGAGGCCGGGCTTTTTTGTTTTGTGTCTGACTATTTAGAAAGATATCGAAATACTCATTGACAGGCAGGGGAAGGAGAAGTATAATCAAGAAAAAGAATTTAGAAAATTTTCTAAATACTGCCCATAAGGAGGGAGACAGATGGGCTTTGGGGATACCTTCAAGGCATTGGCAGACCCGGCCCGCCGGGAGATCCTGACCATGCTCAGGAAAGAGGGGCGGATGACCGCCGGCCAGATCGGGGCCCGGTTCCAGCTTACCGGGGCCACGGTGAGCTACCATCTGGCCCAGTTGAAAAAGGCCGGGCTGATCTATGAGGAGCGGGTCAAGAACTATATTTACTATGACATCAATGTGTCGGTGGTAGAGGAAATAATGCTCTGGCTGGCTCAGTTCAAGGAGGAAAATCATGAAAAAGAATCCTGAAAATAAAAGTTTTGTGATCACGACTCTTCTTTGCCTGGTGCCCATGGCTCTGGGCCTGGCCCTGTATGCCCGTCTGCCGGAGCAGCTGCCCACCCATTGGGATTGGCAGGGCAATGTGAACGGCTATATGTCCAAACCGGCGGTGGTGCTGGGGCTGCCCCTGTTCTTTGTCGCCATGAACGGGCTGATGCATTTTTCTCTGCGGGCAGACCCCAAGCGGGCCAACATCATCGGCAATATCCGGGTGCTGATCCGCTGGACCATGCCGGTCTTGTCCCTGATCATCCTGCCCTATACCTACCTCTGGGCCCTGGGCTGGCAGCAGATACCCATGGAAAAACTCATCCCGGTGCTGGTGGGGCTTCTGATCATGGGACTCGGCAACTATCTGCCCAAATGCCGACAAAATTATACAAGTGGTATTAAACTGCCTTGGACTTTGTACGATGAGGATAACTGGAACCGCACCCACCGGATGGCGGGCCGCCTCTGGATGGTGGGAGGCCTGGGCATCATGGTCAGCGCCTTCTGGGGCGGTAGCACCCTGCTGCTGGCGGTGATCCTGGCCATCACCCTGATCCCGGGGATCTATTCCTATTGTCTGTACCGGAAAAAGCAGAAGGGGGATAAATCGTGACTTTTCCCTTTGCGGGGGCCGATCTGGACCGGGCAGCGGCCGGCGGCGGGGCATTGATTCTGCTCAGCCTGGCGCCGATCTGGGCTCTGCGGCGTCGGGGGTTCTTTTCTGCCCGGGCCTTCTGGGCGGGCGCGGCCGGCTTTTTGCTGTTTGTGGAGCTGCTGGAAGGGGGGCTGCACCGCCTGGTACTCTCGTCCGGGAGCCCGGCCGCCGGCTGGATGGAGGGGAAGCCCTGGCTATATGTAACCTATGTCTGCCTGGCAGCGGGCATTTTTGAGGAGGGCGGCAGGGCCTTGATCTTCCGTTTCTGGCTGGCCAAGGAAGCCCGGCCGGCCCTTTCCTGCGGGTTGGGGCATGGGGCGGCCGAAATCTGGCTGAGAGTGGCCCTGCCCACCCTGGTCCTGGCAGGACTGGGGACCTGGTGCGTTTTCCGAGGAGAGCAGGCCCCGCCCGAAATTCTGGCCCTTACCGGCCGGCTGGCAGATTTTTCGGCGAGTTACACAGCCCTGTTGCTGGCGGAGCGGGCGGCGGCCCTTCTTTTGCATCTGGCCCTGTCGGTGCTGGTGTACCGGGCAGTACACCGTCGGCGGCCAGGCTGGGGCGTTGTGGCGGTGCTGCTCCATGGGCTGGCCGATCTGTCCCCGGCCCTCTACCAGTGCGGGCTGATCTCCCCGGCGGGGAGCGAGGCAGGTTTTTGTCTGGCCGCGGCCGCGGCTGCCCTGCTGGCCTGGAAAACAGGGCGGCAGGAAGAAGCATAAAGAAAAAAGAGGAGGAGAGCAAGATGAGCGAGGGCTTTCAGGCTGTGCGGAATACCCAGAAAAGGGGAGAGCCATACCCGGTAAAGCGGTTCGGGCCGGAAAATGCCGGGAAGGTTCGCCGGTTCCATGCCAGTTTCCCCGGTTACCAGGCCACCCCGCTGGTCAATCTGGAGGGCCTTGCCCGGGAGCTGGGGCTGGGCGGGGTCTGTGTAAAGGATGAGAGTCGGCGTTTTGGACTCAATGCCTTTAAGGTGCTGGGGGGCAGTTATGCCATGGGCAGCTATATTGCCCGGCGGCTGGGTATGCGGATCGAGGAGCTTTCCTATGAGGCCATGACCGGTGAAGAGGTGCGCCGTCGGCTGGGAGAGGTGACCTTTGTCACTGCCACCGACGGCAACCACGGCCGAGGCGTGGCCTGGACGGCCAACCGCCTGGGGCAGAAGGCCGTGGTGTATATGCCCAAGGGCTCTGCCCCGGAACGGCTGCGCAACATCCAGGCGCTGGGGGCCGAGGCCTCTATTACCGACCTGAATTATGATGATGCGGTGCGCCTGGCCCGGGAAAACGCCGCCCGGTATGGCTGGGTTCTGGTACAGGATACGGCCTGGGAGGGATATAAGGATATCCCAGGCTGGATCATGGAAGGCTACACCACCATGGCCCTGGAAGCAGCCGAGCAGATGCAGGCGGGCGGGTTCCGGCCCACCCATATCTTCCTGCAGGCGGGCGTGGGCTCCATGGCCGGCGCGGTGGCGGGCTTTTTTGCTGACCTGTACGGCGAGGGGGAACGGCCTGTCATCACGGTGGTGGAACCGGATCAGGCCGACTGCCTGTTCCGCACCGCCCAGGCGGGGGATGGAAGGCTGCATTTTGTGAGCGGCAGGATGGATACCATCATGGCGGGCCTGGCCTGCGGCGAGCCCTGTACCCTGAGCTGGGAGGTGCTGCGGGACCATGCGGATCACTTTGTCTCCTGCCCGGACTATGTGGCAGCCCAGGGAATGCGGATCCTGAGCAGCCCGCTGCCGGGGGATGAGCGGGTGATCTCCGGGGAGAGCGGCGCCGCTACCTTGGGCTTTGTGGCCGAGGTGATGCGGAATGAAAAGCTGGCCTGGCTGCGCCGTCAGCTCTGCCTGGACAAAGATTCTCGGGTTCTGTGTATTTCCACCGAAGGAGCCACCGACCGGGAGAATTATCAGAAGATCGTCTGGGATGGACTGTATCCGGGTATTTGAACCCCTTATAGAATCGCTTGGCAGAAAAAAGGAGCCGACCGGCAAAAGCCGGGCGGCTCCTTTCTGCTTATGAGGTTTGGGCAGGCGGCTGATTCAGGCTGCGCAGGAATCCCCTTGCCAGCGGGATGGAGAGAAAGAAGGAGAAAAGATCGGACAAGGGCTGAGCCAGGATGACCCCCCAGAGCCCCCACAGCCGGGTTGCGATGAAAAGCACCGGGATAAAAACGATCCCCTGCCGGGAGATGGCCACAATGGTGGCCTGCCGGGTCTTGCGGGCGGTCTGCAGGGTCATGTTTGCCATGGTGATCCAGCCCAGCAGCGGGAAGGAAAGGGCCTGGCAGCGCAGGGCCCGGGCACCGATCTCGATCAGCTGGGCGTCGCTGTCCCGGAAGGCGGCCACCAGGGGTCCGGCAAAGAGCAGTCCCACCAGCGCCATGGCGCAGAGCAGCAGGAAGGAGGCCTTTACGCAGAACCAGAAGGCCTGTTTTACCCGGCCATACAGCCCGGCCCCGTAATGGAAGCCGCATACCGGCTGAAAACCCTGGCCGAAGCCCAGTAGAGCCGAAAAGGCCATAAAGGTGATCCGGTTCACCACCGAGAAGGCGGCAATGGCCGAATCGCCCCATACCCCGGCTGCCTGGTTCAGGTAGGCGGTGGCCAGGCTGGCAAGGCCCTGCCGCCCCAGGCTGGGCAGGCTGCCGGCGGCCCAGAGCCCGGGAGATATAGTTGCCCGAACCGTGGCCAAAGAAAAAGCCGATGGCCTGGATCAGCGCCATATAGCTGAACACCACCCCCACCGCGCCGGTGGCCTGGGTGCTGATCTTGCCGATAAAAAAGGTGTCGGCCATATTGTAAAAGGCGCTGACCATCATGCTGAGGATGGAAGGCACTGCCAAGCGGCAGACCAGCTTTTCCACCGGCTGCTGGGTCATCTGAAGATATTTTTCCTGGGCTGCGTCCATGGCGTCTCCTCCTTTGGAAAAAATAAAGGGGACGCGCCGGGGGGCGCGTCCGCCTTTTTGGGGAAAGAGACAGGGGGTTATTCCCCGATCTCCTCCTTCAGAAGCTTCTGGATCAGAGCAGGGTTGCCCTTGCCCTTGGTGCGCTTCATCATCTGGCCCACCAGAGCCTGGAAGGCCTTCTTGTTGCCGCTGCGGTAGTCAGCCAGGATCTTCTCGCTGGAGGCCACCACCTCTTTGGCCATGGAGCGGAGCAGATCTTCGTCGCTCACCTGCTCAAAGCCGCCCTTGGCAATGAGGGCGTCGGGGTCCTGATCCTCCTTAAAGAGGATGGACAGAACCTCCTTGCACATGCTGCTGTTCAGCTTACCCTCGCCGGAAAGATCCGCCAGCCGGGCCAGATGGGCCGGGGCCACCGGCACGGTACCCTCTTCGGGGGTCAGGCGGGCGATCTCGCTGTTCACCAGGTTGGCGGCAATCAGGGGGTACTTGGTGAGGGTCGCCGCCGCCTCAAAGTAATCGGCAATCTCCTTGCGCATCACCAGGAACTCGGCAGCCAGGGCACTCAGGCCGTATTTTTCCTGGTACAGGGCCTTGCGCTCGTCCGGCAGGGTGGGAATCTGGCTGGCCAGTTCCTGCCGCTTTTCCTCGCTGATGCAGATGGGGGGCAGATCCGGGTCGGGGAAGTAGCGGTAATCGTCCGCGTCCTCCTTGGACCGCATGGAGCTGGTCTTGCCGGTGGCAGGGTCAAAGCGGCGGGTCTCCTGCACCACCGCGTCGCCTGCCTCGATCACCGCCACCTGGCGGTTGAACTCGTATTCAATGGCCTTGACCACATAGGCAAAGCTGTTCAGATTCTTCATCTCGGTACGGGTGCCCAGCTTGTCGCTGCCCTTTTTGCGCACCGACAGGTTCACGTCGCACCGCAGGCTGCCCTCGTTCATCCGGCAGTCAGATACGCCGGTGTACAGCAGGATGGCCCGCAGCTTCTGCAGGTAGGCCTTGGCCTCCTCGGCGCTGCGGATATCCGGCTCGGATACGATCTCGATCAGGGGCACGCCGCACCGGTTGCAGTCGATCAGGGTGCCGTGGCCCTCCACATGCACCAGCTTGCCCGCGTCCTCCTCGATATGGATGCGGGTGATGCCGATCCGCTTGGAGCCGGCCTCGGTCTCCACATCCAGCCAGCCGTGGCTGCACAGGGGCAGGTCAAACTGGCTGATCTGGTAGGCCTTGGGCAGATCCGGGTAGAAATAGTTCTTCCGGTCCTCCTTGGAAAAACTGGCAATGGTGCAGTTGGTGGCCAGGCCCGCCTTGACGGCGTAATCCACCACCTGCAGGTTCAGCACAGGCAGGCTGCCGGGCATGCCGGTGCACACCGGGCAGCACTGGGTGTTGGGCTCGGCCCCGAATTTGGTGGAGCAGCCGCAGAAGATCTTGGTGGCAGTCTTGAGCTCGGCGTGGACCTCAAGACCGATCACCATTTCAAAATCCTTGTTCATACCAGAGCACCCCCGTTCTGTTCAAAGGCGTAGCCCGCCCGGTACAGGGCCGCTTCGCCGAAAGGCTTGCCGATCATCTGCATGCCGATGGGCAGGCCGTTGCTGTCCTTGCCGCAGGGCAGGCTGAGGGCGGGCAGGCCCGCAATATTTACCGGCACGGTGTACACGTCGCCCATGTATACCTCCACCGGGTTCTGGGCCTTCTGGCCCAGAGGATAGGCGGTGGTGGGGGCTACCGGCGCCAGGATGGCGTCGTGATCCTCAAAGATCTTGTCAAACCGCTGCTTGAGCAGGGTGCGCACCTGCAGGGCCTTCTTGTAGTAGGCGTCGTAGTAGCCGGCGCTCAGCACAAAGCTGCCCAGCATGATCCGGCGCTTTACCTCGGCACCAAAGCCCTGGCTGCGGGTCTCCCGGTACAGGCTCTCCACGTCGGTGAAGTTCTTGGCACGGAAGCCGTACTTCACGCCGTCAAACCGGGCCAGGTTGGAAGAGGCCTCGGCGCTGGAGATGACGTAGTAGGCGGGCAGGGCGGCATCCAGGTCAGGCAGGCTCACCTCGTCCACCCGGGCGCCCAGAGATTCCAGCTTCTTGGCAGCGGCTTCCACCGCGGCCTTGATCTGGGGATCCAGCCCCTGGGCAAAATATTCCTTGGGCAGGGCAAAGCGCATCCCCTTCACGCCCTCCTCAATGCCCTGGGTGAAATCCTTCATCGGGCATTCCAGGCTGGTGGCATCCCGCTTGTCCTGCCCCACCAGGGCATTCAGCACCATGGCGTTGCTGTATACGTCCCGGGTCAGGGGGCCGATCTGGTCCAGGCTGGAGGCAAAGGCGATCAGGCCATAGCGGGAGACAAGGCCGTAGGTGGGCTTCATGCCCACCACGCCGCAGAAGGCGGCAGGCTGGCGGATGGAACCGCCGGTATCGCTGCCCAGGGTGAAGGCCGCCTCGCCGGCAGCCACCGCGGCAGCGCTGCCGCCAGAGGAACCGCCGGGGGCCCGGCTCAGGTCCCGGGGATTATGGGTGGTGTGGAAATAGGAGGTCTCGGTGGCGCCGCCCATGGCAAATTCATCCATGTTCATCTTGCCCAGCATGACGGTGCCGGCGGCGTTCAGCTTTTCCATGACCGCCGCGTCGTAGGGGGGCAGGAAGTTTTCCAGCATCCGGCTGGCGCAGGTGGTGGCAACCCCCTTGGTGCAGATGTTATCCTTGATGCCGCAGGGTACGCCGGCCAGCGGGTGCAGGGCTTCGCCTGCGGCCCGGGCCTTGTCCACCTGCCCGGCAGCGGCCAGGGCGGCCTCCTCGGTCACGGTGATATAGGCGCCCACCTGGGGCTCTTTTTCATGAACGGCGTCCAGGTAGGCCCGGGCAGCCTCCACGGCGCTGATCTGACCGTCGGCCAGGGCCCCGGTCAGCTGGCGCAAAGACATTTCGGTGATCTTCATTGGGCTCGTCCTTTCTCATTCCACCACCTGAGGCACGAAGATGTATCCGTCCTCTTTGGCGGGTGTGTTTTCCAGCAGCAGGTCCCGGTCAAAGGAGGGCACCGGCTCGTCCGGACGCAGAACATTGAATACCGGCATGATGTGGGCCATGGGCTCCACGCCGGTGGTATCGATCTTTTCCAGCTGGCCGGCAAAGTCCACCATCTGGGCCAGTTCCCGGCGCATGGTCTCCCGCTCGGCGGGGGTGATCTTGAGCTTGGCCAGCTTGGCCACATGCTCCACATCGATGCCCTCGCTGCCCGAGCGGCCCTTGCCGCCCTGGGCGGCCCGCTTTTCCAGCTGGTCGGCGGTGCAGATGGCCAGCTCTTCCAGCTGGATATCGTCCACCACATTGGGGGCGTCGGTGAGGGGGCAGGAGGCGTCCTTCAGTTTGGGGAAGGCCAGCACGTCCCGCAGGCTCTCGGCGCCGGTCAGTTCCATCACGAAACGGTCCAGGCCGAAGGCAAAACCCGCATGGGGGGGCGCGCCGTACCGGTAGGCGTTTACCATAAAGCCGAAGCGGGCCTCGATCTGCTCGTCGTCAAAGCCCAGGGCCTCGAACATCTGCTTCTGCACTTCCCGCTGGTGGATACGCACGCTGCCGCTGCCCAGCTCCACGCCGTTCAGCACCACATCAAAGGCCTGGGCGCGCACCCGGCCGGGATCGGTGAAGAGGTACTGCAGATCCTCGGGATAGGGCATGGTGAAGGGGTGGTGGGTGGCTACCCAGCGGCCCTCCTCCTCGCTGTATTCAAACTGGGGAAAGTCGATGATGAACAGGATGTTGTACTCATCCCGCCGCAGGTCCAGCATATCCGCCAGGGCGGTACGCAGCCCGCCCAGCACCCGGCGCACGGTGGAGAGCTTGTCGGCGCTGAACAGTACGAAGTCGCCGGGCTTGGCGCCGGCAGCGGCCAGCAGGGCGTTCATCTGCTCCTCGGTGAAATACTTGGTGAGGATGGAGTATACCTCGCCCGAGCTGCGCCAGGCGATCCAGGCCATACCCTTGGCCCCCAGGTGGAGGGCCTGCTGGGTGAGAGCCTCAATCTCGTTGCGGGTAAAGTCGGCCTTGCCGGGCACCGTGATGGCCCGCACCACGCCCCCGGCCTTAAGGGCGTTTTTAAAGACCGAGAAGCTGGAATCCCGAGCCTGCTCGGTCACGTCCACGATGGGCAGTTCAAAGCGCAGGTCGGGTTTGTCGCTGCCGTACACATCCATGGCCTCGTGCCAGGTCATCCGGCGGAAGGGCTCCTTGAAGTCGATCCCCTTCAGCTTGCGGAACATGTATTTGAACATGTCCTCCAAGTGGACCAGAACATCCTCCTGCTCCACAAAGCTCATTTCCATATCCACCTGGGTGAACTCGGGCTGCCGGTCGGCACGAAGGTCCTCATCCCGGAAGCAGCGGGCCACCTGGTAATACCGGTCGATGCCGCCCACCATCAGCAGCTGCTTGAAGATCTGGGGGCTCTGGGGCAGGGCGTAGAAGCTGCCGTGGTGTACCCGGCTGGGCACCAGGTAGTCCCGGGCGCCCTCGGGGGTGCTCTTGGTGAGGATGGGGGTCTCCACGCTCAGAAAGCCGTGGGCATCCAGATAATCCTCGGCGCATTTCTGCACCTGATGGCGGAACTTCAGCCGGCTGAACATCTCGGGCCGGCGCAGGTCCAGATAGCGATATTTCAGCCGCAGGGCCTCGTTCACGTTGCCGGCATCCTCCAGGGAGAAGGGCAGGGGGTCTGCCTCCGAGATCACTTCCAGCTTGGTGGCCATCAGTTCCACTGTGCCGGTGGCCAGCTTGGGGTTGTAGGTCTCCTCGTCACGATGGCGAACAAGGCCCGCCACCCCGATCACGGTCTCGTTCTTCAGCCCCTCAGCGGCAGCAAAATCCTCTGCCGAGAGGTTGCGGGCGTCAAACACCACCTGCAGTACTCCTTCCCGGTCCCGCAGGTCAATGAAAATGATGCCGCCCATATCCCGCTTGGTCTGTACCCAGCCGCAGGCGGTGGCCTGGGCGCCGATGTCCTTTTCCCGCAGGGCGCCGCAGTAGACTGTACGCTTGAGCATAGTATCCGTCCTCTCTTTGGTGTGTAAAAAATCCGCTCTCTGCCTTAAAACCCACAAAACAAAAGCCTTCCGCCCCATACCCGATAAAAGGTATGGGACGAAAGGCGAAGATCCTTCCGCGGTGCCACCCAAATAGGCCCCAAAAGGGCCCGCTCGATGCAGTTCCTGCGGCGGCTGTAACGTGCCGCGCACGGCCGCGTCTACTGCGGGGCAGGGGCCCCGGTTCGGGCGGCGGCTCGGGGATGTTCTTTCGCGGCGGCGGCTGGCCGGTTTTCAGCTTGTCCGGCTCTCTGTGCAGCCCGCGGACCGGTACTTTTTCCCGTCCTGGCCTGTAAACATTTTGTTTGGATAGGGGGCCTGCCCCCCGGCAAAGAAAACGGCGGGCAGGGCGCGCAGGCCCAAAGGGCCAGCTTGTTTTGTACCTTTAATCATATAGGGCCGCCGTAAGTTTGTCAAGCGGCAGAAATCAACAAAAAAACGAGAGAAAAAGCCCAAACTTCTGATTGAATAATCCCAGGCGAAACGATACAATGGTTGTAAGCAAAAACCGCTTCGGCGGCAAAAAGGAGAAGGACTATGAAAAAGATACTGCTGGTGCTCACCGGCGGCACCATCGGCTCGCTGGCCGACGAGAGCGGTCACAACGAGGCCCGTGCCGGGGAAGCGGTGAGCCTTCTGCAGGAAGGCTTTGCAAAAAGCGGTTCGCCGGCGGCGGATGCGGAATTTGAAACTGCCATGCCCCTGAACCTGCTCAGTGAAAATATGACGCCCGCCCGCTGGGGTCAGCTGGCGGGGTATCTGAAAACGGTGCAGTGGGAAGAGTATGAGGGAATGATCCTGGCCCACGGCACCGATACCCTGAGTTTTACGGCCAATTTCCTCTCCCTGGTACTGGCGGGGGCCGAGATCCCGGTTTTCCTGGTTTCCAGCGACTACAATCTGCAGGATGAGCGGGCCAACGGGGGCGAAAACTTCCGGGCCGCGGTGGAACTGCTGACCCGGGGGATCGCGCCGGATCTGTATGTGCCCTACCGCAATGCCGACGGGCAGATGTACCTGCACCGGGGGGCTCACCTTTGCCAGAGCGGCGACTATACCGCCGATTTCTTCAGCGCGGATCGGATCCGCCTGCTGGCCCCCGGCGAGGGGGAGGGGCGGGGCCCTGCCGAGCCCTGCTACCGTTTGCCGGCCCAGAAAGGGGCCTGGCCCCGGCCCTGGCCCGGCAGAGGGGAAGGCCCCAAGCTGCTGAACCAGCTGGAGAGTATGGAAAAGACCGTGCTCTGGGTGCGGCCCTATGTGGGGCTGGACTATGACTCCCTGAATCTGGAAGGGGTCAAGGCTGTGGTGCATGGGCTGTACCATTCTTCCACCGCCTGTGCCGAGGCCGCCCGGGAAGAGGAGGAGTACACCAGCTATTCCGTGCTGCACCTGCTGGATCGGTGCCGGGAAAAGGGGATCCCCCTTTACCTGCAGCCCTGTGACCCGGATGCGTACGGCTATTCTTCCACCGGGCTCCTGCTCAAGGCAGGGGCAAAGGCCCTGTACGGGATGATCCCCGAGATGGCCTATGTGAAGACCTGGCTGGCGGTGAACTTGGGTCTTGGCGGTCGGTTGCAGGAGGAATTCCTGGCCAGCCAGCTAAATGGGGAACAGATCCGCTGAGCACCTTTGCATTACGAAATTTTTACATAGATTTTTCCCAAAACAGGTGGAAATTCGCTTGCTTTTTCCGGTAAAGTAAAACTGGGTATTTTTACCTGAAAGCCGCCGCTGCGGGGCGGCAAGAGAGTATGACAAAGGCCGGAGCCGGGCTCCGGGAGGAGAAAATCATGGAAAACGAAAATACGGCAAACGCAATGTTGTGCTATGAAAACCGGGAGCTGAGCTGGCTGAAGTTCAACGAGCGGGTTTTGCAGGAGGCCATGGATGAAACGGTGCCCCTGTGTGAGCGGCTGAGCTTTTTGTCCATCTTCCAGAGCAATCTGGATGAATTCTTTATGGTGCGGGTGGGTTCCCTGGTGGATCAAGCCCTGGTCAGCCCCACCCAGCGGGACAACAAGACCGGCATGACCGCCTCCCAGCAGCTGAGCGCTGTGTTTGAGGCGACCCGGGGCCTGGTGCGGGCACGGGATACCGTCTACACCACCCTGATGGCCCAGCTGCGCCAGAAAGGGGTGGAGGTGATCTCCTACCAGGAGGCCGCCCCCCGGGAGGCCGATTGGCTGATGCGGTATTTTCAGGAAAATCTGCTGCCTCTGCTCTCCCCCCAGGTGATCGGCAAAAAGCAGCCCTTCCCTTTCCTGCGCAATAAGGAGATCTATGCGGTGGCGGTGCTGGGCTCGGCCAAGGGCGGCACCAAGCTGGGCATCGTGCCCTGCTCGGGCGGCGCTTTTGGGCGGCTGGTGGCTGTGCCGGATCATCCCGGCCGCTTTATGCTCACCGAGGAGCTGATCCTCCATTTCATGCCCCTGATCTTCAAAAAATATCCCATCCTCTCCAAGAGCCTGATCCGCATTGTGCGCAACGCGGATATTGATGTGGATACCGCCTTTTATGATGAGGATATCGACTACCGGGACAAGATGGAAAAGCTGATCCGCACCCGGCGCAAGCTCTGCCCGGTCAAGCTTACCTGCTCCCGCAGCCTGGACGATACGGCAGTGAAAAAGCTCTGCCGTGCCCTGGATATCAAGAGCGGCCAGGTATTCTGGAGCCAGTCCCCCCTGGAAGCCTCCTTCCTGTCCCGCCTTTCCGATTACCTGCGGGGTGATCGGAGCCTGTTCTATCAGCGCCGTTCTCCCCAGCAGCCGCCCTGGGTGGTCAAGGGCAAGGGAATGATGGAGCTGATTGAGGAAAAGGACCGGCTGCTCAGCTATCCCTTTGAGAGCATCCTGCCCTTTATCGATCTGCTGCGTCAGGCCGGCCGGGATGACCGGGTGGTCAGCATCAAGATGACCCTCTACCGGGTGGCCCGGAACAGCCAGATCGTGGAAGCGCTCATCGACGCCGCCGAAAACGGCAAGGAAGTGGTGGTGCTGGTGGAGCTGCGGGCCCGCTTTGATGAGGAAAACAACATCGAGTGGAGCCGCCGCATGGAAGAAGCCGGCTGCCGGATCGTCTATGGCCTGGATTTTGTCAAGGTCCATTCCAAACTCTGCCTCATCACCTATCGGGATGAGGACCAGGCGGCCCTGGGCGAGAGCGTCCGGTTCATCACCCAGGTGGGCACCGGCAACTACAATGAGAATACAGCCAAGCTGTACACCGACCTGAGCCTGATGACCGCCAACAAGGAAATCGGCCTGGAGGCGGATAAGGTCTTCAAGTCCCTCTGCATGGATCAGTTTGTGGAGGACAGCCGCTGGCTTTGGGTGGCGCCCAAGTGCCTGCAGAACCGGGTGCTGGAGAGCATCGACGGTCAGATCCAGCGGGCCCGGGAGGGCAAGCCTGCCTATGTGGGGGTCAAGATCAACTCTCTCACCGACAAGACCATTATGGATAAGCTGATCCAGGCCAGCCAGGCCGGAGTGAAGGTGGACCTGATCGTGCGAGGCATCTGCTGCCTTATCCCCGGCGTGGAGGGCTATACCGAAAACATCACGGTGATCAGCATTGTGGGGCGATACCTGGAGCACAGCCGCATCTATATCTTTGGCTGCCCCGGGGAGGATGAGATCTACATCGCCTCGGCGGATTATATGACCCGGAACACCTGCAAGCGGGTGGAGGTGGCTGCCCCCCTGCTGGATGAGGAGATCAAGGCCCGAGTGCGGGGAATGTTCGAGACCATGCTGAAGGATAACCAGAAGGCCCGGATGCTCCAGAGCGATAAGAACTATGTGTATCGCCGGGATGAGGGCGAACCGCTGAACAGCCAGGAGTATTTCTTCGAGCAGGCCTATCGGGCCGCCGGCAAAGAATAAGGCAAAAGATACCGCAAAATTTTACAGGGATTTGTACCGGGCAGGATGGAACGGCATTCCTGCCCGGTGTTATGATAGGGACAAAAGGAGGGCGCCTTGGGAGAGAAAAGCCCGGCTAAAAAGGCGCCGGCCTGAATAGAATAGGAGTGTCAAGGCGGGAGAGGTGATCCGGCCTGTATCCTGCCGTAAAACCATCCCTTCCTGGGAGAAAGCGAGGAGATCCTATGCTTCCCTGTCAAAAAGAGTGTCCCTTGTATCAGCCCGGCTGCCACAAGACCTGTGCCCGGTGGAAGGTATACCAAGACAAAATGACCAGGGAGCGAAAAAAGCAGATGGATTTCCTTCGCCAGAAGGATGATGTGTGCAAGGTCATCATCCGCCAATGCCGGGCCATCAGCCTGGGAAGCTGCGGCTGAAAATGCCCCTTTATATAGAAAAAGCGCCGGGCCCTGCTGGGGCCCGGCATTTTTGCGCGGGGGAGAGAAAAGCACAGGAAAATGAGACAAATAAGCGGTTTTCAAACCCAGAGGGATGCGCTATAATAAGGGCATCAGGGCCGGAGGCTGCCCCATGTGGAGCGGCCGGCCGCGGCCCGGGAAAATGGAGGTAAGGATATGTCTGTTTTGGTCAGCGGAGGCGCCGGGTATATCGGCAGCCACGCCTGTGTGGAACTGCTGCAGGCCGGTTACGAGATCATCGCCGCCGATAACTTTTACAATGCCAGCCCGGAAGCGCTGCGCCGTGTGGAGCAGATCACCGGCAAGAAAGTGCCCTTTGTCAAGGCCGACATGACCGATAAGGCCCAGGTAGAGGCTATTTTTGAGGCACACCCGGACATTGACTGCGTGATTCAGTTCGCCGCCTACAAAGCAGTGGGCGAGAGCGTGCAGAAACCGGTGGAATACTATTATAACAACCTGAACTGCACCCTGGTGATCCTGGATGTGATGCGCCGTCACGGCTGCTACAACTTCATTTTCTCCTCTTCCGCCACGGTATACGGCGACCCCGCCAGCGTGCCCATTACCGAGGAGTTCCCGGTGGGCGCCACCACCAACCCCTACGGCACCACCAAGGCTTTCACCGAGCGGATCCTCACCGACCTGTGCAAGGCCGAGCCCCGTATGAATGTGGCCCTGCTGCGCTATTTCAACCCCATCGGGGCCCATCCCTCCGGCCTGATCGGCGAAGACCCCAACGGCATCCCCAACAACCTGGTGCCCTATATCGCCAAGGTTGCGGTGGGCAAATTGAAGGAAGTGCATGTCTTCGGCAATGATTACCCCACCCCCGACGGCACCGGCGTGCGGGATTATATCCATGTGGTAGACCTGGCCAAGGGCCATGTGGCAGCCCTGAAAAAGCTGGAGACCAAGCCCGGCCTGTTTATCTGCAACCTGGGCACCGGCCACGGCTACAGCGTGCTGGATGTGATCCATGCCTTTGAAAAAGCCTGCGGCAAGAAACTGCCCTATGTGGTCGATCCCCGCCGCCCCGGCGATATCGCCGAGTGCTGGGCCGACCCCTCCAAGGCCAAGCGGGAGCTGGGCTGGCAGGCGGAATACGGCATCGAGGAGATGTGCCGAGACAGCTGGAACTGGCAGAGTAAGAACCCGGACGGCTACAACAGCTGATTGCCCCGGATTTTCCCCGGCGGCTTAGGTAAACCTATACCCCCGGCGGCACAAACTAAAAAATACAGCGGGCCGGCATTTAGCCGGCCCGCCTTTTTTCTGCTTGGGGGAATTGCCCGGCGGGCCCTGGGTACAGGCAGAGGCGGGCAAAAACGTGCCCCGCCCGGGGGCAGGGCGGGGCACCAAAAAGAGCAGACGCCGGACAAGGCGTCTGCTCGAAGTTAACCGATTGGAGTCATACCTCATATCCTCCTGCACTCATTTTCGGTCCGTACCAAAGGGCATTTTCATGGTAAACACTCTTTTCTCATGACCTACTTTGCTGGGTTAGGGGATTGATGCGAATTGCTTAGTACATTGGACTCACAGCCTTTTCTTAAAATTCCAGAAGATACTTCAAGATCCGGTACATTGGGTCCACTTCTTTCTTTACGGCGCCACAGGCACCGCATATATTTCAGGGGTCCCTTTCGGGGCGGCCCGGAAAGCTTTTTTGATACTGGCTTTTGCTCAGAAGAATCTTTTTCGGGACTACCATCCCGGGGTGTTGAAGCCTGCCAGCGTTTTCAGCAATACCCGAGCCGCCTTTGCTGAGCGGGTGTCGTATCAGAGAACATCGGGAATCGCTCCTTTCAATTGAGTTTTGCGGCCCTGCCTCGGCCGCCTCTCCTTTTCTGGATCTCTTCTCTGTGTCTATAGTATAGCATGGGGGCAAAAGTGTGTCTATTCGCAATGTGCAATGGATTTAAGGGTAAAGTTTATGCAGTTTTAAAGCGAAAAAATAATGACATACAGTTAAATTTGGTATATAATAAAAAATGCGGGAGTGTATAGGCACGTCCCGCTTTTTTTGCGCCCAAGTCAAGGGCAGAGGGCTTTCGGGTTCCCCACGGCCGCCGGGCCGCCAACCGCAAAAGAAGAGGATCCCGGCAGATTGCCGGCCCGGCGGCCGTGGCCAAAAGGCGGCAAGCAGAGAAAAAGGCAGGCGCTCCGGAGAGCGCCTGCCGGGTATCAGATAATTGGAGTCATAGCCTCATATCCTCCTGCACTCATTTTCGGTCTGTACCAAAGGGCATTTTCATGATAAACACTCTTTTCTTTGACCTACTTTGCTGGGTTAGGGGATTGGATGCTATCTGGTTAGTACATTGGAGTTACAGCCCTTTCTTAGATTTCGCGAAAGTCCTTGAAATGCTGGTACATGGGGTACACATCTTTCTCTTTCCGCCTTGGCGGAAAATCTATATGGAGAGGGGTCGCTTTGGCGGCCCGGAAATGCATTTTAGATTTGCTGGCTCAACGCTTGATTTTTTCTTTCAGGATCAACATCCTGTGAGTTTGAAGCTGCCAGCTTCTTCAGCACGACCCGAGCCGCCCATTCTGAGCGGGTGTCGTATCAGAGAACATATGATATCGCTCCCTTCTTTGCTGTACTGTATCGGTTCTTTGGGAACCGTTCTCTTTATCTTCTCTTGTTCTCTTTCTGTGATTATAGTATAGCATGGGGGCAAAAGTGTGTCTATTCGCATTTTGCATGGAGTTTTGAATTATCTTTATGAAGTTTTGTTTCGCAAAAATGCTGCAATTCCCTTTAAAACCTGCTATAATAAAAAGTGCGGGAGTGCATTTTGCACTCCCGCTTTTCTGTTTGGGTTTTACATGCTCTCGGGTACCTGGATCTTGAACATGGTGAGCACGTTGAAGATGATCTGCTTGACCGCCACGCACAGGGCCAGCCGGGCCTGCTGCAGTTCGGGCTCCACATCCCGGCAGCGGCAGGTGTTGTAGAACTTGTGGAAGGCGCCGGCCAGGGCGATCACATAGCGGGTTACCCGGGCAGGGGCATAGTTCTGGGCTGCCAGAACGATCTCGGCGGGGAAAGCCGCCAGCATCCGGATCACTTCCCGCTCGCTCTCCTCGGTGAGCAGGGTAGTGTCGCAGTGTTCCGCGCCCCGGAAGGGAGTGCCCTCGCTCTCCAGCTTTTTCAGGATGCTGCAGATGCGGGCGTGGGCGTACTGCACATAGTAGACCGGGTTGTCGCTGTCCTGCCGGACGGCCAGATCCAGGTCAAAGTCCACGGCGCTGTCGGCGTCGTTCATATTAAAGAAGAGACGGGCCGAATCGATGGGCACCTCATCCAGCAGATCGGTAAGGGTGATGGCCTTGCCGGTCCGCTTGGACATACGCACCGGCTTGCCGTCCTGCAGCAGGCGCACCAGCTGCATCAGAACCACATCCAGCCGGCTGCCGTCCAGGCCGATGGCATCCATGGCGCCCTTCATCCGGGCCACGTGGCCGTGGTGGTCGGCGCCCCACACATCCACCGCCTTGTCAAAGCCCCGCACGGCCAGCTTGTTGTAGTGGTAGGCGATGTCGGCGGCAAAATAGGTGGGGATGCCGTTGGCGCGCACCAGCACCTCGTCCTTGTCCACCTCGTCCTCGGGGGTGTCGGCCTTTTTCTTGTTGGCCACGCCGTATTTGGCGCTGTACTGGGCGCTCTTGTACATGATGGCCCCATCCTCTGCCTTGTAGCAGGCGCCGGTTTCCAGAAGTTTGTCCACCACAGCCTGCACGGCACCGCTGTCGTGGAGGGCGCTCTCCCGGAACCAGGTGTCGTACTGGATGCGGTACTTGGCCAGGTCCCGCTCCAGGCCCTGGATGTTCAGGGGCAGGGCGTAGGCGATCAAGTCGTCCTTCAGCCGGGCAAAGGCCTCGCTCTCAAACAGCTCGTCGCCGCTCAGGGACCGGCAGATCTCCAATTCCTTGGCATACTCGCCCGGGTGCAGGGCAGCAAAGGCCTTGGCGTGGGCCAGGATATCCTCGCCCTGGTAGCACTCAGCGGGCAGGGGGCAGGTGTCTTCCTTGCCCAGTTCCAGCTGCAGGTAGCGCACAGCCAGGCTCTTGCCGAATTTCTGGATCTGGTTGCCCGCGTCGTTCACATAGAACTCACGGCTCACCGAATAGCCGGCCCAGTCCAGCACGGCGGCCAGGCAGTCGCCCAGGGCGCCGCCCCGGGCGTTGCCCAGGTGCATGGGGCCGGTGGGGTTGGCCGAAACGAATTCCACATTATACCGCTTGCCGCCGCCAAAATCGGTGCGGCCATACTGGGGGTTGGTGCAGGCGGCCTTCACCACATCCCCATAGAAGGCAGGGGAGAGGTAAAGGTTCAGAAAACCGGGGCCCGCAATTTCCAGCCGCTCAAAGCTGCTGCCTTCCAGTTGTACCTTGCCGGCAATGGCCTCGGCAATGGCCCGGGGCGCCTTGCGGAAAGCCCGGGCGCCGGCCATGGCCAGGTTGCTGGCCAGATCACCGTTTTTCGGGTCACCGGGGACCTCTACGATAAAATCGGGCAGCTCCACCTGAGGCAGCAGCCCTTCGGCCATGGCGGCGGAGGCGGCCTGGGTCAGCAGGGCCCGGGCTTCCTCCATGGCGGCCTTGCGGGGATTATAATTGGTATAGTCCTTCTGCATGGGGATCTTCCTTTCGGTTTATACGGTTTGTATATTTATTTTAACTTTTTACAAATCTTCCGGGCCTGCCCGGGATTCAGCTGGGGGAAGAGGTGAGGGGCGTGACCGTGACGGCCACCTGGTTCCGGCTGAGGAATTCCTCGTTGCCGGCGTCCAGGGTGTAGGAAAAACGGGCCTCTCCGCCCTCCTCGGTGAGGGTGTGGCAGATTTCGTCCGCCGCCACCCCCAGGGTAAGGGCGCCGTAGCCGGTCTCGTAATGACAGACATGGCGGGTGCCCTTTTCAATGATGAGCTGGCTGGGCTTGGGCCCAAAGCGCAGCAGGGCCACCCGGTGGGCGTCCCGGGAGATCTTGAGGGTGGTGGTGCAGCCTTCGTAGCCGGTGGTTTCGCTTTCCTTATAAGTAATGTAGAAGTTTCCGTCCTTCTGCAAAAAGCTGCCCCGGGTAAGGAGCTGGATGTGATCCGCCTCTCCCTGGTGGGTCTGCTCCATGGTTCCGTCAATGCGGATGAGAAAATTTTCGTTCATGGGATTCATGGCTTTTTCCTTGCTGCGGGGAGCGCCGCACCCGGGCGGCGCTCAGTAGGTTTCAATCCGGATCTGTTCCACCGGGCCGCCGGCATAGTCGCCCAAAAAGAAAGCGGCCGAGTCGGAAAAGCCTTCCGGGTCATCGCTCACATAATACCGGGCGCTGCCGCCGGTTTCCCGGCCGCTGTCCAGCCCCAGGGCCAGCAGTGCTTTCCGGGCAGCCCGGGCCGCCTGGGCGCCCGGGTCGATCAGGGTCACATCCGGCCCGGTGATCTTGCGGATCACCGGCGCCAGGAGCGGGTAGTGGGTGCAGCCCAGAATCAGGGTGTCCACATCCGCCTGCAGGATGGGTTCCAGGTATTGGCGGGCCACAATGCCTGCCACGCCGCCATGGTCATCGGCAAAGCCGTTTTCCACCAGGGGCACAAAGAGGGGGCAGGCCAGGGCGGTGATCCGGGCGTCGGGTAGCTTTTCCTCCAGCAGGCGGACATAGCTGCCGCTGCGGATGGTAGCCGAGGTGCCAATCACTCCCACCTTGCCGGTGCGGGTGGCCTGGACGGCGCCCTCCACGGCGGCGCTCACCACACCGGTGTAAGGGACCGGCAGGGCGGCGGCCTCTTCGGCGGGATAGGTGCTGCTCACGGTGCCGCAGGCGGCCATCAGGTACTTGACCCCTTTGCTCAGCAAAAAGGCAATATCCTGGCGGGCATAGCGCAGAATGGTCTCCCGGCTGCGGGTGCCGTAGGGGATCCGCCCGGTGTCGCCGAAATAGATAATGTCCTCCCCCGGAAGGATCCGCCGCAGTTCTCGCACTGCGGTCAGCCCGCCCAGGCCGGAATCAAAGACGCCGATGGGCCGTTTATCCATAGCAGCGGCCCGCCCTTTCCAGCCCCAGCGAGATCAGTCTGTCCAGCAGCTGGGGCAGCGGCAGGCCGGCATCCTCCATCAGTTTGGGATACATGCTGATAGCGGTAAACCCGGGCAGGGTGTTGATCTCGTTTACCAGTACCCGGCCGGTATCCTTTTCCACAAAGAAATCACAGCGGGCCAGGCCCTGGCAACCCAGGGTCCGGTAGGCCTTTTTGGCCTGGGCGGTCACTTCGTCCAGTTTTTCCGGGCTCAGGCGGGCGGGGATCAGGGTCTGGCTGACCCCGTTCTTGTATTTGTCGTCATAAGTATAGAATTCGGCGCCGGCCAGGATCTCGCCGGGGTGGGTGGCCATCAGCTCGTCGTTGCCCAGAACGGCGCACTCCACCTCCTGGCCCTCCACAAAGCGCTCGAAGACCACCTTGTCGTCCTGCTCCAGGGCCACTTCCATGGCCTTCAGCAGCTCTTCCTCGCAGCCGGCTTTGGAAATGCCCACGCTGCTGCCGGCGTTGGCGGGCTTGACAAAGATGGGCCAGCCCAGCTTTTCGGCGGCCTGGCGGGCCACGGCCAGGGGATCCTTGTGGCAGCGGACCCGGTCGGCCCAGGTCCACTCACAGCGGGGAATGCCCGCATGGTCAAAAAGGGAGTTGGCCACCGCCTTATCCATGCATACGGCGCTGGAAAGCATGTCGCAGCCCACAAAGGGCAGCCCGGCCAGCTGGCAAAGGGCCGGGACCCGGCCGTCCTCCCCGTTGCGGCCGTGGAGCACCGGGAAGACCAGATCCACCGGCAGGGCTTCAGGATTCTTGCCCTCTTCCAGGATCAGAAAGCCCCGGTCGGCCCGGTCCGGGCTGAGGACGCACCGGCGCAGAGGGGTGTGCTCCCACCGGCCGTCCGAGATCTCGGCGATGGAGCAGCCGCAGAGATACCAGCTGCCCTGACGGGTGATGCCGATGGGGTAAACGATATATTTTTCCGGATCCAGATGCTCCAGAATCGTGGAGGCCGACACGCAGCTGACCTCATGTTCACTGGATACGCCGCCGAACAGCAGCGCTACGCGAAGCTTTTCCATTGGTTGATCCCTTTCTATTCTTCCTCCCGGATGGTCCGGTGAGGAGACTCGCTTTTCTTATCTTATTCCATAAGTATTTCTATCATACCACAAAACCAGGCCGCATGCCATACTATTTATAGTACGGGAAAGGGGGAATGGAGAAATCCCGGCGGCCCGGCGGCCAGAGCAAACCCATTTGCGCAGGGAAAGAAGAAGGACAAAAGAGCAGAAAAGCCAGAAAAAGCGCCGCTTTTGCCGGCCCGGCGGCTCAAAATGCACAAACTTGTCCGGGCCTGCCGCCTATCCCTTGACGGAGCCCGGCGGCTGTGCTATGATAATACTACCTCTTTTGTGGGTTTATTTTTTTGTGCCCTTTTTTAGGCCGGGCCCGCAAACCCGAGGGAGGCTGAATCAACCGTCAAATGGAGGTGCCGAATCAATGACAGTCAAGATCACCCTGGCCTGCACGGAGTGCAAGCAGCGCAACTACAACACGACCAAGAACAAGAAGAATTGCCCTGACCGCCTCGAGATGAAAAAGTATTGCCGTTTCTGCAAGAAGCATACTGTCCATCGCGAGACCAAGTAAGGAAGGCGGATGGAGATGGCAGACAAATCTGTTAAAAAGCCCGGCTTCTTTGCGAAGGTGAAGGGCTTCTTCGCCCGCATCGGCAAGTATTTCCGCGATACCCGCAGCGAGCTGAAAAAGGTGGTATGGCCCACCAAGAAGCAGTCGCTGAACAGCACCGGCGTGGTCATTGTGGTGGTTATCATCGCCGCCTTGATCATGATCCTGCTGGATACGGTGTTCGGCGGTATTGTACGGCTGATGATCGGCGTATGACCGCCGCGCTTTGAGAAAACGGAGGGATTTGCATGGAAGAACAGGCAAGATGGTATGTGGTGCATACCTATTCCGGCTATGAGAACAAGGTGGCCAAAGACCTTGAGACCATGGTAGAAAACCGCCGTTTGCAGAGCCTGATCCAGGATGTGAAGGTACCCATCGAGATGGTGCCCGAGATCAAGGACGGCAAGGAGCGCATGGTGGAACATAAGCTGTTCCCCGGTTATGTGCTGGTGAAGATGATCATGACCGACGAGAGCTGGTATATCGTGCGGAACACCCGCGGCTGCACCGGCTTTGTCGGCCCCGCTTCCAAGCCCGTCCCCCTTTCTCAGGAAGAGGTGGATAAGCTGGGGGTGGAAAGCACCGGTACCGTCACGGTGGATTACCAGGTGGGCGACAACGTGGAGATCACGGCCGGCCCCCTGCAGGGCTTCATCGGTTTGGTGGAGCATCTGGATCTCACCGCCCAGAAGGTACAGGTCAAGGTTTCCATGTTCGGCCGCGAAACGCCCGCCGAGCTGGAGCTCAATCAGGTAAAGCCCCTGTAAAACGGCTTGCAGATTTCCGGTAAAAACCGCGCTTGAGCGGTTTTTATAGGGTGCGCAGTGGTGCGCGCCCGTGGGAGGCCCGCACCGCGGGCCGCAATTCACCACAAATTTTGGAGGTGCATTTAAAATGGCGCAGAAAGTAACAGGCTATATTAAGCTGCAGATCCCCGCCGGCAAGGCGACGCCGGCCCCCCCTGTAGGTCCCGCTCTGGGCCAGAAGGGCGTCAACATCATGGCGTTCACCAAAGAGTTCAATGAGCGCACCAAGGATCAGGCCGGCATGGTCATCCCCGTTGTGATCACCGTGTACGCCGACCGTTCCTTCAGCTTCATCACCAAAACTCCTCCGGCTCCTGTCCTCATCAAGAAGGCTGCCGGCATCGAGACCGCTTCCGGCGCTCCCAACAAGACCAAGGTGGCTTCCATCACCAAGGCCCAGGTAGAGGAGATTGCCAAGACCAAGATGCCCGACCTGAACGCTTCCAGCCTGGAAGCTGCCATGAGCATGATCGAAGGCACCTGCCGCAGCATGGGCGTTACCGTTAAGGACTAAGCCTTTGCCAAACGTGGGAGGAAATTGATCCGATTTAACCACTACAGGAGGATATAGGAATGAATCACGGCAAACATTATGTCGACAGCGCCAAGCTGGTCGACCGTAGCAAGCAGTACGAGCTGAACGAGGCCCTGGAGCTCTGCTGCAAGACCGCCAAAGCTAAATTCGACGAGACCGTCGAGCTGCATGTCCGTCTGGGCGTTGACAGCCGCCATGCTGACCAGCAGGTCCGCGGCGCCGTCGTGCTGCCCAACGGCACCGGCAAGAACGTGCGCGTTGTGGCCATCTGCAAAGGCCCCGCTGCCAAGGCTGCCGAAGAGGCTGGCGCTATGCTGGTGGGCGACGAAGAGCTGATCGCCCGCATTCAGAACGAGGGCTTTGTGGATTTTGACATTCTGGTCACCACCCCCGACATGATGGGCAAGGTTGGCCGTCTTGGTAAGGTGCTGGGCCCCCGCGGCCTGATGCCCAACCCCAAGGCCGGCACTGTGACCCCCGACGTGGGCCGTGCCGTTACCGAGGCCAAGGCCGGTAAGATCGAGTACCGCCTGGACAAGCAGAACATCATCCATGTGCCCGTTGGCAAGGCCAGCTTCGGCCCCGAGAAGCTGAACCAGAACATCTCCACTGTGATGGACGCCATCGTGAAGGCCAAGCCCGCCGCTGCCAAGGGCCAGTATATCAAGAGCGCTACCATCGCTGCCACCATGGGCCCCGGCATCAAGCTGAACACCCAGAAGTACGGCGTGTAAGCCCTCGGCTAGGCAAAGTTTCTCTTGACAGGGCCGCATAAATGCGGTAAAATATCAATGCTGTTTTTAAGACAGCAGGTGCGTATGCATAAGGACTCACCCGTCCGCCTGCCGAGAAACGAGCGCTTGAAACCGGTTTTCAAAGCCTCTTTCCCGCAGTGCGGGAAAGAGGCTTTTTGTATATCCCATCGAAATCTGAAACGAGGTGAATCAAATGCCCAGTGCAAAAATTCTCAGCGAAAAGCAGGCTCTTGTGGCTGACCTCAAGGCTAAGATCGACGGCGCTGCCGCCGGCGTGCTGGTAAGCTACAAGGGCATCAATGTGGCGGATGACACCAAACTTCGTAAGGAGCTTCGTGAGGCTGGCGTGGAGTACGCCGTCATCAAAAACTCTCTGATCCGTTTCGCCGTCCAGGGTACCGCTCTGGAAGGGCTGAGCGAGGTCCTGGAGGGCACCACCGCTCTGGCCATCTCCAAGGATGACCCCATTGTGGCGGCCAATCTCCTGAACAAGTTTGCTGAGTCTACCAAGAACAAGGAGTTCCAGATCAAAGGCGGCTTTGTGGAAGGCAAGCTGATGAGCAAGGAACAGATGCAGCAGATTGCCAAGCTGCCCGGTCGGGAAGGCATGCTGTCCATGTTCGCCGGCGCCCTCACCAGCACCCTCAGCGGTCTGGCCGTGGCTATGCAGGCTTATGTGGATAAGCAGGAAGAGCCCGCTGCCTGAGGTTTGGCAGATTTCCCTGCAGTCGGCGGCCTGAAAGCTGCCGCGCGGGGGCAATGAAAGGGACGGAAAAACCGCCCCGAAACCAAAATCAAGAAATGTAACAAATTGGAGGTATATACCATGGCTTCTGAGAAAATCACTGCTATCATCGACCAGATTAAAGAGCTGTCCGTTCTGGAGCTGAAAGAGCTCATCGACACCTACTGCGAGGAGTTCGGCGTTTCCGCCGTGGCCGCTGCCGCTCCCGCTGCTGGCGCTGCCGCTGCTGCCCCCGCTGAGGAGGAGAAGAGCGAGTTCGACGTTATCCTGAAGAGCGCCGGCGGCTCCAAGATGGGCGTTATCAAGCTGGTGAAGGAGATCACCGGCCTGGGCCTGAAGGAGTCCAAGGAGATCGTGGACAACGCTCCCAAGGCTGTGAAGGAGAAGGTTTCCAAGGCCGACGCCGAGGACATCAAGAAGAAGCTGGAAGAGGCTGGCGCCGAGGTCGAGCTGAAGTAAGTTCTTCGCTTCCTTTGTGCGGCTGAGGGGTCAGCGGCCTTAGGGCACAAACCCCGCAACACCGCTTTCAAAAAGGACGTTCCCTTTTGGGGAACGTCCTTTTTTCTTTGAAAAGTCGGGTAAAGGCGGAATAAAACAGGAAAAAGCCCCGCAAAAAGCGGGGCTTTTGAAAAAATACCAAGGGTTATGCCAGAGGGAATCAGATCTCTTTGGAAATGGCGCGCAGCAGCTCCTGGCGGGTATCCCACAGCTTCTGGCTCAGGTCTACATAATAACCATGGGGGTTTTCGAAACGTTTTACCTCATCCCACAGGGTGGCAAGTTGCTCTTTGCAGAAAGCCTTGACCTGCTGCAGGCTGGGGCACTCGTAGACCCGCTTGCCCTCCACATAGATGGGGGTGCTGATGCACTGGGCGGTGCAGTTCACATAGGTGCGCTCTTTCCAGGTTTCCACCGGGTCAAAGAGGGTGATGCCGTGTTCGGTGGAAACTTCCTCATCGTAAAGGGTGATGTAATCGGCCATGGCCTTGCCGTCCTCATCGAAGATGCGCCAGACCTTTTTCAGGCCGGGGATGGTGAGCTTTTCACTGCTCTCGCTGATCTTGATCTTGGGCTGGTAGCTGCCGTCCTCATTCTTGACAGCGGCCAGTTTGTACACGCCGCCGAACACCGGGTCGCTCTTGGCGGTGATCATATTTTCGCCGATGCCAAAGCTGTCCACCCGGGCGCCTTGGCTGATCAGGTCCCGCACCAGGTATTCGTCCAGGCTGTTGGAAGCGCAGATGGTGCAGTCCGGATAGCCGGCCTCATCCAGCATCCGGCGGGCCTTTTTGGAAAGATAGGCGATATCGCCCGAGTCGATGCGGATGCCCAGGGGGCGCTTGCCCATGGGTTTGAGCACCTCGTCAAATACCCGGATGGCATTGGGTACGCCGCTTTTCAGCACGCTGTAGGTATCCACCAGCAGCATGCAGGCGTTGGGGTAGAGTTCGGCGTATTTCTTGAAGGCCTCATATTCCGAGGGGAACATCTGGACCCAGCTGTGGGCCATGGTGCCGGAGGCAGGAATGCCGAAATCCCGGGCGGCCATGACGCAGCTGGTAGAGCCGCAGCCGCCGATATAGCTGGCCCGAGCCCCGTAATAGGCGGCGTCGTACCCCTGGGCGCGGCGGGCGCCGAATTCCATCACAGGCCGGCCGCTGGCCGAACGGACGATCCGGTTGGCCTTGGTGGCGATCAGGCACTGGTGGTTGAAGGTGACCAGCAGCAGGGTCTCCAGCAGCTGACACTCAATGGTGGGGCCTTCCACCGTGACGATGGGCTCGTGGGGGAAGATGGGTACGCCTTCCCGGATGGCCCAGATATTGCAGTGCAGGCGGAAGTCTTTCAGATACTCCAGGAAGAGCTCGGAGAAAACACCGGTAGAGCGGAGATACTCCAGATCCTCCTGGGTGAAGTGCAGATTGTCCACCGCCTGGATGAACTGTTCCAGGCCGGCCATGATGGCGAAACCGCCGCCGTCGGGCACCCGGCGGAAGAACATATCAAAGACGCAGATCTTGTCCTGATAACCCTCCTCCAGATAGCCGGCCGACATGGTCAGCTCGTAAAAATCCGTCATGGTGGTGAGATTGCGTTTGATGTCCAGCATAAACATTCCTGCCTTTCGGTCCGGTCCGGGTCAGCGACGCCGGCGGCGAACCTTTTTAATGTTGCGGTTTTTATACTTCTGCCAGAACAGCCAGCCCAGATAGCAGGCTGCTGCCAGCAGCAAAAGGACCAAGATGATGCGGAAATACAGGCTGCCGAAGAATTCGCCCAGCTTCTGGATGGTGAAGAGGACCAGGTTCCGGTCCACATCCCGGCCGGCCAGCAGGTCCACCGTGCCGATCTCCATGCCGGAGAGGGTCAGGGTCACCGTGCCGATCACATCCCCCTGTTTGACAGGGGCCGAAACAAATTCCGGCAGATCAAAGGTTTTCTGGGTCACGCTGCCGTCCCCGTCAGCGGGGAGGATGGTGAGCATCTCATCCGCCGGGTAGAGCATGAGGGTATCGGTATCTGCCGAGTACTTGATGGGCACTTCGGTGATGGGCTCGCCGGTATCCAGGGCGGCCTGCAGAGAGAAGTTCTCATAGACCCAGTCCATCAGCTGGCCGGTCTCGTACAGGGCCGGCCGCTTGGTGGGGTACTCGTTCAGGTCGGCGGAGTTGGGGCTGTGCAGCACTACGCTGATGTAGTTTTCCCCGTCCTGGCTGTGCCAGCCTGCGTAGTTCTGCCAGTCGCCCAGGGAGCCGGTCTTGCCGCCCTGGGTATAGCTGCGGTAGAAATTGCCGCCCAGGCTCTCATCGATCATCTTGTCGGTGGTGAAGATGGTGTAGGGCTCGCTGTGCTTCAGGTTGGCGGGCATCTGATAGGAGGCGGTGTGGGCCACCTCTTTGAATACGTCGGCCCACTCGCACTGGAGCAGATACCGCAGGATCAGGTAGGTATCCTTGGCGGTGGTGGTGTTCCGCTCATCCAGGCCGCAGGGGTCGTAGAATACCGTGTTGGTGCAGCCGATGTTCTTCACAAAGGCGTTCATCATATAGACGAAGTTGTCGATATTGTCATTGGCGATGCCTGCCGCCGCAATATAGGCCGCCTCGTTGGCGCTGGGCAGCATCATGGCGTAGAGCAGGTTGCGGGGGCTCAGCACCTCGTTCTGTCGGATATCGGCATGGCTGGCGTCCTTGCCGTATACATAGTCAAACAGATAGCTGGAAGCCACCAGCTGGGGGGAATCCAGGTCATTGCCGTAGGTCTGGAACAAGAGGGCCACCGTGACCAGTTTGGTCAGGCTGGCGGCCGTGAGGGGGGTATCCTCGTTTTTGGCATATACAATGATATTGGTATCGGTATTGACGATATAGGCCGCTTCGCACTGGGGCTCGAAGGGCGGGGTGAAGCCCGCGGCCTGCACGCTGCCCGCAAACAGGCAGAAGGTCAGGCAGAGCGCCAGAAAGGCGGCGGAAAACCTTTTCAGATGCTTCATGTGGACAATTCCTTTGAAAAGCGATAAAATAAGACGGGCGATTCCCGGGGAAATATGTCTTGACAGGTGCATGGCCGGGAAAGCCAAGGCCCAAGATTACTGCTAATTATAGCAAACTTTTGTGTAAAATAAAAGCGGGAAAACGACTTTTCACCGGGAGGGACAGAACGGAATGCTGTATGTTACCGGCGACGTACACGGTCAGCTGGATCGGTTTGAGGAAAAAACTTTTAAAAAGCTCACCAAGGGGGATACCCTCTTCATTTTAGGGGATTTCGGCTTTTTGTGGGATGGCAGCGCAGCCGAAAAAAAGGCTCTGGCATGGCTGGCGAAACGGCCTTACCGGATCCTGTTCCTGGATGGCTGCCATGAAAACTACGAGATGCTGGCCGGTTACCCGGAAGAAGAATTCTGCGGCGGCAGGGTGCAGCATATTGCGGGCAGCGTGTATCATGTCTGCCGGGGCAGCCTGCTGGAGCTGGAAGGGCGCACCCTCTTCTGCCTGGGCGGCGGCGAGAGCGACGACATTGAGGACAGGCAGGAGGGCGTGAACTGGTGGCGGGCCGAGCTGCCAGAGCCCGCGCTGCTGGAGGATTGCCGCCAGCGGCTGGAAAGCCGGGACTGGCAGGTGGATTATATCCTGACCCACGACGCGCCGGGGCGGATCCTGGAATTCATGGGCTTGAATGCCCGCCGCCGGGAGGTGCTCAATCCCCTGCAGGTGTTCCTGAATGAATTGAACGGGAAAGGGCAGTATACCCAGTGGCTGTTTGGCCGCTACCATGCGGACCGGCGGCTGGGTTCCAAGATGCAGGAGGTGTTCGGGGGGCTGGTACAGCTGGAAAGCGAACCCCCGGCCAAAAAGAGCTGGATCTTCCGCAAAAAGTAAAAATACATAAGAGCAGCGCCGCCCGGGACCACTGAAAAGTCTGGTCCCGGGCGGCGCTTTGTATACGGGAAAAAAGCAAACAGAAAAGCAGAAGGGCTTAGTTCATGGGGCCGCTGGCCTCAAAAAGCTTTTCCACCCGGTGGGCAAGGGGCTGGTGGATTTCCAGCCGCAGGGCCGGGTCCTCCTTCAAAAGAGCCCGTGCCTCCTGCTGGGCAGCGGTGAGGGCTCCGCTGTCCGCCAGGCTGGCCAGTTTCAGGCTGGGCAGCCCATGCTGAGCCTGGCCGAAGAAATCTCCCGGGCCCCGGTGTTCCAGGTCATAGCGGGCGATGGCAAACCCGTCCGAGGTGTGGCAGAGAAAACGCAGCCGGTCCCGCACGGCTGCCTCCTCATGGTCGCTGATCAGGATGCAGCAGCTCTGCTGGCTGCCCCGGCCCACCCGGCCCCGCAGCTGGTGCAGGGCGGAAAGGCCGTACCGTTCGGCATTTTCTATCACCATCACGGTGGCATTGGGCACGTCCACCCCCACCTCGATTACGGTGGTGGAGATGAGAGCATCCAGCTCGCCGGCCTTGAATTCATCCATCACCTTTGACTTTTCGGCAGGCTTCATCCGGCCGTGCAGCAGGCCGAGACGGCAGCCTGGCAGGCCGGGCCGGGCGATCTTTTCCAGGTATTCCCGGGCGGCCTGTTTTTCTCCGGCCGGGCTCTCGGCATTCTCCTCAATCAGGGGGCAGACGATATACACCTGCCGCCCCTGCCGGATCTGGGCAGCCAGAAAGCCGAACATGTCCGCCCGCTTTTTGCCGCTGATCAGCCAGGTCTTGACCGGGCTGCGGCCGGGGGGCAGTTCATCCAGCAGGCTGATATCCAGGTCGCCGTAGAGCAGAAGTGCCAGGGTGCGGGGGATGGGGGTGGCGCTCATGACCAGCAGGTGGGG
>NZ_JAFBIO010000013.1 GCF_021531255.1 Allofournierella massiliensis | reverse complement strand
CTCCTTCCCCCACGCCCGCCCCTGACACCTCGGCAGCGCCCTTCATTTCCAGCTATGCCATTACCGACGCCGGCGGCGCCGAGAAGGTGGAAGTGAAGAAGGGCGATACCTTCACCCTGGTGCTGCGTGTGGTGGATAACGCCCTGGCCGCCTACGACAATGTGGACGCTTCCAACGTGGCCGCCAAGATCAACAGCGCCGCCTTCACCTTCACCGGCCTGGCCGAAGTGAGCCAGTTTGAGTCCGGCCAGTCGGAGGGCAAGCCCTTCTGCAGCTATGTGCTCATCTTCCGGGATGTGATCTTCAACGGCGGCGGCAACTCGGTGCAGGTGGATATCAGTTATAAAGACACCACCCGCCCGGTGAGCAGCCTAACCCAGGTGCTGGCCGCCTGCGACGACGCCGCGGCCCGCACCCCCGGCCTGATCGTGCGGGATGTGAACTATGGCGGCACCAGCATCACCGCCGGCCAGTCTGCCTCCCTGACCCTGAGCGTTTTTGCCACCACCGGCAATGAGGATCTATCCGACGTGATGGTGAGCCTGAGCCTGCCCGAGGGCGTTACCCTGTCCAGCGGCAGCCAGACTACCTATCTGGGCTCCATGAAATCCGGCGGGCTTCAGACCGCCACCTTCAATCTTCTGCCCAGCGCCACCTTTACCGGGGGCGTGGCCAACATCACCGTGAATCTTTCCGGCGTGGGCAAGGACAGCGGCACCTCTGTGTCCGGCTCCTCCACCGTATCCATCCCGGTACTGCAGCCCGAGCGCTTTGAGATCACCAATGTGGAAAGCCCCGACGCCATGATGCTGGGCGAGGAAGGGTATATTTCGGTGACCTTTGTGAACAAGGGCAAGACCAGCATCGACAACCTGTCTGCCGAGATCAGCGGCGATAACCTGGCCAACCCCGGCCAGAGCCAGTTCGTGGGCAACATTGCCGCCGGCACCGAAAACAGCGTGGATTTTGACGTGGCCGCTCTGGAAGCCGGCACCATCACCGGCATCATCACCCTCTCTTACGAGGACAGCACCGGCGCCGCCAAGACCCTGACCACCAACTATTCCATCACCGTAAACGAGATGCCCGCCGTGGAAGACCCCGGCATGATGGACCCCGGCATGATGGAGCCTGAAACCGAAGGCGGCCTGCCCGTGGGCGTGATTGTGGTGATCGTGATCGTGGCCGCCGGCGTGATCGCCCTGGTGGTGCGGATCGTACTGAAGAAGCGGAAGGCCAAGGCCCTGGCCGCCCTGGGTGAAGACGATGAAGATTTATGACCTGCTGCGCATGTCCCTGAACAATCTGCGCCGACGCAAGGGCCGTACCGCCCTTACCGTCATCGGCGTGGTGGTGGGCACCTGCGCCATTGTGGTCATGATCAGCCTGGGCCTGGCCATCAGCGCCCAAAACGAGGAAATGCTGGCCAGCTGGGGCGACCTGACCAAGATCCAGATCTATAACTACGGCGGCGACCCCAGCGGCAAGGAAGTCCCCAAGCTGGACGACGAGATGATCACTTCCCTGCGGAGCACGGAACATGTGGTGGCCGCCACCCCCTATTACCAGCCCCAGAATATCGGGGGCAATATCACCGCCGGCAAGAACGACCAGTACAGTCAATACCTGTGGAACATCTACGGCCTGTACCCGGATGCCCTGGAGCCCATGGGCTTCCAGCTGGCCAGCGGCAAATTTTTCACCTCCGACATGAACCTGGGCAAGGATAAGATCCCGGTGCTGGTGGGGCAGAATATGGGGTATCAGTTTGAGGATACCCGCCGGAGCCAAAACAGCGCCAAGCGCCGCCGCTACCAGGGCCAGACTGACAGCCTGGGCAATCCTGTCCCTCCCTTTGTGGATGTGGAAAAGGATAAGATGACCCTGAAGCTGAGCTACACCGACCAGAACGGGAAGGAAGAATCCAAGGAATACCAGCTGGTGGTGGCGGGCGTCCTGGTGAGCGATTACAATGCCGGCTATTTCACCGACGGCGGCGTGGTCATGCGCCTTTCGGACGTCCAGATGCTGGAAAAGGCCTATGAAAAGCTTTCCGGCCAGAAATCCAACGGCTCCTCCGGCAGTGTATATGTCAGCGGCAGCAGCGGCAGCTATTCCTACACCCCGGGCAGCAACGGCTACGAGGAAGTGTATGTGAAGGTGGATAAGGTGGACAATGTGGCCGAGGTGGAAAATCAAATCAAGGACATCGGCTACCAGACCTGGAGCATGACCCAGATCCGGGAAGAGATGCAGGCCAGCGTGGCCCGCAGCCAGATGATCCTGGGCGGCCTTGCCGCTATCAGTCTTCTGGTAGCCGCCCTGAATATCGCCAACACCATGACCATGGCCATTTACGAGCGAACACGGGAGATCGGCGTTATGAAGGTGCTGGGCTGTGAGCTTGGCCATATCCGGGCCATGTTCCTGGTGGAAAGCGGCGCCATCGGATTTTTGGGCGGCGCCATCGGGGTGCTGTTCAGTCTGCTCATCAGCTTTATCCTCAACCATCTTACCCTGATCCTGGCCTTGTTTGGTTCCAGTGCCGACCTGTCCGGCCTTCTGGGCAGCATCGGCGGCGGCATGGGCGGCATGGGCACCGGCTCCATCTCCATTGTGCCTTTCTGGCTGGTGCTGCTGGCCCTGGCCTTTGCCACCCTGGTGGGGCTTTTGTCCGGCATCATGCCTGCCGGCCGGGCTGTGAAGATCAGCGCCCTGGAAGCTATCCGCCACGAATAAACCCGCGCCATCGGGAAAGGAGGGCGTGCCCCATGCTTGCCGACATCCATCTGTATATGCTTTTGGTGGGCAGCCTGTTTTTCTGCGCCGCCTTCGCCTTTCAGCGGGCCTGCCAGGAATAGGCCCAAATTTTAAGACCCACATCAACCGGGAAAGGGGGCGGGGCGGATGCCTGCCGCACTGGGCGCCGACGAAATGACGGAGCTAGTGGAAGAATACGGCGACGAGATGCTGCGGCTTGCCATCGTATACCTGGGCAGCCGGGAAATGGCTGAAGACGCTGTACAGGAATCCTTCCTGAAGATCTTCCGCCATTATCGCCCCGGCCCCAATCCCCGCGCCTTTGTCATGAAGGTGCTGGTAAACACCTGCAAGGACCTTTTAAAAAGCAGCTGGCGCCGCCGGGTAGACCTGGTGGCGGATTACCCTGATTTATGGGAGGAACAGGGACAGCGGCAGGAGCCCGGCCTTTTGCTGCGGGAGGTACAGGGGCTCAAGCCCACCTACCGGGAGGTTATCCTGCTGCACTATTATGAGGGCTTTTCGGTGGGGCAGATTGCCCGGCTTCTGAATTGCCCCCAGCCCACCGTGAGCATACGGCTCCGGCGGGCCAGGCAAAAACTGGAACAAAGATTGGAGGGAGCGGCCTATGAAGATCTCTGATGAGACCCTGCGCGAGACCCTGAAGCGGGATCTGGATCCGGTACGCCTTTCTCCCTTTGTGAAAAAGAGGATCCTGTATGCCGCTGACCGGCCTGCCTGCCGGCGGCCCGGCCGGTTTTTCCGCCGGCTGGTAACGGTGGTCGGGATCTGCTGCCTCTGCCTGGTCTTTTCCCTGGGGGGATTGGCCGCAGTGCCGGACCTGGCGGTGCGGCTTTCCTCGGTGAGCGCCGATACCCTGGCCCTTTTCACCCCGCTGGACGAGAGCTGTGAATCTTCCGGCATCCGGGCCGAGGTGATTGCCGCTCTCAGCGACGGGGACACCGCCCTGTTCTATCTGAGCCTGACCGACACCACCGGCCAGAACCGGCTGGACGAGACCCTGGAAGTCCCCGAACTGGAAGTGAGCGGCATGGACTGGGCCTATTGCGACCATGTGTCCATGGACGAAAATGGCAGTGCTCTCCTGCGCATTACCGCCCAGAAATTTGGGGGAAAAGCCCCCAGCAAGGTGACCCTTAGCCTGGGCACCATCCTCACCCAGCGGCAGGACGAAATCCTGACCAATGAGGAATACACGGTGGCGGATGTGGAAGACAAGGTGCCCTACCCGGCCATTGTCTACCCGGCCCGCCGGTGCGGCTACAGCCTGACCGGCTCGAACCAGACGCCCCTGGCCCGTCAGCTTTCCGACGACAGCCTGCCCCTGCTCTCCATCCAGTTCACCCGCCAGAGCGAGGCTTTCCCCTGGCTCACCTATATGGCCAGCGGGGTGGTATCCGACAACCTGCATATCCTGACTGAGATTGACCCGGAAGTTCGCTACAATCAGGCCTCCTTCTACCTTACCGATGCGGAGGACAATCGGCTGGACCTGCCGGTGGCAGTGGTGGACCGGCGGGATTCTTCCCAGGAGGATGTCAAAGAAACCTGGCGTTCGGAATCTCTGCGGCAGGAGCATATCTGCGCCCTGCCCGAAGATACCGACCCTTCCCTTGTGTATATTGCCCTGGAAGCCACCAGTTACCAGCATATCGAAGGGGAGTGGACCGCCACCTTCCAGCTGGAACCCTCCCAGAACAATCTTCTGATCGACTGTGATTTCGATCAGAAGCCCTGGAAAATGACCCAGGTGGAACTGAGCCCTGCCGGCATCTCCTTCTACGGCGAGGGAGAGATGCTGGAATCCTCCCTGCAGCCGGATTTTGAGATCCTGATGAAGGACGGCAGTCCTCTCCGGGACTACAGCGCTGCCAGCACCATGGTAAGCCTTGAGGATGACGGCAGCCAGCGGATCCAGGTGAAACTGCTCTTTGACCAGCCCTTGGATCTGGCGCAGGTAGACCGGCTGACAGTGAACGGCCAGCAGATCTGGCCCGAAACCAATTGATATTCTCTATCCCTATACGTCAAAGGCCCGGGGCCCGCAGTGAATCTGCGGACCCCGGGCCTTTTTTCTCTTATCGGATGAAATTGGTGGGGGTGGTGGCTTCCGGCTGGGGCATGGGAATGCCGGCAGCCTCCTGACAGCGCAGCCAGTAGGCCATATTGTCGCCCAGTGTGCGCATGGTCTGCAGCCCTTCCGCGTCCTTCTCCACATCCTGGGGGGTAAAGCCGTGGACCATATTCCAGTACTGGCTGGAGATCACCGGCATCCGGCTCATGGTGAAGTACTTGTTCAGCCGGTCAAAGGCAGCGGTGGCCCCGCCCCGGCGGCAGCTCACCACCGCGGCAGCCGGCTTGCCCGCCAGGGTGTGGCCGCCGGCATAGAAGGCCCGGTCCAGCAGGGCACAGAGGGTGCCGTTGGGGCCGCCGTAGTATACGGGCGAACCCACCACGATCCCATCTGCCTGACGCATTTTTTCCAGCAGCTCATTGCCGCAGTCGGCCACAAAGACGCACCGGTTCAGGTCCCGGCAGCGGCCGCAGGCAATGCAGCCGTATACCGGCTTCATCCCGATCCAGAAGATCTCGCTTTCCACACCCCATTTTTCCAGGGCGCCGGCCACCTCCTTCAGGGCCCGGTTGGTGCAGCCGTGCTCCCGCAGGCTTCCGTTTACCAGCAATACTTTCATATTCCGATCCTTTCTTTACTCCTGTTCTTCCTGTTTTTTGGCCAGGGGCGTCAGCTGACGCAGCTGCAGCTCTTCTCCCTCCACCGAAAAGCGCACTTGCCAGCCTCCGAACTCAAATCCGTATACCCGATCCGGGTCCTTCTGATAGGAAGGCCGGGGGTCCTGTTCCAGCACGCCCCGCAGGGCCGCCCATTTTTCCGGGGGCAGCCGGTCGGCCAAGCCCGCCTCATCCCGCACCTGCAGCTTCTTTTCCGGGGCAGCGGCGGCAAAGCCGCCCACCGCCTGGGGCCGGCAATCCGCATAGGGCAGGTAGGGTTTGATGTCATAGATGGGGGTGCCGTCCACCAGGTCCGCCCCGGATACCCAGAGCACCGGCCCAAACTGGGGGGAATGCTCGATCTTCTCCAGCTTCAAACAGGACAGGCCGATGGGGTTGGGCCGGAAGGGCGAGCGGGTGGCAAATACGCCCATGCGGGTATTGCCGCCCAGCCGGGGTGGGCGCACGGTGGGGGACCAATCCGGCCGGATGGCCCCCGAAAACTGCCAGATCACCCAGATATGGGAAAACTCTTCCAGCCCCCGCACCGCCTCAGCCACCCGGTACTCCTCTTCAAAAACGATCCTGGCCTTGAGCGCATCCACCAGGCCGCTCTGGCGGGGCACGCCGAACTTGGTGGCAAAATCGGTGCGGATATGGGCGATGATCTTCATGGCGGGATTCTGATCCATCCCTTGGCCCTCCTTTTTTCCCGGAAAAACTTTTTTCCTTACTATTGTAACCGGCCCGGCCTTTTCCGGCAAGGGGCACAAAAAGCGGGCGGCGCGCTTTTTTACAGCGCGCCGCCCCAAAAGCAAAGCCTGGATGGCAAAACAAAAAGAATCGAGCGCCGGGGTCAGACGATCTGCTCGCCCCGGTACAGGCCGGTCTGGCAGAACCGGGCCCACTCGGCCACGTTCACCGCATGGTCGGAAAGCCGCTCCATATATTTGGCGATCATCAGAAGATCCAGGGTCTCATCGGCGCCGCCCGGATCGGCAGCCAGCCGGATGGCCAGGTCCTGCTTGACCGCCTCAAACTGGGCATCCTGCCCGTCGTCGGCCTTGATGACCTGGTCGGCCTTGTTCAGGTCCCGCTCCAGGAAAGCCTCCAGAGTCTGACGCTCCATCTCCAGGGCATTCCGTGCCATACGGCGGAGCCCCTCGGAAAAGACGGCTTCCGGTTTCAGGGCCAGGCCCACCTCGGCAATATCCGCCGCGTGGTCGCCCATCCGCTCCAGATCGGTGACCATCTTCAAAGCGCCGCTTACCTGGCGCAGGTCGCTGGCAATGGGCTGCTGGCGCAGCAGCAGGGTCATGCAAAGATGCTCGATCTCCCGCTCCTGGCTGTCGATATCCCGGTCGCCCTCGATCACCTGCCGGGCCAGTTCCCGGTTCTTTTCTTCCACCGACTGCAGGGACTGGACCAGCGCCTGGCGCACATCCTCGCCCATCTGGCGCACCGCTTCTTCCAGCCGGCGCAGATCGCTGTCATATTTTTCTCTCAAGCTCATGGCATTCTTCCTCCTTAACCGAACCGGCCGGTGATGTAATCCTCGGTGCGCTTATCCTTGGGGCGGGAGAACACGTCGGCCGTGGGGCCCTTTTCCACCATCTCGCCCAGCAGGAAAAACGCCGTCTCGTCGCTGATACGGGCAGCCTGCTGCATATTGTGGGTCACGATGACCACGGTGTACCGCTCCTTCAGCTCGCTCATCAGTGCCTCGATTTTCATGGTGCTGCCGGGGTCCAGGGCGCTGGTGGGTTCGTCCATCAGCAATACGTCCGGCTCCACCGCCAGAGCCCGGGCGATGCACAGCCGCTGCTGCTGACCGCCGGAAAGGCCCAGAGCACTCTTTTTCAGCCGGTCCTTCACCTCGTCCCAGATGGCCGCGCCCCGCAGGCTCTTTTCCACGATCTCATCCAGCTTGGCCTTGCTGTGGGCGCCGTGCAGCCGGGGCCCGTAAGCAATGTTGTCGTAAATGCTCATGGGGAAGGGGTTGGGCTTCTGGAACACCATGCCGATCTTTTTGCGCAGCAGGGTCACGTCCACGCTCTTGTCAAAAATATCCTGGCCCCGGTAGAGGGCCTTGCCCTCCACCCGCAGCCCGGGCACCAGCTCCGGGTCGTTCATCCGGTTCAGGGTCTTCAGAAAGGTGGATTTGCCACAGCCGGAAGGGCCGATCAGAGCAGTGATGGTCTTTTCGGGAATTTCCATATTAATGCCCTTCAGCGCCTGGAAAGCGCCGTAATACAGTTTCAGGTCCTGGGTCTGCAAAATCGGATCATTCATCTCTATCTTCTCCTTCGGAGTTAAAACTTTCTCTTGAGCTTCTTGCTGCTGAACTTGGCCAGCAGGTTGAGTGCCAGCACCAGAATCATCAGGACGGCGGCGATGGCGTAACCCACGTCAAAATTGCCCTCCTCAAAGACGGTCATGTACAGGGCCACCGACAGGGTGGCGCCGCTGCTGGTATAGGCCCGGATGATGCCCTGGGCCAGCACCTTGCCGCAGCCCGCGGTAAACAGCAGGGCCGCGCTCTCGCCCACGATACGGCCGATGGCCAGGATGCAGCCGGTGACAATGCCGTCCAGGCTGCAGGGCAGCACCAGGGTGCGCACGATATGCCACTTGGCCGCGCCCAGGCCCAAAGCGCCTTCCCGGTAGCTCTGGGGGACGGTTTTCAGGCTCTCCTCGGTGGTGCGGATGATGGTGGGCAGGGTCATGATCACCAGGGTCAGGCTGCCCGAGATCAGGCAGCTGCCCAGGCCCAGCTTCTGGTTAAAGACCAGCATGCCAACCAGACCGTAAATGATGCTGGGGATGCCGGCCAGAATCTCGGTGGTGAATTCGATCACCGCGATGAGACGACGGTTTTTGGCGTACTCGGTGAGGTAAACCGCCGCGCCCACGCCCAGGGGCAATACAATTAGTATACTAAGCATCACAACATACAAAGTGTTTACAATGTAGGGGAGAATGCCCTCCACCTTGCGGATCACGCTGGGCACGCTGGTGAGCAGGCTCCAGCTCAGCTCGGGCAGGCCCTTGAAAAGGACAAAGCCGATGATGATCACCAGCAGCAGCACCGTGAAAGCCGCGGCAATAAAGACCAGGGCAGGCAGGAGGCTGTTGTATATCTTGCGCTTACTGTTCATCCTGGTTTCCTCCCTTCAGCACCCGGTTGAGAAAAGCATTCAGCAGCATGATGAAGACGAACAGCACCAGGGCGATGCTGAACAGGGCCTGGCGCTGCAGGCCGCTGGCATAGCTCATCTCGCTGGCGATGGCGGTGGTCAGGAAACGGACGCTCTTGAACAGGCCCGGCATGTTGGCCACATTGCCGGCCACCATCATCACGGCCATGGCTTCACCCATGGCACGGCCGATGCCCAGCACCACGCCGGCGGCGATACCGCTCTTGGCTGCCGGAACGCTCACCTTGAAATAGGTCTCAGTCTTGGTGGCGCCCAGGGCCAGGCTGGCCTCCTCGTACTCGGGGGGCACGGCGTTCAGGGCCGTGACGCTCACCGAAACGATGCTGGGCAGGATCATGACCATCAGCACCAGGATGGCCGACAGCAGGCAGGCGCCGCTGGGCAGGTTGAAGATCGAGGCAACCAGGGGCACCAGCACGGTCATGCCGATCAGGCCGTAGACCACGCTGGGGATGCCGGCCAGCAGCTCCACAGCGCTGCTTACCAGCTTGCCCAGCCGGGCAGGGGCCATCTTGCTGAGGAAGACGCTGGTGAGCAGCCCCACCGGCACCCCCAGGATCACGGCGCCCAGGGTGCCGAAGAAACTGGTAAGGATAAAGGGCAGGATGCCGTACTTGGGCTCGGCGGCGGTGGAAGCCCACACCTGGCCCAACAGTAAATCCTTGAGGCCGATCTGCCGGATGGCAGGCAGGCCGGCCACAAACATATACACAGTGATGAGCAGGACGCAAAAGATGGCCGTCATGCCCGCCACAAAGAATACGCCATTCATGAAGGTTTCCACAAAACCTTTGGCTCGCTTTGCTTTTTTCATATCGTTCTCTTTTCTTTCTGACCGCACACTACACAATAACAGGAACAGGCTTTGCTTTTTCCCCTTAAAAAGGCCCGGTCCGCCGCCAAAGCGGTTGGGCCGGGCCAAAGAGGGAACACACTAGGTAAGAAGAAAATCTGTAAGAATTTTTACGAAGGGAAAATCAAGAAGAATTTTTCAAAGGGGGAAGCGGGTCTTATCAGACCACAGGCACCGCGCCGGCGGCACGGATCAGGTCGGCAGCGTCCTCGCTGGTGGCGAAGTCAATGAAGGCCTGCACAGCCTCAGAGGGCTCCACGCTGTTGTTGGTGACGAAGACGAAGGGGCGCTGGATCTTGTAGGTGCCGTCCAGGATGGTCTCCTCGCTGCAGGCCACGCCGTCCACGGTCACGGCCTTGGCGGTGTCATCCAGAGCGGAGAGGGAAGCATAGCCGATGGCGTTCTCATTGCTGGCCACAGCGGCGATCACGGCGCCGGTAGCAGTGAGCTCCTGAGAGTACACGCACTCATCTTCCACGCCCACGATGCTCTCGAAGCCGTCGCGGGTGCCGCTGCCGGCCTCACGGCCTACCAGCACGATGGGGGCGTCAGCGCCGCCAACCTCGCTCCAGTTGGTGATCTCGCCCTTGGCGATGCCGGCGATCTGCTCCAGGCTCAGGCCGGCAACCGCGTTGTTGTTGTTGACGATGATGGCGATGCCATCCAGGGCCACGGTGGTACCGGTCACGCCGGCCTCGGCCTCTTCATCCTTGACAGCGCGGCTGGAAAGCCCGATGTCCAGGGTCTTGTCGGTGGCACCGGTGATGCCGGCACCGCTGCCGGTGGGATCATAAGTAACGGTCACGTCGGGCTGCAGCTCCAGGAAAGCCTCCTGCAGGGCGGCGATCACAGACTCCATGCTGGTGGACCCGCCGGTGGCCACGGTGCCGGAGACAGCCGCGGTGGAAACGGAAGCAGCCTGAGAAGAAGAAGTCTCGGCAGCGGTGGAAGAAGAAGCAGCGGCAGAGCCGGAAGAAGCGGAGCCGCCGCAGCCGGTGAGGCACAGGGCCATCATGGCGCCGGCGCAGAGAATAGAAGTGATCTTTTTCATAAACTGGTTGTTCCTTTCGTTTGGTCTTGCCCGGTTCCTTTTCTTTGGGCTTGCTTTGCTATAGGCCCGCCGGGCAGTTTGTTTGGTTCTTTTCGGGTACGGTCCTATTCTATCCCCGGCGGCCCTGCCAAACCACCACGCCCCGGCAAAACTTTTGTAAAATGCCGGGGCCCGCTTTCGGCCCTTGTGCAAAGGAACTGTAAAATGGCGCAGTGTTTTGGTAAAGTTGCCCCGGCCCGGCGCGTATATATGAACAGGCAAAAGGGCCTTTTCCGGGCGTTTCTTTGAGCCAAAAAACCTTTTGCAAAGCCAATTTTACATAGATTTTACATTTCGCTGATAGCGGATTTTACCTGCCCTATTTTACAATACTAAAGTAAGAATTTTACAAAGGGAACAAACGAGAAAACCCCGCCCCCGGGGCGGGCAGACAAAGGAACGAGGAAGCTATGAGCGTATTGAACTTTTTCAGCCTGCTGGGCGGGCTGGCTCTTTTCCTTTTCGGCATGGACACCATGGGAAATGCCCTGGAAAAGCAGGCGGGCGGCAAACTACAGACCATCCTGAGCCGCCTGACCGATAATCCCCTCAAAGGTTTCGGGCTGGGCCTGGCCGTCACCGCGGTCATCCAGTCCAGCAGCGCCACCACCGTTATGGTCGTGGGCTTTGTAAACAGCGGCATCATGCAGCTGCACCAGGCCATCGGCATCATCATCGGCAGCAACGTGGGTACCACCGTTACCAGCTGGCTGCTGAGCCTTACCGGCCTGGAAGGCGACAGCCTTTTTATCACTCTGCTCAAGCCCTCCTCCTTCAGCCCGGTGCTGGCCTTTATCGGCATTGTGCTGTATATGTTCTGCAAGAGCGAGAAGAAAAAGGGCGTGGGCACCATCCTCATTGGCTTTGCTGTGCTGATGACCGGCATGGAGACCATGTCCGGCGCAGTCAAGCCTCTGGCCAATGAGTCCTGGTTCACCGACCTGTTCCTGGCCTTCTCCAACCCCATTCTGGGCATCCTGGCCGGCGCCATCCTTACCGCCATCATCCAGTCCAGCAGTGCCAGCGTGGGTATCCTGCAGGCCCTGTGCGCCACCGGCGTTGTCACCTATGCCACCGTCCTGCCCATCGTCATGGGCCAGAACATCGGTACCTGCGCCACCGCCCTGATCTCCAGTGTGGGCGCCAACAAGGACGCCCGCCGGGTAGCCATTGTGCACCTGTATTTCAACGTGATCGGCGTTATCTTCTTCTCCACCATCTATTACACCCTCAACGCGGTGATCGGCTTTGGTTTTGTGAATGAGTCGGCCAGCGCGGTGGGTATCGCCGTCATCCACTCCACCTTCAACATCCTGGCCAGCTTTGTCATGCTGCCCTTCAGCGCCCTGCTGGAAAAACTGGCCATGCTGACCATCAAGGACGACAAGAAGCCCGACCAGTTCCAGTTGTTGGACGAGCGTCTGCTCTCCACCCCTGCCGTGGCCACCGACCGGGCCCGTGTCGTCACCTGCGATATGGCCGAAGTGGCCCGCATGAGCCTTTTGCAGGCCATGTCCCTCACCCACAACTTCAGCGCCGAGCTTGCCGATAAGGTGGACAGGCAGGAAGACAGCATCGACCACTATGAGGACCAGCTGGGCACCTACCTGGTCAAGCTTTCCTCCTGCGATATGACCCTGGCCGACAGCCACAGCGTGAACACCCTGCTGCACACCATCAGCGACTTTGAGCGGATCGGCGACCATGCCGCCAACCTGTGCAAGACCGCCCGGGAAATGAACGACAAACAGATCATCTTCTCGGATGCCGCCCAGCGGGAGCTGGGAGTGCTGGAGGCTGCCATTCAGGACCTGATTGACCGCACCATCACCAGCTTTGAGAAGAACGATATGACCGAGGCTGCCAAGGTGGAGCCCATGGAGCAGGTCATCGACGATCTGGTTCGCCAGATCAAGACCCGCCACATCGCCCGGCTGCAGGCCGGCAGCTGCTCCATCGAGTATGGCTTTGTGCTCAACGACCTGCTCACCAACTACGAGCGGGTGGCCGACCACTGCAGCAACATTGCCGTGGCCATGATCGAGGTGGCCCAGAACAGCTTTGACACACACGCCTATCTTGGTAAAATAAAAGAAGGGGACGAGGCCTTCAACGAGCGTTTCGCCAAGTATCTGGCCCGGTACCCCCTTTCTAAGGAGTCTTAAAAACTATGATCTATATCGTGGAAGACGATTCAAGCATCTGCGAACTGGAACAATATGCCCTGACCAGCGCCGGCATGGAGGCCCAGGGCTTCGCCAACGGCGAAGCTTTCTGGGCGGCCTGCCACCGGCAGCTGCCGGAACTGGTGGTGCTGGACCTGATGCTGCCCGGCGAGGACGGCCTCACCATTCTGGAAAAGCTGCGGCGGGACCCCGCCACCGCGGCCCTGCCGGTGATCCTGGTCACCGCCCGGGACCGGGAGCTGGATGTGGTGAAGGGGCTGGACAAGGGCGCCGACGACTACATCGCCAAACCCTTTGGTGTGATGGAATTCACCAGCCGGATCAAGGCGGCCCTTCGCCGGGCCCAGCGGGGCCAGGCCGAGCATCTGCTCCGCTTTGAGGGCATCGAAATGGACGACAGCCGTCATGTGGTGACGGTGGACGGAGAGCCGGTGGAGCTGACCTTCAAGGAATACAGCCTGCTGCGGCTCTTCCTTTCCTCCCCCGGGGTTGTCCTCAACCGGGATACCATCATGCAGAAGGTATGGGACACCGACTTCTCTCTGGAAAGCCGCACCATCGATATGCATGTGCGCACCCTGCGCCAGAAACTGGGCCAGGCCGGCGGCTGCATCCAGACCGTGCGGAAGGTGGGCTATAAGCTGGCCGCCGAGGAACCGGTATGAAGCGCCGGCAGGACAGTATGGAAGAGCGGATCAATTTCCGCCTCATCTTCATCGGCCTGTTCAGCATGGCCCTCACCGCCGTGCTGAGCCTGTATGTCTTCTACCGGGCCTTTGACCAGCAGGTCAGCCAGGATCTGGCCACCGCCGCCCAGACCATCGCCCGGTCCTACCAGTACCTGGAATCCCCCGAAGAGCTCTCCGCCTTCGGGAGCGAAAACCTGCGGCTCACCCTCATCTCTCCCGAGGGGGATGTGCTGTATGAGAGCTCGGCCAGCGGCCCCATGGAAAACCATCTGAGCCGGCCCGAGATCCAGGACGCCCTGAGCCAGGGCCAGGGCAGCGCCCGCCGCCAGAGCGCCACACTGGGCTACAATACCTATTATGAGGCAGTGCTGCTGAGCGACGGCAATGTGCTGCGGATCGCCCGGGATGTGGGGGGCGCCTACGCCCTGTACGATGCGGCCCTGCCCGCTTTGGTGGTCTGCTGCTTCCTCATCCTGGTAACGTCGGTGCTGCTGGCCATCTTCCTCACCCGCCAGCTGGTGCGGCCCATCCTGAAAATAGGGGAGGATCTGGAGCATCTGCCCGAAAAGGTGCCCTACCGGGAACTGGAGCCCTTTGCGGCCGCCCTGCGGGCCGACCGGCTGCTGCGCCAGAACAATGAAAAACTGCGCCAGGAATTCACCGCCAATGTGAGCCACGAGCTCAAGACCCCCCTTACCAGCATTTCCGGCTACGCCGAGCTGATGGAAAACGGGATGGCCAAACCCCAGGATATCCCGGCTTTTGCCTCCAAGATCCGGGTGGAGGCCGGGCGGATGCTGGCCCTGGTGGCCGACATCATTCAGCTGTCGGCCCTGGATAACCAGGACAGCCAGCCCGCCGAACTGGAAAAGGCCGACCTGTACCAGATCGCCAAGGGCTGTGTGGACAGCCTGCGGGTCAACGCTCAGAAGGCCTTTGTGAGCCTGCGGCTGGAAGGGGAGAGCACCCCGGTGCAGGGAATTCCTCATCTTTTGGAAGAACTCTGCGTCAACCTGTGCGACAACGCCATCCGCTACAACCGGCCCGGCGGGCTGGTGCGGGTATCGGTGGGGCGCACCTCGGCGGGCAGCCCCTACCTGCAGGTGGAGGACAACGGTATCGGAATCCCGCCGGCCAGCCAGAGCCGTGTTTTTGAGCGGTTCTACCGGGTAGACAAGAGCCGTTCCAAGGCCACCGGCGGCACCGGACTGGGTCTTGCCATCGTGAAGCACATCGCCCTTCTCCACCACGCCTCCATCAAGCTGGAAAGCCAGGAGGGCAGGGGCACCTGCATCACCGTGGTTTTCCCCGAAGGCGGGGCCAACAAATGAATCCTGCCGCGGCGCCGGAGTTTTCCAGCTGCCGCGGCTTTCTTGTACCCCGGCAGCAAGGCAGGCCGCATTGAAAAAATTCCCCGCCGGTGGTATATTGAAAAGAATAAGAGCCGCGCGCCGGGCCTATCACCCCCGCGCGCCAAGGGAGGATATCTATGAAGATCGCCGTGGCCGGTACCGGCTATGTGGGGCTTTCCAACGCCATTCTTTTGTCCCAGCACAACACCGTTTTTGCGCTGGACTTGCTGCCCCAGAAGGTGGAACAGATCAACCGCCGCCAATCCCCCATTGCGGACCGGGAAATTGAGGACTATCTGGCCCATCACCAGCTGGATCTGAAGGCCACCACCGACCCGGCCGAGGCCTTTTCCGGGGCAGAATATGTGATCATTTCCACCCCCACCGACTATGACCCGGAACAGAACCACTTCAATACCAGCAGCGTGGAGAGCGTCATTGCCCAGGTGATGGAGCTGGCCCCCCAGGCGGTGGTGGTGATCAAATCCACCGTGCCGGTAGGCTTCACCAAGGCCATGCGGGAGAAAACCGGCGCCCGGCTGCTGTTCAGCCCGGAATTTCTGCGGGAGGGCCGGGCCCTCTATGACAACCTCTACCCCAGCCGGATCGTGGTGGGTGCCCCTCAGGAGGATGAGGAGCTCTGCCAGGCAGCCCACCGTTTTGGCCAGCTGCTGGCCCAGGGGGCCCTCAAGCAGGATATCCCCACCCTTTACCCCGGCACCACCGAGGCCGAAGCCATCAAGCTGTTCGCCAACACCTACCTGGCTCTGCGGGTGAGCTTTTTCAATGAGCTGGACACCTACGCCGAGGTGCGGGGGCTGGATACCGCCCAGATCATCCGGGGCGTCAGCCTGGATAGCCGGATCGGCGACCATTACAACAACCCCAGCTTTGGCTACGGCGGCTACTGCCTGCCCAAGGATACCAAACAGCTGCTGGCCAATTACCGGGATGTGCCCCAGAACCTGATGCAGGCCATTGTGGAGGCCAACCGCACCCGCAAGGATTTCATTGCCGAGCGGATCCTGGCCAGGAAGCCCCGGCTGGTGGGCATCTACCGGCTGACCATGAAGACCGGCAGCGACAACTTCCGCCAGTCCAGCATCCAGGGCGTCATGCGCCGGATCGGCGAGCGGGGAGTGCCCATGGTGGTGTATGAACCCACCCTGAAGGAGGATTCCTTCTTCGGCGCCCGGGTGGAACGGGACCTGGCCGCCTTCAAGGCCCAGGCGGATGTGATCGTGGCCAACCGCTTCACCGAGGAACTGCAGGATGTGGAGGAAAAGGTCTATACCCGGGATATCTACCGGCGGGACTAAGCCTCTTCCCCCAAAAACACCAAAGCGGCCCTGCCCCCCAAGGGACAGGACCGCTTTTTTCGCTTCAGGCCACCCGCAGGTCGGGGGCGGGGGAGGCCGGTTTTTTGAGGGCCGAGGCCGCCAGGCGGCGGTGGGCACGGCGCTGGGTCGTTCTCTGCCGGCGCCGGCGGGCCCGCAGAGCCGCCCGCTCGCTGCGTTCGGCCAACAGGGAAAGCCCCCGGGCCGCCGCCAGCAGGGCCGCTGCCAGAACCAGGGCTGCCGGGCTGCCCCCCTCAAACAGGCTGCCCAGGCTTAAAAGAGCTGCCAGACCGCAGCTCAGCGCCAAAAACCGTTCCAGCCCCGCCGCCATTTTTTTCATCGTAAAACCCCTCCTGTTGTTCGGAAGCGAAATTTGCCGCATTTCACAACTTTTTGTTGTATCTTGAGTATATTACAACTTTTGGTTGTTGTCAATAGTTTTCCAACAACTTTTTGTTGTGATTTCCTCTTTACTTTTACTACCGTTTGTTGTATCATAAAATCATCAGGACGCGCGGGTCCGGGGCCCGCCGTCAGAAACGGAGCGTATCGATTATGTTCAAGGACCGCCTCAAAGAGCTTCGCAAGGCCGCCGGCCTCAGCCAGGCCCAGCTCAGCGCCCGGGTAGGGGTCTCCCAGCAGGCCGTGGGCAAGTGGGAAAACGGAAAATCTTCCCCCGACCCGGACACCCTCACCGCCCTGGCCAAGCTGCTGGGGGTAAGCACCGACGATCTGCTGGGCAAAGCGCCCGCCCCCTCTTTTTCCCTGCCCTATGCCCAAACCGGCATCCCGGTGGTGGGCACGGTGCGGGCAGGCTATGGGGCCCTGGCTTATGAGGAGGATTACGGCACCGAGCTGGCCAGCGTCAAAGACCCTTCCTCCTATTTCTACCTGGTGGTCAAGGGCGACAGCATGGAGCCCCGCATCCGGGAAGGGGACCTGGCCCTGGTGCACAAGCAGCCCACCCTGGACAGCGGCGATCTGGGGGTATTGATTTACGGGGAAGGCGAGGGCACCCTCAAACGGTACCTGGTGCGGGGCAGCAGCGTGGTACTGCAGCCCTTCAACCCGGATTACGAAGAGCTGATTTTGAGCGGCGAGGAACTGGAGCACCTGCATGTGGTGGGCAAGGTGGTCAAGACCGTCAGCCAGTGGTGAGCCTTTTCTGTATTTCCCAGTATACAGGGCGGGTCGTCCCATAATCCGGATTGCCTGATCGGCGGGCGGCTTTTGGGCTGTTTTTGGCTCAAAGGCCGCCTTTTTCTATCTTTTATGCAAAAGAACCGGCCCGGAAAGGGGGAGACGCGGAATGGAATTGGAAGAAAAGCTGGCCATACTGGCCGACAGCGCCAAGTATGATGTGGCCTGCACCTCCAGCGGCAGCGACCGGGGCGGCCAGGCCGGTTCCATCGGCAACTGCCAGGCGCCGGGCTGCTGCCACACCTTCACGGCGGACGGAAGGTGCGTCTCCCTTTTAAAGGTGCTGTATACCAACATCTGCGCCTACGACTGCCGCTACTGCGTGAACCGGCGCTCCAACGACCTGCCCCGGGCCGCCTTTACCCCCCGGGAACTGGCCGACCTCACCATCCAGTTCTACCGGCGCAACTATATCGAGGGGCTGTTCCTGTCCAGCGCGGTGCTGGTGAGCCCCGATTACACCATGGAGCAGATGATCTCGGCCCTGACCCTGCTGCGGGAGGAATACCGGTTCCGGGGCTATATTCATGCCAAGGCCATCCCCGGCTCCAGCCCCGAACTGGTGCGCCGGCTGGGGCTTCTGGCCGACCGGCTCAGCGTGAATATAGAGCTGCCCAGCGAGGCCAGCCTGGGGCTGCTGGCCCCGGATAAAAGCCGGGCGGCCATCCTGCGGCCCATGGGGCAGATCGCCGCCTCGGCCACGCAAAACCGGCAGGAGCTGGCCCTCTACCGGCACGCCCCCCGCTTTGCCCCCGCCGGCCAGAGCACCCAGATGATCGTGGGGGCCACCCCGGAAAGCGACCGGCAGATCCTTCATCTGACCCAGGGACTTTACCGGAAATACTCCCTGAAACGGGTATTTTTCTCGGCCTATATCCCGGTGGTGGAGGACAGCCGGCTGCCGGCCCTTTACACCCCGCCGCCCCTGTTGCGGGAGCACCGGCTCTACCAGGCGGACTGGATGCTCCGCTATTACCACTTTTCCGCCGAGGAAATTCTGGACGAGGACTGCCCCAATTTTGACCCCTATATGGACCCCAAATGCCACTGGGCACTGCGGCACTTTGACCGCTTCCCGGTGGATGTGAACCGGGCCGGGGAGGAGGAACTGCTGCGGGTGCCGGGCATCGGCCCCCGCAGTGCCCGCCGGATCCTGATTGCCCGGAAGAACGGGGCCCTGGGCCTGCCCGAACTCAAGCGGATCGGGGTAGTCCTCAAGCGGGCCCAGTATTTCCTGTGCTGCCGGGGCTACTCCGGCAGCCGCAGCCCCCGCCGGGAGCTGGTGGCCCGGGCCCTGCTGGACCCGGAAGCTTTCAACGAGGGCTGCGAACAGCTGAGCCTGTTTTCGGCGCCCCAGGTGCAGCAGCTGGCAGGGCAGGGGGTCGCGCCCCGGCTGGCCGGGCTGCAGGTGAAGGAGGAGGCGGTGAAATGTATCGCCAGGCAGATGTAGTATACCTGTACGATTCCAGCTGGCAGGGCTTTCTCTGCTGCGTCTTTGAGGCCTTTTTCCGCCGGGAGGAGCCCTTTGTCATCTGCCCTGCCCGGGGCTTTTCCCCCACCCTGTATGAGAGCCGGTTCATTGACACCGACCCGGAAAAGGCCGACCGGGTGGATAGAAGCATCGATGAAAAGCTGGGCCCCCGGGCCCGGGAACTGGTGAGCCTGGCTTTCCTGAACGGCAGCGAGGGCAAGGAACTGGCTCTTCTCCGGTTTCTGCGCTTTGCCTACCCGCGGGGCCGCCGGGCCCCCTGGTTTCTGGGCAGCGAGGCGGTGGCCCCGGTGCTGGCCCTGGAAAAGGCGGTGACCGGGGAGGCTCATCTTCTCAAGGGGTTTCTCCGCTTTCAGGAATACGACGGCCTGCTGGCGGCCCGCATCACCCCCAAGCACTATGTGCTGCCCCTTCTGCGGGGGCACTTCTGTTCCCGCTTCCCGGAAGAAAACTTCCTGATCTGTGATGTGACCCACCGGGCGGTGCTGCTCTACCGGGACCACGCCGCCTCCTATCTGGAACTGGAAGGGGAATTTCAGCTGCCCCCGGTGGGGGAGGAGGAGGCCCGGCTGCAGCGGGCCTGGAAGCGCTTTTATGAGACCCTCACCATCCAGGCCCGGGAGAATCCCCGCTGCCGGATGACCCACTGCCCCAAGCGATATTGGGAGAATATGACCGAGCTGCAGCATCTGGTATAGCGTCTTTGCCCTTTGGGGCGGGATATGCTATACTGAAGCCAGAGATCCCATCACCATAACAAAGGAGTTTTTGCCATGATCCGTATCACCATGGAAAACGGAAAGACCATCGACCTGGAGCTGGACGAGAGCGCAGCCCCCATCACGGTGGCCAACTTCCTCAAACTGGTCAACGAAAAATTTTATGACGGGCTGACCTTCCACCGCATCATCCCGGGCTTTATGATCCAGGGCGGCTGCCCCGAGGGCACCGGCATGGGCGGCCCCGGCTGGGAGATCAAGGGCGAGTTTGCCGCCAACGGCTGGAACAACCCCATCAAACATGTGCGGGGCGTCATCAGCATGGCCCGGGCCCAGAACCCGGACAGCGCCGGCAGCCAGTTCTTCATCATGCACGCCGATGCCTCCTACCTGGACGGCCAGTACGCCGCCTTTGGCCGGGTGGTGAACGGGATGGATACGGTGGACGAGATCGCCGCCACCCCCACCGGCTTTGCCGACCGGCCCCGCAAGCCTCAGGTCATTCAGAGCATCCGTGTGGTGGAGGAATAATTTTTTCCCTGCCCCTGAACAAAACCAGGGCAGCGCTTTTTGGCGCTGCCCTGGTTTTGTTCTTATTGGGATTTTTCCGCCCGCTCCCGGGCCAGCTCCTCGGGGGTCTTGAGCACGGCCCCCCGGTCCGCCGAGGTCACCAGAGCCGAATACCGATCCAGCGCCGGGGTGCGGTCCTTGCGGATATGCTTGACCTTTGCCAGACGGCGGCGGATCTCCTCCTCCGGCACACAGAGGGTGAGGGTGCGGCCGGAGATATCAATGATGATTTTATCCCCCTCCTCCACTGCGGCAATGGGGCCGCCGGCCGCTGCCTCCGGCGAGACATGGCCGATGCAGGGCCCCCGGGTGGAACCGGAAAACCGCCCGTCGGTGATGAGGGCACAGCTCTCGTCCATTCCCCGGCCCACGATCAGGCTGGTGGTCATGTGCATCTCCCGCATGCCGGGGCCGCCCTTGGGCCCCTCGTAGGTGATGACCAGGATATCTCCCTTCTGGATCTGATCCCCCGATACGGCAGCGCTGGCCTCCTCCATGGAATGGAAGACCCGGGCCCGCCCCTCAAAGTAATACATGGAGGGCTTGACCCCGCTCTTTTTCACCACCGCCCCGTCCGGCGCCAGATTGCCGTGGAGGATGGCCAGCCCGCCCTCCTCATTCTTAGGCGCCGAGAGGGGATAGATCACATCGTTTTCCACCAGGGGCACCCCGGCCAGGTTCTCCCCCAGGGTATGGCCGGTAACCGTGAGGACGCCGGTATCCAGCTTGGGCTCGATGGCCTTGAGCACCGCCGGGATCCCCCCGGCCTCATCCAGCACGCTGAGGGGGTACTTGCCCGAGGGCTTGATGTTGCACAGGTAGGGCACCTGGCGGCTGATCTCGTCAAAATCCCGCAGGGTGATGGAGATACCCGCCTCGTGGGCAATGGCCGGCAGGTGGAGGGTGCTGTTGGTGGAGGCCCCCATGGCCATGCTGGCGGCAATGCCGTTGCGCAGGCATTCCCGGGTCATGATCTTACGAGGGGTGAGGCCCTCCCCGATCATTTCCACCACCCGCTTGCCGGACTGCTTGGCGATCCGCCGTTTCTTGGCCGACACCGCATGAGCCAGCCCGCAGCCGGGCAGGGACATGCCCAGCACCTCGGCCAGGCAGCTCATGGTATTGGCGGTGCCCAGCATGGAGCAGGTACCATAGCCGGGCAGGGCGCACTTTTCCGCCTCCATCAGGTCTTCCACCGTCATCTTCCCGGTCTGGGTGCGGCCGATGAGCTCTCGCATATCGGTGAGGGTGAGCACATCCATCTCCTTATAGCGGCCGGGCAGCATGGGCCCGCCCGGCACCAGGATGGTGGGGATATTCAGCCGCATGGCCGCCATCAGCATCCCCGGCACGATCTTGTCGCAGCCGGGCAGCATGACCATAGCGTCAAACTGGTGGGCCTCGATCATGTATTCAATGGAATCGGCAATGATCTCCCGGCTGGGCAGGGGATAGCTCATCCCCTTATGCCCCTGGCAGATGCCGTCACAGATGGCAATGGTATTGAATTCCCGGGGAATGCCCCCGGCCTCAATGATCCCCTGCTTGACAAAATCCGCCAGCTCCCGCAGGTGGATATGGCCGGGCACCATCTCGGTGAAGGAATTCACCACCGCCACCATGGGCTTTTTCAGGTCCTCCGTATCCAGCCCGGTGCTGTACAGCAGGGCCCGGTGGGCCGCCCGCTCAATGCCGTTGGTAAGCTGGCCGCTGCGGTAATCCTTGAAATGCATGCAGTCCTTTTCTTCCATGGACGTTTCTCCTCTCCGGCCAGGGGCCTTCCCGCCGGCCATCCCGTTTTCTTCAGTGTAGCACCGAACACTCACAAATCAAAACAGATATTTTTATCTTCTTCACAGGATTTTTCTTGTATTAAAACCCGGGCTGTGGTACAAAGGAAGAAAAAGGAGGGGGATCGGTATGACTACCGGACTGGAATATTTTCTGGTGCTGGCCCAGGAGGGCAGCATCAGCCGGGCTGCCCAGCGGCTTTTCGTCACCCAGCAATCCATGAGCGAACAGATGAAACGGCTGGAAGAACATTACGGCACGCCTTTATTTGTGCGGCGGCCCCGTTTTGCCCTGACGCCGGCGGGCCAGGCCCTTTTGAGCACCCTGCGCCAGATCCGGGTGCTGGAACAGGGTTTGGACGCCCAGATGGACCAGATCTGCCGGCAGGGGGGCGGGCCTCTGCGGGTGGGCATCCACGCCGCCCGGGCCCGGGTGCTGCTGCCTGGGGCGGTGAGCCGGTTCCGGGCAGACTGCCCCCAGGTGGAGCTGATCTTCTTCCACGATGATACCCAACGCTTTGAACAGATGCTGCTGAACGGGGAACTGGATCTCTTTTTGGGGGTGGACCCTCGCCCTCTGGCGGAGTTTCAGTATATCCCCCTGGCCCGGGAGCCCATCCGGCTGGCTGCCCGCCGCTCCCTGCTCTGCCGGCGGCTGGGGTGGGAAAATCCGGAAGAACACCCCTGCCTGAGCGCCGGGGACCTGGAAAAACTGGATTTCATCTTCACCCATGACCGAAGCAATTTTCAGCGCAAACTGGATGAATTTTTCCGGACCCAAGGCATTGCGCCCCGCCGGGCCCTCACGGTGGCCGACGCCGGGCTCCAGCTGACCCTGGCAGCCGGCGGCCAGGAGGCCTGCTTTTGCCCCGGGTTGTTCCTGGGGCAGGGCAGAGCCCTGAGTGCCCTGCACCCGGAAGATCCGCTCCTTTTTTTCCCGGTTGAGGGCCTGGACTGCCGCAGCCAGCTCTCCCTGGTGCTCCACCAAAAAAGCTACCGCTCGCCGGCTCTCGACACCTTTGTGGAGGCACTGAAGCAGGAACTGGAGGCAAACCGCCTCTGGGAGGAATAGTTTTCCCTGTTTTCATCGGTCCCAAGCCCCTGAAAAGCACAAAAAACCCGGCCCCAAAAGGGCCGGGCTTTTGCTTTTTATTCTTCCTGTTCCTGCCCCGGCAAGCTTTCCCGGCGCAGCTCTTCCAGGCTCACACTATCCACATACTGCTGGATCACCCGATCCAGCCCCTCCCAAAAGCGGATGGTGGAGCAGCGGGAGTAATGGGGGCACTGATTCTGGGCATCCTCCAGACATTGGATGGGGGAGAGGTCCCCCTCCACCGCCCGCAGGATCTCCCCGGCCGTGTACTGATCGGCAGTCCGGGCCAGCCGATACCCGCCCTGGCTGCCCCGGCCGCTCTTTACCAAGCCGGCCCGCACCAGGGGCGTGATGATCTGTTCCATATATTTCAGGCTGATCTCCTGCTCCCGGCTGATCTCCTTGAGGGAAATGTTTTCCCCGGCAGGCCGGCAGGCCAGGGCCGCCATCAGCCGGAGCGCGTAGCGCCCTTTGGTCGAAAATTTCATACTTGTCACCTCGGAATACTAATAATATACCATATCTTCTGCTTTTTTTCAAGCCGCTCGGCAGCATCTCCCCCCACAGGACTTTTTTGTCCCGAAAGAAATACCTTTCTAAAAGATTGCCTTTTTCTGCCCATTCTGCCCGGAAGATTTGGCATTTTGCCACAAGCGCCCCCGCCCTTTCTTGGCAAAAAAGAGAATTCGTTTTATTCCACATTTTTTTTAAACGCATCTATTTACAAACTAGGTGAATAATGTATAATTTATATTGTCGACAGTGGACTGAACAAACTCCCCGCTTTCTAATCTGATGACAGAGAGGTTATTGATCGTGTTCTCTTATATTCGATTCCTGCGGGGCTCCTTGCCCGAATATGCTGTGGTGGAAGGGGATACTGCCTTCCCTCTCCGCGGCAGCGACCCTTCCTCCTTTGAACGGACCGGGGAACAACTTCCCCTGAAAGAACTGACTCTTCTCTGCCCTTGCACCCCCGGCAAGATCATTGGGGTGGGGCTGAATTACCGGGATATCCAGCTAAAAGAAGGGGAGAGACTCCCCTGCGAACCCAAGCTCTTTCTCAAATCCCCCCAGGCCATCCTGCCGCCGGGGCAGCCCATTCTCCGCCCGGCCGAAGTGCAGGAGCTTTCCTGCGAGGTGGAACTGGCGGTGGTGATCGGTAAAAAGGGCCGTGACATCCCGGAAACGGAGGCCATGGGCTACATATGGGGTTACATGACCGCCAACGATGTGACTGCCAGCGATATCCAGCGCCGGGATGTGCTGTGGGGAAGGGCAAAAAACTACGACACTTTCCTGCCGCTTTCCGACCGGATTTTAGCGGGCACAGGGCCCGGGCCGTTCCGCCTGCGCTGCATCAAGAACGGCAGCATCCTGATCGACAGCTTTACCGACCGGATGATCTGTCCGGTCCCCCGCCTCATCCACTACATCTCCCATGTGATGACGCTCTGCCCAGGTGACCTGATCCTCACCGGCACTCCAACCGGATACGGTGTGCCTGTAGCGCCGGGGGATGTGGTAGAGGTAGCCATTGAGGGCATCGGCTCCTGCCGGAACCCAGTAAACTGTTCCCTATAGGCCTCTGCCTTTCGGATATACTCTCTCCCGCCTGAACCATTATGAAGGAAAGGATTCCCCTTCGGTTCCTTGTGCCAAAAAGCTGTTTCGGAGGAAACTGCCCATGCTGGATACACTCTTTACCAATGCCCAGATCGTCACCCATACCGGCCGTTTTCAGGGCTGCCTGGGGGTACAGGACGGAAAAATCGCCTGCCTGGCCGAAAAACCCGACGGCCTGGAAGCCCGGGAAGTCATTGATCTGGAAGGAAAATACCTGCTTCCCGGCTGCATTGACGCCCATGTACATTTCCAGGATCCCGGCATCACCCGCCGGGAGGACTTTGTATGCGGCACCGCCGCGGCAGCAGCCGGCGGCGTCACCACCGCCATCTCCCATCCGCTGAATGTGCCGCCGGCCATTGACAAGGAAAGCTACGAGTTCACCAAGAACTGCTACGAGGGCAGGGGCTATGTGGACTACGCGGTGCACGGGGGCGCGGTGGCCTCCAACCTGGATCGGGTGGACGCCCTCTGGCGGGAGACCGGCGCCACCGCCATCAAGATGTTCATGTGCTTTTCGGTGGCAGACTTCCCCTATGTGGAAGATGACGCCATGGTGAGCCATTTTGAGATCCTGGCCAAAAACGGCGGCCTGGCCCTGATCCACTGCGAAAACGACCGGCTCCTGAAAAAGGAGGAGGCCCGGCTGAAGGCGGAAGGCCGCAAGGACGGGCTGGCCTACAACGAATCCCACCCCATTGACGGGGAGCACGAGGCCGTGCGCCGGGCCATCTTCTTCCTGGAAAAAACCGGTGCCGCCGCCGTGATCCTGCATGTGACCAACCCGGAGGATCTGAAGACCATCCGTGAGGCCCGTGCCCGGGGCGTAAAGGTCTACGCCGAAACCTGCCCCCACTTCTTTACCTTTGTAAAAGAAGATATGCTCACCCACGGCCCTTACCTGAAATTCTCGCCGGTGATGCACGACGCAGCCGATCGGGACGGCATGTGGGAAATGCTCCGCAAAGGCTATGTGGACACCTTTGGCTCGGACCACAGCCCCTATGAAAAGAGCGAAAAAGAACCAGGTGAAACCAACATCTGGGACGCCCCCAACGGCATTCCCGGTATCGAGACCCTGCTGCCCACCCTGCTCAATGGCGTGAGCGAGGGCAAGGTAAGTCTGGAGCGGGTGGTGGAGGTGACCAGCTATAACCCCAGCCGCATCTATGGCCTGTGGCCCCGCAAGGGCGTGCTGCAGCCCGGCTCGGACGCGGATTTTGTGGTGGTGGACATGGATTTGCGCCACACCTACACGGTGGAGGATATGAAGTCCAAGTGCAAGTGGTCGCCCTACTTTGGCCGTACCTTCCAGGGCTGGCCCGTCCGCACTGTGGTGCGGGGCAAGACCGTTTGCCTGAACGGCCAGGTCGTCGGCACCCAGGGCTGGGGCCAGTACATTCCTCGTCTGAAATAATCTCTTCGCTTCTTTCCTTTTGCTGCAAAGCCCCCGGCTTTCTTCTCCTCCCGAAGAAAGCCGGGGGCTTTGCCCGTTTCCGGGCCTTATGTTCACTGTCGACAACATCCATTTTTTATGCTATACTTTGGGAAGAATACTGATGCTTCGTGTTTTGTTGTCCGGCCGGAGGTTAAAAATATGGAACAAAGGATTATCAAGAGGGAAGCTTACCATATCCAGGTATATGAGATCGTCAAGAATCAGATTCTCAGCCGCAAGCTGCCCAGCGGGGAAAAAATCAACGAAAACGCCCTGGCTCAGTCGCTGGGGGTCAGCCGCAGCCCGGTGCGGGAAGCCCTGCGGATGCTGGAACAGGACGAGCTGGTGGTGCCTTCCTCCAACGGGCTGATCGTCAATCCTCTGAATGTGGAAAACATGAAGGATGTCTATGAGTGCCGGATGGTGTTGGAATCCTACGCCGCCCGGCTGAGCGCCGCCGCCCTGAGCGCCGAAGATCTGGCCCGCCTGGAAGAATACGTCAATCAGGCCATGGCCTTCCATAATACCGGCGAGGCGGAAAAGGTGGTTCAGATCAACACCGCTTTCCATGACGGCATTATTGAGGGATGCCGCAACGCCCATCTGAAAACCATGATCGAGCGCAACCGCTCCTTGTCGGTGCTGGCCCGCACCCAGGAATTTTCTGCCTACAAGCGGGATGCCGGCTATCTGACCGAGCATATGGGTATTGTACAAGCCCTGCAGCAGCGGGATGGAGACCTGGCCGAAGAGCGGATGCGCCGCCATATCCGGGGCGATCTGGAGTTTTACCTTTCCCAGGTGGAAAAGAAAGCCCAGGCCTGATTTTTCATTACAACAGACAAAAGCAGAGCCGCCTGAAAACAGGCGGCTCTGCTTTTTAGAGGTGATCCTATTCTGAAGGCGAATGTCTGTTATTTGGCCATGGCAATCAGCTGGATCTCGCAGGGGCAGTTGCCGGGCAGGGTCTTGACCCCGATGGCGGTGCGGCTGCCCACACCGGCCTGACCCAGCTGCTCCACCAGGTATTCGCTGGCGAAATCCGCAATCTTGGCGTGAGAAGTGAAGTCCTCGCTGGTGTTCAGGAAGACCAGCATGTTCACGATCTTATCCAGGCTCTCGCCCTCTTCCAGGGCGTTGCGGGCTGCGTTCAGGGCGTTTTCCGCCGACTGGCGCAGGGCCTCCCGGTAGGTTTCCAGGGGCTTGTCGGCCTCCACAGGGCCAACCATGATCAGCTGCCCGTTCACACGGGGGGTCATGCCCGCGGTGTAGATGAGCTTGCCGGCACGGGAAGCAGGGATGTATTTGCCCTGGGGAATGATCTTATTGCTCATTTGCGGTACCTCTCAATCAGCTCGACAGTGCGGCGGATGGCAGCCACGGCCGCGTCGTGATCCTGGGAAAAGTTGATGCGGAAGCTGTTGGTGAACTGAGGCCCGAACTCGGTGCCGGGGGTCACGATCACATCCGCCTGCTTGCGCAGGATCTTGACGAAATCTTCCGGGCTCACCTTCAGTTCCGGCATGGTAACGAACAGGTAGCTGCCAGCCTCGGTGGTGCGGGCGTATACGCCGGGGCAGGAGCGCAGCACGGCCAGCAGATCATCCCGGATCTGCTGATGCTGGGCGATCCGGTCAGCCAGCCAGCCCTCGGGCTCGGCAAACCAGTTCTTCAGCACGGCCTGGTTGTAGCCGCTGGCCCGCAGGGAAACAATAGCCTGCAGCTTCTCCATGCGGGTAACGATTACGGGGCTGCCGAAGGCCACGCCCAAACGGAAACCGCTCATGGACTCGGTCTTGGAGGGGCCCAGGATGGTGATCAGGTTCTCGGGCACTTCTTTCTGAGCCCGCAGATGGGTGTAAGGCCGGCCGTCAAAGACCTGACGGGAATACAGCTGGTCGGCGATCACGGTCACGCCGTATTTCTTGGCCAGGGAAGCAATGGCGGCAACTTCCTCGGCGGAGTAGATCACGCCGGTGGGGTTGTTGGGGTTGGAGAACAGGAAGACCTTAACGCCCTGCTTGAAGCCCTCTTCCAGAGCAGCCAGATCCAGGCCGGCCTTGCCTTCCTTTTCGCCCTTCTCAAAATCCATGTAGATGGGCACCAGCTCGCCGTCGAAGAACTCCACCAGCTTGCGGTTGGCAAAATAGTCAGGCTCCACAATGGCCACCTTGTCGCCTCTGCCCACCGTGGCGCCCATGGCCAGGAACAGGGCGCACTGGGTGCCGGGGGTCACGATCAGGTTGGCGGGGTCTACCGGAGCGCCGGTGAAAGCAGCCAGCTTGGCAGCCAGGTCATCCCGGATTGCCTTGCGGCCCTTGTATTCGGTGTAGGCCTGCACGCCGCCCTCGGCAAAACCCTCGTTGAACGCTTCCAGGCTGCCGGGGATGGGAGGATGGGCATCCACATCGCCGTGGGAGAAATCCACCCGGCGGCCCTCCAGTTTATCGCCGATCAGGGGGAGAGTCTCCTCCTTCTGGTTGATCTCCTGGCCGGGAGCATTGTCGCAGCCAAGTTTTGCAAATTTTTCGCTTACGAGATCCATATCTCTCTTTTCCTCTCTTTCCTGTCGGCCGCCTTTTCGCGGGCCGGGGCGGGGGCTGAGCCCCTTTGTTAAGTTTTTGTCTTGCTCTTAGTCTGCCACAAAATCCCGCTTTCGTCCAATACATCTTTTTATATGTTTTTATAATTAAAATGAATAAAGATCCCGACAGCCGGTTTTTCAAAGCAGGAAACCATGGTATAATGGGTTTATATTCAGAACCTCAGGAAAGGACGGCGCCGTTTATGCTCAAGGGGATGGACTATGTCTATGCCGTATATAAGGAGCGGAGTTTTTCCAAAGCCGCGGAAAAGCTGTACATCTCCCAGCCGGCTCTGAGCAGCACCATCAAAAAGGTGGAAAAGGAGCTGGGGCTCCAGCTCTTCGACCGCAGCACCAGCCCGGTGCGGGTCACCCCCGCCGGGGAATACTATATCCAGTGCGTGCAGAAGATCCGGGCCATTGAGGAGGAGATGGAGGCCCGCTTTGCCGAGATGCGCCGGGCCCATTCCGAGACCCTCACCATCGGGGCGGGCACCTTTTTCTGCGCCCATTTTCTGCCCGGGCTGGCCCAGCGCTTTGAGGCCCTCCACCCGGGCTGCAAGATCCAGCTTTCCGAAAACAACGCGGACGATTTGTATCAGGCCCTGGCCAGCGGACGGCTGGACCTGACCCTGGATACTGAGGACTGGGAAGACCCCGCCCTGGAACCGGAATTTCTCTGCCGGGAATATATCCTGCTGGCAGTGCCGGCTGCTTTTGCCGTCAACCAGGAACTGAAAGAGTATCGCCTGCGGTTTGAGCAGGTGCAGAGCGGGATCTATCTGGAACCGGAAACTCCCTCCACCCCGCTGAGCTATTTCCGGAATGTGCCGCTGCTGATGCTGCGGGAGGGCAACGATATCCATCGCCGCGCCCTGCGGATGTGCCGCCGGGCAGGGTTTGAGCCCCAGGTGGAGATGGTGCTGGACCAGTTCTACACCGCCTACTGCGTGGCGCAGGACGGCCGAGGCGCCACCTTTGTGCGGGCAGGAATTACCCATGCGGTGCGCTCCACCGATCAGCTGTATTTCTACAAGCTGGAAGACCCGGACGCCCGGCGAAACGTCTTCCTCCACCACCGGCGGCAGGCCTCCGAGAGCAGCATCCGGCAGGATTTTATCGAGTTCATGAAGCGGAACGCGCCCGGGCCCCTTCGCTGACCATCACGGGGGACCCCCTGAGGCTACCCACACAAAACAACCACAAAAAAAGAAGAGACGGCCTGGCCGTCTCTTCTTTTTTGCTTTTGGTTGGGCAGGGAAGGGGATCACTCCACAATCCGCAGTTCCTTTTTGGGGTAGGTGTAGAAGCAGTGATAGCCGTCCTCCCGGGCCACCACCAGGTCCTCGATGCGCACGCCGCCCTTACCGGGGATATAGATGCCCGGCTCCACCGAGAAGCACATGCCCGGCAGGATCTCCATCTCATTGGCGCCGCCCACATCGGGGAACTCATGGCCGTCAATGCCGATGTTGTGGCCGATGCGGTGGGTGAAGTACTCCCCGTAGCCATACTTGGTGATGATATCCCGGCCAATCTTATCAATATCACAGAAGCGCACGCCGGCCTTCACCGCATCCATGGCGGTGAGCTGGGCTTCCAGCACGATCTTGTAGATCTCCCGCATTTCATCCGAAGCGCTCTTGTAAAAGACGGTACGTGTCATGTCGGAGCGGTACCCCTTGTAGCGGGCGCCGATGTCAATGATCACGCTGTCGCCGGGGGCCAGGCGGGTATCGTCCGCCTTGTGGTGGGCATAGCCGCAGGATTTGCCGTAGGCCACCACGCCGATGATGTTATAGCCGTCGGCGCCGTACTTGCAGTACATCTCGTGCAGAAGGCGATGGTGCTGCTGCTCGGTGCGGTCAGGGCCCAGCAGGCTGATCATCTCGTCGATGACTTTCTCATTGATGAGACAGCTTTCCTGCAGCGCGGCGATCTCGCCCTCATCCTTTACCATCCGCACCCGGTCCACGATCTGGCCGGAGAGGCAGTAATCCGCCTTCTTTTCCGCCATCAGCCGCAGCAGGAAGTTGGCGGACCAGTTCTTATCCACCGCCACCCGGGCGTTTTCACGCACAGCCTGGCCCAGCAGCTTTACGGGGTCCTGAGAATCCTGGTACCAGACAATATCCTCCCCCAGGCCGGCGTAATCGCTCTGGAGGGCGTTGATGTAAAAGGTGGCCTTGCCCTGGCTGTCCAGCAAAAGCACCAGCATCCGAAGGCCGGGGGCCACAAAACTGCCGGTGAGATAGTAGATGGTGGAGGGATCGCTGAGGATCATCTGATCCACGCCGGCCTCTCTCATGCCGGCCACGATTTTCTGGAGACGGTCGCTTCTCATAGAATATCCTTTCTGCGGGGCAAACCGCTGTCCATCCGGTTTTGGCAACCGGAGGATCTGTTCTTTACCCGCCAATTTCTTAATTTCGCGAATTTTACGGGCAAAATTGGCAAGAACAGATTCTATTTTTAGATTTGCCCCTATTGTACCAGAAGTTTTTTCCGAAATCAAAGTTTTTTCGGGTATTTTTCGTTTTCCTCTCTGCTTTTTTGTATTTTTCATTTTGATAATTTCACCGTTTTTTCATTTATGAAGATTGCGCCGCATTTGTTTTTCATTTTTGAGAAGAAAAATCCCTTCTTTTTCTCTCCTCCTCTTTTTCTCCTGCCCAGGCAGAAAAGTTTCACATTTTTCTTTCCTCGTTCCTGCGTCTTTCTTGTGGTTTGACCGCCGAAAAACAATTTTAAAAGATGAAATCCAGGAAATTGGCATGGTTTTTGCTTAGTATATTTCTGATTGTGTGCCCCAAAGGCGTTTGTGGCAGTCGCCCCAATCGTTCTTTGGCGCCTTTGTGAGGAGAAGAGTACGGAATTCTGAACAGAAAGGACATTCGTTTATGAGCGAAACGAAACAGAAAAAGTTTGCGTTCCCGCATACGCTGGTCATCATTTTCTGTATGATCATCTTTGTGGCGATCCTGACTTACATCATCCCCGCCGGCAGCTATGACCGCATCGAGGTGGACGGCCGCCAGGTTGTTGACCCCAACTCCTTCCATTATGTGGAAGGCAACCCTGCCTCCCTGTTTGATATCTTTGTGGCTGTGCCCAGCGGTATGAAGCAGGTGGCCTACATTGCCAACTTCGTGCTGGTCATCAGCGGCGCCTTTGCCGTTATCGAATCCACCGGCGCCACCAGGGCCGTGCTGGCCAAGGTGCTGAAGGGCAAGGCCCAGAAGATGGGCGCCGCCGTTCTGCCCCTGGTTATCATCGCCTTCAGTGCCCTGCCTGCCGCCACCGGCAACGCCGAATCCATGCTGGCCTTCGTGCCTCTGGGCATTCTGTTCGCCCGCAGCATGGGCTTTGACGCCATGGTCGGCCTTTCCATCACCATCGCCGCCGGCAACTGCGGCTTCGCCAGCGGTCTGTTCAACAACGCCACCACCGGCGTTGCTCAGAGCCTGCTGGGCATTGAGCCCATCTTCTCCGGCGCCTGGTTCCGTGCCATCGGCTATGTGCTGCTGCTGTGCAGCGTTTCTTTCTGGACCGTCTGGTACGCCGTCCGGATCAAGAAGGACCCCAGCCGCAGCATCTGCGCCAATGTGGAGGCCCGCGTAAAAGCTGAGGGCAGCACCATTGCCGTCACCGAGATCGACGATACTCTCTCCCCCCGCCGCATCCTCATCCTCATCGAGTTTGTGATCGGCATCCTTACCGTTATCTACGGCGCTCTGAACGGCTGGGACTTCGGCACCGAGCTGGCCGCCATCTTCCTGGTGATGGCCGTTGTGATCGGCTTTACCGCTGGCTACAGCCCCAACAAGATTGCGGAAGAATTCGTTTCCGGCTGCCATAAGGTTCTGGTTGGCTTCCTGGTTGTTGGCTTCTCCAAGGCCATCGCCATCGTCATGACCAACGCCGGCATCATCGACACCATCATCTTTGCGGTTTCCGGTGTCCTGAGCGGCCTGCCCAAGATCGTGGGCGCCGTGGCCATGTACATCTTCCAGGTAGTCATGAACTGCTTCATCATCTCCGGTTCCGGCCAGGCTGCCGCCACCATCCCCATCATGGGCCCCCTGGGCGACGTGCTGGGCCTGCATCCCCAGACCGTAGTTACCGCCTTCATCTTCGGCGACGGCCTCACCAACCTGCTGCTGCCCATGTCGGCTGCTACCATGGGCGGTGTCGCCATTGCGGAGGTCACCTATCCCCAGTACGTGAAGTACATCTGGCGCATCATCCTCACCAACCTGATCATCGGCGGTGTGATGGTGGTCATCTCCACGTTTGTTTTCTGATTTCCCAATTGATTTAATCCTCTACTTCTTCTCTACTTCCTAACCCAAAAGCCGGGCTGGCCCGTGCCGACCGGGGCTTTGCTCCCGGCCCGGCACGAGCCGGTGCCGGCTTTTGGACTATCCGGAGGGAAAGGAAGAGTCAAATTCACCCCAACATGACAGGAGGCCAAACCATGGATTACTTGAAGAGAGCCCACGAATTGAACGAGACCCTGCTGCGGGACCGCCGTGCCCTGCACTCCCACCCGGAAACCGGCTGTGAAGTGCCCCAGACCAGCGCCTATATCCGGGCTCAGCTGGAAGAAATGGGCCTGGAGGTAAAGGCCTGCGGCCGCTGCGGCCTCACCGCCCTGATCGGCAAAAAGGAAGACGGCCCCGTTCTGCTGATGCGGGCGGACATCGACGCCCTGCCCATGCAGGAGGAGAGCGGCCTGCCTTTTGCCAGCCAGACCCCCGGCAAGGCCCACTGCTGCGGCCACGACAACCATGCGGCCATGCTGCTGGGCGCCGCCCGGATGCTGAAGGAAAATGAGGACGCCCTGGCAGGCCGGGTCAAGCTGATGTTCCAGCCCGGCGAGGAGACCGGCGACGGCTGCCTGGAGATGATCGAGGCCGGCGTGCTGGAAAACCCCGCCCCCGACGCAGCCATGGGCCTGCATGTGGACGCGGGCGCGCCTTTGGGCCAGATCGCCTGGGGTCAGGGCCCCACCTTCTGCTCCAATGATATCTTCATCCTGACTGTACAGGGCCAGAGCTGCCACGGTGCCCGGCCCCACCAGGGCAAGGACGCCCTGAACTGCGCGGCCCATCTGGTCCTGGCGCTGGAGACCCTGATCGCCCGGGAGGCAGACCCCAGCCAGACCGATATTCTCACCGTCTGCTCCATCGAGAGCAGCAGCAAGGCCTTCAACATCTTCCCGGAAAACGTGGTAATGAAAGGCAGCCTGCGCACCTACAACAACGACCAGCGGGATTACCTGCTGGCCCGCCTGCAGGAGGTGTGCGAGTACACCGCCAAAACCTTCGGCTGCCAGTGCCAGGTGGAATTTGAGGCCAGCATGAACGCGGTGGTTCTGGATGAGCCGATGGAAGAGGAGATCAAGAGCTATCTGCGCGAGACCCTGAAGGATGAGGCTCACCTTACCGAAAAGCCCATCCGCAAGATGGGTTCGGATGACTTTGCCGGGGTGACCTGCCGCCTGCCCAGCGCCTATTTCTTTGTGGGCGCCGGCGCCGACCGGGAGCATCCCTACCCCTATATCCAGCACAACTCCAAGGTGGTCTTTAACGAGGAGTGCCTGCCCCTGGGGGCCGCGGCCCTGGCCGGCTGCGCCGAGGGATGGCTGAAGAACCACGCCAAATAAGAGAATATTGCCTTAAGATACAGCAAAAGGGCCTTCGCGTTTCGCGAAGGCCCTTTTGCTCTTTTTCCGATCAGCAGTTTTACCGGCCGGCCCACTCTTTCAGGATGGCGTCCAGCAGGGCGTCGGCTGCCTCGTCCTTGCTCATCAGGGGCAGCTGGCGGGTCTCGTCGGCAGTGATGAGGGTGAGCACATTGGTATCCACCCCAAAGCCGGCCCCCTCCACCTTCAGGTTGTTGGCGGCGATCATATCCAGGTGCTTTTTCTCCAGCTTTTTCCGGCTGTTCTCGATCATGTCCTGGGTCTCCATGGAAAAGCCGCAGACAAACTGAGTGGTCTTGCGGGGAGCCAGGCTGCCCAGGATATCGTCGGTGCGGGCCAGGGGGATGGAGAGGTCCTCATCCTTTTTCTTGATCTTGTTGTCGGCCACCTGAGCGGGGCGGTAATCGGCCACCGCCGCGGCCATGATGAGGATGTCGGTGTCCTCAAAAGCCCCGGTCACCGCCTCATACATCTGGCGGGCCGTGACCACCGGCAGATCCCGGGCAAAGCGCACTGGTTCCAGGGCCGTCTGGCCGTGGATCAGGCAGACCTGGGCCCCTCGGCGCACCGCCGCCCGGGCCAGGGCATAGCCCATCTTCCCGCTGGAATGGTTGGTGAGATACCGAACCGGGTCCAGCGGCTCCTGGGTGGGGCCGGCCGTAACGGTGACCCGCAGCCCTTCCATATCCTTCTCATGGGCCAGATGGCGATAGATGTAATCCATCATCACCCCTTCGGCGGGCAGCTTGCCGCTGCCCACGTCCCGGCAGGCCAGCATCCCGCTGTCCGGCGGGATGATCTCAAAGCCGTAATGTTCCAGGGTACGAATATTGTCCTGGGTGATGGGATTTTCCAGCATGGCGGTGTTCATGGCAGGGGCCATCAGCTTGGGGCAGCGGGAAGCCAGCACCGTGGTGGTGAGCATATCATCGGCAATCCCATGGGCCAGCTTGGCGATCACATTGGCCGTGGCCGGGGCGATCAGGATGAGATCCGCCTTTTTGGCCAGGGATACATGGGTCACCTCAAACTTGAAATCCCGGTCAAAGGTATCCACCATGCACTTGTTGCCGGTGAGGGTCTCAAAGGTCAGCGGCGTGATGAACTGGGTGGCGTTCTTGGTCATGATCACATGGATCTCGGCCCCGGCCTTGCGCAGGGCGCTGGCCACGTTGGCCATTTTATATGCCGCAATGCCGCCGGTAACGCCCAGCACCACGCATTTTCCTTCCAGAAGGCTCATATCGATTCTCCCTTTCCCCATGGGGCCCCGCCCGGGAAAAGGGGAGGGGCGCCGTTTGTTTTTTTCAGTATACTATGGCTGAAAAACAAAGTAAAGCGGACTTTTTTGCCCCTTTTCCCTTGCATGCCGCCCCGGGGCAGTATATAATAGGATGGACTTCCTGAAAGGGAGGCTTTTCTTATATGATTCTGGCCATCGATATCGGCAACACCACCGTCGGCCTTTGCGGCCTAGAGGGCGGAAGTGTATGCTTCGAGGCCCATCTGGATACTACCCCCCAGCGGTCCGCCGCCGAGTATCGACTCGGCATGCGGGGCGCTTTTTCTGCTTGCGGATTGGGGGATTCGCCCCGGTTTGAGGGGGCAGTGCTCACCAGCGTGGTGCCCTCCCTCACTCCGGTGCTCTGCAGCTGCGCGGCGGAGTTTTCCCAAAACCCGCCCCTGGTGGCCCATGCGGGCCTGGCCAGCGGGATGCGGCTGGGTATTTCCCAGACCGGCACTCTGGGCATGGACCGGCTGGCGGATGCGGCGGCTGCCGCGGAATATTACCCCCTGCCGGTGATCACGGTGGATATGGGCACCGCCACCACCTTCAATGTGGTGGACCGGGACCGGGTATTCCGGGGCGGCGCCATTGCCCCCGGGCTGCTCACCAGCCTGAACGCCCTCCACGAAAAAACCGCCCAACTGCCTCTGCTGGAGCCGGAAACGCCCCGGCAGGCCATCGGCACCGACACCACCCAATGCATCCTGAGCGGCACGGTCTGCGGCGCCGCCGCCCTGATCGACGGGATGGCCGCCCGCTTTGAAGAGGAGCTGGGCGAGCCGGCCCATCTGGTTTTGACCGGCGGGCTTTCCCGCTGGGCCGCACCCCTGTGCCGGCACCCTCTCACTCGGGATGAACACCTGCTGGTGAAGGGGCTGGCGCTGCTTTACCGGCTGAACCGGTAACAGGTTTTCTCCCCGCCTGCGGACAGGGGAGCTTTTTGCGGGTCCGCCCGCCCACTGGGGGCGGGAAACCATAGATTGCGCTGTATCCGACATAAGGGCGGAACAGCAGCAGGAGGATCTTATGAAAAAGCAGAAAAACATCCGTTATCTCACCGAACTGTCCCTGCTGGTAGCCATCACCCTGGTGATGGCATACACCCCCCTGGGCTACCTGAAGACTCCGGTGCTCAACCTGAGCTTCCTCACCGTGCCGGTGGCCATCGGCGCCATGCTGCTGGGGCCGGCTGCCGGGGCCATTCTGGGCCTGGTGTTCGGGCTGACCAGCTTTGCCGAGGCCTTCACCGGCGGCGGCATGAAGGCCATGCTCCTCACCCTTAACCCCGCGGCCTGTTTTGTCACCACCGTGGTAGCCCGGGTGCTGTGCGGCCTTTTGTGCGGCCTGGTTTTTGCCGCCCTGGCCAAGCTGACCAAGGGCCATTCCGCCGCCTATGTGCTGGGGGCCCTGAGCTGCCCCTTCTTCAACACCCTCTTCTTTATGGGCTTCATCATGCTCTTCTACTATGGCACCGACTATGTGCAGGGCTTCTGCGCCACCTACGGCGTTTCCAACCCCTTCAGCCTGGTACTGGCCATGGTGGGCCTGCAGGGGTCCATTGAGCTGGTGGTCTGCGGGCTGCTTGCTTCCGCCGTCAGCAAGGCAGTGAGCCTGGCCCTGGGCAAGAGCCCGGCCCTCAAGGACAGCAAGGCCTGAGAACCTGGATTTTCCCAATCAAAAAGCGTCCGCCCTATCAAAGGGCGGACGCTTCTTTTTTGCTTTGACCTCAGGTTTCCCGGGCCTGCTTTTTCTCCCGCAGCATATCCGGCACCAGGCTTACCAGGCTGCCCGCCAGGAAAAAGGCGATGCCCAGCAGCATGTTGGGCTCCACCGTCTCTCCCAGGGCCAGCCAGGCCAGCAGGGGAGCCAGAGCCGGCTTGAAGAAAAAGACCAGGCCCACGGTTTTTGCGTCGGTATAGAGCAGGGCCATCTGGTGGCAGACAAACCCCATGGCCGAATTGACCAGGCAGATATACAGGAAGTAGGGAAGGGTAGCGGAATTGATCCCCTCCAGGAAAGGCACGCGGCAGAAAAGGTCCAGCCCCACGCCGGCGAAGAAATCCGCACCGGGCCCGGTCCAGCCCATCAGCAGGATGAGGAAGAGTTCCAGGCTGCCGAACAGAAAGCTGCCGCAGGTGGTGACCATCCCGCCGTATTTGCGGGTGACGCGCCGGGAAAGGAGCAGATAAAAGGAGAACAGCACTGCCGCCAGCACCGCCAGCAATACCCCCACCGGGGAGAGCTGATTGTGCAGGGGATCCGCAATGGCCAGGATGCCCGCCACAATAAAGAGCAGGGCCAGCAGGTTGTTTTTGTGGATCACCTCATGGAAGAGCAGCCAGGCCAGGGGCACCACAAAGATGGGGTTGCCGCTGAACACCACCGCCACCACCGAGGCCAGGGTACTGCCCACTGCCAGCTGATAGAGCACCATGCTGGTGGGCACGCAGAGCAGGCCGGTAAAGGCCATGTACCAGAAATCCCGCCGCTCCAGCCGCATGCCCCGCCGCCGCAGGGTCCAGGCCGCAAAGGGAAGGATACAGATGCCGCCTATAAAAAAGCGGAGCACCGTGATCTGCATGGGGGCAAACACCCCCGCCACCATTTTCAGCGCCACCTCCATGGTGCTGAAGATCACGGTGGTAAGAAGAATATAAATGTACCCTTTTGTTTTGTCCTGCATCTTTCTTCCTTCTTTCCTATGCTATCAGGACACTTTTCCTGCCGGCAATACTTTTGCCGGTCTGCCGTTCTTCATCCTTTCCGCCTTGTATTCCCGGCCTTCTTTCCCTGTCTCGCCTTTTAGGCCAGGCCACCCAGATTCCGCCAGATATCCCAGGGGTTGACGGCGCTGCCGTTCAGGCGCATCTCACAGATGATATGGTCGTTGGTGGTGCCCAGGCTGTCGCCCTGGTAAACGAAACCCCCTTCCTGCACATTCATCTGGTTCATCAGGTAGAAGATGCTCTTCAGGCCGCCCCCATGTTCCACCACGATGGTGCGCCCGGCCCCGCCGGCCACCCCGGCGAAGATCACCCGCCCGTCTGCCGGGCAGGATACCTTGCTGCCCGCAGGCAGACTAAAGGTCACATTCAGGCTCAACCGGGGCTGGATGGCTGCGTTCAGCTGCTCCACAATATCCGGCACCAGGGCAATCAGGGTGGGATCAGTGATCCGGTCGGTGTACTCATTCACATAATAATCCCGCAGAAGGGTACCCTTCACAGGCTGGATAAAACCGTCGGTCCAGTAGATGTCCGGGTCGGCCACATCCATATAAGGTTCCAGCACCTCGGGCAGGGCCCCCAGATAGGGGGTGAGCGCCGTTCCATCCAGGGTGCTGGTGTCCAGCTCCCGCAGCTGACGGGCATAGACATTCACCGTCTGGGTGAGGGTGCTGGCCCCCGCCTCCACCTGGATAACATATTCCCCGGTGGCGCAGTCATAGGGCACATCCAGGCAGGCCACCCAGTCCTCCCCCTGCCGCACAAAGATGGCATCCGGCGAGAAGGGGGCCGAAATCCGGGGCAGTTCCTCCCCCAACACGCCGGTGAGCCGCAGGCAGAACACGCTGCCCTGGGCCACAGAGTCCCGGCTGGCTTCCAGACGGGGCGCTGCGCTCAGCTGGAAGGCGATCTCATAGTGATAGCTTCCTTCCGGGATATAGCCGGTGACCTGGGGCCCTGCCGTCTTTTTGGCGGTGATGCTGGCGGTGTATTCGTCCTCTTCTTCAAAGGCAAAAACCGCAAAGCTCTGGCCGGTGCCCTCGAACACCGTTTCGCCCGCCTCATCCAGAACCGTGATTTCCAGCTCAAAGCCCTCGGCTGCTTCCAGCCGGGGAGTGGGGCTTTCCACCGTCTCCAGCCGCTGGGGCTCATCGCTCATATCCCGGTGAAAGACCCGATGGATGGGGCCGGCCACCGGCACGCTCCACCGGTAACTTTCCGGCTCCAATGCCTGCCCCTCAAAACTCACCTGGGCCTGGGGCACATCCTCCATATCCGCAGTGAGATAGAGCAGGATCAAGGCCGAGCCCAGCAGAATGGCCAGGGCCAGGGCCACCAGCCCCAGCCAGGCCAGCAGCTTGCCCGGCAGGCTAAGCCGCTCAAAGGCGGAGAGAGCCTCGCCCTCTTCCTCTTCTTCCGGTTCCTCTTCGCCCTCTTCCTCCGGGGCTACGGGGCCGCCACTTTCCTCCGGGGCTGATTCAGAACCCGGTTCCCGGGCTTCCTGCCCGACATCCGGCTCCTCTTCCTGTTCCTTCTTGGTCATCTCGGGCTGGGGGCCGCCGGCCGGTTCTTCCGGGGCACCTTCCGCCGCCGGGGCCTCTTCCGCCTTTTGGGCATCCTCCGGCCGGGCCTCGCTCTTTTCCTCCAGGGCTACCGCCCCGGTTTTCTCCTGCCGGGGCAGGCCGCCCCCGGTTTGTTCTTCACGATTCAAATTTCTTCACCTCACGCCGGGCCCTGCAGGCCGCTTTTTCAAAACAGTCTTACCGGTAGAACAGCCCGCCGTTGCCCCGCCAGGCGTCCCAGGGATCAATGCTCTTGTTGCCGATGCGCATCTCGATCACGATGTTTTCTTCGCCGGTCTCGCCCAAGGCCTCGTTCTGCAGAAGGCTCTGCCCCTGGGTCACATAGATGGCGCCCAGACCGGATATGTAGGTTTTCAGGCCGCAGCCATGGTCGATCACCACCGTGTTGCCGCCCAGCAGCAGCTCGCCCGCAAAGAGAATGGTCCCGTCCGAGGGCATCACCACCTCCTGGCCGGCTTCCACCTCCAGGATCAGATCGCTGGCCCGGGTGGTGGAATCCTCATCCACCAGATAGGCCCCGTAATCCTGCAAGGTGGTTCCCTTAACCGGCTGGCTGAAAGCCCCCAGCCACTGCTTTTCCAGGCTTCCCTCACTGTAGAAGGGCCAGATCAGGCGGCGGTACTCCTCGGCGGCACCCGCCGGCAGCTCCTCTTCCTCCTGGCCGGAAACATCCACCCGGTCAAATTCCTTCTGATAAACTTCGATCTCCTGGGTGAGGGTGGTGCCGCCGCTGGTAACGGTGAGGGTGTGCATCCCCGCTTCGGCATTGTAGGCCACCGGCAGATACCCCACCCATTCGCTGCCCGAACGGCAGAACCAGATGCTGCCCAGATCACATTCCCCCAAGGGCGTTTCGCTGCCCAGAACCCCGGTGAGCTTGACCCCCACCACGCTGCCCTGAGCCGCGCTTTCCTTGGACAGAGTTATCTGGGGCGCCGCATTGAGGGTAAACCGGAAGCTGTACTGATACCAGCCCTGGGGTCTGGCCGGCCGCTCGTCGGGCATATCATGCCAGATCTTGAGCACCGCCGTATACAGGCCGTTGGCCTCAAAGGCAAATTCCTCATATTCCTCGGCGCTGCCCTCAAACACAGTTTTGCCCGACTCGTCGGTGAGGGTCAGCTGGCTTTTGGTGACCCAATCGGGCAGGGTCAGGGCAGGGGAGGCCTCGGTGAGGGTGCCCAGCTTTTCCACGCTCAGGCTGGGGGATTCCTCAAAGCGCCGGTCATAGGCGCCCCAGAATACCGGCATGTCCCACTGGTACCCCACCGGCTGGCCCACCGACACGCCCCCGAAGGACACCTCATCCTCCGGCAGGCTGGCCGAAGCCGCCTTCCAGTAAAACACGCCGATGGTGCCCCCCACCAGCAAAATAGTAAACAGGATCACCATCAAGATCCAAAGAAATGCTTTTTTCACCTCGTCCGCTTCTCCTTATAATCCTTGGGCGCCCGGCGCCCGAGAGTATGCAGATACACAGATATTATACCATGAAGCGGCGGGAAATGATACCATGCAGCCCTCTGTCCCAGCATATGTGCCGGGGGGCGGAATTATCCTTGTCCTCCCTCTTTTGGGCAGGTCGTTGACAAGGCCCCCGAGGGTGTGATACCTTTCCCATAAAGAAGCGAAACAGGCTGCCGCAAGGGGCCGGAAAAAAGAAAGAAGGGTATCTGTATGAAAATCGGGATGATCCAGATGTCGGTGGTGCATGACAAGCAGCAAAATCTTGACCACGCCTGCCGGCTCACCGAACAGGCCGCCGCCGGGGGAATTGATATGGCGGTGCTGCCGGAAATGTTCTGCTGCCCCTACGACAACCAGTATTTTGCCCAGTACGGGGAGGAGGAGGGCGGCCCCGCCTGGCAGACCCTTTCGGCCCTGGCCGCCCGGCTGGGGATCTACCTGGTGGGCGGCTCCATCCCCGAACTGGAGGAGGATAAGATCTACAATACCTCCTATGTATTCGACCGGCAGGGCCGGCAGATCGCCAAGCACCGCAAGACCTACCTCTTCGACATCGACGTGCCGGGCGGCCAGCGCTTTTTTGAGTCGGAGGTGCTGACGCCGGGGGATCAGTGCACCGTCTTTGACACCGAATTCGGCCGGCTGGGGCTTTGCATCTGCTTTGATTTCCGCTTTCAGGAGCTGGCCAAGGCCATGGGGGACCGGGGCGCCCAGGCCATCATTGTGCCCGCCGCCTTCAACATGACCACCGGCCCCGCCCACTGGGAGCTGATGTTCCGCCAGCGGGCGGTGGATAACCAGCTTTTTACCCTGGGCGTGGCCCCTGCCCGCAACGAACAGGAAAGCTATGTATCCTACGGCAATTCCATGGCGGTGGATCCCTGGGGCACCGTTCTGGCCCGGCTGGATAAGGAAGAAGCCATCTGCGCGGTAGAGCTGGATTTTGCCCGCAACCAGGCCATCCGGGCCCAGCTGCCCATCCTGGCTTCCCGCAAACCTCAGCCCTGGTAAAACAGCATAAAATAAAACAAGAGAGGGGCGGCCCCGTCAGGGCCGCCCCTCTTGGTGTTTTATCTTGCTCAGGCCGGATTATTCCCCGTCAGCATCCAGGGGAGCTTCCACCGTCACGTCCTCTTCCGGCTCCCGGTCGGCCTCATCCTCATCGGCCTCATCGTCGCTGAAATCCTCGCTGAACAGCAGCTGCTCGTACTCGTCCAGCTCCTTCTCGCGACGGCGCAGGTAGAGGGCGCCGGCAACCAGCGCGCCCACCGCGGCGGCCAGGAACATCAGAATGGCGGCAAAGGTGGTATTCTTCATGATTTATATCCTCCTTTTGGTGATGGGCGCGGCCTGGGGCCGGGCCCGCTTTAGAGTCCCGCGAAAAGAGCAAAGGCCTTGCGGCCTCCAGGCAGAGCCGCAGGGCGCCGCCTTTTTTCTTGTTTTTTATTATACCCTTTCCGCGTTCAGATTACAACGTCCCCGGCAAAGCCTCACAAAAAATTCCCCGATTCGTCCAGCATGAGGGCCCGGTACACCTTGAAGGCCCCGGGCAGGGCGTATTCTTCCCGGATCTGGTCGGGCTCGGCCCAGACAAATCCTTCCGGGGCGGGGGCTTGTCCCACCCGGCAGTACCAGCCCGACATCCGCCATTCCACATGGGTGAATACATGGCGGGCAGGGGGCAGAGCCTCCGAGCTTTCCGGTTCCAGGCCCATCTGCTTCAGGCGGGCAAGAGTCTCTTCCTTTTCCAGCCCTTCTTCCCACAAAAGGGGCTGCCAGAGCCCTGCCAGCAGCCCGCCCCGTCCCCGGCGGCCCAGCAGAAAGCCCTGCTCGCTCCGGGCCAGCACCACCGTCACCGGGCGTACCTTTCTTTCGGCCCGGGGCGCTTTTACGGGCAGGCGGGCGGCGTCCGGCGTGCCGTAAGAAGAGCAAAGTTCTTTCAGGGGGCAGGCGGCGCAGTCCGGCGTGCCGGGCAGGCAGACCAGCGCCCCCAGCTCCATCAGGGCCTGGTTGAAGTCGCCTGCCGCCTCGGGGGGCTGCTGGGCCATCACCCGGGCCGCGCACTCCTTTTTGGCGGCGGGGGTGGAAATATCCCGCTCATCCCGCCAAAGCCGGCTGAACACCCGCAGCACATTGCCGTCCACCGCCGGGGCGGGCAGGCCAAAGCCGATGGAGGCGATGGCGCCGGCGGTATATTCGCCCACGCCGGGCAGCTTTTTCAATTCTTCCAGGCTGGCGGGCAGGGCGCCGCCGTATTTTTCGCAGATTACCCGGGCCGCCTTCTGCAGGTTGCGCATCCGGCTGTAATAGCCCAGCCCCTCCCACAGCTTGGCCAGCTGATCCTCGGGGCAGCGGGCCAGATCTTCCACGGTGGGCAGGGCCTGGATAAAACGCAGATAATAGGGCACGGCGGCGGTCATGCGGGTCTGCTGCAGCATGATCTCGCTGACCCAGATATGGTAGGGAGTGGGGTCCTCCCGGAAGGGGAGGCTGCGCCGGTGGCGGTAAAACCATTCCAGCAGGGCCGGCGCAATGGGGCCCCGGGGCGGGCAGTTCTGACCGGGGGCGCTCTCCCGGTTTTCTTGTTTCATGGGCGGTATTCTCCTGTAGCATTCTCTCTCCGCCGGGCAGGGCCGGCGGTTTCGTTTTATGATAGCACATCCCCGCCTTTTTTCACAAGAAAAATCCCTTTAGTCCGCCCCGAACAGCCGCACCAGCGCCTGCCCCACCAGGCGGCCGCTCACCAGGGCCTGCTCCAGGGTGTTGCCGTGGCCCCCCACCTCGATGAGAAGGCTGCCGGTGGTGAGGTCCTGGTTATAATACCGGTAATCAAAAAGCACCGGTCGGGTCAGGCCGGGGAACATCCCCTCCATGGTGGATTCCCAGGCCGCGGCAAAGGCCAGATTCCGCTGATAGTTGGGCAGGTTCCCCCTGTTGTCGCAGCCGCAGATAATCATGACCTGGGCCGCCTCCTCCCCGTTGATCTCGGCCAGGGGGGCGATGCGGGTACCTTCCTTTTCGATGGCGTCCCGGTGCACATCCAGCACCACCTTGATGCTGGGGTATTCTTCCAGATACCGGCGCACCGTCTCGTTGCTGCGCTCATAGCTGCCCACATAGCTGGGGTAATCGTGAAGGGTGGTATCCTGCAGGGTGGTGATGCCCGCCTGGTTGAGCACCGAGGCGATCTCGGCCCCCACCGCCGCCATATTCACCGCCAGGTCGGTGCTGCGGCCGGTATCATCCGGGGCATACCAGCTGCCGTCGTTGAGCAGATACGTTTCGGTGGCATGGGTGTGCATGATCAGCACCTGGGGCTCGCTGCTGCCCACCTCCACATCAAAGGGCAGGCCGGCACCCGCCAGCCGGGCCACCTCCTCATCCGCCAGGCCGGTCACGTTCTTGATGCTGCCGGCGGGCAGGGTGACATAGCCGTTGCCGCTGCCCTGCTCATAGTGCTGGCGCTCCACTGGGCCGGCGCCCTCGGGGGCCGGCTCGCTCTCTTTCTCCGGCTGGGGGGTGGGAGTTTCCTG
>NZ_JAFBIO010000012.1 GCF_021531255.1 Allofournierella massiliensis | reverse complement strand
GGAGAGGGCGTGGGGGAAGGGGTGGAGCTGGGCTGCTGGCTGGGGATGGAAACATTTTCAAAAAAATCGTTGCCCGCCAGATCCGGGCCCACAAGGCTTCGGGCCAGCCCGAACAGGCGGCAGTCATACCAGCCGCCTGCCCCGGTCACATGGAAAACGCCCTGCTGGCTTGCATGGCAGGCAAAGCCCTCCCGTGCCACCTCGATGGCGCTCTTGCCGCCGAAACTATCCAGAAAAATATTTTCCCAGTCCATCACAATGGTGTTTTCCGGGTAGAGATGGAGATACAATTTGGGAGTATCCCAGCTGCCGTACCGCTGGGCGCTTTCGGGAAAAAGGGAGGGGTCTGCCGCATCCTCCACCGCCTGCAGAAGGCATTTGGCGTTCAGGCAATGCACACCGTGGCCATATTCGCCCTCCAGGTCGTGGCCCACCACCACAGCAGGCCGGAACCGACGAAGCTGCTCCACCTGCCAGGCCAGGATCTCCTCCTCGTTGTAGAGGGATTGGGCTGCCGCCAAGTTGTCGGCGTAATAGTCGGGGAAATCGCTGATCACCGGGTATCGGGTGACACCCACCGTCCACAGTCCGTCCAGCAGTTCGTGGGGGCGGGGCGGCTGGTCCCAGTGGCTGATCAGATAGGCTACCTGAACCTCAAGCCCCCGCTCGGCCGCATAATAGGGCATAGCCCCGCCAAACCAGAGATGCTCATCGTCCGCATGGGTGGGCATGAGAAGAAGATCGGCCTGCTCACAGGGCGGCTGCCAGCGCTGGACCCAGTCGGGGAGTTCCCCGTCCCCAAAACCGTATACCTCGCATAGCTGCCCGCCTTCCGGCAAAAGCAGGCTGAAATCTGTCAGGCCTTCCAGGTTCAGGTAATCGTGCAGAAAGCCGGTGTCATGGGCCTGGGTGCTGCCATCCTCCCCCACAAGGGTACAGGGGGCCGGCTTTTCCCAGATCAGGTACAGCCCCTGCAGGGGTGTATCACTGTGGATCTGCAGGCTTTGCCCGGCCTCCAGAGTAGCCCGGGTGGTGCGGGAGTCGTCGGTAAGGGCGCCAAGGCTCTGCCCGTCCCGGCTGACCGAGATCGGCAGGGGCCCGGAAGCATCATCCGCAAAAGCGCCGGGAGCGGCTATCCAGAGCAGGCAGAGAAGAAAGAATAAGGACAGGCACTTTTTCATGGCGGTCTCCGTTCGGCACTCAGAATTTTTTATACCTTATCTATAAAACATCTATATCTATAAAACATCTATAAAACGATTTTTGTCAGAAAATTATAAACAATTTTCCCAAAAAAAAGAAATTTATTGCCAAAATGAGCATACGAGGAAAGGCGGGGAATGTCAAGGCAAAAACGGTTTCAAGTTGTTTTTGAAACAAAAGCCCCCGCGGTCACAGACCGCGGGGGCTTTTGTCAGTTGATTCCGTTTCAGTTATGGCAGGAGTGATCGGCGCAGGAATGGCCCCCGCAGTGGTGGCCCTCCCCATGGCCCTCGCCATGGTGGCTGCACAGCTCCTCCGGGTTGAAGAGGAGACGGCCGGCCAGCAGGTCGGTCACTGCCAGGTCGGCGCGGCCCTGTACGCCGCCGTAAATCTGGATGCCTGCCTGGGCCAGGGCCTGCCGGGCGCCGCCGCCGATGCCGCCGCAGATGAGGGTATCCACCCCCAGATTCTGCAGAAAACCGGCCAGGGCGCCGTGGCCGCTGCCCAGGGTGTTTACCAGGTCGCTGCCGGTGACCTGGCCGTTTTCCACCGTGTAGATCTTGAACTGCTCGGTGTGGCCGAAGTGCTGGAAGATTTCTCCGTTTTCATAGGTGACTGCGATTTTCATGGTGCGATTCCTTTCTGTAATGGGTGCAAGAACGCGGGGGCAGCGCCGGGCGGCGCAGCCGGGCAGGCCGCCGCCGCAAAGGCGGTAATGGCCGCCCTCGATGTGAAGCTCTTTTTGGTTGACCAGGCAATCCGCCAGCTTGCGGCGGGCACTGTTGTAAATAGCCTGGGCGGTGGTGCGGGCCACCCCCATCCGGTCGGCGCATTCCTCCTGGGAGAGGGATTCCAGGTCAATGAGGCGCAGGGCCTCATATTCATCCAGGGTCATGGTCAGGGTCTCGGGGGTATGGTCCGGCTCCTGGGGGCCAAAACGGCAGCAGCCGGGCAGGGCGCAGATCCTTCGCTGTTTACAGGGACGGGGCATAGGCTCTCCTTTCGTTATTGGCATATGCCATAATCTTATTCTATCACTCTGCCGTTCCCTGTCAAGCCCTGCATTGACAAGGCGGGGGCCTCACCGTACAATGGCAGCAAAGAAGAACAAAAGAGGGCCGCCCTCTGCGGCCCTTGGAAAGGAAAGGCCTATGGAATGGGTTCCCCTCAAAAAATGTCTGTCTTTGCTGCGCACCCGGGGCAGGGTGCTCTGGCAGGAGGATACAGGCCGGCTGTACCTGAACTGGACCTGCAGCCAGGTGGAGGTGAACTTCCGGGGCACCTGCCTGGTGGCCTGCCTGCGGGCGGAAAGCGGCTTTTCCGGCCAGGCGGATGGGCCCCTGGGTGAGCACCGGGTGCTCTGGCCCTGGGCGGCAGTGCTGGAAGAAGACCGGGAAGATTTCAGCCGCCGCTTCCAGGTGGATGATAAAAGCCCGGCCATGCTGCTGTGGTTTGGGCCAAAGCCCGAGACCCGGCGGCTGCGGCTGGTAAAACTCACCGAAAACCAGCGCACCGCCCTGGCGCTGGAAGGCTTCTGGATGGAGGGGGAGCTGCTGCCCCCCGAACCCTCCCCGGCCCGGGGCAGGATCGAGTTTGTGGGGGATTCCATCACCTGCGGCTACGGCAACGAGGGAATGGGACGGGAAAAGGGATATTATTCTGCCGAGGAAAACGGCTGGCTGACCTATGGGGCTCTGACCGCCCGGGCCCTGGGGCTGGAAGCCAGCATGGTCTCCATCTCCGGCATCTGCCTTGCGCCCCGCCAGGGCAAGCCGGAGCGGTATTCCATGCGGGATATTTATTCCTATACCGACCGGGTCCAGGAGGATAACCAGGGCCGGCCCTCCCTGACCCCCTGGGACTTCAAGGCCGCCCCCCTGGACTATCTGGTGATGAACCTGGGGGCCAACGACGCCATGGGGGTGGCCAACGCCCCGGACCCGGAGGCCGAGCGGGAATGCTTTGAGCGGGATTATGAGGAATTCCTCTATCGGCTGCGGGAGCTGAACGGCCCCCGGCCCTGGGTGGTCTGCGCCCTGGGGCCCATCGGTTTTGAGATGCTGCCCGGGATGGAAAGGGCGGTCCGGCGATATCAAAAACAGTCGGGAGATGGCCGGGTCTCCCTGCTGCGCCTGCCCGGCATCGAGCCTGCGGACCCGGTGGGCCCCTGGGGCCATCCCCACTGGGTCACCCATCAAAAAATGGCCCTGGCCCTGGAAGAACATCTGCGCCGGCTGCCCCGATGAGGGCAAAAAGGCAGAAAATACGGAAAAAACCGGCTGATTGCGGCAAAAAACCGCAGGTTTCATTGACTTTTGCGGCCTGTATATTATAATCAGAAACAGAATCTCTGAAATACGCATGATAGAGGCGCGGCGCGTCAAGAGTATCCTTTCCCCCATGGCAGGCGCCAGGGAAAGAAGAAAGGGGCCGCCGCCGAGGCACTCTGGCCGCCGCCTGACGGCAGAGGGGCCGGACCTGGGGAGAAGATCTTCCGGTCTGTCACAGAGTCTTGCGGCTCTGTGGAGAGCTGTCGCGGACTGGACAGAGGGCAAAAAGCTCTTTGGCAGGGTCATGGCGGCGGGCCATGACCCTTTTTTGCGCCTTCGGGGACTCTGAACAAAGAAGGGACATCTGCAAGAAAGCCGGAGCAAAAGGCCCCGGCAAGGAGGAAATCATGAAAACAAACCGTTCCCTGCAAAAGGCGGGCCGGATCCTGGCGGTGCTGGCCCTGACTGCCTGCATCCTGACTGTGGGCGTATTTGCGGCGGAAGAGGCCGCGGCGGAATATGTCAGCCCCTTTTTCTGCAGCTTCTGGGCGCTGGTTCCGCCCATCATCGCCATTGTGCTGGCCCTGATCACCAAGGAGGTCTATTCCTCCCTCTTCATCGGCATCCTGGCCGGCGGCCTGCTCTATTCCAACTTCAGCTTTACCGGCACCATCCAGCATGTCTTTATTGACGGTATGGTGAACACCGCCCTGGCGGATGCCTACAACGTGGGCATCCTGCTCTTCCTGGTGTTGCTGGGCGCCATGGTCTGCCTGATGAACAAGGCGGGCGGCTCCGCTGCCTTCGGCCGCTGGGCCGAGACCCATATCAAGAGCCGGGTGGGCGCGCAGCTGGCCACCGTGGCCCTGGGCGTGCTGATCTTCATTGACGACTACTTCAACTGCCTCACCGTGGGCAGCGTCATGCGGCCGGTCACCGACGGCCACCGGGTAAGCCGGGCCAAGCTGGCCTACATCATCGACGCCACCGCCGCGCCGGTCTGCATCATTGCCCCCATTTCTTCCTGGGCGGCTGCCGTTACCGGCTTTGTGGACGGGGTGAACGGCCTGGACCTGTTTGTCCGGGCTATCCCCTACAACTTCTACGCCTTTCTCACCCTCACCATGCTGGTGACCCTCTCCCTGGGCAACTTTGACTTTGGCCCCATGGGCCTGCATGAGGCCAATGCCCGGCTGAACGGGGACCTGTTTACTACCGAGGGCCGCCCCTATGGGGACGGTACCGGCGAAACGCCCAACCCCAAGGGCCGGGTCATCGACCTGGTGGCTCCCATCCTGGTGCTCATCGTCTGCTGCGTCATCGGCATGATCTACACCGGCGGCTTCTTTGACGGGGTGAATTTTGTGGATGCCTTTGCCGGCTCCGACGCCTCTGTGGGCCTGGTGTACGGTTCGGCCTTTGCCTTCCTGTTCACGGTGGTGTTCTATCTCTGCCGCCGGGTCCTGAACTTCAAGGCCTGCATGGACTGCCTGCCCGAGGGCTTCAAGAGCATGGTGCCCGCCATCATGATCCTCACCTTTGCCTGGACCCTGAAGGCCATGACCGACTCCCTGGGTGCCCGGGAATATGTGGGCGCCATCGTGAAGGCCAGCGCCGGCGGCTTCCTGAACCTGCTGCCCGCCATCGTCTTCCTGATCGCGGTCTTCCTCAGCTTCTCCACCGGTACCTCCTGGGGTACCTTCGGCATCCTGATCCCCATTGTGGTCTACGCCTTCCAGGGCAATCTGGACAATGAGATCATGATCATTGCCATTTCCGCCTGCATGGCCGGCTCGGTGGCCGGCGACCACTGCTCGCCCATTTCCGACACCACCATCATGGCCTCGGCGGGCGCCCAGTGCGACCATATCAACCATGTTTCCACCCAGCTGCCCTACGTGATCGTGGTCACGGCGGTGAGCTTTATCTGCTACCTGATCACCGGTCTGGTGCAGAGCGCCCTCATCATGCTGCCCGCTGCCATCCTGCTGATGGTATGCGTGCTGCTGGTGATCCGGCGGATGGTCAAGAGCCGTCAGGCCTGAATCCCGGTTTTGAATCTTCTGCGGGGCCGCCCTTTGGGGCGGCCCTTTTTTGTATGCCAAAAGAGAGGGCGGAAAACACTGGACAATATAGACAAAAACAGAATGATGGATTACTTTAAAACATAGAATTTGCCTGAAAAAGATCGAATCATGGTTGACAAACCGGTTTCATTTTCCATAGAATGAGGGTGAAACAGGGGAGTAACGGAGAATCAGAATGAGCAGACACACACCGGCAGAACCGGCCGTGACCATCGAACAGGTGGCAAAACGGTGCGGTGTTTCTAAAACGACGGTTTCCCGATATTTGAACGGAAAATACGAGATGCTTTCCGACAAGACCCGGAGCCGGATCCAGGAAGTGGTCGAAGAGCTGAACTATCGGCCCAACCGGGTGGCTCAAAGCCTGAAATCCCAGAATCGAAAGCTGATAGGCTGTGTGGTCAGCGATATCGGGAACCCCTTTTCCGCCATTTTGGTCAAGGGCATCAACAGCGTTTGTCAGGATCACGACTGCCAGTTGCTGCTGTCCGACAGTGCGGATGATGCCCAGCGGGAACGCAAGGGTATTGCGGATCTTCTGGCCAACCAGGTGGATGGGCTGATCGTAAACACCACCGGCGGCAACGATGCCTATCTGCTGAAACTGAAGCAGTCGGGGGTACCTCTGGTGTTGGCCGACCGCTGCCTGGGCGAGGCAGGGCTGATTGATACCGTTGCCACAGAAAATTATCGCAGCACCTACCAGTGCGTATCCTATCTCCACGAGCTTGGTTATGAAAAGGTGGGCTTTTTCACCTTCCAGCAGGGGCAGGAAAGGGTATCGCCCCGAGTTCTGCGCTATCAGGGCTTCTGTGATGCCCTGCGGGATGGATTTGGCCTGCAGGGAGAGGAGTTCCTGTTCCGGTTCCGGCAGGGCGACCGGGAAGATATCATGCGGCAGATTGATCGGTTTCAAAGCCGATATGCCTCCCAGCGCCTGGCTGCCTTTGCAGTGAACGGCGTAGCATTGCTGCAGCTGCTGCAGGCACTGCGGCAGGAACAGATCCAGATAGGCCCCCGCTTCGGCGTGTGCGGCTTTGATGACTGGGGCTGGGCAGATCTGATTCCCCCGGGGATCACCACCATTACCCAGGATTCCTGGCTGGTGGGGCGGACTGCTGCCAAGCTGCTTTTTGAGCGGATCGGTGGGGGCGGGCCGGAAAAAACGGTCCATCAGGAGCTGCCAAACAAACTGGAAATAAGAGGCTCCACCGTGAGAGAGTAAAAGGCCGGGGCCCGGCGCAGGCCGGACCCCAACTGTCTGAAATGCAAATAGAAGCAAAAAGTTGTTTTGCCACAAAATGAAATCGTTTTCAAAAAACGGCCGCGGGAGATTGCTGCTTTTATTCTGGCACTGGCGTTTCGGCAGGGGGAGCGGCTTTCCCATTTTGGGCTTACCATGGTTCGAATGGCTTTGCGTGTACCGTTGAGGCGAGGCCATATTTTTACAAATCAAAAACAGGAGGGAAAACATGTTCAACAAAAAATCCGCCATGGCGCTGGTTTTGAGCGGCGCTGTCCTGATCTCCGCAGCGGGCTGCGGCAGTTCCGCCTCCAGCACGGCCTCTTCGGCCCCGGCCCAGAGCGCCGCTTCTCAGCCGGCATCCAGCCAGAGTTCTGCCGCTTCCGGGCAGACTGCCCGCCCGGAAGGCTACCCCAGCAAGGATATTACCTGGATCATGCCCTTTGCGCCGGGCGGTACCAACGATGTCTGGTTCCGGCTTCTGGCGGAAAAAGTTCAGGAGATGGAAGGCTGGGAGCATTCTATCGTGACGGAATATCAGGAGGGCGCTTCGGGCGACGTGGGCTGGACCGCCATTGCCGAAGCGGAGCCGGATGGGTATACCATCGGTTTCTGCGCTACGGCCATGCTGATTGCGGGGGTCTCGCTGGATAGGCCCTATGGTACCGATGGGGTGGACTATATTGCGTCCATGATGAATGACCCCGGTGTGATTGGGGTGGCAGCCAACAGCAAATATAACACCCTGGAAGAGCTGGTGGAGGCTGCCAAGGCCCAGCCCGGCACCGTTTCGGTGGGCGTTACCTCCGTTACCACTTCGGAGGGCCTGGCCCTCAAACAGCTGCAGGCTGCTGCCGGCTGTGAGTTCAATATCATTCCCTTTGACGGCGAGACCGAGGTGCTCACTGCTGTTTCGGGCGGCCACTGTGACGCCTTCTGCCTCAATGTGACGGATGGCCGCACCTTTGTGGAAGAAGGTTCGGTCAAATACCTGGCTACCGGAGCGGAGGAGCGCAGCCCCTTCTACCCGGATATCCCCACCTACCAGGAATGCGGATATGATGTGATCCAGTCCAACTGCCGGGCCATCGGCTGCCCGGAGGGCACCGACCCCGCCGTTGTTCAGTATCTGAGCGATTGCTTCGTGGCTGCCTCCAATACCGAAGAGATCCAGCAGAAGGCCCAGGAGATGAATGTTCCCCTGGTCAACATGCCCACGGAAGAAGTTACCGCTTTCTTTGTGGATGCGGAGAACACCTATAAGGAGCTTTGGGCCACTTCGCCCTGGCAGTAAGCAAGAGGCCGTGCTACAATAAAAGCGGCGAAGGGCACTCCCCCAATCGGGGGCCCTTCGCCGCACAAACCGCGGGGAATCCGCAGAGAGAGGGAAGAGCGTTGCAAAGCAAGAAGATCCTGACTGCCGGCGAGCCCATGGGGCTGTTCATCGCCAGGGAAGAAGCGCCCCTGGAAGAGGTGGAAAACTTTTCCGCCTCTGTGGCCGGGGCCGAGTTTAATGTGGCGGTGGGGCTCAGCCGTCTGGGGCACCGGGCCGGCTATCTCACCAAGCTGGGCAGGGACCCTTTCGGCGGGCGGATCTTGCGGGCGATGGCCCAAAACGGCATTGATACCTCCCTCACCACCCAGACCGAGGCCAGGCCCACCGGCTTTATGCTGAAAAGCCGCACCAGCCAGGGCGACCCGGATATCTTTTATTACCGCCGGGGCTCGGCGGCTTCCACCCTCAGCCCGCAAGATGTGCGGGATCTGCCCCTGGAAGAGTGGGATGCCATCCATCTCACCGGCATCCTGCCCGCCCTTTCCCCGGAATGTTTTGAGGCCAGCCTGACCCTGATGGAACGGGCAGGGAAGGCGGGGATCCCGATCTTTTTTGACCCCAACCTGCGGCCCCAGCTCTGGCCCGATGAATCGGTCATGATCCGGCAGATTAACCGGCTGGCCGGCATGGCCGATTACCTGCTGCCCGGGGTCAAGGAGGGGAAGATCCTCTGCGGCAGTGATGACCCGGAGCAGATTGGCCGGTTTTATCTGGACCGGGGCGCCCGGGCCGTGATCATCAAGACCGGGGCCGAGGGTGCCCGGGTCTGCACCCGGGAGGGCAGCTTCCGGGTCAGGGCTTATCCGCCCCGGCAGATCGTGGATACGGTGGGCGCCGGCGACGGCTTTGCGGTGGGGGTCATCAGCGGCCTGATGGAAGGACTGGACCTGGCCGGAGCCGTACAGCGGGGCTGTGCCATCGGCACTTTGCAGATCATGAATGCCGGCGACAATGAGGGTCTGCCCACCCGGGCCGGGCTGGAAGCCTTTATGGCGGAAAACCGCCAGGCCTGAAACAAAAAACAAAGACCGCCCTGCCCCGCAAAAGGGGCAGGGCGGTCTTTTTCGATTTTCGGGAATCAAAGCGCTGTCGGGCAGGGCTGCTGGGCGGCCCAGCGGCAGATATCCTCCACCGCCTGTTCCACCAGCCGGCTCATGGAGAGGGCAGGCATGCCGGCAATGCGGGTGCTGCACTGGTCAAAGGGCAGCAGAAGCCGGTGGGCGGGGCTTTGTGCCACGGCGGCGGCCATGGCGGGGGTGATCTCTCCCAGCAGGGCATCGGCCAGCACGATGCCCAGCGGCCCCACGATCAGCTGGGCGCTGCGGCAGCAGACCACCACCGAGTTTTCGCCGGTGGCGCTGTGGTGGGGGCCGGCCTTCAGCATGGCCTGGGTGGCCATGGCATTGGTGCCCACCGCCGTGATCTCGGCCTGGGGCAGCCGGGCGCGGAGCGCTTCGATGAGAAGGCGGCCTACCCGGCCGCCCTGGCCGTCAATGATGAGAATCTTCATGGAATGGGGTTCCTTTCTGTATCATGGGCCGGGCCAAAGCCCGGGAAAAAGCAGGGCGAACAGCCCTATTATACCGCCCCGGGGGCTGCCGGCGCAACCGCAGGAAGAGGGAAAACAGGCCCGGGTTTGCCATTGTTTCGCCCGGCGCTTTGTGCTATAATTTTTCTATTCCCGGCAAAGTACCGTTTTCGGTATCTAACCCGGCGGAAGAGAAAAGAAAAGAGGGGACAAGCAAGGATGGATCAGCTGGAACAGGCCCGGCAGATGATTGACGATGTGGATGCCAGAATGGCTGAGCTTTTTGAAAGACGGATGGAGGCGGTGGCCCAGGTCATCCGCTACAAGCGGGAACACGGGATGCCCATCCTGGACAGCAGCCGGGAAAAGCAGGTGATCGAAAAGAACACCGCCCGGCTGAGCCGGCAGGAGCTCAAGCCCTATTTTGAGGATTTCCTCAAGGCGGAAATGGCCCTTTCCCGCCAGTACCAGGCCGCCGTGCTGGGGCGGGATACCGTGGCCTACCAGGGGGTGGAAGGGGCCTTTACCCATATCGCCCTGATGCATCTGTTCCCCCGGGGCCGGGCCCTGGCCTGCGCCAGCTGGAGCGAGGTGTTCGCGGCGGTGGAAGAGGGCCGGGCTGCCCACGGCGTCCTGCCCTTTGAGAACAGCCACGCCGGGGATGTGAGCGATGTGCTGGATCTCTGCTATGCCCATCGGGACCTGTATGTGGTGGATGTGTATGACCTGCCGGTAAGCCAGAACCTGCTGGTATTGCCGGGCACCAAACTTTCCGAGATCACCGATGTGTACAGCCATCCCCAGGCCATCCGCCAGAGCGAGAAATTCCTCAAGAGCGTGGGGCTGCCCTGCCACAGCTGGGGCAACACCGCCACGGCGGCCAAGTATGTGGCCGAGACCGGCGACCGGACCAAGGCAGCCATTGCCAGCCCCGAAACGGCCCGGCTCTATGGGCTGGAAGTGCTGGTGCCCAACATCAATACGGACGGGGACAACACTACCCGCTTTATTGTGATCGGCCGGGAAAAGCCGGTGGACGGCAACCGGTTCAGCCTTCTGTTCACGGTGGACAACAAGCCCGGCACCCTGGCCGGAGTGATCCAGATCATTGCCGCCGCCGGCTTCAATATGGAATGTATCAAGAGCCGGCCTCGGCCGGGTCATCCCTTTGAATACTATTTCTATACCGAACTGGTGGGCAGCCCCAACGAGGAGGCGGCCCAGAGACTTCTGAACAGCCTGGAGGCGGTCTGCCGGGGCGTGCGGCTGCTGGGCATTTATACCCGCTGAAAACCGGGCCGTGACCAAACAAAAAAGCAAGGGGAGAGAAGTATGAGTATGAAGTTATCCATGAGCCTGGGAAAACGCAGCTACGATATCATCATCAAGCGGGGCACGCTGGGCCGGGCGGGCCAGCTGTGCGACCTGACCCACCGCAAGGTGTTCATCCTTACCGACAGCGGGGTACCAGAGGCCTTTGCCCAGACCATCCTGGATCAGTGTGCCGACGGTACCATTTATACCGTGCCCCAGGGCGAGGGCTCCAAGAGCCTGGCCGTCTACGAGAAGGTAGCCCGGGCCATGCTGGCCTTCGGCTGTGACCGCACCAGCCTGGTGGTGGGCGTGGGCGGCGGCATGATCGGGGATCTGGCCGGTTTCTGCGCCGCCACCTATATGCGGGGCATCGACTTCATCAACTGCCCCACCACCAGCCTTTCCCAGTTCGATTCCTCCATCGGCGGCAAGGTGGCCGTGGACCTGGGGGATACCAAGAACATCCTGGGGGCCTTCTGGCAGCCCAAGCTGGTGCTCATCGACCCGGATACCCTGGCAACTCTGCCCCGCCGCCAGTTTGTGAACGGATTGGCCGAGAGCATCAAGATGAGCCTGTTCGGGGACGAGGAGCTCTTTGAGATGTACGAGGAGGGCCGGGAAGAGGAGGAGATCGAGGAGATCATCTACCGCAGCCTCTGCATCAAGAAAAAGATCGTGGAAGAGGACGAGACCGAAAAGGGCAACCGGGCGGTGCTCAACCTGGGCCATACCCTGGGCCACGGCATCGAGGCGGTGAAGGGGATCCGGGGCCGCCGCACCCGGGGGCTGTACCACGGGGAATGCGTGGCCCTGGGCCTGCTGCCCATGGTGGAGGACCCGGCTCTGGTCAAGCGGATCAAGGCAGTTTACCGGCGGCTGGGCCTGCCCACCCGCACCGGGTACGACAAGGCCAAGGTATATGAGGCCATGACCCACGACAAAAAGAGCCGGGGCGGTACGGTCCGGCTGGTCAAGGTGCCCCAGCTAGGCACCTTCCGGATCGTTACGGTGCCCCGGCAGGAACTGAAAAACCTGGCCGAGGGGCTGCCCCTCACCCCGGTGTTGGCCTGCGGGGAGGAAGAACCCCTGCTGTGAGCCGTTACCCTGGATAAAAGGAAGAAGCTATGAAAAATACCTTTGGAAATCAGGTCAGCCTGACCATCTTCGGCGAGAGCCACGGCCCCGCCATCGGCGCCGTGCTGGACGGCCTGGCCGCCGGCCTGCCGGTGGATGAGGCCCATATCGCCCGCTGGATGGACCGGCGGCGGGCCCGGGGGGACGGCCTGTCCACTTCCCGCAAGGAGCCGGATACCGTGCGCTTTCTCAGCGGGGTGTACAACGGGCGCACCACCGGCACGGCCCTCACCCTGATGATCGAGAACACCGCCCAGCGCAGCGGGGATTACGCCAAAACCGCTGGCTTGGCCCGGCCCGGCCATGCGGATTATACCGCCCATGTGAAATACCAGGGCTTTGAGGATTTCCGGGGCGGCGGCCATTTTTCCGGCCGGCTCACCGCGCCCCTGGTGGCGGCGGGCGCCCTCTGCCAGAGCATCCTGGCGGCCAAGGGGGTGCGGATCGGCACCCATCTGTACCGGCTGGCAGGGCTGGATGACCAGCCCTTTGCCGGAGGGGAAGAGAAACTGGCCGCCCAGCTGGCGGCCCTGGAAGAGCGGGAGGGCTTTGCCCTGCTGGACCCTTCCCGGGAGGAAGCCATGAAGGCGGCGGTGCGGAGCGCGGCCGCCGAGGGCGACAGTGTGGGCGGCATTCTGGAAACCGCCGTGCTGGGCCTGCCCGCAGGCGCGGGGGAGCCCTTCTTTGACAGCGCCGAGAGCGTACTGTCCCACCTGCTCTTTTCCATTCCGGCGGTGAAAGGGGTGGAATTCGGAGACGGCTTTGCCCTGGCCGACCAGAAAGGCAGCGGGGCCAACGACCCCCTGGCGGTGCAGGGGGGCCGGGTGGTCACCCTCACCAACCACAACGGGGGGATCAATGGGGGCATCACCAACGGCATGCCCCTGGTGTTCCGGGCGGCCTACAAGCCCACCCCCAGCATTTACAAAGCCCAGCACACGGTGAATCTGGCCAGCCTTACCGAGGCCGAGCTCCAGATCCAGGGCCGGCATGACCCGGCCATCGTGCCCCGGGCGGCAGTGGTGCAGACGGCGGCGGCCGCTTTTGGCCTGCTGGATCTGCTCACCGCCCGATTCGGCACCCTTTGGCAGAGGGAGGGATTCTGATGGAGTACGGTCTGATTGGGGCCAAACTGGGCCACAGCTATTCCAAGATCATCCATGAGCGGCTGGGGGAGTACGCCTATGAGCTCTGCCCCTTGCCCACCGAGGAAGAAGCCCGGGCTTTTCTGGAAAAACGGGACTTCAAGGCCCTGAATGTGACCATCCCCTATAAGCAGCTGGTCATCCCCTACTGCGATGAGGTGGACGAGGGGGCCCGCAGCATCGGGGCGGTGAACACCTTGGTGAACCGGGGCGGCCGGCTGTACGGCTACAACACCGATTTCGGGGGCGTTCTGTACATGCTCCGGGCCCACAATATCACCCTGGAGGGGAAAAACGTCCTGATCCTGGGCACCGGGGGTACCCACAACACGGTGGCCGCGGTCTGCCGGCATCTGGGCGCCGCCCGGGTGGAAACGGTAAGCCGGAGCGCCGGCCCGGGCCGGCTCAGCTATGAGCAGGCTGCCCGGCAAAAGGATGCCCAGGTCATCTTCAACACCACCCCGGCGGGGATGTACCCCCACAACGGGGAATGCCTGCTGGATCTGACCGGGCTGGAAAGCCTGGAAGCGGTGGTGGACGCAGTGTACAACCCCTTCCGCACCGAGCTGCTCCTGCGGGCCGAGGAAAAGGGCGTCAAGGCGGTGTGCGGCTTTGAGATGCTGGTGGCCCAGGCGGTGCTGGCAGCCGAGCATTTTCTGGATCGGCCCCTGCCCCGGGAGCAAATCGGCGAGATCCACAAAAAACTCAAACTGGAATTGTGCAATATCAGCCTGATCGGGATGCCCTCCAGCGGCAAAAGTTCCCTGGGCAGGCTGCTTGCGGCCCGGCTGGATAAGCCCCTGGTCGATCTGGATACCGAGCTGGAAAAGCGGGACGGGAAACCCATCCCTCAGATCTTTGAAGAGGAAGGGGAGGCGGGCTTCCGGGCCCGGGAGGCGGCCCTGGCCGCCGAATTCGGCCGGGAGAACGGCAGGGTGCTGAGCTGCGGCGGGGGCATCATCAAGACCCCCGGCAACGCCCATGCCCTGCGCCAGAACGGGCCGGTGCTCTGGGTGCGCCGGCCGCTGGAAGCCCTGGCTGTGGGGGGCCATCGCCCCCTGAGCAGCAGCCGGGAAGCGCTGGCCAGGATGGAAAAAGAGCGGGAGCCCCTGTACCGGGCTGCCGCCGACGCCCTGGTGGAAAACGGCGGAACCCTGGAGCAGGCACTGGAACAGGCCATGCAGCGCCTGGAAGAACTGCTCTGAAAACCGGCCCCGGGAGGGCCGGGCAAAAAAGTGAAACGCCCCTTCGGGGGCATAAAAAGCGGGCGGCGGCGGGCCAAGGGTGGTGCGCCGGCCGAGCCCCCAGGCAAGGGGACCAAGCGGGCAGCCGGGACAGCCGGGGTCCGTGCCCAGGCGGCAAGAGATCAAAAGAAAAGGAGAAAACAGCATGATCATCTCTACCAAACGGGGCACACCCCAACAGGAAATCGACAAGATTATCAAGGAATTCGAGGACAAGGGACTTTCCGTTACCCTGATCCGCGGCACCGATTACAACGTGTTTGGCCTGGTGGGCGATACCACCAAGATCGACGAAAAACTGGTGGCGGCCAACCCCTATGTGGAAAGCGTCACCCGTGTGTCCGCCCCCTACAAGCGGGCCAACCGGCTCTTCCATGAGGCGGATACCGTTGTGGATGTGAACGGCATCAAGATCGGCGGCAAGGAAAAAGTGGTGGTCATCGGCGGCCCCTGCAGCGTGGAAGGGGCCGAGCAGGTCTGCCAGATCGCCCGCCAGGTAAAGGCCGGCGGCGGCTGCATGCTGCGGGGCGGCGCTTACAAGCCCCGCACCTCCCCCTACGCCTTCCAGGGCCTGGGTACCGAGGGTATTATGGATATGGTCAAGGCCCGGGAAGAGACCGGTCTGCCCATTGTCAGTGAGCTGATGAGCGAGGATAAGATCCCCGAATTCGAGGAATATGTGGATGTGGTGCAGATCGGCGCCCGGAACATGCAGAACTTCAACCTCCTGAAGGCGGTGGGCAAGATGCACAAGCCGGTGCTGCTCAAGCGGGGCCTGGCCAACACCATCGAGGAGTGGATCATGTCCGCCGAGTACATCATGGCCGGCGGCAACGAGAACGTCATGTTCTGCGAGCGGGGCATCCGCACCTTTGAAAAATACACCCGGAACACCCTGGATCTTTCGGTCATCCCCATCCTCAAGCAGAAGAGCCACCTGCCCGTCATCATCGACCCCAGCCACGCCACCGGCGACTGGCGTCTGGTGGAGGCCATGAGCCTGGCTGCCGTGGCGGCGGGGGCCGACGGCCTGATCATCGAGGTGCACAACGACCCGGAGCATGCCTGGAGCGACGGCGCCCAGAGCCTCAAGCCCGCCAAGTTTGCCCAGGTGGTGGAAAAATGCCGGGCCGTGGCCCGGGCCGTAGGCCGGGAGATGTAAGGCCCGCGATTTGGCCTTTGGGCCAAAAATCAAAAGAGCTGAAAATAAAGGAAAGAAGAATCTGACATGAAAGTCCGTCTGCATCCTTCCCATCCGGGGGGCACCCTCAGCGCTCCCCCCTCCAAAAGTCTGGCCCACCGCTGCCTGATGGCTGCCGGCCTGGGTCGGGGTCAGAGCCGGGTGGAAGGTTTGGAGTTTTCCAATGATATCCAGGTCACCTGCGGCTGTCTGCAGGCCCTGGGCGCCGGGGTCAAAACCGGCGAGGGCTGGGCCCTGGTGGAGGGGGTGGGCTTCCCCCAGCCCCCCGCCGCCCCGCTGGACTGCGGGGAGAGCGGCAGCACCCTGCGCTTTTTCATCCCCCTGGCCGGCCTGCTGGATCAGCCGGTGCGGCTGCTGGGCCACGGGCGGCTGATGCAGCGGCCTCAGACGGTGTACCAGCAGATCTTTTCTGAGCGGGGCCTGGCCTTCAGCCAGGATGCCGAGGGCGTTACCCTGCGGGGCCCGCTGGCGCCGGGGGAATACCTGCTGCGGGGGGATGTGTCCAGCCAGTTTGTCACCGGGCTGCTCTTTGCCCTGCCTCTGCTGGAAGGGGACAGCCTGATCCGGCTGCTGCCCCCGGTGGAAAGCCGGAGCTATATCGACCTGACCCTCTCGGCCCTGGCCGAGTTTGGGGTGCGGGCCTCCTGGAAGGATGAATATACCCTGCAGGTGCCGGGCGGCCAGCGGTATCTGGCCGGCTCTGCCCGGGTGGAAGGGGATTACAGCCAGGCGGCCTTCCTGGCCGTGCTGGGGGCCGTGCGGGGCGGCATTACCCTCACCGGCCTGAAAAAGGAGAGTTTGCAGGGGGATGCGGTCATCCTGGATATCCTGCGCCGGTGCGGGGCCCACTTTACCCGCCGGGCGGACAAGGTGAGTTTTCGGGCTTCCCATCTCAAGGCTACCCGGGTGGATCTGTCCGACTGCCCCGACCTGGGGCCCATCCTGATGGTGCTGGCCCTCTTCTGCGAGGGGGAGACGGTGATCGAGAACGCCGGCCGGCTTCGCCTGAAAGAGAGCGACCGGATCGAGGCCATGCAGCAGGAATTGGAAAAATTCGGGGCCCATATCCGCTGCGAGGGGGATACCCTGTATATCCAGGGTTTTGCCGCTTTCCCGGCCGCGCCCCGGGAAAAAAAGAAAGGGGCGCTGATCCCCTTGCCCAGCCGGGCCTTGGTGGCTGCCCCCGCGGCAGTGCCGGCGGCGCCGGATTTCGGCAGCAGAGCCCAGCAGGGGCTGCACGCCCCCGCCGCCCCGCTGGATGGGCATAACGATCACCGGGTGGTGATGGCCCTGACCATCCTGGCCCTGGCCGGCGGTTTTGAGGCCGAGATCCAGGGGGCCCAGGCGGTGGAAAAGAGCTGGCCCTCCTTCTTTGAGGATATCCGGAAACTGAACGGAAAGGTGGACTGCATCGATGGATAAGCGCAAGACCTATCTGGTGGTGGGCCTGGGGCTGCTGGGCGGCAAGTACGCCCTGGAACTTTCCCGGGCCGGGTACCGGGTGCTGGGCATCAACCGCAGCCAGAGCAATCTGGACTGGGCTCTGGAACAGGGCTATGTGGCCGAGGGCAAGACCCGGGATTTTGCCGACCTGATCGGCCAGGCAGACCATATCGTTTTTGGCCTTTATCCCACCGCCCTTATCCGCTGGATGGAGGAATGGGGCAGCTATATCCGCCCCGGCTGCATCGCCACCGATGTATCCGGTGTCAAGACCGGCCTGGTGGATAAGGTCCAGGCCCTGATGCCCCCGGGCAGCGAGTTCATTGCCAGCCACCCCATGGCGGGCAAGGAGGTAAGCGGGGTACAGAACGCGGCGAAGGTGGATTTTTCCAGCGCCAATTTCATCATCACCCCCACCCCGGCCAATACCCCCGGGGCCATTGTCTGGATCACCGAGCTGGCCCATGAGCTGGGCTTTGCCCGCATCACCACCCTCACCCCGGCCCAGCACGACCGGATGATCGGTTATGTGAGCCAGCTTTGCCATGCCATTGCGGTGAGCCTGATGTGCGCCAGCGACAATGCCGACCTGGCCCAGTACACCGGCGATTCCTTCCGGGACCTGACCCGGATCGCCAAGATCAACGCCGAGATGTGGGCCGAGCTGTTTTTGTGGAACCGGGAAAACCTGTCGGCCCAGATCGACCAGTTTTCGGCAGCCCTGCAGCAGATGAAGGGCTATCTGGAGGCAGAAGACCGGGAAGGGCTGGAGGAGATGTTCCGCCTGTCCACCCAGAGACGCAGCGCCTTTGATCTGAAGTAAAGGGGAAGGCCCCGAGAGGAGGAACCGCCATGTCCCGGCAGGAAGGCCAGAAGGCCAAGCTCCTGGTGCTGAAGAATATTCTGGAAAGAAAAACCGATGAGGATCACCCCCTCAGTGTGCCCCAGCTGATCCGGGCACTGGAAGCCGAGGGGATCCGGGCCGAGCGCAAGAGTATCTACAACGATATCGAGGCCCTGCGGGCCAGCGGGGTGGACGTGGAGCTGAGCCGGGGCCGGGGCGGCGGGTACTATCTGGGCAGCCGCACCTTTGAACTGCCGGAACTCAAGCTGCTGGTGGACGCGGTGCAGGCCAGCCAGTTCATCACCAAGGATAAGAGCAAAAAGCTTATCCGGAAGCTGGAAGGGCTGACCAGCGAGGCCCAGGCCAGGAAGATGCAGCGGCAGGTCTTTGTTTCCGGCCGGGTCAAGACCATGAACGAGAGCATCTACTACAATGTGGATGCTCTCCACGAGGCCATCGCCCGGGACCGGCAGGTGCAGTTCCAGTATCTGGAATGGGACCTGCGCAAGCGCCGGGTGCCCCGGCGGGGCGGGCAGATCTACCAGGCCAGCCCCTGGGTCCTTGCTTGGGAAAACGCCAACTACTATCTGGTGGCCTATACCGGCGAGGGCATCCGCCATTATCGGGTGGATAAAATGAAAGGGGTGCGCCAGACCGAGCTGCCCCGCCAGGGAAAAGCGGAATTTTCGGCTCTGGACCTGGCTGCCTATACCCGCAAGATGTTCGGGATGTATGGGGGCCGGGAGGAAAAGGTCACCCTGAAATGCGCCAACAGCCTGGTGGGCGTCATGCTGGACCGGTTCGGTACCGAGGCAATCCTGGTGCCCCAGGCCGATGAGACCTTCCACCTCACCGTGCCGGTGGCCGTCAGCCCCCAGTTCCTGGGCTGGGTCTGCGGCTTCGGGGGCGAGGTGCGGGTGATCGGGCCCGCCGCCGTCCGGCGGGAGATGGGCCGGCTGGTGCAGAGCCTGGCCGATACCTATCTGCCCTTGCAGGAATAAGCAAAACAGGGCCTTTCCCTTTTTGGGGGAAAGGCCCTGCTGTTTTGTGCCGCTTTTCAGCCCAGCACATTCACATTACATTTTTTCAGTTCCTCAATATAGATGGAACCCAGCGGGCTCACCTCAAAACCCTGGCGCTTCACATAGCCGATATGCATCACCTTGTCGCTGCGCAGGGGTACCGCCCGCCAGCCCTCCCCGTTCAGCTCCTCACAGAGGATGCCGGAACAGAGGGTGTAGCCCTCCAGCCCCACCATCAGGTTCAACAGGGTGGCCCGGTCGCTGGCCTTGATGATCTGCCGGTAGTGGTAGGTGCTGTACACCTCCTCGGCCAGGTAAAAGGCCTGGTTGGAGCCCTGATCAAAGGAAAGGCAGGGGTAGGGTTCCAGGTCCTCCAGGCTCAGGCTCTCCCGGTTGGCCAGGGGATGGGAGGCCGCCAGGAACACATAGGTGTTGCAGGTGAACAGCTCGGTGAATTCCAGCCCGTTGTCCGCCATCAGCTTCTGCAGGATCTCCCCGTTAAAATCGTCAATGTACAGTACCCCCAGCTCGGATTTGTAGTTCCGCACATTTTCCAGGATCTCGGCGGTCTTGCACTCATAGATGCCCAGGGCGTACTGATCCGGCCCGAACCGCTTTGCCATCTCGATAAAGGCCTTTACCGCAAAGGTGTAGTGCTGGCTGGAAACGCTGAAGCTCTTCTTGCTCTCTTTTTTGTAAATGTATTTTTCCTCGGCCAGCCGGTACTGGTTCACGATTTGACGGGCATAGAGGAGGAATTCCTCCCCCTCCGGCGTGGAGCTCACCCCCCGGTTGGTGCGCCGGAAGATGGTCAGCCCGATTTCCTGTTCCAGATTGTGGATGCTGGCGGAAAGGCTGGACTGGGAGAGAAAAAGGGCCTGGGCTGCCCGGTTCATGGAGGTCTGGTCGGCCACGGTGACGGCATAGATCAGCTGCTGCAGGGTCATGGGAACATCCTTTTCTGGCCGGGCGTACCCGGCCGATTTTTAAGATGGGTACAGCGTACACCCCCGGCGGCGGGCTGTCAATAGACCGGTTGCAGCCGAGCGGGTTCAGAGGTACAATACAAGGAAGAAAAGAAAGAAAAGGGGTATGACAACTATGATCATGCAGCCGGATTACAACATACTGGTGATCGGCATGGGCAACATCGGCAAGTTCCTGATGCCGGGCTATCGGCAGCTGCTGGGGGACAGGATGAACACCCAGGTGTTCGGGGTACGGAACGACCCGGACAAGGTGGCCGAACTGCAAAAGCAGGTGCCTTTCCCGGTATCGGCGGGGAACACGGAACAGCTGCTGCGGGAAAAGAAGCCGGACATCGTGATCGTGGCCACCCCGCCCAAGACCATCCCGGTGGTGGCCGAGACCCAGCTCAAGCCCTATTTTGAAGAGGCCCGGCAGAAGGGCTGGAACCTGCCGGATATCTACACCTTCGGCCCCACGCCGGCCCCCCAGATGTATCTGGATCTGCTGGGAGAGGATGTGAACGTGGCCAAGTTCCTGCCCTGTATGGCGGATGAAAAGCAGGGGGTGCCCCTGCAGAAGCTGGGGGCAGGTTTTGTGGTCTTTGGCCGGCCTTTCCCGGAGGACCGGAAGGCCCGGGCCCTGGAATTCTCCGACATGTTCAGCCAGAGTTTTGTGGTGGATCAGGATGAGAGCCTGGTAGGACTTTCCAGCAAGATCACCACCTACACCATTGCGGACTGCGTCTGCGCCATTGCCGACGGGCTGGAAGAAGCCGGCCGGGAGGTGGAAGTAAAAGATCTGGCCTCCTGCTGGCGGGCGGTGTACCGGCGGCACGCAGGGCTGAACGGGGAGGGAATGTATCCCTGTTCGGAGGCAGATGTGCCCGAGGATATCCGCCCCTTTGTGGAAAAGATGTCGGTTGCCTGGTACGAGGGCATCCTGCGGTATGTGCTGTCGGTGGGCTGCCGGGAAGAGCTGGCCCGGGGCTTCCATGGGGCTAACTTTGAGGTGTTTGCCCTGGCGGCTCAGTTGGCTGACCGGCCCGAGCTGGAAGCGGATATGGCCCGCCGTGCCACCAAGGGCGGCGTGACCGAGAAGGGCGTTTCCACCTTCCGCCAGTACTTCACCGAACCCTTGAAGAAGGCTGCGGCCGATTGGGTGAAGGGGACCCTGAACGAGAGCTTCTTTGACACCGCCGAGGGCATCGCCTACACCATTGATATGACCGTGAACCGCCACGCCTACAGGCTGGCCAATCGGTAAAAAGGTCAGCCCGGAAAAGAGAAAGCTGAATAAGAAAGCACAGCCTCCCCGAAGGGGGAGGCTGTGCTTATAGTAAGAGCCTGACCCGGCAGTACCGCTGGATCAGGTTTTTCTGTTTATGCAAGAAAAAGACAAATGTAAGGCAGAGGAAAATTCTCAAAAATGAAAAAATATATATCAAAGTTGAAATGAAAAAAAGGCATTTCCAGAGACGAATTTTGTCAAAAAGACGAAAGGGAAAGCAAAGTATAGAATCTGATTTTGATTTATAAAATTTTTGCGGGGAAGAAAGCAAGAAAAAATGGAATGAAAATATTGCAAATCGACGAAAAGTACAAAAATAATAGAAATGTTGAAAACTATATTGTGCAAAATGGGGGTGGGGGGTACAATGTTGGTGTCCTAAGAGAAAACAAAAATGCATATCTCTTCTGTCCATACAGAAGAGCCAAGAAAAATGTGTGCCAACGGAAAAAAGAACAAAGGAGAAAACGGGAAAGCCCTCTGGGCGGGCCCGCAGAAAAAGGAGGTAAGACAAGTATGGTGATGCAGCCGGATTACAACATACTGGTGATCGGCATGGGCAACATCGGCAAGTTCCTGATGCCGGGCTATCGGCAGCTGCTGGGGGACAGGATGAACACCCAGGTGTTCGGGGTACGGAACAACCCGGACAAGGTGGCCGAACTGCAAAAGCAGGTGCCTTTCCCGGTATCGGCGGGGAACACGGAACAGCTGCTGCGGGAAAAGAAGCCGGACATCGTGATCGTGGCCACCCCGCCCAAGACCATCCCGGTGGTGGCCGAGACCCAGCTCAAGCCCTATTTTGAAGAGGCCCGGCAGAAGGGCTGGAACCTGCCGGATATCTACACCTTCGGCCCCACGCCGGCCCCCCAGATGTATCTGGATCTGCTGGGAGAGGATGTGAACGTGGCCAAGTTCCTGCCCTGTATGGCGGATGAAAAGCAGGGGGTGCCCCTGCAGAAGCTGGGGGCAGGTTTTGTGGTCTTTGGCCGGCCTTTCCCGGAGGACCGGAAGGCCCGGGCCCTGGAATTCTCCGACATGTTCAGCCAGAGTTTTGTGGTGGATCAGGATGAGAGCCTGGTAGGACTTTCCAGCAAGATCACCACCTACACCATTGCGGACTGCGTCTGCGCCATTGCCGACGGGCTGGAAGAAGCCGGCCGGGAGGTGGAAGTAAAAGATCTGGCCTCCTGCTGGCGGGCGGTGTACCGGCGGCACGCAGGGCTGAACGGGGAGGGAATGTATCCCTGTTCGGAGGCAGATGTGCCCGAGGATATCCGCCCCTTTGTGGAAAAGATGTCGGTTGCCTGGTACGAGGGCATCCTGCGGTATGTGCTGTCGGTGGGCTGCCGGGAAGAGCTGGCCCGGGGCTTCCATGGGGCTAACTTTGAGGTGTTTGCCCTGGCGGCTCAGTTGGCCGACCGGCCCGAGCTGGAAGCGGATATGGCCCGCCGTGCCACCAAGGGCGGCGTGACCGAGAAGGGCGTTTCCACCTTCCGCCAGTACTTCACCGAACCCTTGAAGAAGGCTGCGGCCGATTGGGTGAAGGGGACCCTGAACGAGAGCTTCTTTGACACCGCCGAGGGCATTGCCTACACCATTGATATGACCGTGAACCGCCACGCCTACAGGCTGGCCAATCGCTGAGAACTACCCATCAAATCTGCCCGGTACTTTTTGGAAAACCGGCAGGGAAAAAGGAGGGACATATGAACCAGACAGAACGTATCGAATCGGATGTCCTGGTGATCGGCGGGTCCGGTGCCGGCGTAATGAGCGCCGTGGCCGCAGCCCGGGAAGGTGCCCGGGTGGTCCTGGTATCCAAAGGCAAGGTGGGCAAGAACGGAAACGCCATCATGCTGGGTGGAAGCTTCGGCGTGGACGGGCAGGGTGCCCGGGACGTGTGCGGTGAAGCGGAAGCCAACCAGGAATACACCGCTGAAAGCCTGTTCCACAAGATGGTGGCCTGCGGCTTTGGCCTGGGCGACCAGGAACTGCAGAAGCAGTTTGTGGAAGAGGGGCCGCCGGCAGTCAAGGAGCTGCTGGATTGGGTCAAGGAATGCGGAAGTACTTTTGTGTTTGCCCCCAAAGCCTGCCGCTGGCGGGCCGGCGGTGTAGCCTTTGGCAGCGCTCTTCGCCATGGGCTCACCTCCCATCAGGAGATCGAGGCCTATGAAGATACCATCATCGCCGATCTGCTGACCAGCGACGGGCAGGTTTGCGGCGCGATAGGCTTTGAAGTGTTCACCGGCCGGCTGCTGGAATTCCGGGCCAAATCGGTGATTCTGGCTACCGGCGGCTGGCAGCCCTATGAGCTGAAAAACACCAACAGCGATATGACCGGCGACGGCATCGCAATGGCCCTGCGGGCAGGGGCAAAGGTCAAGGATATGGAGTTCCTGCTGGCGATTCCCACCATTCAGGAACCCTTGTATGCGAAGGGCTCAATCCTTCCCTTCCAGATGACCATGCCCAACATCTTCCCCTTGCGGCACAAAGCTACGGATCTGGACGGAGAAGAGCTGGTATACTCTTCCGATCCCCGCTATAAGACCAATGCCTCCAACAGCAAGGTCAAAAAGCTGCTGTACTGCGCTTTCTACGCGCCGGGCATGTACGCCAAGTGGGATCGGTACGGCAATCGCTTCTACATGGATTACTCGGCCTATACCGATCAGGAGATTCGGGACGGGTTCAAGACCTTCTACCAGAATCAGCACTGGTGGCATGGGAAAGACCGGTACCATCACATCGATCTGCCGAAGCTGGCAGAGGAGATCATCCAGAATAAAAAGCGTCTGATGTGCGGTTTCGGCAACGAATACAGCATGGGCGGCGTGGTGATCGATAAGGACTTCGGGGCCGGCCTGCCGGGTTTGTACGCGGCGGGCGAGGTCACAGCAGGGGTGTTCGGCGCCTTCCGCAGCGGTGACGGACTCACCGAGATGTTAGCCCACGGGCGCGCGGCGGGCAAAAATGCTGCCCTGTATGCCCGTCAGGTCCGTCAGCTGGAGCCGGAAAATACCGCTCAGGCACTGGATCGCCTGCTTGCGCCCACCCAGCGCGGGCAGGGGGTAAGCCCCATTGAGGCCTGGAAAAAGCTGGAGAGCATCTGTGAGGAAGGCTTCGGGTTTATCCGAGATGGCCAGCGCCTGCAGAAAGCCTATGAGCAGATCTGTGAGCTGCGGGCTTCCCTGGAAGAAATGGCCGCGCCGGGGTCCCGCCAGTATAACCTGGAATGGATCAATTCGGTGCTGGTGCGCAACCTGGCTCTCTGCGCGGAGATCGGGATCCGCTCGGCCCTGGACCGGAAGGAAAGCCGGGGCTGTCACCTGCGGGCGGACGAGCCTCAGGTGGATAACCAGCGGTACCTGTTCAGCTGGCAGGCGTACCTGGAAGAAGGGCAGCCGGTATACGAAAAAGCGGCGCCCCGGGCTCCGTATCTGCCGCTGGATACAAAGAATTATCCATCGGTACTGGACTGCATTGCCGACACGATTCTGGGAGGATAAGGCTATGAAAGTGGAAATTGAAAAAAGCAGCGGATTGGCTGTTTATGAAGTGCCGCCCTTTGCCCGAACCATGACGGTTATGGATATCCTGGATTACATCTATACCCATCTGGATCACACCCTGGCATATTACCGGCATTCCTCCTGCTGCCAGGCCATCTGCGGGCGCTGTGTCTGCAAGCTCAACGGCAGCCAGGTGCTGGCCTGTGCCAAACAGGTAGATCCCCAAACCGAGGTCATTCATCTGTCTCCTGCGGATGGGAAGCGGGTGCGGGACCTGGTGGTGTGCAGAGATTGAATAAGACCGCTGAAACACAGCGGATCAAATTGAAAAGAGAAAAGAGGTAAAACACATGAAAAAGCTGCTTGCAACAGTACTTGCCCTGACCATGGCTGCAAGCCTGATGACGGCCTGCGGTTCTTCCGGGTCTTCTTCTCAGGCATCGGCCACATCCGGCGGCGCCGCTTCCGGCGGGGCTGTTTCGGGCGAACCGGTCGCTCTGGACCTGGTCACCAGTTCCTCCGGCACCTCCTGGTATTCCTACGGTGCCACCCTCAGCGAGGTCCTCACCAAGGGCCTGCCCTCGGGCTCCATGGTCAATGCCGCTGCCGAAGGCGGCGCCACCTCCAACCCCATTCAGGTGGCTCAAGGGGCCTATCAGCTGGGTATTGGCTACAACATGTCCTGCAAATGGGCGTATAACGGCGAGGGGCTGTACACCGAGGCCTATGATAACCTGAGAGGCATTGCCGGTTATCTGGATACCTTCTATTATGTGGCGGTGGTCCGCACCGATGCAGGCTGGACCGACCTGGCCGAAGTGGCGGAAAAGCATCTGCCCGTCAACATCAGCTGCCTGCCTGCCGGCAACATGGGCAACGTGGTCACCGGCATGATTCTGGAATACTACGGCATGACCTTTGACGATATCATCTCCTGGGGCGGCACGGTGGAATACGCCGACTGGACCACCAGCGTGGAGAATATCAAGGACGGCCGTACCGACTTTATCTGCCACAACATCACCCAGGGACATGCGGCCATGACCGAGCTGGCCTCCACCACCGACATGACCTTCATCCAGTTCCCCCAGGAAATGATCGACACCTTTGTGAACGAAAAGGGCTTCAGCCCCGAGACCCTGCCTGCCGGCAGCTTCAATGGGCAGGATGAGGATCTGTCCACCTTTGGCGTTACCTCCAACCTGTTCTGCACTTCGGATCTGAGCGACGAAGTGGCCTATGACCTGGCCAAGGCCATGTGCGAGAACGCGGCCGACGTGAACGCCGGACATACTGCCCTCCAGCGTTTCAGCCCTGAGACTGCCGCCGATGAGGCCGGTCTGGGCATCCCCCTGCATCCCGGTGCCGAAAAATATTATAAGGAAGCCGGTTTGCTCTGATCTGTCAGCGGAACAAGCGGGCCCCGGGGTCCGGGGCCCGCTTGCTTTTTCGGAATGAAAAAGGGAGAAAAACGTGAAAAAGAATAAATACATCCAAACTTTCTGCAATCCTGCCGCCCTATGGGCGCTGCTCTGGGTAGCGTTCCAGCTGTGGGTGGTTGTCCGGGGCTCCTACAGCGCCCTGATCATGCGGCCCGTCCATGTTTGCTTCGGCATGGGTCTGGTTTTCCTGAGCTTCCCCCTGCTGAAGAAAAATAAGGTCCCCAAGGGGCAGGTGTACTGGCCCAAATGGTATGAGTATATCTTCTTTGCCGCCACCGTCCTCTGCGGCATTTACATGCTGCTGAATGGAGAGCGGTACGACACCCGGATGGCGTTTGTGGACCCCCTGACCCCCATGGACAATGTGGTGGCTGTGGTGATGATCCTGCTGCTTATTGAGTGCAGCCGGCGGGCTGTAAATATGGCCCTCACCATCATTGTGCTGGTATTCATTGCCTATGGCTTCTGGGGTGAAATGCTGCCCGGTATGCTGGCTCACTCCAACATGCCCTTCTCCAAGTTTATCGAAGTGCAGGTTTTCTCCACCGGCGGCATTTTCGGCTCGCCGGTGAGCACTGCCTGTGGTACGGTGTTCTACTTCCTGCTGTTCGGCGCTTTCCTCACGGCGACCCCGGCCGGTCAGCTCTTCGTGAATATTTCCACTCTGTTTACCCGTAAGGCTAACGGCGGTTCGGGCAAAGCCACCATCGTGGCCTCGGCTCTGTTCGGTATGATCTCGGGCAGCGCCCCCGGCAATGTGGCCTCGATTGGTACCATCATGTACGAGCCCATGAAGCAGCAGGGCTTTGACAACCGCTTTACCGGCAGCATTTTGGCCATTGGCGGTACTGCCGGCCAGCTGATTCCCCCGGTAATGGGTGCCGCTGCCTTTATTATGGTGGATATGGCCGGTATCAGCTATCCCACCATCATGCTGGCGGCCGTGATTCCTTCCTTCATTTTCCTGGCGGCCCTGTATTTTCTGGTGGATATGTATTCCAAGAAAAACGGCCTGCAGAAGCCTGATATCAATGTGGCGGACTGCCGCCGCGCCATCATCAGCCACATCCATCTGTTGCTGAGCGTGGTGGTACTGGTGGTTCTGATCATCCAGGGCGGCTCCATGATGCGCTGCTGCACCTATGCCACCATCGCCCTGATCCTGCTGTGCATGATCCGGAAGGATACCCGCCTCAGCTTTTATGAGCTGCTCAAGGCTCTGGTCTCCACCGGCCGTCAGGCGGTCATCGTGACCCTGCCCTGCGCGCTGGCCGGCATCATTGTGGGCCAGATCACGGCTACCGGCCTGGGCATCCGCTTCTCCAGCATGATCAATGCCCTGGCTAGCAACAGCCTTCTGCTGGCTCTGGTGGCCACCATGCTCATGGCACTGGTTCTGGGCATGGGTATGCCCACCAGCGCGGCCTATATCATGTCTGCCACCCTGCTCTGCCCCAGCATCATCAAGCTGGGCGTGCCTGCCCTGGCAGCGCACTTCTTTGTGTTCTACTTTGCCAACCTCTCCATGATTACCCCGCCGGTGGCGCTTTCCTCCTTCACCGCGGCCGGTATCGTGGGCGACAATATGTGGAAGCTGGGCCTGGAAGCTTTCAAGTACAGTTTCATCATCTTCCTGATCCCCTATACCTTTGTATATAGCCCTGCCATGCTGGGCGTAGGCAGCGCGCTGGAGATCATTCAGGTGGCAGTCACCTGCCTGATCGGCGCCTATGGCTTGAGCATGGCGCTGATAGGCCACGGTATCGCACCCATGAAGCTGATAGAACGTCCGCTGGCGGTGGCGGCAGCCATATGCCTGGTCATTCCGGAATTCTACAGCGATATTCTGGGCGTGGTGCTCATGCTGGCGCTCCTGGGCATCCAGTGGAGCCGCAAGAAGAAAGCGGCCGCACAGGCAGCCTGATAATCGGAGCATCGTCGATTGGCGGGACGTGCTCTGACAGATGCAAAGAGCGCTCTGCCCCTTGGGGCAGAGCGCTCTTTCTGGTTTTATCAATAGGGGAGAGGGGATGATCTTCCGTCCCGTTCAGTTTCACCCTGCTCATAGCCCAGGTGGGCGCTGATCTCGCCCGCAATGGCCAGCAGCTGGGGCAGTTTTTGCTGGATGTATTCGTCGGTCATCAGCACCACCGGCCCGTTCACGCTGATGGCGCCCACAACCCGGCCCGAGAAATCCCGCAGGGGAGCCGCTACGCAGCGGGTGCCCAGTTCGCATTCCTCATTGTCAAAGGCATAGCCCAGCCGGGCCACTTCGGCCAGTTCCCGCCGCAGTCCCTCCTCGGTGGTGATGGTATGCTCGGTGTATTTGGGCAGCCCCTTCACCTTGAGCAGCTCCTGCATTTTTTCGGCGCTGAATTCGGTCAGGATCAATTTGCCGGCGCTGGTGCAGTGCAGGGGCGCCACAATGCCGATCCGCTGCAGGGGAACCAGCATCTGCCGGGGGCCGGCCACCACCTCCAGGTACATCACCGACAGGTCGTATTCCACCACCAGGTTGCTGGTGCAGCCAAAGATCTGGCTCAGGCTGCGCAGGTAGGGTAGGCTCACATGGCGCATGTCCATCCGGCTGCTCACATTGTTGGCGATGCGGCAGATCTTATAGGTAAGGGAGTACTTCCCGTTCTGGAAATTCTGGGCCACATAACCCCGGCTTTTCAGGGCGGAAAGGAAACGGCTGGCAGTGCTCTGGTTCATGCCCGTCTGCCGGGAAATATCCAGAAGGCGCAGCGGCTCTTCCTGCTCGCTGAGAAATTCGATGAGCTGCAGCAGTTTTTCGGAAGACTGATTGGAAATGGAAGCCTTGCTTTTTTCTTTTTCGGCCTGGCCGGGCATGACGAACCCCCCTGTGGGGCGCAAAAGCCGGTACGGCCCATGGGGCCGGCTTGATTTGCGCCGGTATTTTAGCTTTTATTGTAATCGATTGCGGGCAAATTACAATATATAAAACCAACAAATATTGAATAATAAATTTTTATTTCGAAAATCGAAATATCTTACAGCAATCCCCACAAAGCGGGGGGGAGAAATTGGGCAAAAAATAGAAAACGAAAAAAAGCCTTTCTTTCCCTTGCAAACTTTTTTGGAATGATTATACTTAAAGCAGAGTAAGCATAAAATATTGTTTTAATTATTGAAATTTTCCGGCGCGAAAGGGAGATGTTCCCGGGCGGCCGGCAAAAGATTTCGGTAAAAAGCAGTATTTTGACCGTTCCCCACTAAGGAGAAAGAAAAGGAGAGACATCGCAATGAAAATGAAAGCCGCACAGGCCATGGTCGAGATCATGGTCAAGGAAGGCATCACCACCGCCTTCGGTATCCCCGGCGCCGCCATCAACCCTGTGTATCAGTACATGGAGGGCGCTCCCATTGAGCACTTCACCATGCGTCATGAGGAGGCCTGCGTCCATGCGGCCGACGGTTATCAGCGCGCCAAGCACGAGCCCGCTCTGGCCATCTGCTCTGCCGGCCCCGGCGCCACCAACTTCGTCACTGGTCTGTACACTGCCTACATCGACTCCATGCCCGTCTTCTGCGTGGTGGGCCAGGCCAACACCAACCAGCTCAAGCAGGAGCCCTTCCAGTGCGTGGATATGCCGGACATCGCCAAGACCGTCACCAAGAAGGCTTGGTGCGTCATGAAGCCCGAGGATCTGCCCGCCATCATGAACGAGGCTTTCTATGTGATGCGGGAAGGCCGCCCCGGCCCTGTTCTCATTGAGTTCCCCCTCAATGTGCAGAACGCCGAGCTGGACTTCGACATCGATACTTATGTGCCCCGTGAGATCCCCGTGGTCAAGCCCGACCTGGCCAAGATCAAGGAAGCTGTCAAGATGATCGGCGAGAGCAAGAGCCCCGTCATCATCATGGGCGGCGGCTGCTTCATCAGCGAGTGCTGCGACAAGGTCGTGGAGCTGGCCGAGATGCTGCAGATCCCCGTCATCACCACCTACCAGGCCAAGGGCGGCATCCCCGAGGATCATCCCCTCAACGCCGGTCATGCCGGCATCCAGGTTGGCCAGCCCATCGGCAACCGGGTCATGCTGGATTCCGACCTGGTTCTGGCCATCGGCAACCGCTTCTCCGACCGTCACACCGGCGATCTGAAGACCTACTGCGGCGACCGCAAGTTCATCCACATCAACATTGAGCCCAGCCAGATCGGCATGGTCTTCGAGCCCACCCTGGGCATCGTTTCCGACGCCAAGTTGGCCACCGAGGCTCTCATCGAAGAGGTCAAGGCCCAGGGCCTGAAGCCCATCAACCCCGCCCGCGCCGCCGAGCTGCCCGCCCTGCGCCAGCAGCTGGCCCGCAAGACCGACTATGCCTGCAGCCCCATGATGCCTCATCGTGTGTTCCAGGAAGTCAATGAGGCCTTCGACGCCGAGACCTACTTCACTGCCGGCTGCGGCATCACCCAGATCTGGGGCGGCCAGCTGCAGAAGATCGACAAGCCCTGCAAGTACCTGCCTTCCGGCGGCGCCGGCACCCTGGGCTACGAAGTTCCCGCTGCCTTCGGCGTGAAGGTTGCCCGTCCTGACTGCAACAGCGTCACCGTCGTGGGCGACTTCGGCCTCACCTTCATGGGCGAGGAGATCGCCGTGGCTACCGCCTTCAAGAAGCCCATCATCGTGGTGGTTGTGAACAACGCTTACCTGGGCCTGATCCGTCAGAACCAGAAGGGCTACGGCTTCGAGTACGCCGTTGAGATGCCCTACAACCAGGATGGCACCATCGACTACGTCAAGCTGGGCGAGGCTTACGGCTGCGTGGCCGAGCGCGTCTTCAGCCCCGAGGAGCTGCAGGCTGCCCTGGTTCGCGCCAAGGCTTCCACCGAGGCTTCCGGCCGCTGCTACCTGATCGACGCCATCTGCATCAAGACTCAGCTGTGCGATATGGGCGGTTCCATCGCCAACATCAAGAGTTGGGCTCCCGAGGAATAATTTGCTTGCCCCTTTGCTCAGGGCATCCCAGGCCACCCGCCGCTCCCTTTTCGGGGCGGCGGGCGTCCCTGCCCACCGGGCAAAGAGAACCGATACCTGCTCAGCGAAAGGAGAAAACCCATGAAAGACCCCATTCAGAAATATTTCCAGGTTGGCACCATCCAGTGGATGAGCTTCCCCAACCGGGCTCCCATGGAATCCCTGAAGGCAATTGCCAGGGATGATTTCTTTGGCGCCATCGAGCTCAAGGGCTATGGCAGCCCCGAGGCCAACGCCGAGGCCAAGGCGATCCTGGAGCAGAGCCACCTGAAGGTTTGCTATGGCGCTCAGCCCCGTCTGCTGGGACCCAAGCTGAACCCCAACGCCATTGACGAAAACGAGCGCCTGAAGGCGGAAGCCACCCTGCTGGAAGCGGTGGACGAGGCCGAGTACCTGGGCGCCAAGGGAATTGCCTTCCTGGCCGGCAAGTGGGAAGAGGCCACCAAGGCCGAGGCCTATCAGCAGCTGCTCAAGACCACCCGCAAGGTCTGCGACTATGCCGCCACCAAGGGTATGAATGTGGAGCTGGAAGTTTTTGACTACGACATGGACAAGGCTGCCCTGATCGGCCCTGCTCCCTATGCCGCTCAGTTTGCCGCCGATATGCGCACCACCCACAGCAACTTCGGCCTGCTGGTGGACCTGAGCCATTTCCCCACCACCTACGAGACCAGCAAGTTCGTCATCCGCACCCTGCGGCCCTACATCACCCATTTCCATTTCGGCAACGCGGTGGTAAAGCCCGGCTGCGACGGCTACGGCGACCTGCATCCCCGTATGGGCTACCCCAACAGCGCCAACGATACCCCCGAGCTGCTGGACTTCCTGCGTGTGCTCAAGCAGGAAGGCTTCTTCAATGCGGAAGAGCCCTATGTGCTGTCTATGGAAGTGACCCTGCGCCCCGGCGAAGACGAGGATATTGTTCTGGCTAACACCAAGCGTGTTCTCAAGCGCGCCTGGGCTCTGCTGGAAGACTGAGATATCGGGCCCCGAAAGGGGTAGAAAGGAATGCTGCCATATGAAAATCGTAGTTCTGGACGGTTACACCGAGAACCCGGGCGATCTGAGCTGGAAGGGCCTGGAGGAGCTGGGTGAAGTAACGGTTTATGACCGCACTTCCTATGTGGAAGCCCCCATCATTGCCGAGCGGATCGGCGATGCCGAGGTGGTCATCACCAACAAGACCCCCATCACCAAAGAGACCATCGACAAGTGCCCCAACATGAAGCTGATCGCCTTCCTGGCTACCGGCTACAATGTGGCTGATTACAACTACGCCAAGGAAAAGGGCATCCTGGTCTGCAACGTTCCCACCTACGGCACTGCCTGCGTTGGCCAGTACGCCATCGCTCTGCTGCTGGAGATCTGCCATCACATCGGCCATCACAGCCAGACCGTTCAGGAGGGCAAGTGGGCCAATCACATCGACTGGTGCTACTGGGATTACCCCCTCATCGAGCTGGACGGCAAGACTGCCGGCATCATCGGCTTCGGCCGCATTGGCCAGACCACCGGCCGCATCGCCAAGGCTCTGGGCATGAAGGTGCTGGCTTACGACCTGTATCCCAATGATTCCGGCAAGGCTATTGCCGAGTATGTGGATCTGGATACCCTGCTGGCCCAGTCCGACGTGATCTTCCTGCACTGCAACCTCACTGCGGACAACGAGAAGATGATCAACAAGGATACCATCGCCAAGATGAAGGACGGCGCTATCCTGATCAACAACTCCCGCGGTCAGCTCATCGACGAGCAGGATGTGACCGACGCCCTGAAGTCCGGCAAGCTGTCCGCTGCCGGCCTGGACGTGGTGTACACCGAGCCCATCAAGGCGGATAACCCTCTGCTCACCGCTCCCAACTGCATCATCACTCCCCATATGTCCTGGGGTGCCAAGGAAGCCCGTCAGCGGATCATGGATATCACCGTGGACAACGTGAAGGCTTACCTGGATGGCAAGCCCATCAACGTGGTGAACAAGTAAAAAGCCGCGGCAAAGCGCCTGGCCGGCCGCCTGTTTAGGCGGCCGGCTTTTCGCTGTACCGACGAAAGGAAGGTACGATATGAAGGTTGGATTTGTAGGCCTTGGCATTATGGGCAAGCCCATGGCCAAAAACATCCTGAAAGCGGGGGGCCATACCCTGCGCTTTTACGCCCGCCGTCCCGAAATCCGCACCGAGATGGAAGCTCTGGGGGCGGAATATGTGGGCCAGCTGTCCCAGCTGGGCCAGGGCTGTGACGTGGTGTTCACCATGCTGCCGGACGGCCCCGATGTGAAAAAGGTTGTTTTGGGCGAGGGCGGCGTGGCCCAGGGCATGGAAAGGGGAAGCGTGCTCATCGACTGCAGCAGCATCAACCCTGCCCATAGCCGTGAGATCGCCGAGGGCCTGGCCGAGAAGGGGATCGAGATGCTGGACGCCCCGGTGACCGGCGGCGAAAGCGGCGCCATCGAGGGCACCCTGGCCATCATGGTGGGCGGCAAGCGGGAAGTGTTTGACCGCTGCCAGCCTCTGGTGGCCACTATGGCCAAGAGCGTTACCTACTGCGGCCCGGTGGGCAGCGGCAATACCGTCAAACTGGTGAACCAGGTGATCGTGGGCAATACCCTGGGCGCCATCAGTGAGGGGATTCTGCTGGCCACCCAGGCCGGCATTGACCCGGAGCTGGTCTTTTCCATCCTGCGGGGCGGCATGTCCGGCAGCCGGATCATGGAAGCAAAGCTGCCCAAGATGATCCGCCAGGATTTTACCCCCGGCTTCAAGATGGATCTGCAGATCAAAGACCTGCGCAATGCCCTGGCCTTCGGCAAGAGCGAGGGTGTGCCCATGCCTCTTACCGAGAAGGTCACCCAGGAGATGCAGGCCATCGCCGACGAGGGCTTTGGGAATGAGGACCACAGTGTGCTGATCCGCTACTATCAGCAGCTGCTGCCCTGACTATGTGTTAGGAAAAAAGAATTGGGGTAAAAAAGCCGCGCATCCGATTTTGGATGCGCGGCTTTTCTTTGCTGTTTTATTTCAGGAATCCGTTTACGATCTGGTCCTCGGCTTCCTTTTCGCTCAGGCCCAGGGTCATCAGCTTGATGATCTGGTCGCCGGCGATCTTGCCGATGGCTGCCTCATGGATGAGAGCGGCGTCCACATCGTTGGCGGTGAGCTGGGGAGAAGCCAGCACACAGGCCTTGTCCATGATGATGGCGTCACACTCCGAGTGGCCGGCGCAGGGGGCGTTGCCGTTGATGCGGCTGTCGAACTGCTGGTAGCTGTGGTCCTTGGCTACGCTGCGGCTTACCAGGTTGACGCTGGAGCCCTCGCCGTTCATATCCACCGAGAAGTCGGCCATGGCCCGCTGCTCGCCAGTGGTCATGATCTTATCCTTGATCACCAGGCTGGCGCCCGCCTTCAGGTCGGCCACCGTCTTGCGCAGGGTGTCGTCAATGCCGCCGATCTGGGTGGTTTCCATCAGCATGGAGGCGCCCTCGTCCAGATGCACCACGGTGGTGGGGTTCATCAGCCGCTTGCCCCGGCCCTCTTCGCCGTCGTTTTCGCCGTAATGCTTCTCAATGTACCGCACCTTGCTGTTCTTGCCCACAAAGAAACTGTGCACGCCGTCGTGCCGGGCGTCGCCCGCGCCGCAGTTGTGGATGCCGCAGCCGGCAATGATGGTGACGTCGCAGTCGTCCCCCACAAAGAAGTCGTTGTACACGGTCTCCTTCAGGCCGGTCTCGCTGAGCACCACCGGAATATGCACGCTTTCCCGCTTGGTGCCCGGCTTGATGATGATATCAATACCGGATTTGTCGGTCTTGGTCACAATATCGATGTTGGCCGTGGTGTTGCGGGCGGCGCTTTCCCCGTTGGCACGGATGTTGTAAGCGCCCACCGGCAGAGCGTCCAGCTCGGCCACTTCCTTCAAAAGATTCATCTGAATCTGGTCCAGCATAATTTTCCCTCCCTTTACTTCGCCATCTTGTCAGTCAGCACGCTGCAGGTCTGGGGGCCTGCGTCCGCGCTGGAAAGCAGCATGGGCAGGATCTCCTCCCGGGTGCCGTATTTTTCCACCGTGCCGTTCTTCACATACACGATCTTGTCGGCAATGTTCAGGATCCGCTCCTGATGGCTGATGATCAGGATGTTGCCCTTGGTCTGTTCATACATCTTCTCAAACACCCGGATCAGGTTCTGGAAGCTCCACAGGTCGATGCCGGCCTCGGGCTCGTCAAAGATGCTCAGCTTGGTGCCCCGGGCCAGCACCATGGCGATCTCAATCCGCTTCATCTCGCCGCCGGAAAGGCTGTCGTTCAGCTCTCGGTCCATATAATCCCGGGCGCACAGGCCCACTTCGCTGAGGATTTCGCAGTCCTCGGCCAGGCTGCTCTTCTTGCCGCTGGCCAGGGCCATCAGGTCCCGCACCCGCAGGCCCTTGAAGCGCACCGGCTGCTGGAAGGCATAGCTGATGCCTTTCTTGGCCCGCTCGCTCACCGACAGGCCGGTGATGTCCTCGCCGTCCAGCAGGATCTGGCCGGAGGTGGGGGTGTTGATGCCGGCGATGATCTTGGCCAGGGTGGATTTTCCGCCGCCGTTGGGGCCGGTAATGGCCACAAAGCGGTCATCAATGGTGAGGTTTACATCGTGCAGGATCTCCTTGGAGTCTTCCACTTCAAACCCGATATTTCTCAATTCCAGCATAGATAAATGCCTCCCGCAAAGCCCCGTTTGCCGGGCCCTATGCCTTTGAGCATGGGCCGAAACAGGGGAAATAATGCCATTTGAACGTTTTGAGTTGCTGAAAACAGGAACTGCTCTCAGCATGTTCAGTATATCATAAAAAAAGGTAAAGTCAAAGGGTTTTACCTAAATCCTATAGAAATAGAAGGAATTCGTCAAAACTGCCAAAAAACCGCCGAAGCTCTTTTGCGTTCTGCCTATCGGGCAGAAAAAGAGACCGGCGGTTTTGGTGGTTTCAGCACTCAAATTCCGGGATGGCGAAGCCGTGGTCCATGGGGCCGCTGCCCTGGCCCAGGTCCAGCCCGGCGGCCAGGGCCCCGCTGATATAGGCCTTGGCCCGGCGCACGCTCTCGCTGAGAGAATAACCCTTGGCCAGGTTGGCGGCAATGGCGCTGCTGAGGGTGCAGCCGGTGCCGTGGGTGTTGGAGTTCTGGATCCGGCGGCCCTGGAACCATACCGGCCCCTCACTGCTGTACAGCAGGTCGTTGGCGTCGTTGAGCTGGTGGCCGCCCTTGCAGAGCACGGCGCAGCCGTATTTCTGGAAAATCTCCCGGGCGGCCTGCTCCATGTCCTCCGGGCTCTTCACCGGCCGACCCCAGAGCACCTCGGTCTCGGGGATGTTGGGGGTGATCAGGGTAGCCAGGGGCAGCAGCTCCCCGCACAGGGTGGACACGGCCTCCTCGCTGATCAGACGGGAGCCGCTGGTGGCCACCATCACCGGGTCCACCACCAGGTTCTTGGCCTCATAAAAGCGGAGCTTCTGGGCGATCACCCGGATCAGGGCCGAGGAGGAGACCATCCCGGTTTTCACCGCGTCGGGGCGCAGGTCGGTAAAGACCGCGTCGATCTGGGCGGCCAGAAATTCGGGGCTCACCTCATAGATGCCGCTCACTCCCAGGGTGTTCTGGGCGGTAAGGGCGGTGATGGCGCTGGTGGCAAACACCTTGTTGGCCAGCATGGTTTTGATATCGGCCTGGATCCCGGCACCGCCGCCGGAATCGCTGCCCGCAATGGTCAAAGCAATTTTCATGGTCATAAACTTTCACTCCAGTCCTGCCAGTTTTTCAGCCGGGCCCGAAGGCCGGCGGGATATTCATTGGGGTCGCTGTAGGCGTCCTCCAGGGCGTACACCTGAAAGCCGGCCGCCACTGCCGTGGCCAGGCAACGGGGGCTGTCCTCAAAGACGGCGGCCTGCCCCGGCCGGGAGCCGCCCAGCCGTTCCAGAGCTTCCAGATAGATATCGGGCTTGTCCTTACCGGCGCCGGGGCGGGTGGTGAGCACAAAGGCAAAATACTCTGCCAGGCCCATCCGCTCCAGGGCGGCCTGCACCAGCCAGCTGTCGGTGCTGGTGGCCACGCAGCAGCGGCAGCCCCGGTCCTGCAGGGTTTTCAATACCCGCTCCGCTCCCGGTTTGGGCTGGATACGGAAGCGGTATTCCTTTTCCACCCGATCCAGCACCATCTGCCGGAGCTCTTCCTCACTCTGGGGCAGCTGGTATTCCCGCTTCATCAGCCGCAGGCTGTCGGTCAGGTTCAGGTGGACCAGGCGGCGGGTCAGGTCGGGGGCCGGTTCCCGGCCGGCTTCCCGGAGAAGCTGGGGGGCGCTGTCCGACCAGACATACATGCTGTCGGCCAGGGTGCCGTCAAAATCAAAGATGTTGAATGGTTCCATCAGATTTCTCCCGGGCTCAGAACCTGGCGGGAAAGGGCCAGCAGCTGCCGGGCCGCGGCCTCTTTATCCCGGGGGGCAAAGAGGGCGCTCACCAGGGCCACCCCGTCGGCGCCCGAGCCCCGCAGCAGGGGCAGATTTTCCTCATGGATGCCGCCGATGGCCACAATGGGCAATTCGCCCACCGCCGCCCGGATCCGGGCCAGTTCCTCCACCGGCAGGCGAGTCACATTCTGCTTGGTGTCGGTGGCAAATACCGAGCCGCAGCCCAGATAGTCGGCGCCCCCTTCCAGGGCCGCCCGGGCCTCGGCCACGTTGTGGCAGCTCACCCCGATGATCTTGTCGGGGCCCAGCTGGCGGCGGGCCTGGGCCAGGCTCTCGTCACTCTGGCCCACATGGACGCCGTCGGCGTCGCAGGCCAGGGCAACCTCCACATCGTCGTTGATGAGGAAGGGAACGTTGTACCGGCGGCAGACCGGCTTGATGCTCCGGGCCAGTTCCAGGAAGGCATCCCGGTCCAGTTCTTTTTCCCGCAGCTGAAAACAGGTAACACCGCTGCGCAGCAGGGTCTCGGCTGCCTGGGCCAGGCTCTCCCCCGGGGCCAGCCAGCTGCGGTCGCTGACGGCATACAGGCGCATGGCCTCCCTTGTGATCTTGGGCATATGGTTTTCCTCCTTGCCTTGCAAAAAGGGACGGAGCCCATGGCTCCGTCCCGGTAAGCGCAGATTCCCGCGGCGGCATGACCCGCCGGGTCAAAGGGTCGAAGCAATGCTTCCTCTCAGCCCGAAGGCTCCCCGGTAACGTACCTTATTATACTACAGCAGCCCCGCCCGGGCAAGGGAAAGCGGCCCTGCCCGGGCCTTGCACAAAAAACAAGGGGCGTTTTTGTGCAGGAGGGAGAAGTAAAAGGCCCTTTGCCCGCAAAAAGCCCGGGCTGTGCTACAATAACGATAAAGAAACAGGCGGACCTTTCGCCTTTGCAGAAAGGAAATGGGTAGGATGGATACAAGGCAGTATATCGAAGAAGGCCGGGCGGTTTTAGGCATCGAGCTGGGCTCCACCCGCATCAAGGCGGTGCTGATCGACGGGGAAGGGAAGATCCTGGCCAAGGGCGGATTTGACTGGGAAAATCACCTGGTGGACGGCATCTGGACCTACAGCCTGCCGGAGGTCTGGCAGGGGCTCCAGAGCTGCTATCGGGATCTGACCAAGCGGGTCCAGAAGGAATACGGGGTGACCCTGAAAAAGCTGTCTGCCCTGGGCATCAGCGGCATGATGCACGGCTATATGCCCTTTGACCGGGAGGGGCAGCTGCTGACCCCCTTCCGCACCTGGCGCAACAATATTACCGGCCCGGCGGCCCGGGAACTCACCGAGCTGTTCCGGTACAACATTCCCCAGCGGTGGAGCGTGGCCCATCTGCACCAGGCCATCCTGAACGGAGAAGAACATGTGAAGGATGTGGACTACATCACCACCCTTTCCGCCTATGTGCACTGGCAGCTGACCGGCCAGCGGGTGCTGGGGGTGGGAGATGCTTCCGGCATGTTCCCCATCGATATTGACCGGCAGGACTATCGGCAGGATATGCTGGATGCCTTCGACCGGCTGGTAGCGCCCAAGGGATATCCCTGGAAGCTGCGGCAGATCCTGCCCCGGGTGCTGACGGCGGGCCAGCCGGCCGGCTGTCTGACCGCCGAGGGCGCGGCCCTGCTGGATCCGCTGGGCAATCTGGAACCGGGCGTGCCCCTCTGCCCGCCGGAAGGGGACGCGGGCACCGGCATGGTGGCCACCAACTGCATCCGGGAGCGCCGGGGCAATGTGTCGGCGGGCACCTCCGCCTTTGCCATGCTGGTGCTGGAAAAGGAACTTTCCCGGGTATATACCCAGTTGGATATGGTCACTACCCCCGCCGGCAAGCTGGTGGCCATGGCCCATTCCCAGAACTGTACCTCCGCCATCAACGACTGGGTGGGTCTGCTGGGAGAAACCCTGGAGGCCTTTGGCCTTCAGGCGGACGAGGGTCGGCTCTATGAGACCCTCTTTTTAAAGGCAAAGGAAGGGGACGCCGACTGCGGCGGGCTGCTGCCCTATTGCTTCTATTCCGGCGAGCACGGGGTAGAGCTCACCAAGGGAATGCCCATGGTCATGCACCCCGCCAATGCCCGGTTCAATCTGGCTAACTTTATGCGGGCCCAGCTGTATACCTGCTTCGGCGCTATGAAGCTGGGGATGGATATTCTGGTGAAGGAAGAAAAGGCCGCCATGGATCAGATGCTGGGCCATGGAGGTATCTTCAAAACCCCCGGGGTGGCCCAGGGTATCCTGGCGGCAGCCCTGAACGTGCCGGTGGCGGTCATGGAAACGGCGGGCGAGGGCGGCGCCTGGGGTATTGCCCTGCTGGCAGCCTACCTGGGCCGGGCCTGCGCGGGCTGCACCCTGGAGGATTATCTGGACGGTACCGTCTTCAAGGATTCCCCCATGACGGTGATGCAGCCGGAGCCGGAGGCGGTCAAGGGGTACGAGGCCTTTATGGAGCGGTATAAAAAGGGCCTGGCTGCCGAGCGGGCAGCGGTGGAATGCCTGCTCTGAGGGCCGGCAAAAACCCAAAATCAGCCGGGAGGGGCAGAGAAACCCTCTTGCATACCGGAGCAAAAACGAGTATAGTAAAAATAATTTGAATATGGATTCGGGGAGCTTTTGGGCTGAGAGGAAGTATTGCTTCGACCCGCAGAACCTGTTTGGATAATGCCAGCGTAGGGAAAATCAGATTCCTTGTCTTAAGGGAGATGCACCGAGGCGGCGCATCTCCTTTTTTGATGCGGCTTTCCGGATCCGTCCAGGAATACAAAGGAGGATACAATGGAAAAAGCCTATCATACCCAGATGGAGGCGGCCCGGATGGGCATCGTCACCCCCGAGCTGGAGATCGTAGCCAAAAAGGAAAACCGCACCACCGCCGAACTGCTGCCCCTGGTGGCCTCGGGCAAGGTGGTCATCCCCGCCAACCCCCGCCACAAGGGCCTTTCCCCCAGCGGGGTGGGCAGCATGCTCAAAACCAAGATCAATGTGAATCTGGGCGTCAGCCGGGACTGCAAGGACTATGATGTGGAGATGAAAAAGGTGCTCAGCGCCGTGGAGATGGGCGCCGAGGCCATCATGGACCTGTCCAGCCATGGCAATACCCAGCCCTTCCGCCGCAAGCTCTGCAGCGAATGCCCGGCCATGATCGGCACCGTGCCGGTATACGATTCGGTCATCCACTATCAGCGGGATCTGGCTACCCTCACCGCTCAGGATTTCATCGACGTGGTGCGCCTGCATGCAGAAGACGGCGTGGACTTCGTTACCCTCCACTGCGGCATCACCCGTAAGACCATCGAGCAGATCCGCAACCACAAGCGCAAGATGAATATTGTGAGCCGGGGCGGCAGCCTGGTGTTTGCCTGGATGAGCATGACCGGCAATGAAAACCCCTTCTATGAATACTACGACGAGATCCTGGAGATCTGCCGGGAGCATGATGTGACCATCAGCCTGGGCGACGCCTGCCGGCCCGGCTGCCTGGCCGATGCCACCGACGTGTGCCAGATCGAAGAGCTGGTGCGCCTGGGCGAGCTGACCAAGCGGGCCTGGGCCAAGGATGTGCAGGTGATGGTGGAGGGTCCCGGCCATGTGCCCCTGGACCAGATTGCCGCCAACATGAAGGTGCAGCAGACCATCTGCCAGGGCGCGCCCTTCTATGTGCTGGGCCCCCTGGTCACCGACATCGCCCCCGGCTACGACCACATCACCGCTGCCATCGGCGGCGCAGTGGCGGCAGCCAGCGGCGCGGCCTTCCTGTGCTATGTCACCCCCGCCGAGCATCTGGCCCTGCCCAATGTGGAGGATGTGAAGCAGGGCATTATTGCCAGCCGTATCGCGGCCCATGCCGCCGATATCGCCAAGGGCATTCCCGGCGCCCGGGATTGGGACGATCGGATGGCCGATGCCCGGCGGGCCCTGGATTGGGACGCCCAGTGGGCCGAGGCCATCGACCCGGAGACCGCCAAGGCCATCCGTGCCGATCGCGCCCCCGAGGATGACCACAGTGACACCTGCAGCATGTGCGGCAAGTTCTGCGCCGTGCGCAGCATGAACAAGGCTCTGGCCGGCGAGTACATCGATATCCTGTAAAAGAAACGCAAAAAGAGCGGAAATACTTTGGCATTTCCGCTCTTTTTGCTGACAGGAAAGCGGCGGGCCTTTGGGGATGGCGACTGGGACAAGCGGAGAAAAGATATAGCAATTGCCTGAAAAAGGGAAGCAAAGGTACGGAAAAATCCTTGCATCTGCGAGCTCTTTTGCAAAACGGTAAAATTGGTTGCTTTTTTCAGGGGGCTGCGATAAAGTAATGGGAGAAGGAAGCATGGAAAACGGGATAAAATCGCCCCGGAAAGAGAGATCAGGTATAAATGAAAAAGGCACGACAGAAAACGCCGATCGGCGAAAATCTACTGACCCTGCGGCATCGGATGAAGATGACCCAGAGTGAGTTTATTGATATGTTTTTTAAAGATGAAGAGGGCACGCCGCTGCTCAGTGTGGCCAAACTTTCCAACCTGGAAACCAAGGGCAACCGGGATGAGGAGATGCTGGCGGAAAAGGTGGCCGGCAAGCTATCCCTGGATCCGGCCCTGTTTTCCCTTTCCCCTGATGATTTCGCAAAGAATATCGATGTGTTTATGGAGAAAGCGAACCCTCAGCTGCCAGTGAGCATTGAGCCGAAGGCAGTCAGCCGGGGCAGCTATATCGACAGTGTGGTGGAGGCCCTCAGCGATTACCTGGTGGGGAATATTTCCTCCGGCAAACTTCAGCCCGGCAGCCGTCTGCCCAGCGACAGAGCCTTTGCGGAGATGTTGGGCCTATCCCGTTCTTCTGTGCGGGAGGCGTTGAAGGTACTCAGCGCCATGGGCATCATTCACATCCTGCCGGGCAGCGGCATGTATCTGGCCAAAGACGCCAGTGGAATCTTCACCCTGCCTTTTTCCTGGACCTTTCTGCTCAGCACCGATTCCAACCAGAACGTGTACCAGCTGCGGATGATCCTGGAACGGGAAACGGTCCGCATCGCTACCCAAAAACGGGGAACCCCGGCCTTTGAGCCCATCCGGGAGGTAGCTGACCGGGAAAAACGATTGCTGGAAGAGCGGGATTTTTCGAGTTTTCTGGGCTGCGACCAGGAATTCCATATGAACATCGCAGCCTGCGCCGGCAACGAGATCCTGTACAATCTGCTGTTTACCTGCCGCAAGATCCTTTCCTTCCTCAATGCCTATGGAATGTCCACCATCGAGCAGATGACTCAGGTGCAGCAGGAACATGAGGAGCTTTGCCGGACCATGGAAGCCGGCCAGAGCCAAAAAGCGGAGGAACTGATCGTGGAGCATCTGCGCCGGTCGGAAGAACGATACCGGGGGCAGAAAGGCGAAAATCAGGCCCAGACAAAAATTTGAAAAATTTTAAAAATAAAAAAGGGACCCGATCACGGATTTTTCCGCGGTCGGGTTCCTTTTGGTATAAGAGTTTTTTGCTGAAGAAAAACAGGAAAATTTGTGGGATCAAATAAAAAAATTTCTGTTTGTGCCAATCTGAAAACAAAAAGTTTGGTGGTTCTGCGGGCTTGTTATTTCCAAAAAGGTAGAGTACCATGAAAATATAAAAATTGGGTGACCGGTAGCTTGATTTTAAAAATTACTGAGAAAGGAAAAGAACTATGACACTTGCAAGCTTGTTTATGGATGTTATGGTAATCTGCCTGCTGCTGATCGGCGGTTTTATCATTCGCTCTTACTGTAAGCCCCTGCAGAAGCTCTTCTTGCCGGCCTCCGTAGTGGGAGGTATTTTGGATCTGATCCTGGGGGATCAGGTCCTATTACTATCCCGGAATCCTTCCCGGATTTTAACGGCGTTTTGATGCGGATTATCATGACCTGCGTGGTGCTGGGCATCAGCGTCAACGCTTCCAAGATGCTGGAGCATATGGATTATGCCCTTACCAACATCTTTTTGTATGGCTCCCAGATGATTCTGGGTGTGTTGATCATGATGTTCTTCAGCATGTTCATCCCCGGTATGCCGGAGGGCTGGGGCATCCTGAGCACCTTTGCCTATTTCGGCAGCCACGGCAATGCGGCCGCAGCCGGCGCTGTCATGGAAGAGATGGGTGTAGAAGGCGCCGTGGATATCGGCATGGTATTGGCCACCGGCGGCCTGGTCTGGTCCATGGTGGTGGGCATGGCCGTGGTGAACTACGGCGTGCGTAAAGGCTGGGGTACCTTCGTGAAAAACCCGGAAAAACAGCCCCCCTATTTTACGGCGGCCTTCTGCCGGAAGAAAAGCGGGAATCCATCGGCACCGTTACCACCACCCCTGTGGCTATTAACCCTCTGGCTTTCCAGCTCTGCCTGGTCCTGCTCAGCTATGCCATCGGATTGGGAATCTTCACGGTGTTGACCCACTTTGTACCCATTCTCTCCAAGATCAATGCCATGTTGTACGGCATGGTGGGCGGCCTGATCCTCTGGCCCCTCATGCGCAAGACCCACACCGACGCCTATGTGGATCGCAAGACTCTCACCAATATCAGCGGCTTCTGCCTGGAGATCCTCATTGTTGCCTCGGTGGCCAGCCTGGACCTGAACATCCTGAGCAAGTACTGGCTGCCTCTGCTGGTGAATATTCTGGTGATCTGCGCCTTCACCACGGCCTTCTGTCTGTGGTACTTCAAAAAGGTGGGCAACCCCGAGTGGTTTGAAAAGTGCATGATGGTAGTGGGGACCTGCACCGGTTCCAGCCCCAACGGTCTGGCACTGGTACGAGCCATCGACCCTAACTCCGAAAGCTGCGCGCCCCAGGCCCATGGTGTGTACAACGCCATCTTCTGGTGGAACAACTTGCTTACGCCCATTCTCCCCGCCGTGATCCTGAGCAGCGTATGGACTCTGCTGGGCATCGATGCCCTCTTTGTGGTGGGCTCCGGTGCGCTCATGCTGATCCTGATCCTGCGGAAAAAGAAACGGTAACTGTAAACCATGGGAAGGGAGGAGACCAGAATGGATACTTTTCATATTTCCGCCACAGGCTTATCCTTCAATTATATGCCTCAATATCTGGCCCAGGCGCTGGGATATTTTGCGGAACAGGGGCTCTCGGTGGAATCCTATGTGCCGAACCCCTGGACCGTGGTACTGAAAGACCTGGACAGCGGCAGTTCCCAGGCAGTGGTGGGCGGTATTTGGGTACCCTTGTGCTATAAAGGCCGGGGCAAAGAGTACTTTGAATTTGCCAAGGTTTCCTCCCGCGCCCCCATGCACTGGTGGCCCGGGAAGAGAAAAAAGGGGAATTCCGCTGGCAGGACCTGAAGGACAGGATCGTGCTGGCCCCCGGCTCTAACAGCATAGGCCCGGCGGTACTGATCAAAGGCGCCGCCCGGGAGAACGGAGCCGACGATACCCGGATCCGGATCGTGCATGATTATTACGGCGATATGCTGGAAGAGCTTTACCTGGGCGGCATGGAGGATATGCTCTGCACCAAGTCGGAGACTGCCGCCGCCCTGGAAGAGGCGGGCAAGGGCCGGGTGATCGCCTACTTGGCCGAAAAGGCCGGCCCCTGCCCCTGGAGCGTATACGAATGCCACGCCGGAATGCCTGGCCCGGGAAGACAATCTCTGCGGCCGCTTTACCCTGGCTCTGCAGAAGGCCCAGAGCTGGCTGCGGGCCCGGGATGGCTATGCCTGCCGGGAAGTCCTGGCAGAGCAGAACTATATTCTGGATCGGGAGATCCCCTATGAAGAAATTGTGGATCCGGCCCCCTTTCATTACGCAAAGGAAAAGCTGGGGCTGAAGGTCACCTCCTATGTGCCCAAGCCCTGGACCACGGTACTGACCGATATCGACAGCGGCCAGGCCGAAGCGGTGGTGGGCGGTATCTGGTGTCCGCTGATCTACAAGCATCGGGCCGCCGATTATTATGCTTTTGCCAAGGTAGCCTCCCGCTGCCCGCTGGCCCTGCTCTCCCACCAGCCTATGGAAAACTTCCAGTGGAAGGATCTGGAGGGCAAAAAGGTACTCACCTCGGGGGGCAACGGGGCCAGCCCCGGGCTGTTCCTGGCAGGCGTGGCGGCAGAGGGCGGCGCCGATGTATCCAAGATCCATTTCATCCATGATTTTACCATTGCTATGCTGCAGGAACTGTTCGAAGGCGGCTTCGGCGATATCATCATGATGAAGGCAGACTTGGCCGCTCAGATGGAGGCAAAGGGCAAGGGCTTTGTGGTTTCCGACCTGACCATCACCGGCGGCCCGGTACCCTGGAGCGTATACTATGCTACCCCCGAGACGTTGGCCAGAGAGGATAACCTCTGCGGCCGGTTCACCCAGGGCCTGCAGATGGCCCAGACCTGGCTGCGGGAACATGATGGCTATGACTGCCGGCAGATCCTGGCCCGCAACTGGCCCAAGGTGGAGCTGGACAAGGCGATGGCCCTGGTGAATGAATACTGCCAGCAGGGAATGTGGCCCGAGACGGTGCGCATCCAGGAAGAGGAGCTGAACCGTTGGCAGAAGTTCCTGGTGGAAGGCCATGTGATCGATGGTGTGATCCCCTATGAGGAGATCGTGGATCCCCGGCCTTTCCGCTACGCAGCTGAGAAATTGGGCCTGTAAAAAAGAATTGGCTGAAAAAGGTGCAGACAGATGTACGATTTGGTCATTGAAAATGTGAAACTGGTCACGCCCCAGGGGGTGTGCGCGGGCGGCATCGCCCTGCGGGAGGGGAAGATCGGGGCATTGTTGGAAGAGGGCGAACGGCCGGCGGCTGCCCGGTACCGGGACGGCGAGGGGGGATTCCTTTTCCCCGGCGCCATTGATACCCACGCTCACCTGAACGACCCGGGCTATACCTGGCGGGAGGATTACAGCCACGGCACCGCGGCGGCTGCTGTGGGGGGCTTTACCACCGTGATCGATATGCCCCTGCAGAATGAGCCTGCCCTCACCACCCCGGAACTGTTTGACAAAAAGCAGGAGGCGGTGGCCGGCCGGGCCCGGGTGGATTACTGCTTCTGGGGCGGTCTGGTGCCGGACAATTTCGGCCAGCTGGAAGGCCTGGATGAAAAGGGCTGCGTAGCCTTCAAATCCTTTTTGGGCCCTGTCTCGCCGGATTACGCGCCTCTCAGCTATGGCCAGGCCTACGAGGCCATGGAGAGTATTGAAAAATTCGGGGGCCGCGCCGGATTCCACTGCGAGGATATCTCTACCATCCAATGGCTGGAAAAGCGAATGAAGGAACAGGGCCGGCTGGACTGGCAGGCTTTTCTGGATTCCCGGCCGGTGGCGGCGGAAAAGATCGCCACCCTGGCGGTGATTGAAATTGCCAGGGCCACCGGCTGCAAGGCCCATATCTGCCATGTGAGCTGCCCGGAGGTGGCCGAGGTGATCCGCCAGGCCCAGCGGGAGGGGCTGGATATCACAGCCGAGACCTGTGCCCACTACCTGTGCATGACCCAGGAGGATCTGCTGCAGAAAGGGCCGCTCTTCAAATGCGCGCCGCCCCTGCGGTCGGCCGCCCAGCGGGACGGGTTGTGGGAATATGTGGCAGACGGAACCTTCAGCGGGATCGCCAGCGATCATTCCCCCTGCACCTGGAAGGAAAAACACACCCAGATCCTGGGCCGCAGGATCGAAAACGTATTCGATGTGTGGGGCGGCATCAGCGGCATACAGAGTGTGTTCCAGGCCGTCTTCAGCGAAGGCTGCCTCAAACGGGGGCTGCCGCCGGAAAAACTGGCGCTGGCCATGTGCGAAAAGCCGGCCCGGGCCTTTGGCCTTTGGGGTCGCAAGGGCGCCCTTTTGCCCGGCTTTGACGGAGACCTGGTGCTGGTGGATCCGAATCAGGAATGGGAGATCAGGGAAGAGGACCTGTGTTACCAGAACCCCATCTCCGCTTTTGTGGGCATGAGGGGCCGGGGCCTGCCCGTGGCCGTTTGGGTCAGGGGTGAGCTGGCGGCGGAAAATGGACGGCCTGTGGGCCCGGAGGGCCGGGGCCGGCTGGTGAGGAAAGAGAAAGAGGGAAGAAAGTGAACTGGATGGAAAGCGCCCGGCGGATACAGGAAGACCTGGAAGGGCTCAGCGCCTTTACCGCCACGCCCGGGCAGGGCTGTACCCGGCTGCCCTTTACCCCCGAGACCCGGGCGGCGGCCGATTTCCTGTTAAAGAAAATGGAAGAGGCGGGGCTGGAGACCTGGCAGGACCCGGCCGGCAATCTTTTCGGGCTGCTGCCGGGGCGGAATCGGGAGAAGCCCTGCATCCTCTGTGGTTCCCATTATGATTCGGTGCCCGGCGGCGGGAACTACGACGGGATAGCCGGCGTGGTGTGTGCCATTGAACTGGCCAGAGTGCTGCGGGAAGAGGGGATCACCCCCGATGCGGACTATCTGGCCGCCGCCTTTATGGATGAAGAAGGCTGCCGCTTTGGCAGCGGATATTTTGGCTCCAAGGCTGTGCTGGGCCGGCTGGAGCCGGGAGAAGCCGGCCGCCTGACCGATGAGGAAGGGATCACCCTGGCCCGGGCCATGGAAAGGTACGGGCTGAAGGCGGGAGAACTGCCAAAAGCCGCCTGGCCCAAAGGAAGGATCGGGCATTTCCTGGAAATCCATATCGAACAGGGCCCGGTGCTGGATGGCCAGAAAAAGGAGCTGGGCGTTGTGGAAGGGATCGTGGGGCTCCGCCGCTATCGGGTAGCCGTGAACGGCAGAGCCGACCATGCGGGAACCACGCCCATGGATATGCGCTCGGATGCGGTGGAGATGGCGGCTCGGGTAATTGCCCAGGTGGGCGATATGGCCCGGGAAGCGGGCGGCAGCACCGTGGCCACCGTGGGCCAGGTGAATACCCGGGCAGGGGCGGTGAATATCGTAGCCCGGTCGCTGGAATTTTCCCTGGATATCCGCTCGCTGCAAAACGAGGTGCTGGAAGAGATCCCTGCCAGGATCCGCCGCCGGCTGCAGGAAGAAACCGAAAAGACCGGCGGCAGTTTTACCATGGAGGAAACGCTGCGGATCCAGCCGGTGGAACTGAGCCGGCCCATGCGAAAAATTCTGGAAGAAAGCTGCCGGGAGCGGGGACACAGCTGGATGGCGCTGCCCAGTGGGGCAGGGCATGACGCCCTGTCCATGGGCCAGCAGGTGGATACGGCCATGCTGTTTGTGCCCAGCCGGGCGGGGCGAAGCCACTGCCCCGAGGAATATACCCCGCCGGAAGCCTTCGGCAGAGCGGTGCAGGTGATGAAAGACCTGATCGTTCGGTTATAAACGCAAATCACTGCCCTCCGGGCAGATCAAAAAAGGAGAAAAAATATGGAACATCTGAAAATTACCGCGGGCCCCTATACCTTTATTGCCCGACTGGAAAAAGAACTGGCCCCCAAGACCTGCGAAGCCTTCTGCGCCCGACTGCCCTTTAAGAGCCGGTTTGTGCATGTGCGCTGGAGCGGTGAAGCCGTCTGGGCTCCCCTGGGAGATTACCAGCTGGGGGTGGAGTATGAGAACCATACCTGCCATCCTTCCCGGGGCGACGTGCTGTTTTACATCGGCGGCATCAGTGAGACCGAGATCATCATGGCCTATGGCAGCTGCAGCTTTGCCAGCAAGGTGGGCGCCTTGGCCGGCAACCACTTCCTGACCATTGTGGAAGGCCAGGAGAACCTGGAAAAGCTGGGCAAGGACTGCCTGTGGAAGGGTGCCCACGACGTGGTGTTTGAAGCCTACGACTGACCCGGAACAGAGCTGGTTGCCCCGGAAAAACCGGAGCGGGAGGTCTCTGCGCAGGAGGCCTCCTCTTTTTTGCACTTTTTTGCGGAAAATACAAACGACTGTAGAATGTCTACAAAAAGAAGGCGCAAAAATCTCTTTTCTGGCAATTGTATGCCTTTTCCAAAATCGATACAATGAATGTGCGGAGACTGTAAACTAAATACTGTCGACAACACAAGACGAACCCATCCCAGGAAAAAAGAAGAAGGGCAGGCCGGCTTTGCCGGCCCCGGCCGGAGAGAGCCGGCCAACAAAAACAGGAGAAAACAGGAGGTTGTACCCTATGGCTGTAAGAAGAAGCGATCTGTATCTGCCCGCCAACAACGAGCACATGGTGCTGAAGGCGCCTGCCCTGGGTGCGGATGTGATCACCCTGGATATGGAAGACTCGGTACCCCCTGCCGAGAAGGCGGCGGCCCGAGAAATGGTAAAGAAATACATCGGGAAGATGAGCGCCAACGGTGCCGAGGCCTGGGTGCGGATCAATGCCTGGGATACCGACCTGACCCTGGCCGACCTGGACGCGGTGGTCATGGAAGGGCTGGACGGCATCACCCTGCCCAAATGCGAAGGGCTGGCGGATGTGCGCCGGCTGGACAATGAGATCACCCGGCTGGAAAAGCTGCGGGGGCTGCCGGTGGGCGGCATCAAGATGGCCATCCTCATCGAGACTTCCCTGGGCGTCAAGAAGGTGGAGGAATGCGCGGGCGGTTCCCACCGGCTGGTGGCCATCATCTTCGGCGCGGTGGATTACACCCGGGATATGAAGGTGACCCGCACCGACGAGGCAGCCGAGCAGTACTATGCCCGTGCGGTGATCGGCTCCGCGGCCCGCGCCTACGGGCTGGTGGCCGAGGACGCCCCCTTCCCCAACTATCAGGACGTGGAGGCCTTCCGGGCCAACTGCCTCAGCGGTGCCCAGCTGGGCTTTGAGGGCCGGCAGATCATCAACCCCAAGCAGATCCCGGTGGCCCATGAGGTCTACTCTCCTGCCCCCGAGCGGGTGGAATGGGCCCGCAAGATCACCAAGGTCTTTGAGGAAGAGGGCCTGGCCAAGGGCTCGGCCTCGGTGGGCTTTGAGGGCAAGATGATCGATATCCCGGTCTACCGGGACGGGCTGAATATCCTGGCCCGCCAGAAGGAGATCGAGGAAAAAGAAGCAGGCAAGCGCAAGGCCTGAGGAGAGGGGAAAACGATGGATTACGCAAAAGAATCGCTGAAAATGCACTATGAACTGAAGGGCAAGATCGAGATGACCCCCCGGGCGGCGGTGGACAGCCAGGAAGCTTTGAG
>NZ_JAFBIO010000011.1 GCF_021531255.1 Allofournierella massiliensis | reverse complement strand
GCGCTCTCCTCGGGGCGGGGCGCCTGCTGCGGGGCCTCCTGGGGTTCAGCCTGCCCGGCTTCGGGCTGGGGCGCAGTATCCCCCTGGGGCTCTTGGGGGCTGGTCTGCTCCTCTTCGGGGGCGATGACCCGGTATTCCCCTTCCAGCTGGATCTTTTTCTCGTACCGGTTGATCAGCTTATAGGCCAGCAGCCCGGCCGCCAGGCCGGTGCCCACCGAAAACAATCTTCTCATGATGCCCATGGTTTTTTCTTCCCTTTCCCGCCATTGCGGCTCATTGTTTGGGCGGACTTCAGCTGAAGGTCACCACGTCTTCCTGGGGTTTCTGACCCGGCTCCACCTTGAGCGCCGTGAGCACCGGGCCCTCGCCCCGGAAGATGGGATGGTATTTCAGGTTTACCTTGGCGGTCAGGCGGATCCAGTCCCGCTGCTTCAGCTCCTTATAGGCATCGTACCGGCAGGGGAAGCCCACGAACTGGATATCCTGCACGCAGCAGGTCATGGCAAAGCGCCCGGGCACAAAGCTGTTTTTGCCGGCCCGGGGGGTCTGGCAGACCTGAGCGGTAAAGCAGACCGTCTTGCCCGCATACTTTTGGGGGTCATCCTGGCAATCCATGTACCAGATGCCGAAATCCTCGTCGGCGATCTGGATGACCGGCGCGTTCAGGTCGAAGGGCAGCGGGTCGGGGATATCGTCATAGGCCACGCTGCCATCGGCGAATTCATAGGCAATGTCGCACCGGCGGCTGGCCTGGCGCACCAGCTTGTGGATGAGCACCCGGCTTTCCTCGTCGTTGACCTCTTCGGCCCGGTTCACCACGATCAGCTCGCTGCGGCTGATCTTATCCAGCATCAGCCCCCGCATGGCGTTGTCGCCGGCATACACCTTGATGGTGGTGCCGTCGGCGGTGGCCAGGCACTGGTAGACCGCCCAGCTTTCGGGCATGGCCTCGAACAGGTCGTTCAGCATCCACATGCCGTTGTATTCCACCACCACCCGGCCCGCGCCGGATTTTTTGGTGAGCTGCTCCAGATAGGCCCGGTTGAGCTGGCTTTTATCCTCCAGTACCTCCACCGTAACGCCCCCGAAGGCGAATTTGTCCGGGTCGTATTCCCCTTCGCCCTCCTCGCAGACCAGCAGAAGGGTCTTGTCGCCGGAATCGAACTGGGGGTCCTCCATGGTCTCCTGAATAAACTTGGTCTTGCCCGATTCCAGAAAACCCACAAACAGATAGACCGGGATCTCGTATGCCATGGTATTCCTCCCCTGTCAGCAGCGGAAGAGCTGAGCCAGCCCTTCCTCCTTCAGATCGGAGCCGATCACGCAGAGACGGCCGGCCACATCGGGGGCGCTGGCGCGCACCTCATGCTCGCCGGGCACATAGTCGAACTGGTACCAGCCCTCGTCGCCGGCCACGATTCCCTTGGCCCGCAGCACGGCGCCGAATTCGCCGCTGTCCAGGCTGTTCAGGGCAAATTCCAGTTCAGCACGGGTATACTTCTTCACCGTCTCCCGGCCCCAGCTGGTGAACACCTCGTCGGCGTCATGGTCATGATGATGGCCGCAGCCGCACTCCCCATGGTCGTGATGATGATGCTCATGGTCATGGTGGCAGCATTCCCCATCTTCGTGGTGGTGCTCGTGGTCGTGGTGGCAGCACTCCCCATCCTCATGGTGGTGCTCATGGTGGTGGTGATGCTCATGCTCCTCGCCGGCATGGCTGCGGGCTTCTTCCAGCAGCTTTTCCACAAAATCGTCGCCGCTCTCCATGGCTTTCACGATCTGGGGGCCCTGCAGCTGATCCCAGTCGGTGGTGAGGATGAGGGCGTTGGGGTTTTTCTGGCGCAGCAGTTCCACCGCCGCCTCGATCTTCTCGTCCTTGGCCTTGCCGGTACGGCTCAGGATGATGGCGTTGGCATGGCTCACCTGGTCATTGTAGAACTCGCCGAAGTTCTTCATATACAGCTTGACCTTGTTCACATCCGCCACCGTCACAAAGCTGCTGAGCTTCACATCCCGGTCCTCGGCAATGGCTTCCACAGCCCGGGTCACATCGCTGAGCTTGCCCACGCCCGAGGGCTCAATGAGGATCCGGTCAGGGTGATACTGGTCGATGACCTTTTTCAGCGCCTCGCGGAAATCCCCCACCAGACTGCAGCAGATGCAGCCGGAGTTCATCTCGGTGATCTGGACGCCGGCCTCTTTGAGAAAACCGCCGTCAATGCCGATCTCGCCGAATTCGTTCTCGATCAGCACCACCTGCTCGCCCTGGAAGGCCTCTTTGATAAGCTTTTTGATAAGGGTGGTCTTGCCCGCCCCAAGAAAACCGGAGAAAATATCGATCCTGGTCATGTTTATGCCTCCTGTTCCAGCGCCGTCAAATCTGCGGCCTGCTTTGCGCCTTGAAGCCCTGCCGAAAGAAAGCCGAAAGCATAAGCGCTTTCCTCCCGCCTGCGGGCATACCTGCCCGTTTTTTACCTTATTAATTATAACAAACCTGTCAACACCCGTCGGGCGCCTTGCAGCGCTTTTTTTATCAAAAAACCTCAAAAAGTTTAACTTGCACAGTCGACAAAGTCTCGTGATTCATGTTAAAATAAAATGGTATTTTTTGAACGAAAGCCGGTCCTGCAGCAAATGTGAGGCCGCATTTGCTCCCTGCTGGTCCGCTGCTTTCGCTTTGGGCAAGGAGGGGGTACTTTTTTATGACGCTGTTTTTTATGCTGCTGGTCATGTGGCTGATCCTGTGTTCCCGCTTTACCCTGGAAGTACTGCTGATTGGCGCGGCCCTGTCGGCCGGCCTTTCCTGGTTCTGCCATGCCCAGCATATCTGGCCCCGCTGGGTGGATCGGGCCATTGTGCGGCTTTCGGGGCGGATCGTCCGCTACCTGTGGCGGCTGTTGGGGCATATGATCTCCTCCTCCCTGCGGGTGTGCGCCATCATCCTGAGCCCTTCCCTGGACGAGGTAGAGCCCAAACTGCTCTTTTTTGAGCCCCCCCTGAAGGAGGAAGGCACCCGGGTGGTACTGGGCAACTCCATCACCCTGACCCCCGGCACCTTTACGGTGGGGCTGTATGGCAGCAGCATCCTGTGCATCCACGCCCTGAACGGGGATATGGCCGAAGGGGCCCGCCATCTGGACCTGACGCCCCGGCTGCAGCAGATGGAAGACGTGATTCACCAAGAGCAAGCCCGGGACCGGGAGGCCCGCCGGGAGAAGGAGGAGCGAACCTGATGATGGACCTGGTCTACCCGGTGGTTCTCACCATCATGGCCCTGTGTATCATCGCCTGCCTGGTGTACGCCGCCATGGGCCGGCGCTTTACCGATAAGATCGTGGCCGCCAACCTGGTGTGTACCTTTACGGTAAACATCATCTGCGTACTGGCCGCCTATAAGCTGGAAGACTATGTGCTGGACATTGCGTTCCTGTTTGCGCTGCTCAGCTTTTTGAGCGTGCAGATCCTGTGCCGGGTGGTGGTACTGCACCACAAAGGCCGGCTGCGCCATTTGAAGGAAAAACATCCCGAGGAATCCGCCCAGGAGATCCTGGACCGGCTGGAACGAGAAGAGGAGGACCGCCACAGATGATCCGTACCGTGATCGGGGCAGCTTTGCTCCTGGCAGGCTGCCTGGTTTTCATTATTTCCCTGATTGGTGTGTTCCGGTTCCGCTATGTGCTCAACCGGATCCACGCCGCCTCCCTCAGCGATACCCTGGGCACCCTGCTGGTGATTGCCGGGCTGATCGTGCTGAAGGGCTTCTGTTTCACCAGCCTGAAATATCTGCTGATGCTGGTGGTGCTGTGGATCACCGCGCCGGTGGCCACCAACCGGATCGGCAAGGCCGAGGCCACCACCAACCTTTCCATCCACGATGAATATGAGGTGGAAAAATGATCTATCTGGAATACCTGCTGCTGATCTTTCTGATCGTCTGCGCCATTCTGGCCCCTTTGTGCCGCCGGCTGCTGAACGCGGTGCTGGTATTCGCCGCTTTCAGTACCGTTACCGCCATTCTCTGGCTGCTGATGCAGGCGCCGGACCTGGCCATCACCGAGGCGGCGGTGGGCGCCGGCATCGACACGGTGCTGTTTCTGCTCACCCTGAAAACAGCCCATTTTCTGGACGGAACGAGGGATAAGAAATGAGCGCAAAGGAACTTTGGACCCGTTTTGCCGCCTGGGTAAACGGAGAAGCGGCGCCGGCGGCCCGCTTTGAGAAGGAGTACCAGCCCAAGCACTCGCCTTTGTTCCGCCGCAAACCCCGGGAGGTCTCCACCGGCCAGCCCAAAACCTATGAGGTGTGGTTTTACCGGGTATCGGCGGTTCTTGCCTCGGTGGCCCTGATCGGCATTCTGCTGGCTACCGTGACCCGCCTGCCCCTTCACGGCACTCCCGGCACCCCCGACCAGAACGAGGTGGCCGAGCGCTATGTGGAGCAGGGCCTGGAAGAGACCGGCGCGGTGAATCTGGTATCCGGCATGATCCTGGATTACCGGGCCTTCGATACCTTTGGCGAGAGCTGCGTGCTCTTCCTCACCGCCATGAGCGTTTTTGTGCTGCTGTGGAACGATAAGCACTCCCTGCCGCCCAAGCTGGAGGCCGAGCGCAAGGAGGACGATATCATCCTGGCGGAAGAAGAGATGCATCTGCTGCGCCATGCGGCCCATTTCCTCACCCCCTTCATCCTGCTGTTCGGGATCTATGTGGTGGTGAACGGTCATCTTTCCCCTGGCGGCGGCTTCTCGGGGGGCATCATCATCGGCAGCGGCCTGATTTTTTACGCCACTGCCTGCGGCCAGAAAACAGTCTCCCGTTTTTTTGACCGGAAGGCCTTTTACATTCTCAACTTTATCTGCCTGGCCATCTACGCCGGGGCCAAATCCTACAGCTTCTTTCTGGGCGCCAACCATATGGAAAACCCCATCCCCAAGGGGATCCCGGGGGCCATCCTGTCCGGCGGCCTGATCCTGCCTCTGAACATCTGTGTGGGCCTTGTGGTGGCCTGCACCATGTATGCCTTTTACGCGCTTTTCAACAAAGGGGATTTTTGACGACTATGAAGGAGATCGCTTCGCTTCTTGCTCAAAATCACATCCTTGCGGCTTCGGTGATTTTGTTCGGCATCGGGTTTGTGAACCTTTTGCTGCAGAAGAACCTGATCCGCAAGATCATCGGGCTCAACATCATGGATACCGCCATCTTCCTGCTGCTCACCAGCTTTGGCTATATCGAGGGCCGGTATGCTCCCATCCTGGTGAGCACCACCGACCCGGCCCAGGTGGAGCAGTATGTGAACCCCATCCCCACCGGCCTGGTGCTCACCGGCATCGTGGTCTCGGTGAGCTGCACCGCCTTTATGCTGGCCCTTACCCAGCGGCTTTACCTGCGCTACCACACCCTGGATATTGACGCCATTCTGATGATGGTCCGGAAGGGGGGCAACTGATGCTCCCCTTCTATCAGAATATCCCGTTTTTCTGCATCCTGCTCTCCATGGTAGGGGGCGTCATCACCAGCCTGATCTGTTCCCCCCGGTGGGCTCTGCGGCTGCATCTGGGCATTCTGGCCATCTGCTGTGCTGCCAATGCCCATCTGGCCTGCATTCTCTTCCGCTCCGGGGAGAGCTTCACCTACATGCTGGGCCACTACCCCGCCCCCTGGGGCAACGAGCTGCGGGCCGGCCCGCTGGAGGCCATGCTCTGCGCCCTGTTTGCCCTGGTGATGTTTTTGTGCGTGCTGGGCGGCCTTGAGGATATCCAGCATGATATCCTGCCAAAAAAGCTGCCCCTGTACTACCTGATGCTGAACCTGCTCTGGTCCAGCATGCTGGTCATGGTATACACCAACGATCTGTTCACCGCCTACGTCTTTATCGAGATCAACACCATCGCCAGCTGCGCTATTGTGATGGCCAAGGATACCGGCCACACCAACATGGCCACCATCCGGTACATCATCATGAGCCAGCTGGGCAGCGGCCTGTTCCTGCTGGCCCTGGCCCTTCTGTACGGCATCACCGGCCAGCTGCTCTTCCCCAGCCTGCGGCAGGCCATCGGCCTGCTGGATACCACCGGCAATTATGCCCTTCCCCTCACCGTGCTCACCGGCCTGATGGTGCTGGGCCTGGCCATCAAGAGCGCCCTTTATCCCTTCCACGCCTGGCTGCCCGGCGCCCACGGCAACGCTACCACCGCTTCCAGCGCCATCCTTTCCGGCCTGGTGCTGAAGGGGTACATCATCCTGCTTATCAAGATCCTGTATCAGGTGTACACCCTGCCGGTGGCCGAAAAGAGCCATATCTTTGACGTACTGTTTGTGCTGGCGGTGATTGCCATGGTCATGGGCAGCTGGTACGCCATGAAGGAAAACCACCTCAAGCGGATGATCGCCTATTCCTCGGTGGCCCAGGTGGGCTATATCTTCCTGGGCATCGGCATGGGCACCGCCGCCGGCATGACTGCCGCCATCTTCCAGGTGATGGCCCACGCCTTCACCAAACCCCTGCTCTTCGTGTCGGCAGGGGAACTGATCCGGGTATCCGGCCACCACAAGCAGCTGTACTACCTGCGGGGCGCGGCCCATCGGGCCCCCCTGGCCGGCGTCGGCTTTACCGTGGGCGGCCTTTCCATGATTGGCCTGCCCCTTCTGGGCGGCTTTGTCACCAAACTGTTCCTGGCCCAGGCAAGCCTGGAACTGGGCTGGCAGAACCTGCTGGCCTTTGGGGTACTGGCTATCAGCAGCGTGCTGAACGCCCTGTACTACCTGCCGGTGATCCTTTTGATTTGGACCCACGGCAACCCCCTCAAGGAGGAGCTGGATTCGGGCCTGCGCCAGGCGCCCTGCCGCTCTAAACCCATGGATTTTGATCTGCCTCTCCCTCCCTCTTTTGCGGTGGCCGCCGTCTGCCTGATGGCCGGCGTGGTCTTTTTGGGAGTCTTCTTTAACCCGACAGCCGACCTGATCCATCAGGGTCTGGCGCTTTTGTAAAGGAGGGGCGCATGAATTCCTGGTATTTTCTGGTGCCCATCCTGCTGCCGGCCCTGATTGGCCTCTGCCTGCCCTTTGTGGCCACAGACAAGAAAAGCCTGCATCAGTGCGTGGGCTTTGTGCTGGTGCTGGAACTGGTCAGCTGCCTGCTGGCCGCCTTCCGCTGCAGCGGCAGCCTGGGGCTGATCCGCCTGGGAGATTTTGTCTTTCTTCTGAGCGGCGATCTGCTGGGCAAGTTCTTTTCGGTGCTGTTTGCCCTGGTCTTTCTTCTGGCCGGCTTTTTCGGCTTTGAGTACTTTTCCCATGATGAGCGGGAGACCAGCTACTCGGTCTTTTACCTGCTCACCCTTTCCAGCCTGCAGGGGCTGTGCTATGCGGGCAACCTGTTCAGCTTTTACCTGTTCTATGAAATGATGACCCTCTGCAGCCTGCCCCTGGTGCTCCACGAGCGCACCGAGGCTTCCCGCCGGGCAGGCATGCAGTATCTGGGATATTCCCTGCTGGGGGCGTCTCTGGCTCTGTTCGGCTTTTTCTTTGCCCAGCGCCAGTGCTACACCACCACCTTCACCCCCGGCGGCGCCCTGGCCGAGGGGCTGGCCCAGGCGCGGCCCGAGCTGACCCTGCTGGCCGCTTTTGCCATGCTGCTGGGTTTTGGCAGCAAGGCGGGCCTGCTGCCCCTGCATGCCTGGCTGCCCATTGCCCACCCGGAGGCCCCTGCCCCCGCCTCGGCGGTACTTTCCGCCGTGATCACCAAGGGCGGCGTGCTGGGTATCATCCGCGTTCTGTACTATGTATTCGGGCCGGATTTTCTGCGGGGCAGCTGGGTGCAGTACACCCTGCTGGCCCTGGCCCTCATCACCGTCTTTATGGGCAGTATGCTGGCCTATAAAGAGCAGCTGCTGAAAAAACGGCTGGCCTGGTCCACCGTGAGCCAGGTGAGCTATGCCCTGTTCGGCCTCTTCCTGCTCTGCCCAGCGGGCTTTGCCGGCGCCATGCTGCAGATTCTCTTCCATGCTCTGGCAAAAACCGCCCTCTTCCTCTCGGCCGGCGCCATCATCCATTCCGCCGGTTTCGTGCGGGTGGGGCAGCTGCGGGGCATTGGCCAGCGGATGCCGGATGTGATGTGGTGTTTTGCCCTGGCCTCCCTTTCCCTGGTGGGCATTCCCCCCTTGGGCGGTTTTGTGAGCAAGTGGTATCTGGCCGAGAGCAGTTTTCTCCAGCTGGGCAGCTGGGGTTGGCTGGGCGCGGCCGTATTGCTGGTGAGCGCCCTGCTCACGGCAGGGTACCTTTTCCCCATCCTGGCCGCCGGCTTTTTCCCCGGCAAGGATTGGCCTGCCCTGCCCCGGCTGCGGGTCTCGCCCCTTTCGGTGGGGGCACTCCTGACCGGCTGCGCCGGGCTTTTGATCTTCGGGCTCTGGCCCACCGGCCTGCTGGGGCTTTTCTCCCGTATTGCCGGCACGATTTTGTAAGGAGGCGGCACTGATGAATTCCTGGTTTTTGCTTGCCGCTGTCCTCATTCCCTTCCTGGGCGGCTTCGGCCTGCTGGTTCACCCCGCCCGCACTCGTCGGGGGCGGGACACCTATGTGTTCTGGCTCTGCCTGGCCAACAGCCTGCTGGTAGGGGCCCTGCTGATCTTCCGGCCCGGCCCGGTGACCCTTTTGTCCTTTGGCGGGCAGATCAGCCTGACCCTGCATCTGGACGGTCTTTCCTTTGTGTTTGCGGCCATTCTGGCCATCCTGTGGCCCATCACCAACCTGTACGCCTTTGAGTACATGATCCATCTGGAAGGGGAAAACCGCTTTTTTGCCTTTTTCACCATGACCTACGGGGTGGTGCTGGGCATCGCCTTTGCGGCCAACACCTTCACCCTTTACCTGTTCTACGAGCTGCTCACCCTCTGCACCCTGCCCCTGGTCATGCACGAACTGGAGGGCACCGCCCGATACGCCGGCAAGAAATACCTTCTGTATTCCATGGCCGGGGCGGCGCTGGCCTTCCTTTCCATGGTGGTGCTCTACCAGTTCGGCAGCCTGGACTACCGGGCCGGCGGCAGCCTGGATCCCGACCTTGCCTCCGGCCGGCACACCCTGGTGCTGATTGGTTTTGTGCTGGGCTTCTTCGGCTTTGGCGTCAAGGCAGCCGTCTGGCCGCTGCACGGCTGGCTGCCCACCGCCGGCGTGGCCCCCACCCCGGTCACGGCCCTGCTCCATGCGGTGGCCGTGGTAAACGCGGGCGTTTTTGCCATTCTGCGGCTGATCTACTACAGCTACGGCGCCGACTTTGTGCGGGGCAGCTGGGCCCAGGACCTGGTCATGGCTTTCACCATCGTGACGCTTTTGTTCGGCAGCCTTTCCGCCTGGCGAATGCCCCACCTGAAGCGCCGGCTGGCCTATTCCACGGTGGGCAATCTTTCCTACATTCTCTTTGCCGCCAGCCTGATGAGCACCGGCGGCCTCACGGCTGCCCTTGCCCATATGACGGTACACTCGGTACTCAAGATCACCCTCTTCTTCTGCGCCGGCTCCATCCTCTGCCAGCACCACCACAAGGGGTATATCTGGCAATATGAGGGCCTGGGCAGGAAGATGCCGGTGACCTGCGCCGCCTTTGCTCTTGCCTCGGTGGGCCTGATGGGCGTGCCGCCCCTGCCCGGCTTTTTCAGCAAGTGGATGATCGCCGAGCGGGCGGCCCTCACCGGCAATCCGCTGGCCTGGCTGGGCGCCTTTGCCCTGGTGGTGAGCGCTTTCCTCACCGGGCTGTACCTGATCCAGGTTCTCATCGTCCTCTACTTCCCCACCCGGCAGGCGGATCTTTCCGGGGTGGAAGAGGTAACCGAGGCGGGCTGGCCCATCCGCACCGCCCTGATCCTGCTTTGCGTCCTGGCCGTATGCATGGGGCTTTTCTTCACCGATCTTTCCCGCCTGCTGAGCCTTTGCGCCGGCGGCCTGCTGTGAAAGGAGAAACGCTTTGGATTCCGCACTTTTTTTCCTTCCTTTGCTGCTTTTTCCCTTTTTCAGCGCCCTTGTCTGCTATCTGACCGGCCGCTTTTTCCGGCTGGCCGGCGCCTATGCCATCTTTGCCGCCCTGGTGCAGCTGGGCACCATGGCTGCCGCCGGGGGCTTCCTCTGGCGGGAAGGCGGTACCCTGGAACTGACCGGCCTGCTGGGTCTGGGGCTGAATTTTTCCATGACCGGGCTGCAGTTCCTTCTCTGCATGCTGGCCTGCCTGCTCTGGCTGGGTTCCACCCTGGCCGCCCGGGAACAGCTTGTGGCCTACGGCCGGGTGGAGCGCTACCACCTTTTCAGCTTTCTGACCCTGGGCGGGATACTGGGCGTTTTCATGTCCGCGGATCTGTACACCCTGCTGATCTTTTTTGAGATCATGAGTTTTTCCAGCTGGCCTTTGGTCCAGCATTCCGGTACCAAAGAAGCCCGCCGGGCCGCCGACAGCTACCTGGCCTTTGCGGTCTTTGGCGGACTTTCCACCCTGATGGGTCTGTTTTTGCTGTACAGTCTCACCGGCACCCTCCGCTTTGAGGAGCTGGCCGGGGCTGCCGCCCCCTGGCAGGGCAGCGCCGCCCTTTACACCGCCGGGGCTCTCACAGCTGCCGGCTTTGCCAGCAAGGCGGCGGTATGGCCGCTGCACACCTGGCTGCCCACCGCCCACCCGGCGGCCCCCGCCCCCGCTTCGGCCCTGCTTTCCGGCATCATCACCAAGGCGGGCATGTATGGGCTGATCTTTCTGGCGGCAGGGCTTTTTGCCGCTGACTATGGCTGGGGCATGGCCACCCTGCTGCTGGGCACTGTGACCATGCTGACCGGCGCGGTGCTGGCCCTGTTCAGCGTCAACCTGAAACGGACGCTGGCCTGCTCCAGCATGAGCCAGATCGGCTTTATCCTGGTGGGGCTGGGGATGCAGGACCTGCTGGGGGAGGAAAACGGCATCGCGGTGGCCGGCCTTACCCTGCATATCTGCAACCACGCCCTTTTCAAACTCTGCCTGTTTGTGAGCGCCGGCGTGGTGGCCGCCCAGATCCATCACCTGAAGCTGGATGAGATCCAGGGTTTCGGCCGGGGCAAGCCCCTGCTGATGTTCTCCTTCGGGATGGGGGCCATGGGCCTGATGGGCATACCCCTGTTCAGCGGCTATATCAGCAAGACCCTGCTCCACGAAAGCATTGTGGAATATCTTCACCTGCTGGAACATGACGGGCTGCCCACCGGCCTGTTCACTGTTCTGGAATGGCTTTTCCTGATTGCGGGCGGCCTGACCGCCGCTTACATGACCCGGCTGTTCATCTGCCTGTTTGTGGAAAAGAACGCTGACCCGGCCCTGCAGGCCGATTTTGACAGCCGGAACGGCCGGTACATGAAGCCCCTCACCGGGGCGGTACTGCTTCTGGGCGGGCTGACGGTGGCGGTGCTGGGCATGACGCCCCACCTCACCATGGACCGGATCGCCGGCCTGGCCAACGGCTTTTTCTCCAGCCACGGCCTGGCCCACGCCATCTCTTATTTCGCCTGGGTAAATCTGAAGGGTTCTCTGATTTCCCTGGCCATCGGCGGGGCGGTATACCTGCTGATTGCCCGGCCCCTCCTCTCCCGCGCCCGCCCGGACGGCGGCCGCCGTTACCCGGACTTCTGGCCGGCAGCGCTGGATCTGGAAGAAAAGCTGTATCGTCCTCTGCTGGGCTGCCTGGCCTTCTGGGGCGCTTTTGCGGCCCGGCTCACAGCCAGCCTCTTCGGCTGGGCCGGCCGGCTGGCCGACGGTCTTATCCACTGGCGGCAGGGAGATACGGTGCGCTTTGCCGAGGATGAGTTCTTCGCGGTTTATGAGGCCGAACCCAAGGGCCGTTTCGGCTTCCAGGGCAGCGTGGCTTTCAGCCTTCTGTTGTTCTGCATCGGCTTTGCCGGCGTGATGTTCTATATGCTGCTGGCCTGAAGCCGGCAGCCTTTGCCCCTGCCTTTTTGTCGGCAGGGGCTTTTTGACAAAAAATTTTTTTGCATTTTCTGCCGTAGAGGTCTCCCGGCCCTCGTTATATAGGCAAGACCGGTCAAAAAGGAGGGAGCCCCGCAGAAGATGACAGCTGCAGAATTCACGATTCTGGTGCAGAAGCATCAGGGGCTCGTGTACACCGTTTGCCGCCAGCTCACCGGCGATGACCACATCGCCCAGGACCTGGCGCAGGAAACCTTTTTATCGGCCTGGAAGAGCATCGACCGCTGTCCGCCCGGCGCCCAGCCCCAATGGCTGGCCCGCATTGCCGCCAACAAAGCCAAGGATTACTTAAAAAGCGCCTGGCACCGGCGGGTGAATGCCCCGGGGGACGAGATTCTGGCCCTGTCCGGCGCGCCGCCGGAAAGCCAGCCCGAGCGGCAGCTGAGCGAGCGGGCGGGGGCAGAGGAACTGCGGGAGCTGATCCTGGCACTGCGGGAACCTTACCGGCAGGTATGCATCCTGTTTTTCCTGGAAGAGCTTCCTCAGCCGGAGATTGCCGCCCGCCTGGGCCGGCCGCTGCGCACCGTGAGCAGCCAGATTGCCCGGGCCAGGCAGATGCTGCAGAAACAAATCAAGGAAAGGAGCGCCGGAAACAATGGAACTGGAACTGTTTAACGACCAGGGCTGCCTTACCGATGAAGGGCTGCAGGCTTTGATAGCCGGCAGTCTGGACGAGATGGGCCGGCTGGAAGCGGCCGAACACCTGGCCTACTGCGACCGGTGCTTAAAACGATATACCGATCTTCTCAGCGGGGAAGCCCTGCTGGAGCCGCCCAAGGATCTGAGCGTCCCGGTGCGCCGTGGCCTGATGATGAACCTGATGCACACGGTATGGGGCCGGGGCGTGGTGGCAGCGGCAGCTGTCCTGCTCTCGCTGGGGATGTGGCACAGCGGCTTTTTCGATTATTCCGGCCTGAACAATCACGGCCCCAAACTGCCCGCCATCTCCCAGCCTTCCGGCTTCAGCCAGGCCAGCGATGCCTTTTTTGACGCATTCAGCGCTTTTCGCCGCGGCCTGAGCCAGACTTTCACCCTGTCACCCGCAACCCAAGAGGAGGGACACTCTCATGAGACATAAAAACGGATTCTGGACTTTCTGCTTTTCCTTCATCCCCGGCGCCGGCCAGATGTATCAGGGATATATGAAGCGGGGGCTTACCCTCGTCACCCTGTTCTGTCTGGCCATGGGGCTGGGGCTGCTCACCGGCGGTCTGCTGGCCGTGGCCATGCCCATCGTGTGGATGTACAGCTTTTTCGATACCTTCAATCTGCGCAGCCAGCTGATGGAGGGCACCGCCCCGCCGGATGACTACCTGGTCCATGTGGAGGAGAGCTCCCTGCGCCGTCTGTTCACCGTGCGGCCCAAATTCCTGGGCTGGTGCCTAATCCTGGTGGGCGCCTACTCTTTGTACGAACTCTTCATCAGCCCCCTTGTCTGGGATCTGTACAACACCTTTGGCCTGTATTGGCTGGCCGTATTGCTGGATCGTCTGCCCAACCTGGCCATTGCCCTGGCCCTGATTGGGGTGGGCCTGTGGCTGATCCGGGGCAAGCGCGCCTCCCACACGGAGGAATTCCCTTACTACCAGGAGGGAGGCGACGAGCATGGAGACCGGCAATAAGCCCCGCCGCCGGGTGGGCAGCACTACCCTGGGCCTGGCCCTGATCCTGGCCGGTGTGGTCATGCTGCTGTATTACTTCTGGCCCGGCTTTGATTTCCTGCTGGCTGCCAAGCTTTCTCCCCTGATCCTGGTGGCCCTGGGGGTGGAGATTCTGTTCACCTCCTTCAAACCGGAGGAGCGCCGCTATGATTTTCTCAGCGTCTTTCTCTGTCTGGTGCTGATGGGCATTGCCCTGGTGGTCTCCTTCCTGCCCTCCCTGTACAATTCCATCGGGCCCCAGCGCCATGCCCTGGAAGCCTCTCTCAGCGCCCAGCTGGAAGATTCCTACTATCAGCGCCTGAAAGACAGTCCGGTGCAGGATCTGGCAGTCAATCTCTACCTGAATTACGCCAGCCAGCCGGCTTCTACCCAGCAAATCAGCGCCGGGGATACCCTGGGGCTCTCCATCCAGCTTTCCGGTTCCTACGAGAGCGCCGAGGATTTTGCCGAGAGCTGCCGCCAGGTATTGGACCAGCTGGATCTTCAGAATCCCCGGGTGGATTGGGTGGATTTTACCGCCCCGGCCCCGGCGGATGTGCTCGTGCCTGATGAAACCGGCGAGGAAAGCTATGAGGACATGCAGGCTTCCCTCTATCTTTCCGGCCCCTATCAGCTGGCCTGGTCGGCCCAGGAAATGGCCGGCTCTGTGAGCTTTTTCTGACGCCATCCCCCGCGAGGGTTTTCTATAGAGGACTTTGTCCAGGCAGAGGGCGGTTTTGCCCCGTCCCCCTGCCACCGCCCCGCCGCCCCTTTGCCGGGCGGCGGGGCTTTTTGTGTATTCCGGTCCCGGGTTGCATTTTGGCGGGTTTTCGCATATCCTTAAAGGGATAAAGTCTACGGAATAAGGGAGGAGCCCCCATGCCCCAGCAAGAACCTTTGGTCAGTGTGATCGTGCCGGTATACAACGCCCAGCAGCAGATTGCCCGCTGTGTGGAAAGCATCCGTCGGCAGAGCTATACCAACCTGGAGATCCTGCTTTTGAACGACGGCAGCCGGGATGTGAGCCTGGAGGTCTGCCAGATGTATGCCCGGGTGGACCCCCGCATCCTGATTGTGGACAAGAACAACAGCGGCGTTTCCGCCACCCGGAACATCGGCCTTCGGCTGGCCAAGGGGGAATACCTGCAGTTTGTGGACAGCGACGATTATCTCACCGAGGAGGCCACCCGCCTGATGGTGGAAGCCGCCCAGCGCAGCCAGGCCGACATGGTGATCGCCCCCTACTACCGTATGCTCTACCAGGATCTGGCCCAGGAAGAAAAGCCCCGCCGCTTCTTTTCCAAAAAAGCGCCCATCTGCGAAGTGTACAGCTTTTTAAAGCCCGGGGTATATGATAAGAAGACTTTTGCCCGCCACTTGATGGACCAGCCCGCCAGCTTTTACTACGGGGTGCTCTGGAACAAGCTCTACCGCCGGCAGATCGTGGCCGACCATGATATTTTCTGCGACACCGACCTGGATTGGAGCGAGGATTTCCTCTTCAACCTGGAATACATCCGCTATGCCGAGCGCTTTTGCTCCATTGAGACCCCGGTATACTACTACATGAAAACGCCGGGCAGCCTGTGCGCCACCAAGATCAACGTGAAAAGTGTAGTGGAAACCAAGATGGCCCTGTTCGCTTACTATAAGGAACTGTACGAGAGCATGGGGCTGTACGAAGAAAATAAAATGCAGATCTACAAATACCTGCTGGCCTCGGCCGAACGGTAAAAAAGCGCGGGAGAAATTCTCCCGCGCTTTTCTGTATTTAGCTCTGGGCCAGCTTTTCCCCCAGCTGGCGGCAGGCCTGGCCGCCCTCCTCATCCGGGAAGCCGTTCACGATCACCGGTTCGGCCAACAGGGTGGCGCTTCCGCTTTCCAGGTCCTCCTGCCAGCTGCGCATCCATTCCCCGTCGCCCCAGCCGTAAGAGCCAAAGAGGACCACCCCCTTGCCCCCCAAAACCGGCTTGAGGCTCTGGTACAGGGGCTCAAACTCGGTTTCTTCCAGCTGCTCGGCCCCCATGGAAGGGCAGCCCAAGGCCAGGGCCGTATATTCCTTCACCTTTTCGGCGCTGAACTGCGCCGCCGTGAACAGTTCGGGCGAAGCGCCTGCCGCCCGGGCCCCCTCGGCCACCAGTTCGGCCATGGCCTGGGTATTGCCGGTACCGCTCCAATATACGATTGCGATCTTTCCCATATGGTCATCTCCTTTCGGTTTTCCGGGTCACGGCCCTTTCCCTGCGGTATGCCCCCCGCCGGGTCAGGCCTGCGATTTAGTCAGTTATGGATAACTATAGATTCTTAAAAGAGCCCCTGCCCTTGGGCGGGGCTCTTTGCCGTTTGGTTAGTCTTATCTAACCTATTGCAGGGTGAGCATATCATATTTCCCGCTCTCTGTCAAGCCCTCTTTTGCCGGAGGCCGCAAACCGGTGTCGGCGGTGCACAAGGGCGGCTTTGTCAATCCCTTTCGTGCTGTGAGCTGCAGGTACGGGGGCTGCCGTACTCCCGCAGGGCCTCTTCCAGCCCGGCGTCCGGCTGGCCGTGCAGCCGCAGCACCAGCGGGCCGGAAAGATCCAGACTGAACACCCCCAACAGACTCTTGGCGTTGACTATATACCGGGCGCTGAGCAGGTCGGCTTCGCAGGGGCAGCGGCCCATCAGGGCAGTGAAGCGGTTCACCTTTTCCACCGTTTCCAGGCGAATATCATATTCTCTCATGGGATTTCTCCTTTACCCCTGGCGGGGGATCCTCTCGCCGGTATCGGCGTCAAATAGGTGCAGCTTGTTCAGGTCCAGGGCCATGACCACCTCGTCCCCGCCCCGGATACCGGTGCGGGCCGGGGCCCGGGCAATCAGTTTCTGGCTCCCGCTGGCAAAATAGGCATAAATCTCCGACCCCATCCGCTCGGCCAGGCTCACCTTTCCCCGGACCAGAGCGTCCGGATGGGCCTTGATCATAACCTCCTCGGCGTGGATATCCTCCGGGCGAATGCCCAGGGTCACGTTCTTCCCCTCATAGCCTTCCAGCTGCCAGCCGGGCACCCCGAATTCCAGCCCGGCCCCCCGCAGCCGCCAGCCCTCCGGCCCCCGCAGGACCTCCGTCTGCCAGAAATTCATCTGGGGTGAACCGATAAAGCCGGCCACAAACCGGTTTTTCGGCCGGTCATACAGGGCCTGGGGGGTATCCACCTGCTGGATCCGGCCGTCCTTCATCACCACGATCCGGTCTCCCATGGTCATGGCCTCGGTCTGGTCATGGGTCACATAGACAAAGGTGGCCGACAGGCGCTTGTGGAGGGTGGAAATCTGGGCCCGCATCTCGGTGCGGAGCTTTGCGTCCAGGTTGGAGAGAGGCTCATCCAGCAGGAACACCTGGGGATCCCGCACCATAGCCCGGCCCAGGGCCACCCGCTGGCGCTGGCCGCCGGAAAGCTGCCGGGGTTTGCGCTTCAGGTAGGGCTCCAGTTCCAGCTGGGCAGCCACCTCCCGCACCCGGCGGTCAATCTCCTCCTTGGGCAGCTTTTTCAGCCGCAGGGCAAAGGCCATATTCCGGTATACCGACATATGGGGGTACAGGGCATAGCTCTGAAATACCATGGCGATGTTCCGGTTCTTGGGGGGCAGGTCGTTCACCTTTTGTTCCCCGATATACAGCCCCCCGCCGCTCACCTCCTCCAGCCCGGCGATCATGCGCAGGGTGGTGGATTTTCCGCAGCCCGAGGGCCCCACGAGCACCACAAATTCCTGATCCTGAATTTCCAGATTCAGGTCCGGGATCACGGTAACTCCGTTATCGTAGGTCTTGACCACATGGTCAAATCGGATGCTGGCCACGAAAGTGACCTCCTTTCCGGCGGGCTCACCCCTTGACGGCACCGGCCGCCACGCCCTTGATGATATATTTTTGGCAGGCAACATAGAACAGGATCACCGGCAGGATGGCCAGCACCAGCATGGCCATCATCAGCCCCCAGTCGATGGAGCCGTAGCCGCCCTTCAGGTACTGGATAGCCATGGGGATGGTCTTGTATTTTTTCTGGTCCAGCACCAGGGTGGGCAGCAGGTAATCGTTCCAGATCCACATGGTTTCCAGGATTCCCACCGACACCATGGTGGGCTTCAGGATGGGCAGCACGATCAGGAAAAAGGTCTGGGGCGGGCTGCAGCCGTCAATCATGGCGGCCTCCTCGATTTCCAGGGGCACGCTGCGCATAAACCCCGCAAAAAGAAAGACGGCAAGCCCGGCCCCAAAGCCCAGGTAAACCACCGTAATGCCAAGAGGATTGCCCAGGCCCAGGCTGTCCGCGGTTTTGGAAAGGGTGTACATCACCATCTGGAAGGGCACCACCATGGAAAAGACGCACAGGTAATAAAAGGCCCGGGTCCACCTGTTTTTGACCCGGCTGATATACCAGGCGCACATGGAGGTGCATAAAAGGATCAGCGACACCGAGCCCACCGTGATGAACAGGCTCCAGCCAAAGGCCTCAAAAAAGCCGATGGCCTCCACACCTGCCCGGTAGTTTTCCAGCCCCACAAAATCCCGCCCGGTGGGCAGGGAAAAGGGATATTTGTTGATATAGGCCTTCCGCTTGAAGGAATTGATCACCACGATCCCGATGGGCATCAGGTATGCCAGACTGACCACCGAGAAAAAGACAAGGAAGAGTCCGTTTTTCAGCCGCTTAGATGCCTGCCGGCTTTTCATTGCTGCACCTCCCTGCGTCTTGTGATATACAGCTGGATCAGTGCCAGGCCCGCCACCAGCACAAAAAAGACCACCGCCTTGGCCTGGCCTACCCCTTCCCAGCCGGCCCGGCTGTAAAAGGTGTCGTAGATATTCAAGGCCAGCATCTGGGTCTTGTTGGAGGGCTGGCCTGCCGTGAGGGCCAGGTTCTGGTCAAAGAGCTTGAAGGAATTGGTGAGGGTCAGAAAGGTGCAGATGGTGATGGCCGGCATGGAAAGGGGCAGGGTGATCCGGAACAGGATCTGGCGGGGGTTGGCCCCATCGATGCGGGCGGCCTCGTACAGTTCCCCCGGGATGCTCTGGAGCCCCGCGATATAGATGATCATCATATAGCCCACCTGCTGCCAGCACATCAGGATGACCAGGCCCCAGAAGCCGTACACCGGGCTGTAGGTAAGGGTGCGGCCAAACATGGCCAGCACCCCGTTGAAGATCAATTGCCAGATATAGCCCAGCACGATGCCCCCGATCAGGTTGGGCATGAAAAAGACGGTGCGGAAAAGATTGGTGCCCCGCAGCCCCTTGGTGAGGGGCAGGGCCACCGCAAAGGCCAGCAGATTGATGAGCACCACCGATACCAGGGTGAACAGGGCCGTGAACCAGAGGGCATGGAGGAAATCCCCATCCCCCAGGATGCTTTTATAGTTGGCAAGGCCTACAAAGCGGGCGTCCGACACCGTGGTAAAGCGGCAGAAGGAAAGGGCCAGCCCCACGACAAAGGGCACAAGGAACCCCACCGTAAAGGCAGCCAGAGTGGGCAGCCCAAAAAGCGGGAACCATCGTTTCAGCGTTTTTTTCATTCCGTTCTCCTTTTGCTTTCCTGGGGGCGGCCCCTTTACTGACGGGCCTGGTATTCGCTGGCCCAGCCCTCCACAAAGGCCGTTTTCACCTTATCCCAGTCCCCGGTGCCCTGGGCGTATTCCAGCATGGCGGCACCCAGGTCGTTTTTCCACTGATCCGAGGGCATGGTGGTGAAATACCAGCCGATGCTGGTCTTTCCCTCCTGGACATATTCCTCGGCGGCTTTCACCAGGGGGTTGTCGGGGGTGTATTCCTCCCCGAAGGTCTTAAAGGGGGTCACGAATCCCATCTCCTGGGCCAGACTTTGCCGGCCCTCGTCGCTGGTGATCACCCATTCCAGAAAATCCAGGGTAGCCTGGATATCCTGAGGCGCGGCCTTCTTGTTCACACACCAATAGTTTTCACTGCCGGTGACCAGGCCCTGGTCCTCCTCGCCCTCTACCCCGATATAAATGGGCAGCATCCCGATATCCTCGTCGGCCACCTCGTAGCCGGAGATCTGCTCATAGGCCCAGGTACCGTTCTGGTAAAAGCAGGCCTCCCCCAGCGCAAACTCGGAAGCCGCGTCGTCCCCCGTTTTGGAGGAGATCAGGGAGGGCTCCACCGTGGAATTGTTCAGGTAAAGGTCCCAGATATTCCGGAAATTTTCCAGATAGGTGCCCTTCACTGCGGCGGCGCTGGTGATGCCCTCATCCCGGTACTCATAGTACAGGGGGATATTGGCCAGATGGGTCTTGAACCGCCAGTCAGAGGAGGAATCCATGCCCGAAGAGGCAAAGGCCCCCTCGATGCCCAGCTCTTCCCTGCGGCTCTGCATATCCTCGGCTACCGCCTTCAGAGTCTCAAAATTTTGAATCTGGGAGGCATCCGAGATCACCGCCCCCTCCAGCTGGCAATACCGCCGCAGGATATCCTTGTTGTAAATCAGGCCGTAGGTCTCGATGGCATAGGCCACTGCCAGAACCTGGCCGTCCTCTTCCAGTGCGAACTCTTCGCTTTTTAGCTGCCGGTACACCTCGCTGTCCGACAGGTCGTAGCAGTAGTCCTTCCAGGTGGACAGACCCACCGGGCCGTTCACCTGGAACAGGGTGGGCGGGTCGCTTTTGGCGATCTCTGCCTTGAGGGTGGATTCATACCCGCCGGAAGCCGCAGTCACCACATTCACCTTCACCCCGGTCTGGCGGGTGTATTCCTTGGCCAGGGCTTCCCACTGGTCCTTCTGCTCCGGCTTGAAATTCAGATAGTATACCTTCCCCTGTCCTGCGGCGCTGTCGGAAGAACTTTCCGACCGGCCGCAGCCCGTCAGGGCCAACAGGATGGTCAGGGCGGCCAGCAGGGCCGCAATTCCTCTTTTCTCCATGTTTTCCTCCCCGGGCCCAAAGGCCCTTTGTTCAGGCCGCCCGGCAGGGGCAGCCGTATCTGTGTACCCTTATCTTTTCCCGAATGGGGGCCAATAAAACCGCCTTGCCCCAAAAAATGAAAAAAAGCTTGTAAATCTCCCCGGACCCATGTAGAATGGTATTGTTTGTCCGCCCCTGGCCTACAATCGGCAGCCGGGGCAAGTTTGAAAAGAAAAAGGGAGCTGTCCCATGTTTTCCACCTTATTCACTGCATTTGAAATTCTGGGCACCGTGGCTTTCGCCATCTCAGGCGCCATGGTGGCCATCGAAAAGCGGGTCGATCTGTTCGGTGTTTTGTTCCTGGGCTTTGTCACCGCCATGGGCGGCGGTGTGGTGCGGGATATCACACTGGGGGATTTCCCGCCCCGCATGTTCCGGGATTCCACCAACCTTCTGCTGGCCCTCTCCACCTCTCTGGTGGTGTTTTTCCTGGCCCGGCTGCTTCAGAGCCGCTACATCAATAATGAGATCCTGATCGAACAGATCAACAATGTTTTCGACGCCCTGGGGCTGGGAGCTTTCTCGGTCACCGGCGCCCGGGTGGCCATCGAAGCCGGGTACGGCCACAACGTCACCCTGATACTGTTCATGGGCATGACCACCGCCATCGGCGGCGGTATTTTGCGGGATCTGCTGATCCGGGAGATTCCCTTTGTGCTGAAAAAGCGGATCTACGCAGTGGCCTCTCTCTGCGGCTCCTTTTTATACTGGGCCTGTTGGGAAATGCAGGCCGGCGAAGAAACCGCCGTACTGGCCGGGGTGCTTATCACCTTCCTTTTGCGAATGCTGGCCACTTATTTCAAGTGGGACCTGCCCAAAGCCATCCGATAAAATAAAAAAGCCGCCGCACCCTTACAGGGTACGGCGGTTTTTCTGCTTTTTGGTTGGCTGATTACAGCCCTTTTTCTTCCAGCAGCTTTTCCACCAGACGGCAGCCTTCTTCCACACAGCCGTCACAGCTTTTCAGGATCACACCGGTATCCACGCCCTTGATCTCCCGGCAGACGATGGAGCCCACCGCGTCGGTAAACTCCCCGGTCATCCGGCGGCCCAGGGCGTAGGTATCTTTCTTGCTCACATACTGGCCCAGGCCCTTGCTGTTCAGCATGCCGGCCACAGCCATGGCACCGCTGAGGGCGCCGCAGGTGGCCTGCATGCTGCCCATGCCCAGGCCAAAGCCCTCGGTCATCTTAAAGGCGGTCTCCTCATCAAATCCAAACAGGTCACAATAGGTACAGGCCACCGACTGGGCACAGTTGTAACCCATATGATGGCGCTCCAGCGCCTGATCGATTCTGCTCTCCATCCAAACAACAGCTCCTTTTATCCAAGAATTCTTTCTACTTTTTCCAAACGGACAGCCGTTCTTTTCTATACTACACGGTTTTGCTTTTTCTGGCAAGGGCCCGGGCCGCGGGCATTGAAAGCTTTTGGGGGTTGTGGTACTATAAAGGCACGATTCTGGAACAAAAAGAAAGAGGGATCCATCCATGACCGACAGAACCATCTACACTATCTACGGCACGGACGCCTGCGCCATGACCATGGCCCTGATGGAAAAGGCGGACGTTGCCTCCCGCATTCCCAAAAAGGACGCCCGTATCTGCATGAAGCCCAACCTGGTGGTGGCCAAGCCCCCCGAAAGCGGCGCTACCACCCACACCGGCATCCTGGAAGGGGTCATCCGCTATCTGCAGGACCACGGCTTTACCCATATCGATATCATCGAGGGCAGCTGGGTGGGGGATTCCACCCGCCGGGCTTTCAGTGTGACCGGCTACGACAAGCTGGCCAAGAAATACGGGGTGGGCCTGTACGACCTGAAGGGGGATGACACCCGCAGCATGCCCACCCCCGCCGGCAATTTTGACGTTTGCTGCCGGGCGCTGGACGCGGACTATCTCATCAACCTGCCGGTGCTGAAGGGCCATTGCCAGACCGTGATGACCTGCGCCCTCAAAAACGGCAAGGGCTGCCTGCCCGACCGGGAAAAGCGGCATTTCCATTCCATGGGCCTGATGAAGCCCATCGCCGCCCTTTCCACCGTGCTCAAGCCGGATCTGATCCTGGTGGACAGCATCTGCGGAGACCTGAACTTTGAGGAAGGCGGCACCCCGGTGCAGACCAACCGGATGATGCTGGGCTTTGACCCGGTGCAGATGGATACCTACGGCTGCCGCCTGATGGGCATCGATCCCTATGAGGTGGATTACATCCCTCTGGCCGAAAAATACGGCAGCGGCAGCATGGAGCTGCGGGAAGAGGATATCGTCTTCCTCAACCAGCCCAAGGACGCCCGGGGCTTCCCGCCCCGCTCGGGCATCGTTTCTTCCCTTACCCGGAACGTGCAGCAGAAAAATGCTTGCAGCGCCTGCTACGGCTCCCTGGTACATGCCCTGTACCGGATGCAGGAGGAGGGCCGCCCCTTCAAGAAAAATATCTGGATCGGCCAGGGCTATGAGGGTCAGGCCATTGAGGGCATCGGCATTGGCCGCTGCTGCGCCGGCGCTACCAAGAACGTGCCCGGCTGCCCGCCCAGCGCCGAGGCCATCATGAAGCTGCTGGAAGAGAACCGCTGAGAAGAAAGCCGCCCGGGGCCTCGGCCCCGGGCTTTTTGAAAAAAGGAGCATCCTCCCATGTACGACGAACTGACCCCTCTGGACATCCAGAAAATGCAGGAAGAGATCGACTACCGCACCCTGGAACTGCGGCCCAAGCTGATTGCCGACGTGCAGGAGGCCCGGGCCTTTGGGGACCTGAGCGAAAACTTTGAATACAAAGAGGCCAAGCGGCAGAAAAACCGGAACGATAGCCGGATCCGATACCTGCAGCGGATGATCCGCACCGCCAAGGTAGTGCAGCTGGAAAAGGATGGAGCCGGCATCGGCTTGTTCGACCATATCCGCCTGGTGGACGAGGACGGGGACGAGATGGAGGTACAGATGGTGACCACCCTGCGGGTGGACGCGGAGGAAGGCCGCATCAGCCGCCAGTCCCCCCTGGGCCGGGCCCTCTTCGGCCGCAGGGCCGGCGAGACCGTCCGGGTGGAAGTGCGGCCCGATTACAGCTATGAGGTGAAAATTCTCTCGGTGGAAAAGGGACAGGAAAATAACGATATTCCCATTGCTCAATACTAAAACAAAGCAAAAAGCCCCCTCGCGGAAATTCCGCGAGGGGGCTTTTTATTGGCTTATGGGTCAGATTTCAGAAAACCGGGCTGCTCAGGCCTTGGGGCCGGCGTCCACAATGTTCTGGGGCATGTTGGGGTACTTCTTGGCGAAGTTGGCCTGGAACATGCCGGCCAGCTTCTTGGCCTGCTCGTCATAGGCAGCCTTGTCCTCCCACATGCCGCGGGCATCCAGCTTCTCGTCGGGCACGCCGGGGCAGCTGGTGGGGTAATCCACATTGAAGATGTCGTGGTGCTTGAACTCTACGCCCTCGAAAGAGCCGTTCAGGGCGGCGCTTACCATGGCGCGGGTGTAGCTCAGCTTCATCCGCTTGGCGCCGGCTGCGGCGCTGCCGCCGGCCCAACCGGTGTTCACCAGGTAAACCTGGGTGCCGTACTTCTCCAGCTTCTCACCCAGCATCTGAGCATAGACGTTAGGATCCATGGGCATGAAGGGCTCGCCGAAGAGGGTGGAGAAGGTGGGCTGAGGCTCGGTCACGCCGCGCTCGGTGCCGGCCAGCTTGCTGGTGAATCCGGTGACAAAGTGGTACATGGCGGCTTCCTTGCTCAGACGGCTGATGGGAGGCAGTACGCCGAAGGCATCAGCAGTCAGGAAGATGACCACCTTGGGGATGCCGCCCTCGCCGGGGATCTGGGCGTTGTTGATATAGTCCACCGGGTAGCCCACGCGGGTGTTCTCGGTGAGGCTGCCGTCAGCAAAATCGAACTCACGGGTCTCGGGGTCCATGACCACATTCTCCACCAGGCTGCCGAACTTGATGGCGTTGTAGATGTCCGGCTCGTTCTCGGCGGACAGGTTGATGCACTTGGCATAGCAGCCGCCCTCAAAGTTGAAGACGCCGTCGGGGCTCCAGCCGTGCTCGTCGTCGCCGATCAGCTTGCGGCTGGGGTCGGCAGACAGGGTGGTCTTGCCGGTACCGGACAGACCGAAGAAAACAGCGGTGTCACGGGTCACAGGATCCATGTTGGCGCTGCAGTGCATGGGCAGAACGTTCATCTTGGTCATGACATAGTTCATGGTGGAGAAAACGCTCTTCTTGATCTCACCCGCATACTGGCTGCCGCAGATCACGATGGTGTGGGCCTCGTAGTCGATCATGATGGCAGCTTCGGAATGAACGCCGTCCAGCTCGGGATCGCACTTGAAGCCGGGAGCCACCAGCATGGTGTAATCAGGCTCGCCGAAATCCGCCAGCTCTTCGGCGGTGGGCCGGATGAGCAGCTGATGGATGAACAGGTTCTGGCTGGCCAACTCGTTGATGATGCGGAACTTCTGGGTATACTTCTTATCCGCGCCGGCCATGCCGTCGAAGATGAAGATTTCCCGGTTCTGCAGGTAAGCGGCCACCTTGGCCTTGATGGCGTTGAATTTCTCGCGGCTGATGGGGCGGTTCACCTTGCCCCAGGCGATGTCGTTGTGCACGCCCTCAGTATCCACGATGAACTTGTCGTCGGGGGAACGGCCGGTATACTTACCGGTGGTCACCACCAGCGCGCCGGTGTTGCTCAGAGTGCCCTCGCCCCGGCGCAGAGCAGCTTCCACCAGCTGCGCGGGGGACAGGTTGCGATAAACCGCCTTGGGGCCGATAATGCCCAGCTTCTCGATTCCGTAGGTCTCCATGAAATACCCTCCCAAAAAAATAATATTTTTTTGCCTTCTATAAGGGTCTTGATTCCTCTTTTGTATTATAGCGAAATTTTTCCGGAAAAGAAAGCATTTGGTCAAAAAACATTTTCTTTTTGTCTGTTTTTCGCTTTTTTGTGCAGAAAACGCTTTATAAACAGAAAGCCGGACGGGCAAGCTGCCGGATTTCATTTTTCCTGTGGGAAAACGGGTTTCCTGGTGTAGGCCTCTCCCATGGGCCCGGGCCTTTTCCGGCAGAGCGCCCGCAGGTCAAAGGCCGCCGCCGTGGTCCGGGCCACGGCAGCGGAACCGGGGTCTGCCTTTGCCAGCCGGGCAAGGCTTGTGCCTGCCGGCAGCGGGGCGTTTTTCAAAAGGGAAAGCGCCTCCCTCTGCCCCCCCAGCACATGCAGGTAGGGGGGCAGGGCGGGCAGATCCGGCCCATACCCCAGGGCCGCGTCGGTGGCCAACCGCCGAAGCCGGGGCGCAGGGTATCGGCGGGTGTACATCAGGGCGCAAAGTTCCCCCAGGCTGCAGGCCCGGCGCAGGCAGGCGGCCAGCCGATGCTCCAGCCCCTCGGAAAGGCCCCGCACCCCTGCCAGTTCTTCCGGCCCAAGGCCCCGCAGCCGGGCCATCAGGGCCAGGCTTTCAGCCTGCCGGTCCAGAAAATCCCCTTCCCGGCAGGCATGGCGGTAAAGTTCCAGGGCAGAGCCGGGCACCAGACCCTGCCAGCCTTCCGCCCCCTGCTCCTGGAATCTGGCCCGGAGAAGGCTGGCCGAAGCAAAGCCTCCCTTTACTTCGGCCTGGCCGTGGACTGTCCCCTCCCGGGGCAGAGCCAGGGGCCGCATGGGGCTATTCTGGCGGCAGATGGCCTTGCAGTATTCCACCCCCAGGATATTGTTGGGGCTTTCCAGCAAAAGGCCCCAGCCGGGACGCAGCACTTCCACTGCTTTCTGGCGGGCAGCCGCATAGCTTTCCCCCTTATCCAGTCCTTCCCGCAGCAGCCTGTTCAGCTCGGGCCCTTCCAGCAGGGCTGCCAGCTCCATCAGCACCTGGGCATCCGGCGTTTCGGCCCCGAAGGCCAGGGTATCGCAGCCCGCCGCCGTCAGAAGACAGACACCCGCCGCCCCGAAGGCCTCGGCCCCCGCGCCGGAATAGGGAGGCGGCAGGCTGATGACCAGGTCGGCCCCCGCATCCAGCGCCGCCTGCACCCGCACCGGTTCATCCATCAGATAAAAGCCGCCCCGCTGGGCGCACACCGTGCCAAGGGCCACCACGATCCGCTCAAAGCCCATCCGGCGCAGCTGGGCCAGCTGGTGCGCATGGCCGTTGTGGAAGGGGTCGTATTCCGCGATCACACCCACTGTTTTCATCTTTCGGAACCTCCGGCTGTTTTATCCCTTGCAAAGAATTTTTCCCTATTATATAATATTTTAAGATAGTTGCAAATTTTGGCCTTCCCGGAGACGTTTTTTCGGGCCCGCGGTGCCGGCAATACAGCCGTCGGGCAGGTCGAAAAATTTTCGTGCGAAATGCATGCAGGAGGATTGTTTCCAATGAAAATTTTGGTAATCAACTGTGGTTCTTCTTCCCTGAAGTATCAGCTGATCGATATGGATGGGGAAAAGGTCCTGTGCAAGGGTCTGTGCGAGCGCATCGGCATTGAGGGCAGCGTGATCACCCACAAGGTGGGCGGCAGCAAGTGGGAAGAGCACATCCCCTTCCCCACCCACACCGAGGCCTTTGCCGCCGTGGTCAAGATGATGACCGAGGGCGAGGGCAAGGTTATCAGCGACATGAAGGAAGTTTCCGCCATCGGTCACCGTGTGGTGCATGGCGGCGAGAAGTTCAAGGCCAGCTGCCTGGTCACCGACGACGTGGTCAAGACCATCAACGAGCTGGCTCCTCTGGCTCCTCTGCACAACCCCGCCGGCGTGCTGGGCCTGGAGGCTGCCAAGAAGGTCTTTGGCGCCGACGTGCCCAACGTGGCTGTGTTTGACACCGCCTTCCACAGCACCATGCCCGCCAAGAGCTACATGTACGCCCTGCCCTACGAGTACTACGAGAAGTACGGCGTGCGCCGCTACGGCTTCCACGGCACCAGCCACCGCTATGTGAGCAAGACTGCCGCCGAGTACCTGGGCAAGAAGCCCGAAGAGCTCAAGATCGTTACCTGCCATATGGGCAACGGCTCCTCCATCGCTGCGGTAGACGGCGGCAAGGTGCTGGACACCACCATGGGCATGACCCCGCTGAGCGGCCTGATCATGGGCACCCGCAGCGGCGATATGGACCCCTCCATCCCCGGCTTTATCGAGAATGCCACCGGCATGACCCCCGCCGAGTTTGACGCTGTGATGAACAAGAAGAGCGGTTTCCTGGGCATTTCCGGCGTTTCCAGCGACAAGCGGGATCTGGACGCTGCTGCCGAGAGCGGCAACGAGCGCGCCAAGCTGGCCAACGACATGCTGATCTACCAGGTCAAGAAGTACATCGGCGGCTACGCCGCTGCCATGGGCGGGCTGGACTGCCTGGTCTTCTGCGGCGGTATCGGCGAGAACGACGAGGGCGTGCGCGCCGGCGTCTGCCGTGACATGGAATTCCTGGGCATCCAGATCGACGAGGAAAAGAACAACACCCGCGGCCAGGATATCCTGGATCTGACCGTTCCCGGCGCCAAGGTGAAGGTTCTGGTCATCTGCACCAACGAAGAGCTGATGATCGCCCGTGACACCAAGGAGATTGTGGAAAAGCTGTAAGCTTCTTCTCTTTCTTCCGGTAAAAAAGCAAAAAGGCAGGCAGCCGTTTTTCAGCGGCTGCCTGCCTTTTTATTTTGCGCAATTATGTCGAGTTCAGGGCTCCACCACCACGGCCGTGCCGGAGGCGGTCACCATCAGCATCCCATTGTTGCTGCCCAGCACCTCGTAGTCGATGTCCACGCCCACCACGGCGTTGGCGCCCATCTGGCCGGCCCGATGGGACATCTCATCCAGGGCCTGCTGGCGGGCGTGGATCAGCTCTTCCTCATAGGTGCCGGAACGGCCGCCGAAAAAGTTGCTGAGCCCGGCCGTGAAATCCTTGATGAAATCCACACCGGAGATCACTTCGCCAAAGACGATACCCTTGTATTCCAGGATCTTTTTGCCCTCCACCGAGGGCGTAGTGGTCACGATCATGCTGTTTCCTCCCTGCGCCGGCCGGGTCGGCCGTTTTTTTCAGTATACCAGAGAAGGGGGAGCCTTGTCGATGGGCTCAGCCCTCCCCGGTGAGATGCACCGTCACCGGCTGATGATGCACCGCCGGCAGAAAGATGTCAAACACCTGCCGGGTCTTGAGCTTGAGGCTGGAGGTATTAATGCAGGGGTGGCAGCCCAGGTATTCCCCTTTCAGTACATCCTCATCCACCACCAGCTGCACCTGATTTTCCCGGTCATTGGCCAGGCCCATGATACTTACCGAGCCGGGGGTGATATCCAGCAGCCGCTCCATATCCTCCGGAGAGGCAAAACTGAGCCGGGCAATGCCCAGCTGGCCGGAAAGCTCCTTGGTCTTGAAGGGCTTATCCCCCGGCATCATGAGCAAATAGAATTTGGTCTTCTGCCGGTTGCACAGAAAAAGATTTTTGCAGATCAGCACCCCCAGCACCTGGTCGATGCGGTTGCAGGCCTCCATGGTATCGGCCGGCTCATGGTCGGTGCGCTGGTACCACAGGCCCAGGCTGTCCAGCAGGTCATAGGTGCGAATCTCTTTTTCCAGCCGGCCCTCACAGTTCTGGGGGCGGCCCTCATACAGTTCCATGATATTCCACTTCCCTCCTTGGCAGATATAAAAAGCCCGCCGAAAGCCGCCCGCAGGGGCAGCCTTCGGCGGGGAATTTTTTTAGGACCGGATCTCGCCGTCGTGGCTCACAAGGCTCACATTCTGCACGCCTTCCAGGGCAGAGATGGCCTGCACCAGCTCGCTTTCCTTGCCGGTGCGCAGTTCCACCACCAGGTCCAGGCTGTCCAGGGTGAGGGTGCGGCTCTTGACCCGCACGCCCTTGCCCATCTGACGGGCCAGTTCCAGGATGCGGGCAGAATCCGCGTCGGCCCGGCCGTTCACCACCAGCAGCAGGGGCGCCGAGGCCGCGCCGGGGGCCAGTTCCAGGCCAAAGAGCAGGACGGTGAGGATGAGGCAGAGCAGCAGGGCCATCACATACATCCGGGCGCCGCAGATGACGCCCAGGCCCACGCCCCAGAGCAAAAAGAGCATATCCATGGGATCCCGCACCGAGTTACGGAAACGGACCAGGCTCAATGCGCCCAGAGAGCCGATGGAAACAATAAGGCTGCTCTGCATGGCCAGCATGATGCCGGTGGTGATCAGGGGGATCAGGGCCACCAGCTTATGGAAGCTGTGGGAATAAAACACATCCCGGGAGGCAAGGCTATAGATAAAGTAGAGGTACAGGCTGAGCAGGGAGGCCACCCCCAGGCTCACCACCAGAGTCAGGGTGCTGAAGGCAGTATCCCCCAGCTCCACCAGCAGTGCGTTCAGCAAACCGGAAGTCGTCATAAAACTGTGAAACCTTCTTTCTTTTTGATACCGGGCCAGACCAGGGTGAGCGGGAACGCCCCCTGATCCAGCAATGCCTGACGGCAGAGTGCGTATTTGGAAAATGCCGTGCGGTACAGCCTGCCGATTTCCATCAGCTGGGCTGCCTCGCCGGGCATGCGGTCATCGAATTTCACCTCGATCAGATGCTGGCCGGGGGGCAGGATGGGCTGCAGGGAGAGCCGGGGCTCCAAAAAGCGGTCCAGCTCCAGGCTGCCGGCAATGTTCCGGTCAAAGGTGACCCGGGTATTGCCGCCGGGGTATGTATAGGCCGAGCGGAAATATTCCACGATCACCACCGGGCGCAGCTGTTCGGTGCGCATGCGTATCCCCAGCAGCGCCAGCGGGCGGGGGGTGTCCCGGTCTACCCGGGGCGGAATGCCGGCCATGATCCTTTCAAACTGCTCCATGCTCAGGCGGCAGCCGTCCTTTACCGTAAAGCCGTGAACCTTTTCCTTTACCTCCAGCAGCAGGTAATCGGTGTTCAGGTCATAAAAGCGGATCCTGAGCTTGAGCCGATGGTCCTCTCCTTCCTCGTTCTGAAACAGACCGTTGGAACGGGGATCATCAAAATACATGCTTCGGATCCTGTAACTGTCGCCTTTCTGATGGCTGTCGCGCCGCAAAAGCCCCTGCAGACGGTGTTCCAGCAGGACGAGCATTCCCTCGTCCACCCGATACTTCCACTCGTTGCGGATACTTTTGATGGTTTTCGCCTCCCTTACCGATGGGATTTCAATCACAGGATATCATAGCATACTTTCTTTCCCCTTGTAAATTCCATAAAAGGCCTTTTTTCGTACAAATTTTGTCTTTTTGCCCAGAGTTGCCTGCCCTGCCACAAAAAATCGAAAGGCGGAGGGGGATTTTCCCCTCCGCCTTCCGGATTTTGCCTCTCAGTCCGCCGCGCGGCCCTGTCCCAGGCTGGCGCAGATCCGGCTCAAGGCCTCTTCGTCTTTGCTGCGAAGCTCTACCGGGTGCTTGTAATCCAGGGACATCATCCCCAGGATGCTGGCGGCATCTGCCTTGCGGCCGTTAAAATCCACTGCCGAAACCCCCAGCGGGCTGGCAGAAGCGACCCGCACCACAGCCTGGATCTGATCCAGCCGGGCAATCTGAATTTTCTGAGTCGTCATAACAAACCTTCCCTCCTCCAAGCGGGGCGGCCCCACAGGCCGCTAAATCGGCCCCGGTATACGGGGTTAAGGAGATTCTACCACGAATCCGCCCTGCGCAAAATGGAGTATTGTCTCATTTTTCGCAAAAGATTTGTTAGGGTGATCTTGTTTTTTGCATTTTAAGGCTTGTATTCCGCCGATTGTCCTTGATGAAAAGACGATTTGTCTTTTTGCAGTTTTATACCTTTTCCGTCTGGCGGACGCCCTTCATGGTCAGGCTGATCCGTTTTTTGGCCGGCTGAACATCCAGCACCTTTACCCGAACCACATCCCCCACCTTGACCACATCCGCCGGGCGGCTGACAAACCGGTCGGCCAGCTGGCTGATATGCACCAGGCCGTCCTGGTGGACGCCGATATCCACAAAGGCGCCGAAATCGATCACGTTCCGCACCGTGCCCACCAGCTCCATGCCGGGCTTAAGATCTTCCAGGCTCATCACGTCGCTGCGCAGGAGGGGCGGAGGCAGGCTGTCCCGCATATCCCGGCCGGGGCGCAGCAGCTCGGCGGCGATATCTTCCAGGGTCGGCCGGCCGGCTCCGGTTTTTTCACACAGGTTTTCCCAACCGGCCTGCTTCATCCGGGCAGGCAGCTCCCGGATCTCGGGGGTTCCGATCTGGCTTTCCGAAAAGCCGCAGAGTTCCAGCAGGGCCCGGGCGGCCGGGTAGCTTTCCGGGTGAACCGCGGTGGTATCCAGCGGGTCCTTGGCGCCGGGCAGCCGCAAAAAGCCCGCGCACTGCTGGAAGGCCTTGGGCCCCAGCCCTTTGACCTTTTTCAGCTGGGCCCGGCTGGCAAAGGGGCCTTCCTCCTCCCGGCGGGCCACAATCTTCTTGGCGGTGGCGGCGGTGATGCCGGCCACCCGGGCCAGCAGGGGGGCGCTGGCGGTATTCAGGTCTACCCCCACCTGGTTCACACAGTCCTCCACCACCCCGTCCAGGGCTTCGTTCAGCCGCTTTTGGGGCATATCATGCTGGTACTGCCCCACCCCCACGGCCTTGGGGTCGATCTTGACCAGTTCGGCCAGGGGGTCCTGCAGGCGGCGGGCAATGCTCACCGCGCTGCGCAGGTTCACGTCAAACTGGGGGAATTCCTGGGCAGCCAGGGGCGAGGCGGAATAGACCGAGGCCCCGGCCTCGCTCACCACCATATACTGCACCCCGCCGCCCAGCTCCCGGATGACCTCGGCGGCAAACAATTCGGTCTCCCGGCCGGCAGTACCGTTACCGATGGCGATGATCTGTACCCCGTGCCTGCGGATCAGATCCTTTACCACCTTTTTGGCCTGCTCTACCCGCTTGAACTCAGGCACCGGGTAGACCACCGCCGTATCCAGCACCTTGCCGGTGGCATCCACCACCGCCAGCTTGCAGCCCATCCGATAGCCCGGGTCCATCCCCAGGGCTACCTTGCCCTTCACCGGCGGCTGCAAAAGCAGCTGGCGCAGGTTTTCCCCAAATACCCGGATGGCTCCCTCGTCGGCTCTTTCGGTGAGCTCAGCCCTCAGTTCCCGTTCCAGGGCCGGGTGAAGAAGGCGGGTGTAGGCATCCCGGGCGGCCAGGTCCACCTGGGCGGCACTGGGGCTCTGGCCCCGCACAAAGAATCGGGCGGTGAGCTGGGCGGCCCGCTCGCTCTCCACCTCGATACTCACCTTCAGGAAGCCTTCCCGCTCGCCCCGGTCCATGGCCAGTACCCGATGGTCGGCCACCTGGCGCACCGGCTGGGAAAAATCATAATAGGGCTCGTACACGCTCTCTTCCTGCTTGGCCGCCTTGCTGGTGATGAGCCCGAAGGCATGGTAAAACCGGCGCAGCTCGGCCCGCAGCCGGGCGTCATCGCTGATCTCCTCCGCCAGGATATCCCGGGCACCGGCCAGGGCAGCCTGGGCATCGGGCACCTCTTCATTTATGTAGCTTTCCGCCTCTTTTTCCGGGTCGGTGCCGGTTTTCTGGGCCTTGATCAGTTCGGCCAGCCCCTCCAGCCCCCGGGCCCGAGCCATGCTGGCCCGGGTTTTGCGCTTGGGGCGGAAAGGCAGATAAAGGTCCTCCACCTCGGCCAGGGTGACGGCCTTGGCCAGGTCGGCCTCCCATTGGGGGGTAGCCTTGCCCTGCTGGCGCACTGCCTCCAGCACCTCTTCCCGGCGTTTTTCCAGCCCTCTCAGGTATTCCAGCCGCTCGCCCAGCCGGCGAAGCACCTGGTCATCCATACTTCCGGTGGCTTCCTTGCGGTAACGGGCAATGAAGGGGATGGTATTACCCCCGTCGATCAGCTCGATGGCCGCGGCCGCGTGGGCCGGGGAAATGTTCAGCTCCTGGGAAATCTGTTTTGCAAAATCCAATGTGATTCTCCTGTATCTTTCAGAGATGAAAAGGCCCGGGCGGCCTGGAAAGCGCTGCGCCCGGGCGGCGTATAAAACTTCATGCGGAGGGAGCCTCAGCCCTCCAGCCCCTGCCAGCTCTCCTGCAGGGTGCGGCAGGAATCGGCAAAGCGGGCCTTTTCCTCCTGGGTGAGGGCCAACTCCACCACCTGCTTCACCCCGTCCCGGCAGAGCACGCAGGGCACCCCGGCAAACACATCCCGCTGGCCGTACTGCCCGTCCAGCCGGGCGCTGACGGTGAGAACGCTGTGCTCGTCCCCCAGAAGGGCCCGGGTGATGCGGGCCATGGCCATGCCAATGCCGTAATAGGTGGCTTTCTTGGCCTCGATGATCTTATAGGCGGCGGTGCGCACCTCCTCTTCGATCCGCTCCAGGTCTTCCCGGCAGCCGCCCCAGTCCCCGCAAAGCTGGCCCACCGGCCGGGTGGCCAGCAGAGCCTGGCTCCAGGGCACAAACTCGGAATCCCCGTGCTCGCCCAGCACATAGGCGTGGATGCTGCGGGGGTCCACATCAAAATACTCACCCAGCAGATACCGCAGCCGGGCGGTATCCAGCGCCGTGCCGGTGCCGATCACCCGCTGAGGGGCAAAACCGGAAAGCCGGCAGGTAATCCGGGTCATCACATCCACCGGGTTGGTGGCCACCAGGAACAGCCCGCCAAAGCCGCTGGCCACCACCGGATCCACAATGCTCTTGAACACGGCCTGGTTGCGCTGCAGAAGGGCCAGGCGGCTCTCCCCCGGTTTCTGGGCCACTCCGGCGCAGATGACCACCAGGTCCGCATCCCCGCAGTCGGCATATTCGCCGGCAAAAATTTTCATATTTCCCCCGGAAAAGGCCAGCCCATGGTTCAGGTCCATGGCCTCCCCTTCGGCCCGCTTTTTGTCCAGGTCAATGAGGACCAATTCATCACAGAGGTTCTGGTTCAAAAGGGCGTAGGCGTAACTCATGCCCACCATCCCGCAGCCCACCAGGGCCACCTTGCGTTTTCCGATCTTCATGGAATCGTCTCCTTTCCCGATACAAAACAGTTTTCGGCTTTATTCTGCCCCGCGCGGGGCCGCTTCAATCTTCTGAGCGGCCTCTTTGCGGCGGCGGTTCCAGATCAGATAGGCCAGATACAATAGGGCGCTGCAGCCGCTGATGCCCAGGGCAAGGGAAAGGCCGGGGGTGTGGTATTCGCACCGGATGGTGTTTTCCCCCGCCGGGCAGACCACTGCCATCAGGCCCTTATCTACCTTGAGCAGGTCGGCGGGCTGGCCGTTGACTGTAGCGGTAAAGCCCTCGGCATAGGGCACGCTGAAAAAGACCAGGTTTTCCTCTTCCAGGCTGATTTGGGCGGTAAAACCGGAATTGTCCGCCTCAAAGCTGCTGGCCGCGGTTTTCCGCCGTTCCTCCACTGCCTGCTGATACCGGTCGTAGTTCCGGCCGCTCTTCATGTTTTCGGGCAGCGGTTCCAGCAGGTGGCCGTATTTCTCGATCTGCTCCTTGCTGAGCACCAGGGCCTTGGGCAGCACGGCCAGCCGGTTGGACTCGCTCATCTCCTCATACTCTTCCTCCGAGATGTAGTAGTCATAGGTAAAGCCCATGGGCAGATAATTTTCATTTTCCAGGATCACAAAGCTGCCCTGCCGGCCCACCTCGGTCCAGCCCTCGTCCGCCTCGGCATAAAAATCTCCCAGGCTGTCGGCCGCGCAGAGGGTGTATTTCACACTGAGAAGGCCCCGCAGCTCATAGAGGGAAACTTCCGGCTTGCTGCTCACATCCCGCTTTACCCCCACCGAGGGATAGAATTCCATGATGGAGGGGGCCACCGTGGAATTGAAGAACTGCAGGCAGCTCTTGCCGGCCCACAGGCCCACGTTGTCGTAGCAGCCGTAGGCATCGATCCGCCAGAAGCCATCCTCCGGCCATTCCAGATTCCGGGCTTCGATATATTGCTGCTGGCGGTAATCCGAATCGTTGTACCACTGGTCAAATTTGCCCAGCTCGATGTGGGCCAGGGCGGTGATGATGCCAAAGCAGAGCACGCCCGAGAGCATACTGCGGGCGAAATCCCAGTTCCGGCGCATATGGCGGCAGAGATACCAAAACACCCCCAGGCCGGTGAGGGCCAGGAACATCCGGGCCCAGAACCAGCCCTGCATGCTCACCACCCCGATGCTCCACTCGCCGCTGTCCTCGTCCAGCACCGGCACCAGGGCGAAGGCCGCAAAGGCCAGGGTGCACCAGAACACCGGTTTGATCCCCTTTTTGGGGATATCCACTTCCGGGTCTTCCAGGGCCATCATGGTGGCAGCGCAGAGGATGAGCACCGGCATATAGTACCACCGGGCATAATAACTGCTGTTAAGGGCGTAAAAGGCCGAATTGAGTACCGGCACAAAGGCAAAGATCAGGCAGGTGCAGAGCACCCGCTTGAAGGCGCCCCCCTTGGTGCGGCAGTAGGCCAGGGCGCCCGACAGGCCGGTGAGGGGCAGCCAGGCGGTGAGGCTGGTCCACTTGATGATGCCCTCATCACAGATATTGGAGATAAAAGCCGGGTCCGGCGGCAAAAAGAGGCTGGCCAGAATGGCCACATACTGCTGCACCTTGCCGTACAGCAGAAAGCCGTACCCGCTGGAAAGATCCACCGTGCGGGGGTTGCCCAACAGGAAGGAAACTGCCGGCAGGGCCAGGATGCAGCCCAGCCCGCAGCCCACCAGGCTCTCAAAGGCCAGGGTGCCGAACAGCCCCCGGCTCATCCGGAACTGGCGGGCGCTGAGCTTGCAGAAGAAATAGATGAACAGGAAAAGGATCTGACCCCAGAAAAAGAAATAGTTGTTGAGCAGGTTCAGGGCCACCAGGGGCAGAAAGATCCCTCTGCGGCCCTCATGGATCGTCTCATCCAGGGCCCAGAGCATGTAGGGGAAAAGGGCCACCACATCCAAAAAGTGGTTGAAAAAGATGTTGTACACCGTAAAGCCGGAGAGCCCGTACAACACGCCCCCTACCACGGCCATGTTCCCGTCCTGCAGATACCGGCGCATCCAGAGGTAGGCGCCGCCGCCGGCCAGCCCGATCTTAAGGCAGAGCATGGGGGTCATGACGTAGGGCACCAGCGCCTGGGGCAGAAGCAGGGTGAGCCACCAGAAAGGCGAGCCTGCCAGATAGAAGGAGTAACTGTTCAAAAAGCTGCTGCCCAGGTCGGTCTCCCAGCTGAAAGAGCCGCCCCCCTCCTTTACAAAACCGTTGGTATAGTAGTAGAAGGGAATCTGCTGGGAATTGAAGTCCCCTGCATAGAGGAAGATCCCTTTATCCACGATCATGCAGGGCAGCAGAAAACAGGCTGCCGCCAAAAAGCAAAACCAGAAGGTGAGCTTGTACTTGTTCTGTTTTTTCAAGGCCGGTGTCATGACGATTCCTTTCTGCCGCCTGTCCGGCGCGCCCTGTCCCACAAGCGCCGGATGTGCTATACTGAAGCCGGGGCAATCCCCGCCGGGTTCTTTGCTCCCTCTATTTTACCACAAAAGTGAGGGCTTTTTGATGAAAACCTATCCTTTTCACGCCTTGCTCTGGCGAATGAAATATATCACCCGATGGAGCCTGATGCGCTGCAGCCGGCCGGAAAGCCTCAGTGAGCACACCGCCGACACAGCCCTGCTGGCCCACGCCCTTTGCCTGCTGGCCCAGCAGCGGGGGGTGCCTGTGCGGCCCGAGACGGTAGCGGTGGCGGCTTTGTACCACGACGCCCCCGAGATCATGACCGGGGACATGCCCACCCCGGTGAAATACAAGAGCGAGCGGATGCGCACCGCCTATAAAGAACTGGAAAAGGAGAGCCTGACCGATATGCTCCGGCTGCTGCCGCCTCAGCTGCAGGGGCCCATGGAGGGCTGCCTCACCGGCAGCCGGCTCACCGAGGAGGAAAAGCGGCTGCTCAAGGCCGCCGACCGGCTCTCGGCCCTCATCAAATGCCTGGAAGAGACCCGATCCGGCAACCGGGAATTTGAGGCGGCCCTGGCCCAGCAGCGGCAGGCCCTCAAAGAGATGGGCTGCCCCGAGGCGGACTATTTTGTGGAGCACATGCTGCCCTGCTACGATAAAAACCTGGATGAACTGACCCGGGGCGAGAAATAAAACTCTTTTAGCGAATGGGGTTTTCCTCCATCACCCGGCGGATCAGCTCGTCCACATCGGAAAAATGGCTCAGGCCGCTGCAGGCTCGCCGCAGGCCGGCTGCCCCCCGCAGCCCCGCCATATAGTGCATGGCCTGGCTGCGGGCCTGGGGCATGGCTGCCCACTCCCCTTTTTCCTCGCACATCTCTTCGATCTGGCGGCGCATCTCGGCCATCCGCTGGCGCAGGGTGGGCGGCGGAGGCAGAGGCTTGCCCTCCAGGGCCGCGGCGATCTGCTCAAACAGCCAGGGGTTGCCCAGGGCCGCCCGGCCCACCATCACCCCATCGCAGCCGGTCTCTTCCAGCAGGCGCAGGGCGTCATCGGCGCTGGCCACGTCCCCGTTTGCCAGCACCGGTATGCTCACCGCCTCCTTCACCCGGCGGATCTCCTCCGGGTGGATGCCCGGCTGGTACATCTCTTCCCGGCTTCGGCCGTGGACGGTGAGCAGCACCGCCCCCGCCTCCTCACAGCGCAGGGCCACCTCCCGGGCTGTCAGGTGCTGGTTATCCCAGCCCAGGCGCATTTTTACCGTCACCGGCCGCCCGTCCGAGGCCTGCACCGCCGCCCGCACGATCTGCCCGGCCAGTACCGGGTCCTGCATCAGGCGGCTGCCCGCGCCGCTGGAGGTGATCTTGGGGGCGGGGCAGCCCATATTCAGGTCCAGGAAATCATAGTCCACCTTCTGGATCAGGCGGACTGCCTGGGCCATGGTCTCCGGCTCGGCCCCAAACAGCTGCACCCCCCAGGGGGCGTCATTGCGGCCATGGGCCATCAGCCGGAAGCTCTTTTTATCTCCAAAGGTCAGGGCCTTGGCGCTCACCATCTCGCTGACGGTAAAGCTGGCTCCATGCCGGGCCGCCATCCGCCGGCAGGGCGCGTCGGTAAAGCCGGCCATGGGAGCCAGCGCCGCCCCTGCCTTGAGGGAAATTTCTCCGATCTTCATTCTTACTCTCTGCGGGGCCGGAGCCCCTTCCTTCCTACTGGTTTCATGCCGTATCATTGTATCATAATCTTTCGGTTTGTGGTATACTGAAAAGGTATCTGCACAAAGCCCAAAACAGGAGAAACTGACTATGAGATTACTGGTTCTGGACGGCAACAGCATCGTCAACCGGGCCTTTTACGGCATCAAGCTGCTCACCACCCGGGATGGCCGCTATACCAACGCCATCTACGGCTTTATGAATATCCTTTTGAATCTGCTCAAGGAATACCACCCCGACGAGGTGGCCGTAGCTTTTGACGAGAAGGCCCCCACCTTCCGCCACAAGGCTTACGACGGCTACAAGGCCGGGCGGCACGCCATGCCCGAGGAGCTGGCCAGCCAGATGCCGGTATTGAAGGACCTGCTGGACAAGCTGGGTTTTGTCCGGGTGAGCCGGGAGGGCTGGGAAGCCGACGATATTCTGGGCACCCTGAGCGCCGCCTGCAGCGCGCGGGGGGACGAATGCCTGCTGGCCACCGGCGACCGGGACAGCCTGCAGCTGATCGGCGACAAGGTCACCGTCCTGCTGGCCACCAGCCGGATGGGCCGCAGCGAGACCAAGGTGATGACCCCCGAAGCCATCCGGGAACAGTATGGCCTTTCGGACCCCCGCCAACTCATCGAGGTGAAGAGCCTGATGGGGGATACCTCGGACAATATTCCGGGGGTAGCCGGCATCGGGGAAAAGACGGCTCTGGCCCTGATCGGCCGCTTCGGCAGCCTGGAAGAGGTCTATGCCCATCTGGATGACCCGGCCGTCAAGCCCGGGATGCGCAAAAAACTGGAAGAGCACAAGGCCGAGGCCGAATTGAGCCGGATGCTGGGCACCATCCGCATCGACGCCCCGGTGGAAACCGCCCCCGGCGCCTACCGGCGGGGGGAGGGCGACCCGGCCGGCGCTGCCCAGCTGCTGAATGAGCTGGAAATGAAGTCCCTTCTGCCCCGGCTGGGGCTGGACGGCCCCCTGCCTGCCCAGACCGACCTGGAAGAGGTTCCCGCCCTGCCCCTGCCCGGCGAGCTTGCGGGAGAATACGCCCTTGCCTGCCAGCCCCTGCCCAAGGAAAAGGGCAAACCGGAAGAAGGGGTCTGGTATGCCGTGGCCGGTCGGGCGGTCTACCGGCTGGGGGAGGAAGATCTGCTCCGGCTGCTGGACGCCCCGGGGGTAAGCCTGCGGGTCTTTGATTCCCAGCCCCTTTACCTGCTGGCCCTGGCCCACGGCCAACAGGGAAGCGCCATCCGGGCCGACGAAAAACTGGCCGCCTACCTGCTGAGCCCGGCCACCAACCGCTATCTGGTGGAGGAGCTGGCCGCCGGCTACGGGGTTCAGCCCGTCTTCCGCTGTGAGGGTCTGCCCGATGCCGGCCTGCTGGAAGGGCTTTTCGCCGCCCTGGAAAAGGGTGTGGAAGAGGAAGGCATGGGCCCCCTGCTGGAGGAGATCGAGTTCCCCCTGGCCCGGGTGCTGGCCTCCATGACCCACACCGGCATGCTGGTGGACCGCCAGGGCCTGGAAGAATTCGGCGCTGCCCTGCGGGCTGAGTTGGAGAACTGCCTGGAACGGATCTATAAAGAGGTAGGGTACACCTTCAACCTGAACAGCCCCAAACAGCTGGGCGAGGCCCTGTTTGACAAGATGGGTCTGCCCAGCCGGAAAAAGACCAAGAGCGGCTACAGCACCGACGCCGAGACCCTGGAAAGCCTGCGCCCCTACAGCCCGGTGGTGGATGACATCCTGCGCTACCGCACCTACCAGAAGCTGAACAGCACCTATGCGGAGGGCCTGCTCAAGGCCCTGGCCCCGGACGGGCGGCTCCATTCCACCTTCAACCAGACCGAGGCCCGCACCGGCCGGCTCTCTTCCAGTGAGCCCAACCTGCAGAATATCCCCATCCGCACCGAGCTGGGCAGCCAGCTGCGCCGGTATTTTGTGGCCAGCCCCGGCCATGTATTGCTGGATGCCGACTACAGCCAGATCGAACTGCGGCTGCTGGCCCACATCTCCGGGGATGAGACCATGCGCCAGGCCTTCCGGAACGGGGAGGATATCCACCGGAGCACCGCCGCCAAGATCTACAGCCTGCCCCCGGAGGAAATCACGCCCCGGCTACGGGCCAGCGCCAAGGCGGTAAACTTCGGCATTGTGTACGGCATCGGCGCCTTCAGCCTGGCCAAGGATATCGGAGTCTCGGTGCCGGAAGCCAAGGCCTTTATTGAGAACTACCTGGGCCACTTCCCCGGCGTGCGGGAATATATGGAAAAGACCGTGGTCCAGGGCCGGGAAAAGGGGTATGTATCCACCCTGTTCGGCCGCCGCCGGGCCCTGCCCGAGCTGGCCAGCTCCAACCGGAACGTACAGGCCCTGGGAGAGCGGATGGCCATGAACACCCCCATCCAGGGTACCGCCGCCGATATCATCAAGCTGGCCATGGTGCGGGTATGGCAGCGGCTGCAGAAGGAAGGGCTCAAGGCCCGGCTGATCCTGCAGGTGCATGACGAGCTGATCGTGGAGGCCCCCCTGGAGGAGGCCGAAGCCGCCGCCCGCATCCTGGGCGAGGAGATGAGCAATGTGGTGGAATATTCGGTGCCCTTGACCGCCGACGTGCAGCAGGGCGGCAACTGGTTGGAGGCCCACGGATGAGCGGGGTGACCACGGGGCCGCTGACCCCCCAGGACCTGCCCCGGGCCGCCGAAATTCAGGCCACGGCCCCCGAAGCCTGGAGCCTGAGCGCTCTGGAAGAAGAGCAGGCCAGCCCCTGCGGCCGGCTTTACGGCTTGTGGCAGGAGGGCCGGCTGGTGGGCACGGCGGTGTTTCAGCTGATTCTGGACGAAGCCAGCCTTCTGAGCCTGACCCTGGAACCGGCCTGCCGGGGCCTGGGACTGGGCCGCCGGCTGCTGGAAGATTCCCTGGCCCTTCTGGCCGGGGAGGGCGCTGCCTTCTGCTACCTGGAGGTGCGCAGCCAGAACCGGCCTGCTCTGGCCCTTTATCATCGGCTGGGCTTTGAGGAGACCGGCCGCCGCCGGGGCTTTTACCAGGCCCCGCCCGACGACGCCCTGCTGATGCGGCTGACCATTCCGCCCCGGGCCTGAACTTCCGGGGCCAGCCTTTTTCGATACATTCAGACAAAAACGTGGTGATTTTTACAAAATGTATATTTTAGGAATCGAATCCACCTGTGATGAAACCGCCGCCAGCGTGGTGGAAGACGGCCGTGTGCTGAAAAGCAGCGTGATCGCCTCCAGCTGCGCCGAACAGGCTCTGTACGGCGGGGTGGTGCCCGAGATTGCCAGCCGCCGCCATATCGAGGCCATCAGCGCCACGGTGGGCCAGGCCCTGGAAGAGGCCGAATTGAAACCGGAACAGCTGGACGGCATCGCCGTCAGCTTTGCCCCCGGCCTGATCGGGGCGGTGCTGGTGGGGGTGAACTTTGCCAAGGGGCTGGCCTACTCGGTCTCCAAGCCCCTCATCCCGGTGCACCATCTGCGGGGGCATATCGCCGCCCTTTACCTGACCCACCCGGACCTGGAACCGCCCTTCCTCTGCCTGGTGGCCAGCGGCGGGCACAGCCATATCGTCCAGGTGGAGGATTACACCCATTTCCATGTGCTGGGCCGGACGGTGGACGACGCAGCGGGCGAGGCCTTTGACAAGGTGGCCCGCACCCTGGGCCTGCCCTATCCCGGCGGCCCCAGCGTGAGCAAGGCGGCGGTGACCGGCGATCCCCACGCCTATCGGCTGCCGGTGCCCCATGTGGAGGGAAAATACAATGTGAGTTTTTCCGGCCTGAAAACCGCGGTGCTCAACCGGGTGAACCAGGCCGAGATGAAGGGAGAGACCATCTCGGTGCCGGATATGGCCGCCAGCTTCCAGGAGCGGATCGCCTCCATCCTGGCCGAAAAGCTGCTGCTGGCTGCCCAGGATACCGGGGCCAAGACCCTTTGCCTGGCCGGCGGGGTGGCCGCCAACGGGCGGCTGCGCCAGCTGGTGAACGAAGGCGCCCAGAAACACCGGATGCGGCTCTGCCTGCCCCACCTGCGCTTTTGCGGGGACAACGGGGCCATGATCGCCGCCCAGGGGTACTATGAACTGCAGGCCGGCCATACCGCCGGGCTGCGGCTGAACGGCCTGGCCACCCTGCCCATTGATTTTGAGTATCCGGTATAAGGAGGGATCCTGTATGGAAATCAAGCTGAAAGGGATGCCCGCCCCCGATCTCACCCGGGCGGCCTACGTGGCCCCCACCGCTGCCGTGGCAGGGGATGTGACGGTAGGCGAAGGTTCCAGCATCTGGTTCGGCGCGGCCATCCGGGGGGACGGCCACCCGATACGGATCGGCCGGTTCTGCAATATCCAGGACAACGCGGTACTCCACGCCGATGAGGAATACGCCATCACGTTGGGGGACTATGTCTCGGTGGGGCATGGGGCCATCGTCCACGGCTGCCGGCTGGAGGATTCGGTTCTGGTGGGCATGAACGCCACCCTGCTGAACGGGGTACAGGTGGGCGAGGGCAGTCTGATTGCTGCCGGGGCCCTGGTGCCGGAAAACACCTTGATCCCGCCCCACTGCCTGGTGATGGGTGTGCCGGCCCGGGTCAAGGGCCCGCTCACCCCTCAGCAGCGGGAGATCGTGGCCGCCAACTGGAAGGAATACGAGAAGCTCTCGGCCCTCTATGCCCAGAGTGAGGAGTAACCCACTCCCCCATTTTTCAGACAAAAAAGCCCGGAAGGCGCTGCCTTCCGGGCTTTTGTTTTATTTCAGCTCAATCACATCCAGGTCATCGGGCACATAGATGCCGCCCTCAAAGTACCTGGCCGCCTCGGCGGTGTACCGGGCCTTGCGGTGGGCAAGGTCGCTCTCCTCGGTATGCCAGAGCACCAGGTTTTTGGCCCCCAGCCGCTGGGCCAGTTTGGCCGCGTCCGCTGCGGTGCTGTGGTGCTTTTCGTAGGGTTTGAACTTTTCCGCCTCCTCATCCAGGCAGAAAGCCTCGCTGAGCAGCCACTGTGCCCCCTTGGCGTATTCCTCACAGGCCGGGTTCACCGGTTCATCCCCCATGAAGGCCAGTCTCCCGCATTCCAGCCCGGCCAGGAAGGCAAACTGGGGCGCCTTGGTGGAGCGGATGTCAAAGAAGGTAAAGGTGTGGCCGCAGATTTCCTCCCGCTGGCCGTCCTCCACCACATGGAAGAGGATCCGCTCATCAAAGTGGGCGGTCATCTTTTTCTGCAGCATAAAGCCGCAGATGGTGCGCACCATGGGTTCCAGCCCGCTGTGGCAATAGATATGCAGTTCTCCCTGGTATTTCCCCTTGTTCATGGCAGTGGCCACCGCCCGCACCATCCATACAATTCCGGTCAGGTGGTCGCAGTGCTCATGGGTCAGGAAGATGTGGTGCACCGAAGCCGGGTCGAAGCCCGCCGCCTTCAGCTGACGGAGAATGCCGTTTCCGCCGCCGCAGTCCACCAGCAGATTTCCCTGTTCCATCTCCAGCAGATAGCAGGTATTGAAGCATTGGGTCACCATGGCGTTGCCAGTACCCAGTACATGGATCTTTTCCATTTGTTTCTCCTTATTCTCAATCCAGCTCGTGGGGATTCTGCTCGATCTCCAGCTTGGCGTAATCCAATTTCTGGCTGGTGTACAAGCTGCAGCCGCCGCTCACGATATAGCTGGTGGCCGCCGCCACCGCATACAGCAGCAGCCCCTCCTGCCCGAACAGCTCCAGGCCCAGCACCACACTGGCAAAGGGGCAGTTCACCACCCCGCAGAAGAGGGCCACCAGCCCGACAGCTGCGGCAAAGCCCGGTTCCAGCCCCAGCAGCGGCCCCACCAGGCAGCCAAAGGTCGCCCCCACAAAAAAGGTGGGCACAATCTCGCCGCCCTTATAGCCCGCCCCCAGGGTAACGGCGGTAAACAGGATTTTAAGCAGGAAGGCCGCCGGCAGGTGCAACTGCCCTTCCTCCACCGCCAGGGCAACGATCTCCATACCCGCGCCGTTGTAATCCCGGGTGGCGCAGACCAGGGTCATGGCCACCAGCAGCACGCCCCCCGCCATGGCCCGCAGGTAACCGTTGCGCACCGCCGCCTGGCCCAGATGGTCGGCCAGATGCAGCACAAAGCAGAAGCAGTAGCTGAGCATGGCGCACAGGACCCCCAGCAGCAACACCTGCATGGCGGTGGCCGGCTCCGCCTGGGGGGCCTGCACCGCCATGGCCTCGGAGCCCACGCCCGCCGCGCCTGCCACCCAATGGGCCACCAGGGCCGAGATCAGGCAGGGCAACATGGCGGAATAGTGGATGGTGCCCACCTCGGCCACCTCCAGCACAAAGAGGGTGGCAGTGAGAGGGGTGCCAAACAGGGCGCTGAACACCGCCGACATGCCGCAGGCCGCCAGGGTTCGCTGGTTCATGGGCCCCAGCCCCAGCCAGACTGCCAGCCGGCCGCCCAGGCTGCCGCCGATCTGCAGGGCCGCCCCTTCCCTGCCCGCCGAGCCGCCGCACAGGTGGGTGAGTACCGTACTGACAAAGATCAGGGGCATCATCCGCAGCGGTACCCGGTCACCCCGGCGCAGGCCATTCAGCACCAGATTGGTGCCGGGGTGATCCTGCCGGTAACCCGCCGCGCTGTACAGGGCCATAATGGCCAGACCCGCCAAAGGCAGCAGATACAAAAGCCAGGGATGGGCCTCCCGCAGGCCGGTGGCCACCCGGATGCAGTGATAAAAGGCTGCCCCCACGCCGCCGCACACCAGCCCGGCACCCACCGCCAGCAGCCACCACTTGGTCATGGCTGCCAGGTATTTGGGGGCGCGGGCATTAAAATGCTGGGCTTCCTCCAAAAAGATTCTGTTCGTTTTCATGCCGCATTTTCCATTCCGATTCTTCCCCGTTTGCAAAAGCGCTCATCCGCCGCCGGAACGCGCTTTTCTCCTGTTTTTCAGTATAGCATGGCAGGGCGGGGATGCAAGGCTCTTTGCATTTTCTTAACAGCTGCAAAAAGGCACAAGAGCGGGGGCTTCCCTCTCCCGGAAATTCACTCATCTTACAAAATTTCCGCTTTGTCTTTGGCGATTCTTGACAAATCCCGGATACAAAGCGTACACTGAAAAAGTGAGCCTGTTTCAATGCCTATACTTTATTCTATAGAGCCCGCGCCGTTTTGGGGCGGCCGCCAGCAAAGAAAAGGGAGAGATTTATGAAAGCGGAACGCAAGGACCTTCGCAATATCGCCATCATCGCCCACGTTGACCACGGCAAAACCACCCTGGTGGACCAGATGCTTCGCCAAAGCGGCGCTTTCCGCGCCAATCAGCAGGTGGCCGAGCGGGTCATGGACTCGGGCGATATCGAGCGGGAGCGCGGCATCACCATTCTGGCCAAGAACTGCAGCTGCGTGTATAAGGACGTAAAGATCAATATTGTGGATACCCCGGGCCACGCCGATTTCGGCGGCGAGGTAGAGCGGGTGCTCAAGATGGTAAACGGCGTTCTGCTGCTGGTGGACGCCGCCGAGGGCTGCATGCCCCAGACCCGTTTTGTGCTGCAGAAGGCCCTGCAGCAGAACCTGAGCCTGGTGATCGCGGTGAACAAGATCGACCGGCCGGATGCCCGGGTCAAAGAAGTGATTGACGAGATCCTGGAACTGCTGATGGATCTGGGCGCCACCGACGAACAGCTGGACAGCCCCATGGTCTTCTGCAGCGGCCGTCAGGGCACTGCCAGCTATGACTGGGAAAAGCCCGGCGAGGACCTGGTTCCCCTGTTCGAGACCATCCTGGAATATGTCAAGCCCCCGGTGGGCGACCTGGAAGCTCCTTTCCAGATGCTCTGCTCCAGCGTGGACTACAACGAGTTTGTGGGCCGCATCGGCGTGGGCCGTATCGAGAACGGCTCTGTCAAGGTGGGTCAGGAGGTGCAGGTCTGCGACTGGCATGATCCTTCCGTGAGCCTGCGGGGCCGCATCACCAAGCTGTATGACTTCAAGGCCAACGGCCGTGAGCCTGCCGAGACTGCCAGCGCCGGCGATATCATTGCATTCAGCGGCATTGCGGATGTGACCATCGGCAACACCCTGTGTGTGCCCGGCATGGTAGATCCCCTGCCCTTTGTGAAGATCAACGATCCCACTGTGGAAATGACCTTTGCGGTCAACGACAGCCCCTTTGCCGGCAAGGAAGGCAAGTATGTCACCAGCCGCCAGATCCGTGACCGGCTGCAGAAGGAGCTGCTCAAGGACGTGGCTCTGAAGGTGGAGGATTCCGCCACCACCGATTCCTTCCGAGTCATGGGCCGGGGCGAAATGCATCTGTCCATCCTGATTGAGACCATGCGCCGGGAAGGGTATGAGTTGCAGGTGAGCCCGCCCCACGTTCTGACCCATATGGAAGACGGAGTGCGGATGGAGCCCATGGAGCGGGTGGTTATCGACGTGCCCGAGACCTACCAGGGCACCGTGATGACCGCTCTGGGCGCCCGCAAGGGTATCCTGATGAACATGCAGCCCATGAACGACCGCACCCGTCTGGAATTCCGTATGCCCAGCCGGGGCCTGTTCGGCTACCGCAGCCAGTTCCTCACCGATACCCACGGCGAGGGCATCATGAACACCATCTTTGACGGCTACAATGCCTGGCAGGGCGATATCACCACCCGCAGCAGCGGCAGCCTGGTAAGCTTTGAGACCGGCGAGGCCGTCACCTACGGCCTGTTCAACGCCCAGGGCCGCGGCACCCTGCTGATTGGGGCAGGCGAAAAAGTGTACGAGGGCATGGTGGTAGGTTACACCCCCACCGGCGATGACATCGACGTAAACGTCTGCAAGACCAAGCACCTGACCAACACCCGTGCTTCGGGCAGCGACGACGCCCTGCGTCTGGTGCCCATCTCCCCCCTGAGCCTGGAGGGCTGCCTGGAATTCCTGGCAGAGGATGAGCTGCTGGAGGTTACCCCCAAGAGCCTGCGCATCCGCAAGCGGATCCTGAACCATGAGCTGCGCATGAAGGCAGCCCACCGCAAGAAGTAAGGTCCTGCTTTTTCTTAAGAACAACAAGGCCCGGCGCTTTCCCGCAAAGGGAAAAGCGCCGGGCCTTGTTTATCCTGCAGGAAAAACGCAAAAGGGGCCGGGCATTCCGCCCGGCCCCTTTGCTTTGAAATGGGGAAAGAAAAGGCTTAGATAAACTCAGTTCCAGGGGTTGGTCTCCCACAGATCCAGGTAGATCTGGTTCTGCTCTTCAAAGAGCCGGTTGCACTCCTCGGTGCCCATGGAAACCGCGGTGATCTGCATCTCCTCAGCCTTGGCGATCACGTCGGGCTGGGCGGCAGCGGCCTGGAAGCAGTTGCTCAGGTACTTGATGATGGCGGGGTCGGCGCCCTCACGGATGGCGATGCCGCGGCAGTTGTACTGCACTACGTCATAGCCGCATTCCTGGTAGGTAGGCAGATCGGGATACCAGCTGCTGCGCTCGGTATCGCCGGTAGCCAGATACTTCACCTGGCCGTTGTCCACGAAGGTCTTGCCGTCGGAAACGTTCAGGCAGAAAGCGTCGCAGTGGCCGCCGGAAACAGCGGTCAGGATGGCGGACTCACCATCGAAGGGGATGATGTTGAACTTGGCGCCGGTCTCGTCCTCCAGCAGCTTCAGGGTCAGGCCCTCGGAAGCGGTCACAGCGGTAACGCCAAAGGAGATCTCACCGGGGTTGGCGATGGCAGCGTCGATCAGCTCATTCAGGCTGTTGTACTTGCTGTTGGCAGCCACACCGATCACGCCGGGGTCCAGCATGAGGGAATCCACCATGTCAAAGCCGCCGTCAATGCCGTAGGGCTTATCCCAGCCGATGCAGGTGATCAGGTAGGGAGTGGGGCAGAAGCCGATGGTGTAGCCATCCGGCTCGGAGTTGTACAGAGCCGTCCAGCCCACGTCACCGGAAGCGCCTTCTTTGTATTCCACCACAAAGGAGTGATCCCAGTCCTCCATCTCCTTGACCTTCTCGGCCAGCACGCGGAACCATACGTCATAGGTGCCGCCCGCAGCGAAGGGGCAGATGTAAGTAATATCCTTGCTGGGGTAATCCAGCGGCAGGCCCGCGGGATGCTCGATGCCGGCCTCATCCACAAAGGCCTCGGCAACGACACCATCCTGAGTGCCAGCGGAAGAAGTGGCGGAACTTGCCGCCGTGCTGCCGGAAGCGGCCGTGCCGGCGCTGGAAGAAGAGGAACCGCCGCAGGCTGCCAGCGACAAAGCCATGCTGGATGCCAGCGTCAGGGCCAGAACCTTGGTCAGTTTTCGCATAATCGTAACTCCTCCTGAATCTTGTTGTTTTTGTTTGCCGGTTTGACGCCGTGATTTCCGGCTCCCTCCCTCTCCCGGAAATGGTTGTTTTGCACAGGGGGAAGGATACAAGCGATGCTTCTATTATAGCCTTTTAAACAAAATCCGCAAGTGTGCCCTTTCATTTTTATCAAAATGTCCTATTTTTTTTGAAATAATTGTGAAAATCAGAGTTTTTTCTCTTTTTGTTCCAACCCCATTGCTTTTTTCTTACATTCCTGTATTTTAGGGCAAATCAATTTTTTCTTCCGTAAACTTTCATCCCGATTTTGTCCTTATGCAGCAAACATTTTTTGTGTTTTTTGTGCAAAACATTCAATTTCCTCTCTTATTTGCCTTTAAATCTCTCTGCTCGCCGCAGCCCCTGGCGGTTGACTTTACCCGCACTGCTGAGTAGAATAGGGTTATCTTCTTTTTCGGGGGAACGTAGTTTATTCCCGCCGAGTGATTTTTATTTATTTAAGGAAAGGAGTTGGGCAGCATGTCCGCTTTTGCCGGTCATCCCTTTAATGCTTATTTTGCGGCCGCTTTCTCTGCGGACGCCTGCGCTGCCTGCTCTGATTCTGCCTGCGGCGATCATGCCGACCAGAAGGCTTTTTCTGAGATGGACGCCATGCTGCTCATGGCGTCCATTTTTGTTTGCATTGCCCTGCTTTGCCGCACCCTGCTGGTACTGGTAGGCGTACAGTGCATTACCCTGATTAGCCTGTTGGTACTGGCCGGGATTATACTCAACAACTTATACGGATTGCCGAAGACGCGAAAAAAAGCCTGATTGTTGATACAGCAAAGCGGCTGCGCTCTACGGCGGGGCCGCTTTTTTGTATAATATCCAAAGAGAAGGAGACTCACTATGAAAAAGAAATTTCTTGCCCTTGTGACGGCCTCGGCTCTTGCCCTCAGCCTGGCCGCCTGCGGCGGTTCTTCCAGTTCCGCCGCTTCCAGCGCTCCGGCTGCTTCCGGGGCCACCTCCGGTGCTGCCGGTTCTTCCAGCGGCACCTTCAAACTGGGCGTCATCGGCCCTCTGACCGGTGAGAACGCCATCTACGGCCAGGCCGTAGCCAACGGCGCTCAGATCGCTGTGGACGAGATCAACGCTGAGGGAGGCGCGATCCAGTTCGAGCTTAAGAGCGAAGACGACGTGGCCGACGGCGAGACCTCTGTCAACGCTTACAACAACCTGCTGGACTGGGGCATGCAGGTACTGGTTGGCCCCACCACCACCGGCGCTTCCGTAGCTGTGGCTGCTGAGGCCTACAACGACCGGGTCTTCATGCTGACCCCCTCTGCTTCCTCCACCGACGTGGTGAGCGGCAAGGACAATGTCTTCCAGGTCTGCTTCACCGACCCCAACCAGGGCGTTGGCTCCGCCGACTACATGGCTGAGAACATGGCCGGCAGCAAGATCGCTGTGATCTACCGCAACGACGATCCCTACTCTCAGGGCATCCACGACACCTTCGTGAGCGAGGCTGCCGAGAAGGGCCTGGAGATCGTGTATGAGGGCACCTTCACTGCCGATACTGCCACCGACTTCTCTGTGCAGCTCACCGGCGCTCAGTCTGCCGGGGCCGACACCGTTTTCCTGCCCATCTACTATCAGCCCGCTTCCGTCATCCTGAACCAGGCCAACGCCATGGGCTATGAGCCCACCTTCTTCGGCGTGGACGGCATGGACGGCATCCTGACCATGGAAGGCTTTGATCCTGCCCTGGCCGAAGGCGTCATGCTGCTGACCCCCTTCTCCGCCGATGACACCGACGAGCTGACCCAGAACTTCGTTTCCGCCTACCAGGCTGCTTGCGGGGATATCCCCAACCAGTTTGCCGCCGACGCCTATGACGCCGTGTACGCCGTGAAGGCTGCTCTGGAAGCTACCGGCTGCACCAGCGATATGGACGCCGCTGCCATCTGCGAGGCTATGGTAGCCGCCATGCCCACCATCACGGTGGACGGCCTGACCGGCCAGGGCATGACCTGGTCCTCCACCGGTGAGGTTTCCAAGGCCCCCATGGCCGTTGTGATCAAGGACGGCGCTTACACCCTGCCCTGACGCTTCGGCGTTTCGCTTTAGAACCGATCATGCGGGCGCGCCTGCCTTTCAGGGCAGGCCGCCCCTGGTTCTATGGCGGAAACAAGGGCGGAGCCCTCTTTTGCTCCACCCTTGTTTCTGCCATGGAATCGGCAGACGCAAGACCAAAAAGAAAGGTGTGCTACTCTATGGAATTTCTCTCCTACCTGATCAGCGGGATCAGCCTGGGGAGCGTATACGCCATTATCGCTCTGGGCTATACCATGGTGTACGGCATCGCCAAGATGCTGAACTTCGCCCATGGCGACATCATTATGGTGGGCGGCTATATCTCCTTCTGCGCCATCTCCTACCTGGGCCTGCCCAGCTGGGTATCCGTGCTGCTGGCCATGGTGGTCTGCACGGTGCTGGGCGTGGTGATCGAGGCCCTGGCCTACCGGCCCCTGCGCAGCGCCCCCTCTCTGGCGGTGCTGATCACCGCCATCGGTGTGAGCTATTTTCTCCAGAACTCGGCCCTGCTGATCTGGAAAGCGGCCCCGAAGGTCTATCCTCCGGTGGTTTCCGGCTCCCTCAAGCTGATGGGCGACCAGCTCTCCATCCCCTATGTATCCCTGCTTACCATTGTGGCCTGTCTGGTCATCATGGCCGGCCTTACCGTATTTACCAGCAAGAGCAAGATGGGCAAGGCCATGCGGGCCTGCTCGGAGGACAAGGGCGCGGCCCAGCTCATGGGCATCAATGTGAACGCCACCATCTCGGTGACCTTCGCCATCGGCTCGGCCCTGGCTGCCATTGCCGGCGTGCTGCTCTGCTCTTCCTACGGCACCCTGATGCCCACCACCGGCTCCATGCCCGGCATCAAGGCCTTCACCGCCGCCGTCTTTGGCGGCATCGGCTCCATCCCCGGCGCTTTCCTGGGCGGCCTGCTGCTGGGCGTGATTGAGTCCCTCTCCAAAGCCTATATCTCCACCCAGCTGGCCAACACCATCGTGTTTGCCGTGCTGATCGTGGTTCTGCTGGTGAAACCCGCCGGCCTGCTGGGCAAGTATGTGCCCGAGAAAGTGTGAGGTGGTCAAGATGAAAAAGATGAAAAAATCCACCCGCACCGCCTTCCTCACCTATCTGAGCGTTATCCTGATGTTTGCGGTGATGTACGCCCTGGACAGCGCCGGCATGCTGACCCGCTCCCTTTCCGGTCAGTTGGTGCCCATCTGCTGTTATATGTCCATGGCGGTTTCCCTGAACCTGACGGTGGGCATCCTGGGCGAACTCAGCCTGGGCCATGCCGGCTTTATGAGCGTGGGCGCTTTTTCCGGCGTGATTGCCTCCATGTATATGAAGGATATCATCCCCTCGGTTCCCCTGCGCCTGGCCCTTACCATGATCGTGGGCGCTGCCCTGGCGGCAGTGGCCGGCGTGATTGTGGGCGCGCCCGTGCTGCGGCTGCGGGGCGACTACCTGGCTATCGTGACCCTGGCTTTCGGCGAGATCATCAAGGACCTGGTGAACTGCCTGCTGGTGGGCTATGACTCTAAGGGTCTGCACATTGCCATGAATCTCACCGGCAATATGTCCATCAACGACCTGGGCCTGGAGGCTGGCGGGGTCGCCATCATCAAGGGAGCCCAGGGCGCCACCAGTACCCTGACCATCGCCAGCTTCACCACCGGCTTCATCCTGGTCATGGTCACTCTCTTTGTGGTCTTCAACCTGGTGAACAGCCGGGCCGGCCGTGCCATCATGGCCCTGCGGGACAATGCCATTGCCGCCGAGAGCGTGGGCATCAACATCACCAAGTACAAGATGATGGCCTTTGTGACCAGCGCGGCCCTGGCCGGCGCGGCAGGCGCCCTGTACGGCGTGAACTTCTCCTCCCTGCAGGCCACCAAGTTCAACTTCAACACCTCCATCCTGATCCTGGTCTTTGTGGTGCTGGGCGGGCTTGGCAACCTGTGGGGCTCCATGGTGGCTGCCGCTGCCCTGACCATCCTGCCTGAGGCCCTGCGCCAGTTCTCCGATTACCGGATGCTGGTATACGCCATCGTGCTGATCCTGGTCATGCTGGCCACCAACAACCCCACCCTGAAAAACATGCTGGGCCGCCTGAAGCCCTCGAAAAAGCAAGAAAAGGAGGCCGCCGGCAATGTCTGAGAAAACTTCTCCCAAACTGATCCAGGTGCCTTCCCCCAACTTCCTCACCGAAAAGGATATCGGCAAGCCCCCCATTCTGGAGTGCATCAACCTGGGCATCCATTTCGGCGGTCTGGCTGCGGTGGAGGGCGTGAACATGGCCATCGGCCGCACCGAAATCGCCGGCCTGATCGGCCCCAACGGCGCCGGCAAGACCACCATCTTCAACCTGCTTACCAAGGTATACCAGCCCACCCAGGGCACCATCCTGCTGGACGGACAGGACACCTCCGGCATGAGCACCGCCCAGGTGAACCGGGCCGGTATTGCCCGTACCTTCCAGAACATCCGCCTGTTCGATAACCTGACGGTGGAGGAGAACGTCACCGCCGCCATGGACAGCCAGATGAAGTACAACATGTGGAGCGGCATTTTCCGCCTGCCCCGCTACTGGAAAGAGGAACAGCAGGCCCACGAAAGAGCCCTGGAACTGCTTTCCATCTTCGACATGCAGGATCTGGCTGGCGCCAAGGCCGGTTCTCTGCCCTACGGCGCCCAGCGCCGGCTGGAGATCGTGCGGGCGCTGGCCACCAAACCCAAGCTGCTTTTGCTGGATGAGCCTGCTGCCGGCATGAACCCCTCCGAAACCGCCGAGCTGATGGAAAACATCCGCAAGATCCGGGATACGTTCCAGATCGCCATTCTTCTCATCGAGCACGACATGAACCTGGTGATGAACATCTGCGAGGGCATTGCGGTGCTGAATTTCGGCCGCATCATCGCCAAGGGCACCCCCGCCGATATCCAGGCCAACCCCGCGGTGATCGAGGCCTACCTGGGCAAACAGAAGGAGGCGTAACATGGAACCCATCCTGAAAGTGGAAAATCTCAATGTGTATTACGGCAGCATCCACGCCGTCAAGGGCATCTCCTTTGAAGTGAACCAGGGCGAGATTGTCACCCTGATCGGTGCCAACGGCGCCGGTAAATCCACCACCCTGAACACCATCACCGGCCTTCTGCACAGCCGCACCGGCTCGGTTACCTTTCTGGGCGAAACCTTGGGCAAGGTGCCGCCCCACAAGGTGGTAAGCAAGGGTCTGGCCCTGGTGCCGGAAGGCCGCCGGGTCTTTCTGCAGATGACGGTGGAGGAAAACCTGGAAATGGGCGCCTTCACCCGCTCCGGCACTGCGGCGGAGGATATGGAGCAGGTATACACCCTCTTCCCCCGCCTGAAGGAACGCCGCCGCCAGATTGCTGGCACCCTTTCGGGCGGCGAACAGCAGATGCTGGCCATGGGCCGGGCTCTGATGAGCCGCCCCAAGCTGCTGATGCTGGATGAGCCCTCCATGGGTCTGGCCCCCATCCTGGTGGAACAGATCTTTGACATCATCCGGGATCTGCACCAGGCCGGCACCACCATCCTGCTGGTGGAACAAAACGCCCAGGCGGCCCTTTCGGTGGCCGACCGGGGCTATGTGCTGGAAACCGGCCGGATCGTGACCAGCGGCACCGGCAAGGAACTGCTGACCAGCCCCGCCATTAAAAAAGCCTATCTGGGCGGCTGAGCCCGGTACGCAAAAGCCCCCTGTCCGTGTTTGCGGACAGGGGGCTTTCTTGTTTTATTCTGTTTTCAAAAGCGCTCAGGCCTTTTCCCGCTCTTCCAGCTTTTCTTCGATCTCGGTATTCAGGATATCGCTGACAAACATATAGCCGGGCCGGTGGGAAAGGGCAAAGGGCGGGTGCACGCTCTGCACAATCAGCTGGGGCGTGACCCCGCAGGCCCAGAATACCGGCACCTCACCCTCCCGGATGGTCACCGGCTGGCCGTAGTCGGGCTTTGTAATATCCCGGATGCCGATGGCGGCCGGATCCCCGATATGCACCGGCCCGCCGTGTACCCGGGGCATCTTTTCGGTAATCTCCCGGGCCTTTTGGGCGTCTTCCGGGGGCATGGGGCGCATACTCACCACCGTGCCGCCCTTGAGCCTGCCATAGGGCTTGCAGGGAATGGTGGTGTTCCACATGGGCACCGGCGTACCTTGGGTGATATGGCGGATCTCAATGTCTTCCCGGAGCAGCGCCTCCTCAAAGGAATAGCTGCACCCAATCAAAAAGCCCACCATCCCCTCTTTCCAGTAAGCGCTGGCGTCCGGGATGGTCTCGGCCAGCTGGCCGTCCCGATAGACATTGTACCAGGGGATGCTGCGCAGCACATTGGCGCCGGGAGCCAGGAAACGGGAAATCGGCTCGCCGCTGAACTCTTCCAGCACTGGGCAGGGCTGGGGATTCAGCCGGGCAAATTCCCGGAACTCGTCCGCATAGTCCTTTTCCAGCACAATGAGATTGCACTGCACATAACCGGCCGCCATGCCGGCAGTGCTCTCCCGGATTTCGCCTGCCTCGATCAGTTCCCGCACCCGGGCGGGCGAGGCGTCATGATACGGATTGGGCATGTTGTTCTCCTCTCTTTTTCACAAAGCCTTCTTTATCTTGCACCCAGCAGCCGCTTCCAAAAGGAGGGCCTGGTCTGCCAGGCCCTGGCGGCCTTTTCCAGGGCTTCTTCCTCCTGACGGAGCCATTGCTGGGCCTGTTCCACACTCACTGCCTCAAAGCGGATCTCGTCCCCCACCATCCGCTGGGCCACCTTGGGCAGATCCACCGTGATCACATTGGCGATCTTGGTATATCCGCCGGTGGACTGCCGGTCGGCCAGCAGAATAATGGGCTTGCCCTCACTGGGCACCTGGATGGCGCCAAAGGCGATGCCGTCCGAAATAATATCCGCCCTTCCCTTGTGGGGGATGACCGGCCCGTCCAGCCGGCTGCCCATCCGGTCCGAATTGGGGGTGACCCGATAGGGCTGGTTCAAAAAGAGTTTCAGCCCTTCCGGAGTAAAGCTGTCCTCCTGGGGGCCCAGGATCACCCGGATCTTCACCTGGCGGCCCCCGTACACCGTCTCAAAATCCTCCGGCAGCCGGCGCTTTTCCAGGTTGGGCAGCTGCGGCCGGGGGGCAAGGAATTCCAGCCGGTCGCCGGTCTTCAGGCCCCGGCCTTCCAGCCCTCCCATTTTCCCTTTCAGATAGGTGGAACGGCTGCCCATCAGCGGGGGCAGGTCCAGCCCGCCCGCAAAGCCAATATAGGCCCGGGCGCCCCGGCTGGGGAAGCTCTGGGGAAAATCCACCACATCCCCCGCCCCTGCGGCATATACCCGGTTGGTTTCCAACACCTGTCCGTTCAGGCTGGCTTTCAGATCCGCGCCGGTGAGCACAAAGCAGTTGGGGCTTTCAAAGGTGAATTTTGGCCCCACCATGGTCACTTCCAGCACCGCGTCGTTTTCCTCATTGTCCAGCAGCAGATTGGCCAGCCGCAGGGCCCGCCTGTCCATGGCGCCGGAGGCCGAAAAGCCCAGATTCTGGTAACCCAGCCGGCCCTTATCCTGTACCGTGGTGAGCGGGCCGCCTCTTTGGACGCAAATTCCCATGGTTCAGCCCTCCCTGATCTGGCAGCGATAGCTGCCCTCTTCCACCTGACGGCGGATCTGTTCATATTCCTCCGGCCCGATGGAGGTAAAGCGGATGTATTCCCCCGCCTCCAGCAGCACCGGAGTCTGACGGTTTTCGGGATCATACAGACGCACCGGCGTATTGCCCACCAGGCGGAAACCTCCCGGCGATTCGATGGGATAGATGCCCAGCTGTTCGCCGCCGATGCCCACTGTTCCCGCCGGCACCTTGAGCCGGGGAGAATCCAGCCGGGGGGTGACCAGTTCCCGGGGCACCCCGCCGATATAGGGATAGCCAGGGGTGAACCCCAGCATATAAATCAGGAATTCCGAGGAGCAGAACAGCTCTACAATCCGCTCAGGGGTGGTATCGTGATACCGGGCCACCTCTTCCAGGTCCTCGCCCCAGCTGCCGCCAAAGCAGACTGGGATGGTGATGACCTTTTTGGGCGGCTGCTGGGCCCGGCCCAGCTTTTCCAGCCTTGCCTCCAGCTGCCCTTTCAGCTGCTCATACCCCAGCTGCCGGGGATCATACTGGACCATCAGGCTGCGGAAGGTGGGGATAAGCTCGGTCACCCCGGGGATCTTCTCCCCTTTCAGGCTTTCATACAAAGCCCGGACCCGGGCGTAGATCTCCGGGTCGATAGCATCCCCGAACTGCACCGAGACGGCGCTGTCCCCCGCCAGCAAGATCCTGGTCTTTTCCATCATGACGTTCTTCCTTTCCGGGCAAAGCGCCCATGCCCGGCCAAGACCGGGCATCACAACTGCTGCCCTTACGGCGGTGCCCGGTTTTTCCGGCCCCGCCGCTCTACCCTGATTATAGCAGATTGATTTCTTTTTCAAAAGGAGCCAAGGCTTTTGCCGCCTTTTTTGCGCCCTTGGCCGCCAAAAAGCGGCGGACCAGAAATCCCCTTTGCCGGTTTTTCCTCTGTCCGCCGCCTGTATGGGCATATTTTTAGCTCTCTTCTTCCGATTCCTCGCCCCGTTCCACCCAGGTCATCCGGTAGCCGATACCCACCCGGGTCTGGATATAAATGGGCTTGGCCGGGCAGGGCTCGATCTTTTTGCGCAGGGTAGCCATGAACACCCGCAGGGAGGAGGTGTCCGAAGCCAGCACCAGGCCCCAGATCTCCCGCAGGATGTAGTTCTGGGTCAGCACCTTGCCGGTATTGCGGGCCAGAAGGCAGAGCAGCTTGTATTCCATGGGGGTAAGGTGCAGTTCCTGGCCGCTGCGGCGGGCCACACCGGCCTCATAGTCGATGGTCAGCTCGCCGTTGCGGTAGATTTTTTCCTCCGGGCGGCTGCCCCGGTCCGCCTCTTTTTTCACCCGGCGCAGGGCCACCCGCAGACGGGCCAGCAGCTCGTCCACACTGAACGGCTTGGTGAGGTAATCGTCCGCCCCTGCATCCAGGGCTTCCACCTTGTCCCGGTCCTCGCTGCGGGCCGAAACCACCAGGATGGGCATCTCGCTCCATCCCCGGATCTTGCGGATGATCTCCACCCCATCCATATCGGGCAGGCCCAGGTCCAGCAGCAGCACATCGGGCCGGCTGGATGCCGCCTCCAGCAGCGCCTGGGACCCATTGGCCGCAGTGCTGTATTGGTAGCCCTGGGTCTCCAGGGTAGTGATGATCAAATTGCGGATGGCCTTATCGTCCTCCACCACCAGAACACGGGGCGTTTTTTCAAGCAGGCTCAAGGTCGGCCGCCTCCTTTCTCTTCAGCGTAAAGGTGAATATGGAACCATGGGGCTGGTTGGGTTCCATGGTGATCTCGCCGCCGTGGGCCCGCACGATGGAACGGCAGAGGCTCAGCCCCAGCCCCATGCCCCGGCGGCTGTCGCCCCGGCGCTTGCCCGCGGTATAAAACATTTCAAACAGTTTGCCCCGCTCCTTTTCCGGGATGCCGGGCCCGTCATCGGCCACCGCAAAGCGGACCCACTGTCCCTCGCTTCGGGCGGTGAGCAGGATGTGGGAACCCGGCGGTGTGTACTTGATGGCGTTGTTCAGCAGGTTGACCAGCACCTGCACAATGAGCCGGCTGTCCATCTCGGCCATCAGCAGGTCTTCCGGCAGCCGGGTCTCGATCACATGTTCACCGGCATGCCGGTCCAGATGCTCGGTGGCCTCGGCAAAAATATCCTCCACCAGCTGGGGCTCCATATGCAGCTGCATGGTGCCGTTTTCGATGCGGGTCACCGCCAGCAGGTTTTCCACCAGATCAATGAGCCAGAGCGCGTCGTCATAGATATCATTGTACAGTTCCTTGCGCCGCTCCTCTTTCAGGGCCTCGCCGCTCTCCCGCAAGATGCCTGCGCTGCCGCAGATGCTGGTGAGGGGGGTGCGCAGGTCATGGGAAATGGAACGCAGCAGGTTGGCCCGGAGCTTTTCCTGTTCGGCCTTGTGCTGGGCCGCGTCCCGGTCCTTTTCCACCGAATATTTTTCCAGCGCCAGACCGCACTGGTCCACCATTGCCCCCAGCAGGTTGCGCACAAAGGGCTCCGGCAGCCGTTTTTTGTCCAGGGTCAGCCCCACCACCGCGTAGCTTTCCCGCTGGCCCATGACCGGCAGGTACAGCCGCCGGGCCTCGGGCCGGATGCCGGTGGTGGCGCCGGCAGAACTCCGGTGCTGCCAGGCCCACAGGGCCGCTTCTTCCTCATTTTTATCCTCGGTGGGGCCCATCAGCTCTCCCTGTTCGTTGGGCTGGTACCAGCGCACCTGGCCGGCCACCAGCTTTTCCAGCTGGGCACAGAGAGTATCCAGTGCCTCGGCCGGGCTGGAGGCCCGCTGCAGCAGGGCCGCGTGGCGCAGAAGCACCTCGGTGCGCCATGCCTTATCCGCGGCGGTCAGGGCCTGGCCCCGCACCCGAAGGGTGAAGTTGCTGGTGATCAGGCCCACCACCAGCATGACCAGAAAGGTCACCGGATAGCCGGGGGCCACATATCGGAAGGAAAACAAGGGCGGAACATAGAGGAAGGTAAAGGCCAGGGCGCTGAGCAGCGGCCCCATCAGGCCATAGACCCAGCCGGTGGTCACCACGCCGATGGCCAATACGCCCAGGATGTACACCTGACCGATGATGGCCATTTCCAGCCCCATCTCCCCCAGAATACCGCCCAGCAGGGTACACAGCAGCACCACGCCCAGGCAGCGGCCGGTATCCGGCCAGGAAATGTGGGGGCGGGAGACCCGGGGCAGTTCCAGGGGATCATCTTCCTTTTCGCTGTAGGGCACCACGCAGAGCTGGATCTCCGGCACCATCCGGGCCAGCCGGTCCTGGGGGGCATTGCGGAAGAAGTGCAGCCGTCCGCTGCGCCCCAGCACAATATGGCTCACCCCGCTCAGGCGGGCGTATTCCACCACCTGGGTAGCCATATCGCCCCCGTATACGGTGGCCACATGGGCCCCCAGCTTTTCCGCCAGCAGAATATTGTTCTGCAGCACCTCGGCGCTCTGGCCCTTGGGCAGCCCGCCGGGGGCGGGCTCCACATACAGGGCCGTAAAGATAGCCCCGATGCCCTGGGCCAGGCTGGCAGCCAGCCGCACCACCTTTTCGTTGGCCGGCGAGCCGGACAGGCAGGTCAGCACATGAGGTGTCTCCATTTTTTCTCCTTCCCGCCGGCCTTTCCCGGCGCGGATAAAATCCTTCTCTCTGGGGAAGTATAGCATATCCAGGAGATTTTTTCTGCCCCGCCAGCCAACTTTTGCAGAATTTTAATGAAAAAATCTTCTCTTTTTCTCTTTTCTCCCACCCCTGCCCGGGCCGGTTTGACAGCGCCCCTGTCAAACCGGCCCGGGCAGGGG
>NZ_JAFBIO010000010.1 GCF_021531255.1 Allofournierella massiliensis | reverse complement strand
AGTTTCGATATTGTTCAATTTTCAAGGTCCTGTCCGCTGCGCTCTCTCGAAGCAGCTTATTTATTATATCAGGCCGTGCTCAGTTTGTCAAGCACTTTTTTGATATTTTTTTGAAGCTGTTTTTTGAAGCTTTGCGGTGTCGCTCGAGGCGACTTGCTTATATTACCACCCTTTTCCTCTTCTGTCAACGCCTTTTTTCATCTTTTTTTGGCTTTCGACTTTTTGCTCAGTTTTTATTCCCGCTAGAAGATTTTTTCTATTTCTCCCGATTCTCTGCATTGCCTATTGCAGGGAGCCTCTCTTCCGTATTACAATATGCCTGTGGGCTGCAGGCCTTATATACTATAATAATGTATGATAGAGGGATTTCATCATGGTGCTCACCTTAAATGTAGGCAATACCCATATTACCATGGGCGGCTATGAAAATGATAAGCTTCTTTTTTCCGCCCGGCTTCGCACCGACCCGGTGGGCAGCAGCGATGAATATGCCATCAAGCTGGAAGACCTGCTCCGTCTGAACGGCAGAAACCGGGCGGACGTGGACGGTGCCATCCTGGGCAGCGTGGTTCCGGTATTGACCGGTCCTCTGCTCAGTGCCCTGCACAAGCTGTTTTCGGTAAAGGTGCTGACGGTAGGCCCCGGCTTGAAAAGCGGCCTTCAGCTCTGCATCGATAATCCGGCCCAGCTGGGGGCAGAACTTCTCTGCGCCGCCGTGGCGGCCCTGGAAGAAGCTGCGCCGCCGCTGGTGATCATCAATGTGGATACTGCCCTTTCCATGATGGCGGTCAACGCCAAGCGCCAATTGGTGGGCGGCGTGATCCTTCCCGGCCCTCAGCTTTCCATGAACGCCCTCATCCAGGGCACGGCCCAGCTGCCGCAGGTGGACCTGCGCGCCCACCCTGACAGTGTGCTGGCCACCAACACGGTATCCTGCCTGCAGGCTGGCGGGGTATTGGGCACCGCCTGCATGCTGGACGGCCTCTTGGACCGCTTTTTAAAGGAGCTGGGCGGGGAGGCACAGGTTTTTGCCACTGGCACCCTGGCCAGCTCCATCCGCTCCAGCTGCCGTACCCCCATCCTGTACCGCAAGACTCTGATCCTGGATGGGCTGTATGCCATCTGGAAGCGTAATTTGAAGAAGAACTGATCGACTCTGCCTTTCCTGCGAAAATTTTTAATTAGCCCTTTTCAACCGGAGAATTCCGTGGTATAATAAGTGTCACGGTTATAGATTTTGGATTGATAGCCGTGCCCATCGGAACGGATGAGGCTGAATGTGCGGTCGTAGCTCAGCTGGATAGAGCGTTGGACTCCGACTCCAAAGGCCAGAGGTTCGAATCCCCCCGGCCGCACCAAGCAGGCCCGCAGCAATTGCTGCGGGCCTGCTTTTTCTTTGTTAAAAAGTTGGTTTCTGCCCTTTTCCCCAAACGCAGAAGGCCGCCGGGCATAAAGCCCGGCGGCCTTCTTTCTGCCTTACTGCCAGTTCTGGGGGATCTGCCGTTCACGCCGGCAGCGCCGGGTGATCTTGCGGGTATAGCTTGCTACCCAAAACATGCTCAGCATGGCCGCCGCTAAAAAAAGCATCGTCATTGGTCCTTCTCCTCTCTGTCTTGTGTATTTCCCGGCCCTTCCTGTTCAAAGAGGCCCTGATACTGTTCGAAAAAGCGCTCCTGCGGCAGTGCGGCCACCGCTGCGTCCGCCGCCCGTTCAATATCTTCCGCCCCAAGCCGAAGCCCGATATCCGGGAACTTCTCCCGGATCAGGTCCCTCTGTGCCCGGTAGAGCCGGGCCAGGAAAATCCCCTGGTCGGTGAGATAGATGCGTCCATAGGGCTTTTTTACGATCAGTTTTTGCTCCATCAGCGGCTTGAGCATCCGGGCCACCGCGGGCTTTGAAACATTCAGCACCCCGGCCACCTCGACGGAGGATACTTCCAGCTTGCGCTGGGATATCTCGTAAATCGCCGTCAGGTAACGCAGCTGTGCATGATTTTGTTCCATATATGTATCTTCTCCTGTTCTGCGGGTTCAGGGCGAAAGCCAACGGCCCTCGCCCTGTTTTGGATTTATTGAGTCTTTCCCCGATGGGCTGAGCAGCAGCCCGAGCCGGAACAGCCGGCACAGCCCGAACAGCTGCCTCCGCAGTGCCCGCCGGATTTGTGTTCCTTCCAGAGGGAACGGATGGCCAGGAATACCACCAGTGCCAAAACCAGACCCACGACCCATTCTCCCAAAAATGCAGGCATACGCTGTTCCTCCTTTGCTTAGTTCTCTCAGGCCTTGACAGCCTTGGTTTCACGGCTCAGGCTATGGTGTTCCTGGGGCTGATAGCCCTTGCGCACCAGCAGCCAGATGATGCCGGCCAGCAGCAGAGCCGCCACCACCGTCCAGGGGCCAAAGGTGGCCTCGCCGGTGATCAGGCCGCCCAGCTGATACACGATCAGCGAGCAGACATAGGCGAACAGGCACATATAACCGATGGCCCCGGCCGTCCATTTTGCGTTGTTCATTTCCCGCTTGATGGCGCCCATGGCAGCAAAGCAGGGGGCGCAGAGCAGGTTGAAGATCATAAAGCTATAGGCAGTGACTGCGCCGAAGTCTGCGCCGATCTGCGCCCAGATGGCGCTGTTGTCCTCCAGCAGGTCAGCTTCGCCCGCGTACTGGTACAGCACGCCGAAGGTGTTGACTACTTCCTCCTTGGCGATCAGGCCAGTGAGAGTAGCTACGGTGGCCTTCCAGGCCATATCGCCTACCCAGCCCAGAGGGGCAAAGATCCAGGCCACCGAACTGCCGATGGCGGCCAGAAGGGAGTGGTTGTTGTCCTCCACTGCTGTGAAGGCGCCGTCCACAAAGCCGTAGCCCTGCAAAAACCAGAGTACGATGGAGGAGAGCAGGATGATGGAGCCTGCCCGCTTGATGAAGCTCCAGCCCCGCTCCCAGGTGGCCCGCAGCACGTTGCCGCCGCTGGGGGTGTGGTAGGCGGGCAGCTCCATCACGAAGGGAGCCGGCTCACCGGCAAAGGCCTTGAATTTTTTCAGCATTACACCGGAGATGATCACTGCCCCGATGCCGATAAAGAAGGCGGAGGTAGCCACCCAGGGGCTGTTGCCGAACACCGCGCCCGCAAACAGGCCGATGATGGGCATCTTGGCACCGCAGGGGATGAAGCCGGTGGTCATGATGGTCATCTTCCGGTCCCGGTCCTGCTCGATGGTGCGGCTTGCCATGATGCCGGGCACGCCGCAGCCGGTAGCCACCAGCATGGGGATGAAGCTCTTGCCGGAAAGCCCGAAGCGGCGGAAGATCCGATCCATGATAAAGGCCACACGGGCCATATACCCCACATCTTCCAGAATGGCCAGGAGCAGGAAGAGCACCAGCATCTGGGGCACAAAGCCCAGCACCGCGCCCACGCCGGCCACAATGCCGTCCATAATCAGGCCGTGCAGGAAGCCCTCCACCCCCAGGGAGGCCAGGATGCTCTCAAAGAAACCGGGGACGATCTCCCCAAACAGCACGTCGTTGGCCCAGTCGGTACCCATGGTGCCGATGGAGAAGGGGAAGCCGCCCATGGCGATGGCGTAGATCAGGAACATGACCGCCGCAAAGATGGGCAGCGCCAGCACCCGATTGGTGACGATCTGGTCGATCTTGTCGGAGGCGGAAAGGCTGTGCTGGGGGGCCTTCTTCTTAACTGCCCGCTCCACCACCTTGCTGATGTAGGCATAGCGCTGGTTGGTGATGATGCTCTCGGCATCGTCGTCCATTTCTTTCTCGCAATCCAGGATATGCTCTTCCAGGTGGGCGGCCAGCTCTTGATCCAGCTGAAGGGATTCGGCCACCTTCTCATCCCGCTCGAACACCTTGATGGCATACCAGCGCAGGCTGCGGGGGTCGGTGCGGTCGGCGATGGATTCCTCGATATGGGCGATGGCGTGCTCCACGCTGCCGGTAAAGACATGGGGCGGTTCGATGTCACGGCCCTGACGAGCCAGCTCCACCGCCGCCTGGGCGGCCTCCATGCTGCCCTGGCCCTTCAGGGCGCTCATCTCCACCGCCTGGCAGCCCAGGGCCTCGCCCAGTTTCTGCAGGTCGATCTGATCTCCGTTTTTCTTCACCAGGTCGATCATATTCACGGCCACCACCACCGGGATGCCCAGTTCGATGAGCTGGGTGGTCAGGTACAGGTTGCGCTCAATGTTGGTGCCGTCCACAATATTCAGGATGGCGTCCGGCTTTTCTTTTACCAGATATTCCCGCGCCACCACCTCTTCCAGGGTGTAGGGCGACAGGGAGTAAATGCCCGGCAGATCCTGGATGATCACATCCTTCTGGCCCTTCAGGCGGCCCTCCTTCTTTTCCACCGTCACACCGGGCCAGTTGCCCACATACTGGGTACTGCCGGTGAGATCATTGAACAGGGTGGTCTTGCCGCAGTTGGGGTTGCCGGCAAGCGCGATCTTCAGCTGCATGAGAAATGACTCCTTTCCGCAAAGTTAGCTTCGGCTAACTATCAGGCCTCAAAAAAGGGGGCCCGCCCCCTTGCTTTCCTTGCCGCAGCCGGTTCAATCCACCTGGATCATTTCGGCGTCGGCTTTCCGAATGCTCAGCTCATATCCTCTCAGGTTCAGCTCGATGGGGTCGCCCAGCGGCGCCACCTTCCGGACATGGATCTCCACCCCTTTGGTGATGCCCATATCCATAATCCGGCGCTTGACCGGCCCCTCCCCGTGCAGACGGGTCACGGTGACGGTTTCGCCCACCTTGGCGTCCTTCAGCGTTTTCATGTGGTTTCCTCCTTCACAAAACACTCAAACCAGAATCCGGTTTGCCATGGTCTTATCCAGGGCGATCCGGCTGTTTTTTACCTGCAAAATCAGATTGCCGGCGATCTCACTTATCACCGTCACATCCGAATCCACCACGAAGCCCAGTTCCGCCAGATGCCGGCGCACCTCATCCTTCCCCGTGATCTTCCGGATAGTAACAGTCTCACCGGGCCTTGTCATGGTAATGGGCATCATCTTTCCGCCTCCTCCGCGGGTCGGTTAGTTTGTGCTAACCTTGCCATTTTAAATTTGGGGGTTAGCCATTTCTAACCTCCGGCATGCATATGGTATCACCCGCCCTGCCTTTTGTCAATAGGGATTTTGAAAAAATTTCCCGCCGGGCAGCACGCTTTTTTGCGGCCTTCCCGACGGGATTTTCAAATTGTATTATTATTTAAAATATTCCCTTGCGTATTCTTCCAGCCCGGCCCGGAACTGGGGGTGAGCAATGGAGGCCATGGCGCGGGCACGCTCGGCCAGGGAAAGCCCGGTGAGGCAGGCCACCCCGTATTCGGTGACCACATACTGGATCATGGTGCGGGGCACGCTCACCGTGCTGCCGGCGGGGATGCAGGGCAGGATGTTGGATTTGAGGGTGCCGTCCTTCTTCCGGTGCACCGAATTCAGGCAGATAAAGCCCTTGCCGCCCCGGGAGCGGAAGGCGCCTTCCAGAAAATCCATCTGGCCGCCGATGCCGGAAAGCTGCCGGGCCCCGGCGGATTCCCCGTTCTCCTGGCCCATCAGGTCCAGCTCCACCCCTCCGTTGATGCTGATGACGTTTTTCATCCGGCCGATCCGCTCGGGGGAATGGATATAATCCACATCCGCCGGGCGGAAGAGTTCCGGCTCCTGGTCCAGCCAATCGTAGAGTTCCTGGCTGCCCATGGCCAGGTTCCAGGCAGAAAGGCCGGTATCCAGCTCCTTACGGCGGTTGGTGAGCTTGCCGGCCCGGTACAGCTGCAGGAAGGCGTCGCTGATGGTACCGGTGTGGCAGCCCAGATCCTTCAGGTCGGAATCGGCCAGCAGCTGGGCCACCGTAAAGGGCACGCTGCCCACCCCCAGCGAGAGGACCGCGCCGTCGGGGATCTGCTGGGCCACCAGCCGGGCGATAGTCTTATCCTCCTCCGAGGGGGCCCGGTAGCTGCGCTGGGGCAGGGGCTCATGCTCCCCTTCCACAATATAGTCCGCCTCGGAGAGATGGACCCGGTGGGAGCCCTCCACCCCCTGCAGCCGGGGCAGCCGCTCGTTGATCTCAAACACCACGGTGCGGGCGCTCTCAAAGATGGCCCGCCAGGCGTAGTTGGAGATGCCCAGGCCGCAGTATCCATCCTGGTCCGGCCGGGAGACCGGCACAAAGGCCACGTCACAGCGAATATGCCCGGCCCGATACAGCCAGGGCAGGGAACGGAGCATCATGGGCAGAAAGCGCACCAGGCCCCGGCTCTGGAGCTTGCGCTCATAATCCCCCAGATGCCAGCTGTAATAGGTGAACGCCTTCTGCTCCGGGTCCTGTTCCACTACCTCGATGCGGGGGCGGATAACCAGCCCGCCCCGGATCTTTACATCGGTCAGCTCCTCTTTCCGCTGGGCCAGGGCCCGGTCCATCAGCTCCGGGAAGCCGGCCCCAAAGCCGTAATCCACCCAGTCGCCGGAACGCACCGCCAGCCGGGCTGCCTGCCGGGGGCTGACCCGCTTTTCCTTGTATTGCAGAACTTCCATGGGATTCTTCCTCACTTTCCTTGGAATTTTCTGTTCTGATTATACCACGGGCCCATCCTCAGGCGAAGGCCCCGGTTCCCCTTTTTCAAAAAGGGCTTGCACTTCCCGGATAAACCGCTCAGCGATGGGGGTAAGCACCTGCCGTTTTTTCCAGATAAGATACATGGGGGTTTCCAGAGGCGGGAAAAGGGGCCGGAAGACAAGGCCGCTGCCGGCCCCGGTATCCACCAGATGCTCAAAGGTGAGCAGTTAGCCCAGCCCCTCCCGCACAAACACCGAGCCGTTATAAGCCAAACGGAAAGAGCCCTCCAGCCGGAGGCTTTCCATCCCCTCGCCGCACCAGCGGGGGATATCGGCCCGCCAGCTCTGCTCGGAACAGAAGAGGGGCAATCCTGCCAGGTCCTCCCACCGGATGACCTCTCGCCCTGCCAGGGAGCAATCGGCGGGCATCACCACGCCCCACCGGTCCGCCCGGGGCATTTTCAGGGCATGGTACCGCTGCCGGTCCGGTTCTTCCACAATTACCGCAAAATCCAACAGGCCCTTGTCCAGCTTTTCCGCCACCTGCTCGGTATCCCCGCTGGTGATGTGGTAGTGCAGGGCGGGATACCGCTCTTTAAAGCGCCGGATCCAGCGGGCTAGATACCGGATCTGGGGGGATTCGGCACAGCCGAAATACAGGCTGCCCCCCACAATATCATCCATGGCCGAAAACTCCGCGGCAATTTTATCTGCCATGGCCACCAGGTCCTCGGCCCGGCGGCGCAGCAGCATCCCTTCCTCGGTCAGCTCGATGGAAAAGCTGTGGCGCACAAAGAGTTTCTGGCCCAGCTCCTCTTCCAGGGCTTTCAGCTGCTTGGAAAGGGTGGACTGGGACAGATGCAGCCGTTCCGCCGCCCGGGACATATTTTCCTCCCGGGCTGTTTCCAGAAAATACCGCAGGGCGCGGATCTCCACTTTGCCTTCCCCCTCTCTTTTCCTTTCTTCTGATTGTAGCATGAAATGAACTTTTTTCATATCATGACATGAAATTTTCCCATTAGCGAAACCTGAAAAAAGAGAGTATCCTGAAAGCAGAAAAGAGGCGCAGAAGCAATGGCACAGAAATTTTCCCTGCCGGATTGGGACCGAAACCTGCGGGAACTGGGCTGCGAGCCGGCCCTGGTGGAAGGGATCCTTCGGCTGGTGGAGAATCGGGATCCCGCCGGGGCAGCCCTGCTGCTGCGCCGCCGCCGAAGCGAATTGCTGGACCAGCTGCACCAGGCCGGCAGGCAGGTGGATCTGGCGGATTTTTTGCTGTATCACCTGAAACAAATGGAAAGGACGGAACCGAAAACAGATGGAAATGCTGAATCTGACCCAGGAATGGGATAAAACCTTCCCCAAAAGCGAAAAAGTTGAGCACACCAAGGTCTGCTTTGAAAACCGCTATGGCATTACCCTGGCGGGTGATCTCTACCTGCCTAAAAATACCGAAGGGAAACTGCCTGCCATTGCGGTGTCCGGCCCCTTCGGCGCAGTCAAGGAGCAATCCTCGGGTCTGTATGCCCAGACCATGGCCGAGCGGGGATTTGTGACCCTGGCCTTTGACCCCTCCTTCACCGGGGAGAGCGGCGGCCAGCCCCGATACACAGCCTCGCCGGATATCAATACCGAGGATTTTCAGTCGGCGGTGGATTTTCTCTGCCTGCACGACCGGGTGGACCCGGAGCGGGTGGGCCTGATCGGCATCTGCGGATGGGGCGGCCTGGCCCTGAACGCGGCGGCAGCGGATACCCGGGTCAAGGCCACGGTTGCCTCCACCATGTACGATATGTCCCGCATCAACGCCAAGGGCTACTTTGATTCGGAGGACAGCGCCGACGCCCGGTATAAAAAGCTCCAGGACATGAACGCCCAGCGCCTGGCTGACCGGAAAAGCGGCCATTTTGCCCGGGGCGGCGGGGTGGTGGACCCTCTGCCCCAGGATGCCCCCTTCTTTGTGAAGGATTACTATGACTACTACAAGACCAAACGGGGCTATCACCCCCGGTCCCTGAACTCCACCGACGGCTGGAACATCACCGCCAGCCTTGCCTATCTGAACCAGCCCATCCTGCAGCGGGTAAACGAGATCCGCAGCGCGGTGCTGATCCTGCACGGGGAAAAGGCCCATTCCTGCTATATGGGCCGGGATGCCTACGCCCATATGGTGGAGGGCAACCCCTATGCCTCCAACAAAGAGCTGATGATCATCCCCGGCGCAGTGCATACCGACCTGTATGACGGCGGCGGCAAGGGCGCTATCCCCTTTGACAAGCTGGAAGAATTCTTCCGCCTTTATCTGAAAGACTGAGCCCTTCAGGCCCTTTTGCCAGGCAGCCGGCAGCGCCCGGGGCATCGGCACATCCGACCGACAGCCAAACCGCTGCCGATCTTATCTGCCCATTGCTTTCCGGGCAGGCCGCCGCGAGCCCTGCGGAAATTATCAGCATAAATCACAAATAAAAAGCAAACGGCCTGGGCTTTTTTACGGCCCGGGCTGTTTGTTTTTCAGATTTTGGCGGAAATCACAATCAAACCGGAATGTGTTCCCATGCTTTTAAAAAGCCATGGCAAAGCCGGCCTTTATTCTTCATCTGCAGCAATCAAGTTGCTGGTATACTGGGTTTTTCCAGCCAGCACATCGTCATAGTAATTTTGTTTCTCATCAATATAGGCTATGTCTTGCCTCAGTCTTTCCATCTGCCTTACAAGAAGATCCTTCTGCTTTTTCAGGATCTCCTTTCTTTCGGGAATGGTCGCTTTCCCTCCCAGGCAAAGGGCAAGATATTGCTTCATATCCTCAATGCTCATCCCGCAGCGCTTCAGACAGATCAGCCCTTTGATCCACGCTATATCCCGTTCGTCAAATACCCTGTAGTTGTTTTTATCCCGCTTCACATTGGGCACCAGCCCCTGGTTGCAATAAAATTTTAATGCCTCGTAGGTCATGCCCACTTTCTGGCAGGTCTGTTTCATACTGTATGGCATGGGAAATACCTCAGATTTTTCAAAAAATTTCAAGTTTGCCATTGACCGGTAGTAACAACCGGGTACTACACTCTGTATGGTAACACAAAAACCGCAAAGCGGCAATCTTCTTTTGCCGGCGGAATAAAAACGGAGGTATGCGAGATGGAACAGGTCACTTTTTACAATGGGGTGAAAATGCCCATCGTGGGGTATGGTGTTTATCAGGTATCCCAAGAAGAATGTGAGCGCTGTGTTATAGACGCCCTCTCCCTGGGGTATCGCTCCATCGACACGGCACAGAGCTATTTCAACGAGGAACAGGTAGGGAACGCCATGGTTCAATCCGGCATTCCCAGAAAAGAAATTTTTCTCACAACAAAGGTTTGGATCGAACATTATGGTTATGAGGCCACCAAAAAATCCGTTCTGGAATCCATGCGAAAGCTGCGTACAGAGTATCTGGATCTCGTCCTTCTTCACCAGCCGTTTGGGGATTATTATGGCGCCTACCGGGCACTGGAAGATCTTTATACAGAAGGGAAACTGCGTGCCATCGGCGTTTCCAATTTTTACCCGGACAGGCTGGTGGACATCGCGTCCTTCAGCCGCATAAAGCCCATGGTGAACCAGGTGGAAACGCATCCCTTTCATCAGCAGAAAAACGCAAAGAAATGGATGGACACCTATGGGATCCAAATGGAAGCCTGGGCGCCTTTCGGGGAGGGCCGCGGGGGCTTGTTTGAAGACCCCGTCCTGACCGAAATCGCACAAAAGTACGGCAAATCCACCGCCCAGATCATCTTGCGCTGGCATATTCAGCGGGGAATTGTGGTCATACCGAAATCCGCCCATAAGACCCGTATGGCGGAAAATCTGAATGTTTTTGACTTTGCGCTGACTCAGGCGGATATGGAGCGAATCTCCGCACTGGATAAAGAGCAAAGCGCTTTCTTCTCCCACAGCGATCCGGCCACGGTGGAATGGTTCGTTCGAATGGTGGAAGAACGAAAGCAGAAGAAATAACAGGCAAAACAGGTCGCGCTCCCGCCCGCTCCGGTTCTTTGCCAGGCCAGCCGGCCCGCGGCGGCCAAGCCAAGTGCCGCCCCTTTATGTTTGCCGGCAAGAATGAACGGCAGGCGGATTTTCCCCTTGCTGCTATAAAAGGTCGGCAGGCTATGATATAATCAAGGTATTCTACCGGAATAAAAACCTTTGGAAGGGATAATAGATCAATGACCAAGATCCTGTTTGTCTGCCACGGCAATATCTGCCGCAGCCCCATGGCCGAGAGCCTAATGACTCACCTGGTGCGCCAAAAAGGGCTGGAGGACCGTTTCCTCATCGCCTCGGCCGCCACCAGCCGGGAGGAGATCGGCAACCCCATCCACCCCGGCACCCTGGATAAGCTGCGCCGGGCAGGGGTGGAGCCGGTGCCCCACCGGGCGGTGCAGATGCGCCGGGAGGACTATGACCGCTACGATCTGTTGCTGGGAATGGACGGCTGGAATCTGCGGAACATGCTGGCCATCCTGGGCAGCGACCCCCAGAAAAAAGTGCGCCGCCTGCTGGATTTCACCTCCTCGCCCCGGGATATTGCCGACCCCTGGTATACCGGCGATTTTGAGGCCACCTACCAGGATATCCTGGAAGGCTGCACTGCCCTGCTGGAAGCCTGCCTGGCAGGCGAAATCTGAGCCCCCTGCCCCTGACCAAACCCAAAAAGGCCCGCCCGGCATATCGCCGGGCGGGCCTTTTGTCTTTTCCTTTTATTCTTCCAGGATCCGCGCCTTCTGGGCCAGCTCGTTGGCCTCCGCGGCCATCTTGGCTCGCAGCCCCTCGCTGAAGAGAGGATAGGGCCCCAGCTGCAGGGCGTTGTAATCGGCAGCCACATTGGCAAAGGCGGCAATGCGGGCCGGCTCAAAGCCTTCCGCCATGCCCACCATGGCCGCGGCCGTGCTGCAGTTGCCGCAGCCGGTGGGGTCTACCGTCCGCTCCAGGCCGATACTGGGCACAAACATGGCCGGCTGGCCGGGCAGGATGGCGCAGGAGCCCTCCACCCCGAACCGCAGAAAACAGCTCTTGCCGGTGGAGCGGATGGCCCGCAGCACTTCCTTTTCCTCCTGGACGCCGAACAGTTCCCGGGCCTCCCGCAGGTTTACCGAGAAAAGATCCACCTGCTCGAGAGCCGGCCAGATCAGGGGCTTCTGCAGGGGGTTGAAGGTGTTGTAGTGGGGCACCTCCCACATGATCTTGGCCTGGGGGGCTGCCGCCCGCACCGCGGCTACCTCTTCCGGGTTCCAGAACAGCTCTTCCGAGCCGCTCTCGGTGTATACCGCCTTGGTGTGCTCCCCGCACATACGGGCCACCCAATCCCCATGCACCATGGTGTTATAGGCGTTGTCCGTCTCATACTGGGCGCCGTAGACCGAAACCTCTTTCCAGCTGCCGTCCGGGAAATAGGTAACGGTGGTGTAATGGGTGTGGGGCAGGGTGCGGTGCACCCCCTCGGTGCCCAGGCCGTTGCGGCGGAAGAAATCCCCGTGGTACTCCTCAAAATCCGCACCGGCCGCCGTGACAAAGCCCACGTCGGCAGTATGGGACAAAACGCCCCCCAGCATGAACAGCCCGCCACCGGTGACATTCTTCACCTGCCGGCCGTCTGCGTAGTGCAGGTCGTTGACGATGCTCATGGCCGAAACCACATATCTTTTTCCGTTCAAGCTCTTTTCCTTTCCGTATCAGTCCAGCGCGTTTACCAGCTCGTCGCCGTTCAGGATCCCCTGCAGCCCCAGGTCCAGCGCCAGCTGGGCCAGCTGGGGCCGGCGGATGCGGGCCTCGTTCACCACCTGGTCGTTGCCGAAGATCTCGGCGGCCGTGCCGTCTGCCAGGATGTTCCGGTGGGCCATGGCCACCACCCGGTCAAAGTTCCGGGCCACAAATTCCATGTCATGGGTGATGGTGACCACTGCGATGCCCTCTTTCTGCAGCTCATCCATCATGGTTTCCAGGATCTGGGTGCCCCGCCGGTCCTGCCCGGCGGTGGGCTCGTCGAAGATCACATACTTGGGCTCGGTGGCCAGCACCGCCGCAATGGTCACGAACTTCCGGATGGGGTAGGGGATATCAAAGGGGTTCTTGCCCATATAGTCTTCCAGCCCGGCCAGGATCACCGCCCGCTCTACCCGGCGGCGGGTCTCGGCGGCGGAAAGCTTGAAATAGCGGGGCATATACTCGATCTCTGCCCGCACCGACTGGTTGAAGATCTGATCGTCCGGGTTCTGGAACACATATCCCACCATGCGGGCGATCTGGGCGGTGGTGTACTCCTTGGTGTTCTTGCCGTCCACCAGCACATCCCCCGCCGTGGGCTTGTGCAGGCCGTTCATCATCTTCACGGCGGTGGTCTTGCCCGCGCCGTTCTGGCCCACAATGGCTACCCGCTCGCCTGGCTCGATCACCAGGTTCAGGTTTTCATTGGCCAAAAATCCGCCGGGATAGGAAAAACTTGCGTTGATCAGTTCGATGGACATGGCTCAAATCTCCCCTCTGCGGCGGCGCACCAGGCGCAGCGCCTGCTCCAGTGTGATTGGGATCTCTTCCAGGGGCTTGCCGGCGGCCGCCATGGCATGGCCGAACATGGCCACCTGGGGCTGCAGGGCTCCCAGTTCTGCCAGCTCCGGGTCGGCCAGCACCTGGGCGGTGGGCCCCTTGCGCACGATCTGGCCGCCCTGCATCACCAGCACCTCATCGCAGTACTCGGCGATCAGGTCCACCTTGTGCTCCACCAGCAGGATGGTCTTGCCGGTGCCCCGCAGGGTATGGATGATCTCAAACACATCCTGGGTGCCCTGAGGGTCCAGCTGACTGGTGGGCTCGTCGATCACCAGGATATCCGCGTCCATGGCCAGGATGGAGGCAAAGGCCACCCGCTGGCGCTGGCCGCCGGAAAGGGCGTTGGGGCTCTTTTCCATCAGGTTTTCAATATCCAGCAGCTTACAGACCCGCAGTACCTCGTCCACGATCTCCTTTTTGGGCAGGCCCAGATTTTCCAGGCCCATGGCCACCTCCTCAAAAACGGTGGGCTTGATGCCGCTGATCTGGGTGAAAGGGTTCTGGAACACATACCCGATGCGGGCCGAGAGCCGGCCGGTGTTCCAATCCCGCACATCGGTGCCGTCAATGGTCACCCGGCCTTCCAGGGTGCCCCGGTAGAAATGGGGGATCAGCCCCCGCAGCAGATTGCACAGGCTGGTTTTGCCGCCGCCGTTCTCGCCGATGATGCCATAGAACTTGCCCTTTTCAAAGGTGCAGCTGATCTGCCGGAGCGCCGGCTCCTTGCAGAACGGATAGTGGTAGGTCACATTTTCCAGTTCGATCAAAGACATGGGCTTTTCCCTCCCTTACAGCACAAAGATGTTGAGCAGCCGCCAGACGCAGAAGGCCACAAAGGCCAGATCTGCCGCCAGGTTCAGCGCCTTTTCCCAGCCGGGCACCACCCGCAGCTCCCGCAGGAAGGTGTGGGGGGTATCGATGGAAAAAGCCCGGGCGTCCATGGCAATGCTTTTTTCTTCCGCCGAGGCAATGGCCCCCAGCATGAGCGGGCTGATCACCGGGAAGAAGGCTTTGGCACGGGTGAGCAGGCTGCCCTCCACCTCGATGCCCCGGGCCTTCTGGCTCTCAAAGATGGTCTGCACGCTGGCCTTCAGGTCCACAATGGTCTGGAAGGAGGCCAGGATGATGTAGCTGGTGGTATGGGGCACGCCCTTCTGTTCCAGGGTGTACATCAGGTCCCGCATCTCGGTGGAGGCATAGAACAGGATGATGGCGCCCGAGAAGCCCAGGATGATGCCGCCCACCTTCAGGCCGTTCAAAAGCCCTTCCAGGGTCCAGTTCCAGCCGAACAGGTCAAAGAGCACCGTTTCTCCCTTCACGGTGAACTGGCGCAGGATCACCATAAAAAGCCCCACCGTGATCAGCAGCTTGGAAAAAATGCCGCTGAAATACTTGAATTCCCCGATGAGGATCGCCAGCAGGTAGTAAAACAGGCAGAGCCCCAGCGCGCAGGGGATGCTCTGGGCCACCAGGGCGGTAAAAGCCAGCACCAGCAGCAGGTTGAGCTTGGTGAGAGGGTTTAAATCCTTAAACCAGTTGCCGGCGGTTTGAGGGGAGAAAAATTTCTGTACAAATTCGCTGTACATCGTGCAAAATCCTCCTTGGAACGGGTGCACCCTCCTGCCAGAGGGCTCTGTGACAAAAAACAAAGCGAGAGCACACCCGAAAGGTGCGCTCTCGGCTCAGCGGCATCAGCCGCCAAAAGGGCTTCAGTATTCTTCCTTCACGTAGATCTCGCCCAGAGGGAGCTTGGCCAGGAACCGGGTGGGCATGGATTTCAGGATAAAGAAGACCAACACCAGGGAAACCGACTTGTCCAGCAGGTCCATGGTGAACTCGGAAATGAACTGGGCCCAGAACTTGGGGATGCCGAACACCTCGTACAGAGGAATGGCGAACATGGAAGCGGTGATGGTGCCGAAGTCAAAGCTGAACAGCAGCCAGGTGATGCAGGCGCCCAGGCCGCCGCCCACAAAGGCGAACCAGATGGAAAACAGGATGGTCTTGGGCAGGCTCAGGAACACCTTGTGCTTGCTGCAGAAGGCAGCGGACAGAGCAAAGATGATGCTGAGGATGGCATAAAACAGGGTGACCGGGCTGGTGATGGAGTTCAGTACGTTGGAAATAACGCCCACGATCACGCCGGGGATGCCGCCGCAAAGAGCACCCACCACGATGGTACCGATGGAATCCAGGTACAGGGGCAGACGAAGCAGGATGGCGATCTGGCCGCCGATAAAGTTCACCGCAACGCCGATGGGGATAAGGAACAAGGTAAGTTTATCCATTCCTTTGCTGTTCATGATTCTCTGTTCAACCTCCGCACAGTACAAATTTCTCTTAAAAAATGTGTAAAATAAATGAATAGGCTATAAACGAAACTACCATAGGAAAGTGCGAAAGTCAACGGTGCGGCGGCTTCTTCCCGGCCTTTGGAGAAATTTTCGACATTTTTACTGTTTTTCCCTAAAAAAGCGCCCGGTTTTTTGCCCGAAACACAAATTTTTTACCCCCCGAAATATGGTATACTGGTAAGAAATATTACGATAAAAATACGAAGATAGGTGGAATAGTATGACTTTTCATTCCGTTCATGCCGCCCAGGACATCGCCCGCCTGGCTATGGAACGCACGGCCGCCCGCCTGCGGCCCGGCCTGAGCGAGGCGCAGATCGTCCAGATGGTTCTGGGGGAGATGGAGGCCCTGGGTTCCGAGGGCTGGTGGTACCACGGAGTGGGGGCCCTGGTCCTGGTGGGGCCGGGGCGCAGCCTGGCCTCGATCAGCGGGCGGGATTACCGCCCCCTGGCCGACGCGGTATTGGAGGAAAACGACCTGGTGACCCTGGATCTGGGCCCGGTGCTGAATGGCGCCTGGGGCGATTATGCCCGCACCGTATTCCTGGAAGGGGGGCGCCCGGTGCTGGAACCCCAGGAGCCTTCCCTGCCCGCCTTCCGCCAGGGCTACCAGATGGAGCTGCGGCTGCACAAAGAGCTGATGGATTGGGCCCGGCCTCACCACACCTATGAGGAGGTTTGGCAACATATGAACGGGCTGCTGGCCGCCGAGGGCTGGCAGAACCGGGATTTTCACGGCAATCTGGGCCATTCCATCGAAAAGCTGGCCGGTGAGCGGATCTACCTGGAAAATGGGAATGCCGCCACCCTGGGCGGGTACGGCAAGCCCTTCACCTTTGAGCCCCACATCTGCCTGCCCGGAGGGGAATGGGGCTTCAAGCGGGAGCAGATCTATGCTTTTGGCCCGGATGACCGGCTTTTTGTCCTGTAACCCTTGTTTTTATCCCATATTTTCAAAAGTAAAAAGGCGGCTTTCCCACCCAGGGGAAGCCGCCTTTTCTTGTCTTTTTGCGGGCAGGCGATTTCAGCGCCGCCGCCCCTGGGCCAGGATGACCAGCAGGATCAGGACCGCCAGCCCCAGCAGGCCCCCCGCCGCCCAGAGCAGGTATTCCGGGTGGGCCTGCAGCAGGCCGTCCAATCCCTCCTCCTGCCCGGTCTGGGCGCTGCCGGAATTGTCCGCCCCGGCCGGCTGGGATTCGGCGGGAGAGGACTCGGGGGTAGGCTCGGCAGGGGGAGCCACCGTCTGCCCATCCAGTTCCCGCCCCAGGTATTCCGCCAAAAGGGTACAAGTAGTTTCCAGGGGCGCGGCCATCTCCTGACTCAGCTGGGCATCCCCCTCGCCCCGGCTCATATCCCCTTCCAGGGTTAGCATCAGGCAGACGCCCTCATCCTGCCGGAAGGTATCCCACACCCGGGCGGCAAACTCGCTGCTACCGGTATCTCCCCCGCCAAACTGGAGGGCGGTAAACCGGCGGCACCGCTCCTGGCTGTCGATCTGCCCATAATAGCTTTCCAGGGCCTGGGCCAGATCCGCCTCGGGGGTCAGCTCCGCCCCCAGATTGGCCCCGTCCAGGTCGGCCAGCAGGTCGCTGAGGGGGAACAGGCTGCTCTGATCCGAAACGCCGAACAGGGGCTCCAGGGTCTGCCGGCTGGCTGCCGGGTCCATCCCCCGGGCCGCCTGGGCCAGCTGGATGCAGTCGCCGCCCCAGGTGCAGATCACCGGCATCCCCTGCCAGGCGCCCGCCGCGCCCGCCAACAGATGGATGAAATCCACCTGCTCCCCGCCGGGGGTGGTCATCAGGTCGATCTGCTGCAATTCCGCCAACTCAGGGGCCTGCTGCGCCACCAGGGCCTGAAAATCCTCATCCGCCGGGCCCAGGATCAGATCCCAGGAAAAATCCTCGTACCGCCGGGCCCGCAGGTAGTTCAGGGTCAGAAGCAGGCTGTCCGGCTCTTTCTCCTGGCCGGCCGCATACTCCCGGGCCAGCTGCTGCAGCCGGGAAATATCCGCCAGGGTATCCTCCCACTCTCCCTGTGCCCGGGCCGGCGGCGCGGCAATCCCCGCCAATACCAGTATCCCGGCCAGGCAGGCTCCCAGCCGCCGGGCCCAGTTGCTTATCTTTTTCATCCTTTCGCCCCCCTTTCGGCCCGAGTGTACCATGAAATCCCACCTGCCGCAAGCCCGGAAAATCCTTGACAATCCCCAAAAGCCCCTTATAATATGAGAGTAACTCTTAATTTACGAGGTAGAACCATGGCGCATTACCAAACTGCACAGAAAAAACTCCTGTTGGATTTTTTGCGGGAACATTCCCGCCAGGCCTTTACCATAGAGGAACTGGCCGCCGCCCTGGAAGGCCGGGAGCATGCCCCCGGCAAGAGCACCCTGTACCGGCTGATGCCCCTGCTGGTGCAGGAGGGGCGGGTCAAGCGTTTTGTGCGGGGGACCAGCCGGCAGTTTCTTTACCAGATGATGGGGGAAAGCTGCCGCACCCACCTGCACCTGAAATGCTCGATCTGCGGGCAGATGGTGCATATGGGCCATGAGGAAAGCCTGGAGCTGGTGCGCATGATCGACAAAAAGTACCATTTTTCGGTGAGTGAAGGGGATACCGTCCTCTTCGGCCTGTGCGAAAACTGCCGCACCGCCCCCGCCTGAGAGGGTCCGGGCCGCACCGCGGCCGCTTCTGCCACTTAAATAAAAAGGAGTATATCATGAAAAGATCCTTCGCCCCGCTGGGCCGCGCCCTGTGCGCAGCTCTCCCGGCGCTGGTGCTGGGGGCCTGCCTGGCCGGCTGTGCCTCCGCCCCCTCAGCCTCTTCTTCCGCCCCGGCCTCCGTGCCCAGTCAGGAAGATGAACCGCTGAAGATCGTATGCACCACCTTTCCCCTGTATGACTGGGCCCGTCAGCTCACCGAGGGTTCCGGCGCCCAGCTGGTGCTGCTGCAGCAGGGCGGCACCGACCTGCACAGCTACCAGCCCACCGCCCAGGATATCCTGACTATCACCCAGGCCGACCTGTTCTTCTATGTGGGGGGCGAATCGGACGCCTGGGTAGAGCAGGTGCTGGCCCAGGCCCCCAGCCAGGAAAGACAGGACCTTTCGGCCATGGAACTTCTGGCCGACCGGCTGCTGCCGGTGCCCCAGCTGGAAGGCATGAAAGAAGAGGACCACGACCATGACCATGAAGAGGAGGCCGACGAGCATGTCTGGCTCTCCCTGAAAAACGCCCGGGAGGCCTGTGCGGGGCTCAGCCAGGCCCTGATGGAAGCGGACGAGGCCAAGGCGGAACTTTACCAGGATAACAGCCAGCGCTACGACCAGGCCCTGAAGGAGCTGGACGACCGGTATACCGAAAGCCTGGCTCAGGCCCCTCGCCATACCCTGCTGGTGGGGGACCGTTTTCCCTTCTGCTACCTGGCCGCTGACTATGACCTGACCTGTTACGCGGCCTTTTCCGGCTGCAGCGCCGACAGCGAGGCCAGCTTTGAGACGGTGGCCTTCCTGGCCGACCGGCTGGAAAGCGAGGATCTGCCTGCCGTGCTGATTCTGGAAGGTTCCAGCGAAGATCTGGCTTCCACCATCATCCGGAATACCCAATCCCAGGATCAGGAGATCCTGGTGCTGGATTCCATGCAGGCAGTCTCCCCCCAGCAGGTGGAGGCCGGGGCCAGCTATCTGGGCCTGATGGAAGAAAATCTCACCGTGCTGCAGGCCGCCCTGGCCTGACGTTGAGGGAAAGGAAGTTCCATGACGCAACTGCTCTGTGAAGATCTTGTTTTGGGATATGAGGGCCAGGCCGTGGTGAACGGCCTGAGCTTTCAGGTGAACCAGGGGGATTACCTGTTCATTCTGGGGGAAAACGGCTCGGGCAAGAGCACCCTCATCAAAACTCTGCTGCGGCTGATCCCGCCCCTTTCGGGGAAGGTGGAGCTGGGCGGCGGGCTGCGGGCTGACCAGATCGGCTATCTGCCCCAGCAGACCCCCGCCCAGCGGGATTTCCCCGCCTCGGTGGAGGAGATCGTCCGCTCCGGCTGCCTGAATCGGATGGGCCGCCGCCCCTTTTACAGCCGGGCCGAAAAGGCCGAGGCCCAGGCCGACCTGGAACGGCTGGGCATTGCCGGGCTGGCCCGCCGCTGCTACCGGGAGCTTTCCGGCGGCCAGCAGCAGCGGGTCCTGTTGGCCCGGGCTCTCTGCGCTGCCCAGCGGGTGCTTTTGCTGGACGAGCCCACCTCCGGGCTGGACCCTTCCGCCGCCCGGGAAATGTACGAGCTGATCGCCCGCCTCAACCGGGAAGGGCTCACCGTCATCACGGTGAGCCACGACCTGCCCGCCGCCGCCCGGTACGCCAGCCATGTGCTGCACCTGGCCCACCGGCCCCTGTTCTTCGGCCCTCGGGAGGCCTATCTGCAAAGCGAGGTGGGCCGTGCCTGCCTGGCCATGGCGAAAGGAGAAGAAGATGCTTGAGACCCTGGCGCTGTATTTCAGCTATCCCTTTGTCCGCTATGCCCTAGTCGTGGGGCTGCTCATCGCCCTTTCCTCCTCCCTGTTGGGGGTGAGCCTGGTGCTCAAGCGGTTTTCCTTTATCGGGGACGGCCTCTCCCATGTGGCTTTCGGGGCCCTGGCCGCCGCCACTGTGCTGGATCTGGCCAGCGATATGATCCTGGTGCTGCCGGTGACGGTGCTCACCGCCGTGCTGCTGCTGCGCTCGGGCCAGAACGCCCGGCTGAAGGGGGACGCCGCCATCGCCATGCTGTCGGTGGGTGCCCTGGCCGTGGGCTATCTGCTGCTCAACGTCTTTTCCAAATCCTCCAACCTGTCGGGGGATGTGTGCACCACCCTGTTCGGGGCCACCTCCATCCTCACCCTCACCCCCGCCGACGTGTGGGCCTGCCTGGGGCTCTCGGTGCTGGTCATCCTCTTTTTCCTTGTTTTCTACCATCGCATCTTTGCCGTGACCTTTGACGAGACCTTTGCCCGGGCTGCCGGGTTGGGGGCCGGGCGGCTGAACCTGCTCATTGCCTGCGTGGCCGCGGCGGTCATCGTGCTGGCCATGAACCTGGTGGGTTCCCTGCTGGTATCGGCCCTCATCGTCTTCCCCGCCCTCACCGCCATGCGGCTGTTCAAAAGCTTCGGCACGGTGACGGTGGCCGCCTGCCTGATCTCGGTGCTCTGCGCTGGGGCGGGGCTGATCTTCTCCATCCTGGCCTCCACCCCGGTGGGCGCTTCCATCGTCTGCGTCTATATTCTGGTGTTTCTGGCTGCCTGCGGGCTGGCCCGGCTGGGAGGGCGGACATGAAACAGCTTCTTCCCGGCCTTTTTCTGGCCGGGGCCCTGGCCCTGACCGGCTGCGGTTCTTCCCCGGCTTCCTCTGCCGCCCCGGGAAGCCAGGATGCCGAAAGCGCCGGCCAGGATGCCTCTTCCAACGCCCAGACCCCTCCAAAAGAAAACGAGCCGGATGTGGACCTGACCCAGATGGGGGCCAACATGGTCTATGCGGTGGTCTGCCAGATGACCCTGGACCCGGCCGCCTATGAGGGTCAGACCGTGAAGGTGGCCGGAGAATACTATTCGGCCCCCGGCCCCCAAAAGACCTATTACTTTTTGTATGTGAGCGATGCCGCCGCCTGCTGCAGCCAGGGGCTGGAGTTTGTGCTGGAAGGGGAGAGCGGCCCGGAAGATTACCCGAAAGAGGGCGCCCAGGCGGTACTGACCGGCACCTTTGAAACCTATACCGAGGAGGGAGACCCCACCCTCTATTTCCGGCTGCGGGTCAACCCGGAAGATCTTTCCCCTTCTTGAGCCTTTTTCCCTGCCCCGGCCCGCCGGCGGGAGGCCCGTGTTAAGAAAAATTTACAAACCGGCCAAGAACCCGGCCCCCGGATGTGGTATACTGTTATGTAACCGAAACTTTCCGGCCTTTGGGCCGTCAGTATCCCTGCAAGGAAAAGGACAAGACCCATGGAAGAACAAAACGGGCAGCTCATGGCGCTGCTGAAGGAAGTATATGACGATTGGTGCGCCCGGACCGGCAACCCGGGCGGGGTGCGCCTGGCCGAGTTGGAAAGCGCCGCCGCCATGATGGGCGACCTGCACCAGGGCGGCCGGTTGCTGCTGCCGCCCCGGGAAAGCCGGTGGGTGGTGCTTCAGCTGCTGGAGGACCTGAACGAAAAATCCCTGTATGTGCAGAGCCGCTCCTTCCTGCCCAGCGCCACCAAGGGGATGCCCGGCTGGGTCAAGTGGCTGGTATTGGCCCTGGGCGTGATTGCCCTGGCGCTGGTGCTCTATTTTGCCGAGGGGATCACCGCCCGTACCCAGGCCCAGGAAGGGGTCACCAGCGCCGCCGTTTACTCCATCGCCTGAGGACAGAAAGAGGGGGACCGCCCAATGGCCAGAAAACGAACCCGCAACACCCGGGGCCGGATCATCGCCGCTGCCTGGAAACTGTTTTACGAGCAGGGCTACGAAAACACCACGGTGGAGGAGATCATCGAGGCCAGCTCCACCAGCAAGGGCAGCTTTTACCACTATTTTGAGGGGAAAGACACTCTGCTTTCCAGCCTCTCCTATCTGTTCGACGAAAAGTATCAGGAACTGGAAGCCCAGCTGGACCCGGACGGGAACCGGTTTGAGAGCCTGTTGTTCCTGAACCGGCAGCTGTTCGGCTACATTGAAAATTCGGTGAGCCTGGAACTGCTGGGCCGGCTGCTTTCCAGCCAGCTGATCACCCGGGGGGACAAGCACCTGCTGGACCACAACCGGGTCTATTACCGGCTGCTGCGCCGGCTTTGCCTGGAAGGGCAGCAGCGAGGGGAGATCCGGGAGGATATCACCGCCAACGAGTTTGTGAAGGCCTATGCCCTGGCCGAGCGGGCCCTGATGTACGACTGGTGCCTGTGCAGCGGCGAATATTCCCTGGCCGATTACGGCTCGGGCATGATGCGCCGCTTCCTCAACGACTACCAGCTGGGCCCCAAACGGCTGGCGCCCCCGGCGGGAAATATTTTGTTCCCGTGATTTTCTTGATAAAGTACAGTTTTTGCCCATATAAAAAGCATCGTTTTAAAGTTTAAAACGATGCTTTTTTCTTTTTATATTCCCGGTTATTGCCATTTTTCGTCTAAACTTTGTTCTGTATTTTAGTCTGTTTTTTCTTGTGCTATAATGACTGGCGTCCCGCATGCCGGGCCAAATTTGCGGGCCGCTCCCTTTTCGCAAGGGCCGGCTATTTAGGAGGATTCTTTTACAGCATGGATGCCAACGCATTGTATATGATCGCCACCATTGCGGTCTACCTAGTGGGGATGATCCTGGTGGGGGTTTTTCTTTCCAAGAAAAATGAGACCACTGCCGACTTTTACCTGGGGGGCCGCAAGATGGGCCCCTTCGTCACCGCCATGAGCGCCGAAGCCTCGGATATGTCCAGCTACCTGCTCATGGGCCTGCCCGGGCTGGCCTACCTTTCCGGCTGCTGCGAGGTGGGCTGGACAGCCATCGGCCTGGCCGTGGGCACCTACCTGAACTGGCTGATCGTGGCCCGTCGGCTGCGCCGGTATTCCAGCAATCTGGGGGCCATTACCCTGCCGGATTTCTTTTCCCGCCGGTTCCATGACCGCTCCAACCTGCTGAGCGCCATCTCGGCCCTCATCATCCTGATCTTCTTTGTGCCCTACACCGCCTCGGGCTTTGCCGCCTGCGGCAAACTGTTCCACAGCCTGTTCGGGGCCGATTATATGACTGCCATGATCCTGAGCGCCCTGGTGATCGTGGGCTACACCATCACCGGCGGTTTCTTTGCCGTTTCCACCACCGACCTGATCCAGTCCATCGTCATGACCGTGGCCCTTATCAGCGTGCTGGGCTATGGGGCGATCTCGGCCGGCGGCTGGAACGCCGTCATGGAAAACGCGGCCTCCCTGCCCGGGTATCTTTCCCTCTCCGCCTCCCATGACCCGGTTTCCGGCACGGCCCAGCCCTACAGCTTGATCTCCATCCTTTCCACCCTGGCCTGGGGCCTTGGCTATTTCGGCATGCCCCACATCCTGCTGCGTTTTATGGCCATCCGGGATGAAAAGGAACTGGTTCTCAGCCGCCGCATTGCCACCTTCTGGGTGGTCATCGCCATGGGCGTGGCGGTGCTGATCGGCATCGTGGGCCTGGGCATGACCGCCGCCGGCCGGGTGGAGTTCCTGGCCGGCTCGGACAGTGAGACCATCATTGTGCGGATCGCCGAGCTCATCAGCCGCCATGGGGTGGCCGCCGCTCTGCTGGCTGGCCTGGTGCTGGCGGGCATCCTGGCCGCCACCATGTCCACCGCGGACAGCCAGATGTTGGCTGCCGCCTCCAGCGTTTCCCAGAACATCCTGCAGGATTTCGGCGGTCTCAAGCTTTCCGCCGCCCAGAGCCTGCGGGTAGCCCGGCTCACCATTGTGGGCATCGCCGCCATCGGTATTCTGCTGGCCCGGGACCCGGATTCCAGCGTCTTTGGCATCGTGAGCTTTGCCTGGGCCGGCTTTGGCGGCGCCTTCGGCGCGGTCATGCTCTGCGCCCTGTTCTGGAAACGGGCCACCAGCCAGGGCGCCCTGGCCGGTATGGTGGTGGGCGGCGTGATGATCTTCGTCTGGAAGTACGCCGTGCGCCCCCTGGGCGGCATCTGGGATATTTACGAGCTGCTGCCCGCCTTCCTGCTCAGCCTGCTGACGGTGGTGGTGGTGAGCCTTCTGAGCCCCGCCCCCGACAAGGCCATGGCCGACGAATTTGAGGCGGCCGCCAAATCTTGAGTTTCCGTATTCTCTTTTCCATAGGGGAGCGCCCCGGCCGGAAATTTCCGGCCGGGGCGCTTTCTGTCTTTCTATTCTTTTTCAGGGGCTTTCGGCGGGGGTCATATGCCCCGCCGTGAGCTTGATGAACTTCTGCATAGCCAGGCTCACATACCGGTTTTTCCGGTGGGAGATGTACACTTTTCGCTTGGTCATCTCCCCGGCCAGCTTATAAAACACCAGCCCCTCCCCGCTGGAAAGGGTCTTGACGCTGGTATCCGACACAAAGGTAAGCCCCCGGTTCTGGCGGGTCAGGTCCAGCGCCGTAACCAGCTGGTTCAGATGCAGGTAGCTTTTTGGCTCAAAGCCGCAGGCCCGGCAGAGAGCCAGGGAGCGGGAGTGCATATCCTGCCCTTTTCGCTGCATGAGAAAGCGCTCTTCCCGGAAACTTTCCAGGGGCACGGGGGCAAAGCGGTCCTCCAGAAAGCGGCCGGTCTGCACATCTTCCAGTGCCAGGGCGTACCGGGCCAGTTTCCGGTTCAGCTTGTTGGCCGCCGGCACCGCCAGCAGAATGGTCTCGTCCAGCACCTTATACTGCACCATCAGCTCCGGCTCATACTCGGTGGTATCCAGGATCAGGTCGATCTCATCCTTCAGCAGCATCTCCCGCAACTGCACCGTATCGCCCTCCAACAGGGAAAAATCCACCTGGCTGTAATTTTCGGTGAACTGACCGATGATGCCCGGCAGCAGGTGTACAATGAACAGATGGGGTGCCCCCACCGTGATCCGGCCGGTGTGCAGCCGGCGCCGGTCATCCATATAGCTTTCCAGCTGCTCGCTCAGCCGCAGGATGCGCTGGGCCGTATCGATATACACCTGCCCCTCGGCTGTAAGGGAGATGGGCGTAGTGCTGCGGTCGAAGATCTGCAGGCCCAACCGGTCCTCCAGCTTGCGGATGGCAAGGCTCAGGGCCGGCTGGGACACATACAGGTTTTTCGCGGCCTGAGAAAAGCTCTTTTCTTTATACACCTCATAGGCGTAGCGCATGGCTTTGTCCACCATGGTTTCTCCCTCCCCACCGGTTCAAACCCAAAGCAAAGCAGCAAAACCACCCCGCTTTTTCTACCGGATTTACTTTTTATTATACTATAAACCCCTGCTTATACAAAAGCCTTTTTCATTTATATTCTGTATTTGCCCGCCGGCGTAAAGCGTGTTAAGATAAAAGCGAACTAAGGCAAAGGCGCCGATACCCCTTTTCGTATCGGCGCCCTTTTTCTAAAAATTCGTCCGAAAAGGAGGCATTTTTCCATGTCCACGGATCTGAGCGGCAAATCTCCCGCAGAACTTCGGGCCCTGTTCCGAAGCGGGGAGCTCTCCATCCCCACCGCCGGGCTCTGCCCCGGCCACCTGCAGGGCAACCTGGTGATTCTGCCCCGGCGCTACGCCGATGATTTTCTCACCTTTATGAAGCAGAACCCCAAGCCCTGCCCCATCCTGGAGGTATTCGACCGGGGCAGCCCGGTAAGCGTGAAGATGGCCCCCGGAGCCGACATCACCACCGACATCTCCCTGTACCGAATTTACCGAAAAGGGGAACTGGTGGAAGAGGTCAAGGATGTGAGCCACATGTGGAACCCGGATATGGTTGGCTTTCTGATCGGCTGCAGCCTTACTTTTGAGGATAAACTGGTAGCTGCCGGCATACGATTGAAACACTACGAACTGCAGACCCGGGTGCCCATGTTCGACACCAACATTGCCTGCAAGCCAGCAGGCATCTTCCACGGCAACTATGTGGTGAGCATGCGGCCGGTGAAAAAAGACAAGGTGGATCTGGCGGTATCCATCACCGGGGCCATGGAATATGCCCACGGCGCGCCGGTACAGATCGGCGACCCCGCCGCCATCGGCATCAAAGACGTGATGCACCCCGATTACGGCGACCCGCTGGAGATCGCGCCGGACGAAGTACCGGTGTTCTGGGCCTGCGGCGTGACCCCCCAGGCGGTGGCCATGCAGGCAAAGCCTGATTTGATGATTTCCCATTCTCCCGGCTACATGCTCATCTGCGATGTGAAGTCCAGCGAGCTGTAAGGGCCCAACCCATAACCCTCAAAGAAAGGAAAGATTTGTATGAACGAAGAGAAGAACCTGACGAAGCCCTCGTTTGGTCAGTACTTAAAGGCCATCGGCCCGGCCATCGTGATTTCCGCCGTGGTGGTGGGCCCCGGCAGCGTTACCACCGCCTCCCAGATGGGTGCCAACTATGGCTACCAGCTGCTGTGGGTGGTTGTGCTGGCCGCCCTGGCCGCCTTTTTCTACCAGCTGCCCGCCCTGCGGATGGCCATCTCCAAGGAATGCACCATTCTGGAAGCCGTCCGCCTGCGTTTCGGCAAGGTCTGGTCCCTGATCCTGTATTTCTGCATCATGTTCGGCGCCCTGATCTTCCAGGCCGGCAACTTCACCGGCGCGGCCATGGCCATGAACTACTTTGTGCCCCAGATCTCCCTGGTAGCCTGGTGCGCCATCATGATCCTCATCGCCTTTGCCCTGGTCTGGATCGGCCGGTACAACATCCTGGAAGATTTCACCAAGGTGCTGGTCATCCTGATGGTGGTGGCCTTTGTGATCACCGCCTTCGGCTCCGGCCCCGACCCCGCCGCCATTGCCAGCGAGGGCTTCTCCTTCAAGATCCCCAACGGCGACTACTTCCTGGTACTGGCCATGCTGGCCACCACCATGGTGCCGGATATCCCGGTATCCCTGTCCGCCCTGCACAAACAGCGCTATTTCAAGAAGGGCTCCTTTGAGGCCAGCCTGCCCAAGGAAAACAAGCTCAAGCTGGCCCGCTTTGACCTGGTGTTCGGCAGCATCGTCACCGCCCTCATCACCAGCTCCATCGTTATCTGCTCCGCCACCAACCTGAACCCCCTGGGCATCACCGTGAACAACGCCTCCGACATGGCCCAGCAGCTCACCCCCATCCTGGGCCGGTACGCCGGCATCCTCTTCAGCCTGGGCCTGTGGGCCGCCGCCTTCTCCTCCGGCCTGTTCCGCATTGAGCTGCTGCCCATGCTCTACAACCAGGCTACCGGCCAGGAAGAGGACATGAAGGCTCCCCGCAGCCGCCTGTTCATGATCCTGGGCGCTGGCGTTCCCCTGGTCTTCGTGCTCCTGTTCGGTTCCTCCCCCGCTGAGCTGGTGGTCATGGCCCAGGCCCTCAACGGTCTGCTGCTGCCCATCATCTGCGCCATCATCTGGCGAATCACCGCAGACAAAAAATTCATGGGCGAGGATGCCAACAAGATGTGGCTGAACGCGATCTTCGCCGTGGTCCAGGTGGTCACCATCCTGCTGGCCGTGCGGGTGTTCATCAATCTGATCGGTTAACCCCTTTTATGCAAGCACCGGCCCGGCAGCGTCCTTCGGCGCTGCCGGACTGTTTTGCCCCTTTACAGTCTGCCCGATCGGATGTATCGTAAATACAGGAGGATACCATGCCCAAGATCAAGCCGGTGGGGGACTGCGCCCTCACGGTGGAATTTGAAAACGAGATCAGCATCCCGGTGAACCAGAAGGTACACGCCCTGGATGCCCGTCTCCAGGCCTTGAGCCTGCCCGGGGTGGTGGAGACCGTGCCCACCTACCGCACCCTGCTGATTTATTACCGCCCGGAGCTGCTAAGCTATGCCGCCCTGGCCGCCCGGATGGAAGAGCTCTGCCGCGCCCCCTTTGAGTGCCGGGATGATGCCGCCACCGTGGTGGAACTGCCGGTTCTGTACGGCGGGATTGCCGAGCCGGATGACCCCCGGACCCACTATGACGGCTGGGATGGCCGGGAAACCGCCCCCGACATGGGGGACGTGACTGCCTTTGAGGGGATCAGTCCCGAGGAAGTGGTGCGGCGGCATACCTCTCACCTGAGCTATGTGTATTTCCAGACCTTTGCCCTGGGCCATTCCCAGCTGGGCTGCCCGGAAAAGACCTTTTCCATCTCCCGCCGGGCCACTCCCCGCACCCTGGTGCCTCAGGGTTCCATCGCCATCTGGGCCAATCAGACCGTGCTGAACGGCTTTGACCTGCCCTGCGGCTGGCATGTGATCGGCCGCACCCCGGTGATCCTGTACGATCGCCGTCTGCCCGAGCCCGCCTACTGCCACCCCGGCCAATGGATCCGCTTTGTATCCATCACGCCGGAAGAATACCGGCAGATCCACCGGCAGGCCCTGGAGGGCAGCTACCGTCCGGTAAGCTACCCCAAAGGGCAGAAAGGAGGCGCCCGATGACCGGATTCGAGGTTCTTGCCCCCGGCCTGCTCACCAGCGTGCAGGATCAGGGCCGTTACGGCCGTCAGCGGGTGGGTATGTCCCCTGCCGGCGCCATGGACAGCCATTCCCTGGCCCTGGCCAATCTTCTGGTGGGCAATCCCACCGGGGCCGGCGGGCTGGAATGTACTTTTCTGGGCCCCACCCTTCGCTTTGAGGCCGCCAACACCATTGCCCTGACCGGGGCGGACATGTCCCCCACCCTGGACGGCGTCCCCTTGCCCATGGGGCAGGCGGTACCGGTGGCGGCAGGCAGTGTTTTGAAACTGAACGGGGCCAAAAATGGCTGCCGATGCTATATCGCCTTCCACGGCGGGCTGGATCTGCCCCTGGTGGACGGCAGCCAGGCCACCCTGCTGCGCAGCGGCATTGGAGGGCTGGAAGGCCGCAAGCTGGCGGCCGGGGACAGGATCGGTTTTTCCGCCCCCGACCCGGCCCTGCCCAATCTGCCCCTGCGCCGGCTGGCACGGCCCCAGCATTTTGAAAAGGAAATCACTGTGCGGGTGGTGCCCGGCCCCCAGGACGATCGGTTTACCCAGGCCGGGCTGAATACCTTCTTTGGCTGCCCCTTCAAGGTGAGCAGCCGGTGCGACCGGATGGCCTCCCGCCTGGAAGGGCCGGCGGTGGAGCACCTCACCGACGCCAATATCCCTTCCGACGGCATCCCCCTGGGGGCGGTGCAGATCCCCGGCGACGGCCAGCCCATCATCATGATGAGCGAGCACCAGGGTTCAGGGGGCTATACCAAGATCGCCACCCTGGCCAGCGTGGACATCCCCCTGGTGGCCCAGTGCCCGCCGGGCGGCACCATCCGCTTTGCGGCGGTGGGGGTGGAACAGGCCCAGGCCCTCTACCTGGCTCGGCAGGAGGAATACCGGCGGATGCAGACCGCCTTTGAGCTGGAATATCAGAAGATCTACCGGATCACGGTAAACGGCCAGACCATGTCGGTAGGCGTGGCGGAGCGCGCCGCGCCCTAATATACACATCCCATCACAAGAACAGGAGGAACAGACTTATGTATCGTGTGGACCTGAACAGCGACCTGGGCGAGAGCTTCGGCAACTATAAACTGGCCGCCAACGACGAGGTGCTCAAGTATGTATCTTCGGCCAACGTGGCCTGCGGGCTGCATGCCGGCGACCCGGTGGTGATGCGCCATACTGTAGCCCTGGCCAAGCAGTATGGCGTGGGCGTGGGCGTACACCCCAGCTACCCGGATCTGCAGGGCTTCGGCCGCCGCAAGATGATCATGAAAAAGGACGAGCTGCGGGACTTCATCACCTACCAGATCGGTGCCCTGTACGGCTTTGCCAAGGCCGCCGGCCTGCCCCTGCGGCATATCAGCGCCCACGGGGCCCTGGGCAATGTGGCCCAGGTGGATATGGACACTGCCCGGGCCATGTGCGAGGCGGTGGCCGAGTTTGATCCCTCCATCCGGATCCTGTACTACGGCGGTAATTCCTGCATGAAAAAGGTGGCAGAAGAGATGGGCCTGCCTACCGTCTCCATGGTATTTGCCGACCGGGGCTACACCGAGGACGGCAACCTGGTGCCTCGGGGAACCCCCGGCGACATGATCACCGATCCGGACGAGGCGGTGGCCCGTGTGGTGCGGATGATCAAGGAGGGCAAGGTCATTGCCAACACCGGCAAGGAGATTGATGTGAAGGCGGATACCGTGCTGGTACACGGGGACGGCGCCCATGCGGTGGAGTTCGTGCTGGCTCTGAAGAAAGCCTTTGCCGAAAACGACATCCAGATCAAAGCCTTTGACTGATTTTCCCGGTATGACCCGGGGCCCGCAAAAGGGCCCCGGGTCATACTTTTGCGGGCCTCGGGCTTTTCTTTTGCGCCGGCCCTGTGGTACAATGGGATATACAGTCAAACTCCCCGGAAAAGGCGGCCCGCCCTTTCCGTGCCAAAGAGAAGAAAGGAACCTGACCCATGAACTGCATCAAGACCCCCACCAAGGGCATGAACGATTACCTCCCCGCCGATATGCGGCTGCGGGAATATGTGCTGAACCTGATCAAGACCACCTATGCCGGCTATGGCTTCTGCCAGATCGAGACCCCCTGTGTGGAGCATATCGAAAACCTGACCAGCAAGCAGGGCGGTGAGAACGAAAAGCTGATCTTCAAGATCCTCAAGCGGGGCGAAAAGCTGGCCGAGGCCCACTCCCCCGAAGAGATGTGCGACAGTGGCCTGCGCTATGACCTGACCCTGCCCCTCTCCCGCTATTACGCCAACAACATGGCCAGCCTGCCCAGCCCCTTCAAGGCCCTGCAGATCGGCAATGTATGGCGGGCCGACCGGCCTCAGAAGGGCCGGTTCCGCCAGTTCACCCAGTGCGATATCGACATTCTGGGGGACGCCACCAACCTGGCCGAGATCGAGCTGATCAACGCCACCACCAGCGTGCTGTGCAAGCTGGGCTTTGAGAACTTCAAGGTGCGGGTGAACGACCGGCGGATCCTCAAGGCCATGGCCGCAGCGGCCGGCTTTGCCGAGGAGAGCTACGGCGAGGTCTTTATCATCCTGGACAAGATGGACAAAATCGGCCTGGAAGGCGTAGAAAAGGAACTGCTGGAAAGCGGCTACCCCCAGGCAGCGGTGGAGGCCTATGTGGCCTTCTTCCGCAAGGCCGGCCAGGGGCTGGGCTGCGCCGAGTTCTGCGGCGAGGCTCTGGCCGACACCTTGGAGGCCGGAGTGGTCCAGAACCTGGACACCATCCTGGACTGCGTACGGGCCACAGCGGCCGGCAGTTTTGAGCTGGTCTTTGACCCCACCCTGGTGCGGGGCATGGGCTACTACACCGGCACCATCTTTGAGGTGGAGCTGCCCGAATTCGGTTCCTCGGTGGCCGGCGGCGGCCGGTACGACGAGATGGTGGGCCGTTTCTGCGGCCAGAAAGTGCCCGCCTGCGGCTTCTCCATCGGCTTTGAGCGGATCATCACCATCCTGAAGGACCGGGGCTTCACCCCGCCCCAGGAGGGCAGCCGGGTGGCTTTCCTGGCCGACAAGGCCCTCAGCGGCCAGCAGCTGGTGGAACTCTTCCGTCAGGCGGCCGAGCTGCGGGCCCAGGGGGTGCAGGTCATGGTGACCACCCGCAAAAAGAACGCCAAGAACCAGAAGGAAGTCCTCAAGGCCGAGGGCTACACCGATTTCCGGGAGTTTTTCGCCTGATCTCTCCCGCTTTGCCCCATTTCCCCAGACAAAAGCCCCGCGGCATTTCTGCCGCGGGGCTTTCCTGATTCTGTCTTACATATTCGGGCAGCGGGCGCTTAGCCGGGCGGCCCTGCCTGCCCTCACTCTTTGCACAGGGTATCCAGGATGTACTGCCCCATCACCGCCGCGCCCACATAGACGGCCTCTTCATCAAAGACCAGGGCAGGATTGTGCAGGCTCAGGCGGCTTTCGGGCCGGTCGTTGCCCGTACCCACCCGGAACTGCACCCCCGGCGCCCCCTGTAAAAAGCAGGAGAAATCATCCGAGCCGGGGGAGGCGCGCAGCTGCCGGGCAGCGCCTTCGCCCAGCACCCTATCGGCGGATTCCATCAGCCGGGCGGCGATCTCCGGGTCGTTGACCAGCACCGGCACACCCTCCAGAATTTCCACCTCTCCCTGTGCCTTCATGGCTGTGCAGACGCACTGGGTGATGCGGCGGATGGATTCCAGCATCGACCGGCGGCCCGATTCCTGGAAGGTCCGCAGGGTCCCGCCCAGGGTCACCTGTGTGGGAATGATATTTTCCGCCGTTCCGCCATGGATCGAGCCAAAGGTGAGCACGGCCGGTTCCAAAGCCGGATTCTCCCGGGAAATAATGGTCTGCAGCTGGGTGATCAGGTAGGCGGCGGCAGCCACCGGGTCGGCGCACCGGTAGGGATGGGCCCCATGCCCACCCTGGCTACGTATCGTGATATGAATGATATCGGTGGAGGCATTGGCAGGCCCTGACGCCATCCCCACGGTGCCCACATCCAGGGTGGGCTCGGTATGAAAACCGATCACCTGGTCATATCGGGTAGCCCCCTGGCCATACCCGGCCTGGAACATGGCCTTGGCCCCGCCGGCCACCTCCTCTGCCGGCTGGAAGCAAAGCAGAACTCTGCCCGCCAGGTGACTGCGCAGCTTCTGGATGGCGCCGGCCATCAGCAGCAGGCTGGCGGTATGGATATCATGGCCGCAGGCGTGGCAGCAGTCCTCCATCTGGGAGGCAAAGGGCAGGCCCGTCTCTTCCCGCATCACCAGCGCGTCAATATCTTCCCGCACCAGAAGGGTCGGGCCCGGCCGGCTCCCCTCGATCACGCCGGTCACCTCGGTGGGGATCACCCCGGGCAGCACCGGGATCCCCAGCCGGGCCAGATACTCCCGGATCTTCTGCGATGTCTGATATTCCTGAAATGCCCGCTCCGGGTGCTGGTGCAGCTGCCGGCGCAGGGCCAGGGCCCCGGGCAGATCCTCCCTCAGCTGCTGTTTCAGCTGCTGTGTCCATTCCCTGTTCATATTCGGCCTCCTTTTCTCTTTTCAGGCAGCGCCCTTTTTCCGTCGGCTCAGGGCCCGAGCAGATAGCTCACCGCCAGCGAGGCCAGCGAGCGGGTGCACAGCTTGATATAGGGTTCTTCCACCATAAACCGGGTGCTGTGGGTGGGCGCCTGGTTACCGGTGGATACCCGGTAAAAACAGCAGGGCAGTTTCTGGGTATAAAACCCATAGTCCTCCGCGCCCAGAATGGGCTGGGTCTCCCGGATGAGCAGCTCCTGGCCGGCCAGGTCAGGGACCAGGTCGGATACCCACCGGGCAGACTGGGCCGAAATTTCCCTGGCAACAAAATCCGTCAGGGCCGGGTCGTTGTACACCGAAGGGTATCCCTCAAAGAGGGTGAACTCCGCGCTGCCGCCCAGGGCAGAAGCGATCCCCTCCGAAACACTTTTCAGCCGTTCCGCCAGTACCTGCCGGGTCTCGGCGGTCACGTTCCGCATCATCCCGGTCAGCTCCACCTTGTCCGCAATGATATTGGGGGCCGTGCCGCCCTGGATCATCCCGATGGAATAGGTGGCCTGTTTGAGAGGGTCGATCTCCTTCAGCAGCAGGCCATTGAGGGCGGTGATGACCTGGGCCGCGATGGCGATGGCGTCTACCCCTTTGTGGGGCCGGGCGCTGTGGGTCTTTTTTCCCGCACGGTAATGGTAAAGCGGTCGGAATAGGCGGTGATATTCCCCCAGCCCAGCACAAAATGGCCGGGCCGGGCCGAGGCCTCCACATGCAGGGCCAGGGAGGCATCAAATTTTTTATCTTCCAGAATCCCGGCCCGGATCATTTCCCGGCCGCCGCCGCCGCTCTCTTCTGCCGGCTGGAAGACAAAGCGCACGCTTCCGTTCCAGTATTCCCGCAGCTCCCATAAAATCCTGGCCACTCCTGCCAGATTGGCCGCGTGCACATCGTGGCCGCAGGCGTGCATAACCCCCGGGTTCCGGGAACAAAAGGGCAGGTCATTTTCCTCCCCCATGGGCAGCGCGTCCATATCCGCCCGCAAGAGCAGGTTTTTCCCCGGCGCCTTTCCTTCCAGGTCCGCGATCAGCCCGGTGCCGGCAATGCCGGTACGCAGGGCAAGGCCCATCGGGCTGAGGGCCTGCCGGATTTTTCCGCCGTTTTGAATTCCCGAAAAGCCAGTTCCGGCTCCCGGTGTATCTCCCGGCGCAATTTCAGCACATCTTCTTCATACCGATTGGAAAGGCACTGGATCTGTTCCATCAGCCAGGCTTTTTGTTCCTGTCTCTCGTCCGGGATCTTTGGCATCCTTCCGCCCTGCCTTTCTTTTTCCATCCTGCCGGGCCGCCTCCTGCCAAACCTGCCTCAGGCGGCGGGCTGCTGGCCGGCAGTCTGGCCTGCCGATTGGATATATTCTTCCACATTCCGCTCCACCACAAAGAAGGGGGCGCTGCCGCTTTTCAACAGGGCCTGGTGGAAATCCAGCTGGGAAAAATCCTCTCCCAGCTCCTCCTCTGCCTGCCGGCGCAGGGCCCGGATCTCCTCATACCCCACATAGTAGGGCTGGAAGGCGCAGGGATTTGCCTGAAGCTGACGGTATTGCAGGGAAAGGCTCAGAGCGTCCAGGGCAAAGCCCATCTCTTCAAAATACGCCCCCATCTGCTGCTGGCTCCACCCCTCGTAATGGATGCCGATATCCGCCAGCACGATCAGGCAGCTGCCGGCCATCTGCTCCTCCCACAAAAGGGTCAGATAATCCTGGTCCAGCTCCGTCAGGGACTGCCCCGCCAGGGACTGGGCATAGGTGGCATACCCCTCGGTATAGGCCGGGCTGCCCGCCAGCACCTTCCGGTAAGGGCTGTCCAGGTTCTGGTAGGCCCAGGCCACCTGATACATATGCCCCGGGAAGCCCTCGTGGGCCACCGTGAGGAAGGTATCCACCGAGCCGATCTCCCCCAGATTGGGGTTGACCCGCAGCTGCTTTGGTTCGCTGCCATCCAGCGCCGGGATGTTGAAATAGGCCGCCACCCCGGTATCCGAGGCGATCTCCCCGCTGATGGGGCGGATCTCATAGTCCAGCTGGCCCACCGAGGGGAAATCCCCCTGGATGGCTTCTTCCAGGTCGGCCAGCATGCTCTGGTAATCGGTATAGCCGGTATCCGGCTCTTCGCCCGATACCCAGAGCTGGTAGAGCTCCGGCCTTGCCTGGACCAACAGCAGGATGTTCTGTAGGTGCCTTTCCAGGCTCTGCTCCATCATCTGGCGGATCTGCTCCACCGATTTATCGCTGCCGCAGCTGTTCTGCAGCAGCAGCTGGTAATATTCCCGCCCGTTGGGGAAGGCCGCCAGGCCCTCCTGGTTGTTCTGGCCCTCGGTCAGCTCTTCCAGCCCCTGACTCAGCTCCTGGTAAGCGGGCAGGAAATCCTCCCGGAAAGCCTCCCGCACCTCCTGCTTATAGCCCTCGGCCCGGTCGCTTTCCAGCCCCAGGGCATCGATGCCCTCAAACAGGGATCGCAGGATGCCGCTCTCCTCCCCCTGTTCTATCACCCCGTCGCAGTAGCTCTTCACCTGCTGGATATCCAGCATCAGCAGCCCCGCCTCCTGCTGACGGCGGGTATAGTCCAGGGCGCTTTCCAGATAAGGCCGGGTATCCCGGATCAGGGCGATCAGGTCCGGGATATCCGCCTCGGTGCGGATCTCCCAATCCGCCAGGGTGGTGGGGATCTGGTAATGCAGGCCACTCAGGCTGCCGAACAGGCAGGGGTACAGGTCAAACTCCTCCCCGTTCAGGGCCTGGGCCAGCTGCCCCTCCCACTGGTAGATCTCCCAGGTCTCCTGCTGGGCCGGGGTGAGATTCTCCTTTTGAAACTTCGCGAATTCTTCCAGAGTGCGCTCGGTTTCCTGCCAGGCGGCTTCCAGGCTTTCCGTATCAAAGCGGGAGCCCCAGCCCGGTTCTGCCGGCTCCACCCCAAAGGCGGCAGGGTCGGTCATCAGGGAGTGGGCCGAGACGTAATCCGCCGCCATGCTGTCGGTGAATTCCCGCCCGATAAACTCGTCAAAGGCCTTTTGGGTATCGGCTTTCTGGCAGCCGCCCAGGGCCAGGCTGCCCGCCAGCAGCAGGCAGAGTCCCCCTCTCTTCCCCCTTTTCATCGCCCTGCTCCCCCTTTCGGTTCTTTTCAGTCTTTCAGCAGCGCCGCCAGTTTTTCCAGCCGGCGCAGTGCCTCGGCCAGGGTCTCCTCACTGCGGGCAAAGTGCAGCCGGATCAGGTGATTCACATCCTCCTTGAAGAAGCTGGAACCGGGCACCGCCGCCACCCCGATATGCCCGATCATCCACTCACAGAAGGCAAGGTCACTCCAGCCCTTGAACTGCTCCAGGGCCAGGAACCGGCTGATATCCACCAGCACAAAATAGCTGCCCTGGGGCCGGTTGCAGTCCAGGCCGATCTTTTCCAGCCCGTCGCAGAAGAAATCCCGCTTGCGGGTGTAAAGCGCTTTGAGTTCCTTATAATAGTCTTCCCCGAAATTCACCCCCACACAGGCGGCCTCCTGCAGGGGGGCCGGCGCGCCCACTGTGAGGAAATCGTGGACCTTCTTGGCCCCCTCCATTACCTGGGCGGGTCCGATCAGGTAGCCCAGCCGCCAGCCGGTGATGGAGTAGGTCTTGGAAAGAGAGCTGCAGGTGATGACCCGGTCAAACAGGCCCGGCAGCCCCGCCATGGGGATATGCTGGTAAGGGTCGAACACGATGTGCTCGTACACCTCGTCGGTGATGACGAACACGTCATACCGGCAGGCCAGCTCACCGATAAAGGTGAGCTCTTCCCGGGTGAACACCTTGCCGGTGGGGTTGGAGGGGTTGCAGAGGATCATGGCCTTGGGGTGCTGGCGGAAGGCATCCTCCAGTTCCTGCCGGTCAAAATCAAAAGCCGGAGGCTTGAGGGGCACATAGATGGGCTCGGCCCCGGAAAGGATGGCGTCCGCCCCGTAATTTTCGTAGAAGGGGCTGAACACCACTACTTTATCGCCCGGATCGCATACCGTCATGACTGCGCTCATCATGGCCTCGGTGCCGCCGCAGGTCACCACCACCTGGGTATCCGGGTCAATTTGGCGGCCGATGGCCCGTCCGTGCTTGCGGGCCAGGGCCTGGCAGAGGTTGGGGGCGCCGTAGGTCACCGCGTACTGGTGGGGACCCTGGTAGGCCACCTTGGCCAGGGCGTCCATCAGGGGCTTGGGGGGATCAAAATCCGGGAACCCCTGGGAAAGGTTGATGGCTCCGTGGGCATCGCTGATGCGGGTCATCCGGCGGATGACCGAATCGGTAAACCGGGAAACCCGGTGGCTGAGCTGAGGCATAGGGCAATTCTCTCCTGTTCCTGTTTTTTCCTGTCTTTTTCAAAAGGGCGGGCAGCGCCGCCCGGCAGTTCTTTTATATACTATAGTATCCCCTTGGGGTATAGTCAACGGCCCGGCCGGCGGGGAAGGGAAACAGGGCAGCGGGCCCGGGCGGAAAAGGGCGGGCAAAACGCGCCGGCAAATTAGGGGCAGGGCGAAAGAGTTCCGGGAGAGAGCCGGCGGGAAAGGCGGCCTGCCCACTCAAAAACCGGGCCCTTCTTATGAAGGCAAAGCCAGCGGCCCACCCCAAAAACCGGATTTTGCCGGCATGGCCGGGGCTTTTTCTTGTGCCGGGCCGCCCGCCCCGCTATAATAAGGGAAACCGGCCGCCCCGGGCAGGCCGTTTTTTCTGGGAGGGAACCACCATGAGATCATCCTGCGCGCCGGGCATCCGCCCCGCCGATTTTGCCCGCCTGTGCGGCACCAACAAGCGCACTCTGCTCCATTATGACGAGATTGGGCTGTTCTGCCCGGCCCTGCGGGACGACCGGGGCTTTCGCTATTACGACGAGAGCCAGTGCGATGTGTTCATGGTGATCCGCAGCCTGCGGGACCTGGGCATGTCCCTGGCCGAGATCAAGGATTACCTGGACGAGCGCACTCCCGACAGCCTGGAGGCCCTGCTGCGCCACCAGCAGCAGCGGGTGAGCCAGGAATTGGCCCGACTGGAACGGATCCAGCGGATGCTGCGCACCAAGCAGAGCCTTCTGCAGGAGGGGCGGCAGGCCGGAGCAGGGCAGGTGGTTTTTCTGCCCCAACCGGAGGAATGGCTGGTATTGAGCCGCCCCATCGACAGCAGCGACCCGGCCGTAGCCCGCCGGGCCCTGTACGCCCACCTGGCCGACTGCTACGGCCGGGGGCTGGATGACGGCTACCCCTTTGGGGCCATGATGCGCTCGGAGGATCTGACCCGGGGCCGCTTTGACCGGTATGCCTATTACTTCACCAAGCTCTCCCGCCGCCAGGAGGGGGCCGAGCTTTTTTGCAAGCCCGCCGGGCTGTATGCGGTCATCTACCTGCAGGGGGATTACCACCGGGCCGAGGAGGCCTTCCAGGCGCTTCTGGGGGCCGCCGGTCAGAAGGGCCTGACCGCCTGCGGCTATGCCTACAAGGAGGGCATCCTGGATGAGCTCGCCCAAAAGGACCCGGAGAAGTACCTCACCAAGATCTCGGTGGCGGTGAAATAATTTGCCGTTTTCCCATTTTTCCCTCTTGCGTATACCGTAGGGGTATACTGTATATTTATGTAAAACCATTGGATAAAAATACATGCCCTGCCGGTTTTGCGGCAGTCCTGGCCGGCGGGGCAGCCTTTGCGGGAGGAAATCGGAATGGAAAAGAAAAAGAGATGGCAGGTGCCCCACACCTATGTCATCGTGATGGCCTTTGTGATCTTTATGGCCCTGCTCACCTATGTGGTACCCGGCGGCGAGTACGCCCGCGTTTACGACGCGGCGGCCGATCGGGAGCTGGTGGACCCCAACAGCTTTACCTATGTGGGAAACCAGCCCGTCACCCTGATGCAGTTTTTGGTCTCCATCACCCAGGGCATGCAGCAGGCCGGGGATGTGATCTTCTTCGTCTTTATCATCGGCGGCGCCATGGAGATCCTGAACGCCACCGGGGCCATCAACCGGAGCGTGGCCTCGCTTTCCGGCAAGAAGTATATGCAGAAGGCCTTTGTGCCCATCTTTGCCCTGATCTTCGCCATCGGCGGCGCCACCTTCGGCGTGTCGGATGAGATCGTGATCTTTGCGCCCATCGGCATCACCATTGCCCACGCCCTGGGTTATGATGCCCTGGTGGGCCTGGCCACCATCGCCCTGGGGGCTGCGGTGGGCTTTAATGCCGGGTTCTTCAACCCCTTCTCCACCAGCATCGCCCAGACCATCGCCGAACTGCCCATCTACTCCGGCCTGGAATACCGGCTGATCATCTTTGCGGCCATGTTCCTGGTGACGGTCTGGTACATCGAGCGCTATGCCCGCCGCATCAAGGGCAAGCCCGAAAACAGCTATGTGGCTAACTGCCCCTGTGAGACCGAAAAGGGAGACTTCAACGTGGCCGAGATCGGCCATGCCACCGGCCGGGACAAGCTGATCCTCCTCATCCTGTTCGGCGGCATCGGTGTGATGGTGTACGGGGTGTTCAACCTGGGCTGGTACATCGACGAGATGTCCGGCGTATTCATCGCCGTGGGCATCCTGGCCGGCTTTGTGGGGGGCATGGGCCCCAGCAAGATCGCCCAGGTGTTTGTGGACGGCGCCGCCTCCCTCACCTTCGGCGCTCTGGTCACCGGCTTTGCCAAGGCCATTGTTATTGTGATGGAAGACGGCCTGATCATGGATACCATCATCCATGCCCTGGGCGGCATCGTCACCGCCCTGCCCACCTCCCTGGCGGTGCTGGGCATGTACCTGATCCAGATCGTCATCAACTTCTTCATCCCCTCCTCCACCGGTCAGGCGGCGGTGGTCATGCCCATCATGATCCCCCTGGCCGACATTGCCAACATCACCCGCCAGACCGCCGTGCTGGCCTTCCAGTTCGGCGACGGGTTCTCCAACTCCATCATCCCCACCTCCTCGGTGCTCATGTCCTATCTGGCGGTATCCCGCATCCCCTATGAAAAGTGGGTCAAGTTCATCTGGCCTCTCATGCTCATCTGGATCGGGATGGGCGCGGTGTTCCTGATCATCGCCAACCTTATGCAATACGGGCCCTTCTGAGCCGGGCCTTTCCCCTGTACATGGGCAGGCGGTTCGCCTTTTGGCGGGCCGCCTGCTTTTTTGCCTGCCGAAAAAATTTTTTGGGGCGAAATGAAAAATTCCGGCAGGTTCGGGGATATTCTGGTTGAAAAGCTTTTCGGCAAAGAGATGAAAGCCCATAACCCAAGACGCCTTTCTCCCGCTGGCACAGGCCCATATGGACAGCATCTTCCGGCTGGCCTTCGGCTGCCTGAAAAGCCGGGCCGACGCGGAGGATGTGACCCAGACCGTGCTGCTGCGGCTGTACCAGCGCCGGGACCCCTTTGCGGGGGAGGATCACCTGAAGCACTGGCTGGTGCGGGTGACCCTGAACGAATGCAAGAAATACTGGCGTTCCCCCTGGCGGCACACCGAGGATTTCGCCGCCTATGCCGACACCCTCACCTTTGAGGAGCCCCGGCAGGGCGAACTGTTTGAGGCGGTGATGGCCCTGGATGCCAAGTACCGGGCTGTGATCTTTTTGTATTACTACGAGGGGTATACCCTGGCCGAGATCGCCGCGGCCCTGCGGCTGCCCCGGGGCACCGTGGGCACCCGGCTGAGCCGGGCCCGGCAGCAGCTCAGAGAAAATTTATCCGAGGAGATTTTCCCATGAAACAGTTTCAGGATGCTTTCGCCCCCATCCGCGCCCCCCGGAACCTGCCAGGCCGGGTACTGGCCCGGGCAGAGCGGGCGCGCCCGGGCCGCCTTCTGCGGGCCGGCATGGCGGCTGCTCTTCTGGCCGCCGCCCTCACGGTGACCGCCTGCGCCGCCGACTACATTCTCAACCAGCGGGAGGTATTCTTCTTTGATACCCTCGAGGCCCTGGCAAGCCGGCAGGAGGCCACCGCCCCGGCACGGCCATTTCCTTCGGGGCGCCCTGCACCGCCCAGGAGAGCCGGGAGATGGAGACTTCGGCCCAGTACGCCGCCCGGACCATGGAGGATGGACTGCTGGGGGAGAAAACACTGATTTCCCGCAATCAGAGCCAGGACCCTGGGCGGGACGGCTGGGAGGAGCAGGTGGTGCGGGAATGCGAGGATGACTATTACGGCCCGGTGATCACCACCTACCAGACCTCTGCCGCCTACGCCGAAACACTGCCCCTGGAAGGGCTGCCCGACTGGGATCTCTCCCCTCTTTGCCGGGAGATGACCCCGGAAGAGGACGCCCAGATCCTGGTCCAGGGCCGGCGGCCGGAAAGCGGAGAGCTGGTGTGGGCCAAGGCCCATCTGGGCTATGCCCTGCCCCAGGGCGGCCGTTTTACTCTCACCTATTCCTACGACTGCAACACCGATTACGGCACCCAGCCGGAATATGTGCTGAGCAGCGCCTATGATCAGAGCGAACTGTACACCACCCGGGACGGCTGTCAGACCCTGGTGCAGGCCTACGACGGCCAGGTGTGGGCCTCGGCAGCCTGCGGCGGACGAATGATCTCGGTCTACTCCATTGGCCTGACCCTGGAACAGGTGGAGGATATTCTGGACGAGCTGAAACTCTCGGCCCTGCTCTTTGCCTGACGGGGCAAGAACCGACTGCAAGGCCTGCCGGCCTGCCCAAACAGGCAAGGCCCCGGCCCGGCTTCCCCTTCCCCTGCCCCGAAAACAAACCAACAGACAAGAGTCCTCCGGCTGGGAAATCCCGGCCGGAGGGCTCTTTTGCGCAGACAAAGGAAAAAGCCGCATACAGCGACGTTGAACGCTGTATGCGGCTTTGGCGGAGTAAGAGAGATTTGAACTCTCGCGGCCATTGCTGACCCTACGCCCTTAGCAGGGGCGCCTCTTCGACCTCTTGAGTATTACTCCAGAGCAAAGTGCTGTTCACCTATTTGGTTGTACACCCAAAACGCGGCAAAAATGGCGGAGAGAGCGGGATTCGAACCCGCGGCTCATTGCTGAGTCACTGGTTTTCAAGACCAGCTCCATAAACCACTCGGACATCTCTCCTTAGTGGCCGCCGGGACGCCTCGCCCGTGATGCGTAATACATTATATCGGATTTTCCGCACCCTGTCAAGCGTTTTTCCTGCGGCTTTTCCCCTTTGGCGGGGGTTTTCAGCCCTTTGCACGCAACTGTCCCCGCCGCCGGCGCTGGGCCGAAGAGGGGATCTCCAGCTCCTGCCGGTATTTTGCCACCGTGCGGCGGCTGATTTCCATCCCTTTTTGAGCCAGCACCTGGGCCAGTGCCTCATCGGAAAGGGGTTTTTGGGGATCCTCCCCTTCCACCAGGGCCCGCAGCTGCAGTTTGACGCTGGCGGGCGTCAGGCCTGCGCCGCTGCTGCCCGGCAGGGCCGCGCTGAACAGGCTGCGCAGGGGGATCACCCCGCCCCCGAAGCTGAGATACTTGCCCTGCACCGCCCGGCTCACGGTGGAAACATTCAGCCCCAAGCGGGCGGCCACCTGCTCCATGGTCAGGGGGGCCAGGGGGGCGGCGGAGAGGAAATACTCCTTCTGCCCTTCCAGCACACAGTCCAGGATCTTCTGCAGGGTATTCTTGCGGTTTTCCAGCCCCTGCAGCAGCTCCCCGGCCGAGGCCAGGTTGCTTTTCAGGTATGCGGCCGAAGCCGGATCCCGGGATTCCCGCAGCAGGCGGCAATTTTCCTCGTCCAGCCGGGCCCGGGGCTCCAGGGCCGTGTTCAGCTCGGCGGCCAGCCCCTCCCGGGTGCGCCGCACCGTGGCGTCCGGCAGGATATAGTGGGTAGGCCCGCCCGCGCCGTATCCCCGGGCAGGCAGGGGCTCCAGGGCTGCCACCGCGGCGGCGGCGGCCCGCACCCGGGCCGGCGGCGCCTGGAGCAGCCGCTCCAGCCCGGCCATGTCATGTTTTGCCAACAGGGGCAGCCCTTCCTTTACCAAGGTAAGGGTATCGGCGTTGAAATCCTTGCCCCGGGCCAGCTGCAGGATCAGACATTCCTGCAGGCTCCGGGCGCCCACCCCCGCCGGCTGCAGGGATTGGAGGAAGTACAGCGCCTGCTCGGCGGCAAACACGGTACAGCCCATCTCCCGGGCCAGCTCCTCGATGGGAAAATCCAGATAGCCGTCCCCGTTCAGGCAGTCGATGAGATACCGGCAGATTTCCACCGTATCCTCCGGCAGGCCCAGGCCCAGCAGCTGCTCATTCAACACGTCCGAAAGCTTTTCCTCCCGGGCGGAGTGATCAGCCAGGACGCCTGCGTCCAGCGACGTCCCTTCTTCGGCCCGCCGCCGGGTCCCGCCGGCGCTCCAATACTCGGCCGAAAGGAAGAAATCTTCCGGGTTATGGGGGTTATCCGGCTCAAAAGCCTCCTCCGGCTCCGGTTCCAGCGCCACCTCTCCCTCCGGGCAATCCACCTCCAGCAGCGGGTTTTCCGCTGCGGCTTCCGTAACATATTCCCGAAGCTCCAGCAGGGGCATCTGCAGGATGTGCAGGCTCTGGCGCATGGCCTGGGTCAGCATCAGCTGCTGGGTCTGCTTCTGGCTCTGACGAATTTCCATCCTGTTCCCTCCTTTTCATCAAAAATAGTACGGATGTTCGTTTTTCCGTTCTATTATACCACGGCATATCCGGTTCGGTAAAGCCGTAAAAAAGCAACTTATTTTCTTTTTTCCTTACTGGCTTTTCGGGCCGGGTTTTATTGTATTTTGCGGGGCCATCCTGTATAATATTTTTACAATATTTTCCAGTTCAGCGGGGGTTATTTTTCGGCAGAGCCGACAGCCTGCTGCCATAACTGACAGGAAGGAGGGGATGCCGCTTTGCAATCTCTGCGGGAGCTTTATCTTTACTTTCAGCGCAGCCTGGGCAGCCGGCGCCTCTTTTTCGATCAGTCCCGCCGGGAGATCCGGGCCAGCAACCTAGTGCTTCTGCGCTGGGGCAGCGGGGCCTCCCTGGTGCTACTTACCTTTTTTTGCTTTATCACCCCCTTTATCCTGCCCCACTGGCAGCTTTCCTGGCTGTATCTGTGGTATTTCCCCCTGGGGCTGGCCTTTTTCATCTTTTCCTGCAGCTCCCTGGACCCGGCCCGGCCGGCTCCCCGCCGCACCAACGAGGTGTGCGTGCTGTTCTGCCTGGTGCTGCTGGGGTATCTGATCATTCTGGATGTTTTCATCTATCCCTATGCCAGGGGGCTATTCACCCCCCTGTTCCTGGTGGTCATTCCCATCCTGTTTGTGCTGCCGCTTCGGGTCCTTTTTGCCCTGACCCTGCTGGGGCAGGCAGTTTTTGCCACCCTGTCCTTTTATTGGAAGCCGGCCGCCATTGCCCGTCTGGATCTGTTTTCCTCTCTGGCGGGTTTTTCCTTTTCCCTGTTCATTTCCTGGAGCATCTCCACCCTGCGGGTGAGCGACGGCAACGCCATGGCCAGCTACCAGCGGCTCAGCCGGATCGATTCCCTCACCGGCATCCTGAACAAGAGCGCCTGCGAGCAGGCTATTCAGAGCTATCTGCGGGTCAAGCCGGCTGCTTCGCCCTGCGCCCTGCTGATCATCGACCTGGATAACTTCAAGCTGGTGAACGACCGGCTGGGCCACCAGGCCGGCGACCAGCTGCTGGAGGCCATGGGGCAGGCTCTTTCCCGGCTGTTCCGTTCCAGCGACCTGTTCGGCCGATTTGGGGGCGACGAGTTTCTGGTATTGCTGCGGGCCCTGCCCGACAGCGAGGTGGTGCACCGGAAATGCGAGCAGATCCAGGCCGAGGCTGCCTCCCTGCTCTGGAGCCAGGCCCATCTTCGGGTAAGCTGCAGCATCGGCGTGGCCTACTGCGCCGGGGAGCGGCCCACCTTTGAGGAGCTGTTCCGCCTGGCGGACGATGCCCTGTATGAGGCCAAGGCTTTCGGGAAAGGCCAGCATGTGCTGCACATTTATCAAAAGCCTTCCGCCGCCGGCAAAAAGCCGGTACTGATTGCTGCCGGCCAGGCCGATTGTTCCCGCCTTTCCAGCCTGCTGGAAGGGCAGCATCCGGTCATCCAGGCCTATGACAAGGTACAGGCCCTGAGCTGTTTAAGTCAGTACGGGCCCCAGCTCTCCCTGTTCCTGCTGGATCTTTCCCTGCCGGAACTGGACGGCTTCGGCGTGCTGCGCTACCTGCGCAGCCGTCCTCCCCTGCGCAACCTGCGGGTGCTGGCCATTGCCGATGACCCATCGTTGGGCGGCCGCGCCCTGGAACTGGGGGCGGATGATGTGATCCTGCGGCCCATCGACCCAGAGCAGGTCCGCCGGCAGCTGGGGTGAAGATGGCCGGGCCAAATTGCCGGTTTTTACTCTTGTTTTCCCTTGGTTTTTCGTGAAGGCCGCCGATTCGTGCTTTTCGAGCCGGATTTTTTCTCCCCGCCGGGAAATTTCTTCTGTAAAGGCTGCAGCCCCGTCTGCTTTCCGCAGGTTGGGGCTGTTTTTGTTTTTGTTTTGCAGCTCCCCCGTTTTTTCTCGTTTTTAATGAATATTTTAAAGTATTTTTCATATTTTATATTACTTGACAAACTTTTTTTGCCCTGCTATAGTTTTTTTGCTGCTCGCTTTTCCGGCCTGGCGGCACTATACTGAGAAAAATAGGAAGTGTGTGTGAATGAAGATCTCCAGCCGTATCCGCAATATCACCCCCTCTGCCACCGTGGCCATCACCGGTCGTGTGGCTGCCCTGAAAAAAGAAGGCGTGAATGTTATTAATTTCGGTGTGGGCGAGCCTGATTTCGCCACTCCCGATCATGTGGGCGAGGCAGGCAAGGCTGCCATCGACCAGCATAAGACCCATTACACCGCCGTGGCCGGCATCCTGGAACTGCGCCAGGCCATCTGCAAAAAGCTGCGGGAGGACAACGGGGTGGAATACACCCCCGAGCAGATCAGCGTGGGCACCGGCGCCAAGCAGCCCCTGTTCAATGCCCTGCTGGCCCTCTGCGAAAAGGGCGACGAAGTGATCCTGCCCACCCCCTGCTGGGTCAGCTATATTGAGATGATCAAGCTCACCGAGGCCACCCCCGTGCTGGTACCCACCAAGGAATCCGAGGGCTTTGCCCTGGATGTGGACGCCATCGAGAGAGCCCTCACCCCCAACACCCGGGTGGTGCTGATCAACACCCCCAACAACCCCACCGGCGCCGTGTACAGCCAGGAGAGCCTGCGCCGTCTGGCCGCTCTGGCGGTGGAGCGGGATTTCGTCATCCTCTCCGATGAGATCTACGAAAAGCTGATATACGGCGGCGCCAAGCACTTCAGCGTGGCCTCCATCTCGGAAGAGGTCAAAAAGCACACCGTCATCATCAACGGCGTTTCCAAGGCCTACGCCATGACCGGCTGGCGGCTGGGCTACGCAGCGGGCGACACCCAGCTCATCAAGGGGATGAACGCCTTGCAGAGCCATGCCACCCATGCCCCCTGTTCCATTGCCCAGTACGCTTCCCTGGAAGCCATCTGCGGCCCCCAGGACAGTGTGGAGACCATGCGCCAGGAATTTGAGCGCCGCCGCGACTATCTCTTCGGCCGTCTGAATGCCATGTCCGGCGTCCGCTGCCCCCATGCGGACGGTGCCTTCTACCTGATGCCCACCATCAGCGGCCTGTTTGGCAAGAAGACCCCCGACGGCAAGGTACTGCAGAACAGCGACGACGTAGCCGGCTATCTGCTGGAGGAGGCCCGCATCGCCGTGGCCCCCGGCGCTGCCTTCGAGGCTCCCGAGAGCATCCGGATTTCCTATGCCAACAGCATGGAGGAGCTGATCCGCGGTATGGATCAGATGGAGGCCGCCCTGGGCAAGCTGGGCTGAAACCTCCTCTCCCCTCTTCACTCTTGATTTCTCCATACAGCAAAAAGAGGCGGCCACAAAGGCCGCCTCTTTTTGTTCTTGTTTTTCCGGGGAAAAGATTCGGGCATTCCCGGTGGATCTGCGATCCCTTCCAGCCCTTTTCTTTTTTCCGGTTTTACTATACAATAAAAAGTATCATGCGTAAAGCGAGGCTTTTTCATTCGCTTTGTGACAAAGCCTCACAGTAACGGAACGAGGAGTGGATTTTATGGATGCGGCAAAATGCGAGATCTTTCTGCGCGCGCTGGATCGGGGCAGTCTTTCCCGGGCGGCCGAGGAGCTGGGGTACACCCCTTCCGGCATCAGCCGAAGTATTGCGGCGCTGGAGGATGAGCTGGGCTTTTCCCTGCTGGTGCGCAGCCGGGCCGGGGTGGTCCCCACCGAAAACGGCCAGAGGATGATCCCCCTCTTCCGCCAGTTTTTGTACTGGAACGAGCAGTGTCAGCAGGTGAGCGCCGAGATCCGTGGCATTGACAAGGGCACCATCACCATCGGGGCCAACTACAGCCTTTCCTACCACTGGCTGCCCGGCATTCTGGCCCGCTTTGAGGAGGAACACCCCAACATCCATGTCCAGATCCTGGAAGGATGCGGGCGGGACCTGCACAATTTTCTGGAAGAGCGGCGGGTGGATTTCTGCATTTCCGCCTACCAGAAGGGCCCCTGGGACTGGCTTCCCCTGCAGGATGACGAACTGGCGGCCTGGCTGCCGGCCGACCATCCCCTGGCCGGGCTGGACGCCTTCCCCCTGACCGCCTTCAACGACCAGCCCTTCATCCTCACCCTGCCCGGCCGCAATACCGACACCGAGCAGCTGCTGGTTCGCAACGGCCTCAAGCCCCATATCAAGTACACCACGGTGGACAGCTTTGCCGCCTATTCCATGGTGGAGGCCGGGCTGGGGCTTTCCATCAACAATGTGCTGATGGCCAAAAGCTGGAACGGCCGGGTCAAGATCCTCCCGCTGGACCCTCCCCAGATCCTGCATCTGGGGATTCTGGTGCCCAACCTGCGGGACGCCAGCCCCGCCGCCCGCAAGTGCATCGAGTGCGTGCGGCAGATCGTATCCTCTCTTTGATTCCCTCCCCGGCCGGGGTCCGAGGGTAAAAAAATCCGAAAAAAGCAGAAACCGGACAAAAGGCCGGGGCCGCGGAAATCTCCTCCGCGGCCCCGGCCTTATATCTTATATTTCCCTGTCAGCCCCGGCCTTTTTCCTGCTCGGGCTGGTCGGTCATGACAAACCAGAAGATGGTGCCCTTGCCCAGGGTGCTCTCCACCCCAAACCGGAACCCGTGGCTCTGGAAGATGGCCTTGGTGATGGAAAGGCCCAGCCCGGTTCCCACCTTGCCGGAATCGCTCCGGCTGCGATAATACCGCTCAAAGATATGGGTCAGGTCCTCCTTGCGGATGCCGGGGCCGTGGTCCTCCACCTCCACCCGGCAGCCGCCCTCTTTCAGAGGGATGGTGCGCAGGGCGAAATATCCGTCCTGGCCAATGTGATGGGTGGCGTTGCCCAGCAGGTTGTGCAGCACCCGCTCCATCATGGCCGGGTCGGCATATACCTGGGCCGGCTCCAGTTCCAGGTGCAGCTCCCAGCCGTTTTTGGCACAAACAGCCTCATACCGCTCGGCCACCTCTTCACAGAGCTGACTCATATCAAAGCGAACTTTCTCCGGCTTTTCGGTACCGCTGCTCACCTTGGTGTATTCCATCACGCTGTTTACCAGGCCGGAAAGCCGGTCGGCCTCGTCCATGATGATGTTCAGCTGTTCATCCCGCTTGGTCTTGTCCTCGCCGGTGATGTCCCGCAGGGTCTCGGCATAGCCCTTGATGAGGGTCAGCGGAGTGCGCAGGTCGTGGCTCACATTGGCCAGCAGCTCCCGCTGCAGCTGGCTGGACTGTTTGACCTCCTGGGCCATATGGTTGAATTCCCGGGCCAGCAGGGTCATTTCGTCGTCGCCCTGTTCCTCTACATGGACGTCATAATCCCCCTGGGCCACCTTGCGGGCCGCCACCGACAGGCGCACCAGCGGCTGGGAGAGCCAGCTGCTGAGCATCCAGCTCACCGCCACCGAGATGATAAAGAGCACCAGGATCATGGTGGGCTGGAGCATGTTCATGACCACGCCCGCCTCGTCGATACGGGCCAGGCCGGTGGAAACGATGATGGCATATCCGCCCCCGGCCGCCAACCGGCCCACCACCATCTGCCGCACACCGGAAGGGGATTCGCAGATCCGGTACAATTCGCCCTTTTCAAAAACCTCCTGGCGCAGCTCGATGATGGCGGCGGTATCCCGCTCGGTGGAGCCGGCGCTGGCCCCGAACCGGCTGGAGGAATTCTCGTGCAGCAGGCAGAGCTGCACGTTTTCCACATAGTTTACGCTGCGCAGGGTGGTATCCGAAATATCCACGCAGCAATCGCTCACCTGGATCTCCCCGTCCGAAAGGACCTGGTTCACCCCGCTCCAGAACTCGGTGTTCAGCTGCAGGCCAAACAGGTCCCGCCGGCTGATTTCCTGCCCGTTCTGGTAGGCTTCGTCAAACAGGGCGGTAAAGGCATCCAGCCGCTGCTCCAGGGATTCATAGATAAAATGGTTGTAGGTGGGCTGCAGCAGGCTGGTGGTGGCAAAGCGCAGCACGCCCAGCACCAGAAAGGAGATGCCGCACATGGCCAGCATCAGTTTTTCCCGCATGCCGAAACCGGCTCGCTTCTTTTTCATGGCCCCTTCGCTTCCTTTTAGTTTTTCCGGCCGCCGTCCGGGTCAAATTTATACCCAATGCCCCAGACGGTGGCAATATAGCCCCGGCAGGGCCCCAGGTGGCTGCGGAGCATTTTTACATGGGTATCCACCGTGCGGTCCTCGCCGAAATAGTTGTAATTCCACACCTTCTGCAGGATCTTTTCCCGGCTGAGGGCCAGCCCCCGGTTGTTGGCCAGGAATACCAGCAGATCAAATTCCTTGGGGGTCAGGGTCACTTCCTTGCCGTCCACCTTGACGCTGTGGCTGGCGGTATCGATCACCAGCCGGTCAAAGGTGAGCAGGCTGTCCTCTCCCTTGGGGTGAGGCAGGGTGCGGCTGAGCACCGCCTTCACCCGGGCCACCAGCTCCCGGGGGCTGAAGGGCTTGACCACATAGTCATCCGCGCCCCCCTCCAGCCCGGCCAGCTTGTCGTATTCCTCGCTGCGGGCGGTGAGCATGATAACGGGCATGTTCATCTTGCGGGCACGCATCTCCCGCAGGCAGGTCATGCCGTCCACAAAGGGCATCATGATATCCAGGATCACCAGGTCGATGCCCCCGCCGGACAACACAGCCAGGGCGGCGCTGCCGTCGGTGGCTTCCTCGCAGGTGTACCCGGCATGCTGCAGATGCTCCCGGATCAGCTCCCTGATGCGCGGTTCATCATCCACAATCAGAATCTTTGCCATAGCTCTTACTCCCTCTCTTGCGCTGTATTCACGGCATGGGCCCGGCTTCGGGCCCCGTTTTCCATCTGCAGGCCGCCCCGGGGGCGGCCCTCCCTTTATTATTGTAAAAGGAGGCTATGTTTTTTTTGTGAAAGTTTTCAAAAAGGTCTGTTAAAGCCTGCCGGAGGCAGGGCCATTCCTCTCCATTTTTATTATAAACACCGGGCCGGCCCGGCGCAAGAATCTGTGCTGAACTGCCCGACGGGCGGCATATACATGGAAAAAAGCGGACGGCCGACAAGGCCGCCCCGGAAAGGGAGGAAACCAATCATGTTCATGCTCACTCTGGGCCGCACCGGTGCCAAGCGGCTGGGGGCCGCCCTGCTCTGCGCGGCGGTATTGTCCGGCGCGCTGTTTGCGGCCAGCCGCATCACCCAAAACCGCTCGGAGGCCGAGGCGGTCTCGGCCGAGGCCGGCGTCACCATCAAGACCACCCAGGATATCGCTTCCTTCTTCCAGGGCTACGGGCTGGAAGTGGACCTGACCAGCGCTGCCATCGACGAGGTGAAGATCCCCAAAAAGTGGGACGCGGATTTTGAGGCCTTCCATGCGGCCATCCAGGAAAGCGGAGGCGACCTGACCAAGTACAAGGGCAAGACGGTGGAAAAATGGACCATCCTCTGCCCCGGTCGTTCTTCCGGCGCCGACCAGGTGTATGGGGTACTGCTGGTGTATAAAAAGGCCCCCATCGGCGCCTACCTGCTCACCCAGCCCTCCGGCCAGGTCACCGGCCTGACCAGCGCGGCCCAGACCGCCGCCCCCCTGACCGAGGAGGAGACGGCGGCTTCCGCCGATTTTGGCCAGGCAGCTGAGACCGGGGCCATCCCGGAGGAGACGGCTGAAACCGGGGCCGAAGTGATTCCTGGCGAGACCGCCGAGACTGGCGCCGAGATCAGCCTGGAAGACGCGGGCGCCATGCCGGTGGAGTAATGGCCTTTCCTCCGCTTTTTCTTTCTTTTCAATCCGAAGTGTGCTATAATGATTTCTAATTGAAGCATTTTATCTCAGGGCTGCACAGGGCATTTCTGCGCCCCTACGGGAAAGGTTGCACACTATGACGGATTATATCTTTTTCACCGATTCCACCGCTGATCTCTCCCCCGATCTTATCCGGGAGATGGACGCCGTGGTCATCCCCCTCACCTTTACGCTGGATGGGCAGGATTACCTGAACTACCCGGACGACCGGGCCATGTCCTCTGCGAAATTCTACAGCCGGCTCCGTCAGGGCAGCAGCTGCACCACCGCCCAGATCAACACCGCCACCTTCATCGATTATTTCACCCCCTACCTGGAACAGGGGCGGGATATCCTGTATATCTCCTTTTCCAGCGGGCTTTCCGGCACCTATCAGGCCAGCCTGCTGGCAGCCCAGGAGCTGAAGGAGAAGTACCCCGAACGCACGGTGGAATGTGTGGACAGTCTGCAGGCCAGCATGGGCGAGGGCCTGGTGGCCTATACCGCCGCCATGCTGCGCAAGGAGGGGCAGAGCCTGCAGGAGGTGGCTGCCTGGGTGCGGGAAAATGCCCAGACCTTCTGCGCCTGGTTCACGGTGAATGACCTGATGTTCCTCAAGCGGGGCGGCCGGCTCAGCGGCACAGCTGCGGTGGCGGGCACTCTGCTGGGCATCAAGCCGGTGCTCCATGTGGACCCTACCGGCCATCTGGTGGCCATGGAAAAGGTGCGGGGCCGCAAGGCCAGCCTGGACGCCCTGGTAAAGCACTACCGGGACGGGGCCTTTGCCCATGAGAGCCAGACGGTTTTCATCAGCCATGGCGACTGCTATGCCGACTGCAAATATGTGGCCGACAAGATCGCGGCCATCGGCGCCAAGCGCATTGAGATCAACAACATCGGCCCCGTGATCGGCGCCCATTCCGGCCCGGGCACGGTCGCCCTCTTCTTCACCGGCAACGACCGGTAATCGCCGTCTGGGGATGGTGGTTTTGCCAATATTTTTACGTTTCGGCGCAGGCTTTTTAGGAGGCCTGCGCTTTTTTGTTCCTTTTCTTGACAGGGGGTGCTCTTTGGCGGTAGAGTGATTTTATGTTGCCCTTGCCGGGCAGGATATCCTTTGTAAAAAAGGAGAGGAAACATGAAATATATCCGTCAATTCGGCATCATTCTGGCCTTCATCTTTGCGGGGGAGGGGCTGCGGGCCCTGCTGCCCTTCCCGGTGCCGGCCAGCATCTACGGGCTGGCCCTGCTTTTCCTGGGGCTTTTTTCCGGCCTGATCCGGCTGGATTGGGTGGAGGAAGCCGCCGACTGGCTGGTGGCCATCATGCCCATCACCTTTGTGCCCGCCTCGGTGGCCCTGATCGATGACTGGGTCATCCTCAAGCCTTTTCTCTGGCCGCTGCTGCTGATCTGCACCGTGAGCACGGTGGTAATCTTCGGGGCTTCCGGCCTTGCCACCCAGGCCCTGATCCGGCTGGGTAAGAAAAAGCCCGATGAGGAGAAAGGAGAGGCCCCCCATGCGTGAATTTCTGACTTCTTCTTCCTATTTCGGCCTGGTCATCACCATCTTTGCCTTCGAAATCGGCCTTTGGGTGCGCCGCAAGCTCAAACACAGCGTATTCAACCCCATGCTCATTGCCATTGCCCTGCTCATCCCCCTGCTGCTGGCCCTGGATATCGAGCCGGCCAGCTACTCGGCCGCCGGGGCGGACCACCTGAGCTATCTGCTCACCCCCTGCACCGTCTGCCTGGCGGTACCCCTTTACCGCCAGCTGGAGGCCCTGAAGAAAAACCTTCGGGCCATCCTGGGGGGCATTCTCAGCGGCGTCATGGCCTGCATGGTCTGTATCCCGGTCATGGCCCTGCTCATGGGGCTGAGCCATGAACAGTATGTCTCCCTGCTGCCCAAAAGCATTACCACCGCCATCGGCATCGGCATGACCGAGGAGATGGGGGGCTTTGTCTCCATCACCATCGTGGCCATCTACTTCACCGGCACCCTGGGCAATGTGATTGCGGACAGCCTGTGCCGGCTCTTCCGGCTCACCGACCCGGTGGCCCGGGGCGTTGCCATCGGCACCGCCTCCCATGCCATGGGCACGGTGCGCGCTTTGGAGATGGGCGAGACCGAGGGCGCCATGAGCGGCCTTTCCATCGCCATCACCGGCCTGCTCACCGCCCTTATCGCCCCCATGTTTGCGGGCATCGTTTAAAGGCCGGCGCCCGTCCAGCCCCGGCCCCGGAAAGGGCCGGCAGAAGCCCCTGCCTCGAAAAGCCCCTGCCGGTGCCTGCGTTCCCGGCGCTTTGGGCCCCATCCCACACCCAAAAAGGCCGCCGCCCCAAAAGGGCGGCGGCCTTTTCTTTAAAAAAGTTCAAAAAGCTTTGGCTTTTTGTTCACTCTCTCAACAAGGATTTTTCAAACTTATGGGGTATTCTTAAGCCAAGCTCAAGGAAGCCCACAAAAACCGGGATACCATGATCCCCTTCTTTTTCATTACCGCTCGCCTGCGGGGCACGGTGACGACCGGCCCCGCCCGAGCGGACAAACAATCCCTCCCCTATGGGAGTTTTAAACAGAGAAGAGCCGGGAAGACCCCCGAAAGGGGACGCCATCCCGGCTCTTTGCGATATCCAGAGATTCTTTCTTACAGGCCCATCTCTTCCTTGACTTCCTTGAAGCAGCGCACTGCGAAGTCCAGGTCTTCCTTGGTATGGCCGGCAGAGATCTGGGTGCGGATCCGGTCCTTGCCCTTGGGCACCACGGGGTAGCAGAAGCCTACCACATACACGCCCTTTTTCAGCATCCGGTCAGCAAACTCCTGGGCCACCTTGGGGTCATAGAGCATGACCGCCACGATGGGGTGCTCGCCGGGCAGCAGGTCAAAGCCGCATTTTTCCATCTCGGCCCGGAAATAGCGGGCATTCTCATGCACCTTATCCCGCAGAGCGGTGGAATTTTCCAGCATCTGGATGGTCTTGAGGGTGGCGGCGCAGATGGCCGGAGCCAGGGAGTTGGAGAAGAGGTAGGGGCGGGAGCGCTGACGCAGCAGGTCCACGATCTCCTTGTGGGAGGCGGTGTAGCCGCCGGAAGCGCCGCCCATGGCCTTGCCGAAGGTGCCGGTGATGATGTCCACACGGCCCATCACGCCGCAGTACTCGGGGGTGCCGCGGCCATGCTCGCCCATAAAGCCCACTGCATGGCTGTCATCCACCATGGTGAGAGCGTCGAACTCATCGGCCAGGTCGCAGATGCCCTTCAGGTTGGCAATGTAGCCATCCATGGAAAAGACGCCGTCGGTGGCAATGATGATCTTTTCGCAGCCGGCGTCACGGGCGGCCTGCAGCTGACGGCGCAGGTCTTCCATGTCGTTGTTCTGGTAGCGGTACCGGTGGGCCTTGCACAGCCGCACACCGTCAATGATGCTGGCGTGGTTCAAAGCGTCCGAGATGACCGCGTCCTTCTCGCCCAGCAGGGTCTCGAAGAGGCCGCCGTTGGCATCGAAGCAGGAAGAATAGAGGATGGCGTCCTCGGTGCCCACAAAGCCGGCAATGGCCTTTTCCAGGTCCTTGTGGATCTGCTGGGTGCCGCAGATGAAGCGCACCGAGGAAAGGCCGAAGCCCCAATCCTCATAGCTCTTGCGGGCGGCCTCGATCAGCTCGGGGCTGTCGGAAAGGCCCAGGTAATTGTTGGCGCACATGTTCACCACCCGGTCGGCCGCGGTGGTGTTGATGCGGGAGCGCTGGGGGGTGGTGATGATCCGCTCTTCCTTATAGGTGCCGGAGGCCCGGATCTCCTCCAGCTGTCTGCGATAATCCTGCAATGCCTGTTTCATCTTTGTTCTCCTTTATAAGGTTTCAGGGGGCGGGATGGGTCCAGTCCAGCACAACCTTGCCCGACTGGCCGCTCTTCATGGCCGCAAAGCCCTTTTCAAACTCGGTATAGTGGAAGCGATGGGTGAGCACCGGGGAAAGATCCAGGCCGCCCTGCACCATGTAGGACATCTTGTGCCAGTTATCCAGCTTGCGGCCATAGATACCCTGCAGGGTCAGGCCCTTGGTGATGATCTGGTTCATATCCACCTTGATGGGGCCGTTGGCCAGGCCCAGCATGGAGATCTTGCCGCCGTTGCGCATGACGCCCACCATCTGGGCGAAAGCGGCGCCGTTGCCGGACATTTCCAGGCCCACGTCAAAGCCCTCGGTGAGGCCCTGCTTGGACATGATCTCGGTCAGGTCCTCCTTGCCGATGTTCACCGCCGCGTCGGCCCCCATCTTGCGGGCCAGATCCAGCCGGTACTCGTTCATATCGGTGATGACCACCCGGCGGGCGCCGGCATATTTGCAGATGCCCACCGCAATGATGCCGATGGGCCCCGCGCCGGTGATCAGCACGTCCTCGCCCACCAGATCAAACATCAGGGCGGTGTGGGTAGCATTGCCCACCGCGTCGAAGAAGGCCACGATCTCTTCATCCAGATCCTCGGAAATGGGGATCACGTTGGACTGGGGAATGCACAGGTACTCGGCAAAGGCGCCGTCCCGGTCCACACCCACGCTGTTGGTATCCTTGCACCACTGGATGTTGCCGTTATGGCAGTTGCGGCAGCGCCCGCAGGTGATATGGCCTTCGCCGGATACCCGCTGGCCCACATGCAGGCCGGTAACGCCGGCGCCCAGTTCGGCGATCTCGCCCACATACTCATGGCCGATGACCATGGGGGGCTTTACATGCTGGGCCGACCACTCATTCCAGTCATAGATATGCACGTCGGTGCCGCAGATGGCGGTTTTATGTACCTTGATCAGCACTTCGCCGGGGCCGGGGGTAGGTACCGGAACCTGTCTCAGTTCCAGACCGGGAGCCGCGGCAGGCTTTACGATCGCGTTCATCATCCGGGTTTCCATCTTTCATTACTCCTCTTTTGTTTTGTCGGGGACAATCTTTATTTTCATAATAGCCTGTCTTCCACTGAATTACAAGTACTTTAAAAAATTATTTCGCTTCTGTATTTTATGGGAGGACATTTGGATTTTTCCGGCGTATATTTGTAGTTTTTTCACAAAAAGCGGCGTTTTCTTTTGGTTTATATTTTTTAGCTGTGGGCACAAAAAAGCGCCGGCCGACAAAGTCGACCGGCGTTTTGACTTACCCTTATCGGGCCGCTTTCAGGCGGCGTTCCAGGTTTTCCGGGTGGGCGCAGTAGGTAAGGGCGGTATCCTCGCTGATCCGCCCGGCGCGGAACAACTCCAGCAGGCTGTCATCCATGCTGCGCATCCCCTCGGCGGCTCCTGCCTGGATGGCGGCGTCCAGCTGATGAGTCTTGGCCTCCCGGATCAGGTTGCGTACCGCCATATTGGCAAACAGAATCTCAAAGGCGGGGGCCAGCCCTCCATCCAGGGTGGGCACCAGCTGCTGGCTCACCACTGCCCGCAGCACCATGGCCAACTGGATGCGCACCTGGGCCTGTTGAGTACCGGGGAAGGCGTCCACGATCCGGTCCACCGTGCTGGCAGCGCCGGTGGTGTGCAGGGTGCTAAAGAGCAGCTGCCCCGTCTCGGCAGCGGTCAGGGCCACCTCGATGGTCTCCTTATCCCGCATCTCTCCCAGCAGCAGCACGTCCGGGCTTTCCCGCAGGGCGCTGCGGATGGCGCTGATATAGGAGGGGCTGTCGGTATAGATCTCCCGCTGGGTCACAATGCAGCGTCCATGGCGATGTACATACTCCACCGGGTCTTCCATGGTGATGATATGCCCTTCCCGGCTGTGGTTGACGCTGTCGATCAGGCAGGCCAGGGTGGTGGATTTGCCGCTGCCGGCCTGACCGGTCACCAGCACCATGCCGTTTTTGAAATCCGCCGTGCGCATGACCTGGGGCGGGATACCCAGGCGGGCCGGGTCGGGCAGGCCGAACTGGATCACCCGGATCACCGCCCCCAGGCTGCCCCGCTGATGCAGCACATTCACCCGGAACCGGCCCAGGCCGCTGAGGGCGAAGGAAAAGTCATCGTCCGCATCCGGCCGGCGGATCTTCTCCGGGTCTCGCCCGGCCATCTCATAGATCTGCCCGATCAGCCGGGCCGTATCGTCGGGCATGAGCCGGCCCTGTTCCTCCTGGCGCAGCTGGCTTCCCTTCACTTTAAAGGTCACCGGAAGGCCCGCAATGAGAAACAGATCGGAGGCCCCCGTCTCCAGGGCCTGTTTCAGGATCTCCATGATTTCCATACTTGCCACTCCTTTATGCCGGTCCTTCCCAGAGCTGGCCCATATCGGTGTTTTCCGTCCATTCCATGGTCATCTCCCAGCGGACGACCTGCCAGCCCTCCTGGGTCTGGCGCAGGGCCGCGTCCAGCCGGCAGCCGTCCTGCCATTCAAAGAGGGCGGTGATCTGCCCATCCTCCCGCTTGGCCGGCTCGGGCAGTTCGTCGCCCCGGGCCAGAGCCTCATCCAGCCGGGCCAGCCATTCCTGCGTCTCGGCCTCGTGGGCGTACTGGCTGTTCAGCCGCTGGGCATATTTTTCGGTCATGAGCCAGTCGGCCCGGGCCGTCATCACCCCCAGCAGGGCCAGCAGGGCGGTGCAGACCAGGATCACCGCAAACAAAAGGCTCACCGAACCCAGCCGCAAAGGCTTGCGCTTCATAGGCCGCCTCCTTCCCCGCCGGGCTGGTAGCGGGCGGTGGTCAGGGCATACAGCTCCTGGTCATCCTCTGCCCGGTATACCCGGATCTCACAGGTGTAGAGCCAGCCCTCTTCCCGTCCCTCGGGTGTCTGCGCCATCTCCATCCGGTAGGCCGCCCCTTCCGGGCCGCAGCCCTGGCCGGCCCCATCAAAAAAGGCCAGGGCCAGGTCTTCCCCTTGGGTCTGGCCCCCCAGCAGCAGGGCCGCCTCCTCCAGGCTGCCGCAGCCGGCAAAGGCCTCGGCCCCGTTCCGGGCCAGGCCCACCGAAAGATTGAGCTGCTCGGCCTTCTGGCTGAGCAGGGCCGAGCGGCCATAGGCCTGGGCCAGCAGACCCAGGGCCCCCAGAAAGGCCAGCAGCAGGGCCAGCAATTGAAGCCGGAAGCTGCCGGGCAATTTTCGTTCAGCCAACGCCTTCCCCTCCTTCACAGCGCAGGGCAACCCAGGCAGTGCCCTCGCCGGTGGTCAGCCGAAGCATCCGGCCCTCCGGCTCGGCCTCAAACCGATCGGTGTAGGCCAGGAGCTGGGCGCTTTCGGTATCGAACGGGTCCTCCTGAGGGCAAAGCTGCTGGTACAGCCCCCCCTGGTACAGGAAGATCCGGCTCTCATAGCCGGTATCCTCCTGGCGCAGGCAGAGGGCCGGGCCCTCGGGCCCCTCCTTCAGGCTTACCGCCCCCTCCGCGTCCGAGGCGCGCAGGGCGGTAACCAGGGTGGAAAGGCTGGCCCGAACCTGCTCGTTCTGCTGCCGGTTCTGGGTAAGCCCGGCATACAGCCGGCTGCCGAAGGTCACCAGGGCCAGCAGTGCCAGGATCATCATGGTGTACAGCGCCAGGCTCATCACCGCGCCCCTGCCCCGTTTCGGGTCCATCCGCTTCTCTCCCTTCTCAGCCTTTTTCCAGCACTTCCACGGTGGGAGGCAGATTGGAGGAAAAAGAGTCGTAAATGATGTAGTACCGGTCATGGTTCAGCACCAGGCCGTAGTTTTCTTCCAGGTATTCCAGGCTGGAAGGGTAGACCCCCTCCACCGCGTAGCACTGGGCCGCGCTGCGGGTCACCGCCTCCCGGATGGAGCGGACGGTCTGGTCCGACAGGTCCTGTCCCCACCAGAGCCGCCCGGCCAGCCAGAGGGCCGCCGCCAGCAGGGCCATCCCTGCCAGGCGCAGCAGCCAGTGCTTTTTTCTCGCTTCGTGGTGCACGGCCGCCTCCTTTTATCCGATGGCCGCCAGGATGCCCGCCAAAGGCAGCATCACCGAGAGCAGCACCGCCCCCACAGACAGGGTCAGGAAACCGGTGAGCAGCGGCTCCACCCCGTCCACCAGGGCATAGATTTTCTCCTCCGCATCTCGGGCAGACACATCCGCCAACCGGCGCAGGGTATCCTCCATCCGTCCGGCTCGGCTGCCGCTGAGCAGCATCCGGCCATACAGGGGTTCAAAGATCCGGTGTGCATAAAAAGCCTGGGCCAGGCTCTCACCCGCCTCCATATCCTTCTCACAGTCGGCCAGGATCTCTTCCAGGGGGCCGTGGCCGCTCAGAGGCCGGGCCTGCCGCAGGGCCTCATCTTCCCGCAGGCCGCTGGCGATGAGGGTGTGCAGGGCGCCCGAGCAGCGGGCCAGGGCCAGATGGCGCACGGCCGGCCCGGTGCCGGGCAGTTTTTCCAGGATCTTTATCAGGCCGGGGCGCAGGGCCTTGACCCGGGAGGCAGCCGCCCCACCCAGCAGCAGCAGGCAGAACAGCCCCACCAGGGTCAGGGATACCCAGCCCACCCAGCCGGCCAGGGTGATGTATTGGTAAGAGGACCCGGCCAGGCTGCCGGAAAGGCTCGCATAGACCCCCTCGAATACCGGCAGCACCCATTTCACCAGTACCAGCAGGATCAGGCACATGAAGAGCAGCAGGGCCACCGGGTAGATCAGGGCGTTTTTCAGCCGGATGGCCAGGGCGTCCTGCTTGTCGTAATACACGGCCAGGGCTTCCAGGCTCTCCTGGGTGCGGCCCACGTTCTGCCCCGCCTCCAAAAGGCGGCAGGCATAGTCGGGCAGGGCACCCGTATCCGTCAGGGCGCCGGCCAGGTCCCGGCCTTCATCCATGGATTTTGCCGCCTGTTCCAGGGCAGCTTTCAGGGGGCCGGCCGCGTCCTCGGCCACCAGATGCAGGGCTTCGGCGCCCCCTGCTCCCCCTGCCAGCAGCATGGCCAGTTCCTCACAGAGGATGCTCACCGCTCTGGCTGTCAATTTTGTTGCCATGATCTCACTCCTTGCCGTCTGGGCGGCCCTTTTAATATACATACCGGTTGGTATAGTTGGCGTCGTTGGTCAGGTAATCGGTGGAGGTGCCCCCCGCGGCGAAGGTGATATCCACCCGCTGCCAGTTGCCCGGCTGAGCCTTGATCTCCACCGTGATCCAGCCCTGGCCCTGGATGTAAATCTGGTTCCAGGCATGGTACAGATCGTTGGGGGATACATAGCCGGTGATCAGCCGGGTGGGCACCCCCTGGCTGCGCAGCATGGATGCCGCCAGGGCCGCGTAGTCAAAACAGATCCCCTTGCCGGTGGCCAGGGTCTCGTCCGGGTCGGGCAGATAGCCGCTCTGCACCGTGTCGGCCTTGGGCTGGTCGTAGACAAGGTTTTCCACCAGATAGCCATACACCGCGCTCACCAATTGGGTGGAATCCTCGCAGGTACCGGCCAGCCGGGCCGCCAGGGCCACACAGTCCGAATCCTGGGTATAGTTCACCATCTGGTTGGGCCGCAGATAGGGCTGGAACTCATCCGCCAGCTGTACCGGCAGGTCCCCGGCCCAGGTTTCCGCATAGGTACTGTCGGTGATGTTTTCCATCACCCGCAGCCGGTAGGTCCCGTCCCCCATATTCAGGGGCAGGGCCACGGCCGAGCCGTCCCGGGGCAGCCAGTATTTGTACTGCTGCTCCCCAAAAATCACCAGCAGCACCACCGCCTGGTCGCTCTGGCTCTTGGCAGCGATATACCCCTGGGTCGTATGGCTCAGGTCCAGCCGAGCCGCGCCGCAATCCTGGGCGGCTTCCTCCTCAAAGGGGCTGTCCGCAAAGGGAGGCGCCTGGTAGGGCTCAAAATCCTCCTGGCCCTGGGAAATGGCCTGCCCGCTCTGGGCCGGCGCTTCCGGGCTGATCTGTTCTGTTGTGGCCGACGGGGCGGAGGAGGCGCATCCCGACAAAAGCGCAATCGCCGCGCACAGGCACAGGGCCCGCAGGCCTTTGGGCCCGGGGCATCGCTTTTGCCGCATAGAACGCCTCCTTTTCTGATAAATATGGTATGATCGCCCTCAGCGCCGGCCGCAGGGCAATTGTTCCGGGTGGTGCAGGTCGGCCCGGGTGAGGTGCCGCTTTACGTCCATCAGGCACTGGGATGCCATGGACAGCCTGTCCACCCCCAGCCGCAGGTAATGTTCGGCCATCCGGGGCTGGCCGGCGGCCATACCGCAGACGCAGACCGGGATGTTGGCTTCCCGGGCCGCATCCACCGTCATCTGCACCAGCCTGTCCACTCCCAGGCTGTCGGTGCGGAAGTATTTTTCCACCGCCGGGTCCATCCGGTCGGCGGCGCAGGTATACTGGGCCAGGTCGTTGGTGCCGATACTGAAGAACTTGCAGCCGTGGGCCGCCAGCTCCCGGGCAGTGAGAGCCGCCCCCGGCACCTCGATCATGCAGCCAAAGACCAGATCCTCCTTGAAGGTCACCGAGCGCTTGCGCAGGTTTTCCCGGGCGGTCTCCACCAGTTCCATGGCCTCGTCCCACTCGCTCACATCCCCCACCATGGGGAACATGACCCGCAGCTCTCCCCGGGCCCCCGCCCGCAGAAGGGCGTAGATCTGGGGCAGGAAGATATCCTGCCGCTGCAGGCAGAGCCGCAGCCCCCGCAGCCCCAGGGCCGGGTTGGGCCCCGGCTTGAAGCTGACTCCATCCGAAAATTTATCGGCGCCGATGTCATAAGTGCGGATGGTCACCGGCCGGCCGCCCGCCGCCGCCAGGCAGCTCACATAGAAGTAGAACTGCTCCTCCTCGGGGGGGATGCGGCTGCCCGCCAGGGCAAACTCGGTGCGCAGCAGGCCCACCTCCTGGGCGCCGCAGGCCACCGCCGCTTCGATATCTTCGGGGCCGCTGCAGTTGCCCAGCAGGGAAAAGGGCACCCCGTCGGCCGTGCGGCAGGGGGCGGCCAGAAGCTGCTCCCAGTCGGCGGTGTGGCGGCTGCAGGCGTCCTTCTGTTCCAGGATGCGGGCCCGGCAGGCCTCGTCCGGCTCCAGGATCAGCTCGCCTTTTTCCCCGTCCAGGGCCGCCGGCATGTCATCGCAATTTTCCAGGAACTCGCTTTCCACCTTGATCAGGGCCGGGATGCCCAGGGTCTGGGCCACCAGGGCCGCATGGCTTTGGGCGCTGCCCTCCACCGTGACGATGCCCAGGATCATCCCGCTGCCCGCCGAAAAGATATCGCTGGGGTAGAGGGTCTCGCTGGCCAGGATCATGGGCTCGGTGAGGTTGAGCCGCTCCCGGGGCTTGCCGTCCAGAATGGAGACCACCCGGCGGCAGACATCCAATACATCGGTGGAGCGGTCGGCGATATAGCTGTCATCCACCTGCTGCAGACGGCGGGCAAACAGCTCACTGGCCCGTTCTACCGCCTCGGCGCTGCCGGTGCCGGAAAGGATGAAATCTCCCACCGCGTTCACCAGCACCTCATCGTCCAGCAGCAGCCGCTGGAACAAAAGGATATCCTTTTCCTCCCCGGTGGCCCGCTGCTCCAATTCTTCCAGTTCGTTCTTGGCGATGACCACCGCCGCATCGAAGAGGGCCCGCTCCCGCAAAGGCCCCTGTACTGTGCGGCTCACATTGCCGATGCCGTGGTCGATCCGCCGGATCTTTCCCAGCGCGTACCCGCCGGAAACTGCCTTACCCTTGAAAACCCGCATATGCACGCCCCTTTCTTCCCCGGGCGGGGGCACTCGTGGCTGACGCCGGCTTTTTTCCTTGTTTGTATTATAGACGAACCGCGCCATTTTCGCAACGCGGCGCCCCCCGGCCCGCCCGCCGGCTTTTGCCTTTTGAGACTGGAGATGATATACTTGTCATGGTTCAACTCTTTTAGGAAAGGATTGTGTAAAATGGAAGCTTTTCTCTCATTTCTGTATACCACTGGCACCTCCTTCGGCCTCAAGCTGCTGTACGCGCTGATTGTTCTGGTGGTGGGGCTGCGTCTGATCCGCTGGCTGATGCGCCGGATGGAAAAGGGCCTCGCCTTCCGCAAACTGGACGCCGGGCTCCAGTCCTTCCTGCGCAGTTTTCTGCGCATTGTGCTGTACATTCTGCTGGGGCTCTGCCTGGTGGGCATTCTGGATATCCCCACCACCGGCTTTGTCACCATGCTGGCCAGCTGCAGCGTGGCCCTGGGCCTTGCTTTGCAGGGCGCCCTGGGCAACTTCGCCGGCGGGCTGATGCTGCTCTTCTTCAAGCCCTTCAAGGTGGGGGATTTTGTGGAGGCCAGCGGCTACTCGGGCACGGTCAAGGCCATCACCGTTTTCTATACCGTCCTCTCCACGGTGGATAACAAGACCATCACCCTGCCCAACGGCAACCTCACCAACGCGGCGGTGGTCAACTACTCCTCCGAGGGCATCCGCCGGGTGGATATGACCTTCTCCGCCGCCTATGACAGCGACATCGACCAGGTCAAAAAGATCATCCTGGATGAGGTGCTTGCCCATCCCCTGGCTCTCACCGGCCCCGAAGCGCCGGACGCGCCCCTGGCCCGGATGAGCGCCCAGAAAGACAGCTGCCTGGAATTCACCCTGCGGGTCTGGTGCCGGGCCGAAAACTACTGGACCCTTTTCTTTGACCTGAACGAAAACATCAAGAAAGCCTTTGATGCCAACCAGATCGAGATCCCCTTCCCCCAGCTAGATATCCACACCCGCTGACCCAAACGCAAAAGCGCGCCGTTTCCCCAAAAGGAACGGCGCGCTTTTTCTTTGATTTTTACGGGATCACTGGGGCCGGTACCCCTGCAGCAGCACCACCGGCGCACTGGCGCTGAGGCTGTCCCCCATCATGCTGCACAGGGGCGCGGCGTCCATATCCGTGAACTCCTTGGGGTTGCCGTGCATAAAGACCAGTACCTTCAGCCGCACCCCGATCAGCTGCTTGAGCCGCTCGCCCAGGGCATCCTCAAAGGCGCTGGTATCCCGGGGCGCCAGAAGGATCCGGTCGGAGGTATCGCTGGCGGCCCCCAACAGGCCCATCCGGGTGTGATAACCCCTGTCCTCGCAGGGCTGGTTGCACAAATCGTTCAGTCCGTACAGCCGCTTTACCCCCCGGTTCAGCAGCTTCTTTTCCAGCCGGGGGCTGCGCCGCCGGTGGCAGTACAGGATGTTGCGGGTATATTTCAGCAGCTCATCCGGGTGGTTGCAGAAGAAGAACTGGATCTCGCATCCCTCGGCCTCGGCCACTTCCCGGCAGTAATCCATATATTCCCGGCCCGAACCGGAGCCCCCGTTCTCCTCACCGAAGAGGGAAAGATACCCTTCCTCAGACAGGGTGTCCTCATAGGGGTCCACCCCCATCTCGAACAGGGATTCCAGGCTGATCACCGCCCGGCCGGATTCATCCAGGGGATAGGCCAGCTGCAGCACCAGCTTTTTGCAGCCCCGGGCAATTCCCCGCAGGACGGCAGCCATATAACTGGTGGAGAAGGTGGGCCAGAGCAGGCCCAGGGTGGCATCCTCGCCGAACTTTTCCCGAACCTCTTCCGCCAACTGGTCTACAGTGACCAGGTTATTCTGGGCCCGGGCCACCATGGTGCCGGAAACCCCCACCAGATCCGAGCTGTGGAGGATGATCCCCTCCTGGGCGGCAGCCGCCAAAACGGTGTGAGCCACCAGGTCTACCAGGTCGGTGCCCGGCTGTACCGACGGCGCACACAGACCTCGGGCCACCGTACCGATCAATCTGCTTGACATTTCTTTTCCTCCTGAAAAACGCTTCGGGCCCCGGTTCCCGGCACTGCCGTTTCCCATCGCCCCCAGCCCGCCCCGGCCCCGGGCCGTGCGGTTTCCCTGCTGAAAAGCGGAGGCCGCCCCCGGCAGGCTGGCCGCCGGCCTGCCCTCTGTCCCCGCTCTGGCTCCCGGCCTTGCGCAGCAGCGTCAGTCAACGCCGCAGCGCCAACGAGCGCCGGGAGAATCACTATCTGACGTTTATTATACCATATTCCTTTTCGGGGCGTGAGCGGCAAAATGCAAAAGGATAATTCACAAGCAACTTGCGCTTTCGGCAGTATGTATAGTTTCATCCGCCTTTTCAAACAATATTGTCAGGCTCTGTTTTCCCCGTTCTGTATACGCGCCGGGAAGGCAGAAGCCCTCAAAGGAGGAATGAACCATGCGGACCACCCGCAAGGAATACGCGCTTTGGTGTCGGCGGGCCTGCCCGCCCTCGCCGCTCTTGAAAGACTGCCTCTGGGCCTTCGGTACCGGGGGAGGGATCTGCCTGCTGGGGGAGGG